>NZ_BMQP01000033.1 GCF_014648175.1 Planobispora rosea
GGCGGCTTGCTGAAGACGAGCGCCGCGATACCGCCTGACCGGTTTCGCAACAGTCACTTACACGGTACGGCGTGGGTTGCGCGGGTACGGCGTGGGTTGCGCGGGTGCGGCGTGGGTTGCGCCGGTACGGCGTGTACCCAAGCCGAGGAGTCGGCGCCGGTACGGCGAGGGGCGGCACGGTGGTGGCCGGCGCCGCCGTACGGCGCGCAACCCGGGTCCCGGGAGGTGGAATGCCGAGTCCCGTGCTGCGGTGGGGCCGTCTGTGGACGGACATGGTCGTGCTGTGCGGGCGGGTTGTCCGGCCGGCCGTCGGGGCCGGGCTCTGGTGGGTCCAGGCCTTCGGCCTGCGCGGGCGCGCGGGGTTGCTGGCACGGTCTTTACGCCGGCCGGACAACCCGCCCGCGCCGCACTCCTCGTGATATCGCCGTCGCGGGTGCGGACCGCAGGTGAGTGGCTCTCCGGCCGCCAGTGATCTCGCCGCCGCTGAAGCGAAGACGCGGGGCCGTTCAGGGCCGGGCGCCGTCGCCTGCGGCCATCGGTGGCGGGAAGGAGCTCAGGGCCGGGCACCGCAGCTGCGCCCCGGCTTGAGGCGGGCAGGGCGGAACTCAAGCTCAGGGCGCTGCGTCGGTGGCGAACGGAGCAGGCCCCGAGCGCTGAAGTCGGTACCGGCGCGCCATTCGGAGGAGGCGGAAACCCGGTGGCGGCGATCTCGCGCACACTTGACCTCAATCATGCTTGAGGTAACAGGCTGAGCAGCATGAGTACGACAGCGATCGATGAGCAGACCCGTACGGCCGAGATTGAGGCGATCAAGCAGGTGGTCGCCACGGTTGAGCACTCTCAGCAGAACGAACTGCCCGACGAGTTCGTCAGCCTGTTCCGATCCGATGCCATCTGGACCACCGGCCATGGCAAGCGCCTGATCGGCCGGGAGGAGATCGCGGCCTTCACACACCGGGTTCTTCCTGGCGCGATGCAGGATGCGACGGCCTCCTATGAGGTGGAGCATGTGCTTTTCATCCGTCCCGACGTCGCCGCCGTCAAAGTCCGTCAGCGGTATCTGACGCTTGGTGGCCAGACGATCGGCAATGAGGGGAGTCCTCTTTATGTGATGGCCAAAGAGGGCGGCCACTGGCGCCTGGTCGCCTGCCAGAACACCGAGGTGCTCGACCTCTGACCATCGAGTATCACGCGCCCTGTGGAGACGGCCGTACAACCCGCCCGCACAGCACGACCATGACCGTCCGCAGACGGCCCCACCGCAGCACGGGCTCCGGCATCCCGCCCGTGCCGGGCCCCGGGTGGCGCACCGTACGGCGGCGCCGACCACCACCGTGCCGCCCCTCGCCGTACCGGCGCCTCGCTTTGGGTGCGCGCCATATCGGCACAACCCACACCGTACCCGCGCAACCCACGCCGGACCGGCGTGAGCCCGTGATTGCCCGGTTTCTCAGCCGGCGACCCGGAACTCGGCCGCCCGGCCCGTGCGGTCGGCGGGGATGTCGGTGTCGACGTTACCGCCGTTGCCACCGCCTCCGCCGTTGCCGCCGTCGTCGACCTCGATGTCTCCGTCACCCGGGTCGTCGGGAGTGGGAATGACCGTCACGTCCGGGGTGGGGACGACGGTTACCTCGGGGACCGGCTCCTCTGTCGCCTCCGGGGAGGGGACGGGCGTCGGCTCCGGGTCCGGGGTCGGTGCGATGTACTCGTCGCCGCCGTAGTCGCCGTTCTGGTCGGGGAAGGGGTCGTACCCGTGGGGGGGTGGCGAGTAGCCGCGGGTGGAGGGCTCGGGGAACTGCTCGACGGGCTTGCCCGCCATCGCCTCGGCCATGAAAGCGCGCCAGATCTGGGCGGGGTACTGCCCGCCGTACTGGACGCTGCCGCCGACCACCACCGGCTTGTTGTCGTCGCGGAACATGTTCACCGCGACGGAGAGCTGCGGGGTGTACCCGGTGAACCAGGCGGCGGCCGACTTGTCGGTGGTGCCGGTCTTGCCGGCCGCCGGGCGGTCGTAGAGGCGGGCGGCGGTACCGGTGCCACCGTTGACGACCTTGGTCAGCGTGTAGGTGACGTCGGCGGCGGTCTGCTTGGAGAAGGCCTGGACTCCCTTGTCGGTCATCTTGTCGGTGCCGTCGGCGTCCTTGACCGAGCGGATCACGTGCGGCTTGCGGTAGACGCCCTCCGCGGCGAAGGTGGCGTAGCCGGAGGCGTTCTGCACGGCGCTCACCGAGGCCACGCCCAGGGGCAGGGTGGCCGCTCCCTGGTGCGGCGTGAGCTGGGCGGCCGGGATGCCCGCGGACTCGGCGGCCCTGGCGACCCTGTCGAGGCCGACCTGCTGGCCGAGGTCCACGAACGCGGTGTTCACCGAGTGCCGCATGGCCTTGATCAGATTGACCTGGCCGTAGGACACCCCGCCGGAGTTGGGGATGCCCTTCGGGGCGGAGGCGACCCGCATGGGCGAGTTGCCCTCGACCCGCGTGTCGAGGGTGAAGCGGCCGTCCTCCAGGGCCGCCGCCAGGGCGTACGCCTTGAAGGTGGAGCCCGCCTGGACCTTGGCGGAGAAGGCGTTGTCGTATTTGTTGGCGGCGTAGCTCCGCCCGCCGTAGAAGGCCAGGACCTCGCCGGTGTCGGGGGCGACCGCGGCCAGGCCGGTACGGACCTTCTTGGGGGCGTCCTCCGGCAGGACCGAGTCGACGGCCTGCTCGGCCGCCGCCATGAGCTTCCGGTCGAAGGTCGTGACGATCTTCAGGCCGCCCTGGTTGACGATCTCGCGGGTGTATCCCATCTGGGCCAGCTCGGTCATGACCTGGTCGAGCATGTAGCCTTCCTGCCCCTTGGGCGTGAAGACCTCCCTGGGTTCCTTCAGCTTCGGGAACCGTACCTCGGCGGCCTCGTCCGCCGACAGCGCGCCGGTCTGCACCATGCCGTCGATCACCCACTGCCAGCGGGCCCTGACCGCGTCCAGGTCGGCGCCCTTCGGCTCGGCGAACCGGGTCGGCTGCTGGATCACCGAGGCGAGGTAGGCGCTCTCGGCGAGGGTCAGTTTGGAGACGTCCTTGCGGAAGTAGGCGTCGGCGGCGGCCTGGACGCCGTGGGCCCCCCGGCCGAAGTAGATCGTGTTGAGGTACTGCTCCAGGACCCAGTCCTTGGACTGGGACCGGTCGACCTTCAGGGAGATCATGATCTCCTTGAGCTTGCGTACGGCCGACCGCTCCTGGCTGAGGCCGCTGTAGTAGTTGCGGACCATCTGCTGGGTGATCGTGGAGCCGCCCTGGAGCTGCTTGCCGGTGACGGTGGACCACACGGCCCGCGCGGTCCCTCGGAGGGACACGCCGCTGTCGGTGTAGAACGAGCGGTTCTCGGCGGCGATGACCGCGTTCCGCAGGCTTTCGGGGACCTTCTCCAGGCTCACGGTCCTGCGGTTGACCCCCTGCTTGGCGAGGACGGTCTTGCCGTCGCGGTAGTAGATCACCGATCCCTGCGCGGTCGCGCCGTCCTGCGTGCTGTCCGGGATCGGAGTCATCGCCCAGGCCATCGCGAACAGACCCAGAGCCGCGACGAAACCGACGCCGAGGACGACGAGCCCGGCCCGCAGCAGCCTTTTCCCGCGACTGCCCTTCCCCACCTGTTCAACACCCCCCGTTCGAGGCCGCGCCGCCCCCCTCAGCTGCGCGAACCGTTAAGGGTAAACGATGGATAACGAGATCTGATTCCTTCTCGGATGGTACGGCTATCGGTTCCCCCGGTGAGGGACATCATTCACCAAAGGCAGGATCCGGTATGGCACGGGTGTGTCGAGGGCGATCACCGAAGAGGTCCTGACCACCCCGCGGACATCGACGATCAGGTCGATGACCCGTTGCAGGTCGGCGTTGCTGCGTGCCACCACCCGGCAGTGCATGTCGTCCCCGCCGGTGATCGTGTGGACCTCCAGCACCTCCGGGATCTCCGCGAGCTGGTCGGCGACCGGATCGTGCCCGCTCACCTGACGGATCTGCAGGGTGACGAAGGCGGTCACGTCGTAGCCGAGCGCGGCGGGGGCGATGTCGGGGCCGAACCCGGTGATCACCCCCCGCTCGGCCAGCCGGTCGAGGCGGGCCTGTACGGTCCCCCGCGCCACTCCGAGCCGCCGGGAGCACTCCAGCACGCCCAGCTTCGGTTCCTCGGTCAGCAGGGAGATGAGCCGGGCGTCGAGCCGATCAATCGTCATGGTGTACAGAACCTCCGCGCTGACTGGTCAGTAGCTATACAAATTGTCCACCCAAACAAGTAACTGTTGCACAACCAGCCCAGCGAAACAGACAGTGGGGACATGAGTGACGCCTTTCCCGTGAACGGTATGGACGCCGTGGTCTTCGCCGTGGGCAACGCCAAGCAGGCCGCCCACTACTACTCCACCGCGTTCGGCATGCGGCTCGTGGCCTACAAGGGCCCGGAGACCGGCAGCCGCGACGAGGTCGCCTATGTCCTCACCTCCGGCAGCGCCCGGTTCGAGCTGCGCGGCTCGCTGCGCCCGGGCACCGACCTCGCCCGGCACGTGGCCGAGCACAGCGACGGCGTGATCGACCTGGCCATCGAGGTTCCGGACGTGGAGGCCGCCTACACCCACGCCCTGGCCCAGGGGGCCAAGGGCCTGGTGGAGCCGTACACCCTGGAGGACGACCACGGCAAGGTCGTCCTCGCCGCGATCGCCACCTACGGCGAGACCCGGCACACGCTGGTCGACCGCTCCAACTACAGCGGGCCGTACCTGCCCGGCTACGTCGCCGCCGAGCCGATGGTCGCCCCGCCGGACGTGAAGAACAACCGGGTGTTCCAGGCCGTCGACCACTGCGTCGGCAATGTGGAGCTCGGCAAGATGGACGAGTGGGTGGAGTTCTACAAGCGGGTCATGGGCTTCACCAACATGGCGGAGTTCATCGGCGACGACATCGCCACCGAGTACTCCGCGCTGATGTCCAAGGTCGTCGCGGACGGCACCCGGAAGGTGAAGTTCCCGCTCAACGAGCCGGCGATCGCCAAGAAGAGGTCGCAGATCGACGAGTACCTGGACTTCTACGGCGGTCCGGGCGTGCAGCACATCGCGCTGGCCACCAACGACATCCTGACCGCCGTCGACCACATGCGCGCGGCCGGGGTGCAGTTCCTGGACACGCCCGACTCCTACTACGACGATCCCGAGCTGCGCGCCCGCATCGGCGAGGTCCGCGCCCCGATCGAGGAGCTGAAGAAGCGCAAGATCCTGGTCGACCGCGACGAGGACGGCTACCTGCTGCAGATCTTCACCAAGCCGGTCCAGGACCGGCCGACGGTGTTCTTCGAGCTCATCGAGCGGCACGGCTCGCTCGGCTTCGGCAAGGGCAACTTCAAGGCCCTGTTCGAG
This sequence comes from Planobispora rosea, assembly GCF_014648175.1. Lineage (GTDB taxonomy): Bacteria > Actinomycetota > Actinomycetes > Streptosporangiales > Streptosporangiaceae > Planobispora > Planobispora rosea. The sequence continues at coordinate 5,384 of NZ_BMQP01000033.1, forward strand.
GCCATCGAGCGCGAGCAGGAGCGCCGCGGCAACCTGTGACCCCCTGTGACCCGCACGCCGCCGTGCGCCGGCACGGCGGCCCGGCCACACTTTCCAGCCCGTCACGCTAAGTGAGTGCCCGGAAACGCGAGCTCGCGTAGGCTTGCGAGCCTGCACCCGGCAGCGTCCGGGCTGGAAAGGGGACTCTCGACATGAGGTCGGGCCGGCCGGTCGTCGCGGCAACCACCGTCCTGCTGTCCGTACTGGCCTGTTCCGGGCCCGGCGGGAGCGCCCCCGCCCCCGTCACGGGAGGGGCCACCGCGGGAGACGGCACAGCCCCGACAGCCGTCACGCCACCGGGCGTGGCCCCGTACGTGACCGCGTCACCGGCCGCCGGAGACACAGGCGCGCCCGGGATCGGCGACCCCGACTTCCCCACCGACGGCAACGGCGGCTACGACGTCGAGCACTACAGATTGAAGATCGACTACAACCCGGAGACCAGGCACCTGTCCGGCGTGGCCACGATCACGGCGAGGGCGCTCCAGGAGCTGTCCCGCTTCAACCTCGACCTGTCCGGGCTCACGGTGAAGCGGGTCTCCGTGGACGACGGCATCACCACATTCGAAGAGGTCACCACGGCCGAGCACGCCGGGGACGAGCTGACCGTGACCACCGGTGATCCGATCCCCGCGGGGAAGGCCTTCACCGTCGAGGTCGCCTACGCGGGAGAGCCCAAGCCGGTACGGAACTCCTCCAACCTCGGCACCTACGGGTTCATCCCGACCCGCGACGGGGCCTTCGTCACCTGCGAGCCGAACGGCGCCAAGACCTGGTTCCCGGGCAACGACCACCCGGCCGACAAGGCCCTGTTCGACTTCGAGATCACCGTCCCCGCCGGGCTGACCGCGCTGGCCAACGGCGAGTTGGACGGCGAGCCGGTGACCCGCGAGGGCAGGACGACCTACGTCTGGCGGGAGAGGCACCCGATGGTGACCTACCTGGCCACCATGACGCTGGGGCGGTTCGAGCTGCGCCAGGGCCGCACGGCCGCGGGCATCAAGAACCTGGCCGCCGTGGACCCGCGCTACCGCGACTCACTGGACGACCTCTACACGCTCTCGGGGAAGATCACCGACCACTGGGCCACGGTGTTCGGCCCCTACCCGTTCTCCTCGACCGGCGGCGTGGTGGACGACTTCTCCGCGGGTTACGCCCTGGAGAACCAGACCAAGCCCATGTACGGCGGGTTCGACCCCGGCGAGGACATCATCGCCCACGAGCTGGCCCACCAGTGGTTCGGCAACAGCCTGAGCATCACCCGGTGGAAGGACCTGTGGCTCAACGAGGGCTTCGCCACCTACGCCGAGTGGATCTGGTCGGAGCACCGGGGCGACTCCACCGCCGAGCAGATCTTCCGGCGGCACTACTCGGCCGACGACGACGCGATGTGGGCGTACGCGCCGGGTCGCGCCAGGCCCGACGACCTGTTCAACAACTCGGTCTACATCCGCGGCGGGATGACCCTGCACGCCCTCCGGCAGCGCGTCGGCGACCGGGTCTTCTTCGAGCTGCTGAAGACGTGGGCCGCCGAGCACAAGTACGGATACGTCACCACCGAGGGGTTCGTCGCCCTGGCCGAACGGCTCTCCGGCAAGCAGCTCGACGCCCTCTTCGACGCCTGGCTTTTCCAGGAGCGCAAGCCCGCCACCTGGTGAGCCGCCCCGTGGAGCGGACCGCTCCACGGGGCGCGGAGCGCGGCGCCCTCAGTCTCCGGGAGACCAGTAGCGGTCGGCGGCCAGGATGAGGGCGGCGGCGCCGACGAGGCCGGCGTCCTGGCCGAGGGAGGCCGGAACCACGCGGACGCGCCGGGCGAAGTCCAGCCGGGCGTGAGCGCGGAGGGTCTCCTCCAGCGGGTCGAACAGCAGGGAACCGGCCTGGGAGAGGCCCCCGCCGATGGTGACCACGTCGAGGTCGCACAGGTGGGTGGCGGAGGCGATGGCCAGGCCGAGCGCCCGCCCGGCCCGGTTCATGGCGGACAGGGCGATCGTGTCCCCGGCGGCGGCGTCCAGCGCGAGCTGCCGCCCGGTGGCGGTCGCCGCCTCGACGTAGGACGGCGCGTGAGCCTCCGCGGTAGGTGCCCCCGCGGTAGGTGCCCCCGCGGTAGGTGCCCCCGAGGTAGGTGACGCCGTGATGGGCGGCCCGGCGGCCGGTGACGCCGCGGTGGACGGCCCGGCGGGTACGGCGGCCGTCGCGGGCCCCGCACCCCCGGCCCGGCCCGGAGTCCAGCCCTGCCCGACCGCCCAGGCCGCCAGGCCGGGGCCGCGGGCGACGGCCTCCAGGCAGCCGCGGCCGCCGCACTCGCAGACGGGGCCGTCCGGGTCGACCACGACGTGCCCGATGTGGCCGGCGTTGCCGCTGCCGCCGTCGATCAGCCGGCCGCCGAGGATCAGCCCGCCGCCCACGCCCGTGGACACGACCATCCCGAGCATGTTGGCGCTGCCCCGCCCGGCGCCCCGCCAGTGCTCGGCGGCGGCCACGCAGACGGCGTCGTTGTGGATGCGGACCGGCACGCCGGGAAAGCGCGCGGCCAGCCGGTCCCGGAGCGGGAAGGCCCGCCAGCCCGGCATGTTCAGCGGGGAGACCGCCCCCTCCGGCCAGGTCATCGGCCCGCCGCAGCCGATCCCCACCCCGGCGACCGGGGTGTCGCCCGTGACACTGGAGATCAGCCCGTCGAGCGCCTTCCACAGGGTGCGCGCGTCACCGCCGGGCGGTGTCGCGACCCGCTCGGCCACCTGGACGTCTCCGCCGGAGCCGATCAGGGCGGCGGCGAGCTTCGTCCCGCCGATGTCGACGGCGAGCACAGATCGGGGCATTCACCGATCATAAAGCTGATCACCGGATGGGTGGGAGGAGAAGGCCAGCAGGCACGCGGTGAACCCGTGCACGTGGTTCTGGTCGCCGACCGGGCCGATCTCCCCGGCCGCGAAGAAACCGGCCACGCCGATGGGCCCAAGGGTGTCGCTGACCGCCATCGTGTCGTGGTCGGCGGTGCCGAACATGGCCGAGCCCCGGCCGTTGCACGAGAACAGCAACGCGCCGTCCACCCGGCCGAACTGCTCGCGGTGGGTGTCGAGCAGCTCGTAGAGGTCCTCGTCGGCGGTCGCGGCGTCGCGGACCTGGAAGCGGACCGTGCGGCCGACCTCGACGACGTCGCCGATCGCCACGGCCTCCCGGTCGGGGTCGATCCCGAGCACCCCTCTGATCAGGAAGTCACCGTGCTCGTGCCGCTCGGCGTACTCGTTCATCGCGATGCCGATCTGCAGGCCGGCGGCGACCAGGTCGCGGTCCTCCTCGTCCAGCGCGCTGACGATCTCCTCCAGCCGGGCCAGGGCGGGTTGCCCGGCGAGTTCGAGCAGCAGGTTGTCCTCGACGCGGGTGACCGTCATCGATGGGCCGATCGGACGGCAGCCCTGGCTGACCACGGTGCCGACGTGGATCGCGCCGCCGATGATCACGCCGACGGCGCCCTCGGTGTACACCTCTCCGTCGGCGAAGAGCCGCACCGCGTCCCGCCCCTGGAAGGCGTTGGCCAGGCCGCCGACCAGCGGAAGGTTGCCGAGGACCTCGTCCGAGCGCTCGACGAAGCCGTCGGCCGGGAAGGTGTAGGGGTCGGCGAGCAGGATGGCCACCCGGTCGTCGGCGCGGCGCTCGGGGAGGCCGACGACGACGAACCGGTCTTCGGCGCGCAGGCTGTCCAGCGCGAAGGTGGTCAGCCGGGCGCCGTCGAGGGTGGCGGCCCACGCGCTGACCGACGGCACGACCTCGACGCCCTGTCCCGCGCCGATCACCCCGGTCGCGCTGCAGCCGATCACCGTGGCGCCCGAGGCCAGGCTCATCGCGCGCCGGCCGGCCCGGGAGACCTCGTCGGGATCGTCACCGCAGACGAAGAAACAGACGAGGTCCGGCGGTCCGCTCAGCCCGCGCAGGGCCTGGCCCACCGCCGACTCGGCCGCCGCGACCAGGTCGGAGTCCACGGCGAGACCATCGGAGAAGCGACTTGTCAACAGTGCCACCCGTCTCGCCTCCCCTCTTGTCCGAAGCCTTCACGTCCGGAGTGACTTCCCTGACTCCTGAAGCTTTCCTGGAGCGATTCTCCCCACTGCGAGGAAGAGCACGCATGCCAACCGTCACACAATGGTCAAGATCCGAAATCGGGAGGAGGGTGATGAGGCTGCCGGTTTCGACTCAGGGGACGTAGTCTCGTTCCCGTGCCTGACATTCCAGAGCCACGGAACACCCCAGAGCCCCGGACTCTGCGCGAACTTCGCGCGAGCGGCCATATCCACCGCACCGTCAAAGCCGAGATCCGCGACAACCTCCTGGCCCGCCTCCGGTCGGGGCAGCCCCGGTTCCCGGGCATCGTCGGTTTCGATGACACCGTCCTGCCCCAGCTGGAGCGGGCCCTGCTCGCCGGGCACGACCTCGTCCTGCTGGGCGAGCGCGGCCAGGGCAAGACCCGGCTCATCCGCACCGTCTCCGGACTGCTCGACGAGTGGACCCCGGTGGTGGACGGCTGTGAGATCAACGACCACCCCTACGCCCCCTCCTGTGCGCGCTGCCGCCGCCTGGCGGAGTCGGCGGGCGAGGACCTGCCGATCTCCTGGCGGCACCGCGACGAGCGCTACGGGGAGAAGCTCGCCACCCCCGACACCTCCGTGGGCGACCTGATCGGTGACATCGACCCGGTCAGGATCGCCGAGGGGCGCTCCCTCGGCGACCCCGAGACCGTGCACTACGGCCTGGTCCCCCGGAGCAACCGGGGCGTCTTCTCCGTCAACGAGCTGCCCGACCTGGCCGAGCGCATCCAGGTGTCGCTGCTCAACGTGCTGGAGGAGCGCGACATCCAGGTCCGGGGCTACAACCTGCGCCTGCCCCTGGACCTCCTGCTGATCGCCAGCGCCAACCCGGAGGACTACACCAACCGCGGCCGGATCATCACCCCGCTGAAGGACCGCTTCGGCGCCGAGATCCGCACCCACTACCCGCTCTCGGTCGAGGCCGAGCTCACGCTCATCCGCCAGGAGGCCGCGCTCGACCACGTGGGCGCCGACCTCCCCGACCACCTGATCGAGGTGATCGCCCGCTTCACCCGGCTGGTCCGCGAGTCCACCGCGGTCGACTCGCGTTCCGGCGTCTCGGCCCGCTTCTCCATCGCCGCCGCCGAGACCGCCGCCGCCTCCGCCGTACGGCGGGCCGCGCTGACCGGCGAGGAGCGCGCGGTGACCCGGGTGGCCGACCTGGCCGGCATCGTGCACACGCTGCGGGGCAAGGTGGAGTTCGAGGTCAGCGAGGAGGGCCGGGAGACCGACGTCCTGGCGCACCTGCTCCGCCGTGCCACGGCCGAGACCTTCCGCGGGACGCTCGGCGGCATGGACCTGGCGCCGCTGCTGGAGAGGTTCTCCGAGGGTGTGCAGGTGGAGTCGGGACCCATGGTCTCCGCCGCCGAGCTGCTGCGCGCGATCGGCCCGGTGGCAGGCCTGGCCAAGATCATGTCGCGGCTCGGCATCGGCGACGAGTCCCCCGGGCACGCGGCGGCCGCTCTGGAGTTCACCCTGGAGGGGCTCTATCTCCTGCGCCGCCTGTCCAAGGACGAGGTGGACGGCGCGTCGGTCTACCGTACGTGAGCTTGCGAAGGCAGGGCGGCATGAGTGCGCGGGACGGGCGAGCCGACGGGAACGGCGCGTTCGCGAACGCGACCTCCGGGCCGCCGGGCGAGGAGATCGTATGAGCTACCGCTATGGCGAGTACCGCGACGGGCCCGACCCGCTCGCCCCGCCGTACGACGTGCGTTCGGCACTCGACCGGATGGGCGACTCCATCCTGTCCGGGTCCAATCCCGGTCACGCCCTGCGCGACCTGCTCCGGCAGGGTCTGCCCGGCACGGACAACCGGCGCGGCCTCGACGAGCTGCTCCGCGACGTACGGCGCCGCCGCCGCGAGCTGCGTGAGCGCGGCCGGCTGGACGGGACCCTGGAGCGGGCCAGGGCCCTGCTGGACAAGGCGATCGGCCAGGAGCGGGCGGAGCTGTTCCCCGACCCCTCGGACGACGCCCGCCTCCGCGAGGCCCGGCTCGATGCCGTACCGGACGACCCGGCCGGGGCGATCCAGGAGCTGAGCACCTACGAGTGGCGCTCGCAGGCCGCTCGGCGGACCTTCGACGAGCTGCGCGACCTGCTGCGCAGGGAGGTGCTGGACAGCCAGTTCCGCGGCATGCGGCAGGCGCTGGCCGACCCCGACCCGGCGGCCATGGAACGGGTCCGGCAGATGATGTCGGATCTGAACGACATGCTCGACCGGGACGCCCGGGGTGAGCACACTCAAGATGATTTCGACCGCTTCATGTCGAAATATGAGGACATGTTCCCGGAGTCCCCGCGGAACCTGGAGGAGCTGGTCGACAGCCTCGCCCGCCGGGCCGCCGCGACCCAGCGCCTGCTGGCCTCGCTCACCCCGCAGCAGCGGGAGGAGCTCGCCGGCCTGATCAACCAGACGCTGGAGCAGACGGGGCTGGCCGAGCAGATGCGGCGGCTGGGCGAGTCCCTCCACGCCCGCCGCCCCGACCTGGCCTGGCACACCCCCGAGCGCCTCACCGGTGATCAGCCGCTGGGCATGGGCGACGCGGTGACCGCGCTGGACGAGCTCGCCGACCTGACCCAGCTGGAGGCCGCGCTCCGCCAGGACTACCCGGGCGCCAGCATCGAGGACATCGACGAGGCGGCGGTACGGCGCGCGCTCGGCCGCTCCGCCGTCGACGACCTGAACGCGCTCAAGCAGATCGAGCGCGAGCTGGAGCAGCAGGGTTACCTCCGCCGCCACCGCGGCAGGCTCGAACTGACCCCCAAGGCCGTCCGCCGCCTCGGTGAGACCGCTCTGCGCCGTGTCTTCTCCGCCCTCGACGCCGGCCGCCGCGGCGACCACGACCAGACGGACGCGGGCGCCGCCGGGGAGCTCACCGGTTCCACCCGCCCCTGGCGGTTCGGCGACGAGCAGCCCATCGACGTCGTCCGCACGGTCGTCAACGGCGTACGGCGCGGCGCGGGCCGGGGCGGCGCGGTGACCCTGTCGGTGGACGACTTCGAGGTGGCCGAGACCGAGCGGCGCACGGCCGCGGCGGTCTGCCTGCTGGTGGACCTGTCCTACTCGATGGCCCTGCGCGGCACCTGGGCGGCCGCCAAGCAGACCGCGATGGCGCTGCAGGCGCTGGTCAGCTCCAAGTTCCCGCAGGACTCGGTGCAGATCATCGGCTTCTCCAACTACGCCCGGGTCCTTGCGCCCGACGAGCTGGCCGGGCTGGAGTGGGACATGGTCCAGGGCACCAACCTGCACCACGCCCTGCTGATCGCGGGCCGCCACCTGGACCGCCACCCCGACTTCGAGCCGGTCGTGCTCGTGGTCACCGACGGCGAGCCCACCTCGCACCTGCGCCGCAACGGCTCCTACGCCTTCGAGTGGCCGCCCACCCCGGAGACCCTGGAGCTGACGCTCGCCGAGGTGGACAAGATGACCCGGCGCAGGGCGACGCTCAACGTGTTCATGCTCGCCGAGGACGAGCGGCTGAAGGAGTTCGTGGACGAGGTCGCCCGGCGCAACGGCGGCCGGGTCTTCTCCCCCAGCCCCGAGCGGCTCGGGGAGTATGTCGTCAGCGACTTCCTGCGCACCCGCCGCGCCCGCTGAAAGCGCCGGCGGATCCCTTCCCAGGTCCGCCGGCCGCGCTTTTCGCCCCGCCATCCGCCCGGCGCCTCTCCCCACCTGTCCGGCCGGCTCCTCGCCGCGTGTCAGTGGCGGCGTCAGGCCGGTGACGGCCCGATATCAGCGCGACCGGCGACGGTGGATGCCATGGACGGTTCAGCGAAGACGCCCTTGGGCCGCGAAGGGGCTGCGAAGCGGTCCGCGCCGAGCTCACATCCGGCCCTCGTGCGTCGCTGACGGCTGTCCGTGAGCCCACGCCGAGACGGGGCTCACGAGATCGAACACTGTGGATCGAACACTGTGGGTGAGGACATTCATGATGGGACGAGGCAACCACGGCTTCTCCGCAGCAGGGCTGCGCGGACTGCGCGAGGTGCTGACGCGGCATGTCGGGTCCGGGCGGGTTCCGGGGCTGGTCGCCCTGATCGGCCGGAGCGGCGCGACGCACGCCGAAGCGTTCGGGACGGTGCGCCGTGACGGTGGCGCGCCGGAGCGCCGGCGCACCGTCTTCCGGCCGGTGGCGGTCACAGCGCTGGCGGCCGGGCTGCTGGCCGGGACGATCGCACCCGCGGCGGCCACGGCGGGTGCGGCCGCCGCGGACGGCAGCGCGGTCATGTCGGAGGACGCTGCCGGGCAGGATCGTCCGGAGCTGCAGAAGGCCGTCCAGGCGTTCATCGACGCCGGTTTCCTCGGTGTGCAGGTGCGCGTGCACGATGAGCGGGGCGAGCGGGGCGAGTGGACCGGCAGCACCGGGCGGCGCAAGCTGGGCGCGAGCGCGAAGCCGCCGACGAACGGGCATTTCTGGGTGGGCAGCGTCACCAAGACCTTCGTCGCGACCGTGGTGCTGCAGCTGGTGGCCGAGGGCGAGATCGGACTGGACGCCCCGGTGGCCGGTTACCTGCCCGAGTTCGGGCTGGACCGGCGGATCACGGTGCGGATGCTGCTGCAGCACACCAGCGGCCTGTTCAACTACACCGGCGACCTCGACCCCGACGGGACGTGGGTGCCCGGTCTCCCCGCGACGGGAAAGGAGTGGCTGGACAACCGGTTCCGCTCCTACCGGCCGCAGGAGCTGGTGCGGTTCGCGCTGTCCAGGCCGGTGAAGTTCGCGCCGGGGGAGGACTGGAGCTACTCCAACACCAACTACACGCTGGCCAGGCTGCTGATCGAGAAGGTCACCGGTCACTCGTTCGACGCGGAGCTGAAGCGGCGGATCATGGGACCGCTCGGGCTGAAGGGCACCGTGGTGCCGGGCGACCGGACACGGCTGCCCAGGCCGTACGCCCACGGCTACTTCCGCCACCAGGACGCCGGCCAGTGGAAGGTGACCGACGTCTCCCGCCAGAACCCCTCCCTGCTGGCGGGCGCCGGTGACATGATCTCGACCACCAGGGATCTCCAGACGTTCTTCTCCGCGCTGAACGGCGGCAAGCTCCTGCCGGACGAACTGCTGGCCGAGATGCGCGAGCCGCACCCGAAGAGCGACCCCCTCTACGGCCGCTACGGCCTGGGGATGTTCGTCAAGGACCTGGGTCCGGCCTGCGGCACCGTGCTCAACCACAACGGCAGCCCTCCGGCGGGCTACGCGGCGCTGATGTACAGCTCGCCCGACGGCAGCAGGACCCTGACCGCCTCGCTGACGGTCGGCGACGCCGCATTCGACCTCGCCGCTTATCCGAAGCTGCTGGACGGGCTCGTCAAGGCGGCGTTCTGCGACGGGCAGACCGCAAGCTGACCAGGCCGCGCCGACGGCGGCGGCCGTCGGCGCGATGCCGGTGACAGCCCCGACGCGCGCCACGACATGGCCACCGTCCGGCCGCCAGGCCCGGCGAGCACCCCGAACTTCGCTTCGGGACTCACTCGTCTCGACCGGGCACGGGGGTCAGGCGGGGGCCGTGTAGCCGTTGAGCGCGAGGTCGAAGCCGTCACGGTAGTGCCGGTAGGAGCGGTAGCAGGGCCGCCAGGCCGTGCTGTTGCCGACCCCGGCCCTGGCCTCGGCGACGGCCGCCGGGACCCGCTCGGGGCGGAGCAGCAGGCCGCCGCCGAGATAGCGGGACCCGGCCAGGACGGTGCAGGCATCCGGGCCTCCGGAGACGAACCGCCCCCAGCGCCAGCCGCTCTCCTCATCCCACACCAGCGCTTCCCCGCCGGTCAGGCGGATGGTGCCGGCCCGCGGATCGCATGGGCCGTCCCACCAGGTCTCGGCCTCGGCGCCCAGTGCCTCCGCGACCCGGCGCAGGTAGAAAGCGGGCTGGTGCCGCCATTCGGCGGTGTACGGCTCGATGTGCTTCACGGCCATAGCGGGCACTCCTTTGTGCCTCATGAACGGTGTCTTCAACGATCTCTCATCCGGTACCCGCCCGGCACGGCCTCGGTCGCGGTCGGCGACGGCCCCGGCACGGGGAGACGGGCACCTCCGTGATCCTACTCACACCTCCGCACTGCTCTGAGCAGAACGGACAAGGTACCGGCAAAGCGGCCGAATCCATTTGTCACCCGAAACGTAATCCTCCGGTGACAACGAATTCCCCGTTTCTCCCGTCCTTGTTATCGAGGACGTTTTTCCGCCGACCGCCCGGAGGGAGGGAGTTAGATGATCGCGATTATTCTCATCATGCTGATGGTCGTCGCCGTCGTGGGATTCGAGCTGATCATGGGTTCGCGCCCGCACGCCCGGCAGGACACTCCCGACCGTGAGGGAGAAAGGTCCAGCCTGTCTTGAAATACGGGGATATCCGGGAAAGGCTGGTCTCCAGCCTTCCCCGGAGGGGCACATGTGGATCGCGGCTTCAATAGTGGCCGGCGTCGTGCTCGTCATTTTCGTCGCCGTTCTCACCCTCGTCGTGATCAGCATCCACGTCGAGGACAACCGCTCCTCGATCACCGGCCGGGCCCCCGGGGCCACGACGGCGGGAGCCCGCCGCCTCCTCGGCGTGAAGGTCGACCACAGCCTCTGCATGGCGAGACCCAGGGACGCGTGCCCGCTCTGCAGGCGTCTCCTCCTGAAAGAGGGGATGGACGACACTCCCGGCCGGCCCGGGTCCGCCAAGCCGTACCCGGATGAGATCACCGGAAGCTAGTGTCTGGCGCATGAACGCCCTGCTGCTCTGGCTGCACATCGGTTTCGCGATCTTCGCCCTGGGGCCGGTCACCGCCGCGACCGTCTCCACACCACGGTTCATCCGTGCCCGCAACGTCGACGTCCTGCGCTATCTGAACAGGACGACACGCGCCTACGCCATCGCCTCCGTCGGCGTCTTCCTGTTCGGCGCGCTGCTCGGCCGGGAGTTCCTCGGCAGGCCGTACCTGTCGGTCTCCATGACGCTGTTCATCGTCGCCGCCGTGCTCCTGTTCATCGTGGAGCGGGACCAGCGGACCGCCATCCGGGTCCTCGGCGACGAGAACCCGGACGACGACGCCAAGGCGCAGACCGCCCGGATCGCCATGCTCTCCGGGCTGGTCTCGGTGATCTGGCTGGTCATCCTCGTGCTGATGGTCTGGGGCGACCCCAGCCCCACTCCCTGACCGCGGTGCGGAGCATCGCCCAGGACCCGCGAGGAGGCGCCGGTGCACTGGACCGAGGAGGACGTCGGAGCGCAGCGACGTGAGTCCGACGAGGGAAGGCACCGGTTACCAGCCCCCGAGCCGCGGTGCGGAGCATCGCCCAGGACCCGCGAGGGGGCGCCGGTGCACTGGACCGAGGAGGACGTCGGAGCGCAGCGACGTGAGTCCGACGAGGGAAGGCACCGGTTACCAGCCCCCGAGCCGCGGTGCGGAGCATCGCCTAGGACAGCGCCTGGGTGAGGTCGGCCAGGAGGTCGTCGACGGTCTCGATGCCGACCGAGAGACGGACCAGGTCGCCGGGGACCTCCAGCGGAGAACCCGCCGCGGAGGCGTGGGTCATCCGGCCGGGGTGCTCGATCAGCGACTCCACTCCGCCGAGCGACTCGCCCAGGGTGAACAGCTTGGCCCGGTTGCAGATCTCCACCGCCTCGGCCTCGCCCCCGGCGACCCGGAAGGAGACCATGCCGCCGAAACGCCGCATCTGCTTGGCCGCCACCTCGTGACCGGGGTGCTCGGGCATGCCCGGATAGAGCACCGAGATCACCTTGGGGTGGGCGAGCAGGAGGTCGACCACCCGCTCGGCGTTGTCGCAGTGGCGCTCCATCCGCACCGCGAGCGTCTTCAGGCCGCGCAGCGTCAGCCAGGCGTCGAACGGGCCGGCCACCGCGCCCATCGCGTTCTGGTGGTAGGCGAGCTGCTCGCCCAGCTCGGGATCCCGGGCGACGAGCGCGCCGCCGACCACGTCGGAGTGGCCGCCGACGTACTTCGTGGTGGAGTGGACCACGATGTCGGCGCCCAGCGCCAGCGGCTGCTGCAGGTACGGCGAGGCGAAGGTGTTGTCCACCACCAGCAGCGCGCCGCAGTCGTGGGCGAGCTCGGCCAGGGCCGCGATGTCGGAGATGCCGAGCAGCGGGTTGGTGGGCGTCTCCACCCAAATGATCTTCGTCTTCGGCGTGATGGCGGCGCCCACCGCGTTCATGTTGTCCAGCGCCACGGGGTCGTAGTGCAGTCCCCACCGCTCGTGCACCTTGGCGAAGAGCCGGTAGGTGCCGCCGTAGGCGTCATTCGGGATGATCACATGGTCACCCGGCTTGCAGACCGTGCGCAGCAGCGTGTCCTCGGCCGCCAGACCCGAGGCGAAGGCCAGGCCGCGGGCGCCGCCCTCGACGGCCGCCATGGCCTCCTCCAGGGCGGTCCTGGTCGGGTTGGCCGACCGGCTGTACTCGTATCCGGAGCGCAGCCCGCCGACGCCGTCCTGCTTGTAGGTGGACACCGCGTAGATCGGCGGCACGACGGCCCCGGTCTGGGGGTCGGCCTCTTGACCGGCGTGGATGGCCAGAGTCTCGAATCCTTCACTCATACGGCCCACGCTACTCCGCTCCCGGACCCGAACGGTGTACAGAGCCCGGGCCGGGTACCGGTCCCGGGAGGTGTGCCAGCCCCGGGCCGGGTACCGGTCCCGGGACGTGCACCGGGCCGGGCGCGGTATGGAAGGACTACGCGGCCCGGGACTCCCGGCCGTCCACCTGGCGCCGCCGGAGTGAGACCACCTCGGCGTCTTCGCCGGTGATACGCGGTGCCCTGATGTGACGGCCGCTGCCACCCTCGGCAGGCTCCCCGTTGATCCGAGAGAGCAGGACAGGGTCGGCGAGCGTCAGCGACGCCACGACGACGAGCCCGATGGCCAGCAGCACGATCCCGATGACGGTCATTTCCTCTTCCCCCTTCGACGTCTCAAGCATCCGTCGCGGGGGTTCGCCGCACCTCCGCTGAAGGACCGGTTCGCCGGGGCGGGGCTCGGTCAAACGGCCGATATGTCCCATCGTCCACCGGGATTAGGCTCGGGTGCCGTGGGGGAGAACAACCGGCTTGTCTACTGGATCCAGCGGCTCAGCGAGATCGCGCTGCTGTGCTGGCTCGGGCTGCTGCTCCTGTTCGACATCGCGATCGCGGCGACGGGGCCGTACGGGCTCCAGTTCCTCTCCCCCATCTGCGGCGCCTACGGGATCTACGCGGTGTGGCGGCGGCAGCGGAGCCGGGTGCGGCCCTTCGTGATCCTGCTGGTGCTGTCGTTCACCGCCACCCTCGTCATGGGGATCGTCAAGGAGGGCGGCATCCCCGGGCTCGCCGAGACGGGATCGCTGCTCATCCTCACCATCGGCGGACTGCGCTGGATCGAGCCGATCAGGAACGCCGTGGTGTTCGCGCTGGCCTCGATGATGGTGCTGGAGGTGTCGGCGGGCCGGACCGGACAGGACGACGCCTCCCTGGCCGGGGGCTTCCTGCTGTTCGTCGGCTGGTCCGTCGCGGCGGGCGTCGGCGCCTACCTGCGCTTCCAGCTGGAGCGCCGCAAGGAGGCCGTGCACTCCGTACGACGGGCCGAACGCCTGGAGCTCGCCAGGGAGCTGCACGACCTGGTCGCCCACCACATCACCGGGATCGTCGTGCAGGCCCAGGCCGCCCGGGTCGTCGCCGAGCAGAAGCCCGACGCCGTCCTGCCCGCGCTCGACGCCATCGCCGGGGCCGGGGCGGACGCGCTGACCTCGATGCGCCGCCTGGTCAGCGTCCTGCGCGCGGAGGACGAGGCCGCCCGCTCCCCCGGCACCCGCCTGACGGACATGCGCGCGCTCGTGGAACGGTTCTCGGCCGGCGGCCCGAAGGTGGCCTTCGAGATCGGCCAGGGCATCGCCGACGACACCCTGGCCCCCGAGGTGATGACCACCCTCCACCGGGTTCTGCAGGAGTCCCTGACGAACGTGCGCCGCCACGCCCCCGGCACCGCCTGGGTGGAGGCCGACCTGCGGCTGGCGGGACCGTGCGTACGGCTAGGCGTGCGCAACTACGGCTCGGCCGCCGACTCCAGGATCTCCGGCCTCGGCGGCGGCTTCGGCCTGGTCGGCATGGCCGAGCGCGTCGAAGCGCTCGGCGGCCGTCTCTACGCCGGGTTCACCCCGCAGGGCGCCTGGGAGGTCCTCGCCGAACTGCCTGCCCATGGCGACGCTGACGCGTCGCGGCTCGGGGGCTGATAACCGGCTCCCGCCGTCGTCACGTCCTCGCTCGTCCCTCGCTGCGGGCGCTCCTCCGTTGCTTCACCGGCGCCCCCTCACGGGCCCATGGCGACGCTGACGCGTCGCGGCTCAGCGGTTCGCCAGGAAGGCCAGCAGGTCCTGGCGGGTGAGCAGGCCCACGGGCTTGCCGTCGTCGAGGACCACGGCGGCGTCGGCCTTCTCCAGGGCCTCGACCGCGTGCGAGATGGGCTCGCCGGAGCCGATCATGGGCAGCGGCTGGGACATGTGGTCGGCCAGCGGGTCCTGGGGGCGCACACGGCCGCGGTAGAGGGCGTCGAGCAGGTCCCGCTCCACGATCGACCCGACCACCTCGGCGGCCATGACCGGCGGCTCCTCCTTCATCACCGGAAGCTGCGAGACGCCGTACTCCCGCATGATGGAGATCGCGGTCTCCACCGACTCGTGCGGGTGGGTGTGCACGAACTCCGGCATGCCGGATCCCTTGCCGCTCAGCACGTCCTTGACCAGGCCCTCCTCGGAGGAGGTCGTCAGGAAGCCGTAGTCGGCCATCCACTCGTCGTTGAAGATCTTCGACAGGTAGCCGCGGCCGCCGTCGGGCAGCAGGACCACGACCACGTCGTCCGGCCCGGCCTGCTGCGCCACGCGCAGGGCGGCGACCGTGGCCATGCCGCAGGAGCCGCCCACCAGCAGGGCCTCCTCGCGGGCCAGCCGCCGGGTCATGCCGAAGGAGTCCTTGTCGGAGACCGCGATGATCTCGTCGCAGATCGTGGTGTCGTAGGTGGCGGGCCAGATGTCCTCGCCGACGCCCTCGACCAGGTACGGCCGGCCGGTGCCGCCGGAGTAGACCGACCCCTCGGGGTCGGCGCCGATGACCTTCACCCGGCCGCCGGAGACCTCCTTGAGATAGCGGCCGGCACCGCTGATCGTGCCGCCGGTGCCGACGCCCGCGACGAAGTGGGTGACCCGTCCCCCGGTCTGCTCCCAGATCTCCGGCCCGGTGGAGTGGTAGTGGCTCTCGGGGTTGTTCGGGTTGGAGTACTGGTCCGGCTTCCAGGCGTTGGGGACCTCCCTGGCGAGCCGGTCGGAGACCGAGTAGTAGGAGTTCGGGTGGTCGGGCGAGACGGCGGTCGGGCAGACCACGACCTCCGCGCCGTAGGCCCGCAACACCGCGATCTTGTCCTGGGCCACCTTGTCGGGCACCACGAACAGGCACCTGTATCCGCGCTGCTGGGCCACTATCGCCAGGCCCACGCCGGTGTTGCCCGAGGTGGGCTCCACGATCGTGCCCCCGGGCCGGAGCTCGCCGGACTTCTCCGCGGCGTCGATCATGCGCACCGCGATCCGGTCCTTCACCGAGCCTCCGGGGTTGAAGTACTCGACCTTGGCGAGCACCTGGGCGGGCAGACCCGCCGTCACCTTGTGCAGCCGTACGAGCGGGGTGTTGCCCATCAGCTCCACGAGCGAGTCGTACACGCGCATCGTGTTGATCACCTCGAATTGCCAAAGCCGGGTCGGCTTGTCGTGTCGGAGACCGGTCCCCAGGGGGTCGGCGGGACGCGGCCGGTTTCCCCACAAAGCTACCGCCGAGCCGTACCACGTGACCTCCGGGCCGCACCGCCGCAGGCAGGCAGGTGAATCCGCGGACGGTCAGGGAAAGAAATGCCGTGTGATCTGGACACCCGGGGTGGCGCGGGCCGCCCGGCGCATCGCCGCGACCGCGGCGGTGGGAGGAGGCGGTCTGACCGCGCTCGGCGTGGCGACCTACGGGCTCCTGTACGCCCAGGGTGTCCTGGCCCGCCGTGTCATCGGCCGCCCGCACGGCCTGGACGGCCCGCCCTCCGACGGGGTCTACGGCGACTTCGAGGGCGAACCGATCCGCCTGGTCATGATGGGCGACTCCACCTCGGTCGGCCTGGGCATGACCGACCCGGCCGACACTCCCGGCGTCCTCATCGCGTGCGGTCTGGCGGCCGTGGCCGAACGGCCCGTCCGGCTCACCGTGACCGGCGTGTCGGGGGCGGCCTCCGCCGACCTCGGTGATCAGGTGGACCGGGCGCTCAACGCGAACCCCGACGTCGCGGTCATCTTCGTCGGCAGCAACGACATCAGCACGCAGACGCTCCCGGCGCAGGCCGTACGGCACCTGCAGAAAGCCGTGCGGCGGCTGCGCGAGGCCGGCGCCGAGGTGGTCGTGGGCACCTGCCCGGACCTCGGTACGGTCCGGCCGCTCGCGCAGCCTTTGCGCTGGGTGGCCCGGCGCTGGAGCCGGGAGCTCGCCGCCGCGCAGACCGTCGGGGTCGTCGAGGCGGGCGGGCGGACGGTGGCGTTCGCGGACCTCCTCGGGCCAGAATTCGAGACAAATCCCGGCGAAATGTTCGGACCCGACCGTTACCACCCATCTCGCCGAGGTTACCTACAAGCCGCTTACGCAGTGCTACCGTCTGTGTGCA
Source organism: Planobispora rosea (assembly GCF_014648175.1). GTDB lineage: Bacteria > Actinomycetota > Actinomycetes > Streptosporangiales > Streptosporangiaceae > Planobispora > Planobispora rosea. The sequence continues at coordinate 22,158 of NZ_BMQP01000033.1, forward strand.
CCGCGCTGGAGCTGTGGCCCGAGCCCCGGCCTGCGCGCGGTGAGTCGATCTACCTCGCGGCGGCCAGAGCCGCGGAGGAGCCCGGCGCCGAGGTGTCCGCGACCCGCGTCGCCGGCCGAGCGACAGGTCCCCACGGACGGTGGGTGACACGGCTCCGTCGGCGGCCTGGAGCGCTGCCTCACGACGCCTGAGCTCGGCTACGCTCCGCGGCGATGTCGTTACGTCTCGCCTCATTGGAGTGGAATGCCCGTGATCCGGCCTCATGCGAAACCGGCTGTGGCGCTCATCGGAGCCCTGACCCTGGCCGGCTGCTCCGGCAGCGAAGCGGCCACGCAGGAGTACCCCACCTGGCACAACACCGAGCTGAACACGGTGAGCCGCACGGTCGTCGTCGGGGACGTCGCCATGGCGACGTCCATGAAGCCCGACGGGACGCTGGAGAGCGTGGCTCTCGACCTCGCCTCGGGCAAGCGGCTGTGGGCCTCCCCCGCGACCGTGACGGGCCGCCTGCCGGGGATGGGCGTGCCGCCTCCGGCGGTCGTCGAGACCGGCGAGAAGCAGACCATGGCGGTGACCCTGGACCCGTTCCGCAGGGGACGCTGGTACGCCCGGCTCGTCGGCCGCGACGCGAGGACCGGCGCCCAGAAGTGGGTCCGTCCGGTGCACTCGACCTTCGGTCCGCAACGGTGCGGGCCGTTCGTCTGCGTGCCGGAGCACACCGCGCTCTCGGCGGCCCGGGTCGTCGTGCTCGACCCGGCCACCGGCGCGCCGGTGTGGAAGATCCCCGGAATCGCCGAGGTGCAGTGGTCCGACGCCACCCGCGTGGTGTTCCTGCGCCTGGCCCGCAACCCCACTCTTGAGGCCTACGACCTGCGGACCGGCAAGCCCATCTGGCGCCAGCCGGTCGAACGGGCCCTCGGCCCCGGAGTGGACCTGTCGGGCGGCTGGTCCTTCGGCGCGACCTCGGACGACCTCGTCGGCTACATCGCTCCCTACACCAATCCCAGGACCAAGAGGGCCTCCACCTTCGGGATCTTCTCCGTACGGCTCTCCGACGGCGCGGTCAACTGGATGCGCCCCTCGGTGGTGCGCGTCTACCCCAGCGGCAATCCCGGCTACGCGCCGGTGGTCCGCCCGGTCGACCAGCGGGGCCAGTACGGCGGGTTCGCCCGGCTGGACGCCGAGAGCGGCCGGGTCCTCGGTCAGATCCCGGCGAGCCAGGTCCCCGGCGCGGGCTGGTGGCTGGCCTTCCCCGCCCGGATGGACAAGATCGGTTTCCTCCGCCACGGCAGGCCCGGGACCGCGTTCGACCTGGCCACCGGCAGGGACATGGAGGACAGGGAGCCGAAGGGCTGGTCCTTCTGCGTCACCGATCCCAAGCCGCTCCCCCTGAAGGATCAGCACCCCGGGTTCTACTCGGTGGCCTCGCTGTGCGAGTTCGACCTGGCCACCGGGAAACGTACGGCCAACGCCGGTCCCCCGCCCGGCTGGTTCACCGGGAGCCAGGGCGGCTGGCGGATCTGGCGGGACGAGCGGGGCGGACTGCACGCGGTCAACGACGCCACCGTCACCTCGCCCGGCATGTACGGATGATCTCTCCGGCCCCGATCGCGCCGCGGCATTGTACGGATGACCTCCGAACAACACACCCCTTTGGCATCACGTAACAAAGTTCTGTTTCTTCCACCCCCGGGTCATGATGGCCGGACTACCGGGGGGTAATCTCCGCAGGAGGAGCGATTAGCGAACACACCCGCGAGGGGGCTCCGGTGCATCAGCCGAGGCACGTCCGCAGCCGTGCTGCGGACACGACGAGGGTGAGAGCCGGTCTTTGAGCCTCCGAGCCGCGACGCGTCAGCGTTGCCATGACCACAGGAGAGCACATGCCCGAGGCAGTCATCGTCGCGACCGCGCGCTCGCCCATCGGACGGGCCTTCAAGGGGTCACTGAAGGACATCCGTCCCGACGACCTGACCGTACAGATGATCAAGGCCGCGCTGGCCAAGGTCCCCCAGCTCGACCCGGCCACCGTCGACGACCTGATGCTGGGCTGCGGCCTGCCCGGCGGCGAGCAGGGCTTCAACATGGCCCGCGTGGTCTCCACCCTGCTGGGGCTCGACACCGTGCCGGGCACCACCGTCACCCGCTACTGCTCGTCCTCGCTGCAGACCACCCGGATGGCGTTCCACGCGATCAAGGCCGGCGAGGGTGACGTGTTCATCTCGGCGGGCGTGGAGACCGTCTCCCGCTTCGTCAAGGGCAACTCCGACTCGCTGCCCGACACGCAGAACCCGCTGTTCGCCGAGGCGCAGGGCCGTACGGCCAAGGCCGCCGAGGGCGGCCAGACCTGGCGCGACCCCCGTGAGGACGGCGCGCTGCCCGACATCTACATCGCGATGGGCCAGACGGCGGAGAACCTCGCCGGGATCAAGGGCGTCTCCCGCCAGGAGCAGGACGAGTTCGGCGTCCGCTCCCAGAACCTGGCCGAGAAGGCCCTCTCCAACGGCTTCTGGGAGAAGGACATCACCCCGGTGACCCTGCCGGACGGGACCGTGGTCAGCAAGGACGACGGACCCCGCGCCGGCACCACCTACGAGGCCGTCTCCCAGCTCAAGCCGGTCTTCCGCCCCGACGGCACGGTCACCGCGGGCAACTGCTGCCCGCTGAACGACGGCGCCGCCGCGGTCATCGTGATGAGCGACACCAAGGCCGCCGAGCTGGGCATCACCCCGCTGGCCCGGATCGTCTCCACCGGCGTGACCGGCCTGTCCCCCGAGATCATGGGGCTGGGCCCGGTCGAGGCCAGCAAGCAGGCCCTGGCCCGGGCGGGCATGTCCATCGGCGACGTGGACCTCGTCGAGATCAACGAGGCGTTCGCCGCCCAGGTCATCCCGTCCTACAAGGACCTGGGCATCGACCTCGACCGGCTCAACGTCAACGGCGGCGCCATCGCGGTGGGCCACCCGTTCGGCATGACCGGCGCCCGGATCACCTCCACTCTGATCAACAGCCTCCAGTTCCACGACAAGTCGATCGGCCTGGAGACCATGTGCGTGGGCGGCGGCCAGGGCATGGCCATGGTCCTGGAGCGCCTGAGCTAGTCCGTCAGCCGTGGACGTCGGGACCGGCCCGGGTGATGTCGAAGCGCACGATCACCCGCCGGTCCCGTTCCATGGCCGCCCGGTAGTCGTCCCAGTCGGGGTGCTCTCCGGAGATGTCGCGGTAGTAGCTCACCAGGAGGTCCATCGCCTCCGGCAGCGAGACGATCTCCGCCGTCCCCTCGATCTGGATCCACTCGCCGAAGAAGGCGTCCGTGGTCACGCAGAGCGCCACCCGGGAGTCCCGGCGGAGGTTGCGGACCTTCGCCGCGGTCTCCCGGGTGCTGATGATCGCGCGCCCTTCGGCGTCGAGCCCCACGGTGACCGGAGAGAGCTGAGGTCTCCCGTCGACGTGCCAGGTCAGCATGACCGCGCGGTGGTTGGAGCGGAGGAATTCGCGTGCCTTGTCGAGATCCATGATCCCCATCATCCTCGGACAGGCGGGAGAGCGCAGCACCGGGTGAGCACGGGATCCACGCCGTGAGCTCCGTCCCGTGGGACGCACGCCACGGGATCCGCCCCACGGGATCTGCCCCATGAGATCCACGCCGTGGATCCACGTCCCCGGAGGTGCGCAGGTACGCGAAAGCCCGCACCACCCGGTGGCGGCACGGGCCCTCGGAGAGAAGACGGCTGCTTACAGGTGGTGGCGGCGCTGCCGCTCGTGCTCGTGCACGATGGCGGCGGCGTAGCCGTGGGTCAGCCCGTGCTCGTCTGCGAGCCAGTTGGCGCGTTCGTCACAGCGGAGGAACGACGGGCCGTTGTCGATGGCTTGAAACCACTCTGGGAGTGCGCGTCCCGTGATGTCTGGGACTCTTGCGATCAGCTTGCTCTGCGTCTCCGGTGAGTGGTTCAAGGACATGGGCACCTCCACGGATAGGGCTCCTTGGATTGACAGTGCATCACGGAACCGCAGATAGCAAGACCCGGCGACACGCTCCTGTCACGCTTCGGTTGGCTTCGGTCGCGTTTCGTTCACAGATGTCCCGAGTTCACGGCAGAAAAGAACCCCGCCGGAGCGGCTCCGGCGGGGTTCCCGATTTCGATGGTGATCGGCTGTCGGCCGCCGGTCACCCGGTCCGGCCGACCACCGGTCAGTCGTCGCCCGAGAAGTAGCTCAGCAGGCGCAGGACCTCCAGGTAGATCCAGACCAGGGTCATGGTCAGGCCGAAGGCCATCAGCCAGGAGTACTTCGCCGGGGCGCCGTACTTCACGCCCTGCTCGACCTGGTCGAAGTCGAGGAGCAGGAAGAAGCAGCCGACGAGGATCGCGGCGATGCTGAAGACGATGGCCAGCGGGCCGCCCGAGCGGATGCCGATGCCGTCCTCGATGAAGAAGCCCGACACCAGGTTGACGAGCATCAGGCCCATCAGGGCCAGACCCGCCGCCACGACGAACTTGGTGAACTTCGGCGTGACCCGGATGATCCGGAGCGAGTACACCGTCAGCATCGCGGCGAAGGCCAGGGCCGTGCCGACCACCGCCTGGAAGACGATGCCGTTGTAGAAGTTGTTGTACAGGTGGCTGATCACACCCACGGCGACGCCGTAGGACACCGAGTAGCCGAGGATCAGAGCCGGGTTGGTGCTCTGCTTGAAGGTGATGACCAGGGCCAGGATGAGCCCGACGATCACACCGGCGAGCGCCGCGCCCATGCCCAGGTTGAGGATCCAGGCCACGGCGGCCGAGGCGACCAGCGTGCCCAGGGTGATGAATCCGCGCACGACCACGTCGTCGATGGTCATGGTCCGCTGCGCGGGCGGTGCGTACGACGGGCTGTCGTACATCCCCTGAAGCTGCTCAGGGGTCGGGGTCGGATATCCCCCGGGCTGCTGGCCCTGGGGTATCCGGTTGAATACGGGGTTCTTGCTTTCCATCGCTGCCTCCACGCTGCGACCTACGCGATCAGCGTATTAGATCGGTTGTCACACGGCCGTATCGTGCCTGTATCTATATTTTCGTGTGCGCGGCCGTACGGCTACCGCCGACATCCTCAACGCGTGGCCTGCGCTGCTAGTTCCCGGCTTCCCCATCCTCCTCATCGATCTCCCGCCGGAGTGGCACCGTACCCTCCCCCCGTCACGGATCACGCCCTCTTTCCCGCAACTTCTCCGGCGCTCCGCGCATCCAATGCTGCGGAGGAAACCGCGCACGGCAGGGGGACGGATGGCGGCGGGGCCGATCGGCGACGACTTACCTCGATCGGGGGCGGGCCACCCGGACGCGGGAGGTGTCGGCCGGGCCGGGCCGTCCACCGCCGTCGCGGGCGGGACGAGCCTGAACGTGGCCGTCGCGGGCGGGACGAGCCTGCGCGCGGCCGTCGCGGGCGGCCGTGTGATCACCGGGGACGGCCTGCTCCGGCTGGGGACGGCGATCGCCGCGGCACTGGCCGTGGTCCATGACGCCGGCGTCGCCCACCGGGGCGTGAAGCCGGACAACGTGCTTCTCGGCCCGGACGGCCCGCGGCTGGTCGGCCTGGGCACCGCCCGGACGATGGAGACGGCGGGGACGACCGTGACCGGGCCGGTGACGGGCGTGCGGACCTCCATGCCGCCGGAGGTGTTCACCGGTCAGCGGGCCGGAACCGCGGCGGACGTGTTCGGCTGGGGCTGCGTCATGGTGTTCGCCGCGACCGGCGAGGACCCGTTCCACGCCGAGAGCCTGGGCTGCCTCATGCACCGGGTGCTCTCCGTCGACCCCGACCTGAGCGCGATCCCCGCTCCGCTCCACGACCTGGTCGCCGCCGCGCTGGCCAAGCAGCCCCACGCCAGGCCCACCGCCCGGCATCTGCTGGCGGCCCTGACAGGCGGCGGGTCGCGGAGGCATTCCGGGGGATGATCACAGTTGGGTAACCCTCAGGTCCTCGTATCCGCATTCCGCCGGAGGAGCCGCGGAGGGCCGGCGCCGGTCGTGGACAGCCGGACGTCCGGAAGCGATCCCCGGTGGCGTGTCCGCTGGTCAGAGGCATTCTCCTGGCAAAAGGCATGAGTGCCCCCGGCGGGACTCGAACCCGCACTACGACCCTTTTAAGGGGTATGCCTCTGCCATTGGGCTACGGGGGCGCCGCAATCATACGTAACGGAACACTCGGACGTAACTACTCATGTCACCTGTCTCACCGCCTTCTGGGCAACACGGTAGACGGCCCGGGTGCCGGTGACACGGTCGAGAAAGAGAACTCCGTCGAGATGGTCCAGCTGGTGCTGGATGCAGCGGGCCTCGAAGGCGTCGGCGTGGACGGTCAGGGGGGCACCGCTGCCCGGGTGCTCGCCCTGGATCGTGATGCGGGTGGCGCGGGGGACGCCGCCGGTGAGGCCCGGCACGGACAGGCAGCCTTCCCGGGCCGTCTCCCAGTGGGAGGCGGACACGAGGCGGGGGTTGGCGACGACGAACTCCCCGGCGCAGGAGCGGGTTGCGGGGTGCCGCCCGGCGTCGACGGAGAACAGCCGCCAGCCCAGACCGATCTGGGGCGCGGCCAGGCCCGTGCAGCGCGACCGCCGCATGGTGGCGAGCAGGTCGGCCGCCGCGGCGACGACCTGCGGGTCGGTGGGGTCGACGGGCAGGGCCTTCGCGGTCAGGACGGGGTGGGGGGCGCCGATCAGCTCGCGGCAGACACCGCCCGGCAGCGCCTCCCGGGGGGCGCCGGCGGCCATCAGAGCACCTCCGCCTCGGCGGGGCGGAAGGTGATCTCACAGCCGAGACCTGCGCCCACGGCGGACAGATGGCGCATCAGGGCGGCCACGTCCACCTTCTCGGGCAGCCTCACGTCCGCGATCAGGACGTACAGCCGTCCGCACAGGTGAGTGGTCATGCCGGTGACGACCCCGGAGGCGCCGGCGAGCGCGCCGCTGATCTCCGAGACGATGCCGGGCCGGTCCGGGCCGTGGACCGTGAGGACGTAACCGAGGCCGGCCGTGTCCCCGGCAGAGCGGCGAGGGGTCACCTCGGTGGCGGTCACGGTCAGCCCGGGGAAGGCGGAGGCCGGCGGGACCTCGCCGGAGACCAGCAGCATCATCGCGACGTGGCCGCCGAGCAACGTCATCGCCGAGTCCTCGATGTTCGCGCCGGACCGGGTGATCGCCGAGGTCACCTCGGCGATCACCCCCGGCCTGTCGGCCCCCAGCACGGTGACCGCCGACCAGCTCATCCGCGACTCCCTCCGGCCCGGGCTGGGGCTCGGCGAGAGTCAGCGACGCATCCCGAGGCGACCCAGCGGCTCCTCCCTCGGGTGCCCGGACTCAGGCCGTGGCCGCCGCGCGGAACTCCGCCCGCGGCTCTTCGATCTCTCCGAGCGAGACGGTCTCCCGCTTGAAGAACAGCGCCAGAGTCCAGTCGGCCATGACGCGGACCTTGCGGTTCACGGTGGGCACCCGCGACAGATGGTAGGTGCGGTGCATGAACCACGCAGGCAATCCACGAAGCTTGACCCCGTAGACGTTGGCGACGCCCTTGTGCAGGCCCAGCCCCGCGACCGATCCGACGTACTTGTGTCGGTAATCGACCAGTTCCTTCCCGTGCAGGTGCCGGGTGATGTTGTCGGCGAGCACCTTGGCCTGCCGGACCGCGTGCTGGGCGTTGGGCGCGCAGTACTGGCCCGGGTTGGTCACGTCGGGGACACCGGCCACGTCTCCCGCGGCGAAGGCGTCCTTGGCCCCCACCACGGTCAGCCGGGTGCTCGTCTTGATCCGGCCGCGCTCGTCCAGCGGCAGGTCACCCGCGTTCGCGACCGGGCTGGGCTTCACGCCCGCGGTCCACACGATGGTGGCCGCCTCGAACTCCTCGCCGTCGGAGAGCTTGACCAGGCCTCCCTCGCAGGACTCCAGGCGGGTGTTCATCTTGACCTCGATGCCGCGCTCGCGCAGCTGCTCGGCGGTCCACCGGCCCATCTCCGGACCGACCTCCGGCAGGATCCGGTCGGTCGCCTCGACCAGGACCCAGCGCATGTCCTCGCGCTTGATGTTGTGGTAGTAGCGGACCGCGTCGAGCGCCATGTCCTCCAGCTCGGCGAGGGCCTCGATGCCCGCGAACCCGCCGCCGACCACGACGAACGTCAGCGCCCTGCGGCGCACGGCCTCGTCCTCGTTCGTCTCGGCCCGGTCGAGCAGCCCGAGCACCCTGTTGCGCAGGGCGATCGCCTCGCCGACCGTCTTGAAGCCGATCGCGGCGTCGGCCAGGCCGGGGATCGGCAGGGTGCGGGAGACCGAGCCGGCGGCCATCACCACGAGGTCGTAGGAGATCTCGTGGGGGGTGCCGACGTTCGGCTCGAACGTCACGGTCTTGCCGGCGTGGTTCACCTTGGTGACCTTGCCGTTGAGGATCGTCGCCTTCTTCAGGACCCGGCGGAGCGGAACCACCACGTGCCGCGGAGAGAGGTTGCCCGCAGCCGCCTCGGGCAGGAAGGGCTGGTAGGTCATGTGGGATTCGGGAGTGAGAACGGTGATGCGCACGCTGCCGTCGCGCAGCTCCCTGCGGAGCGTGCGCTGGAGCCGTAGCACCGTGTAGAGGCCGACATAGCCGCCACCGACGACCACGATGTGCTTGGAGTTGCGGTTCACTTCGGCGCCCCTTAGGTCCGAGACTTTGTGAAAGCTTTCACAAGCATACGTCCCCGCCTTCCGGCGACGCCAGGCCACCCCGTGATAACTGCGTCACTATTTTCCAGAAACGGGAGAATGACTCTATATTTCAGAGGAAAGTTCGGGAAAAATTCCCTCTTGTGATGGACTTCACATTTCCCGGAGGGCGTTTGCCCTGATGAAGACCTGGTCCAGCATCTCGGCGGTCACCCGGCCGGTGAACGTGTTCTGCTGGCTCGGGTGGTAGCACCCGAGAAGATGGGCGGAACTTCCGCCGGCCCCGCCGCGGGAGAGCCCCACCTCGACGCCGTGCCCGAAGGCGGGCCGGGGACGGGGAAGGACGTATCCGGCGTCCTTCAGCGCGGGCCACACGGCCTGCCACGCGAAGCCCCCGAGCGCGACCACCACCCGAACACTTTCGGCCACCAACGCGATCTCCCTGGCCAGCCAGGGGAAACACGTGCTCCGCTCCTCGGGGAGCGGCTTGTTGTCCGGCGGCGCGCACCTGACCGCGGCCATCATCCGCGCGCCGACGAGCCGCTGCCCGTCACCCGCGTGGACGCTCGTCTCCTGTACGGCCAGGCCCGTCCGGTACAGCGAGGCGAACAGCCAGTCCCCGCTCCGGTCCCCGGTGAAGATCCGCCCGGTCCGGTTGCCGCCGTGCGCGGCCGGCGCCAGCCCCACGATCAGGACCTCCGGCCTCTCCTCCCCCCATCCGGCGATGGGCCTGCCCCAGTAGGTCTCCTCGGCGAACGCCCTGCGCTTGACCGTGGCGACCTCCTCCCGCCACTCCACCAGACGGGGGCACGCGCGGCAGACCGACTGCCGGGCGGTGAGGTCGGCGAGGGCCGCGCTGGCGGATGCGAGTTCCCGCACCTCCGCGGGATCGTGCGCGACGGGCGTGTCCGGCTGGGCGGGGTCGCCCGGCCACCCGGACCCCGGAGGAACGAAGGCCATACCCCCGATCGTGCCAGCCCTCCGGCCGGTCCACGACGAGGACCTCCCGGCTGAGCCCCGTACGCGGGCGGGGTGGGCACGGAAAAGCGGCGCCCGCATGGAGCGGGCGCCGCCTCCGCCTCAGTTCAGAGGAGAATCAGACGTACCTCGGTTCAGAGGGAATCAGACGTCGCCGTCCTTCTTCTCCTCCTGCGGGGCCGGGGCCGGGCAGAGCACGCCGTACTGGACCGAGTAGCTCTGGCCCTCGACGGTGACGCTGATCGAACCGGCCTTCGTCAGGTCGATCCCCTCGACGGAACCCGAGAAGTCCACCGTCTTCGACAGGTTGCCGGCGGTCAGCTCCACGGTCCGCTCGCCCAGCGACTTGCCGCCCGCACGCGGGGTGAACTTCACGGTGGTCGGGCCCGTGGCGGTGACCAGCACCGAGCCGCTGACCGTGACGGTCTTCGTGGCGCAGTTGGCCTCGACCTTCGCGGTCAGGTTGGAGTAGCTGACGGTCACCGGAGCCGCGCAGGTGACCTTGCCGGTCACGGTGCCGGTGGTCGGGCCGCGGTACAGCTCGATCGCGCGGGTGGCCGTACCGGACTCGGTGGCCTTCCACGGGTCGAACACGACGCGGGAGCCGTGGACGTAGGTGGTCTCCCAGTCACCCGCGACACCGTTGCGGATCCAGCGGTACGTCACCTTGCCGCGGCCGTGCGAGACGCTGAGGGTGCCGCTGAAGTTGCGCTCGACCGGGCAGGCGCCCGTGTAGTCGGCGGGGGCGCTGACCGACGCGCTCACCTTGGGCGACCAGTCCTTGCACCAGATCTTGAAGCCGACCCGGTTGGACTCGGCGTGACGCGGCCCCACGATCTCCAGAACCGCCCAGCCACGCAGGCTCTTGTGCGGGCGGATCTTGTGGTAGACCTTGCGGGAGTCGTAGACCTTGACCGAGTCACGCTCGACCACGTGGCCGTTGACGACCCAGCGGTAGTGCACCCAGCGGGGGCTGGAGACGCTGATCCGGCCGATCAGGGTGGCCTCACACCTGCCCTCGTCCACCCACGCGTCGGCGTCGACGTGCCAGTGGCGCTTCTCGGGCTCGACGACCTCGGGCTTCTCCCCCTCGCAGGAGACCTTGAAGTAGGCCTTCTTCGAGGTCGCCTTGCGCGGCGACAGGACCTGAAGCGCCTGCCAGCCCTTCACGTCACCCTTGAAGGTGGTCGACTCCTTCACCGTGACGCTCTTGACGCCCTTGCCGACGGTGAAGGTCTTGACCTTGCTCTTGGACCCGTCGCCGTGCAGCCAGCGGTAGGCCACGACGGTCTTGCCCTTGACGGCCTTCACCTTGATCTTCGAGGAGAAGGTGACCCGTACCGGGCACTCGCCCTTCTCACCCGAGAACGACACCTTGGGGGTGCCGGCGAAGACGGCGGGCTTGGCGGAGGAGGCCGTCTTCCCCGCCTGGGCGGATCCGGTGGCCGCCGCTGCGGGGGTGGCCAGCAGACCCGCGGCCATGGTCGCCAGCATGGCCGCGCTGGCTCCTATGGCGGCTAACCTACGTGCTAATCCGGACTTCATGAGGGGATGCTCCGTTTCGTTAGGAAGCGAAAGTCCGCTCAGGAGACGGTTGCCGCCCCGACAACAGCTGTGCCGGGCCCCACGGCAAAGCCTCGCTAAAGCTTCTTTACCTAACCATAAAACGGAACGATCTCCAATACTCCTGCTAAGGGTAGTTTGTCCAGATGTCGTTACGACTTAGCTATCGACCACGCGATTCCATCGAGAATGTCGCGTTCGCTGACGACGACCTCCGTGAAACCGTACCGCCGCATGACCCGGTCCAGGATGAGCGCGCCGGCCCCGATGACGTCGACCCGGCCGGGGTGCATGACGCCTATCGCCGCCCGCTCCGCGTGGGGGATCTCCAGCAGGCGCCGGGAAACGGCGTGCACGTCATCCGCCGCGATCCTCGAGTGGTGAATTTTGTGCGGGTCGTATTCATCCAGCTCAAGAGCCATTCCGGCGACGGTCGTCACCGAACCCGCGAGCCCGACCAGAGTCAGCGCCCGCTCCACCGGGACGTCCTGCGCCACCCGGTCGAGCGCGTCGTCGATGTCGGCGGTCATCGCCTCGACGGCCGCGGCGCCCGGCGGGTCTCCCGCGCCGCGCAGGTGCCGCTCGGTCAGCCGGACGCAACCGATGTCCACCGAGACGCCCGCGTCCACGTGCGTCGACCCCACCACGAACTCGGTGGAGCCGCCGCCGATGTCCACCACGAGGTACGGCGGGCGCGTGCCGTCGGGGGCGGGCAGGCCGGTCTCCGGCGACATGCGTCCCAGCTCCCGCGTCGCCCCGGTGAACGACAACTCGGCCTCCTCGGCGCCCGAGACCACCTCCGGCTCGACTCCGAAGATCTCCCGCACGCCGTCCACGAAGTCCTGGCGGTTGGCGGCGTCCCTGGTGGCGCTGGTCGCCACCACCCGGACCCCGGCGGCCCGGTGCCGCTCGATCAGCGCGGCGTAGTCCCGCATCGCGCCGAAGGTGCGCTCCAGAGCCTCGGGGGCCAGCCTGCCGGTCTCGTCCACGCCCTGGCCGAGCCGGACGATCTCCATGCGCCGCTCGACGTCGTGCAGGGAGCCGTGGGCGATGTCCGCGACGAGCAGCCGCACGGAGTTGGTACCGCAGTCGATCGCGGCGACACGCTTCACTGGTCGTCCTCCTCAACAGGCGTCACGGAACAGCACGGCCCGTCGGCCCACCACTCGCCGAGCGCGTCGAGGGCCTCCCGGCCGAAGGGGTTGGTCCCGGGCGCCGCCAGCTCGTGCGCGACCAGCGCGTGCAGGCACTTGACCCGGTCCGGCATGCCGCCGCTGCTCTGCATGCCCCTCGGCAGCGGCTCCAGGCCCTCCTCGGCGGCGGCTTTGTCGCGGCGGGCGATGTAGTCGTCGTGGGCGGCCCGGTAGGCCGCGGCGAGCTCCGGGTCCTCGGCGAGCCTGGCCCGCATGTCCTTCATCGTCCCCGTGCTCTCCAGGGTGCCGATGGCGGAGTTGACCCGCGGGCACGTCAGGTAGAACAGCGTCGGGAAGGGCGAGCCGTCCGGCAGCCGCGGCGCGGTCTCCACCACGTCGGGCAGCCCGCACGGGCAACGGTGCGCCACCGCCCGCAGTCCCCGCGGCGTCCGGCCGAGCTGCCGCTGCACCGCCGCCACGTCGCGGTCATCCACCATCGTCGGCACCCTCCTGAAGAACGGCCTCCAGGGTATCGGTCACCGGCTGCCGATCGCCTTCCTGCCCTTGCCCGTGTCCGCGGCCTCGACCGACTCCCAGAGCGTCAGGTACCACGGCGGCGCGGCGGCCTTCCGTTCCGGGGCGGCCTCCGTCTCCCGCACGGGTTTCTCGCCCATGACGACGTGACACGTCTTGCCCGGCTCGCAGTAGAAGAGCCGCTCCCGGGCGATCCGGTCCTTGTAGGCGGGGTCCGCGAGCTGCCTGCGCCGGTCGTCCAGCACCTTGATGTCCGCCAGCAGCCGGGCCCGCTGCTGTTCGAGCTCGGCGATGTTGCGGCGCTGCGTGATGTACTCCCGGACGGGATAGGCCAGGCTCACCGCGATGGCGCACACCACGACCGCGAGCACCGCGGCCCGCCCCGTCAACTGCGGCCTCTTCCTGGCCCCTCCTGCTGGTGGTGCTGCGCTCATGGGCATGGGTTCCTTCGGTTCATCGGTACGGCGTGTGCCCGCCCGGCCGGCGGGCACACGCCGTACCCGCGAAACTACCGCTGGAAGCGCGGGAACGCGGAGCGTCCCGCGTAGCGGGCGGCGTCGTCGAGGAGCTCCTCGATGCGCAGCAGCTGGTTGTACTTGGCCACGCGGTCGGAACGGGCCGGGGCGCCGGTCTTGATCTGACCGCAGTTCACGGCCACCGCCAGGTCGGCGATCGTGGTGTCCTCGGTCTCACCGGAGCGGTGGCTCATCATGCAGCGGTAGCCGCTGCGGTGGGCCAGGTCCACGGCGTCGAGGGTCTCGGTCAGGGTGCCGATCTGGTTGACCTTGACCAGCAGCGCGTTGGCGGTGCCCTCGGCGATGCCGCGGGCCAGGCGCTCGGGGTTGGTCACGAACAGGTCGTCGCCGACCAGCTGGACCTTGTCGCCGAGGGCCCTGGTGATGGCGTTCCAGCCCTCCCAGTCGTCCTCGTTCAGCGGGTCCTCGATGGAGACCAGCGGGTAGTTCGCGACCAGGTCCTCGTAGAAGGCGATCAGCTCGGCGGCGGACAGGCCCTTGCCGTCGATCGTGTAGACGCCGTCCTTGTGGAACTCGGAGGCGGCCACGTCGAGGGCGAGGGCGACGTCCTCACCCGGCGTGTAGCCGGCCTTCTCGATGGCGACGAGGATCAGGTCCAGGGCGTCGCGGTTGGACGGCAGGTTCGGCGCGAAGCCGCCCTCGTCGCCCAGGCCGGTCGCGTAGCCCTTCTCCTTCAGCACGGCCTTGAGCGCGTGGTAGACCTCGGTCCCCATGCGCACGGCCTCGCGGAACGACTCGGCGCCGATGGGCGCGATCATGAACTCCTGGATGTCCACGTTCGTGTCGGCGTGCGCGCCGCCGTTGAGGATGTTCATCATCGGCACCGGCAGCACGTGCGCGTTCGGCCCGCCGAGGTAGCGGAAGAGCGGCAGCCCGGCGCTCTCCGCGGCGGCCTTGGCCACGGCCAGGGAGACGCCGAGGATGGCGTTGGCGCCCAGGCGCGCCTTGTTCGGCGTGCCGTCCAGGTCGATCATCACCTGGTCGATGCTGCGCTGTTCCTCCGCGTCGAAGCCGATGATCTCGTCGGCGATCTCGTCGCTCACGCCGAGGACGGCCTTCTCCACGCCCTTCCCGGCGTACCGCTCGTCACCGTCGCGCAGTTCGACGGCCTCGAACTGGCCGGTGGAGGCCCCGCTCGGCACCGCCGCGCGGCCCTCGCTGCCGTCGTCCAGAAGGATGTCGACCTCGACCGTCGGGTTGCCCCGGGAGTCAAGGATCTCGCGGGCCTGTACGCCCTCGATGGAAGCCACGAAGCGCTCCTAAAGTCGCAGGACAGTTTGCCGTAAAACCCTATCGAGACCTACTTCTCAGTACGGCTACGCCCCGGCGTTTCCCCGGGCGGCGTCCGACTCGCGGGCGCGGACCCGGTCCCGGTAGGCACGGGCCGCGGCGCGCAGCTCCGCCTCCGGGTCGAGACCTTCCGCGTGCGCCTGCCGTACCAGCTCGAACAGGCGCCCGCCCAGCCCCTCGGCGGGCGGCTCCGCCGTGACGCCCGCCCGCTCGGCGCGGCGCAGGAGCTGGGCGGCCAGGGAGAGGGCGGGCTGGCCCATCGGCACGCCGTCCACGACGGAGCCCGCGTCACCGCCGTTCTTGGCCGCGCGCTCGGCGGCCTTGATCGTCTCCCAGTTGTCGCTGACCTCCTCGGCGCCGTCCACCCGCACCGCGGCGAACACGTGCGGGTGGCGGCGGACCAGCTTGTCGACGATCCCGGCGGCCACGTCGTCGATGTCGAAGGCGCCCCCGCCCGGCTCCCCGGCGCGGTCCTGGGCGACCCGGGCGTGGAAGGCCACCTGCAGCAGCAGGTCGCCCAGCTCCTCGCGGAGCGCGCCGTGGTCGCCCTCCTCGATGGTCTCCAGGACCTCGTACGCCTCTTCGATGAGGTACGGCGCCAGCGACTCGTGCGTCTGCTCGGCGTCCCACGGGCAGGAGGTGCGCAGCCGGTCCATCACGGCGACGAGGTCGAGCAGCCGCGCCCCCGGCAGGTCGTAGGAGCCCGGCACGACCTCGATCACCGGCGGCTCCTCCAGGGCCACCGCGGCGTGGCCGATCGCGCGCATCAGCGCCTCGTCGGCCTCCAGCCACACCACCGTCCCGGTCTGGGCCTGCCGGACCAGCGCGGCCGGGTCGGGCGTCACGACCTCGACGGCGACGCCCGCCTCGGCGAGGTAGGGCAGGTGCGGGTGGTCCGGCACGGCGGTGCGCACCGGCCCCTCGGACAGGACCTGCCAGGCGCGGTGGCTGAGCAGCCCCGGGGCGACCCGGGGCGAGGTGGTGACGACGATCAGCGGCATGGTCCGAGGCTACCGGGAGGCGGTCCGACGTCCCGGCGGCCCGGAACCGGGGTCCTACTGCGACGCCCCGGGCAGCGCGCCGAAACGGTTGCTCTCGACGAGACCGCCGCCCTGGGGGTTGGGCTCGCCGTAACGGGGGCTGCGGGTGACCGGGACGGCCTTCTGCGCCTCCTGGGCCAGCTTCTGGTTCGCCGCCTGCTGGGACGCCTGGTCCTGGCCGGCCCCGAACTTGGCCATCAGCTTCTGCTGGATGACGCTGGCGCGCACCAGTTCGCGCAGCTCCGACGGGGCCACCGTGGCCGAGACCGCGAGCTGGTCCAGCGTCATGCCCTGCTGCTGCTGGAGGGCCTGCGCGAGGAGCGCCTCGATCTCCGCGGGCGTCACCGTGATGCCGTTGCGCGCGCCGAGCTGGTTCAGCTGGCTGATGAAGACCTTGCTCTCCAGGAGAGCCTGGGGAACCGACCCGGGGAGCTGCAGCTGCGCCGCGGAGATGCCGGCCTTGTCCATGGCCGCTTCGTACTCCTTGGCGTCGGCGCTCAGCTCGCTGACGCTGATGCGCTGGTCACCGACGATGGCGGCGGCGCCGGCCTGCGACGGAGAGCAGGCGGTCAGCGCGACACCCGCGGCCACGACCGCCAGGGTGACACGCACTCGAGTCGACTTCACTTGCGATCCCTTCACGACAGAGGCCGTCCTACTTTACCGGCATGTTCTCGAGGAACATCGCCTCGACGAGATCACCGCACCATTTGAGGAGGTCGAGGTCGCGCAGCGGCTGCCCGCCGAGCGGCTTCGTCTTGGGGACGGGCACCAGCAGCACGTCGGTGGCCTGCTTGAGCAGCGACTTCGGGTAGAGCCGCTGGAGCCTGACCTGCTGGGAGTCCCTCAGGCTCACCGGGGCGAACCTGATGTGCTGGCCCTGCAGGGTGATGTCGGTGAGCCCGGCCTTGCGCGCCCTGATCCGGAAGCGGGCGACGGCCAGCAGGTTCTCCACCGCCTGGGGCGGCCTGCCGTACCGGTCGGTGAGCTCGTCGCGCACGGCGGCGATGTCGTCGTCGGTGCAGATCGCCGCGATGCGCTTGTAGGCCTCCAGGCGGAGCCGCTCGGAGGTCACGTAGTCGTGCGGGATGTGCGCGTTGACCGGCAGCTCGACCTTGACGTCGGGCCGCTCCTCCTGCGCCGCGGCCCCGGTCAGCTTGCTCTTCTGCTCCTGTACGGCCTCCGCCATCATCCGCACGTACAGGTCGAAGCCGACCCCCGCGATGAACCCGGACTGCTCGGCGCCCAGGATGTTGCCCGCGCCGCGGATCTCCAGGTCCTTCATCGCGACGTACATGCCCGCGCCCATCTCGGTGTGCTGGGAGATGGTGGCCAGGCGTTCGTGGGCGGTCTCGGTGAGCGGCTTCTCCGGCGGGTACAGGAAGTAGGCGTATCCGCGCTCGCGGCCCCGGCCGACGCGTCCGCGCAGCTGGTGCAGCTGGGACAGGCCGTAGTTGTCGGCCCGGTCCACGATGAGCGTGTTGGCGTTGGGGACGTCGAGGCCGGACTCGACGATCGTGGTGGAGACCAGGACGTCGAACTCGCGCTCCCAGAACCCCACCATGATCTTCTCAAGCTGCTGCTCGTTCATCTGGCCGTGGGCGACGGCGACGCGCGCCTCGGGGACCAGCTCGCGCAGGCGGGCCGCGACCTTGTTGATGCTGGCGACCCGGTTGTGCACGAAGAAGATCTGGCCGTCGCGCATCAGCTCGCGCCGGACGGCCGCGGCGATCTGCTTCTCGTCGTAGGGCCCGACGAAGGTGAGGATCGGGTGGCGCTCCTCCGGCGGGGTGAGGATCGTGGACATCTCGCGGATGCCGGTCAGGCCCATCTCCAGCGTGCGCGGGATCGGCGTGGCGGACATGGCCAGCACGTCGACCTGGGTACGCAGGTGCTTCATGGCCTCCTTGTGCTCGACACCGAAACGCTGCTCCTCGTCGACGATGATCAGCCCGAGGTTCTTGAAGCGGACCTCCGGGGAGAGCAGCCGGTGGGTGCCGATCACCACGTCCACCGTGCCGTCGCGCATGCCCTCCATCGTCGCCTTGACCTCGGCATCGGTCTGGAAGCGCGACATCGGCCGCACGTTCAGCGGGAAGCCGGAGAAGCGCTCGGTGAAGGTGGACAGGTGCTGCTGGACCAGGAGCGTGGTCGGGACCAGCACCGCCACCTGCTTGCCGTCCTGCACGGCCTTGAAGGCGGCGCGCACCGCGATCTCGGTCTTGCCGTAGCCGACGTCGCCGCAGATCAGCCGGTCCATCGGGATCGGGCGCTCCATGTCGCGCTTGACCTCGTCGATGGCCTCCAGCTGGTCGCCCGTCTCGGCGTAGGGGAAGGCGTCCTCCATCTCCCGCTGCCAGGGGGTGTCCGGCCCGAAGGCGTGGCCCGGCGAGGCCATCCGCGCGCTGTAGAGCCGGATGAGCTCCCCGGCGATCTCCTTGACCGCCTTGCGCGCCTTGGTCTTGGCCTTGGCCCAGTCGGCGCCGCCCATCCGGTTGAGGGTGGGGGACTCGCCGCCGACGTAGCGGGTGACCTCGTCGAGCTGGTCGGTCGGCACGTAGAGCCGGTCGCCCTTGGCGTACTCGATCACGAGGTACTCGCGGGTGGCGCCCTGCACGGTCCGCTGCACCATCTCGACGTAGCGGCCCACGCCGTGCTGCTCGTGCACCACGTGGTCGCCGACCTTGAGCTGGAGCGGGTCCACCATGTTCCGGCGGCGGCTGGGCAGCCGGCGCATGTCCTTGGTGGAGGCCTTCTGGCCGACCAGGTCCAGGTGGGTCAGGACGGCCAGGGACGGGGTGACGAAGCCGTGGTCGACCAGGCCGGTGGTGACGTGCACGACCTTCGGGTCCGGGGCCCGGTCGAGGCCCGGCTCCAGCCTCGCCGGCAGGTCGACGCCCTTGAGCAGCTCGACCATCCGCTCGGCCGGGCCGTGGCCCTCGCTGAGCAGCACGACGACCTTCCCGGCGGTCAGCCAGCCCTTGATGTCGCCCAGCGCCCGCTGGGTGTCGCCGCGGTAGGCCTCGGACTCCTGGGCGTCCAGGATCAGCGCCTCGCCCAGGTCGTCCCCGCCGAACGGGGCGATCGACCACCACGGCTGGCCGAGCTCCCGCGCGTGGTCGTGCACCTCCTCCAGCGACCGGAACGCCGCGGCCCCCAGGTCGATCGGGGCCTCGCCGCCGGCGGCGGCGTTGATCCAGGAGGCCTCCAGGAACTCCTGGCTGGTGCGCACGAGCTCGTCGGCCCGGCTCCGGATGCGCTCGGGGTCGCAGACGAACACCGCCGCCCGCGGGGGCAGGTGGTCGAGCAGCAGGTCCATCCCCCCGGCGAGGACCGGCGCGAACGCCTCCATGCCCTCCACCGGCACGCCCTCGGCCAGCTGGTCGAGGATCTCGGCGAGCGCGGGATGCTCGGCGGCCAGCGCCGCGGCGTTGTCCCGCACGTCCTTGGTCAGCAGCAGTTCGCGGCAGGGGGCGGCGAACAGCCCGTCCTCGGCGACTTCCAGCGAGCGCTGGTCGGCCACCTTGAACCAGCGGATCTCCTCGACCGTGTCGCCCCAGAACTCCAGCCGGAGCGGGTGTTCCTCGGTCGGCGGGAAGACGTCGAGCAGCCCGCCCCGGACCGCCACCTCACCGCGCTTCTCCACCATGTCCACGCGGTGGTATCCGTTCTCCACCAGCAGGTGGACCACGGCGTCCAGGTCGGCGTCGTCGCCCGCGCGCAGCCGTACCGGCGCCAGGTCTCCCAGGCCGCGCACGATCGGCTGGAGCACGGCGCGGACCGGGGCCACCACCACCCGCAGCGGCCCGGCCGCCGCGTCGCCCTCCACCGGGTGCGCCAGGCGGCGCAGCACGGCCAGGCGCTGGCCGACGGTGTCGCTGCGCGGCGACAGGCGTTCGTGCGGCAGGGTCTCCCAGGCGGGGAAGACGGCGACCTCGTTCTCGCCGAGCAGGCTGGACAGGGCCGCGGCCAGGTCCTCGGCCTCGCGCCCGGTCGCCGTCACCGCGAGCACGGCCCGCCCCCCGGCGCCGTCACCCCCGTCCCTGGCCAGCGCGGCCACCGCGAACGGGCGCAGCGCCGGCGGCGCCACGAGGGAGACGCCGGAGGAGACCCCCGCGCGCACATCCTCGAGGGCGGATGCCAGCTTCGGCTCGCCAACGACAAGGTCAAGCAATCCGGAAAGGCTCATCAGATCCGCCCTTAGGCCCCATGACGGCAACACAAGTGGCCCCCGGCCGACGGGGCACGGGGGTTGTCGTCTCCAGGGTACTTCGCCCGTCCGACGGATCCGGAAGCAGAAGGGGGACGTGACGTATTGTTATAGCTCGACTACTATAGGTGATATGACTGAAGTGCGAATGCCGATCACGCAGAGCGAGCTGTTCAACCAGCGGATCAAGGAACAGCGGGCCGACGTGGGTGACCGGCGGCTCGACGTCCTGATCGCCGGGTGCGGCGCGCCCAGCCTCATCCACCTCGGGCGGGAGGACGCCCGCATCGTCGGGGTCGACGAGGACCTCCCCCGGATCCGGGCGAGCATGCCGGGACGCACGGACCTGCACTCCTGGGCCCTGGGCGACCTGCGGACCGTGCCGGTGCCGCCGCGGTCCTTCGACGTCGTCTACGTCTCGTTCCTGCTGGAGCGCGTCCGCCACCCCGAGCTCGTGCTCGACCGGCTGCTCGCCGGGCTGCGGCCGGGCGGGCTGGCGCTGCTGCGGATGCGCGACCGCTCCTCGGCCTACGGGGTGTGCCAGCGGCTGACCCCCTCGCTGGTGCGCCGGATGTTCTGGCGCCACCTCGTCCCGGCGGGCACGGTCGGCCCGCTGCCCGTGGTGTACCACCCGTCCGTCTCGCGGGAGGGCCTGCACGCGTTCTGCCTGACCCGGGGCCTGATGGTCAGCGACGAGATCCTGGACTCCAGCGGGCCCGCGGCGGCCCGGGCGCTGGGGCGCCTGGCGTGCGCGGCGGTGGAGAACGTCTCCAGCGGCCGGTTCCCCGCCACGCACGACGAGATCGGCATGGTCATCCGCAAGCCGCACAACCACTTCGCTCGACTGGTCTGACGTCACTCGGTTGATGTGGGACAACAGGTATCGCTAAAGTGTGGATATCCGACTAAGTCGATCGGAAATGTGGAACAGATGACGTCCCCCCTGGAGTGGACCCCCGACGCCCGCGAGCTCGGCGACCTGGAGCTGCTGCTCTGCGGCGCCTACCGGCCTCTGACGGGCTTCATGAGCGCGGCGGACGCGCACGCGGTCGAGGAGCACGGCACGCTGGCCGACGGCACGCCCTGGCCCGCGCCCGTCACGCTCACGCTGCCCGAGGACCACCCGGCCGCCCCCGGAGACCGGATCACACTCCGCGATCCCGAGGGCGCCCCGCTGGCCGTCCTGACCGTCGCCGAGCGTTCCGGCGGGCTGACCGCCGGGCCGGTGGAGGCCCTGGGCGCCGCCGAGCACGGGCCGTTCGCCCGGCTCCGCCGCACCCCCGCGGAGATCCGGGAGGAGCTGGCCGGCCGTGAGGCCCTGGCCGTCACCATGCGCGGCCCGCTGGACGACCTGGAGGAGATCACCGCGACCGCCGAGGAGCTGGACGCGGTGGTCCTGCTGCTCCCGCTGGCGTTCGGGGAGGGCGGGCCCGCCGTGGTCCGCGCCGCGCTGAAGGCCCGCGAGAAGCTCGGCGGGGACACGCTCCTGGCCGTGGTGCCGCTCGCCCCCCGCGACGACCACGCCGTCGACCTGGAGCTGCGCGACCGCGTGGCCGAGGCGTACGGCGCCGCCGAGCACCTGCCCGGCCCCGAGCCCGTCACCCTCCCCGGCCCGCCGCACCGGCGCGGCCTGGTCGTCTTCTTCACCGGCCTGTCCGGCTCCGGCAAGTCGACCGTCGCGCGCGGGCTCCGGGACGCGCTGCTGGAGCGCGGCACCCGTACGGTCACCCACCTGGACGGCGACGTGGTCCGCCACCTGCTCTCGGCGGGACTGGGCTTCTCCCGCGAGGACCGCGACCTCAACATCCGGCGGATCGGCTTCGTCGCCGCCGAGGCGGCCCGGCACGGCGGGCTGGCGATCTGCGCGCCCATCGCGCCGTTCGCCGCCACCCGGGCGGAGGTCCGGGAGATGGCCGAGGCCGTGGGCGCCGACTTCCTGCTGGTCCACGTGGCCACCCCGCTGGCCGAGTGCGAGCGCCGCGACCGCAAGGGGCTCTACGCCAGGGCGCGCGCCGGACTGATCCCCGAATTCACGGGCATCTCCTCCCCCTATGAGGAGCCCGAGGACGCCGACATCGTCATCGACACCACCGGCATCCCCATCGGGGAGGCCGTGGACTCCGTCCTGAACCCGCTGATCCAAGGAGGCTGGGTACGGTGAGGAACGACTCCCCCGGCAGAGCGGCACCGGTGGTCGCCTGATGGAATTCGATCTCCCCCTGATCGCCGGATCCTTCTTCGTCGCGATCATCGTCGGACTGACCGGCATGGGCGGCGGCGCGCTGATGACGCCGATGATGATGCTGTTCTTCAACGTGCCGCCGCTCGCCGCGGTCTCCAGCGACCTGGTCGCCTCGGCCGTGATGAAGCCGGTCGGCGGGGTCGTCCACATGCGCCGCGGGACGGTCAACCTGAAGCTGGTCGGCTGGTTGTGCGCGGGCTCGGTGCCGGCGGCGTTCTGCGGGGTGCTGCTGATCCGGGCGTTCGGCGAGGGCGAGCAGGTCCAGCAGGCCGTCAAGTACGCCCTGGGCATCGCCCTGCTGCTGGCCGTCGCGGGCATGGTCGCCAAGGCCTACCTCGCCCGGAACGAGGGAGCCGCCTCCGGGGACATCGAGGAGATCACCGTCCGCCCGATTCCGACCGTACTGGTCGGTATAGTCGGGGGGGTCGTCGTGGGCATCTCCTCCGTGGGATCGGGCTCCCTGATCATCGTGGCGCTGCTCGCGCTCTATCCCATGCTGAAGGCCAACCAGCTCGTCGGCACCGACCTGGTCCAGGCGGTCCCGCTGGTCACCTCGGCCGCCATCGGGCACCTGTTCTTCGGCGACTTCCAGCTGGACGTCACCGCCTCCCTGCTCGTCGGCTCGATCCCCGGCGTCTACCTCGGCGCGCGGATCTCCTCCCGGGCGCGCGGCGGGATCATCCGCGCGCTGCTCGTGGTGGTCCTGCTGGCCTCGGCGCTCAAGCTCCTCGGCGTGGGCAACACGGCCACGCTGTGGATCCTGGGCGGCGCGGTGCTCGCCGGGGCGGCCGCCTGGTCACTTCTGCGGAACCGGAGTGGAGCTCAGGTAGGGGTCGCGGGCCAGGACGGCGAAAGCCTCACGTCCGCCGGGAGTGGTGTCGAAACGGGTGTCCCCCCGCGGGGCACGCGGTGAGTCGAAGTAGACCAGTGCCTTGATCTGCGGGTAGCGCCGCATCTCCTGGCGGACCGAGGTGAAGAACGACTCCTTGAACCGCGGCTGCCCGGGCCGCTCGAAGACCCCCCACTCGGCCAGCATGATCGGCTTGCCCGGGAAGCGCCACTGCATCCAGCGGTAGAAGCCCGGCCACTGGGCGAAGTCGTCGCGAGTCTTGTTGATCAGTCCGTCGAAGGTCTGGACCCGATCGTCGGCGTAGGGGTCCATGGCCACCCAGTCGACCACGTCGTCACCCGGGTAGAGCTGCTCGAACCAGGGCTCGGCCGCCCAGTTCGGAGCGCCCATGTAGGTCATCACGGTGACCGCGTTCCGTACGCCCTTCTCCCGTAGCCGGAGCACGACGTGGCGGAACATCGCCGCGTAGTCCCGGGCGGTCATCCCCGACCCCCGGGCGGCCCGGACGTCGTCCTCCGGCTCGTGGTACACGGTCAGGAAGAACCGCTCGGGGAAGGTCCTGGTGATGTGCCGGGCCAGCCGGTCGATCCTGCGGTCCACCGCGCCGCGGGCGATCTCCGCCCAGGTGTGGTCGAAGGACGGCTTCCAGTTGACCAGCAGGAGCCTGTGTCCGCCGGGATCGCGGGCGATCGACCGCTCCTCCCGGGTCGGGAAGAGCTCGGACCCCCGGTGGTAGACGTGCATGATGTCGGCCGTACGGCCCATGCGCCGCTCGGCCCGGTGCAGCGCCTGCGCCGGGCGCCGGCCCGTGAAGACCTCCGGCGTCATCCCCCACCACGCCCCGCAGGACGGGATCAGCTTGGCGCTGACCTCGCAGCCCGGCATCGGCGAACGCGGCCCGTGGACGAGGAGTCCGTCACTCCGCCCGCCGCCTTCCCGCGCCGTCTCCGCGCGGCCTGACGTCTGATTGCACGCGCTCAACCCGAGCATCAGCACGACAGCGGCTCCGGCGATTGTTTTCGCGGTAAAAGCTGGCCTTAAATCGTCATTTGTCCGATACAACGGTTCCTCGCAGACGATTCGCTCGCACGTTTCCCACTTTCGGCGGACCACACCCTGCCACCTCGATGACGTGGCGTGTCGTACACTTTGCCGCTCCCTTCCGGACCATCGGGACGACGGCGGGGAAATATCGGATAAACATGCGTTATCTTATCGTGATCACCGATGATTCCATGGCGAAATCTTGCATATTCAATCGGGAAAACGACGGCCCCGCCTATAGTTCATGAGGTCCGTTTCCCGGATCTCTGCCTCATTCCGCATGACGCCAGCCGAGAGGGCCAACACTCCATGAGCCTGTCGCCGGACACCGCCGTCCGCCGCTCCGGCGGGGACCTGGCTGACTACGCGGCCCTGCTCGGCCGCCGCTGGCCCATCCTGCTGGTCTGCCTCATCGCGGGGACCGGAGGCGGGTTCCTCCTGCTGCGCGCCACCCCGCCCGCCTACACCGCCTCCGCCCACGTCCTGGTGACCGCGACCGGCGTGCAGGAACCGACCAACCAGGTGACCAGCCGGCAGCGGGAGGCCCTCAACCTGGACACCGAGGCGCAGATCGCCCGGTCGGCCGTGGTCTCCAGGAAGGCCGAGCAGGTGTTCAAGGGCCCCCTCGACCCCGTCGAGGTCTCCGTACCGCCCAACACCTCGGTCCTGGAGATCTCCTACACCGCCGCCGACCCCGGCAGCGCCGCCGCGGGAGCCGGTGCGTACGCCCAGGCCTACCTCGCCCACCGCGGCGAGGCCGCCACCAGGGCGCAGACCGTCCAGCTGGAAACGCTCCTGGCCAAGCTCAAGCAGGTCAACACGGGCCTGGCCAGGGTGGTGGCCGAGCTTCCCGGGCTGGCCAAGGGCAGCGCCGAGCGCACCATCGCGCTGCAGCGGCGCAGCGTGCTCAGCCGCCAGGTCTACAACCTCACCGTCAAGTACGACAGCCTCAAAACCGTCGCGATCACCCCCGGCTCGGTGATCAGCGAGGCGGTCGCGCCGACCGCGCCCAGCGCGCCCCGGCCGCCCCTCTATCTCGGCAGCGGTCTCATGCTCGGCCTGCTCGCCGGGGTCTGCCTCGCCTGGCTCCGCGACCGCCTCGGCACGCGCTGCCGTACGGCCTCCGACGTCACCCGGCTCACCGGGCTCGACATCGTCACCGGCGAGCGGATCCACGACCTCGCGTCCGCGGCGGGCACCCGCGGCGCCGTGGTGCTGGTTCCCCTGCCCGGAACGTCGTCCCGGGCGGTGGCACGGGCCGTACGGGAGCTCCGCGGAAACCACGTGCCCGTGATCGGCGCGGCCGTGACCGCCCGCGACGCGGACCCCGGCGAAGACGGGCTCCCGGGATCGCACACCGACCCCGCCAGGGAGCCGGTGCGGGAGAACGGGCCCGGCGCCAAGCCCGCCTGGGGAGACCGGGCCGACGCGAGACCCGAACGGGGTGACCGGACCGACCCGAAGCCCGCCTGGGGAGACCGGACCGGCCCGGGCCCGCGGGACGGGACCGTCTCGGCCGCCTCCGCCGACGCGCGGATCGCCGCAGCCATCAAGGCCGCGGCCATCAATTCCGCGGCCATCAATTCCGCGGCCACGAGGAGCCCGGCCCCCGCCGGCACCGGCGACGCCGACACCGCCGCCACCACCGAGATCTCCACCACCGAGGTGCGAGCCGCCATGCGGGAGGGCACCGCGGCCCAGTCCTCCGCCGCGCCCGCCGCCGCAGCCCCCACCGTGCTTCTCCCGGCCGGGCGCACCGGACCGGGCGAGCCGCACGAACCGGCCGGACCGGGCGAGCCCTCCGGGCCGGCCAGGCCGGGTGAGCCGCGCGAGACAGCCGGACCGGGAGGGCTCCCGGGGTTCTCCGGACTGGCCGGCCTGGCCGTCCCCGCCGAGCGGAGCGAGCCCGTGGACAACTCCCCGGAGACCGTCCCGCTGACCCCGTTCCCGACGCTCGGCAAGAAGGTCTTCCCGACGTGAGACTCCCGCACCGGGCGGCCTGGCCGATCGCCGCCTTCCTCGTGGGCTACCCCGTGTGGTGGGCGCTGGGCTTCGGCGGCCTCTCGGTGGTCGTGCTGGCCCCGGCGATGGCGGCCGTGCTGTGGCGGCGGCGGCCGATCCGGGTTCCGCGCGGGTTCGGCCTCTGGCTGCTGCTGCTCGCGGGCTACCTGGTCAGCGCGGTCATGCTCGCCGAGATGCCGCCGGGCACCTACGGCGTGTTCGGCGCGGGTCGGCTGGTCGGCTACGCGATGCGCCTGGCCCTCTACGCCTCACTGACGATCATGATGCTCTACCTGGGCAACCTGACCGAGCACGAACTGCCGCAGCTCACCCTCGTGCGCATGCTGGGCGCGCTGTTCCTCACCACCGTCGCGGGCGGACTGCTCGGCGTCTTCGCCCCGCACCTCCAGTTCACCTCGCCCGTGGAACGGCTCCTGCCCGGGTGGATCAGCGGCAACTCCTTCGTCCAGAACCTGATCCACCCCACCACCGCCCAGATCCAGAAAGTCCTCGGGCACGCCTCCCCCCGACCCGAGGCGCCCTTCGAGTGGGCCAACGCCTGGGGCAGCAACCTGTCGGTCCTGCTCATCTGGTTCGTGGTCGGCTGGTGGGTGTACGGCGGGCCGCGCAGCCGCCTGGCCGTGGCCCCTCTGCTCGCCCTCGCCGCCATCCCGGTCGTCTACTCGCTCAACCGCGGGCTCTGGATCGGCCTCGGCGTCGCCGTCGCCTACCTGATGCTGCGCCTGGGCTTCCGGGGCCGCGTTCTCGCCTGCGCCGCGGTCACGGCCGGGGTGCTGGTGTTCTTCCTGAGCCCGCTGCAGGCCATGGTGACCCAGCGGCTGGACAGCCCGCACAGCAACGACATCCGCGCCTTCACCGTGACCGCCACCATCGCCGCCGCGCGGTCCTCGCCCGTCATCGGCTACGGCAACACCCGTAACGCGACGGGCAACCACAAGACGATCACCACCGGCAAGAGCGACTGGTGCGAGACCTGCGGCCACCCTCCGCTGGGCAGCGACGGCCAGCTCTGGCACCTGATGATCACTCAGGGGTTCGTCGGGGCCGTGCTCTACGTCGCCTTCTTCGCCGGAGCCATCCGCCGCCACTGGGCCGACCGCTCGCCGATCGGCATGGCCGGGGTCCTGGTGATGATCCTCACGCTTCTCTACATGTTCGTCTACGACGGGCTGGTCACGCCGCTCAGCCTCTACCTGATCTCTTTCGCACTGCTCTGGAGAAACTCGATGAAGGACGGGCCTCGATGAACGACGCGCGAGTCCGGCTGCGCTACCTGCGCCAGACGATCAGTCTGCTCTTCCCCGGGCCCGGCGAGGCGCGGCCGTACAGCCTGCTCCCGCACCCCCTGGTCCCCCGCAGGCTCGCTCCGCGCGCGTGGTGGCATCCCTACGGGAAGGTGATGGTCCCCTCCGGGGAGGACACCATCGAGACCTACCTCAGCCAGGCGCTGGGCGTCCCGGTCCGGGTGGTGTTCCACGTCCGCCCGGCCCGGCGGGCCAACCGCAAACCCATCCTGGAGGCGCACGGGCCCGGCGGGCCGGTCGCCTTCGTGAAGATCGGCGACACCGTCCGCACCCACGAGCTCATCACCAACGAGGCGCGGGCGCTCACCACGCTCGCCGGGTTCCCGCTCAAGACCGTGGTCCCACCGACCGTGCTCCATCACGGCTCCTGGCACGGCCTGGCGGTGCTCGCGCTGTCCCCGCTGCCCGTACCGGACCGGACCGCCCGCCTGCGGCGCGGCGCGATCCCCCGTGACCTGCTCACCGAGGCCGTCCGCGAGATCAGCACGGTCTGCGAGGAGAAATACGCCTCGCACGGCGACTTCTGCCCGTGGAACATCGCGCGCGGCCCGGACGGACGGCTCCTGGTGTGGGACTGGGAGCGGTTCGCCACCGGGGTGCCGCTCGGCTTCGACGCCCTGCACCACTTCTTCCAGTCCGCCCTGCGCCGGATGAAACCCGCCGTCGCCGCCCGGGCCTGCCTGGCCCAGGCTCTGCCGATCCTGGCCCCGTTCGGGCTCTCGGCCGCCGAGGCCCGGCTGACCGCGGTCCACTACCTGATCGCGCTGGCCGAGCGGCACGCCGCCGACGGCCACGAGCCGCTCGGCCCGCCCGCGCGCTGGCTCAACCCCGTCGTCGACGCCCAGGAGGTCTTGGTGTGATGCCCACGCTGAAGCGCTCCGCCCACGCCGCGTCCCGGGCCGCGGGACGTCTCACCTCCGGAAGCCGGGTCCTGCCCGCCTTCCTGATCATCGGCGCGCAGCGCTCCGGCACGACCTCGCTCTACCGGGCGCTCACCCAGCACCCGCTGGCGCTCAAACCGGTCCTGCACAAGGGCGTGCACTACTTCGACATGGCCTACGACCGGGGCCTGCCGTGGTACCGGGCGCACTTCCCGTTACGGGCGGCGGCCTCCCGCCTGGCCCGCCGGTACGGCTACCGGGCCCAGGCCTTCGAGTCCTCGCCGTACTACCTGTTCCACCCGCTGGCCCCCGCCCGCATCGCCGAGGACCTGCCAGGGGTCAAGCTGATCGTGCTGGTCCGCGACCCGGTCGAGCGGGCGTTCTCCGCCCACGCCCACGAGCTGGCCCGGGGATTCGAGACCGAGGCCTCATTCGCCAGAGCCGTGGAGCTGGAGGAGCAACGGCTGGCGGGAGCGGCCGACGCCCTGACCGCCGCCCCCCACTCCGCCAGCCACGCCCACCGCCACCACGCCTACCTGGCCAGGGGCCGCTACGCCGAACAGCTCGACCGGCTGGAACGGCTGGTCGGCCGGGACCGCATGCTTGTGCTGGACAGCGGATGCTTCTTCACCCGGCCGGAGGTCGTCTACGACCGGGTGCTGGCGTTCCTCGGGCTGCCGCACCTCGGCGACCCGGTGTTCGAACGGCACAACGCCCGCCCCCGGCCCGCGCCGATGCCCTCCTCGCTCCGCCGGGAGCTGAGCGAGCACTTCGCGGAGTCCGACGCCCGGTTGGCCCGGTGGCTCGGCGCGGACCCCTCGTGGCGGCGCTGAACGACCCCGCGCTCGGCGGTCTGGCCAGGCACGGACTGGCCGGGCTGGCCGGGGCCGGAGTCAGCGCCGCCACGCAGCTCCTCACGGTGGTGCTGCTCACCCGCTCCACCACGCAGGAGACGGCGGGCACGTTCTTCACGGCGACCGCGCTCTGCCTGATGACCGCCGGGATCCTCCGGCTGGACGCGGGCAACGGGCTGGTCCACTTCCTCGCCCGCACCCGCCGGGACGGCTCCGGGCTCGCCACCGCCTACCTCCGCGCGGCCCTCGTCCCGGTCCTCCTCCTCTCCGCTGCCGTCGCGACCGCCACCGTGATCATCATCGTGGCCGCCGCCGGAGGCACCGTCCCGCCCGGAGAGGTCGTCCCGGCGGGAGCGCCCGGCGCCGTCCTCGTGGCGGCACTCGCGCTCCCCGCCATCGTGTGCTTCGACGTTCTGGTCGCGGCCACCAGAGGGCTGCGCACGATGCGGCTCACGGCGCTCCTGGACGGCCTCCTCCGCCCGCTGGGTCAGCTGACCCTCATCGCCCTGGTGCTCCCGGTCCTCCCCGGGGAGCCCGGCGTCCCCGGCCTGGCCCTCCTGCTCGCGGCGTGGGCGCTGCCGTACCCGCCGGCGGTCCTGCTGGCCGCGCTCTGGCTGCGCCGGAGGCTGCCCCGCGCACCGCGTTCCCGGGACGCCGCCCGCGAGCTGTGGCGGCACACCTGGCCGAGGTCGGCGGCGGCGGCCGTACAGGCGGTGTTCCAGCGGTTCGACATCGTGATCGTGGCGGCGCTCG
This sequence comes from Planobispora rosea, assembly GCF_014648175.1. Lineage (GTDB taxonomy): Bacteria > Actinomycetota > Actinomycetes > Streptosporangiales > Streptosporangiaceae > Planobispora > Planobispora rosea. Next base: position 52,063 of record NZ_BMQP01000033.1, read on the forward strand.
CCGGACCGGTCGAGGCGGCTGTCTACACCGCCGCCACCCGATTCAAGGTCGTGGGCCAGCTCGCCGGGCAGGGCCTGGCGCAGGCGGCGCAGCCCCGGCTGGTCCGCGCGCTGGCCGAGGGCGACCTGCCCCGCGCCCGCCGGCTCTACCAGACCACCACCGCCTGGCTGACCCTGCTGACCTGGCCGATCTGGCTCGCCTACGCCGCACTCGCCCCGTGGCTGCTCGGCCTGTTCGGCGAGAACGGCGCCTACGTCTCCGGCGTCCCGGTCGCGCTCGTGCTCGCCGCCACCATGATGATCGCCACTGCCTGCGGCATGGCCGACGTGGCACTGACCGCCGCCGGGCACACCCGCACCAGCCTCGTGAACCTGCTCACCGCCCTGGCCGTGACCGTGGCGCTGGACGTGGCGCTGATCCCCGCACTCGGCGCGCTCGGAGCGGCCCTCGGCTGGTCCGCAGGCGTGCTGACCAAGAACCTGCTGCCGCTGTGGCGGCTGCACCGCCACTACGGCCTGCGTCCGTTCGGACCCCACACCCTGCCCGCATGTACGCCCTGGCGGGAGCGCACCGGCACGCCCGCCCTCGCATCCAGGAGGTGCCGATGACCCCCGTACTGGTGACCGGACTGCCCAGGAGCGGCACGAGCTGGACGGGCCGGATGCTCGCGGCGGGCGGCGAGCTGGTCTACGTCAACGAACCGCTCAACCCGCTGCCCCGCCCCGGCCGCTCCCCCGGCGTGCTCAACGCCGACGTCACCCACCGCTTCCAGTACATCAGCGCGGACGACGACGAGGTGTGGCTGCGGGCCTTCACCGACACGGTGACGCTGCGCTACCGGTTCCTGGCCGAGCTGCGCCGCAACCGCGCGCCGTACGACCTGGCCCGGATGCTCCGGTACGGCACCGCGTTCACCTTCGGCCGCCTGACCGGCCGCCGGGCACTGCTCGACGACCCGTTCGCGCTGCTGTCGGCGGGCTGGTTCGCCGAACGGCTGGGCTGCCGGGTGATCGTCCTGATCCGCGACCCGGTGGCCTTCACCGGCAGCTGGCAGCGGCTCGGCTGGACGGTGTACTTCCACGAACTGCTGGAACAGCCCTCACTGGTCCGCGACCACCCCCGGGTGGAGGAACTGCGCCCGCTGGTGGGTTCCCAGGACCGCCTGGCCAAGGCCGCCGCGCTCTGGCGGGTCTCCACCGCCGTCGTCACCGACCTGGCCGCCCGCCACTCGGAGATCCTCCTGGTCTCCTACGAGGAACTGGCCGCCGACCCGCTCCGGGGCTTCCGCCGACTGTACGAGTGGGCGGACCTGGCCTGGAGCCCCCGCGCCGAGTCCCGCATCTCCCGCGCCTGCACGGCCCCCACCTCCCCCACCCGCGACTTCACCTGGCACGGCCTGTCCCGCACGGCCTTCCGCCCGATGGACTCCCGCCGCGCCCTGTCCGAGGCGAGGTCCCGCCTGTCCCCCGACGAGGCCCGCCGCGTCCTGGACCTGGCCTACAGCTGACTCCCGCTGCCACCCGTACCGGGTCAGGAGAACAGACGCTTCACCAGGGAGACGGTCAGGAGGCGGAGCGCGAAGGGCAGGTCGTTGGCGAGGTAGCGGCGGGCCAGGCGGCCGGGTTCGCTGTACAGCCGGAACAGCCATTCCAGGCCGGCCCGCTGCATCCATCTGGGAGCCCGGCGGACCGCGCCCGCGGTGAAGGAGATGGCCGCCCCGCATCCGACGAACCAGGTGGTGGGCAGATCCTCGCGGAGCGCCGCGATGAGGCGGTCCTGCTTGGGGAAGCCGAGTCCGACGAAGACCAGCCGGGGCGCGGCGGCCAGCACCGCCTCCCGCACCCTGGCGTAGCTCTCCGGGCACTGCTCGAACCCGTACGGCGGTGCGTCCACTCCGGCGACGGTCAGCGCCGGGTAGTGGCCGATGAGCCTGGCAGCGGCCTGCCTGGCCACGCCCGGTGGGCCGCCCAGCAGGTAGATCGGGTAGCGGTAGAAGGCCGCGGCCTCCGACAGGGACCAGATCAGGTCGGCTCCGGTGACCCGGGCGGGAACCGGGGTGCGCAGCAGCCGTGCCGCCCACACCAGCGGCATGCCGTCGGCCACCGCGAGGTCGGCGCCCTCGATGAGCGCGCGCAGGTCGGGGTCGCGGGAGACGGCCCGGCTGATGTCGATGTTCGGGGTGACGATGTGGCCGCCCTCGCCGCGTTTGAGCGCGGCGATCACGTGGTCGACCACCTCGCCCTCGGTCATCGGGTCGAGTGCGAGCCCCGCCACGTGCACGCGGCGGCGTAGCCGTTTGCGGGTCGCCTTGTCCGGCCGGGGTCGCTGCCGGGGAATCGCCGCCTTGGTCCTCGTGTGACCGTGGGCGGTGACGGTCCGCGTCATATGCCGTGTCCGTGGTGGTGCAGCCTGCTCAGGACGGCCCGTGCCGAGATCAGGCCCAGGGCCACGGCGAGCGCGATCGGCACCCGGGGCTCGCCGTGCCGGGAGGCGAACGCCCGCCAGGCCCAGCGGCCGGCTTCCCTCCGGCGGCCGAGCGCCGCGTGGTGGAAGGCGAGCTGCCCGTAGATCCGGGCCGCGCCACGCGGGTCCCGGACCAGTTCGGGGTGGCGGGCGATCATCCATTCGAGCCCGGCGATCCGGTCGGCCCAGTGGGTGGCGTACGTCGAGCCGCCCCAGCACACCCGCACCAGGGGACGGTCGACGTGCACGATGGGGTGCCGCCCGGCGGCACGCAGGGCCAGGTCCCAGTCCTCGTTCTGGCCGCCGGGGGCGCTTTCGTCCACCCAGAGCGCTCCCCGCCGGAACAGGAACGTGGAGGAGTGGACCATCGCCATGCGGGAGCGCACGAGGTGCCGGTGGGTCACCCGGCGGGTGCCGGCCCGGCGCGGGATCCGGCGGGAGCCGTACTCGACCTCGATGGCGCAGCTCGCGAACTCCGCCGCGGGTTCCGCCGATAACGCCGCGACCTGGGCGGCCAGTTTGCCCGACAGCCACTGGTCGTCGTCGTCGCAGAAGGCCACCAGGTCGGTGCCGAGGGCCGCGATGCCGGTGTTGCGGGCACCGGGCAGGCCGGGGGCGAGCCGGTTTCCGAGCACTCGGACGCCGCGTTCGGGCGTGGCGGTGCTGCGCAGCGCCATGGCCCGGCCGGCGAGGAGGTCGGCCACCTGCTCGATGACCGGCGCCGGGTCGGCGCCGTCGACGACGACGACGATCTCGACGGGGCCCGGGTAGTCCTGCGCCAGGGCGGCGCGTACGGCCGCGCGTAACTGGCGGGGCCGGTGTCCCCGGGTGGGGATGACCACACCCACCGATGGACTCATCGGAACCTCCAGGAATAGTCGTATCGGATCATGAGTGGCCAGGTCAGTGCGGTGACCAGGCGCAGGTGCCGGGCTGCGGCCGCGGTGCGCCAGCGGTCGTCCCGGGTGAGCTCGACGCGGCCCACCGTGAAACGCATGGGGTTGCCCGAGACGGTGTGTGCGGGTGAGAGCTCGGCCACGCCGCCGTCGAGGAAGCCGAGCGGCGGTGGTCCCAGGCCGAGTCCCGTGACCAGGTGCCCGAGGGTCCGGGCGGGGTCGGCCAGCAGGTCCTCGTAGCGGACCCGGGTGACCGGCACGCCCCGGCGGGCCAGGAGTTCGAGACCGAGGTTCTGGGCCAGCCAGTGCAGCGAGGTCCGGGCGGGCGGCCAGCGGGTCATGGGTGCGCCGTCCTCGGGCCGGGGAACCTGCCGGTACCAGGAGTGGGCGACCGCGCGGGGGTCGCGCACGACGTGCACGACGTGCACGTCGGCCCCGGCCACGGCCAGGCAGAAGGCCAGGGAGGCGTGTTTGCTGGAGTCGACGACGACGGAGCAGCCGGCGGTCTCGCCCGCCGCGTCGTAGAGGCGGCGGTAGACGGCGGCGTACTCCTCCAGTTCGGTGGGCTCCTCCAGAGACCACCCGGTGGCGCCCGCGCCGACGTTCTCACCGGCGAGGAGGGCGGCCAGAGCGGGGATCCGCCGGGTGCGGTCGACCCGCCACCGGAGCGCGAGCATGCGCTCGGCCCGCTCCGGGGACCACCCGCCGAACGCCGTGTCGCCGACCCGGAGCCAGAACGGGCACGTGCCGAACGGCTCGCCGCACCCGCAGGCCTCACCGGCCAGCACGCCCCGATCCCAGAGGTGGACCACCTCGCCGAGCGCGGCGATCCCGGGGACCTCGCCCAGCAGCCGCTCCAGCAGCGTGGTGCCGCTACGGCCGAGACCGCCCAGGAAAACGACCCGGACAGGGGACGGGCTGGTAGGCACAGGCACGAATCCTCACCACGACGGATACGGAACGTGCCGACCCTAGCGCGGAGAGTAACCGGCCAGTCAGTGAAAGGTCAAACAATCTACCTACGGCCCCACTCCAGTGATCATGAACGTCATGCCACGGGCACCGTACGGCCATGCCGTGGAAACCGCATGACGACGCCCGCCGTCCCCGCCCGCACAGCGGCGAGCGGGGACGGCGGAGCGGAGATCCGGGGGTCGGACGCTAGCGGGCGTCGACGATCATGCCGGCGCCGACGGTGTTGTTGGTGAACTCGTCCACGAGAATGAAGCCGCCGGTGAGGCGGTTCCTCGCGTAGTCGTCGACGAACAGCGGCTGGGTGACCCGGAGCGAGACGCGGCCGATCTCGTTGAGGCCGAGGGACTGCGCCCCCTCGTCACGGTGCAGGGTGTTGACGTCCAGCCGGTAGTGCAGGTCGCGCACCAGCGCCCGCGCCGTCCTGGTGGTGTGCTTGATGGTCAGCTTGGTGCGCGGGCCCAGCTTGCTCGCGTCGGTCATCCAGCAGACCATCGCCTCCAGTTCCTGGGCGGCGTGCGGCTGGTTGTTCGGGCGGCAGATCATGTCGCCGCGCGAGATGTCGATGTCGTCCTCCAGCCGGAGGGTGACCGACATCGGCGGGAACGCCTCCTCCACCGGGCCGTCGTAGGTGTCGATCGAGGCGATGCGGGTGCTCAGGCCGGACGGCAGGTGCATGACCTCGTCCCCCGGCTTCAGCACGCCTCCGGCCACCTGGCCCGCGTAACCGCGATAGTCGTGCAGGGCCGGATCGGTGGCCCGCTGGGGGCGGATGACGTACTGCACGGGGAAGCGCACGTCGACGAGGTTGCGGTCGGAGGCGATGTGCACGTTCTCCAGGTGGTGCAGGAGAGACGACCCGTTGTACCAGGGCATGTTCTCCGAGCGGGACACCACGTTGTCGCCGAGCAGCGCCGAGATCGGGATGAACGTCAGGTCGGGCGCGTTCAGCTTGGAGGCGAACGCGGTGAACTCCTCGCGGATCTCCTCGAAGCGCTCCTCGGAGTAGTCGACGAGGTCCATCTTGTTGACGGCCAGCACCAGGTGCGGCACCCGCAGCAGGGTCGTCAGGAACGCGTGCCGCCGCGACTGCTCCAGCACGCCCTTGCGGGCGTCGATCAGGATGATCGCCAGGTCCGCGGTGGAGGCGCCGGTGACCATGTTCCGGGTGTACTGGATGTGGCCCGGGGTGTCGGCGATGATGAACTTGCGCCGCGGCGTGGCGAAGTAGCGGTAGGCCACGTCGATCGTGATGCCCTGCTCCCGCTCGGCCCGCAGGCCGTCGGTGAGCAGCGACAGGTCGGTGTACTCCGTACCGCGGTCGCGGGAGGTGCGCTCGACCGCCTCCAGCTGGTCCTCGAAGATCGCCTTGGAGTCGAAGAGCAACCGGCCGATCAGGGTCGACTTTCCGTCGTCGACGCTTCCCGCAGTGGCAAAGCGAAGAATGTCCATCAGAAGTAGCCTTCCCTCTTGCGGTCTTCCATCGCGGCCTCGGAGGCGCGGTCGTCGGCGCGGGTGGCGCCACGCTCGGTGATCCGGGTGGCGGCGATCTCTTCGATGATCTCCTCGACCGTCGCGGCGCTCGACTGCACCGCCCCGGTGCAGGTGGCGTCGCCCACCGTGCGGTAGCGCACCACGGCCTCGAAGACCGGCTCGTCGTCGCCCCGGGTGATCCACGGGTTGTCGGCCAGCAGCATGCCGTCGCGCTCGAACACCTTGCGGGTGTGCGCGAAGTAGATCGACGGGATCTCGATGCCCTCGCGGCGGATGTAGTCCCAGATGTCGAGCTCGGTCCAGTTGGACAGCGGGAACACCCGGATGTGCTCACCCTTGCGGATCTTGGCGTTGTACAGGTTCCACAGCTCGGGCCGCTGGTTCTTCGGGTCCCACTGGCCGAAGTCGTCACGGAAGGAGAACACCCGCTCCTTGGCGCGGGCCTTCTCCTCGTCGCGCCGCGCTCCGCCGAACACGGCGTCGAACTCGTGCTCCTCGATGGCGTCCAGCAGCGTGGTGGTCTGCAGCCGGTTGCGGGAGGCCCGGCGGCCGGTCTCCTCCACCACCCGCCCGGCGTCGATGGAGTCCTGGACGGACGCCACGACCAGGCGCGCGCCCAGCTCCTCGACCCGGCGGTCGCGGAACTCGATGACCTCGGGGAAGTTGTGCCCGGTGTCCACGTGCATCAGCGGGAACGGGATCGGCGCGGGCCAGAACGCCTTCTCCGCGATGCGGAGCATCACGATGGAGTCTTTGCCTCCCGAGAAGAGCAGACACGGACGCTCGAACTCGGCCGCCACCTCACGCATGATGTGGATGGCCTCCGCTTCGAGGACATCGAGCTGCGACGTGGTGTAGTCGCGCTGGAGCATCTGACTCTCCTCGGGGATGAGAGGGTCTTCCTCTATCGGTGCAGATCCCGGATGCCGGCGAGCAGCGTTGACGCCAGTCCAGGTAGGGAAACCAGAATATCCGGTAGTGAGGGGTTGCCCTGGTTGTAGGTCAGGGGCGAACCGTCGATCCTGCTCGCGTGGGCTCCGGAGGCCAACGCCACGGCGACCGGCGCGGCGGAGTCCCATTCGTACTGGCCGCCGGCGTGGACGTAGGCCTCGACGTCCCCGGTGAGCACCGCGGAGATCTTCGCGCCCGCCGACCCGATCGGCACCAGGTCGGCGCCGACGAGATGGGCGAGGTTGCGCACGAACTCCGGCGGCCGGGTCCGGCTGACCGCGAGGCGCGACCTCGCCTCCGCCCGGAGCGGCGGCAGCACGGGCGGCTCACCGGTGAACAGCGTCCTGCCCTGGGCGGGCAGCGCCACCGCCCCCGCGACCAGTTCGCCGCGTTCCCAGAGCGCCACATGGACCGCCCAGTCGGACCGGCCCTCCTCGGCGAACTCACGCGTGCCGTCCAGCGGGTCGACGATCCACACCCGGTCGGCCCGGAGCCGCCGGGGATCGAGCCGCTCCTGCTGGGTCGCCTCCTCCGAGAGCACACTGTCACTCGGACGCAACCGCGCCAGCGCCTCCATCAGGAACCGGTGCGAGGCCGCGTCACCCTCGGCGCGCAGCCCGGACGGGTCCCCGAAGCCCTCCTTCTCCCGGAGGGCCAGCAGCAGCTCTCCGGCGCCCTCCGCAAGGTCCCTGGCCAGGTCATGATCGTCGCGAATCGTCATCAGTATGCTCCAGCTCCTCGCGCGACAGCCGACCAAGTCTTCCACAGGATCTGAAGATCCAAAGTGAGGGACCAGTTCTCCACGTAACGCAGGTCGAGCCGGACCGATTCCTCCCAGCTCAGATCGGACCGCCCGCTCACCTGCCACAGCCCGGTCATCCCGGGCTTGACCACCAGCCTGCGCCGCACGTCGTCGCCGTACCGGGCGACCTCCTCGGGCAGCGGCGGCCGGGGGCCCACCAGCGACATGTGCCCGAACAGCACGTTGATCAGCTGCGGAAGCTCGTCCAGGGAATGACGGCGCAGCCGCGCGCCCAGCGCGGTCACCCGCGGATCCTCCCGGATCTTGAACAGCACGCCCCCGCCGTCGCTCACCAGCCCGATCTTCCGCCGCTCGGCGTCCACCGCCATCGTCCGGAACTTGTAGATCGTGAACTCCTCGCCGTCCCGGCCCACCCGCGTCTGCCGGAACAGCACCGGGCCCGGGCCCGACAGGCGCACCGCCAGCGCCAGCCCCAGCAGCAACGGCAGCAGCGCGACCAGCAGCACCCCGGCGACGAACCGGTCGAACAGGTTCTTGACCACCTGGCGCATACCGACCAGCTCCGGATGCTCCACGTGCAGCAGCGGCAGGCCCGCGACCGGGCGGATCGTGGTCCGCGGCCCGGCCACCTCCATCAGCGCCGGGGCGACCACGAGATCGGTGTGCGTCTTCTCCAGCTGCCAGGCCAGCCGGCGCAGCGCCAGCCCGTCCATCTCCGGGCAGGCCAGCACCGCCACGGTGTCGGCCTCGACCTGCCCCACCGCGAGCGCCACATCGGCGAAACCGCCCAGGACCGGGACCCCCTCCACCTCGGCCACGCCGATGTACGGCGTGCAGGCCCCCACGACCTTCATGCCGTGGTACGGCTCCCGGCGGAACCGGTCGACCAGCTCGGCGACCGCCGTACGGTGCCCCACCGCGACGACCCGCCGCATGCACCCGCCGCGCGCCCGCCTGCGGTGCAGCGTCCGGCGCAGGCCGTACCGCCCGAGCAGGGTCAGGGCGGTGGTCAGCGGGACCGCCAGCACGACGTAACCCCGCGCCACATCGGTCTTGGTCACGTAGGCGCCGACGGCGAGCGCCGCGGTCAGCATGAACCCGCACTGGATGACCCGCTGGAACTCCTCCGGGCCCAGCCCGATCAGACGGGGCTCGTAGGCCCGGTTCAGCGCGACCGCGCACACCCACACCACGGGCAGCGCCGCGCTCAGCACCACATAGGGCGCGACGTACGGCGTGACCTCGCCGAAGCGCACGAACAACGCGAGAGCGCCGGCCAGGCAGGCGCCGGCCACGTCGGAGACGACGGCCCGCACCCGGTGCCCGCGCACCCAGCCCGGCGTCCGCGGACGGGTCGCGAGCACCTGTTCCGGCGCCGCCCGCACGACGATCACGTCACGCACGCGTTTCCCTCCGTGTAACCAATCACCTACGGAATGCAATGGGATGGTATCGACGGGAGGAAAGCCCCGGAGGTTGAAGACCGAAACGTCTACCTCTACGGAAGTTGAACCGCATGCCCGGATGGCGGGGAAAGCGCCGAGGTCCGGGCACCCCTACCTGGGCGGCCCGGACGGCTTCAGGTCACCCGCGTGGAAGGTGTTCTGGGTCGTCTCCAGGCCCGCCTTCACCAGCGACTCCACCACGTCGGCGGCCCGGTCGACGAGGAAGCCCAGATCCTTGCGCTCGGCGGTGGCGAAATCCTTGAGGACGTAGGAGGCGGGGTCCATCCGGCCGGGCGGACGCCCGATGCCGAACCGCACCCGGAGATAGTCCCTCGTCCCCAGCGACTTCGTGATCGACTTCAGGCCGTTGTGGCCGTTGTCACCACCGCCCAGCTTGGCCCGGAGCGCTCCGTACGGGACATCCAGCTCATCATGGACGACGATCACGTGGGCCGGGTCGACCTTGTAGAAGTCGGCGACGGCCTTGACCGGACCACCCGAGAGATTCATGAACGACAGGGGCTTGACCAGGACCGCCGGAGCACCCGCCACCCGGCCCGTCAGGACCTCGGCCCGCGACCTGTGCGCCTTGAACCGCTCACCCGCCCGCGCGGCCAGCTCGTCCAGCACCATGAACCCCGCGTTGTGCCGGTTCCCCGCATATTCCGGCCCGGGATTCCCCAGACCCACCACCAGCCAGCGGTCCACGGCCGGCACCCCTTCGTCTCCATCGTGTCCACGGCGTCCCTGTCGCACCCACGTCCACAGCGAACCCATGTACGACCTCACATGCGCGTCAGGGCAGCCCGGGACCGGGCTGCCCTGACAGGTCTAGCAGAGAACGCCGTTACTCGGCGGCCTCGGCGGCCTCGCCCTCGGCCGGAGCCTCGGCGGCCGCACTCTCGGCCGGAGCCTCGGCGGCCTCACCCTCGACGGCCTCGGCGGTCGGCGCGGCGGAGACCACCAGCACCATGGCCTCCGGGTCGGCGGCCAGCGTCGCGCCCTTGGGCAGCTTCAGGTCACCGGCGGTTACCTGCGCACCCACCTCCAGGCCCTCGACGCTGACCTCGACACCCTCGGGGATGTGCGTCGCCTCGGCCTCGACCGAGACACTGACCATCTGCTGGTCGAGGATGCCGTCGGCCACCTCGCCCGCGATGGTGACGGGGATGTCCACGGTCACCTTCTCGCCACGCTTGACCAGGAGCAGGTCGACGTGCTCCAGGAAACCCTTGAGCGGGTCGCGCTGGACGCCCTTGGGCAGCGCGAGCTCGCTCACCGCGCCCTCCAGGCGGATCAGGACGTTCGGCGTGCGCAGGGCGAGCAGCAGCTCGTGGCCCGGCAGGGTCAGGTGCTGCGGATCCGTGCCGTGCCCGTACAGGACGACGGGCACCTTGTGCTCACGGCGGATCTTACGGGCGGCGCCCTTGCCGAAAGCGGTACGCTGCTCGGCCTTGATGGCTACCTCGGACACGGCGGATCTCCTAGGGATCGTCGACGGTGGACAGGCGCGCTCCCCCTCACCCGCCCTAGCGGAAGGCGTTACGAGCGCGCGCAACCTTTACAGCCTATCCTGCCCGCGGCAGCGCTCCGCCCCGCCCGCGGGCCCGGGAAAGGCCCCGGGGGACCGCCGGCCCCCGGGCAGGGCTTTCAGCAGTCGCCCTCGAACATGCTCGTCACCGAACCGTCACTGAACACCTCGGTGATCGCACGCGCGATGACCGGGGCGATCGACAGCACGGTCAGCTTGTCGAACGTCTTCTCCTCGGGCAGCGGCAACGTGTTGGTGACGATGACCTCCGAGACCCGCGAGTTCTTCAGGCGGTCCACCGCCGGGTCGGAGAACACCGCGTGCGTGGCGGCCACGATCACGTCCGTCGCGCCCTGCTCGTAGAGCGCGTCCGCGGCCTTGCAGATCGTTCCCGCGGTGTCGATCATGTCGTCGATCAGCACACACGTACGGCCCCGCACCTTGCCGACGACCTCGTTCACCTTCACCTGGTTGGCCACGTCCAGATCACGGCGCTTGTGGATGAACGCCAGCGGCGTGGCCAGCGTGTCGGCCCAGCGCTCCGAGAGCCGCACCCGGCCGGTGTCCGGCGAGACGACCGTGGTGTTGGCCAGGTCGATCTTGTCCTTCAGGTAGTTGACCAGCACCGGCATCGCGAACAGGTGGTCCACCGGGCCGTCGAAGAACCCCTGGATCTGCGAGGTGTGCAGATCGATCGACATCAGCCGGTCGGCGCCCGCCGTCTTGAACAGGTCCGCCATCAGCCGGGCGGTGATGGGCTCACGACCCCGGCCCTTCTTGTCCTGACGGGCGTAGCCGAAGAACGGCATGACCACGGTGATCCGCTTGGCGGAGGCGCGCTTGAGCGCGTCCACCATGATCAGCTGCTCCATGATCCACTTGTTGATGGGCTCGGTGTGACTCTGGATGACGAACGCGTCACTCCCGCGCACCGACTCCTGGTATCGCGCGTAGATCTCACCGTTCGCGAAGTCACGCAGCGTCGTCGGCGTGAGCTCGACCCCCAGATGGCTGGCCACCTCCTCCGCCAGGGCCGGATGCGAGCGCCCGGAGAAAAACATCATCTTCTTCTCGCCGGTCTGCTTGATGCTGCTCATTCGGAGGTGCTCCCCTGCTGATCTCCGGCCTCGGCGGCACGCTGCGCCGCCTCCGCCGATCTGGTGCCCGGCCGCTTGCGCACCGTCCACCCTTCGATGTTGCGCTGCCGCGCCCGCGCCACCCCCATCGCCCCCGCAGGGACGTCGCTGGCGATGACCGAGCCCGCGGCGGTGAATGCGCCGTCGCCGATGTTCACCGGCGCGACGAGCATGGTGTCGCACCCCACGAACGCGTGGTCGCCCACCGTCGTGTGATGCTTGTCGACCCCGTCGTAGTTGACGAAGACCGACGAGGCGCCGATGTTCACCCCGGCCCCGAGCGTGGCGTCACCCACATACGTCAGGTGCGGGACCTTCGAGCCCTCACCCACCCGGGCGTTCTTCATCTCGACGTACGTCCCGGCCTTCGCCCTGCGGGCCAGCACGGTGCCCGGACGCAGATAGGCGTACGGCCCCACCACGGCCTCCGGGCCGATCTCCGCCCCCTCGCAGACGGCGTTGCGCACCACCGCGCCCTCGCCGACCACCGTGTCCGTCAACGTGGTCGCCGGCCCGACCTCGGCCCCCTCGCCCACCGACGTACGGCCGCGCAACTGCGTGCCCGGATGAAGAACCACGTCCTGCTCCAGAACGACGTCCACGTCCACCCACGTGCTGTCCGGGTCCACCACCGTCACACCCGCCCGCATGTGCGCCTCCAGCAACCGGGAGTTGAGCACCTTGCGCGCGAACGCCAGCTGAACCCGGTCGTTGACGCCCTCGACCTCCACATGGTCGGCCGCGACGTACGCGCCCACCCGGTGACCGTCCCGGCGCAGGATCGACAGGACATCCGTGAGGTACTCCTCACCCTGCGCGTTGGAGGCCGAGACCCGCTTCACCGCATCGGCCAGCAGGATGCCGTCGAAGGCGTAGACCCCCGAGTTCATCTCCCGGATCGCCCGCTGCTCCCCGGTCGCGTCCTTCTCCTCGACGATCTCCAGCACCGCACCGGACGCGTCACGGACAATCCGCCCGTACCCATGCGGGTCCGGCACCTCGGCGGTGAGAACCGTGACGGCGTTGCCCTCCCCGGCGTGCCGCTCCAGCAACCCGGCGAGAGTACCCGTCCGCAGCAGCGGCGTGTCCCCGTAGGTCACCAGCACCGTGCCCTCGACGGCCCCGACCGCTTCCAGAACGGTCCTGACCGCATGCCCCGTGCCCCGCTGCTCGGCCTGGACCACGGTCTGCGCATCAGGACTGGTGAGCGCCAGATGCGCGCCGACCCGCTCCCGTCCATGACCGATGACAACAATGAGCCGCTCGGGTTCGAGACCTCGAGCGGCGGTGAGCATGTGGTCCACCAGGGTGCGACCGCACAGCTCGTGCAGGATCTTGGGTGTTTTCGATTTCATCCGGGTGCCCTCGCCTGCGGCGAGGACGATGACGGCGGCCGGGCGCGGCACACTCACGGACGAGGCTCCCTCGGCATCGCGATTGAGACATGGCGAAGCGGGATGACGTACGGCTACCTTCCGGGCACCGCACTGTCACCCACTCGACAACGCGAGGATACCTGCCAGGCCGGGATCCACCCAGCCAACCTGCCGTCCCACAAACAGGACAAAAATCACAGCTCCGGCACCAGGACTCGAACCTGGACAACAAGGACCAAAACCTTGGGGGCTGCCAATTACCCAATGCCGGATCACCTGGACGGATCCGGCAGGTCCACCACCTGACAGAACCGACCCGTCTCCACCTTACCGATAAGCCGGATGACTCGCCCCTCCATAGATCAGCCGTCAACCCTGCCATCCACCCCTCGACCCGTCGGTAGAGCCACGAGGAACGGCGCACCTCGACCCGGAGGCAGCCGTGATAACCCTCTCCAATATTGTGACGGACCGTATTCGGATTGTGACGCTTCAGGGTCGGCCTGCCGAGCAGACGGGCCTCGGCCCCGCGACCTCCAGCCAGTACACGTGAGCCGCCTCCACGTCGGCACTCTCATGGATCATCACGCGGAAGACCCGGCCCTCCGGAGCGACCCGGGCCACATCGAGGAAACACAGGAAGACCTTAATCAACCCAGGATCACTGTTGACGAAAACCACTCGATCACGCTGACGTCCAGGCTTGTTCTTCGTGCCCTCACACCAGTAGGCCACCGCACCCAGCACCAGAATCTCCCGATCTGCATCCACGATCCGCCCTGTGCGCGCAGGGCGGCGGCTTGACGGCGGAGCTCTTCGAACCGGGCGAGCTCCCGGGGGGTCGGGTCATATGCAAACTCTAGTTCTAATGACTTTAGGCTATCAAGCGATCACTTAAAGGAGCGGTCGCAAGGTGTGCGTCGCGGGAGAGGCGGATGGGAGGCGAGGGGACCGGGCCACCGGGCCGGCCGCTCTCCGGGGCGGCCCGGTGGTGGAGGGGTGGATTAGGGGCCGGCGACGAGGGCAGACGTAGGGCGAGTTCTGTAGCAGGTCAGAGAGGCCGGAGGCAAGGTTCGCCGGTGCCAGGAAATTCCCAGCGAAGTCGTGTTGGCTCTCGGCCATTCCTAACTTACTCTGGCGTAGGTTACGGTTCCGTAGCCGGACAAAAGCTCCATCCTTCTCGAACCGCGAGGTAGCGCATGACAGTCACCACGGAACGTCCCACCCCGGGCCCCAAGCCGGACATCGATCCGGAGCTGAAGACCACTCCCGAGCTCATCACCTTCGGTGTGGTCGTGGGGGCGCCGCTGGTCGCCCTGGCCGTCGCCGTCCCCGTCGCCTGGGGATGGGGTCTGCTGAGCTGGACCGACGTCGCGATCGCCGCCGTTTTCTACGTGATCTCCGGGATGGGCGTCACCGTCGGTTTCCACCGTTACTTCACGCACGGCTCGTTCAAGGCGAAGCGCCCGCTGAAGCTCGCGCTGGGCATCGCGGGCAGCCTGTCGCTGGAGATGTCCGTGCTGGACTGGGTGGCCACCCACCGCAAGCACCACAAGTTCTCCGACAAGGAGGGCGACCCGCATTCGCCGTGGCGGTTCGGGCCCGGCTTCTGGTCGATGGCCAAGGGACTGCTCTGGGCGCACATGGGCTGGCTGTTCGAGCCCACCCGCGCCAACCGCGAGAAGTACGCCCCCGACCTGGTCAAGGACCCGGACATCATCAAGCTGCACAAGTGGTTCCCGGCGCTGGCGATCTTCTCGCTGGTGGCTCCGGCGGTGCTGGGCGGCCTGCTGACCTGGTCGTGGCAGGGCGCGGCGACCGGTTTCTTCTGGGGCACCGTGGTCCGCATCGGCCTGCTCCACCACGTGACCTGGTCGATCAACTCCATCTGCCACGTCTTCGGCGAGGAGGCCTTCGAGTCGCGTGACAAGTCGCGGAACGTGTGGTGGCTGGCCATCCCGTCATTCGGCGAGTCCTGGCACAACCTGCACCACTCCGACCCGACGTGCGCCCGCCACGGCGCGCTGAAGGGTCAGATCGACCTGAGCGCCGGGATGATCCGCTGGTTCGAGAAGTTCGGCTGGGCCCACGACGTCCGCTGGCCCACCCCCGAGCGACTGGCGGCGAAGCGCATTGCCTCCTGACCATAGCGGGCTCTCTGGCGACACCGGTTCCGCCGGGCCCCCTGCCCCTCACGGGCATGCCGGGCCTCCCGTCTCCGCCGGCCGTCTTTCCCTCGCCGGCCCGGCCCGCGCGGCGTTGCCCGCCGATCGTCCCGCTCCGGCGGTCCGGTCCGGCGGGCATCCCGTTTCGTCGGCCGGAACCGTCATTATGAGAACTGTGAGCGAACCTCGACGACGGATGACCGGTAAGGAACGCCGGGAGCAGCTGATCCAGATCAGCCGGACCCTGTTCGCGGAGAAGGGGTTCGACGGGACGTCGGTCGAGGAGATAGCGGCGACCGCCAATGTCTCCAAGCCGGTGGTCTACGAGCACTTCGGCGGCAAGGAGGGGGTCTACGCCGTCGTCGTCGACCGGGAGATGCAGAAGCTGCTCGGCATGGTGACCGAGGCGCTGTCGGCCTCGCACGCGCTGGTGAAGCTGGAGCGGGCCGCGCTGGCGCTGCTGGCCTATGTGGAGGAGAACAGCGAGGGGTTCCGGATCCTGGTCCGCGACTCGCACGCGGCGTCGGGGACGGGCACGTTCGCCAGCCTGATCAACGACATCGCCAGCCAGGTCGAGGATGTCATGGTCGACGAGTTCGCCACACGCGGTTACGACCCGAAGCTCGCCCCGATGTACGCGCAGATGCTGGTCGGGATGGTGGCGCTGACCGGCCAGTGGTGGCTGGACGTGCGGCGGCCGTCGCGCGAGGAGGTGGCCGCGCACCTGGTCAACCTCGCGTGGAACGGGTTGACGGGGCTGAACCCCCGGCCCCGGCTGACCTCCGGTTCCCGGGTGGTCGAGGAGCGGCGGGCGCCCGTCGTCCCGCGTCCGACCGAGAAGGAGCTGCGGGAGCGGGAGCGGGCCAGGGAGCGTGAGCTCCGGGAGGCCGAGAAGCTGGCGCGCGAGCAGGAGAAGGCCCGCGAGCGCGAGCTGAAGGAGCAGGAGAAGATCCGCGAACGCGAGCTCCGGGAGGCCGAGAAGCTGGCGCGCGAGGCCGAGAGGGTGCGGCTGCGGGAGTTGAAGGAGCTGGAGAAGATCCGCGAGCGCGAACAGCGGGAGGCCGAGAAGCTGGCGCGCGAGCAGGAGAAGGTCCGCGAGCGCGAGCTGAAGGAGCAGGAGAGGGCGCGCGAGCGCGAGCTCCGGCAGCTGCGCGAGGCCGAGAAGGCCCGTGAACGCGAGCAGCGTGAGCTGGAGCGGGTCCGCGTCCGGGAGGCCAGGGCGGCCGAGCGGGCAAGCAACAGCAGCCGTTGAGCCGAAGTTAACGTTCCGTTCAACAAAAGCGGGCATTCTGGTCATATGTCCGCCGAACCCGTGCACCCCACCCCAGAAGGTCCGCCTCTGCCACAGGAGCGTTTCCTCAACCGGGAGGAGAGCTGGCTCCAGTTCAACCAGCGCGTCCTGGAGCTGGCCGAGGACCCGTCCCTGCCGCTGCTGGAACGGGTCCGGTTTCTGGCGATCTTCGCCAGCAACCTGGACGAGTTCTTCCGGGTGCGGGTGGCCGGGCTGAAACGGCGGATGGCCACCGGCCTGCTGCTGCGTACCAAGAGCGGCATGAAGCCCCGCGAGGAGCTGGCCAGGATCGCCGCCATCGCCGACGAGCTCGCGCAGCGGCACGCGGCCTGTTTCCACGAGCGGATCTCCCCTCAGCTCGCCGCCGAGGGCATCGTGATCGTGCGCTGGAGCGATCTGAACCGCGACGAGCGCACCGAGATGCGCAAGCTGTTCCGGGAGCGGATCCGGCCGGTGCTGACGCCCCTAGCCGTCGATCCCGCCCACCCGTTCCCCTATATTTCGGGTCTTTCTCTCAACCTCGCCGTGACCGTCCGGAACCCGGCGACCGGTCACACGGTGTTCGCGCGGGTGAAGGTGCCGAGCCGGCTGCCCCGCTTCGTCGCGGCGTCCAAGGACCGGTTCGTCCCGCTCGAAGACGTGATCGCGGCCCATCTGGGCCAGCTCTTCAAGGGCATGGAGATCGTCGAGCACCACGTCTTCCGGGTCACCCGGAACGAGGATCTCGAAGTGGACGAGGACGTCACCGAGAACCTCATGCAGGCCCTGGAGAAGGAGCTGCTCAAGCGTCGTTTCGGCCCGCCGGTCCGGCTGGAGGTGGAGGACAGCATCACGCCCGGGGTGCTGGAGCTGCTGGTCGAGGAACTGGGCGTGGCCGAGCACGAGATCTACCGGCTGCCCGGCCCGCTCGACCTCACGGGGCTGCACACGATCGCCGACCTGGACCGGGGGGAGCTGAGCTTCCGCCCGTTCGTGCCCGCGGAGGTCGTCCACGTCGAGGACGACATCTTCACGGTGCTCCGCGAGCGGGACGTGCTGCTGCATCATCCGTACGACTCGTTCGCCACGAGCGTGCAGCGCTTCATCGAGCAGGCCGCCGCCGACCCGGACGTGCTGGCCATCAAGCAGACGCTCTACCGGACCAGCGGCGACTCCCCGATCGTGGACGCGCTGATCGACGCGGCCGAGGCGGGCAAGCAGGTCGTCGTCGTGGTGGAGATCAAGGCGCGGTTCGACGAGCACGCCAACATCAGCTGGGCGCGGAAGCTGGAACGGGCCGGATGCCACGTGGTCTACGGGGTGGTGGGCCTGAAGACGCACTGCAAGCTGGCCCTGGTCGTCCGGCAGGAGTCCTCCGGCGAGCTGCGCAGCTACTGTCACATCGGCACGGGCAACTACAACCCGAAGACCGCCCGGATGTACGAGGATCTGGGGCTGCTGACCGCCGACCCGCTGGTCGGCGAGGATGTCACGGATCTGTTCATCCACCTGACGGGATACTCCAACCAGTCGGCCTACCGGCGGCTGCTGGTCGCCCCGCACTCGCTCCGGGGCGGGCTGCTGGCCAGGATCGAGCGGGAGATCACCCACGCGCTGGCGGGTCGCCCGGCCAGGATCCGGATGAAGACGAACTCCCTGGTGGACGAGCCGCTCATCGACGCCCTCTACCGGGCGTCGCAGGCGGGTGTGCCGGTGGATCTGTGGGTGCGTGGAGTATGTACGCTGCGGCCGGGTATCCCGGGGCTGTCGGACAACATCCGGGTCAGGAGCGTTCTGGGCCGGTTCCTGGAGCACTCGCGGATCTACGAGTTCGGCCAGGGCCGCCGGCCGGAGATCTGGATCGGCAGCGCCGACATGATGCGGCGCAACCTGGACCGCAGGGTGGAGGCGTTGGTCAAGGTCGTCAGCCAGCAGCAGCGGGCCTACCTGGGCGATCTCTTCGACCGGGCGATGGCGGACACCACGGCGACGTGGTGGCTCAACGCGGACGGCTCCTGGACCCGGCACACCGGTGACGACCTGCAGAGCCACCTGATCGGCACCCGTCGGTGGAGGACCATCGATGACTGAGCTCGACGTCCATCCGACCGGCATGATCCGCGCCGCCGGGGCGGTGGTGTGGCGGGGCGAGGAGTCGGCTCCCGAGGTGGCGCTCGTCCACCGGCCCAAGTACGACGACTGGACCTTCCCCAAGGGCAAGCTGAAACCCGGCGAGCACGTGATCGGCGGGGCGCTGCGCGAGGTGGCCGAGGAGACGGGGGTCACGGCCGTCCTCGGCAGGTTGCTGCCGCCGGTCCACTACATGAAGGGCAGGCGGCTCAAGCGGGTCGACTACTGGCTGGCGCGGGCGGTCTCGGAGGCTCCGTACGCCGGGGGGGACGAGGTCGACGAGGTGGCCTGGCTGCCGCCGGAGGAGGCGCGGCGGCGGCTGACCTACGAGTGGGACGCCGGCCTGCTCCGCGCGCTCACCGCGCTCCCCCTGGCGACCACGCCGCTGCTCCTGGTCCGGCACGGCGTGGCCGGCTCGCGCCAGGAGTGGCAGGGCGACGACGACCTGCGCCCGCTGGATGAGACCGGCCTGGCCCAGGCCGGGGTGCTCGCCGACGCCCTGGCCGGTTACCGCCCGGTGGAGCTGGTCAGCTCGCCGAGCAGGCGCTGCGTGCAGACCCTTGAGCCGTACGCCGGGCGGGCGGGGCTGACGATCCGTCACGAGCCGCTGCTCTCGGAGACCGGCTACGACCCGCACGCGTCGCTCCGCCTGGTCACCGAGACGCTGGCGGCGGGCCGGCCGGCCGCGCTGTGCAGCCACGGCAAGGTGCTCCCCGCGCTGATCTCGGGCGTCGTCAGGCGGCCCGCCGACTCGCACCTGCGCAAGGGCGCGTTCCTGGTCCTGCACCACGCCGGTGGCCGGGTCGTGGGCATGGACCGTTACACCACCTGAGGGCCCGGGGATCCTCACAGGAGCTTTCCGACCGCCTGGACGGTCTTCTCCCACACGTCCGGGAACTCCCGGGAGGCGCGCTCGGCCCCGGCCCGTTCGAGGCCGGTCAGGACGCCGTAGGTGAAGGTGTCCTCCCCCGCCTGCCGGGCCCGCCCGGCCTCGGCGGCGAGCCGCTCCTGGGCGACCATGCCGTCCCGGTGGGCGCCCAGCACGTCCTGTACGGCCTCCGCCCGGTCGGCGAGCTCGGACATGCCGAGCACCTCGGCGGTGTAGCGGGCCCGTTTGGCGGCCTTGCGCACCTCGTGCATGGCGGTCTCGCGCTTGTCCTGGTCCTCGATGGCCTGGGCGGCGGCGTAGGCGCGGGTGACCCGGCGCCAGCTCTTGGCGGCGACGGCTTCGAGGGTCGCGGCGGGCTTGGCGGCCGCCTTGGTGAGCTGGGGGGAGGCGATCAGGTCGTCGAGGGCGTCGAGCAGGGCGAAGTACCGTTCGCCGGTGAGCGCCTGCCTGATCCGGTCGTACGCCTCGTGCTCGCTGTCCAGCAGGTCGGAGCCGAGCCGGGCGCGCACCGGCCCCACGATCAGCTCGCCGTCCAGGGCGTCGAGGGTGCGGGAGAACCGGTCCCGGATGACTTCCAGGTCACGCGCCTCCCCGAGGATCCCGCCCAGCCACTTGAGCTCGTCCTGGACGGCCTCGGTGTTCTCGACGACCTTCCTGAAGGACTTGAGCACGCTGCGCATCCGGCGGCAGGCCACGCGCATCTGGTGCACGGCGTCCGGCTCGGCCCGCCGTACCCGGGGGTCATGCGAGAGCAGGGTCGCCACCTGGGAGGACAGGTGTCCGATGACGACCTCGCCCGCGCTCCCCTTCCCGGTCTTGGCGACCCGGACCTCGGGTATCCCCCGGGCGGCGCCGAGCAGGCGGGCCAGCTTGCTGGCCGATCCGGCGGGGCTCGCCCCGGCCTTGCGGAGCCGCTTGCCGACCTTCTCCAGCAGTTTCCCGTTGCCCGTGCCCAGTTCGGCCTCGACCTCGCGCCAGCGCTCGACGTGCGGCTCCTCGCCGAGCACGGTGCCCTTGACCCGGTCGTCGGCGATCTCCACGAGCGTCACGCCCGCGCCGTTGCGCAGCTGGGTGACCGAGCGGCGGGTGTCGAGCTCGGCGACGGGGAGGAGGGGGGCTCCGCGGGTGAAGGCGAGGACCAGGTCGGCCAGCTCCGGGGGGACGAGCCTGACGCTCCGGGTCAGCGGGTGGGTGATCTCCTGCCGGGCGCCCTTGGCCTTGGGCAGTTTCAGGTGCCAGCCGGGGTCGGTGCCGCCCCTGCGCCGCCGCAGGGTGATGCCCCGCGCGGCGAGCCTGAGGTCGGGGGTGTCGAAGTAGATCGCCACGAGCTGGTACGACCTGGGGCCGGAGACCTCGTCACAGCCCGGCAGTCCTGTCAGGTCGGGAATCTCGTAGTCCGCCGGGACGTCGAACTTGTCTTCGATCTCCATTGCCACAGGCCAGCCCCATTTACCTGGTGTCTACCGTGTCCTCGCAGTATTTATCGACCCCCCTCTACCCGTCCAGCGCCGGACTTGCGCGCCACGACGAAGATTCTCCGGAAGGGGAAGACGGTGCCGTACGGCCGGCGCGGGTAGGCCTCGTTCAGCTCGGCCGCGAAGTCGGCGAGGAACTCGTTGCGCTCGGCGAGGGGGAGGCGGTCGATCACCGGGCGCAGGGCGGTGCCGCTGACCCAGTGGAGCACGGCGTTCTCGCCGGGCAGGACGTGCAGGTAGGTCGTCTCCCAGGCGTCCACCGCGCAGCCGAGGCCGGTGAGCAGTTCCAGGTACTCGGCCGGGGTCCCCACCGGTTCGTTCCTGACCAGGTCGCCGAGCCATTCGAGCCATTTGGTCCGGCACAGGTCGCGCAGGATCACGTGGCTGGGCGCGTCGAAGTTGCCGGGCATCTGGAAGGCCAGCCACCCGCCGGGGGCGAGGTCCTGGACCCAGCGGGGCAGCAGGTCCCGGTGCTCGGGCACCCACTGCAGGACGGCGTTGGAGACGATCACGTCCACCGGGCGTCCGGGGCGCCAGTCCGTGACGTCGCCGACGGAGAAGGAGAGCCGGTCCCCCGCCGGGGCCTTGTCGATCATCGCGGGCGAGGAGTCGAAGCCGTGCACCTCGGCCCCGGGCCAGCGCCTGGCCAGCTCGGCGGTGAGGTCGCCGGTGCCGCACCCCGCGTCGACCACGTAGGCCGGGTCCTTGGCGGTTATCCTGCCGGTGAGATCGAAGAACGGGCGTGACCGCTCGTCGGCGTACCGGCCGTAGGCCTCTGGGTCCCACATATCTCTTGACATCAAGACGATTGATATCCCCGGAGATATCTCGATGTCAAGAAAGATAGACTGCGTGTCATGACCCCGCATGACCCGGAGCAGGCCCAGGACGAAGTCGATCGCCTGGTCGCGGCCTGGCGGCAGGAGCGCCGCGACCTGGACGTGGAACCCCTCCAGGTGCTCAGTCGCGTCTCCCGGCTGGCCCGCCACCTCGACCGCGCCCGCCGCGCCTCCTTCGCCGAGCACGGGCTGGAGAGCTGGGAGTTCGACGTGCTCACCGCCCTGCGCCGGGCCGGCAGGCCGTACGAGCTGAGCCCGGGAGCCCTGCTCCGCGCCACCCTGGTCACCTCCGGCACGATGACCAACCGGATCGACCGGCTGGCCGCGGCCGGGCTGGTACGGCGCCGCCCCGATCCCGAGGACCGGCGCGGCGTCCTGGTCTCGCTGACCGAGGACGGGCTCAAGCGGGTGGACGACGCCTTCGCCGACCTGCTCCGCCGCGAGCACGAACTGCTCGCCGGCCTCGGACAGCGCGAACAGCAGACCCTTGCGGGCCTGCTGCGCACGCTACTCATCCCTTTTGACGCCACCGACACCACCGGAGCGCATTGACCCCACTCTGCCCTGTCAACCGGCGTTAAACCCGATCAAGAACAAACCGGTCGGCATCACCGCACGGCCAGGCGTCACCCCCCGAGGCGTACGGCCGGGCGTCACTCGCCGAGGCGGTCGGCGACCTCCAGCCACTCGGCCTCGACGGACTCCTTCTCCGCCTGCACCGCCTTGAGGTCGGCGTCCAGCTCGGCCAGGCGGCCGTAGTCGGCGGCGGCGTCGGCCATGGAGGCGTGGATCCTGACCTCCCGGTCGCCCAGCTTGTCGAGCTGGCGCTCCAGCCGGGAGAGCTCCTTGCGGAGCTCGCGCTCCTCCTTGGCCGACAGCCCACTCCCGGCGGCCGGAGCCGTACCGGCGCCCCCGGAGACCGCAGCGGTCGCCGAGGTCGCCGAGGTCACCGAATCCGCGGAGCCCGTCGCCGCCCGGGCCGACAGCGCCCCGCCGGACGCGCGCCGCTGGAGGTACTCGTCCACCCCACCGGGGAGCATCGACAACCTGCCGTCGCCCAGCAGCGCCACGCAGCGGTCGGCCACCCGCTCCAGGAAGTAGCGGTCGTGGCTGACCACGATCAGCGTGCCCGGCCAGCCGTCGAGCAGGTCCTCCAGCTCGTTCAGCGTCTCGATGTCGAGGTCGTTGGTCGGCTCGTCGAGCAGCAGCACGTTCGGGTCGTCCATGAGCAGCCGGAGCAGCTGCAGGCGGCGGCGCTCGCCGCCCGACAGGTCGCCGACGACCTTCCACTGCGCCTCGCCCTTGAAGCCGAGGCGCTCCAGCAGCTGGGAGGCGGTCCACTCCTTCTTGCCGACCTGGATGAACTTGCGGATCTCCTCGACCGTCTCCAGCACCCGGCGGGCGGGGTCCAGCTCGGCCAGTTCCTGCGACAGGTGCGCCAGGCGGACCGTCTTGCCCCGCACGACCCTGCCCGAGTCGGGCTCGACGGTCCCGGCCAGCAGGCGCAGCACCGAGGACTTGCCGGAGCCGTTCACGCCGATCAGGCCGATCCGGTCACCGGGGCCGAACTGCCAGGTGCAGCGGTCCAGGACCTGCGGGCCCGCGCCGGGACCGCCGGCGTGCAGGGTCACGTCTTCGAGGTCGTAGACCGTACGGCCCAGCCGGGCGGTGGCGAACTTGACCAGCTCGACGCTCTCGCGGGGCGGCGGCTCGTCGGCGATCAGGGCCTGGGCCGCCTCGATCCGGAACTTGGGCTTGGAGGTGCGGGCGGGCGGGCCGCGCCGGAGCCAGGCGATCTCCTTGCGCATCAGGTTCTGGCGGCGGGCCTCGGAGGCCGCGGCGATCCGGGCGCGCTCGGCCTTGGCCAGCACGTAGGCGGCGTAACCGCCCTCGTAGCGCTCGACCGCGCCGTCCACGACCTCCCAGGTGCGGGTGGAGACCGCGTCCAGGAACCACCGGTCGTGGGTGACGACCAGCAGCGCGCTCTTGCGCGCCGACAGGTGCCGGGCCAGCCAGTCGATGGCCTCGATGTCGAGGTGGTTGGTGGGCTCGTCGAGGATGATCAGGTCGTGCTCGCCGATGAGCAGCCGGGCCAGGGCCGTACGGCGGCGCTCCCCGCCCGACAGACTCCCGGCCGGGGCCGACAGGTCGATGTCGCCGAGCAGGTTGGCGAGGATCTCGCGGATGCCCGCGTCGCCGGCCCACTCGTGCTCGGACCTGCCGGCGAGGACGATGTCCCGCACCGCGCGCGCCGGATCCAGGTCGTCGCCCTGGGACAGCACGCCGACGTGCAGGCCCCGGTTGTGCGTGACCCGCCCGGAGTCGGGCCTGAGGTTGCCGGCGATCACCGAGATCAGCGTCGTCTTGCCGCCGCCGTTGCGGCCCACCACTCCGATCCGGTCGCCCGCCTCGATGCCGAGGGAGACGTCCTTCAGCAGCGGCTTGGGGCCGTAGGAGTGGGAGACGGACTCAAGATTGACCAGATTCATCGTGCGACAAGGGTATCCGCTGCGCGCGGCCCGGCGGCCCCTGGACGACCGTGGGCCCGGGGACGGGGCCGTGGGCGGTCAGGACGTCGCGGGCGACGTTCTCGGTCTTCAGCGCGGCGGCCAGCGTCTCGGCGTGCGCCTCGGACTCGGCCAGGAAGGCGCAGGTCGGGCCGGAGCCGGAGACGATGGCGCCCAGGGCGCCGTGCGCGCGACCGGCCTGCAGGGTGCGGGCCAGGGAACCGCGCAGTGACAGGGCGGCCGGCTGCAGGTCGTTGGTGAGCTCGGCGCCGAGCGCCCTCGCGTCGCCGACGCGGAGCGCGGCCAGCAGCGGCTCGGCGGCCCGGGGGTGACCGACCGGTTCCCCGCCCTCCTGGCGGATGCGGTCGCACTCGCCGTACACCTTCGCCGTGGACAGGCCTCCGTCGGCCAGGGCGAAGACCCAGTGGAACGTTCCGCCGACCTCCAGCGGGGCCAGCCGCTCGCCCCGGCCGGTGCCCACGGCGGTCCCGCCCAGCAGCGCGAACGGGACGTCGCTGCCGAGGTCGGAGGCGATCTCCATGAGGTCCTCCAGCGGCAGGCCGAGACCCCACAGCTCGTTGCAGGCGACCAGGGCCGCGGCCGCGTCGGCGCTGCCGCCCGCCATGCCGCCCGCCACCGGGATCGCCTTGCGGATGGCCAGGCTCACCCCGTAGGAGCGGCCGGCGTGCCGGGCCAGCGCGACGGCGGCCTGGATGGCGAGGTTGTCGCCGTCCTCGGGCACCTGGTCGGCGGACTCGCCCTCGACCCGGACGCTCATCCCGGTCTCCGCGACGGCCGTCACCTCATCGAAGATCGAGACGGCGTGGAAGACGTTCACCAGGTCGTGGTAGCCGTCGTCGCGGAGCGGGCCCACCGCAAGCTGCAGGTTGACCTTGGCGGGAACGCGGACGGTCACGGAGTTCATGCGTCCCCCTCGGCACGCTCGCTAGTCACGGTCTCCGATCGTAACGGGACCGCTCTGACATCAACGCCAACAGATCGACAAATCCCATCATCAACAGCGCGCGGCTACGGGCGGTTCTCCGCGATCCGGGCGAAGTCCTCGACCGTGAGCTGCTCGCCGCGCGCCGAGGGGTCGACGCCGGCCGCGCGCAGGGCCCGCTCGGCGGCGGCGGCCGTACCGGCCCAGGAGGCCAGGGCGGCGCGCAGGGTCTTGCGGCGCTGGGCGAAGGCGGCGTCCACCACCGCGAAGACCTCCTCGCGGGCGGCCCCGGTGGCCGGGGGCTCGCGGCGGGTCATCGCGACGAGGCCGGAGTCCACGTTGGGCACCGGCCAGAAGACCGTGCGGCCGACGGGACCGGCGCGGCGGACGTCGGCGTACCACGCCGCCTTGACCGAGGGCACACCGTAGATCTTCGAGCCCGGTGCGGCGGCCAGCCGGTCGGCGACCTCGGACTGGACCATGACCAGGATGTTCCGGAGCGAGGGCAGCGTCTCCAGCAGGTGCAGCACGACCGGCACCGAGACGTTGTAGGGCAGGTTGGCCACCAGCGCGGTCGGCCTGTCCGCGGGCAGCTGCCCCGGCTGGACGCGCATGGCGTCGGCGAGCACCACGGTGAGCCGGTCGGCCAGGCCGGGGGCGCGCTCGGCGACGGTCAGCGGGAGCTGCGCGGCGAGGACCGGGTCGATCTCCACCGCCACCACCGCGCGGACCTCGGGGAGCAGCGCCAGGGTGAGCGAGCCCAGGCCGGGGCCGACCTCGATGACCACGTCGTCGGGGTGGAGCCCGGCGGTCCGGACGATCCGGCGGACCGTGCCGCCGTCGATCACGAAGTTCTGGCCGAGCTTCTTCGTCGGCCGGATATCCAGTCTCTCCGCCAAATTACGTATTTCCACGGGCCCGAGAAGGCTCATGCTGGTTCCCCGCCCCGTGGTCCGGTGCCGGCCCCGGCCGCGCTACCGCGCCCGCGGGCCCGCCCGTCCTGCTCGATCACGTTCTTTTCCCCACTCGCCACGACATCCAACAAGTTTCGCGCATCGAACACGATGCGGCGACGCATGATGAAGACGAAAGGCCGCGTTGTGGATACGGTTACCCCACGGGGGATGGCCACAGGAGAAGGGGAGCTCCCCCGTGAGCACTACGTGAACCAGCCCGGTGTCGGGGGACTGCGCGCCGGCGATCCCGAGCAGATCGGCCCGTACCGCCTGCTCGGGCGGCTCGGCGAGGGCGGCATGGGCACCGTCTACCTCGCGCTGGCGCCGACCGGGCGGCCGGTCGCGGTCAAGGTCGTCAAGGCGGAGTTCGCGATCGAGGAGGGGTTCGCCGCGCGCTTCCACGCGGAGGTGGACAACGCCCGGCGGGTGGCCTCCTTCTGCACCGCCCAGGTGCTCGACAACGGCAACGCCGGGGACGGCCGGCCGTACATGGTGACCGAGTACATCGCGGGCACCCCGCTGTCCCGGCAGATCACCGAGCACGGCGCGCTCGAACCCGGGCCGCTGCACGGCGTCGCGCTCGGGGTGGCCGCCGCGCTGGCCGCCATCCACGTGGCCGGGCTGGTCCACCGCGACCTCAAGCCCGCCAACGTGATCCTGTCCATGTCGGGCCCCCGGGTGATCGATTTCGGCATCGCCCGCGCGCTGGACGCCACCTCCGGGTTCACCAAGTCGGGCGAGGTGCTCGGCAGTCCCGGCTGGTGGGCCCCCGAGCAGGTACGCGGCCAGGAGATCACCCCGGCGGCCGACGTGTTCGCCTGGGGCTGCCTGGTGGCCTACGCGGGCAACGGCCGCCACCCCTACGGCCGGGGCGACATGATCACCATGGCCACCCGGCTGCTCAACAGCCCGCCCGATCTCGGCGCGCTCCCGGCTCCGCTGAACGACCTGGTCCGCCGGGCCACCACGATGGACCCCTACCAGCGGCCGACCGCCCAGGACCTGCTGATCGCCCTGGTCGGCGGCGGGATCGCGGCCCCGGCGCCGGGCCCGGCCGCCGGTCGGCCCGCGCCCACGCTGATCGCCACCGACCTGCTCACCGAGTCGTGGGATCCCCCGCCCAACGTCGAGCCCGACTCCACCCAGACGCTCGGCGTCATCGGCTCACTCGGCACCGAGACCACCCCGCCGCCGTATCCCTGGACGACCGGGCCGTCCTCCCTGCCGCCGAGGCCGCCCGCCGCTCCCGCCGGGACGGGCCCGTCCCGTACCGCGCCCCCGGCCACCCCGGAACCGGCTCCCTCCCCCGGGCAGCCCGGCCCCGCCCCGCGGGAGTCCTCCTCCCCGCACGGGACCCCCGAGCCGCCCCGGAACCGGCGGCGGTTGGTCATCGCCGCCCTGGCCGCCCTGGCCGCGCTGGCGGTGACCGCGGTCGTGCTGGTCAACGCCGTCGGCGGGACCGCCGGGACCGGTACGACCGGCCGGCAGACACCCGCGGCGGGAACCACCGCCGCCACGGACATCGGCCGCCGTATCGCCCTGGACTCCCCCTTCACCGGCCCGCAACTCGTCATCCCCCGGGCCCCGGCCTGCGGCCTGACCTCCTACCGGGGCGCGAGCCCGGAGAACGGCCGGTTCTGCGTGGTCCGCTGGGTCCTGCTCAACACCGGCGGGGAGCCGGTCCCGCTCGGCGGCCCCCCGCCGGTCCTGGTGGACGACCGGGGCACCGCGCACGCCCCCGGGCCGCTCACCTCCGGCCTGCCCGACACGCTGATCCCGGGAGGGAAGGTGGACGGCGACCTCGTCTACGACCTGCAGCCGGCCCGCAACCCGGCCACGCTCACCGTCCAGCTGACCGAGGGCGGCAAGAAGATCGAGGTGAAGCTGTCGTGAGGGTCCTTCCCCCCCTGCTCCTCGCCGCGGCGCTGCCCCTGCTGTCCATGCTGCCCGCCGCCGCGAACGCCGCCGTGGCCGCTCCCGTGGTCATCACCTCCCCTGACCCCTGCGCCGCGGCGGGCGCGAGCGACTTCGACGGCGACGGGGTGGACGACGCCGTGGTCGGCGACCCGCTCGCGGACGCGGCGGGCAACGACGGCGCGGGAGCGGTGCACGTGCTGTCCGGCCGGGGCGGGAAGGGGATCACCGTGACGGCCTCCGAACCCGCGGCGGGGGACGGCTTCGGGTGGTCGGTGAAGCTGACCCACCTCGACGCCGACCGCTGCGCCGACCTGCTGGTCGGCGCGCCGTACACGGACGTGTCGGGTCAGGAGGACGCCGGCGCGGTCTACGCGGTGTACGGCGGGGCGCCGCGCGGTCTCACCCGCCTGACCGCCCGGGAGCCGGAGGCCGACGCCCACTTCGGCTGGTCCCTGGCGGCGCGCGGCCCCGTGGTCGCGGTGGGGGCGCCGCACGAGAACGCCGACGGGGTGGACGACTCCGGCGCGGTCCATCTGTTCGAGGCCCGCGAGCTCGGCGACGCCCGGCGGATCTCCCAGAACACCGACGGGGTCACCGGCAACGGCGAGGTCGGCGACATGTTCGGCTGGGCGGTGGAGCTGGGTGAGCTGGGCGGGGACGCGGGCGAGGTCGATCTCGCCGTCGGCCTGCCGCACGAGAACGACGACGGGACGGGTGTGCAGGTCGACGAGGGGAACCTCGACTCGGGCGCGATCGGGATCCTGTTCGACGTACGGAAGAACCGGGGGGAGCAGGTCAGCAAGAAGTGGGACCTGCGCGAGGTCGCGAAGGCCGAGGCCGGTGACCGGTTCGGTTACGCCCTGGCCTACGGCCGGGAGGGCGGCACGGGCTATCTGGCGGTGGGCGCGCCGCTCGGCGACGGCGGCTCGGTGAAGGACTCCGGGCTGGTCCACCTGTTCAGGGCGGCCGAGGACGCGGAGATCGCCCCGATGACGACGTTCAGCCAGAAGGACGGGGTTCCGGGCGAGGGGTACGGCTTCGCGCTGGCGTTCTCCGAGGGCGGAGGGCTGCGGCTGGCGGTGGGCGCCCCGTTCGCCGGACCGGACCGCCGCGGCGCCGTGAGCCTGGTCCCGGTGGGAGCCCCCGACCAGGTCCGGCTGGTGAGCGGGAGCGGCCCCGGCGAGCGTTTCGGCTGGTCGGTGGCTGCCAGCGGGAACAAGCTGGTCGTCGGGGCCCCCGACCGCGGAGCCTCGGGAGGCGTGGCGCTGC
This sequence comes from Planobispora rosea, assembly GCF_014648175.1. Lineage (GTDB taxonomy): Bacteria > Actinomycetota > Actinomycetes > Streptosporangiales > Streptosporangiaceae > Planobispora > Planobispora rosea. The sequence continues at coordinate 81,450 of NZ_BMQP01000033.1, forward strand.
TGGGCCGCAACGACGGCGCGGACACCCCGGTCGCCCCGGGAGCCGGGAACGTCCCGGCCCTCGACGGCGGCGTCTCGGTCGACTTCGGCGCGGCCACCGGCTGAGCCGTTCCGGGCACCGCCGGGCACCGGCGGATCAGCGGATCAGCGGCGCCCGGCGGTCATGGCCGGGCCGCGCTCACCAGGCGCCGAAGACGGTCTCCCCGTTGGCGCGGATCGCGGCGGCCAGTTCGCCGGGGTCCATGCCCTTGACCTCCGCCAGGCAGCGCACGACCAGCGGGATGAGGTAGGGCGCGTTCGGCTTGCCCCGGTGCGGGACCGGGGGGAGGTAGGGCGCGTCCGTCTCGACGAGGATCAGCTCCTTGGGGGCCACCTCGGCCGCCTCGCGGAGGTAGCCGGCGTTCTTGTAGGTGACCGGGCCGGAGAAGGACATGAAGTAGCCGGCGTCGGCGCACTTCTTGGCCATTTCGGCGTCGCCGGAGAAGCTGTGGAAGACCACGGCGTCCGGGGCCCCCTGGTCGGCGAGCACGCGCAGCACGTCGTCGTGGGCCTCCCGGTCGTGGATGACCAGGGCCTTGCCGGTCCGCTTGGCGATCTCGATGTGCGCCCGGAAGCTGGCGTGCTGGTCGTCCTTGGAAGCCCAGTCGCGGTAGTAGTCGAGCCCGGTCTCCCCCACGGCTCTGACCTGGGGCTCGCCCGCCAGTTCCTCGATCTCCGCCAGCACCTCCGGGGTGGCGGCGTGGGCCTCGTTGGGGTGGATCGCCACCCCGGCGTAGACGTCCGGGTGGATGCGGGCGACGTCGGTGTTCCACCGTGAGGAGGCCAGGTCGTAGCCGATCGTGATCAGCCGGGTCACCCCGACCGCCCGGGCCTCCTCGACGATCCGCTCCACGCTCGCCTCGGCCGCCTGCGCGGCCTGGGCGACGGGATCGCCGGATGACGCCTGGCGGTTGCCCACCATGATGTCGAGGTGGCAGTGGCTGTCGAAGACATCGCCGGTCAACGGCTCCGGCGCGGCTGGCATGCTGGTCACACCGCCAAACCTACCGCCAGACGGGCGGCGGGCGTCCTGAGAGCGTCCCTCCGGGGAACGTGAGAGCCTGCCGCCGCACGGAGATCACAAGATCACTTCATGGAAGTGATCACGTCACCCGCCGATTTTCACAGGTCGGCCGGGCGAGCGTGACCCCACAGGGCCGACACCGGCAGCGAGAGGATCCGGTCTCCGTAGGAGAGCGCCTGCTCCCCCAGATGGAGGACCACTCCGGCGACGAACCGGTCTCCCAGCTTCTCCCTCAGCCACACCAGATGTCTGGCCGCTCCCAGTCCGGGCGAGACACTGGCCTTCACCTCGATGGCGACCACCTCACCGCGGGGACTCTCCAGAACGATGTCCACCTCGTGGTCGTTGCTGTCCCTGTAGAAGTACAGGCCGACACGGCTCAGACTCATGGCCTTGAGTTTGGTCAGCTCCGCCACCACGAAGGTCTCGAGCAGTCCTCCCAGCGCCCTGTGTCCGGGGGTGCGCAGCTTGGCACGTGTCACGGAGAGAAGCTGGGTGGCCAGTCCCGAGTCGGTGATGTACGTGCGCGGGGTCTTGGCCGCCCGGGTGTTCAGATTCGTCGCCCACCCCTGAAGGTCGTTGGTGAGGAACACCATGTTCAGGTAGCCCAGATAGTTACGCACGGTCTCCCGTCCCAGATCGGCGTCGCGGGCCAGGTCCGCCAGGACGGCGGGGCTCCCGGCCCGCGCAGCGATCAGCGCGAGAAGCCTGGAAAGACCTCCGACGTGGTGCACCTGCGCGAAGTCAGTGATGTCGCGGTTGAGGATCGTCGACGCGTACCCCTCGTACCATCTGGACCTCGCGAGGTCCGACTTGAGCAGGACCGTCTCCGGGTAGCCGCCCCGGATGATCGCTTCAAGGTAGTCCTCGCGACTCCATTCCGATCGCGCCCCGATCAGCGACTGCGGTTCCTCGAAGACCCGCTCGATGAAGTCGATCGGCCCTGACACCCGCTCGGACAGCGACAGGGGCCACAGGTCGAGGAAGCCGGCGCGTCCCGCCAACGACTCGGAGAGCGTGGGGATGGTGAGGAACTTACTGGACCCCGAGAGGATGAACTGACCACGGTCCCGGCTCTGGTCCACGGCCATCTTGATGGCCCTCACGAGCCTGTCGCCGCCCCGCTGGATCTCATCGATGATGAGCGGCCGCGACCTTCCCCTGACGAAGGAGACCGGATCCTCCAACGCGGCGGCCAAGGTCTTCTCATCGTCCAACGTCACATACTGCCCGCCGCGTACGGCGTGGGCCTGTCGGAGGAGCGTGGTCTTCCCCGACTGCCGCGGCCCGTTGACGATGACGATCCGCAGCCCGGAGGCGAGCTCGTGCAGAAGAGGCTCGATCGCTCGGGGAATCAGTCGGCTCATGTGCTTACGGTAGCAAGGTGACGCTATGAAATTCATAGAGTCACAAGGCGATTTTCATAGGTCAACTCCATGAATACCACGAGGTCATTCGCCGTTTCCGCGGCCCAGAACATGAAAAACCGCCCGGACCTTGATGGTCCGGGCGGTTGATCGCAGTCGGCGTGTGTACGCAGAAGGGCGGCCGGGGCCGTACGGCTCTCGCGGGTTACTCGCCGAGGCGGGCGAGCTCCTCATCGACGATCTTGGGGTCGAGCTTGCGGAACAGCGGGGTCGGCGGGGCGAGCGGGGTGCCCGGCCGGATGGGGACGGGCTCCCAGCGGGCCTCGCCCTCGTAGGAGCCGGTGATGACCGGGTAGCTCCGCCCGCCCTCCCCGGTCTCCTCGGTGACCTCCTGCAGCTCCGGCATGCCCGACCAGACGCCGGTGCCGCCGAGCATCGAGTAGATCTTGTTGGAGGAGTTGGGCAGGAACGGCGTCAGCAGGGTCTTGGCGTCGTCGACCACCTGCAGGGCGACGTGCAGGATGGATCCGACGCGCGCCGGGTCGTCCTTGATCTTCCAGGGCTCCTGCTCGGCGAGATAGCGGTTGGCGTCGCGGACGACGTCGAACGCCTCGGTGACCGCGTTCTTGAACCGGGAGCGGGCCAGGTCCGCGCCGACGGGGGCGAAGGCGGCCCGTGACCGCTCCAGCAGCGCCCGGTCGGCGTCGGTCAGCTCGCCCGCCTCGGGGACGGCGCCGAAGTTCTTGGCGGCCATCGAGATCGAGCGGTTGACCAGGTTGCCCCAGGCGGCGACCAGCTCGCCGTTGTTGCGGTTGAGGAACTCCGACCAGGTGAAGTCGGTGTCCTGGTTCTCCGGCCCGGCCACCGCGATGTAGTAGCGCAGCGCGTCGGCGTCGTAGCGCTCCAGGAAGTCGCGCACGTAGATGACGACCTGACGGGAGGAGGAGAACTTGCGCCCCTCCATGGTCAGGAACTCGCTGGAGACCACCTCGGAGGGCAGGTTCAGTGCGCCGAGCGAACCCGGTGCGCCGTTCTTGGCGCCCTGGCCGTTGTAGCCGAGCAGCAGCGCGGGCCAGATCTCCGCGTGGAAGACGATGTTGTCCTTGCCCATGAAGTAGTAGCTGCGGGCCTCGGGGTTCTGCCACCACTGACGCCAGGCGTCCGGGTCGCCGGAGCGGCGGGCCCACTCGATGGAGGCGCTGAGGTAGCCGATGACCGCGTCGAACCAGACGTACAGCCGCTTGTTGGCCTGGTCGCTCCAGCCCTCCAGCGGGATCGGCACGCCCCAGTCGAGGTCACGGGTGATCGCCCGGGGGTGCATGTCGCCGAGCAGGTTGAGGGAGAACTTCAGCACGTTGGGCCGCCACTGGCCCTGCTTGGACTGCAGCCAGGTGCCGAGCACCTCGGCGAAGGCGGGCAGGTCGAGCATGAAGTGCTCGGTCTCCACGAAGACCGGCTTCTCGCCGTTGATCCGGCTGACCGGGTTGACCAGCTCGATCGGGTCGAGCTGGTTGCCGCAGTTGTCGCACTGGTCGCCGCGTGCGCCGTCGTACCCGCAGATCGGGCAGGTGCCCTCGATGTAGCGGTCGGGCAGGGTGCGGCCGGTGGACGGCGAGATCGCACCCATCGTGGTCTTGGGGAAGATGTATCCGTTGGCGTACAGGCCCTTGAAGATCTCCTGCGCCACGGCGTAGTGGTTGCCGGTCGTGGTCCGGGTGAACAGGTCATAGGAGAGCCCCAGGGCCGTGAGGTCTTCGGCGATCACCCGGTTGTAGCGGTCGGCGACCTCGCGGACGCCCAGGCCCTCCTTGTCGGCCTGCACCTGGATGGGCGTGCCGTGCTCGTCGGTCCCGGAGACCATCAGGACCTTGTTGCCCGCCATCCGCTGGTAGCGGCTGAAGACGTCGGAGGGCACGCCGAATCCGGAGACGTGCCCGATGTGGCGGGGGCCGTTGGCGTAGGGCCAGGCGACGGCGGTCAAGATGTGCTGGGACATGGGTCCAAGCCTAGTGCCGGTCGCCCGTGAATCTTGTGCCTACCCGTGACACGCCCCGGATCGCGGGTCAGGCGGTGCTGCTCTCCCGCTCCTCCGCGCCGTCCTCGTTCTCCCGGTTCTTCCGGGCCTGCGCGCTCTCGCGCTGCTCCCGGATCACGGCCTCGGCGGCCTCCTCCGCTACGGAGGCGGCCACGTCGATGGGCGTCTCGCGGGTACGGCGGATGCCCAGGATGCTGATGAACAGGGCGGCGAAGATGGTCTGGAAGCTCATGATCAGCGCTGTGGCCGAGGGGACGACGATGCGCAGCGACTCGGAGGGGATCAGCGGGCCGAAGCTGCGGGTCTGCCAGTGGACCAGCGAGGCGACCAGGCCGCCGATACCGGCCAGGGCCAGCAGGCCGCCGGCGATCAGGCCCTTCTCCAGGGAGACGATGTCCACGAGCTTGCGCACCCGCCGGTCTTCGGGCAGGAAGCCCTCCTCGGCGGCGTACACCTTGGTGAACAGGGCGAACAGCACCGCCTGGAAGCCGATCACCAGCATGGCCGACGCGCCGACCAGGGTGTCGACGTCGAAGCCGAGCTTGCCGATGTAGACCGGGCCGAAGGTCAGCGCGGTGCCCGCGACCAGGCCGAGGGTCATCATGACCAGGCCGGGGATGAAGAACAGCCAGCGCGGGCTGTACAGCATCAGGAAGCGCAGGTGGCGCCAGCCGTCACGCCAGGAGCGCAGGTGCGGCGGGCGGGAGCGGCCGTCGGGCGAGAGGGTGGTGGGCACCTCGCGCACGTCCAGCCCGGCCAGGGTCGAGCGGACGACCATCTCGCTGGCGAACTCCATGCCGCCGGTCTGCAGGCCCAGCCGGAGGATGGAGTCGCGGCGGAAGCCCCGCAGGCCGCAGTGGAAGTCACCGATGGCGCTGGGGAAGAACAACCGGCCGATGAAGGACAGCACCGGGTTGCCGAGGTAGCGGTGGAGCGGCGGCATCGCGCCCGGGGCGATGCCTCCCTTGAAGCGGTTGCCCATCACCAGGTCGGCGCCGTCGCGCAGCTGCTCCACGAACGGCAGCAGCGCGGTGAAGTCGTAGGAGTCGTCGGCGTCTCCCATGATGACGTACTTGCCGCGGGCGGCGCGGATGCCGCCCATGAGGGCGTTGCCGTACCCCTTGGCGTCGACGTGCACGACCCTGGCCCCGGCGTCCCGGGCGAGTTGCTGGGAGCCGTCGGTGCTGCCGTTGTCGGCGATCAGCACCTCTCCGTCGATCCCGTGCTCGCGCATGCAGGCCAGGGCCTTGCGCACGCAGGTCTCCACGGTCTCCGCCTCGTTGAGGCAGGGCATGACCACGGTCAGTTCCACGTCTCGAACCCTTCAGTCACAGCAGAGGCCAATCCCACCATGATGCCCTCTACCTCGCCGTGCCCGCGTCGTCTCGGCCAAACGGCTGGCATTCTGTAATGCATGGTGACCGTCGCGGATCGACCACGCCTGGACACGCCCCCGCCCGGAAGGAAGGCCCGGGTGCTGCTGTTCCTGTACCGCCACCGCGTGTTCGCGGCCGTTCTGGCCGCCGCCTTCCTGCTGCGCATGGTCGCCATGCTCGGGTACGGCCCGGCGCTGTGGTTCAACGACTCCTACGAGTACGTCTCGGGAGCGGTCTACCCCGACCGGCCCAGCGCCCTGCGCCCGAACGGCTACTCCTTCTGGCTGCTCCTGCTGCGCCCCTTCCACAGCTTCGCCCTGGTGGCCTTCACCCAGCACCTGATGGGGCTGGCCGTGGGAGGGCTGGTCTACGCGCTGCTGCGCGCGCGGTTCGGGCTGCCGGGCTGGGCGGCGACGCTGGCGGCGGTGCCGGTGCTGTTCGACGCCTACCAGATCCAGCTCGAACACATGATCATGTCCGACACGATGTTCACGCTGCTGGTCGTGGGGGTCGTCACGCTGGTGCTCTGGCACCGTACGGTGTCCTGGAAGCTGGGCGCGCTGATCGGGTTGCTGCTCGCGCTCACCGCGCTGACCCGGTCGATCGGGCTGCCGATCCTCGCGCTGGTCGTGGTCTACCTGATGGTCAAGCGGGCGGGGTGGAAGCCGATCATCGCCATGGTGACCGCGTGCGCCCTGCCGGTGGCCGGGTACATGGCCTGGTTCGCCTCGGCGCACGGCCCCTTCGCGATGACCAGCAGCGACGGCGCGATCCTCTACATGCGGACCTCCCTGTTCGCCGACTGCAACAAGATGGAGGTCGACAAGCGGGAGGAGCTGGAGCTGGCGCTGCTGTGCATCAGCGATCCTCCGGAGAAACGGCACTTCTCCGGGCAGAAGTACCTGTGGTGGGCGGAGAACGGCCAGCGTTTCCACGCCTTCGGGACGGGCCGCACGTTCACCCCGGCGATGAACCGGACCGCCGGGGACTTCGCCAAGCGCGCCATCCTCTCCCAGCCGGGCGACTACCTGGCGCTCGTGGCCGGCGACTTCTTCCGCACCTTCCACTGGGGCCGGCCGCGCTTCCCCGACGCCGCCACCTACCTGCAGTACGAGTTCCGGCCCACCGACAAGGTGCTCCCGTCGTGGCCCTCCCCCAAGGGCAGCACCACCGACCGCGACGCCCTCACCTACGATCCCAGCCTGCCGACCGTGCTGATCGACGAGAGGCCGCGGGTGGTCGGCACCGACGTGCACGACCCGTGGGCCGGTTTCATGCAGGGCTACCAGCAGATCATCCGGCTGCCGGGCATCGTGCTGGGCGTCCTGCTGCTGATCGGCCTGGCCGGGGTGGCCGCGCGCTGGCGCAAGCTGGGCGGGCCCGTCCTGCTGCCGTGGCTGGCCGCCTTCGGCCTCCTGCTGGCCCCGGCGGCGACCGCCGAGTTCGACTACCGCTACGTGCTGCCGGCGATCCCGCTGGCCTGCCTCGCCGCGGCGGTCTCGCTGCGGCACGGGGTCACCCTGCCGGGCCGGATCTCCCTGCCCCGCCGGGCCTCCCGGGTCAGACCCACCCCCGCAGCAACATCCGGCGCCACCACTCCTGGTAAGGGATGACCTCCCCGGTGAGCACCGGGTGGAGCCACCCGAAGTTGGCCAGCGCGAGCAGGGCGAAGGTGCCCGCCAGCGCGGCCCCGAGGGCCCTGCGGTTGGGCGGGGCGTCCGCCGGGCCGATGAGCAGCCCGGCGGCGAGCACGACGGCCAGGACCATGAACGGCACCAGCGGGACCGCGTAGAACAGGTACATGGTCCGGTTGTCGGCGATGGCGTAGTAGAACCAGGGCAGCCAGCCTACGGCGTAGGCCAGCAGCACCGCTCCGGCGCGCCAGT
>NZ_BMQP01000034.1 GCF_014648175.1 Planobispora rosea
GGCTGGAGAACCCGCCCGCACAGCACGACCATGTCCCCACCGAAGCCCCACCGAAGCCCCACCGAAGCTCCCACCGGAGAAGCACCCGCCCAGCCCGAGCCGGGCACCGCACGGCGGCGCCGAACACCGCCGTCCTACGTCTCGCCGTACCGGCGTCGGCCCCTTGCCTGGATGCACGCCGTACCGGCGCCAGCCGAGCCGTACTAAACCTGGATGACCTGATTCGTTCATGTACGGGACACTCGCACTTCCGCCCGTCGTGCCAGGTCGTACCTAGCATCGCTGCTGAGCCGCACCCGTCCGGAAGGCAGGTTCGCGCATGAGGGTATGTGTCGGGACCATCGTCCACCACCCCGAAGACGCCCGGATCATGCATCGGCAGATCCGCGCGCTCCTCGACGCCGGACATGAGATCACCTATGTCGCGCCCTTCACCGACTTCAACGTCACCCCGGATCCGGGGATCCGGGCCGTGGACGTGCCCCGGGCGGTGGGGCGGCGTCGCTGGCGGGCCATGAGGGCGGCGCGGCGGGCGCTCAGGCGGGGGGTCGAGGGCGCGGACCTGCTGCTCGTCCACGACATCGAACTCCTGCTGCGGCTCCCCAGGCGCCGCCCCGTCACCGTCTGGGACGTGCACGGTGACACCGCCGCGTCCCTCGTGGCCGACGACCGCCTCCCCGGCCTCCTGCGCCGGGCGCTGCCCGCGCTGGTCCGCCGTATCGAGGCCCGCGCCGAGCGCCGTCTCCGCCTGATCCTGGCCGAGGAGTCGCACCGGGAGCGGTTCACCGCCCCGCACCCCGTGGTCCTCAACATCCCCCCCATGCCCCGGCGCCAGCCTCCCCCGCCGGGCCGGAACCGGGTCGTCTACGTGGGCCGGATCTCCCGGGAACGGGGTGTGGCCGAGCAGATCGAGCTGGCCCGGAGGCTCGCCCCGTACGGGGTCAGGCTGGATCTGGTCGGTCCCGCCGACGCCGAGGTACGGCCGCTGCTGCGGGACGCGCAGCGTGAGGGCGTGCTCGACTGGTACGGGCACGTCCCCCACCGGCACGCGCTGCGGATGGCCGAGGGGGCGATCGCCGGGCTGTCGTTCCTGCACGACCTCCCCGCCCACCGCCGGGCGATGCCGGCCAAGGTCGTCGAGTACATGTCCAGGGGGATCCCGGTGGTCACGACCCCGCTCCCGGCCGCGGCCGACCTGGTCCGCCGGGTGGACTGCGGTGTCGTCGTGCCCTTCGGGGACGTGGACGCGGCGGTGGAGGCCGTACTGGCGCTGCGGGACGATCCCGGCGGGGCCTCGGCGATGGGTGCGCGCGGCTACGCCGAGGCGGTACGCGGCTACGACTGGCCCGAGCAGGCGGAGGGCTTCGTCGGCCTGCTGGAGGAATGGGCGGGCAAACCCGTGACGAGCGGCCGTGAGCTTGGTCTACTTGAACCATGGCACGCCATCTGATCCAAGGTCGCGACGTGGCCATGCCGGTGCGTGTCCGGGATGCCACGATCTGCACCGCAGCCTACCTCGTGCGGGCCGACGCGGCCCGGGCGGTGATCGCGTACTCGGGGATGGACATCGCCGAGGTCCTGCCCGGCAGGACCGTCTGCTCGCTGGCGTTCGTCGACTACGTGGACGGCGACCTGGACACCTACCACGAGTTCGGGGTCGCCTTCATGGTCCGGCCGCCCGGGTCGGGGCCGGTGTCCCCCAAGGGACCGATCAGGAACCTGGCGGAGCTGCGCCGGTCCGGTACCGGGGTGTTCGTCCACTGGCTCCCCGTCGACCAGGGGTTCACCCTGGAGGCCGGGCGGACGATCTGGGGTTTCCCCAAGGAGCTGGCCGCCATCGATCTCCGGCTGTCCTCGCCGTACAAGCGGTGCATCGTGCGCAAGGACGACCGCCTGGTGATCGACCTGCTGGTCAGGCCCGGGGTCCCGGTGACCGCCGCCGGCGCCACGTTCGCCCTCGACGCCTACAGCCACCTGGACGGCGTCACCCGGCACATCCCCTGGACCGCGTCCCCGCGCGGGATCCGCGTCCGCCCCGGCGGCGCGCTGGTCCGTCTCGGCAACCATCCCGTCGCCAGGGAGCTGAGCGAGCTGGGCCTGCCCAAGCGGGCGGTGATGACCGCCACCTGCTCCCGGACCGCGATGTCCTTCGGCGAGGCGAAGGAGCTGTAGAAGGGAGCCGGGGAAGGGGGCCGAAGTCCTCGCGGCGGGCCGCGGCGGGCCGGTCGGTTACTTGTCGTTGGTTACTTGTCGAGGTCCAGCAGGGGCAGTTCGTCCCTGGTGGGCAGGGACTGCCAGTCGCTCGGGCCTGAGGCGGCGAAGGCGGCCAGCAGCGCGCCGCGGCGCAGGCGGTCGGCGGGGTGCAGGCGCTCCAGCAGCGCGCTGAGATAGCCGGCGACGAAAGCGGCGCTCGACCCGCCGGGATCGACCACGGGCGCGCCGAGACCGGGCGCGTCGTGCCGCACGCCGTTCACCCGCACGCTCGCGCCCCGGGTGCCCCGGTTCACGATGACCTCCCGGTCACCGGTGAGGGCGGGCTTGACCAGGTCCAGCTCGCACTGCCGGACGAACAGCACGTCGGCGGCGCAGGCCAGCATGTTGAGGATCTCCTCGGCCTCCTTCAGATCAGGCCAGAGCCGCTCGTCGTAATCGACGGCCACCGAGATGGGCACCCCGGCGGTCCGCGCGGTCCGCACCGCGGCGTTCATGGCGTCACGCGCGTTCAGCGCGGCGGTGATACCGCTGACGTGCAGGATGCCCGCCTGGGTGACCCGGTCGACGGGGACGTTCCCCTGCGCCAGCCGGACGGCCGTCGGGTAGTAGGTGAGCCGGGCGGCCTGTCCGATCAGCGACTCCTTCAGGATCATCCCGGTCGGCGTGCCCTCCTCCACGCGGGCGTCGGAGACGTCCACGCCCTCGCCGCGTAACACCGACAGGATTCTGACGCCCAGTTCGTCCGCGCCGACCTTGCCCAGCCAGCTCACCGTGTGCCCGAGCCGGGTCATTCCGATGGCGACGGTCAGCTCGGCTCCGGTCACGTCCAGTCGTGCCTCGTGCTCATGACGGACCCGGCCACTGGTGACGACACCGAAAGCCTCGCCGAGGGTGTAGACGTCCACGTCGAGGCCCCTTCGCAACATCCGTACGGAAGATCCTCCCGTGCGGAGGATCAGACGATGGGCGGGCGGCCCAGACGGAGCATGCGCCAGGCCGTGTTCCAGCCCATGGGACGGCGCTCCCCCGCGGGTTCGCGCAGACCCTCGCGAAAGCCCTTGAACCAGGCACGCAGGGCCGGACGAGAGCGTTCGCGGAGCAGGGTGAGGACCACCCAGTTGAGAAGATAGAGGATGGCCAGGGACCAGGGCAGGTTACGACGCGCCAGCCAGACGCGGTTACGGGCGTTGAGCCGGTAGAAGTCGGCGTGACGGGTCGGCGGGACCTGCGGATGGTACATGATCGTCTTGGCGTCGTACTCGATCCGGTAGCCCTCGCCGAGCAGCCGCCAGGCCAGGTCGGTCTCCTCGTGCGCGTAGAAGAAGCGCTCGGGCAGGCCCCCGACCTGGAGGAAGGCGGAGCGACGGATGGCGCAGGCGCCGCCGAGGAAGGTGGTGACCGGCGAGGACCGCTCGGGGTCGCCCGCGCGCAGGCGGGGGACGTGGCGGCGCTGTCCGACGCCGCCGTCGGGGTCCATCACCCGGAAGGAGACGACCGCGAGGTCGTGCTCCGTGGAGAAACGCTCACGCAGGTGGGAGACGACGTCCATCGTCCCGTACCACCCGTCGTCGTCGAGGAAGAGCACCACGTCGCCGGAGCACTCCTCGACACCGCGGTTGCGCCCGGCCGGGATTCCCGCGTTGTGCGCCAGCCGCACGGTCTTGATCGAGGCCCCCGAGCCCGGCGGCACGGTGACCGGGAGCTCCGGGACGTCGGCCCCGTTGCCGACGATCACCACCTCGACGTCGCCGTCGTCCTGGTTCAGGGCGGACTCGACCGCCCGGCCCAGCTCCGGGACCCGGTTGCCCATGGTGAGGATGACGCACGAGATCTTCAACGCGTCATCGCCTTGACGCGTCGAGAGCACGTGCGGGACATACTTTCATGATCACCGAGTCTGCTGGGTCGGGCTGTTCTGACGGAGGCGTGGCTCCGGGGTTCACCAGAGGACAAGCGTATCGGAACCGTCAACGAACACCCACCGAACAGTGAGGTGTCCGCACCTACGACGCACCGCGACGCCGTCCGGTTCCTCATGAGAGCCGCCTGGACGCCAGGATGCTGACCAGATGCAGGACCGTCTGCAGGACGGCGACCGCGACGCAGGCCACCACCAGCACCCGGGTCGCGGTGAGCCCCCCGGCGACCAGGTCCCACACCGCGGCGGCCACCACCAGCAGCGAGAGTTCCACCGCCTGGACGATGCGGTGGAACCGCAGCGCCGCCGCGGCCTTCCTGGCCAGCCCCAGACCGCGCGACTGGAACTGCCCGGCGGCGGCCTCGGTCGCCGCCACCAGCCCGGAACGGGCCCGGGCCACGTCGACCAGGTCGGTCTCCGCCTTGATGAGGATCGCGCCGAGCGCCGCCGCGAAGCCCGCCACGGTGTACCAGTCGGGGAGGGTCCCGGAGGCCCGGAAGCCCAGCCCGATCAGCAGGGCCGCCTCGGCGAAGTAGTGGCCGACCCGGTCGAGGTAGACGCCCGTGATGGAGGTGCGCCCCGTCCAGCGGGCCAGTTCCCCGTCGGAGCAGTCGAGCAGCAGGTAGACCTGGATGAGCACGGCCGCGCCCACGGCCGCGCCGAGACCGGGCAGCGCCATGACGCCGCCCGCCGCCAGGCCGAACAGGATCATCAGCCAGGTGGTCTGGTTGGGCGTGATCGGCGTCTTGGCGAGGAACCAGGTGACGTAGATCGACAGCTTGCGCATGTAGAGCACGCCGGCCCAGTGCTCACCGCTGGCGCGGTCCATGGTCGAGTGCGGCTGTGCGACCGCGCGCAGCTCAGCGACCGACGGCCCGGACATAGTCCTCCACCCGATCCCTGATCTCCGACTCCGACAGGCGCAGGTGCTCCAGGATCGTGTAGCGCCCGGGGCGGGTCGAGGGCGCCAGCATGACCGCCGCGGTGAACTGCTCGGCGGTCAGCCCGACGTCTCCGGGGGTGACCGGCAGTTCGTGTCCGCGCAGGCACTCGACGACCTGGGTCAGCCGCCGCTCGTCCTCGCGGAGGAAGAAGCAGAAGGCGGCACCGATCCCGGCGAGCTCGCCGTGGTTGGAGGTGCCGGGGAAGAGCTGGTCCACGGCATGAAGGATCTCATGGTCCCCGCCGCTGGAGGGCCGGGATGACCCGGCGATGACCATCGACATTCCGGACAGGATGAGCGCTTCAGCCAGAACGGTGAGGAAAGCATCGGACTCGATCGAGTCACGCCTGCCGATCACCGCCTCCGCCGCGGTGCGGGCCATCGAGCAGGCGAGGCCGTCGATCGGCTCGCCCCGCTCGGCGTTGCCCAGCTGCCAGTCCTCGATCGCCGACAGGTTGCTCACCACGTCGCCGACCCCGGAGCGGACCAGCGACGGCGGCGCGTCGTGCACGAAGTCGAGGTCGACGACGATGGCCAGCGGCATGGGAACGCCGAAGGAGCCCTTGCCGCTCTCGTGGGTCAGCGACGCCACCGGCGAGCAGATCCCGTCGTGCGACAGGTTGGTGGCCACCGCCACCATCGGGATCCCCGCGAGGGACGCGGCGTACTTCGTCGCGTCGATCGTCTTGCCGCCGCCGATGCCGACGAGCGCCTCGTAGGCGCCCTTGCGCAGGTCGGCCCCGAGCGTCACCGCCGCGTCGACCGAGCCGTCGGCCACCCGGAAGACCTGGGCCTCACCGAGGGAGGGGGCGATCACCGAGGCGATCCTGTCCCCCTGACCGGCGCCCACCGCCACCGCCACCCGCCCGGAGGTCGCCACCCGGCTGTCGGCCAGCAGCGAGCCGAGCTGCGCGATGGCGCCCCGCCGTACCTCCATGGTCAGCGGGGCGGGCAGCATCCTGGCTAGTATCGGCACGCGATCTCCCGCGCCTTCGCGAGGTCGTCGTGGTTGTCGACCTCGACCCACGCGACGTCGCCGATGGGGGCGACCGCGATCTTCTCGCCGCGGGCGACCAGCTCCTGGTAGCCGTCCTCGTAGTAGAGCTGCGGGTCGCGCTCGAAGGTGGCCTGGAGCGCGTCGGCCAGGCGCCCGCCGACGCCCGGGCGGATCAGGGTCGCGCCGATGTACTCACCCGCCGCGGACGCGGGGTCCATCAGCTTGGTGATCTGCTTCAGGTGGCCGTTCTCGTCGAGGGTGACCTTCATCTCCTCGTCGGCGAGCTTCTTCACGTCGTCCACCGCGAGCAGGATGTCGCTGGTGACCGGGGCCGACAGGAGCGTGTGCTCAACCGAGACCGGGTGCACCGTGTCGCCGTTGACCAGCAGCACGCCCTGGTCGAAGTAGTCGCGGGCGCACCACAGGGAGTAGGCGTTGTTCCACTCCTCGGCCTTGTCGTTGTGCACGAGGGTGAGCTTCACACCGTGCCGCCGCTCCAGTTCGGCCTTGCGCTCGTGTACGGCCTGCGCCTGGTATCCGACGATGACCACGACGTCGCGGAGATCGGCCGCCGCGAGGTTCCGCAGCGAGATGTCCATGATCGTGGTCTCACCGTCAACCGGCACGAGCGCCTTGGGCAGCGTGTCGGTGTACGGCCGCAGGCGTCGTCCGGCCCCGGCGGCCAGCACCATTCCCAGCAACGTGCACTCCTCGTTCGAATGAGCCCCTCTGCGGGCACTCCTGGCCCAAAGGTTAGTTGCCTTTGGCCCCTGATCGTGTAATCCGAGGTTTGCCGGGCGTTCTCGATCTGTGTGCCGAGCCGCTCAGTCGTCCGCGCCGAGCCCCCGGAGTCCGCGGAGCCCTGGGAGCCCGACGGAGTCCGTCTCCGGGCGCGACGTCGCCAGCCAGCAGGTGAGGCTCTCCCAGCCGAACAACACCCACAGGTAGATCGCCAGCAGCGCGAACAGCAGCGTCATCTGCCCGGTGAGACCGCCCAGGCTCAGCAGCAGCGTCCGCCCGTCCCAGCCGAGCCCGGCCACGGCCAGCCAGGTCGGCGGGTAGAGCCGCTGACGCACCCGGTAGACGACGTCGTAGTGGTGGAAGGCCAGCGCGCCGAGGAGCGTGAAGACCAGCCACGGCGGCACCCCGTGGGCGAACCCGGCCGCGGCCGTGAAGCCGTACTCGGCCAGGCGCAGGATCGGCGGGACCAGCCAGTCGAGCCGCCCGCCGTGCGGGTGCGAGCTGCCGGGACCGGCCAGCAGCAACGCCACCGCCGGGGCGAACGCCGTCAGGCCGTCGGTCCCGGCCCCACCGAGGGCCAGGAGCACGCCGGCGACGAACACGCCGACGAGCACGGGGGGAAGCGGGGGCAGCTGCCCGGACACCGGCCTGCCCATCATCCGGGACGCCGGCCCGTCGTCGCGGTAGGCCGCCACGGCGCTGCGCGGCACCTGCGTCATGCGCGCCGAGAACCGGGGGGATCCGGAGGGTCCGGAAGGCTCGGAGGACCCGGAAGGCCCTGAAGGTTCAGAGGGTCCGGAAGGTCCGGAAGGCGTCTTCGTCATGCCAGCGACCTGCCCATCCTCCCGGCGAGCGTGTAGAGCCCCGCGAGGCCGCCCCAGCCGATGAGCGCGGCGAACGTCACCCGCGCGTCGGAGACCGCGGCGGTCACCGCGATCAACGCCGTGCGCTCCCCGATCGGCAGAATGACGATCTTCTTGAGCCATCGGGTGAAGGCGTCCCGCTCCAGGCGGCGCGAGAGCCGCGCCACCGCACCGGTCTCGCCCGTCCCGGGACCGGCGGAGTCGCCCAGGGGCGGCGCCTGCGCCGGGACCAGCGAACTGCCCGTGTCGGCCCGGGCGGTCAGCGGGACGGCCGCAGCGGGCCGCGCCGCACGGGCCCGGACGGCGTCGGAGCGGGCCCCGTCGTAGGAGAAGTCGATCATGTGGCGGAGCGCCTGCAGGATCATCGCGCCCGTGGCCAGCGCCCAGATCTCCCGGGCCGGCGCACCCGGGCCCGCGGTCACCGCGTAGCCGGCGGCCAGGCCCGCGTAGACGGCGTACTCCTTGACCCGGTCGGAGGTGGCGTCCAGCCACGAGCCGAGCGGCGAGAACACCCGGGTGTAGCGGGCGAGCTGGCCGTCCACGCAGTCGAGCACGAACGACAGGTAGAACAGGACCGCCCCGGCGATCATCGCCGCGCGGGTGCCCGCGGAGAACCAGACCGCCGCCAGCACGGCCAGGCCGACGGACATCCCGGTGACCGCGTTCGGCGTCAGCCGCAACCAGGCGGCGAGCGCGACCGGGTACCGGGACCAGGAGCTGACGAAGTAGGTGGTGAAGAAGCCGTCGTCCCTCTTGATCGCCGCGTCCAGCCGGGCCCCGGTCACGTCCGCCTCGGCCATCCGGGCGAGTGCCACCTCGGCGGCGACCTGCCCGGCCACCCGGTCGCAGTGGAGCTCCCCCGTCCCGGCCGCGCGGACGGCGACGCCCGAGCGGACCAGTCCCACCAGGAGCAGGTGACCGGCCTCGGAGCCGTCCACCCGGCCGAGGAACCCCGCCTCGGCCAGCTCCGCCAGGTGCTCGGCGGTCGCGGCGAGGCCGCCGAGATCGGCCTCGCCGACCCGGAGGACACCGCGGAAGGTGCCGTTGGCGCCGGTCACCTGGTGGAACGAGCTGCCCGCGGAGACCACCCGGCCGTCCTCGACGCGGACCGGCGGACGCAGCGGGCCCTCCGGGGCGCCGCCGGTGGCCACGATCGCACCGGTGCCGCGGGCGGGATGGTCCAGGAGTTCGGCCAGCGCCTCCGTGTGGGCCACCAGGTCTCCGGCCAGCACGGCCACCGGCCCCGCGGAGCCGCGCGCCACCCGGGCGATCCGGCGCAGGTCGTCGGCGATCCCGCGCGACCCCTCCGAGCCGGTCGCGCAGGCCCCGCCGGACGCGTGGACGACGTCGCCGGATCCGCCCACCACGTGCACATCCTCGACGGCGAGTTCGGACAGCTGACCGGTCAGCCGGTCGAGCAGAGTGCCCTCGTGGCAGCGCAGCGTGGTCGCGGCGGCGGTGGCGAGGACGACGGCGGAGGTCCGAGGGGTGGCGGACCCGGAGAGGGAGGACAAAGAAGACGTGGTGTCGTGCAAGCGGAGCTCCTTCGCATCCGATGGGATCGCCGCACGAGTCGGGGAGCGCGCACCCAGCGTAGCGAGATCCTGACGCGATATCACGGATGACGCGACGGTCACTCACATCCCCGCTGGTCCATCCCCTCCGCGCCCGTACGACCGGCACGACGGCCGCCGTACGGCGCGCTGCCCCGGAAGCGCTACCCTCGCGCTACACCGACTCCCGGATCGACCACCCGACTCCCCGATCGACCACCCGACTCCCTGCACCGACTTCCGCACCGATGCCCCTCTCCCGGAGGAAGCCCGCCTTGACCGCTCGTGAACCCCATCGCCGCGCCGTCGGAGTCGTCCTCGCGGGCGGGGTCGGCCAGCGGGTCGGCCGGGGCACCCCCAAGCAGCTCATCGAGATCGCCGGGAAGACGATCCTGGAGCACGCGATCGCCGCGTTCGACACCGCCCCGGAGATCGACGAGGTCATCGTGATGATGGCGCCGGGCTTCACCGGGGAGGCGGAACGGCTCGTCGCCCGTAACGGGTTCACGAAGGTCAGCCGGGTGCTGGAGGGCGGTGCGAGCCGTACGGAGACCACCTGGCGGGCGCTGAGGGCGCTGGACGGGCAGGACTGCGACGTGCTCCTGCACGACGCCGCGCGCCCGCTGCTGGAGCCGCGCATCATCACCGAGTGCGTGGCGGCGCTGCGCACGCACGCGGCCGTGGAGGTGGCGATCCCGAGCTCCGACACGGTCGTGGTGACCACGCCGGGGCCGTACGGGGAAGTCGTCAGCGAGGTGCCCGACCGGGCCCGGATCTGGCGCGCCCAGACGCCGCAGTGCTTCCGGCTCCCGTTGATCCGCGAGGCCTACGAGCGGGCCTTCGCCGATCCCGGGTTCGCCGGGCGGCAGGCCACCGACGACTGCGGCGTGGTGCTGCGCTACCTGCCCGACGTGCCGATCCACATCGTGCCGGGCAGCGAGCGCAACATGAAGGTCACCCACCCGGTGGACGTCCTCGTCGCCGAGACGCTCCTGCGCCTCGGCCACGGCTCCGGCTCGGGCTCCGGCGACAACGACGGCTCCGGCGACGGCTCCGAGTCCGGGTCCGGCTCCGAGTCCGACGACGGCTCGGGCGGGCCGGACAGCTGACGTTCCGGCCCCTCCCGTGTCAGGCGTCCGGCTTGCCGAGGCTCGGCGGGCTGGTGAGGAAGCCCCAGCCCCAGGAGATGTGCATGGTGGCGTAGACGAGCGGGAGCCGTGCCAGCGCGGCGGGGGGCAGGCCGCTGCCGGTCACCGCCGAGCCGGCGAGGATCGCCGCGGCGTAGCCGCCGGGGATCAGCAGACCCGGCCAGAAGAACGGCGAGACCACCAGACCCGCGAGCATGGCCAGGACCGCCATCGGCGGTGCCAGGTAACGCAGGTTGATCGTGCCCTCGTGGGTGCGGGCGACCACGCGCCGCCAGCGGCCGTAGTGGAAGTACTGCTTGGCGAGGGCCTTGAGGTTCGGGCGCGGCCGGTAGGAGACCCGCATCCGGGGCTGGAACCAGACCAGGCCGCCGGTCTGGCGGATGCGGTGGTTCATCTCCCAGTCCTGGGCGCGCTGGAAGTGCTCGTCGTATCCGCCGACCCGCTCCAGCGCCTCACGGCGGAACACCCCCAGGTAGACCGTGTCGGCCGGGCCCGCGGTGCCGCCGGTGTGGAACCGGGCGCCGCCGACGCCGATCTTGGAGGTCATGGCGCGGGCGACCGCCTGCTCGAAGGGGGTGATCCCCTCGGCGGCCATGATGCCGCCCACGTTGTCGGCGCCGGTCTCCTCCAGTGTCTCCACCGCGATCCGGAGGTAGTTCTCCGGGAGCATGGCATGACCGTCCACCCGGGCGACGATTCCGTTACGGGATGCGGCGATGGCGGCGTTGAGCGCGTTGGGCGTGCGACCGGTGGGGTTGGGGACCACGATCACGCGGGGGTCCTCGGCCGCGATCGCGTCGGCGACCTCCTGGGTGCGGTCCTGTGAGGGGCCGATCGCGAGGACGACCTCGATGGGCCCCTCGTAGTGCTGCGACAGGACCTGGTCAACCGCCTCCCGCAGGTGGCGCTCCTCGTTCAGCACCGGGATGACGACGGAGATGGGGGGCCAGACACGCGTCTTGGAAGACTCGGAAGACGGGGCCGGCGCTGGCGAGTCGGGGAACTGCTTCATGGCGTCGCTCACGCTACTGTACGAACGGGTACCTCATCGACCCATGTTGGAGCCTGAACGGACTCTGGCCAGAGCCGGACACACCCGTAGGGGGGCTGATGCGCGACCCGGAAGACGAGGACTCGGGTGTGCACGTGGGCGGCGACGCCTACGGCGTCGTCCGGGTGACTCCGCGGCGTGACCACAGGTCCGCCCGGGGTGCTCGTTCCCGGCGGCGCAACCTGATCGTCGCGGGGGCGCTCTCCGGCCTGGTCCTGATCGGCTCGGGGGCCGCGTGGTCGGTGCCGAACTACGCGGCGAGCAAGATCGAGTCCGTCGACGCGGGCGTGCCCGGATCGCGGTCCACCGGGGCGATGAACATCCTGCTCGTCGGCGTGGACCGGCGCGACGACCTCACCCGCAAGCAGCAGAACCAGCTCAAGCTGGGCCGTGAGAGCGGCGAGCGCACCGACACCATGATGGTGATCCATCTGTCGGAGGACCACCGCAAGGTCACCGTGGTCAGCCTCCCCCGCGACACCTGGACGACCGTCCCCGGCAAGGGCGAGCACAAGATCAACGCCGCCTACCAGCTCGGCGGTCCCAAGCTCGCCGTGCGCACGGTGCAGAACGCCACCGGCCTGATGATCAACCACTACGTCGAGGTCAACGTGCTCGGCTTCATCAACGTGGTGGAGGCGCTCGGCGGGATCTCGGTCTGCACCCCGGTCGCGATCAACGACCCGAAGACCGCCCTGCAGCTCCAGCCGGGCACCCACTCCCTCGACGGCGTCAGGGCCCTCGCCTACGCCCGCACCCGGGCCACCGCCCGCTCCGACCTCGACCGGATCGACCGCCAGCAGCAGGTGATCTCGGCCCTGCTGAACCAGGCGCTGAGCAGCGACACGCTGACCAACCCGGTCAAGCTCACCAGCTTCGTCAACACGACGCTGGGCACGCTCCGGGTGGACGACTCGCTCCGCGGGAACCTGCTCGGCCTGGCCGACCAGCTCAAGACCGTCTCCACCGACGACGTGGCCTTCGCCACCGTGCCGCTCGCCGACGTCGACTACCGCACGCCGACCGGCGAGTCCGCGGTGCTCTGGGACAAGCCCGCCGCGCGCCAGCTGTTCCAGCGGATCGCGGCCGACGAGGAGCTCACCAAGCCGTCGGCCAAGCCGTCGACCAAGCCGTCGGCGACCCCCGAGCCCGCCGGGGCGACCCCGACGCCCTCGACCGCTCCGCTGACCGTGCCGCCCTCGCGGATCGCGGTCAAGGTCCTCAACGGCACCCTGATCACCGGTCTCGGCGGACGCACCAGGGACGACCTGCTGAAGGCCGGCTTCCTCGTGCCCGAGCCCGCCGGGGACACCCAGCGCAGGGACCACGACAAGACGGTCATCCGCTACGGCCCCGGCCGCGAGGACTCCGCCCGGACCCTGGCCGCCGCCCTCCCGGGCGCGGACGTCCGCCCGATCGAGGATCTCGGAGACCGGATCGAGGTCATCGTCGGCCGGAAGCATCCGCAGGTCAAGAAGGTCACCGTCGAGGAGGCGGCGCCCACCCCCGCCGCCTCTCCGGTCGCCACGCCGACGGCGAGAACCGCGACGCAGAACATCTGTAAAAAGTAATCCAAGTCGCATAACGCCTGCCAGCGGGGGCAGTGGAGACAGCAGACGGAGGTGACGAGCATGATTCCGGCATTCGACGTCCAGACATGGAAAAACGGTCCATGTGTGGTTATCCGGGCGACGGGCGAGCTGGACATGACCGTCGCCCCCCGCCTCGGGGCCGAGGTGGACCGGGTGCTGGAGACCGGGCAGCTGGAGACCGGGCACCGGCCCTGCCTGGTGATGGACCTGACCCAGGTGCCGTTCTGCGACTCGGTGGGACTGGGAACCCTGGTGGGCGCCCTGACCAAGTTGCGGAACTCCCAGGGGCGCCTCATCCTCGTCCTCACCCCGGGGATGATCACTCGCCTGCTCGCGATCACCAGTCTCGACCGTCACTTCGAGACCTGCGGCACCCTGCACGAGGCGTTCGACGCCGCCGCCTGAAAGCCGCGCCCGTCTCGTCCATGACGCCGGATCGCCGCCCGTTTCTCGCGGATGTCTCCGGACCCTCACATGCCCGCGCGCGCCTCCGTGAGGCTGACATCTCGTAAGCGTTTCGGGAGAAATGCCTCTATCTCGTCGCCCTGCGTGAATGCCATCATCACCGCCATCCCCCCGTCAGGCGCTGGTTACAGAAGGGCGCACGCGATTGAGCATCACTGAGAGGCCCGTGGAAGCGGCCGGAGGCATCAGCCGGCTCCGCAAGGACGCCGTCGGTCTCACCGGCGTCATATTCATGGCGGTCGCCACCGCCGCCCCCATCACCGCCATGACCGGCAACGTCCCGATGGTCGTCGGCTTCGGCAACGGGCTCGGGGTACCCGCGGCGTACCTCGTGGCGACGGCGGTCCTGACGATCTTCTCCGTCGGGTACGTGGCCATGGCCAAGCACATCACCTCCGCCGGCGCCTTCTACGGCTACATCTCCCACGGCCTCGGCCAGGTCGCCGGCATGGTCGCCGGACTGCTGGCGACCATGGCCTACGTGGTCTTCGAGGCGTCCATCATCGGTTTCTTCGCCTACTCGGCCAACGACACCTTCAAGAGCCTGGCCGGAGTGGACGTCCACTGGCTCTGGTTCGCCGCCCTCGGACTCGCCCTGAACGCGATCCTCACCTACTTCGACATCAATCTGACCGCGAAGGTCCTGGGCGTCTTCCTGATCACCGAGATCCTCATGCTCGGCCTGACCGCCGTCGCCGCCCTGCTCAACGGCGGCGGGCCGGACGGGCTGATGGCCGGCACCCTCAACCCGGCCAACGCCTTCACCACCACGGGCCTGACGGGCGGGGCCGTCGGGCTCGGCCTGTTCATGTGCTTCTGGTCCTGGGTCGGTTTCGAGTCCACCGCCATGTACGGCGAGGAGTCCCGCGACCCCAAGCGGATCATCCCGATCGCGACCCTCGTCTCCGTGGTCGGCATCGGCCTGTTCTACACCTTCGTCTCCTGGATGACGGTGGCGGCCAACGGCGTCAAGGCGCCGGAGATCGCGGCGGAGCAGTACGCCGGGATCTTCTTCGTGCCGACCGGCGAGCTCGTCGGCCAGTGGGCGGTCGACCTGTTCAAGGTCCTCATCCTGACCGGTTCGTTCGCCTGCTCGATGGCCTTCCACAACTGCGCCTCGCGCTACCTGTACGCCATCGGCCGCGAGGACCTCGTCCCCGGCACCCGCCGGACCCTGGGGGCGACCCACCCCAGGCACGGCTCGCCGTACATCGCCGGATTCGTCCAGACCGGCATCTCGATCGTGCTCATCGCGGCGTTCGCCCTCGCGGGGATGGACCCCTACCTGCACATCTACACGCTGCTCGCGGTGCTGGGCACGCTGGCGATCCTGATCGTGCAGACCATGTGCTCGTTCGCGGTCGTCGGCTACTTCCACGTCAGGAAGAAGCATCCCGAGACCGCCTCCTGGTGGCGCACCCTGCTCGCCCCGCTGGCCGGCGGCCTGGCGATGGCCTATGTCGTGCTGCTGCTCTTCCAGAACCAGGAGACCGCGGCCGGGGACGCCTCCAAGTCCCTGTTCTTCACGTTGATCCCGTGGATCGTGCTCGGCTTCGCCGTGCTCGGCGCCGCCCTGGCGCTCTACCTGCGGTTCAGGAACCCGGAGAAGTACGCGATCATCGGCCGGATCGTCCTGGAGGACACCGCCGAGCGCGACCCGGCCGAGGAAGCGGCCGTCGACCGGCCGACTCTGCAGGACACCGTCGACAGCTGAGGTCTTCTCCGGAGGAGCCTTCTCCCGGAGGAGCCTTCCGGGAAGCTTCTCTCCCCGGGGAAGCCTTCTCTCCCGGGGACCCGCGGGTCTCCCGGCACGGCGCGCGCCCGGTCTTCGTGAAGACCGGGCGCGCTCGTCCGGGAGGTCCGGGAGCGGACCGTGACGGCCCGCTCCCGCCGGGACGTCTACCGCAGGTCGGCGATGACCTCGTCGGCCGCCCTCTCGCCCTCGGTGGCGCCGCCGTTCATGAAGCCCTGGAAGTCGTAGGAGCAGTGCTCCCCGGCCAGGTGGACGTTGCCCTGCCGTACTCCCTCGTAGCCCGCGTACCGGTGCAGGTAGCCGACGGGCCAGTAGGAGTAGGCGCCGAGCGCGTAGGGGTTCCTGTGCCAGGCCGACAGCTGCGCCCGCCCGTTCCACTTGGCCTTGGTTCCGGGGAAGACCTTGTCGATCTGGGTCAGGACCGTGGGCACCAGGGTGCGCACGTAGGCGTCGGTGTGGGTGGGGAACGGCGTGGCGGGGTTCAGCGCGAACGCCGCGTCGCCCCCGCCGTACTGGATGAGCACCCCGGTCGTGCCCGCCTGGTCCTTGGTGGTGTCCCAGCACTGCTGGAACGGCAGGTCGGTGAAGCAGTCACCGGCCGACACCCCCGGCCAGGGGCCGGTCCCCAGCCACGTGCGGGCGGAGAACTGCATGTTGAGCTTGGTGACGTGGCCCATCCGCGCGTCACGCAGCAGGTTCGTCATGCGGGTGTCGAACCCGGCGCGCGACAGGTCCAGGCCCTTCAGGACCGGGAGCGGCACGGTGATGATCGTGTGGTCGGCGGTGACGGTCCTGGTGGTGCCGCCTTCGTCGAAGGTGAGCGTCTGGGTGCCGTCGGAGTTGGCCCGTACGGCCAGCAGCTCCCACCCCAGCTGGAGCGAGCCGGGCGGCAGCGAGGCGGCCATCGCCTGCGGCAGCTGGTCGTTGCCGCCGACGATGTGGTAGCGCTCGTCGGACAGTCCCCAGACGTTGAAGTGTCCGGGGTTGGGCTGGTAGCCCATCAGCAGCACCAGCGCCAGGGACGACTGGTCCACCGTCTCGGCGCCGTACTCGACGTTGTAGGCGACGTCGAGGAAGCGGCCGAGGTCGGAGGCGTAGCCGCCGGGCACCCGTGAGTCGATCCACTCCCGGATCGACATGTTGTCCAGCGCCGTACCCTCGGGTGTGGTCTGGTTCCACATCACCTCGCCAGCCGCCATCAGGTCGGAGTGCAGGGCGTGGTAGACGTCCTTGAAGTCCTCGTCGGCCTGGGAGCGCGGATAGTAGGCGCCGTTGACGTGGAGGATCTCCTCGGCCCCGTTCGGCCCGGCCCCGGCGAAGTTCCGGGTGGGCAGGTCGAAGCGGCGGCACAACTCCAGCATCTTCTTGTGCTCGACGTCGATCAGCTCCCCGCCGATCTCGGAGGTCTGGCCGCCGGCCCAGAGCGAGCGCTGGGAGTACATCCGGCCGCCGACTCGGGAGGGGTTGGCCTCGTAGACGACGGGCGTCGCCCCGGCGTCCCGCAGGGTGAGCGCCGCCGTGAGCCCGGCGATGCCCGCCCCGATCACGGCGACGCGGGCGGGCTTGAGCCGGCCCGCCTGCGGGGTGACGGTGTCGGCGCGGGCCGTACGGGCAGTCGCGGCCTGTGCGCCGAAGGCTGCCGCGCCGAGACCGAGGAGCGCGGCCCGCCTGAGCAGTTCGCGCCGGGCGATGCCATCGGGCTCGGCCGCCGCCTCGGCGCGCAGGCCGCGCAGCTCGTCGACGGGGAGGCCGAGACGGCGGGCGGCGTGGTGATCGGCGGCGATGCGCTGGAGCGCGCGGAGGGAGGACGTTCGCGGCATGGGGGGTGGTGCCTTTCTGATCGTGTTGCCGATCAGCTTGCGGATCCGGTGCCGTCTCGGACAATCCGCAGGCAGTAACCGATGGGGAGGATCTGGTGACACTCTGTCGCACAACCGCGGACCCGGCGGTGCGGAGGCCCGGCGGAGAACCGAACGGAGGGCGGGGAAGGCCGGGGGGAGGGCGGGTGCACCACTCGGGACGGACTCCGACGTCCGGCAAGAGGGCAACCGGCTTCCCGTGGGGACCGTTTCCTGCCACGCTTCGTGATGGAGCGTCCACGGTGCCGCTCCATGTCATGAACGGGAGCGGCGATGAACCCCCTCCAGCCGGGTGATCCGGAGCAGCTGGGCGACTACCGGCTGCTGGGCCGCCTGGGCGAGGGCGGGCAGGGCACGGTCTACCTCGCCGAAGACCGTGCCGGGACGCCCGTGGCGGTGAAGGCGCTGCACGCCGCGGCGAGCTCCGACCCGGTCCGGCGGCGGCGTTTCGCGGGCGAGGCGGAGCTGATCCGGCAGGTGTCGTCGTTCTGCGTGGCGGAGGTGCTGGACGCCGACCTCGACAGCGAGCGGCCGTACATCGTCAGCGAGTACGTCGATGGCCCCTCCCTGAAGACCGCCGTGGAGACCGGCGGGCCGCGGACGGGAGGCGCCCTGCGGCGCCTGGCGGTGGGCACCGTGACCGCGCTGGCCGCGGTCCACCAGGCCGGGATCGTGCACCGGGACGTCAAGCCGCCCAACGTGCTGCTCGGGCCGGACGGGCCACGGGTGATCGACTTCGGGATCGCCCGGCTGCTGGACACGGCCGCCACGACGACCGGGCACGTGGTCGGCACCGTCGCGTACATGTCGCCCGAGCAGGTGGCCGGCGCCCGTGTCGACTTCGCCTCCGACATGTTCAGCTGGGCCGCCACGATGGCCTACGCGGCGGGCGGGGAGGCCCCCTTCGGGCAGGACACCGTTCCGGCGATCATGTACCGGATCCTGCACGCCGACCCCGCGCTCCCCTCGCTCCCGGACGACCTGCGGGAGGTGGTGGCGGCCTGCCTGACCCGGGATCCGGAGCTGCGCCCGACCGCGCGGGAGGTGCTGCTGCGCCTGATCGGGGATGACACCGGAGGCGGCGGCGCGGCTCTCCTGGGACGGCCGGAGACGCGAGCCCGGTCCGAGGCACAGGTCCGGGCAGAGGCGCCGGTCCAGCCGGAGACGCAGACCCAGGCAGAGACCCGGGTCCCGCCGGAACCTCGGCCCCGGCTTGAAGCACAGACCCGCCTGGAGACCCGTACCCGGCTGGAGTCCCAGGTCCAGCCGGAGACACGGGCCCGGCTGGAGCCGCACGCCCAGCCGGAGACCCGGGTCCCGCCGGAGAACCCGGCCCCCGGCCGTCCGGGGGCGCGGCGATGGATCTGGGGGGCCGCCGCCGTCACCGTGGCGCTGGTGGTCACGGTCGCGGTCCTCGTCCTGCGGCCCGGGTCCGGGTCCGGTGACCCCGCGTCCGAGGTGGCGGGCACGCCGCTGCACGTCGACGACTTCAGCGAGCGGACCGGGTGGGACGGCTACACCTTCAACCCCGACGGCCCGCCGGAGGAACGCACCTACCGGGGCCACGAGATCGGCCGCGGGGTCTTCTCGCTCCGGGCCGACTCCTCCTACCCGACCAGTCCCGCGCTCTCCCCGATCCCGGCCAAGACGCCGGTCGCCCTGTCGTCCCCGGAGCGCGACGTGCTGGTCGGGGCGACCGCCCAGGTGCGGGAGGGTTCGACCGGTACGGGCGCGCTCGGGCTCCTGTGCTGGTGGGACGAGAACGTGCCCAACGGATACCAGTTCCTCCTCGGGTTCGACGGCACGGCCCGGGTCGTCAGGACCGCGCAGGGCGACCGCCTGAACGTGACGCCCGCCGTACGGGCGGACGCGCCGGGTGTGGGGCAGACGGTGCGTCTGCGGGCCGCGTGCCGCCGGACCGACGCCGGGACCCGCCTCACCTTCTGGGTCGACGGGACCCGGGTGCTCGACGTCACCGACGCCCGGGGCCTGCCCGGCGACGGCAACAGCCAGGCCGGTGTGATCGCCCAGGTGCCGGAGGGCGGTGCCGACGTCCTCACCGTCTCCTTCGACGACTTCAGCGTCCACCGGGCGCGGTGACGGGGCGGAGGCCGTACGGGCCCGCCCGCGGTCATCCGCCCCGCCGCACCGCGTGAGTGGACCCCGGAAAGAAAATTCAGAAAAATCTTGTGGCCCGTGTCGATCGGATGTCCCTCCGTTCGACGCGTCAGCGGAGGCCGGGACGGACCGGCCGGCAACGGAAGGATCACCACGATGCGGTTCCTCATGATGACCACGGACGACAGCTCCTCCGCGGGCAGCCCTCCGGACGAGCGGGTGGCGGCCGAGATGGGCCGGTTCATCGAGGAGATGAGCAAGGCGGGAGTGCTGCTGGCGACGGGCGGGCTGGACCCTCTTCCCACCCGGATCGAGTCCTCCGGAGGCAAGATCACCGTGACCGACGGCCCGTACGCCGAGGCGAAGGAGGTCGTCGTCGGGTTCGCGCTCATCGAGACGCGCACCAAGGAGGAGGCGATCGAACTGTCCAAGCGCTTCTGGCAGATCGTCGGTGACGGCAAGGGCGTGATCCACCAGGTGTTCGGGCCCGAGGACCTGGCGGCCGGGCAGTAGGCGGGCAGCGGGCTCCGGGGAACCGATCCCGGCGGGCTCCGGGAGGACGACGCCCGGGTGGCGGTCCACCCGGGCGTCGTGAGCCTCCGGGCTTGCGTCGGGGGAGGCCCGGATGCTCTCATCGTCGGCGTGACGGCCTCTGACACCCACCGCGTGATCGATGCGGTCTGGCGGATCGAGTCGGCCCGCATCATCGCCGGCCTCGCGCGCCTGGTGCGCGACATCGGCCTGGCCGAGGAGCTGGCGCAGGACGCCCTGGTCGCGGCGCTCGAGCAGTGGCCGGAGTCGGGCGTGCCGGACAACCCCGGCGCCTGGCTCATGGCCGTCGCCAAGCGCCGGGCCGTCGACCGCATCCGCCGGCAGGAGCGGCTGGAACGCAAACTGGAGGAGATCGGGCACGGTCTGGAGAGCGCGGATCCGGCCCCGGAGTTCGACGCCGTCCTCGACGCCCTCGACACCGAGCCCATCGAGGACGACATCCTCCGGCTGGTGTTCACCGCCTGCCATCCCGTCCTGTCCGCGCAGGCACGCGCCGCGCTCACTCTGCGGATGCTCGGCGGGCTGACGACCGAGGAGATCGCGCGGGCGTTCCTGGTCCCCGAGCCGACCGTCGCCCAGCGGATCGTCCGCGCCAAGCGCACGCTCGCCGAGGCGGGCGTGCCGTTCGAGGTGCCCGAGGGCCCCGAGCGCGCCGGACGGCTGGCCTCGGTCCTGGAGGTCATCTATCTGATCTTCAACGAGGGGTACGCGGCGACCGGAGGCACCGAGTGGATGCGCCTGGACCTGTGCCAGGAGGCGTTGCGCCTGGGCCGGATCCTGGCCGGGCTCGCCCCGCAGGAGGCCGAGGTCCACGGGCTCGTCGCGTTGATGGAGATCCAGGCCTCACGTGCCCGGGCGCGCGTCGGCCCGTCCGGTGAGCCCGTCCAACTGCTCGACCAGGACCGCGGCCTGTGGGACCGGCTGCTGATCCGGCGCGGTTTCGAGGCGCTGCTGCGCGCCGAGAAGCTCGGCGGGCCGCCGGGCCCGTACGTGCTGCAGGCCGCGATCGCCGCCTGCCACGCGCAGGCCCCCACCGCCGGGGAGACCGACTGGACGCGCATCGCCGCCCTCTACGAGCTGCTCGTCCGGCTGACCCCGTCACCGGTCGTGGAGCTCAACCGCGCGGTCGCGGTCGGGATGGCGTACGGCCCGGAGCGCGGGCTGAGGCTCGTGGACGCGCTCGTCTCGGACGCCGCGCTCAAGGACTATCACCTTCTGCCGTCCGTACGCGGTGATCTCCTGGCCCGGCTCGGCCGTCTGGAGGAGGCCCGCGCGGAGTTCGAGCGCGCGGCGGCCCTCACCCGCAACGCTCCGGAACGCGCCGTCCTCCTCGACCGCGCGGCCGCGTGCGCGGGCGGCTGACGCAGACCGACCAGAAAACGAGAGCGGTGCTCTTGACATGCCCGGAGGGAAGCTGGAGCATTGTCCTCTATAGAGAGCATCGATCTCTGATTCGATCGTCCCGAAGGAGCCCCCATGGTGCGCAAGCTGTTCTACCGGGGCCCGTCGCTCGCCGTCCTGCACGACGAGTACGCCGCTCACGGCCGCATCGACCGGGAGGCTCAGCTGATCTCCTCCTCCACGCTCGTCGTCGACGCTCCCGCGGAACGAGTCTGGGAGATCATGGCGGACCTGGCCGCATGGCCGTCCTGGTCGAACCTGGAGATCGTCGAACTCGGGGCCGTACGGCCCGGCGCGCCGTTCCGGTGGAAGCTCAACGGCGTCTCCATCCGGTCCCGGTTCGCCGTGGTGGACCCGGGACGCGAGCTGACCTGGACGGGCGTCTTCCTCGCCTACAGGGCGGTGGACCGGCACGTGCTGGAGCCGCTGGACGACGGACGGACCAGGGTCACCGTCGAGGAGTCGTTCGCCGGGCCGCTGGCGCCGCTCGTCTACAGCGAGCGCAAGCTCCGCGCCAACCACGAACGCTGGCTGGCCGACCTGGGGAACGCCGCCACCCCGATCTGAAGAACGCCACCGCCTGACGCCTCCGCATCCTGCGGGAAATCCACGTCCCGCTCCGGAGAGTGAGACACCCGGCACATTTCCCACACAACAAGTAAATAACGGGCTGGATCCGGTCGGATTCCCCTTACCCCGCGAATGTAATCTGAAAAAGATCATCGTTCGACCGCCGGGTGTGCCGACGGTGCGCCGACAGAGAATCAGGCCCCCTCCATGTCCCGCCGGCACCCGCACGCTCCGACGCGGCACCCGGACGACCTCGCCCGGGACCCCGGCGGACTCCGGAGGGCGCGCCCATGCGGCGGCTGATTCCGCACCGGCTTTTCATCGCCGTTCTCACCGTCGCGGCGGTGTTTCGCGTTCTCACCATGATCGGCTACTCGCCGGCCGTGTGGTTCGAGGACTCCTTCGACTATGTGGGCGTCGCCGAGCGGATGCAGCCCTACCCCGTCCGCCCCAGCGGCTATTCCTTTCTCCTGTGGGCGCTGCGCCCCCTGCACAGCTTCGCCGCCGTCACGGCCGTCCAGCACCTCATGGGACTGGCGACGGGTGTGATGATCTACGTGCTCATCCGCCGCAGGGTGAGCGCGCTGTCCCATCGGTGGGCGGCGCTCGCCGCCGCTCCGGCCCTTCTCGACGCCTACCAGATCTTCTTCGAGCACACCGTCCTCAGCGACGTCCTCTTCTCCTTCCTGGTGACGGCCGCGGTGACACTGGCGCTCTGGTCTCCGGAGATCTCCCTCCGCCGCGCCGCCCTGGCCGGGCTGCTCCTCGCCGCAGCGACACTCACCCGCTCGGTGGGCCTCGTCCTGCTTCCCCTGCTCGCCTGCCACTTCCTGATCAACCGCTCGGGCCGGCGCGCGGTCACCGCCGCCCTCGTGGCCGCGGTGCTCCCTCTCGGCGGGTACGCCCTCTGGTACGGCTCCTGGCACGGATCCCCGGCCATCACCGGGGGGAGCGGCGTATGGCTCTGGGCCCGGGTGATGCCGTTCGCCGACTGCCAGAAAATCGGCCCACCCCCGGACGAGGCCGTCCTGTGCCCGCCCCAGCCCCGGGAACGCCGCCCGACCTCCCCCTTCTTCATCTGGGCGGACTGGTCGCCCCTGCGCGAGGTCCCCGGCCATCCGGTCACGACCCACGCCGACCTGTTCCACCCCGAGATCGACGGACGGGCCGGCGCCCTCGCCCGGCGGGCCGTCGCCGGTCAGCCGCTGGACTATCTCGGGCTGGCCGACTGGGACCTCGGCCGCACCCTGGCCTGGAGCAGAGGCCCGAACCCCGCGCCGGTCGTCTACAACCGCTACGTCTTCCCCAACGTCACCGGCCCGCTGCCCGACGGCGTGCGGATCGCCGGGGGAACCATCCAGCAGGATCTGAGAGCGTACGAACGAGGCCCGGCGGCCACCCGGTTCCGCGAGCCGTTCGCAGGGATCATGCGCGCCTACCAGTCCTTCGTCTTCCTGCCCGGAACGGTCTTCGGCGTCCTCCTGATCCATACGGTGGTCCGTGCCGTCCGCTCCCGCAGGCGGACCCACCGGGTCGTGTTCCTACCGCTGGTCATGGGCGTCGCGCTCACCGTCACCCCGGTGCTCGTCACCTCGTACGACAGCAGATACTGGCTGCCCGCCATCCCCCTGCTCAGCATGGCGCTGGCCCTCACGTGGAGCCGCCCGCCGGGAGTCCCCTCCGCCGCCGTTCCGCAGGCGGCGGGGACGCCCGGCGGGCGGCGGCGGAACCGCCGCCTTGACCTCAAGATTGGTTGATGTCCGAGGATCGTCGGCATGACGGAGATCGAAAGCCCGGCGCACCGGGTCGCGGTGATCGGCACCGGAGCCGTCGGCAGCGCGGTGACGCGCCGGCTGCTCACCGGTGGACACGAGGTCGTGGTGTGGAACCGTACGGCGAGCCGCTCAGCCGGACTGGTGGCCGAGGGCGCCCTGCCGGCGGGATCGATCGGGGAGGCCGCGTCCTCCGGCACCCTGATCCTGCTCACCCTCACGGACTACGCGGCGGTGCGGCAGTGCCTCGCCGCGCTGGACACGGACCTGTCCGAACGGACGGTCATCGGAATGTACACCGGGACCGCCGACGACGCCCGACGGGCCGCCCGGCGGGTCACCGCTCTGGGGGCGCACTACCTCGACGCGGGCATCCAGGCCGCGCCCGAGATGATCGGCACCGACGCGGCGACCATCCTGTACAGCGGCTCCCGGTCCGCCTTCGAGCGGCACCGTACGACCCTCGAACTGCTGAGCAGGCCGCGCTTCGTGGGAGAGGCGCCGCAGGCGGCCGCCGTCTGGGACCTCGCCCTGTTCGGCGTCTGGTACGACGCCCAGCTCGGCCTGCTGCGCGCCCTCGACACCGTACGGGAGACCGGCATCGACATCGCCGAGTTCTCCGACACCGCGGCCACCCAGCTCGGCCACGTGGTCACCGGGATCCCCACCGCGGTCTCGGAACTGCTCCAGGCCGCCTACCCCGCGGGCCCCGCCACCCTCACCGAGCACCTCACGGTCGTCCGCCACCTCATCGAGCTCCGGAGCGGCGGGCGACTCGGCGACGGCGGGCTCCCGGCGGTGGCGGCGAGGATCGAAGCGCTCATCGCGGACGGCCGAGGAGACGAAGGACTGACCGCGACGGCCGGGTAGTGCTCAGCTCAGCTCAGCCCCGTTCGGCTCCGTTCGGCTCCGTGATCGGCAGGGCCGTGACGGCGCATGGGACCCGGCCCGGAGACGTGCTCCGAGCCGGGTCCGCACCACGCAGGGGCCTACTTGAGGAGCTGGCGGGCCATCACCATGCGCTGGATCTGGTTGGTGCCCTCGTAGATCTGGGTGATCTCAGACCCCGGATCCGGCCACCTGCGAAAATCGCTCGATCACGCCGCTGAGCAGGGATTACGCCTGTGATCGCATCGCGTCACTTCTCACTGTTTTCGGCGTTCTCACGGAACTACGACGGAACACGGTGCCTCACCGGCTGGGCAGTCGCGCCTGAACTGACCCCGCAGGTTCATGGGGTGCAACTGGCTCAGTTCCTCATACGTCACCTGCCGGGACGCGTCCATGAAGAAGTGTGACCGCCGTACGGCCTCGGTGGCTTCTTACGAACAGGTTTGATGCTCATCAGGGTGATCAGCGCACGATCCGCTTCCACAACCTGAGGCACTCGCGTGCCTCGCTCCTACTCGATCAGGGCGTGGACCTGGTAGTGATCAAGGAGCTGCTCGGCCACGCCCATATCTCTATCACCGCTAATACCTACGCCCACGTCCGGCTCCACCTCCAACGCGACGCCATCGAACGCATGGGCGACGCCCTCGACGGCCCCGAACCATAGCCATCAAAAAACGATCACGACTGCTGTAGCCGTCAGAAGAGCCCAAGAAGCCCCGCCAAGCGTAAATCGGCGGGACTTCGGTTGGATTTGATATCTACGCGGCAGGACGTGAATTATCTATCGAAACGATACCCCTGAGGCCACTACCGACCGTCAGCAACGCACCCTTTCGCTATCGCGATATCTGAATCCAGGGCACTCATCTAATAGGCTCCCTGCTGGCGTCTATAACGGTGGAGAGAAGGACAGCACTCAAGGGTGGAAACATTTCACCCTCGAGCCATTGAGGGAGCTTGAAATTGTCGATAAATGCAGCACCCCCTAACGGATGTGTATCCGGCTGCACAGAGATTCCCCATGGGGCTATATCGGTCACACACCGCCAGGATATCGAATCCCTAATCAGCCTCCACCACTCCCGCTCACCGCATCCACATCCGACCTTTAGCCAGTTCGTTAAACCTTCCCATCCGGCCAACTGGAATAACGAGTTCAATTCGAAGGGAGCCGTTAGGGCCTTGCCAGTCAAAACGAGCTACGATATCACCGAACCCGCCCAGAAAACGCCTATTCATGCAGTGCCGGATACACGAATCAGGGAATCTACGGCGGCCCACTGACCCTCCCACCCCCTAACGATGCGATCCACCCATTACACACACCATGCATCCAGGACCGCCAAGAGCCTTATCGAGATCACACATGACCCTGGCTAACCTCTCCTCGTCCTCCTGCGGAAACTTCTCGACAGGAGTGCCTGCAGCGAAGTGTTCGCCAACCATATAGAGGTGATCACGGAGGAGCAGCGCAGTCCTGCGATCCAGTCGGAGGGTGATTTCTTCCATATAGCAAGACTATTGGATTTTATCAAGAACGGCAAGTGCACATATATTGTCAGACAATCTCTGCGATCCGAAACCGCCAGACAGAAGGAACGAAAATAATATTTGCTATCTATCGCTAAAATCCAGACCAGAGCATGGGGATAGAATACTCAGACCATCCATCCACAAAGAAGAATCGCCCCCCTTCAAAGAGGGGCGATTCTTCGGATTCAGCGTTGGGTATTTTTTGTCACAGTGCAGGATATCTTTGCGAAGTCTCCATCCACCGTAACACCGTCATCACCTGCATACCATTGGGCATATACAGGATCATTAGGCCTGGGCGGATAATCTGAATAGAATTCCACCCCTCTCGCCCCTTCAGGCAATGGCCCTCGATGGGCCTGTACAGTTGGCGTGAAACCGCCCGTGGGAGTCCTTCCCCAGAGCTCTCCCGATTCCTCAATCATCCGCGCAACTTCATCCGTCTGAGTCTTGGACTCCTTCCGATGGAAGGGACCGAAAACCCGCCTAGTCTCAAAAGGATCATCGTTGTGGACAAGGATCGCCTGATTGCCTGCTACCACATGGTAGGTGTGCAGGTCGTCGACTGTTAGGTTGTGGACGCGTTGGGTAGCGGTCCGCTTCTCGACAGCGGTGATCTGGACATGGGTGCCAGCCGAGGTCTGCAGCCACATGCCGGGCTGGAGTTCGCCGGCCGTCAGCCACTTGCGTAGGGCCGGGACCCAGAACGGGTGCTCGTCTGTGGCAGTGATGAGGTCGGTGGCCTTGCCACGATCGCCGTCGATGTCGACGGTGACCTCAACGAGGTTCTTCACGCCGTCGCCGGTGATCAGGGTGATGACCGGCTTGGCCGCGGTGACACCCGCCTGCGGGTCGGTGGCCATGACGTAGTCGCCGACCTTGACGTCCTCGATCGCCTTGGTGGAACCGCCCGCCATGAGGACACGGGTGCCCGGAACGAAGCTGTTGGGCTTGCGCCTGCTGGTGTCACAGCCGTCACCGCCCATACCCGGCGGGTCCATCATCGGCAGGTCCGGGGCCGTCTGGTCGATGAGGTCGTCCACCAGCTTGTCGGTGGTGTTCTCGACGAAGTTCTCGACCAGGTCCTTGGCGCACTTCGCAAGACCGAAGCAGGGCATTCCCCAGTCGCCGAAGTCCGGCGGCTCGACACCGGCGGCATCACCGAGGCCGGCCGTGAGATCGCCGATTGCGTCGCCGCTCAGCTCCATGGAGATTTCGTTCTTCGTGGTCGACTTGGTGGACTTGGCCTTGGACTTGGCCTTCGTCTTGACCTTGCCGGCTTGCTTCTTGACCTCCTTGGTCGCCTTCTTCGTGACCTTCTTCACCGTCTTCTTGGCGTTCTTGACGGTCTTCTTGGCGTTCTTGACCGTCTGTTTCGCGGCCTTCTTGACGGCCTGCTTCGTGACTTTCTTTCCGGCCTGCCGCAGGGTCTTCTTCACACCCTGCTTGGCGACCTTTTTGGCCGCCTGTTTGACGCCCTGCTTCACCCCTTGCTTGACGCCCTGTTTCGCCCCCTGCTTGGTGCCCTGCTTCACCCCTTGCTTGGCGGCCTGTTTGACGCCCTGCTGCACCGTCTTCTTCGCTGTCTGCTGAGCGAGTTTCTTGGCGGTTTCCGTGGCCAGCCGCTTGGCCGCCTCAGCCGCCAGCCGCTTGGCCGCCTCGGCTGCCATACGCTGGGCGATCTGCCGGGCGATGACCTGCGCGGCGATCCGGGCGGCATGGAACAGCAGCGGGATGCAGAACGGGCAGTTGCCCGACGGGTCGGTGAGGGAGAGCGGATCTCCGCCCACGTAGGTGTAGCGGTTGAGGTTGATCGACGGGTACGGGCTCAGCGTCACGTCGTCGCGCGAGGCGAAACCGCCGGTGCCCGGCATGTACCACCGGGCGAGCATGTTGACCTTGCCGGTGACAGGATCGGTGTACTCGCCCTGGAAGCCCAGTCTCCGCTGGGTCCCGGTCCGGGTGATGACCTCGCCGAACGGATCGTAGGCGGTGGAGTCCACCAGCGCGGTCCCGGAGAAGGTCCCCACCACGTCGCCGTGCTGGTCCGACATCACGCCCAGCGCGGGACCCGTGCCCTCCTTCAGGCCGAGCAGGCCGCCGGAGGGGTCCCGGCCGTACCTGGCCTGGACGGCGCCCGCCCCGTCGGTGACGGCGACGATGTCGTTCTCCAGACCGGAGTAGGCGAAGTTCTCGACCGAGCCGCCCTGGGTCCGGGAGGCCAAGCGGCCCAGCCCGTCGTAGGTGTAGGCGGCGTCGCCGTCGGCCACCAGACGGTCGAAGGCGTCGAAGGTCAGGTTCCGGGTGACTCCCCCGGTGGTCTCGCTGGCCAGCGTGCCGCGCGGGGTGTAGGTGTAGTCGACGCCGCCGCCGGAGACCAGGCGGTTGCGCTCGTCGTAGGTGAAGGTCTCCGTCCCGGCCCTGGTCCGGTTGCCCGAGGCGTCCCACTCGTAGGTCGTGACGTTTCCGTCCGGGGCCTTCCACGAGGTGAGCCGGCCGGCCCGGTCATAGCCGTAGGTGTTCGTCCCCGCGCCGGCCGTACCCGCGGTGATCTTGGAGATGAGGTTGTCGTCCTTGTCCCAGCCGTAGGTGATCTTCGCGAGTTGGGCGCCGGAACTGTTCTTCAGCGTGTGACTGGTGATCCGGTCCATCGCGTCGTAGGTGAAGGACTGGGCGTTGGTCGGGTTGGCCGAGCTCAGCGAGGTGAGCCGATCCGCCTTGTCGTAGCCGTAGGTGAAGGAGCGGGCGGTCACCGGCTCGGCCGCCGTCTTGAGACGGTCGTCGTTGTCCCAGCCGAAGGTCGCGGTACCGCTGGCGTCCACGCGCTGGGTCACGTTGCCCATGTCGTCGTAGGTGAACGCGGCCGTCTGGTTCGATCCCTTCGACACCTTGGTCAGCAGACCCCGGTCGTTGTACTCCAGGGTGTAGTCGCCGATGGCCGTCTCGCGGCCGGCCAGGTCATAGCCGTAGGTCCGCTCCGGGGTCGCGACCTGCGCCCCCGAGCCGGTCTCCTTGACCAGGCGTCCCAGTTGGTCGTACTGACGGTCGACACGTACCCCGCCGGGGTTGATGACGGCGGTGACGTTGCCGCCCGCGTCGTAGACGCTGGTCCAGGTCCGGTCGGCCGGCTGCGGATGGGCCTGGGTGGCGGGCTCGACCACCGCTTCGGGCAGGCCGAGGCTGTTGTAGGTGGTCCAGACGGTGTTGCCGCGGCCGTCGGTGGAGCGGGTCAGTTCGCCGGTGGCGTCGTAGCCGAAGGTCGTGGTGATGGTCTTGCCGTCCGCGACCGGCTCGATGAGTTCCACCATCGCGTTCGTGGCGTCGTAGGCGCGCCGTACGGCATGGCCCTCGGCGGAGGTGTCCGTGGTGGGGTTGCCCGCCACGTCGTAAGCGGTGCGGAAGGTGCGCTGCAGCGTTCCGGACGCATCCAGATCTTTGATCGCTACCTGCCGGCCCGCCAGGTCGTACTCGGTGACCGTGGCGTTGCCCAGCGGGTCGGTCGACTTCGTGGTGCGGCCCGCCAGGTCGTACTCGTACTGCGTGACATCGCCCAGCGGGTCTTTGATGGCTGTGACCTCACCGGCCGGGTTGACGGTGTACTCGACGGTGCGGTTGCCGGGCGAGACCTCCTTCGTCTTGCGTCCGGCGTCGTCGTACTCCATCTTCGTGATCAGCGCCCTGGGCGTCGGCTTGCGCTCGATGAGCGTGGCGGTGATCTGCCGGCCCAGGTCGTCGTAGGTCGCCTCACTCTGTGCGCCCGTGGGGTCCACGGTCTTGAGGAGTTCACCCACGGTGTCGTACTCGTAGGTCCACTGCGCGCCGGGCTGGCCGTTCGGCCCAGGCTCGACGGCCCGCACCCGGTTGCCCAGCGCGTCGTACTCGGTCGTCCACACCGATCCGCGCGGATCGGTGTACTTGGTGACCCGGCCTGCGGCGTCGTAGACGTAACTGTTCTTCGGCGTGAGAGTGCTGCCACCACCCGGTGGCGTGTACGGTGCCGCCGTCACCGAGACGGTACGGCCCAGCCGGTCGAAAGCCGTCACGGTCGTGCGGCCTTCCGCGTCCACCGCGTGGGTCCTGCGGCCCGCGCTGTCGTAGCCGTAGCGGACGGTGGGACGCGCGTTCGACGCCTGACCGGCCTTCTCGACCGTCACCTCGGGAGTCTTGACCTCGACCAACTGATCGGCGAGGTCGTAGCGGTAGGAGGTGGTGAAACGGGCGCGGTCGGCTCCAGGCAGGTTGCCCCGGGGGTCGGTCATCTCCACGACCAGGCCCCGGTCATCGACCGTCCAGGTGGTCACGATGTCCTGCGCGCCGTTCTCCACGGTCCGCCGGGTCATCATGTCGTCGGCGTTGTAGGCGTACTCGGTCACCTCGGTGCGGTCGGTGCCGTAGGCCGAGTGCGTCTCCTTGATCACGTTGTCGTTGGCGTCGTACACGTACTCCGTTCCCCGTGAGAACGTCGGGATCTCGGAGGTGAACGGGGCTTCCAGCGCCGTGGAGAGCAACCGGTCCGCGGCGTCGTACTCGTAGAACAGCTGCTGGGTGCCGCCGCCGAGGACGCGCTTGATCACGTTGCCCGCGTCGTCGTAGGTGTTCTCCTCCATGACCACGTCACGGGGTGTGGTGGACCCGTTGAGCCGCACGTCGTCGGCGATCACCTTCGACAACAGGTCGTCACCGAAGTAGGTGTAGGAGGTCTTGCGGCCCATCGCGTCGACCTCGGAGGCCAGGCGCCCCTCGGGGTCATACGCATAGGACTCGATGACCAGGTCCTTGGCGGGCTGCGGGTTGAGCGGGCTCCCCGTCCAGTTCTTGAGCGTGCGGGTGGCCAGTTCGCCCCGGGCGGTGTAGCCGTAGTGGAAGACGTTGCCCAGTTCGTCGGTGACGCTGGTACGCGCCCCGGTGTGGTCCCAGGCGTAGCGCACCACACCCCCTTCGGGGCCCGTGACGGTCTCCACCCGGCCATAGGCGTCGTAGGTATAGGTGATCTTCCGCTCCGGATCTCCGCCGGTCAGGTCGACCACGGTGTCGGTGAGCTTGCGGCCGTCCGCGTCGTAGGCGTAGCGGGTCTGGCTGGTATGGGTGACCCCGGTGACCTCGTTCTTCACCGCGGCTCCCGTATGGGTCAGCACCCGGCCCACGCCGTCGTAGGTGAAGGTCGTGGTCACGCCGTCGGGATGGGCGTCCGAGATCTCCGTACGGGAGACAACCCGGCCGAGCGCGTCGTGACCGTACCTCGTCACCAGGCCGGACGGGTCCTTCTCCTCGGCAAGGTCCCCGGCCGCGGTGTAGCGGTAGGTCGTCTCGTTGCCCTTGGGGTCCTTCTCCGACTTGAGCAGGCCGGCGGGCGTGGTGCCGCCGCCGACGGCAGGCTCGGCGCCCGTGGTGTAGGTGTAGGTCGTGGACCGGCCGTCGGGGAAGTCGGGGGTCGCCGGCGACGTCTCCTTGAGAATCTCCCCGAACTCGCTGTACTCCCAGCGGGTCGCCCTGGCGTAGGCGTCAGGATCGGGGAAGGGCGCGTCCATGGTGGCCAGCAGCTGGTCGTTGCGCGGGTCGAACTCGTTGGTGCTGTCGCGGTAGTAATCGAAATAATCCGTCTGGCACTTCCCCGTTTCCCGGCAGGTCGTGCTGCTGATCACGTTCCCGCGCTCGTCGTAGGACTTCTGGGCCACGTTGCCGTTGCGATCGGTCACCTTGGCGAGGAACCCGCCGCTGTCGTACCCGTTGACGGTCTTCTTACCGAGCTGGTCGGTCTCCGACACGAGGCGATACCCGCGCCAGGAGTCGTGCTCGTATTTGATCACGCCGTTGTGGGGATCGGTGACACTGATCGTCATCAGCCCGCGGTCGTTGATCGA
This sequence comes from Planobispora rosea, assembly GCF_014648175.1. GTDB lineage: Bacteria > Actinomycetota > Actinomycetes > Streptosporangiales > Streptosporangiaceae > Planobispora > Planobispora rosea. Next base: position 31,799 of record NZ_BMQP01000034.1, read on the forward strand.
CTCGCCGATGCCGGTGTAGACGGGCTCGCCCAGCTTCCAGGTGCCGCCGTGCTGGTCGGTGTGGGTGACGACCCGGTCGTTTGCCGGGTTGTAGGTAGTGGACATCCACACCCGCCCGGAAGGCAGCGTGATTTTGTTCAGTTTGAAGGGCGCCTCGGCACGTGCCTCATAGTGAGACCGGACCTCCTCCGCGCTCAGAGCCCGGTCGTAGGCCGCGAACTCGTCGATCAACCCGGTGAAACCGAACTCGGCGGGCTCGGAACGTCCGGCGGGCGACCCAGGCAGACGCGAATCCGCGCCGCCACTGCCGATGACGCTGGAAGCCATCCAGTCCAGGTGCTCGACGCCCACGTTGGCCGAGCCCGCAACCTCACCGTCGACGTACAGCTTGGTGACGCCGTCGGCCACGGTGATCACCGCGTGGTGCCACTGGCCGTCGTTGACCGCCCGCTGGGACGTGACAGGGGTGTAGGGCATCTCGAACGGGGCTTCCATCTGCCCGCGGAGCTTGCCGTCGACACCGACGTAGAGACCGGGGACTCCGTTTTCCGGCGAGGTGGGATCCCAGCCGTTGGTACCGCCGCTCCAGAAGATGAACCCGGAGCCATTGGTCTTGAACCATGACTCGATGGACAGACTCTTGCCCAGCTTGGGAAAGAGTCCCCACTGCTGGATGCCCGAGGAAGTGCCGCTGCCCTGGAAGTTGACCGCAGCGTTCGAGGTACCGGTCAAAGCGCCGGGCCTACCGGTCTGCGCTCCCGAGGGAAGGTATGCGCAATCAGTCTGGTTGGTCTCGTCGGGCAAGCAGGTGTAGGTACCGAGCTCGCTGTCATTGATAGAGCGGACATCTCCCATCCGCCAGTAGCCGACGGGTCGATCGTCCAGCACGACCTCCCGGTAGCGGGAGCCGGTCATGTAACCGTAGGTGGTGCAGTTGGGGGCGGCCACCGGCGAGCACACCTGGCTGAGGCGCTGACCGTCGTAGTGGTAGGTCCAGGTCAGCGGCTGCCCGTCGACCGGGTCGGTGGCCACGGCCGTGACGCGCCCGCCCGTCCAGGTGAAGGTGAGCGACCGGCCGCCGGTCGCGGTGACCTTCGACAGCTTTCCGTCGCTCCCGTAGACCAGGTCCTGGGTACGGCCCCGGCTGTCGGTCAGCTTGGTCAGGCGGCCCTGCGCGTCGAAGACGTAGGAGGTCGACGACTTGTCCATCAGCCGCCAGCCGCCGCCCTCGACCGTGGCCAATGTGGCGTGCACACCGGGCGGGGGCTGGAAGTAGACGGTGGTGTCCGTGGGCGGTGGAGCCTCCGGGTTGGGGCGTTCCCGCTTCTCGGCGAAGCGGAGCTTGCGGCCGTCGGGATAGGTGACCAGCAGCGTCCGCGGGGAGTCACCGCCGGCTTGGACCTTCATGTCGAAGCGCGTCGACCAGCCGGCCCCGAACATCCCGTCAGTACGGGGATCGAGGCTGTTGTAGGAGCGGACCACCGACAGCGGCGGACCCGCGGTGGCGATCGAGGCGTCCATGAAGGCGGTCGTATAGTTGCCCGCGAGCTGATGGAACTCCTGCCCGTTGACACCACGGGCGGCGAGCTGAGAACTCACCAGCGGTTGGCGCACACCGGTGGTGAAGGTCAGGTCCTCGATGGTTCCGACTTCCTGGGTGCCGGTATCGCGCACCGACACCTCCCAGGTGTACTGCTTACCCCACTCCAGTACACCTTCGGGCACTTTCCACCCGGACTCGGTCCACCAACGCCACCCGGACTCCTCGCAGTACCCCGTGCTCCAGTCGTCCGACAGCAGGCAGACCTTGTAGCGGTACTGGTACGGACCGTATCCGGCTCCGGCGTTGTAGCCGTGGGCGTTCAGCTCCGGCGTGAGAGTGTCGACCTGGGCTTGGTCTTCAGGGTAGTAGTAGGGGATCCAGATATTGCTGGCAGTCGCACTGGCAGCAGTCGTTGCGCCAGCGGTGGTCCGCAAACTGGAAAACTGCACCCGTGCCGCGCCCGAAGGCTTCCGCCGTGCCTCCGAGGATGCCGACGGCTCATCGAGCGGCAAGGGCCCCTCCGGCTTCCTGGCCGGACGAAGCCCACGCACGTCCAGCGGCAGTGCTTCCTTGAGCCTGTGGGACTTGGCCGCCCTCGGCCCGACAGTCCTCTTCTTGCCCTCGGTCGCAGCACCATCCGGCTGAGTGGCCTTGGTGTCGACCAGTGAGGGCAGCCTCTGGGCCGAACCTGTCAGCTGATCCGGCGTGTCAGGTACAACTTGCGCCGCAGGACTCACCTTCGCCCAAGAAGGCTCCGCACTCAACTGCGTCAGGCCCGGCAGTGCCAGCGGCACCGTGATCAACGCTATCCAGCGCGGCAGACGCGTGCTTCTCCGCGGCCAGCCAGACCAACCCATGCGCCGTTACCCTCCGAACCGCCGGCGCGAACGGCTGTCGCCCTCGCACCGCCCCGCCCCGCCACCTCCTGCGAAACGGACAGGAATCAACGGCTTGGAGTGATCAACACAGCAAACGATCAGAAGGTACACAAGGGAGACTTGAGCGACAAGATACAAATATGAGGGAAATGAGGCGTGTATCCCAAATGTATCGGGAAGATCCGATTTCCCGATTTATTGCTACAGAGAGTAACCGGTGGAGCTTCTCTGCAGTCCTCCCGAAAGCGCTGCGTGGACAACAAGACCGGCGAGGTCTTCCCACATGGTCGTCCAGCACAGACAGCTTCACGATCCCGAGGATCATGGCCGGTTTCCTACCCAGACGAGTTCCCACTCGCCTATAGCGGCCTTCCCAGCCCGTCGCCCGAAGCGTCTCCACCGACCCCGGCGCGGTCCATCTCGCCGAACTGGTTGTCCGCGGTCCCGTCGGTGACGATCGCAACTTTCCAGCCGTCCGCGCGCAGCCGCGACAAGCCGTCCATGACCTCGGGGCGGCAGTGGACGAGATACGGCATCCGCTCCCGGTACCGCCTCCACAACTCGTCGACCGGGTCGGACAGGGCGAAGTGAGCGCGGACCTTGGCGAAGAACTCTTCGCGGTGCGGGTAGCCGGCCCTGTCGAGAGCGATCAGCCAGTCAACCGCCTCATGTCCAAGGCCCTGCTCGGCCGCGAACTCCCCGGCCCATACCTGAAACGCCTCATCCAGGTCCACGAGCGTGTTGTCCAGATCGAAGAGAGCAAGGCGCCGCACGGTCTCCGATCCTACGGGCGCCGTCGTCCGCCCCGCTCCTCTGTGTCGGCTCCCGCATGCGGGCCGTCGAAAATGATCTCCAGCGAGGACGAGTACGCAGCGGTGTCCTCCTCGACCTCTCCGGCGCCGGGACCGGCGGCCGTTCCCTGTCGCGTCACGGCGACGGCCCGGCAGGCGAAGCCGTCCTGCATGGCGTGCTCCCAGGTGAACAGGACCTCCTCACCTTCATTCAACGTGCAGTACCGGCCAGGCAGGGCTTCTATCGCGGAGAAGTGCACCCACACCTCCCCCGGGACGCCCGGGGAGGCCAGGACTCCCCAGCCCTCCTCGCCATCCCAGGACACGACCGTTCCGGTGACCTCGTCCATCGCGCGGGCTCCCTCCAAGGGGCACAGGATGCCTTCTGTTCCGTCCCTGCTCCACGTCTCACGGAACAGGGACGGAACAGGACCCTCATGAAGATCGCCCCGAGGACGGCGGAGCCTCGGGGCGATCTCGGCAGGAAAAGCGTCTCCGCTGTTCAGCGGCCTACTTCAGGAGCTGGCGGGCCATCACCATGCGCTGGATCTGGTTGGTGCCCTCGTAGATCTGGGTGATCTTGGCGTCGCGCATCATGCGCTCGACCGGGAACTCGCTGGTGTAGCCGTACCCGCCGAGGAGCTGGACCGCGTCGGTGGTGATCTCCATCGCGGCGTCGGAGGCGGCGCACTTGGCGGCGCTGGAGAAGAACGTCAGGTCGGCCTGGGGCTGGCCGTGGGCGGCCAGCTCCGACTTGGCGGCGGCGGCGTAGGTGAGCTGGCGGGCGGCCTCGAGCTTCATCGCCATGTCGGCGAGCATGAACTGCACGCCCTGGAACTCGGCGATGGCCTTGCCGAACTGCTTGCGCTCCTTGACGTAGCCGACGGCGTAGTCCAGCGCGCCCTGGGCGATGCCGAGCGCCTGCGCGGCGATGGTGATGCGGGTGTGGTCGAGGGTGGCCAGCGCGGTCTTGAAACCGGTGCCGGGCTCGCCGATCATCCGGGACGCCGGGATGCGGACGTCCTCCAGGATGACCTGGCGGGTCGGGGAGCCCTTGATGCCGAGCTTCTTCTCCTTCGGGCCGAAGCTGACGCCCTCGTCGGACTTCTCCACGACGAACGCGGAGATGCCCCGGGCGCCGACGCCGGGCTCGGTCACGGCCATCACCGTGTAGTACTCCGACACCCCGGCGTTGGTGATCCACATCTTCGCGCCGTTGAGCACGTAGTGGTCGCCGTCCGCCACCGCGCGGGTCTTCATCGACGCGGCGTCGCTGCCCGCCTCGGCCTCGGACAGGGCATAGGAGAACATCGCCTCACCCCGCGCGACCGGCGCGAGGTACTGCTGCTTGAGCTCCTCCGACGCCGACAGCAGCAGCGGCACGGTGCCGAGCTTGTTGACCGCCGGGATCAGCGAGGACGACGCGCAGGCCCGCGCCACCTCCTCGATGACGATCACGGTCGCGAGCGCGTCGGCGCCCGCGCCGCCGTACTCCTCGGGGATGTGCACGGCGTGCAGGTCGGCGGCGACGAGCGCCTTGTAGACGTCCCAGGGGAACTCCCCCGTCTCGTCGGCCTCGGCGGCCCGGGGGGCGATCTTCTCGTCGGCGAGGGCGCGGGCGGTCTCCCGGAGCATCTGGTGCTCCTCGGGCAGCGCGTAGAGAGGGAAGCTCATGAGAAAATAGTAGGACGTCCAACAAACCGTGGACCGACTCACGGGTGTGATATGTGCCGCTCCGTGTTTGCGCAGGTGAGCGGGGGAAGGTGCGCTCTCCGGGGACGGCCTCCCGACCCTCCGGGTCCGTCCTGACCGGCCGCTGCCGGCGCGCCCGGGTCGCCTCCGCCTTCCATCCGTCTTCCGCGGCGGCCCGCACGGCGGACCGGGGACGGCTCCCGATCTTCCTGTCAAAGGCCGCAAGCATAGGTACTAAAAGAGAATGTCAAGGATGCCGGTACCCTGTCCGCGACGGATTGGGAGAACCGAAAGGATCCGCAGTGGCCTACCGCCTGACTGTGCTGGGGACCGGATACCTGGGCGCCACGCATGCGGCCTGCATGGCCGAGCTGGGCTTCGAGGTGCTCGGCCTGGACGTCGACGCAGCAAAGGTCGCCAGCCTGCAGGCCGGGCACCTGCCCATCCACGAGCCCGGCCTGGAGGAGATCCTCCGCCGTAACCTGGCCAACGGCCGGCTGCGCTTCACCACCTCCTACGCCGAGGCCGCGGCCTTCGGCGAGGTGCACTTCGTGTGCGTGGGCACCCCGCAGAAGAAGGGCGAGTACGCCGCCGACGTCTCCTACCTGGACGCGGTGATCGAGTCCCTGGCCCCGCACCTGGAGCGCGAGTGCCTGGTGGTGGGTAAATCCACCGTCCCGGTCGGCACCGCCGCCCGCCTGGCCGACAAGCTGGCCCGCCTGGCGCCCGCCGGCGAAGGCGCCGAGCTGGCCTGGAATCCCGAGTTCCTGCGCGAGGGCTTCGCGGTGAGCGACACCATGAGCCCCGACCGGATCGTGCTGGGTGTGCGCTCGGAGAAGGCCGAAAAAGTCATGCGGGAGGTGTACGCCTCCATGCTGGAGGCCGGCACGCCGCTGGTGGTCACCGACTATCCCACCGCCGAGCTGGTCAAGGTCGCCGCCAACGCCTTCCTGGCCACGAAGATCTCTTTCATCAACGCGATGGCCGAGGTGTGCGAGACCGCGCACGCCGATGTCAAGCAGCTGTCGCAGGCCCTGTCGTACGACGAGCGCATCGGCGGGCGCTTCCTCAACCCGGGACTCGGGTTCGGCGGAGGTTGCCTGCCCAAGGACATCCGGGCGTTCATGGCCCGGGCCGGGGAGCTGGGCGCCGACCAGGCGCTGACGTTCCTGCGGGAGGTGGACGCCATCAACATGCGCCGCCGGGCCCGCATGGTGGACCTGGCCCGCGAGCTGACCGGGGGCTCCTTCGCCGGCTGCACGGTGGCGGTGCTGGGGGCGGCCTTCAAGCCCAACTCCGACGACATCCGCGACTCCCCCGCGCTGGACGTGGCCACCAGCATCGCGGCCCAGGGCGGGCGGGTCACCGTCTACGACCCCATCGCGCTGGACAACGCCCGCCGTGCCCATCCCGAGCTGGCCTACGGCACCTCGGCCCTCGACGCCGCCCGCGACGCCCACGTCGTGCTGCTGCTGACCGAGTGGCAGGAGTTCGTCGACCTCGACCCCGAGGAGCTGGGGTCCGTCGTCGCCCAGCGGAAGATCGTCGACGGCCGCAACGCCCTCGACGCCGAGACCTGGCGCGCCGCCGGCTGGCACTACCGCGCCCTCGGCCGCCCGTAGCGCGCCCCCGGTCCTGCGTGGCCGGGGTCCCCGCTCTCTCCGCAGGCGTTCTTTCCCGTACGGGCGACGTCAGACGTCGAACTCGCCGAGTCTCACGCCGCCGACGAAGGCGTCCCACTCGGCCTGGGTGAAGAAGAGCTTGGGACCGTCGGGATCCTTGGAGTCGCGCAGCACGTACAGGGGGCCGGGGCCGGCCTTGTGGCCGTCACCGGGGTTGTCCACCACGGCCACCTCGACGCAGCTCCCGCCGTCGTCGCCCGGAGCCGCCCGGTGCCAGATCGCCTCGCTCAGGTCAGCTTCCACGTCACCACCACCTTCGTCAGCAGTCGGCATACACAGTATCGGCGGGCCGGGCCGTTCCCCCGCGTTCACCACGGCGGAGTTCCCTCAGTCCACTTCCTCCGGCGCGAAGTAGTCGCGCAGCAGGGCGATCTTCCCGTCCCGCATGCGGAAGATCTTCAGGAGCGACATGACCGTGGCGCCTCCGGGCGTGTCGAAGGCGGTGTCGATCTCGACGACGAACACGTCGGGATCTGCGGTGGTGTGGACCAGATAGCGGGACCTGTCCACGTTCAACACGCGGTCGGTGCGCGCCGGGGGGCGCTCGTAGTACGCGGCCAGCCCCTTACGGATCTCCTCGCGCCCCTCCATCCGCCGGGGGAACGCGCGACCGGCAGGGAGGAGCGGCGACTCCAGGACGCCGTCCGAGGTGAACATCTCGGCCAGCGCGTCGGCGTCGCGGACCATCGTGAGCCAGACGTAACGCTGGTAGATCTCCAGGGAGGTCGCGGTCATGGCGGGCTCCTTCGGCTCTCCTCGCCCGGGATCGCCGGGATCGCCGGTATCGTCGAGATCACCGGATCACCGGGATCGCCCAGGGCATCCGGAACGTCCGCGGCGTTCATCGCCTTCGGATCATCCGGAGCGCCCGGCGGCGTTCGGGCGTTGAAACTGTCCCAGCTGGTGAAACTATCCCAGCCGGCCCGCCGGGGCCATAGCCCGCCGGGCTCAGCCGCCGAGACCGGCCGCCTCCTCCCGGAGCCTGGCGCCCTTGGCGTGGGCCTGGTCCCGCAGGGCGGACTGGAACTCCTCCATCTTCGCCCGCAGTTCCGCGTCGGCGGCGGCGAGGATCCGTACGGCCAGCAGCCCGGCGTTGCGGGCACCGCCGATGGCGACGGTGGCGACCGGCACCCCGGCCGGCATCTGGACGATGGACAGCAGGGAGTCCATGCCGTCGAGGTACTTCAGCGGGACGGGAACGCCGATCACCGGGAGCGGGGTCACCGAGGCGAGCATGCCGGGCAGGTGGGCGGCGCCCCCGGCCCCGGCGATGATCACCTTCAGCCCGCGCTCCGCCGCCCGCGTGCCGTACTCGATCATCTCCTGGGGCATGCGGTGCGCGGAGACCACGTCGGCCTCGAACGGCACGCCGAACTCGGCCAGCGCCTCGGCGGCCAGCCGCATCACCGGCCAGTCGGAGTCACTGCCCATCACGATGCCGACGGTGGCCATGCGCCCTCCTTCACCGGGCGCTCGCCCGATCGTGTCGTGCCCGGTCATGACGGGCGTCTCTCGTCCGTGACCGTCCCGGGCCCGGTCACCCGTGCACGGTCGGGTGGTGGTCAGGTGTAGACGCCGTCGGCCAGGTAGGCGGCGGCGTGCCGGGCCCGGGCGCGGACCTCGTCGAGGTCCGTTCCGAGCGCGGTGACGTGCCCGATCTTGCGGCCGGGCCGTACGTCCTTGCCATAGAAATGGATCTTGATTCCCGGGTCGTGGGCCATCACGTGCTCGTACCGGGAGAAGACGTCCGGGTCGTCGCCGCCGAGGAGGTTGGCCATCACGACGACGGGCGCGGCCAGCGCGGGCGAGCCGAGCGGGAGGTCCAGGACGGCACGCACGTGCTGCTCGAACTGGGAGGTACGGGCGCCGTCGATGGTCCAGTGGCCGCTGTTGTGCGGGCGCATGGCCAGCTCGTTCACCACGAGCCCGGAGGAGGTCTCGAACATCTCCACCGCCAGCAGCCCGGTCACGCCCAGCTCGGTGGCGATCTTGAGGGCGATCCCCTGCGCGACCGCGGCCCGCTCGGGGTCGAGGCCGGGCGCGGGGGCGAGGACCTCGACGCAGATGCCGTCCTTCTGCACGGTCTCCACCACCGGATAGCTGACGCCCTGCCCGTGCGGGGAGCGGGCGACGAGCACGGCCAGCTCCCGCTCGAACGGCACCAACGCCTCGGCCATCAGCGGCACCCCGCTCGCGAGGACCTCCGCGGCCTCCTCCCCGGACCGGCAGACCCACACGCCCCGGCCGTCGTAGCCGCCGCGCACGGCCTTGAGCACGACCGGCCAGCCGTGCTCGGCGGCGAACTCCTCCACCTCGGCGGCCGCGGCGATGCGCCGCCAGGCCGGGCAGGGGGCGCCGATCGCGGTCAGCCGCTCGCGCATCACGGCCTTGTCCTGGGCGTGCACGAGCGCCTGGGCGCCGGGGTGCACGGCGTGGCCGTCCGCGGCCAGTGCGGCGATGTGCTCGGTGGGGACGTGCTCGTGGTCGAAGGTGATCGCGTCGCAGCCCTGGGCGAACGCGCGCAGGTCGGCCAGGTCGCGGTAGTCGCCCAGACGCGCGTCGGCGACCACCCGGGCCGCGCTGTCACCGGCGGACTCGGCCAGCACCCGCAGTTCCACACCGAGCGCGATGGCCGCCTGCTGGGTCATCCGGGCCAGCTGGCCCGCTCCGATCATGCCGACGACGGGGCCGATGGGGTGACCGGCCGGAGAAGTGCTGCTCACGTCCGCTGAGCTTACCGCCCCCCGGTACGGCCGCAGGCAGCGGCGGGCCTCCGCGTCAGCCGGTGGTGAGGGAGGGGTCAGCCGGTGGTCAGGGAGGCGAGGCCGCGGCGGACGGCGACGGTGGAGACCTTCCCCTCTCCGGTGATCTCGGTGACGAGAAGCACGATCTCGGTCCCGGTCAGCTCGGGGGCCCTGACGCTGCCGGTGAACCCGCGCAGGTCGTCCTTGCCGTAGATCGGGCGGGCGAGGGAGGACCGTCCGGCCCCCGGCCGCTGCCGGTACTCGATCTCCAGGGCGTGGACCACCAGCGCGCCTCCGCCCGGCAGCAGCAGCGCGCGCTGCGGGCCGACGAGCAGCCGGACGTCGGTGGTGAGCCGGTCGGGCCGGACCGTCCCCGGCCGCCTGCCCAGCTCCGCGAGCAGTTCCGCGGCGACGTCGCCCTTGGGGAACCTCACGCCGCTGACCCCGGCGGGGTCGGTGAGGTACGTCAGGTAGCGCTGCGGCACCAGGCGGGCCTTGACCCCGGTGGAGGGGTCGCCGGAGGGTACGGCGCCGCCGCGGGGCTCGGGGGCGTCACCGCCGTCCGCCGGGATGGGACCCGCGGCGAGCCGCCAGCGCTCGTCCTCGTGGACGAAGAGGAAGTAGGCCGGGCGGGGCTCCCGGGCCAGGGCCACGAACCAGCGGTCCTCTCCCGCCTCGGCGGGCAGGAAGAACTCCGGGTCGCCGTACTCCTCGCGGGTGGGAGCCGGGCGGCCGTTCCGGGTTGCCTCGCAGGCACGGCCGCCCAGCGTATTCTCCGCCCAGGTGGTCAGCTGCTCGACCGCCGCGCAGTCCCGGTCCCGCCAGGCGTCGTCGAGCTGCTGGAGCAGTTCGAACGCCTGGACCGCCTCGGCGCGCTCGATCGTGCGGGCGGATGCCTTCGGAGACGCCCCGGTCTCGGGAACCGCCCGCTCCTCGCTCGGCACGCCGCAGCCCGTCACGGCGCACAGGCCGAGGAGCAGGGCGAACAGTCGGCGAGGCAAACGATGGTCCCGGGGTTCTGGCCGTCTGGTCGGCGATCCGTCTGGAACCGATCACGGAAGGTGAGCTTCCCCTGAAACCTTCCCGCGATCTATCCGATCAGGGTAGCGTCAGATTCCCGGATTTATCCGTCGTTGTGCGACATTTATGTAAATGTTCTTGAGCACCGGTGATGAACTGATCCGACCGGCTCCCGCACGGCGACGCGGAGCACCCCGGTAGCCTGGGGAGAACGCCCGAGATCCACCAGACGGGGGATCCGCAGCCGACCCGGAAAGGACCGTGCAGCAGACGTGCAGTTCCTCCGACACGCCTACAAACGGTTCGCCGACCTGGTGCACGAGCTGGCCAAGTTCGGGGCCATCGGGGCCGTCGCCTTCGTGATCGACTTCGGTGCCACCAACCTGCTCCGCTTCGGCCTCGGCTGGGGCCCGCTGACCTCCAAGGTCATCGCCACGGTCATCGCGGCGACCTTCGCCTACCTGGGCAACCGCTACTGGACCTTCCGGCACCGGGAGCAGAGCGGGCTCGCCCGCGAGTACTTCCTGTTCTTCCTGCTCAACGGCATCGGCCTGCTCATCTCGATGCTGGTGATCGGCTTCGTGACCTACACGCTCGACCTGCAGGACCCGATCAGCTACAACGTCGCCCTCCTGGTCGGCACGGCCCTGGGCACGCTGTTCCGGTTCTGGTCGTACAAGAAGTGGGTCTTCCTCGCCGCCACGGCCGTCACCGAGGAGATCCCCAGGGAACTGCCCGGAACGACCACGAAGACCCGCTGACCGTCCTCACGCGAGACCCGTCCCCACCCGGGATCCGCCCTCACGCGGGATCCGCCCTCACGCGGGGCCGCTGACCACCCGGTACCGGCCGGAGTCGCCGACCGGGCGCAGGAAGACGGCGAACACCGCGGGGCGGGGCCGTACCAGCTCCAGACGGCCGCCGTCGGCGGCGGCCAGCGCCCGTGCGAGGGTCAGCCCGAGCCCGGTGCCGCCCGCTCCGCTCATGTTGCGCTCGAAGACGCGGGGGGCGATGTCCTCGGGGATGCCGTTCCCCTGGTCCGCCACCTCGATCACGATCGACTTGTTCGTGCTGCTCGTCGTCACCGTCACCGGGCCGCCGCCGTGCTTGAGGGAGTTCTCCAGCAGAGTGGAGATCACCTGGCTGATCCCCCCGCTGGTGCCCAGCGCCTTGAGGCCGCGCGTCCCGCTCAGCATCAGCTTGCGCCCGCTCCGGGAGAACGCCGGGCCCCACTCGATGAACTGCTGGTCCAGCAGGGCGTCGAGCTCGACCACCGAGGTCTGGGCATGGCGCTGCCGCCGGGCCGCGGCGAGCAGCTCGTCGATCACCGCGGTCAGCCGCTCGGCCTGCACGATCGCGGCCTCGCCCTCCTCCTTGACGACCTTGGGGTCGTCCGCGGCGGCGACGATCTCCTCCAGTCTCATGGTCAGGCCGGTGAGCGGGGTGCGGAGCTGGTGGGAGGCATCGGTGGCGAACTCGCGCTCCCTGGCCAGCAGGTCGGCGATCCGGGTCGCGCTGCGGTCCAGCACCTCGGCCACCCGGTCGAGTTCCTGGATGCCGTAGCGGTGCTTGCTCGGCCGGGCCTCCCCGGAGCCGAGCCGCTCGGCGATCATGGCCAGATCGCGGAGCGGGAGCGTCAGGCGGCGCGACTGCACGACGGCGAGCCCCACCGCCACCGCGAGGGCCACCGCGGCGAGCGCGAGGATCAGCAGGAGCCAGGCGTGGACCTGCTGCTCGACCTGGGTCTTGTCGCGGACCACCACGACGTAGACCCCGCTCTCCGACTGGGCGCTCGCGTCGAGCCGGCGGTCCATGGGGGGTTCGGTGCCCACCGTGATCACTTGGGGGGGTGTTCCCCTGGCGTAGATCTGGATGTAGCGCTCGGGATATTTCTTCGCGAGTTGCTCGGGATCGATCGGCTGCTCCTGGCCCCGGGCGTACTCCACGTCGCCGACCAGGCTCTTGGCCTCTCCCGAGAGTTCCTGGGTCGCCTCCTCATGGATCAGGCGGTTGACCGCCACGCCCAGCGGGATGCCGAGGAGCAGCACCGCGATGACCGCGACGAGCAGAGTGGAGGAGAGCAGACGGCGGCGCATCCCTACTCGCGTTCGAAACGGAAGCCGACCCCTCGAACCGTGGTGATGTAGCGCGGCTTGGCGGCGTCGTCGCCGAGCTTGCGGCGCAGCCACGAGATGTGCATGTCCAGGGTCTTGGTGGAACCCCACCAGTTGGTGTCCCACACCTCGCGCATGATCTGCTCGCGGGTGACCACTTTCCCGGCGTCGCGGACCAGGACGCGGAGCAGGTCGAACTCCTTCGTGGTCAGGTGCAGCTCCTTGTCCCCCATCCACGCGCGGCGGGAGTCGGCGTCGATGCGCACGCCCTGCACCACGGGCGTCTCGGAGGTGCCGCGCCGCAGCAGGGCGCGGACCCGGGCCAGCAGCTCGGCCAGGCGGAACGGCTTGGTGACGTAGTCGTCGGCCCCGGCGTCGAGGCCCACGACGGTGTCCACCTCGTCCACGCGGGCGGTGAGGATGAGCACGGGAGTGCCGTGCCCCTCGGCCCGGATGCGCCGGGCCACTTCGAGGCCGTCCATCTCCGGCAGCCCCAGGTCAAGAACGATCAAGTCGATGCCACCCGACAGAGCCCTCTCCAGGGCTTGCGGGCCGTCGGGGCTCACCTCCACCTGATAGCCCTCACGGCGCAGCGCACGCGCCAGCGGCTCGGAAATCGAGGTGTCATCCTCGGCGAGAAGTACGCAGGTCATGTTGAGAGAGTAGGACCTTAAGCGATCGTTTCCCCGGCATAGCGCGCGGTTTGACTTGCCGTTGACCTATCTATTGACCTGGGCAAACACTGATAAATCCCGGATAGTCATCCCGCACCGGTTCACGAGGAGGGGGTACGGCTCCCGCCTCGCGAGCCTCCCGAAAGGACAGAGTCCTCAGAACATTATCGACAAAAAGAACACGCCCTATCGGAACGGATCCGATGGGCGTGTCTCGGCGTTTCCGGGAATCCCTCAGGAGGCCGACGGCGGCTCCGCGTACCGGGCGAGGTACAGCTGCTCGCCGAGGCTCTCGATGAGCGAGAGCTCGGTCTCCAGGTAGTCGATGTGGTGCTCCTCGTCCTCCAGGATCTCCTCGAAGAGACGGGCGGAGGTGATGTCACCCTTGTCGCGCATGATGGCGATCGCCGGCCGCAGGCGGTTGACGACTTCCAGCTCGACGGTGAGGTCGGCACGGAGCTGTTCGGTGACGGTCTGCCCGATGTGCAGCGTGCCCAGCCTCTGGTAGTTGGGCAGCCCTTCGAGGAAAAGGATCCGATCCGTGAGCTTCTCCGCGTGGCGCATCTCGTCGATGGACTCTTCGCGGGTGTACTTCGCAAGCTTGGTGTAGCCCCAGTTCTGCTGCATCTTGGCGTGCAGGAAGTACTGGTTGATCGCGGTCAGCTCGGCGGTGAGCTGCTCGTTCAGCAATTCGATGATCTGCTTGTCGCCCTGCATCGACGGGCTCCTTGCCTATGCGGTCGCCAACTCTTCAGACCGCTTCAGGATCGCACAGATCTTGCGCACGCAAGAAGCACAGTCGCCGCCGGCGCCGGTGGTGTCGCGGATTTGCCGCGCGCTCTTCGCCCCAGCGGCGATGCAGTCGTGCACCTCGTTCTCAGTCACTGCGCGGCAGACACACACGTACATGGCGAGGAAGGACCTCTCGAGAAGAGTAGCACATAGGTAAGGCATACCTAAGGTAGCGCACTTTGGTAAGGCTTGCCTATGTGATGCAGGACACATATGCCCAGCTCGGGGGCAAGGCCACTTGCGACACGCGGCACGTTAGATTCCCGTTTCCCCGGGAAACATCAATGCCGCCGCGCGGGAACGCGGGGCTCACCCCCGCCCTCACCCTTACCCTCGCCCTGGCTCCCGTCCTCGATCCCGTCCTCGTTCCCGGTGTCAGGCTCCGCGCAGCACGTACGGCTGGATGACCCCCAGCCCCCGAACCGGCCTGCGCCGGATGCGGTGCGTCGCGAAGGCGGGCTCCGCCGCGACGGCGCCGGCCATCTCCGCGTCGATCACGATGGTCCCCGGACGGGCCACGGCCGTCAGCCGCGCCGCCAGATTGACCGTGGTCCCGAAGACGTCACCCATCATGGGCAGCACCGGGCCGTAGGCCAGCCCCGCCCTGACGTCGGGCCCGTCCTTCCTGATGGCCTCGACCAGCTCCAGCGCGATCGCGGCGGCCGTACGGGGCTCGGCCGCGGTGAACAGCACCTCGTCGCCGAGCGTCTTGACCAGCCGCCCCCCGTTCGCGGCGATCACGTCGGCGGCCCGCGACTCGAACCCCTCGACCAGCTCGGCGAGGCCGTTCTCGTCGAGCTCCCGGGAGACCCGGGTGAAGGAGACCAGATCGGCGAAGCCCACCGCGAGGGTCAGCCGGGTGGGCACGACCTCCTGCGCCATGTCGGCCATGGCCAGCAGCCGGGTACCGGCCGCGGCCAACTGGGAGCGCCAGACGTGGGCCAGCACCATCTCGAAGTCGGGCAGGAGCCGCTGCGCGGTCTCCATGATCATCTTCAGGTCGGCGGGGCTGGGCGGGTGCCCCGGATCGAGCTTGGCACCGACGATGATCTCCGCCTGCCACTGCGCGAGCCTGGCCGTGGTCTGGCCCACCGCCCGGGTCATCCGGATGACCGTCCGCTCGTCGAGCAGGTCGCTCTCCATCATCGCCCGGACCCGCTTCAGCGCGTTGATGTCGGCCTCGGTGAAGGCCACGGCGTCGTCGGGCAGCGTGGCGAAGCCCAGCGCCCGCCAGATCCGCTCGGTCAGCGCCTGGGGGACCCCCGAGCGCTCGGCCACCTCGACCCGGGTGTAGCGGGGCTCGGGCCCCACGAAGAGCCGCTCGATCTGCTCGGCGGTCGGCCGCTCCACCGCCTCATCGCCGCTCATCGTCTTCCCTGGGACGGCGGCGACGCCGGCGTGTCGTCGGCCTCGTCGATGGCGCGGAACAGCTCGGCGCGGACCTCCTGCAGGTCGGGGATGTCCCGCAGGACGATCCGGCCGTGATCACCGGCCGACTCGACGACGAGTGTGCCGCAGCCGAGGATCCGCTCCAGCAGGGTCTGGTCGGCGCTGACCGTGTTGACCTTGCTCATCGGGATGTCGTCGTGGGAGGTGCTCAGCACGCCCGTGCTGATCGTGAACCGGTGCGAGGTCAGGACGTACATGGTGGCGCGCCACTGCAGGTACGGCACGAGCGACCACACCAGCAGCAGCCCGACGGCGATCACGGCCACCGCGGCGCGCGCGTACCCCTCGTAGGGGAAGGCGGGCATGAGGAACATCGCGGCGACGGACACCGCGATGATGACGAGCAACGCCAGGAGGGGGACGACGAGGCGCTTCCAGTGGGGGTGAAACGACCGGATGCGCCGCTCCCCCTCCGTCAGGTGGTGATCGGGGAGACCCATGGGGCACATCGTGGCACGACCACGCGTCCTCCGTCAGGAGCCGTCCGCGCGTCCCCGTCAGGAGCCGTCCGGGCGGACGTGCACGACGTCACCCGCGCTGAGCGTGTGCTCCCGCCCGCCGGCCTCCACCATCAGGTGCCCCGAGGGATCGACGCCGGTGGCCAGGCCGTTGAGCACGCGTTCGCCGGGCAGCTCCACCCGGACACGCCGTCCGACCGTCCCGCTGGCCGCGAGGTAGGCGGCCCGCAGCCCGCAGGCGTCCGCGTCGCCGTCCGCCTCCGACCACTCGCGGTAGTGCGTCTCGACCTCCCGCAGCACCGCCCGCAGGAGGGGGTCGCGGTCGGTGCAGGCGGCCTTCTCGACGGCGAGCGAGGTGGCGGTGGGGACGGGCAGTTCGCCGGCGCGGAGGCTGACGTTGAGCCCGACGCCGACGATCACCGCGCTGTCCACCCGCTCGGCGAGCACCCCGGCGAGCTTGCGCTCCCCGATCAGCAGGTCGTTGGGCCATTTCAGCCGGGCGTCCACCTCCGCCAATCGGCGCACCGCCGAGGCCGCGGCCAGACCGACGAGCAGCGGCAGCCAGCCCTGCCGCGCCGGTGGCGGATCGGGCCGGAGCAACATCGAGAACGTCAGCCCGGCGCGCGGCGGCGTGGACCAGGCCCGGCCGAGCCGGCCGCGCCCGGCGAACTGCGACTCCGCGACGACGACGGCTCCCTGCCGGGCGCCGTCACGTGCGGCCTGCGCGAGGTCGGCGTTCGTCGAACCGGTCCTGTCGACGACGGTGATGTCCGACCACAGGCCGCCGGGGCGCACCAGGGCGCGGTTGAGGGCCGCCTGGGAGAGCGGCGGGCGGTCGAGGTCGGTGAAGGGGGAGTCCAGCACCCCTCCATCTTCCCTCCCCTTACGACCTGTTGCCCCACAAACAGGGCGATGACCAGCGAATACCGCGATCACCGATTGAGCCGATAGAGGCGTTCCGGCTATCCGCATCCCCCGGAGGGGGGTGAAAATGGACACATGAAGAGACGTCTCGACCCGCGCAACTGGGCCAGCTGGAAGCCCTTCGGGATCGGCGAGCGCAAGCCGAACAACTACCTGGAGCTGGTCAAGGCGTTCCGCTCGGTGAAGGGCAACCGCCGTTACGCCTGGCGGATCCTCACCCGGGGGACGTGCGACGGGTGCGCGCTGGGCACCAAGGGCATGCGCGACTGGACCATGGACGAGATCCACCTGTGCAACATCCGGCTCCGGCTCCTGCCGCTGAACACGATGCCCGCCCTGGACGTCTCCCTGCTGAAGGACGTCTCCGCCCTGGCGGGCCGCAGGAGCGCGCAGCTGCGCGACCTCGGGCGGCTGCCGTACCCGATGCTGCGCCGCGCGGGTGAGCCCGGGTTCACCCGGATCGGCTGGGAGGAGGCCCTGGAGCTGGCCGCGCCGCACCTGCGCGGGTCCCGGCTCGGGGTCTACCTGACCAGCCGGGGCGTGCCGAACGAGAACTACTTCGCCGCGCAGAAGGCGGTCCGGGCGCTGGGCGTCAACTCCGTGGACAACGCGGCCCGCATCTGCCACTCCCCCTCGACCGTCGCGCTGAAGGAGACCATCGGCGCCGCCGCGACGACCTGTTCCTACACCGACTGGATCGGCTCGGACCTGATCGTGTTCATCGGGTCCAACCCGTCGAACAACCAGCCGGTCGCGATGAAGTACCTCTACCACGCCAAGAAGGCCGGGACCCGGATCGCGATGGTCAACGCCTACCGCGAGCCCGGCATGGACAAGTACTGGGTGCCGTCCAACGCCGAGTCCGCGCTCTTCGGCACGAAGATCACCGATCACTTCTTCGGCGTGAACGTCGGCGGCGACATCGGGTTCCTCAACGGCGTGCTCAAGCACCTGATCGAGAACGACTGGGTGGACGAGGCCTGGGTGGAGGAGCACACGACGGGCTTCGACGCCGTACGGCGGGAGCTGGCCGGGCAGTCGTGGGAGGCGCTGGAGGCGCTGTCCGGGGCGAGCCGGGAGCAGATGTTCGAGCTGGCCAGGCTGCTGGGCGAGGCGCGCTCGGCGGTGCTGGTGTGGTCGATGGGCATCACCCAGCACACCTACGGCGAGGACAACGTCCGCTCGATCGTGAACCTGGCGCTGGCCCGGGGCTTCGTCGGCCGTGACAAGTGCGGCCTGATGCCGATCCGCGGGCACAGCGGCGTGCAGGGCGGCGCCGAGATGGGCGCCTACGCCACCGGCCTGCCCGGCGGCCTGCCGGTCACCGAGGAGAACGCCCGCAGGTTCGGTGAGCTGTGGGGCTTCGAGGTGCCCACCGCCCCCGGCCTGACCGCGACCGACATGATCGACGCGGCCCACGGCGGGGAGCTGGACGTCCTGGTCTCCAGCGGCGGCAACTTCCTGGAGGTCCTGCCGGATCCGGACTACTGCCGCGAGGCCCTGTCCCGGCTGAAGCTCCGCGTGCACATCGACATCGTCCTGTCCTCGCAGATGCTGGTGCCCGCGGAGGGTCCCGACGGCTCCGGGGGCGACGTCCTGCTGCTGCCCGCCCAGACCCGCTACGAGATGGCCGGGGGCGTCACCGAGACCACCACCGAGCGGCGCATCATCCTCTCCCCTGAGATCCCCGGTCCCCGGATCGGCGAGGCCCGGCCCGAGTGGCAGATCTTCACCGAGCTGGCCGCCCGCGCCCGGCCGGAACTGGCCGACCGGCTCCGCTACGCGGGAACCGCCGAGATCCGCGCGGACATCGAGCGGGCGGTCCCGTTCTACGAGGGGATCTCCCGGCTCTCGGGGTTCGGGGACAACGTCCAGTACGGCGGGCGGCACCTGTGCCCGGACGGCCGTTTCCCCACCGCCGACGGCCTGGGGCGGTTCTCGCCGGTCCCGCTGCCCGTCCTGGAGCGCCCGGACGGGGCCTTCATGGTCGCCACCCGGCGCGGCAAGCAGTTCAACAGCATGGTCCACGAGCGCCGCGACGGCTTCAACGGCGCCACCCGCGAGGCCGTGCTGATGAGCGCGCACGACGCCGACCGCCTCGGACTGCCCGACGGCACCCCGGTGGAGCTGCGCTCGGTCACCGGCGACCGCGCCTTCCGCGGCCGGGTGCTGCGCGCCCCGCTGACCCCGGGCAACCTGCAGATCCACTGGCCCGAGGGCAACGTCCTGCTCGACGCCGGCCGCCGTTCCCCGGCCGCGCGCATCCCCGACTACAACGCCCTGGTCACGATCACGAGACTGCCCTCATGACCGCCGGCCCCTCGGACCCTCCTCCCTCGCGTCCGCGCCCCGTTCCCGGAACGCCCGCGGAGGGGGTCCGGCGGCCGGGACCGGTCAGCCGGATCCGGATCCGGGAGTTCTCCGGCGGGGCCGTCCGGGACCGCCGGGACGACCTGGCCACCGAGGAGCCTCTGGAGATCCGGATCCAGGCGGGCGGCGGGCGCCGTACCGTCGCGATCACCATGCGGACTCCGGGGCACGACACCGAGCTGGCGGCCGGGTTCCTGCACGGCGAGGGCGTCGCGGCGCCCGGCTCCATCGCGTCCATCTCCTACTGCACGGACGAGGAGGTGCCGCCCGAGGCGCGCCACAACACGATCACCGTACGGCTGCGCGGCGATCGCCTGCCCGACCTGCCCGCCCTCGACCGGCACTTCGTGACCTCCAGCGCCTGCGGCGTCTGCGGCACCGCGAGCCTGGACGCCCTGCGCGAGCGGTGCCTCGCGCCGCTCGCGCAGGACGGCCCGGCGGTCTCCCCCGAGATCCTGTACGGCCTGCCGGACGCCCTCAGGAGCGCCCAGGGCGTGTTCGGCCGGACCGGCGGCCTGCACGCGGCCGGGCTGTTCACCCCGGACGGCGCGCTGATGGCGCTCCGCGAGGACGTGGGACGGCACAACGCGGTGGACAAGCTGACCGGCTGGGCGCTGCTGGGCGAGCGGCTCCCGCTGGCCGGGCACATCCTCATGGTCAGCGGCCGGACCAGCTACGAGATCATGCAGAAGGCCCTGGCCGCGGGCGTGCCGGTGGTCTGCGCGGTCTCCGCGCCCTCCTCGCTGGCGGTGGATCTGGCCAGGGAGTTCGGCATGACGCTGGTCGGTTTCCTGCGCGGCGAGCGCTTCAACGTCTACGCCGGAGCGCACCGCATCGAGTCATGATCCCCTTCACGCCCGCCGGCGCTCCAGACTTGTCCGTGACCGCGCGATCCGCATAGGGAAACCGTAGTGGAATAAATCGTTCCGTTCTGATACTATCGGAACAGATCATTCCGATCCGATGATCGCAGAGGAGAACGCCGTGAGCACCGAGATCCGTCCCTTCCGCATCGAGATCCCCCAGACCGACCTCGACGACCTCCAGGACCGGCTGGCCCGCACCCGGTGGGCCGAGGAGCTGCCGGCCGGGCCCGACGAGAAGAAGGAACAGCCCGGCCCGGTCCCGCCGGGCTGGGAGTACGGCGTCCCGGTCGCCTACGTCAGGCGGCTCGTCGAGCGCTGGCGCACCGGCTACGACTGGCGCGCCTGGGAAGCGAAGATCAACGCTCACCCGCAGTTCGTCACCGAGATCGACGGCCAGACCGTGCACTTCCTGCACGTCCGCTCCCCCGAGTCCGACGCCACGCCGCTGATCCTCACCCACGGCTGGCCCAACACGATCGTCGAGTACCTGGACCTGATCGGCCCTCTCACCGACCCCCGCTCGCACGGCGGCGACCCGGCCGACGCCTTCCACGTGGTCATCCCGTCCATCCCCGGCTTCGGCTTCTCCGGGCACACCCGGGAGCGGGGCTGGGACCGCTACCGCGTCGCCCGCGCCTGGGCCGAGCTCATGCGGCGGCTGGGCTACGAGCGCTACGGCACGCACGGCAACGACGCGGGCGCGCTGATCTCCCCCGAGGTCGGGCGCGTCGATCCGGATCACGTGATCGGCGTGCACGTGAACCAGATCTTCTCGTTCCCCTCCGGGGATCCGGCCGAGTTCGAGGGCCTGTCGGGCGAGGAGATGGAGAAGCTGGCCTTCCTCCAGTCGTTCAACACCGAGATGTCGGCCTACGCCCAGCTCCAGGCGACCAAGCCGCAGAACCTGGCGCACGCCCTGGCCGACTCGCCCGCGGGCCAGCTCGCCTGGATCGGCCAGCTGCTCGGGGAGGCGGTCGATCCGGACGTGGTCCTCACCAACGCCACGATCTACTGGATGACCAACACCGCCGCGTCCTCGGCCCGCCTCTACTACGAGGACCAGCACTCCGAGCAGCACCCCGGCGGGCCGACCACCGTCCCGATCGGCCTGGCCGCCTTCGCTCACGACTTCACGCCGGTACGGCGCTTCGCCGAGCGCGACCACCGCAACATCGTCTCCTGGAACGAGTTCGAGCGCGGCAGCCACTGGGCCGCCCACGACGCCCCCGACCTCCTCGTCGGCGACCTCCGCCAGTTCTTCCGCGGTCTCCGCACCTCCCGCTGATCCGGTTCTCCCCCCGCCGTACCGGCACCCGCCGAAGGTCCCGGTGCGGCGGAGCCATGTCCGGCCCGGGGAATCACGTCCGGCCCGGGGAGTCACGCCCGGCCCGGGGAGTCACGTCCGGCCCGGCGCAAGCGGTCCATGATTCTTCTTTCATTATGGAATGAAGCGTTCCGTTCTGTTAAAATCAGAACAGAACATTCCGATCCGGCGCTTCATCGTCCGAGGGACGCACATCATGACCGTCACCGCTCCTTCCGCTCCGGTCCCCGCCACCGCACCCCCGGCGCCGGCCGGGCGGCACCCGCACCGCTGGCTGGGACTCTTCGCCATCCTCGCCGCCGACCTGCTCAACCTCCTCGACTCGACCGTGGCCAACGTGGCCGCCCCGGTGATCCGCGCCGACCTCGGCGGCTCGCTCGCCACCCTGCAGTGGGTCGCCGCCGGATACACCCTGGCGATGGCCGTGGGCCTGCTCACCGGCGGGCGGCTCGGCGACATGTTCGGCCGCCGGCGGATGATGATGACCGGCATCGCCGGGTTCCTCGTCACCTCGGCAGCGTGCGCGCTGGCCGTGTCACCGGAGATGCTGATCGGCGCCCGCGTCCTGCAGGGCGTGTTCGCCGCAATCATGGTGCCGCAGTCCTTCGGTCTCATCCGCGACCTTTTCGGAACCGAGGTCGGCAAGGCGTTCGCCGCCCTGGGGCCGGTCATCGGGATGGCCACGATCCTCGGACCGGTGGTCGCCGGGCTGCTCATCGAGGCCGACGTCCTCGGCACCGGCTGGCGCATGATCTTCCTGATCAATCTGCCGCTCGGCGCGTTCGCCCTGATCGTCGGCTGGAAGGTCCTGCCCGAGGCCGAGCCCGTCGCCCGCGGGCAGCGGCTCGACCTGATCGGCGCGCTGCTGGCCGCGACCGGCATGTTCACGCTCGTCTACCCGCTGGTCCAGGGCCACGAGCTGGGCTGGCCCACCTGGTCACTGATCATGCTCGCCGGCTCGGTCCCGGTGTTCGCCGCCTTCGTCCGGCACCAGCTGCGCCGTACCCGCTCCGGCCGCACCCCGCTGGTCGAGCTGGGCGTGCTCGCCAGGCGCTCCTACACCTCCGGCGTGGCGTTCGCCGTGATCTTCTTCGGTGCGATCACCGGCTTCTCCCTCGCCGTCGGCCTGTTCCTCCAGCTCGGCCTGGGCTACACGCCGCTGGACGCCAGCCTGACGATGATCTCCTGGGCCGCCGGCGCCTTCGTCGGCTCCATCTTCGGCGGCACCATGATGAACAGGCTCGGCCGGCACCTCCTGCACCTCGGCCTGGCCGTGATGGCCGCCGGGCTCGTCGGCCTCTACCTGGTCTTCTCCACCGCCGAGGCGGGCCTGGGCGGGTGGGACCTGGCCGCCCCGATGGTCGCCTTCGGGATCGGCATGGGCATGATCTTCGTCCCGCTGTTCGACATCATCCTGGCCGACCTCGACGAGCGTGAGATCGGCTCGGCCTCCGGCCTGGTGTCCTCCTTCGAGCAGCTCGGCGCCTCGCTCGGCGTCGCCGCCCTCGGCACCGTCTTCTTCGGTACGGTCGGCCACCACCCGCACCTGCACGGCTTCCTGGACGCCGCCGGGCTGGTCACGCTGCTGACCGTCGGACTCACCTCGGCGGCCTTCGTCATCGGCTTCATGCTCCCCAGGAAGGCCCGCGAAGGCGCCTCCCCGGCGCACTGATCCGTCGCGGGACGCCGTACGGCCCGCGCTTCCACCCGGAGCGCGGGCCGTACGGCGTGCGCGTGTCCTCCGCGTGCTCGCACGCCGGTCCGGATGATCGGATCCGGACCGCCGGATCAGGCCTCCGCCCGCGGCAGTTCCACCGCGATGCTGAGGCCCCCCTCCTCCCGGGGACTGGCGCTCACCGTGCCGCCGTGCGCCTCGGCGACGACCCGGACGATCGACAATCCCAGGCCGCTGCCGCGCTCCGAGTGCAATCGGTCGCCGTGGAGCCGCCGGAACGGCTCGAAGATCGAGTCGATCTCGTAGGCCGGGACGGGCAGCCCGGTGTTGGCCACCACCAGCTCCACCCGGTCGGCCCGCTGCCGGGTGGACACCCAGACCTGGCCCCCGGCGTGGTTGTGCCGGATCGCGTTCTCCACGAGGTTCTGCGCGAGTCGCTCGACCAGCACCGGCTCGCCCTCGGTCGGCGCGGGGTCCAGCAGCCGGTGGATGGTCACCTCCCGGTCCCCCGCCTCCTCCGCGGCCAGGTCGAGTACGTGCTCGACCACGTCGGTCAGGTCGAAGGGCCGCCGGTCCAGTACGGTCCGCTCGCCCTCGGCCAGCGCCAGCAGGCCGTCGATCAGCCGCTCGTGCCGGGTGTTGACCAGCAGCAGGGACTCGCCGAGCCGTTTGACGTCCTCGGTCGCGTCGGGCCGCCGCACCGCCACGTCCACCAGGGTGCGGTTGATGGTGAGCGGGGTGCGCAGCTCGTGGGAGGCGTTGGCGATGAAGCGCCGCTGGCCGTCGAAGGAGCGGGCCAGGCGGCCGAGGATGGTATCGACGACGCCGGCGAGCTCCTTGAGCTCCGCGTCCGGCCCGTCATGGTCGATGCGCCCGGACAGGTCGTGGCTCTCGGCGACGCGCCGCGCGCCCGCGGTCATCGAGCGGACGGGGCGGAGCGTCCATCCGGCGGCCCGCCAGCCGACCCCGGCCGCGATCCCGCTGGTCACCAGGAGCGCGACGCCGCCCACCATGAGCACGTTCTTGATCGCGTCAGCCTGGTAGACGCGCCTGACCTGCGCGACCCGCTGCTGGGCGACGTAGTACTCCCGCTCCCAGGGCGAGTAGTGATTTCCTCCCGCCTGGATCCACTGGGGCTGCCGGAGCCCGTCCCGGGGTTCCAGGCTCTGCCGGACGATCACGGCGACGACCACCAGCAGGAGCGCGCCGACGAGGAGGAAGATCCCGCCGCAGGCCACCGCCGCGCGGAGACGGACACTGCGCTTCACGGGATCCGGTACCCGACTCCCGTGACGGTCTCGATGACCGGCGGATCCCCGATCTTGCGGCGCAGCTTCGTCATCGTCGTCCGCACCGTGTTGGTGAACGGGTCGATGTGCTCGTCCCAGACCTTCTCCAGCAGCGTCTCGGCGGAGACCACCGCCCCGTCGGCGCGCAGCAGCTCGGCCAGCACGCCGAACTCCTTGCGGGAGAGCGGCACGTACCGCCCGTCGCGGAAGACCTGCCGGTGCGCCCGGTCCAGGCGGATGCCCGCCCGCTCCAGCATCGGCGGGTCGGCCGGACGCGCCCGGCGGCCCAGGGCGTGGACGCGGGCCACCAGTTCCTCGAAGGCGAACGGCTTGGGCAGGTAGTCGTCTGCGCCGAGGGACAGCCCCTCGACCCGGGAGCGCACGTCGCCCGCGGCGGTGAGCATCAGGACGCGCACGAGAAGGCCGTCGGCGACCGCGGTCCGGCACACCTCGTCGCCGTGCACGCCCGGCAGGTCCCGGTCCAGGACGAGGACGTCGTAGTCGTGGACCCGGAGCCGTTCCAGCGCCGCCTCCCCGTCGTAGGCGACGTCCACGGCGAACGCCTCCCCGCGCAGCCCCTCCGCGATCGAGTCGGCGAGCATCCGCTCGTCCTCGGTGACCAGCACTCGCAAAACCCCTCCATGATCTTCGAGTTCGCCAGCATGCCACGGAAGGCATAACGCAGGCATAACCGGATGCGGTGACGGCGAGGTTATCGATCAGTCGCTGGACTGCTCCCCACCGAGCCGGGAACCGCCCGGCCCCGGCCCCGAACCGGGGGACCGTCCATGACCGCTTCACCCGGCGACGTCCGGACCGCACCCGCCGCACCGCCCTCCGCACCGCCCGACGGCCACGCGCCGCACGGCGGTCGCCGGGCCGTACGGCACGCCCTGATCCGGGCCCTGCGCACCGGTCACACGCTCTTCGCCGTCGTGCTCGCCCTGGCCGCGGCGCTGCGCGGCCTCGTCATGCTCGGCTACGACACGGCCCAGCTCTACTGGTACGACTCCTTCACCTATCTGGACACGGCCGTCCACCTCAAGCCCGCCGGCGCGTTCCACCCGGCCGGGTACTCCGCGTTCCTCCGGCTGCTGTGGCCCTTCCACAGCGTCGAGCTCGTCGTGGGCGTGCAGCACGTCATGGGACTCGGCATGGGCCTGATGATCTATCTGGTGCTGCGCCGCAACGCGCTTCCCGCGTGGGGCGCGACACTGGCCCCCCTGCCCGTCCTGTTCGATCCGGCGTTC
Source organism: Planobispora rosea (assembly GCF_014648175.1). GTDB lineage: Bacteria > Actinomycetota > Actinomycetes > Streptosporangiales > Streptosporangiaceae > Planobispora > Planobispora rosea. The sequence continues at coordinate 57,334 of NZ_BMQP01000034.1, forward strand.
GCCAGGCTTGAGCACTCCATCCTCTCCGACACCCAGGTCACCTTCCTCGTCGTCGCCGCCCTGACGGTCCTGCTGTGGCGGGCCCGGCTGTCGGTGCGGGGAGCCGCCGCGGCGGGCCTGCTGCTGGCGCTGGCCGGGCTCACCCGCACGGCCGCGGTCCCGCTGCTCGTCCTGGTCCTGCTCTATCTGGTACTGCGGCGGGCGGGGTGGCGGCAGGTGGTCGCGCTCGCCCTCGCCGGGCTGGTGCCGCTGGCCGCCTACGCGGGCTGGTACCGGCACCACCACGGGCGGTTCGCGCTCAGCGGCTCGGACGGCGTGGCGCTGTGGGCGCGCACGATGACGTTCGCCGACTGCTCGGTGATCAGGCCTCCGGCCGAGGAGGCGAAGCTCTGCCCGAACGGCACCGTCGTGGACGCCGCCTCGGAGTACGTGTGGGCTCCCGGAGCCCCGCTCAACCGGCTGCCCGGGGACCGGTTCTCGCACAACGGCCTGGCCCGCTCCTTCGCCTTGCGGGCCATCGCCGCGCAGCCGCTGGACTACGTCCGCGAGATCGCCCGGGACGCCTCACTCGCCTTCGCCCCGACCCCCGTGCGCCATCCCCTGCGGGTCTCCCCCGCCCTGTCGTTCCCGCGGGGCTCCTGGGATCTGCCCGCGTTCCCGCTGATCGACAAGGTGCGCGCGGAGTACGACGCCGGCATCCGGGGGTTGTCCTCCGTCGAACCGTACGGGAGCCTGCTGGCCGCCTACCGCTACCCCGGGGTCCTGCACGGCCCGCTGTTCGGCGTGGTCCTGCTCCTGGGCGGCCTCGGCGCGATCGGGCGGCGCCGTACGGCCCTGCTGCCCTGGGCCGCAGGCGTGTTCCTGTTCCTCGGCCCGATCGCGGCACTGGACTTCGACCACCGCTACGTGCTGCCGGCCGTCCCGGCGGCGTGCATCGCCGCCGCCCTCGGGACCGCCGCCCTCTGGCGCCACGCTGCGCGCCCGCCGCTCAGGCCCGCGGATGTCCGGGAAATCACCGAATCCCGTTGACCACGGAGACAGGCCGTTCCCCGAACGCAGGACGGCGCACGGCCCGCGACCCGCGGTCCGGGGCGCGGGCCGTACGGCACGGGCACGGGATCAGCCGGTGTTCTGCAGGCCCGCGGCGACGCCGTTGACCGACAGCAGCAGCAGCGTGGACAGCCGGTCGCGCTCGTCCTCCGGCAGGTCCTCGTCGGCGCGGAGCCGGGACAGGGCCCGGAGCTGGAGGTGGGAGAGCGCGTCCACGTACGGGTCGCGGAGCTGGACCGCGCGGGACAGCACCCGGCGGTTCTCCAGCAGGCGGGTGTGGCCGGTGACCTCCAGGACCAGGCGGCGGGTCAGGTCGTACTCGGCCAGGACCTGCTCCATGAAGTCGTCCCGGCCGCCGAGCGCGAGGTAGCGGGAGGCGATCTCCCGGTCGGTCTTGGCCAGGGACATCTCCACGTTGTCCAGCAGGGAGGCGAACAGCGGCCACTCGCGGTAGGCGGCGCGCAGCTCCTCGATCCCGGTCTCGGAGACGACCGCCTCCAGGCCGCTGCCCAGGCCGTACCAGCCGGGCAGGTTGACCCGGGTCTGCGCCCAGGCGAACACCCACGGGATGGCCCGCAGGTCGTCCAGGGACCGGGGCGCGCCCAGGCCGCGGCGGGCCGGGCGGGACCCCAGCCGGAGCGAGCCGATCTCCTCCAGCGGGCTGACCAGCGAGAACCACTCGGGGAAGCCGGGCGCCTCGGTCAGCGACCGGTAGGCCTTCTCCGAGGCGGAGGCGACCCGTCCGGCCACCGAGCGGAAGCGCGCGGCGGCCTCGGCGGTGCGGGCCTCGACGGCCGGGGTGGAGGCGAGCAGCACCGCGGAGGTGACCTGCTCCAGGTGACGGCGGCCGATGGCCTCGTGGCCGTACCGGGCGAAGATGACCTCGCCCTGCTCGGTGACCTTGAACCGGCCGCCGACCGAGCCGGGGGCCTGGGCGAGCACGGCCCGGTTGGCCGGTCCGCCGCCCCGGCCCAGGGCGCCGCCCCGGCCGTGGAAGAGGGTCAGCCGCACATCGTGCTCGGCGGCCCAGGCGGCCAGCGCCTCCTGTGCCTCGTACAGCTTCAGGGTGGCGGCGGCCGGGCCGAGCTCCTTGGCCGAGTCGGAGTAGCCGAGCATGACCTCCAGGCGGCGGCCGTTGACCGCGAGGCGGGCCTGGATGCCGGGGATCTGGAGCATCCCGGAGAGCACGGCGGGCGCGGCGGCCAGGTCGGCCCCGGACTCGAACAGCGGGACCACGTCGAGCGCGGGCGCCCGCTCGCCGAGGGCGTGCCGGGCCAGCTCGTAGACCGCGGCGATGTCGTCGGCCGAGCGGGTGAAGGAGACGACGTAGCGGGAGCAGGCGGTCACGCCGAACCGCTCCTGGATCCAGCCGATCGTCCGGATGGTGGCCAGCACCTCGTCCGTGCGCTCGGAGGTCTCACCCGCGGCGATCTCGGCCAGCGCGGTGGCGTGGACCTGCGAGTGCTGGCGCACCTCCAGCTCCGCCAGGTGGAAGCCGAACGTCTCGGCCTGCCAGATCAGGTGCTGCAGCTCGCCGTACGCCTGCCGCCGCGCCCCGGCGGCGGCCAGGGACGCCTGGGCCAGGCGCAGGTCGGCCAGGAACTCCTCCGGCGAGCGGTAGGCCAGGTCGAGGCCACGCTGCCGGGTGGCGGCGATCCGGGCCGCGACGTACAGCAGCCACTGCCGGTGCGGCTCCCGCGGGGAGCGGGTGGCCATCTCGGAGACCAGCTCGGGATGGTCGTTCTCGGCGGCGGCCAGCGCGGTGCGCAGCTCCGGCGAGGCCGGGGTGTACTCGGCGGTGACGGTGAGGCTGCGGGCGATCCGCAGGGTGGCGTTCTCCAGGGCGATCAGCACGTGCTCGGACTGGATGAGCAGGGCGTCCCTGGTCACCTTGGCGGTGACGTTGGGGTTGCCGTCCCGGTCGCCGCCGATCCAGCTGCCGTAGCGGATGAAGGGCCGGGTCCGCGGCTCGCGCGTGCCGCTGTCCTCACCGAGCGCGGCGTCCATCGCGCGGTAGACCTGGGGGACCATCCGGAACAGCGTCTCGTCGAAGGCCGCCATCGCGGTGCGGACCTCGTCCAGCGGGTCGAGCTTGGTGTGCCGGAGCTGGGCGGTCCGCCAGAGCAGGTCGATCTCCTCCAGCAGCCGCCGCCGGGTCTCGGCGCGCTCGGACGCGCCGCGCCCGGGGTCGTTGTAGGCGGCGAGCTGACCGCTGACCCGCTGGATCGCGGTCACCACGGCGCGCCTGCGCGCCTCGGTGGGGTGCGCGGTCAGCACCGGGTGCAGCCGCAGCCCTTCGACGAGCTCGGCGACGCGTTCGTCGCCGAGTTCCTGCACGGTCTGGGCCAGCGACTCCGGGAGCGGCTGCTCGCCGGTGTCGCGGGAGCGGAGCGTCCGGATGCGGAAGTGCTCCTCGGCCAGGTTCGCCAGGTGGAAGTAGCAGGTGAAGGCCCGGGCGATCTTGACGGCCCGGCTGATCGGCCACTCGGCGACCATCGCGGTGATCTCCTCGACGGAGACCTCCCGGCGACGGGCCGCGATGACGGCCTTGCGGAGGCGTTCGACATCGGCGAGCAGGTCGTCCCCGCCGTGTTCGGCGATGACCTGCCCCAGGAGCCCACCGAGCAGCCGCACGTCCGCGCGGAGCTCGTCGGGCATCTCGGTGACAGCGGAAGAACGTTCTGCCTGATGGGGCGCGCTGGCGGACATGCCTGCCAGCGTAGCGAGAGCGTTTTCTCCCGCGGAGGGCGGTCTCACCTATTGGACTAGACCACCGGTGAGCGGCTCAGGCGGGCCGGGAGATGGCGCCCAGGATCTCCGGGTACCGGGTGAACCCGATGTTCCCGGCGAGCCTGCGCCCGCCCCAGGAGATCAGGATCCCGTACGGCAGGGCGAGCACCCCCACCCAGGAGAGGCCGAACAGCACGGGCAGCGTGACGGGCAGCATCAACAGGCCGGTGCCGAGCATCGCCCCGAACGACCCCGCGAAGGCGATGCCGCCCTGCCCCGGCGCCGCCCCGGTGAAGGCGTTGAGCCGCTCCGGGACGGTGTACGGCATCAGCACGCTCGTCACCGCGCCCACGCCCAGCCCGACGCCCAGCACGCCCCAGGAGGAGATCACGGCGGGGAGCGCCCAGCCGACGTTCCCGGCGAGCAGGCCCGCGATCACCGACAGCACGGCGAGCACCGGGACCGCGATCGTCGCCACCGCCAGGTGCCGCCCGGCGAGGTCGGTCCGCCAGTCGCGGGCGGTGCCGTACGCCATGGAGTTCATCCACAACGAGCGGCCGTCGATGCCGAAGGAGTTGCACGACTGCAGGCTGATCATCAAGGCGCCGATGCAGGCGGGGCCGATGGCGAGCGCGGCGCTGGGCGAGGTCCCCTCCTGCCCGTTGAGGGAGAAGGCCATGATGCCGGTGACCGCGAGGGCGGCGAACCAGCCGACCCGGCCGCGGGGGTCGCGGCGGGCGTACTTGAGCTCCTTGGTGGCGACCGCCGCCAGCTGCCCGTCGGGCAGGACGCGGGCCAGCAGGCCGCGGGAGTTTCGGACCGAGGCGCCCTCGGTGGAGGCGTCCGTGGTGACCAGCGCCCGGCGCAGCGCCGCGATCCAGAGCCACCCGATCACGGCCACCAGGACGGCGAGGACGGCCAGCTCGGCCAGGGCCACGGCGCCGCCGTCGGCGACGGCGTGCGCCGCCATGCCCGGCGGGGTCCAGCGCAGCGCCGAGGCCAGGCCCCGCAGCACCGCCAGCGGGTCGCCGCCGATCCCCCGATTGATCAGGAGGTTGGGGAGCTGGGCGGCCACGACGACGAAGATCGCCGAGATCGCGAGCACGTCCCGGCCGCGGCGGGTGCGCAGCACACCGGACAGCGAGGTGGTGATCAGCCGGGAGACGACGACGCACAGGGCGAACTGGAGCAGCACGGCGACGACGCCGACGAGCACGCCGCCGATCCCGCCGGCCAGGCCCACGATCGCACCGGAGGTGATGACCAGGGTGGCGATCGGCCAGACACCGGTGACGGAGGAGGCGAACATGCCGGCCGCGAGCTGCCCGGTCCGCAGCGGGAGCAGCGCGAGCCGGGACGGGTCGAGGGTGTCGTCCAGGCCGAAGGCCAGCAGCGGCACGATCGCCCAGCCGACCAGGAGGGCGGTGAACAGCACGATCCCGGCGTCCAGCGCGATGTCGGCGGGGGCCAGGCGCAGCATCGCCATGACGATGAAGCCGGAGGAGGCGACGAGGAGGGCGGCGATCAGGGTGAAGATGAAGCCGAGCAGGCGCGTGGTGTCGCCGCGCAGGTTCCCGGCGATCAGCCGGAGCTTGAGCCGGACGAAGATCGATGGACCCACCCGGACGGCGCCCGCCTGGCCGTTCCCCGCCCCGGGGAACGCTCTGTCCGGGCTCATGCCGAGGTCGCGCCCAGCCACGACAGCCCCTCCTCCCCGTTCCCGTTCGCGGGTGCGCCGACCAGGCCCAGGAACGCCTCGTTGAGGCTCCGGCCGCCGCGCACCGCCTCCAGCGGGCCCTGCGCGACGATCTGACCGCGGTTCATCACCGAGACCCAGTCGCACAGGCGCTCGACGAGGTCCATGACGTGGCTGGAGAAGACGACGGTCGCTCCGGAGGCGGTGTAGCGGCGCAGCACCTCGACCAGGGTGTTGGCGCTGACCGGGTCGACGCCCTCGAACGGCTCGTCCAGGAAGAGCACCTTCGGGTTGTGCAGCAGCGCGGCGGCCAGGCCGATCTTCTTGCGCATGCCGGTGGAGTAGTCGACGACGAGCTTGTCGGCGGACTCGGTGAGGTCCATGACGCGCAGGAGCTCCTCGGCGCGCCGCTCCACCTCGGCCTTGGGGATGCCGCGCAGCTGGCCGTTGTAGGAGAGCAGCTCCCTGCCGGACAGGCGCTCGAACAGGCGCAGCCCCTCGGGCAGGACGCCGATGCGGGCCTTGACGGCGACGGGGTCGCGCCAGACGTCGGCGCCGTCGATGTGGATGAGTCCGGCGTCCGGACGGAGCAGACCCGTGACCATGCTCAGCGTGGTGGTCTTGCCGGCGCCGTTGGGACCGACCAGTCCGGCGAAGCTGCCCCGGGGGACCATGAGATCGACCCCGCCCACAGCCACCTGTTCCCCGAACCGCTTGAACAGCCCCTGGGTCCGTACAGCGTCCGTGATGTCCGTCATGACGCCCACTTTGTCATATTTCCCTACTAGGGATCTCCGCTTCTCCCCTGGCAACGAACGGGTCACCCGGATAGTTCGGGATGTCAGGAGGCGGTTACTCTTCTGGGCTATGAGCCGGAGCGGACCCGACGCGGTGAGCGGAGTGGATCGCGAGGAACGAGCGGCCCGCGCAGCGAATGAGGAGCGGTGAGCGACCAAGTGAGTGCTGAGCCCGTGACTGAGTCCGTGACTGAGCCCGTACACGCCGAGATCGACATCCACACGACGGCGGGCAAACTCGCCGACCTGGAGCGTCGCCTGGACGAGGCCGCCCACGCCGGATCCGCCCGCGCGGTGGAGAGGCAGCACGCCAAGGGCAAGATGACCGCCCGGGAGCGGGTCCTGGCGTTCCTGGACCCCGGCAGTTTCGTGGAGTTCGACACGCTGGCCAGGCACCGGTCCACGAGCTTCGGCCTGGAGCGCGAGCGTCCGTACGGCGACGGCGTGGTGACCGGGCACGGCACGGTGGACGGCCGCCCGGTGGCGGTGTTCGCGCAGGACTTCACGGTGTTCGGCGGGTCGCTGGGCGAGGTCTTCGGCGAGAAGATCGTCAAGGTCATGGACCACGCCCTCAAGACCGGCTGCCCGGTGGTGGGCATCAACGACTCCGGCGGGGCCCGCATCCAGGAGGGCGTCGTCTCCCTCGGCCTCTACGCCGAGATCTTCAAGCGGAACGTGCACGCCTCCGGGGTGATCCCGCAGATCTCCCTGATCATGGGTCCCTGCGCGGGCGGCGCGGTCTACTCCCCGGCGCTCACCGACTTCGTGCTCATGGTGTCGGAGAAGTCGCACATGTTCATCACCGGACCGGACGTCATCAAGACGGTCACCGGCGAGGAGGTGACGTTCGAGGAGCTCGGCGGCGCGCACACGCACAACTCCCGGTCGGGCGTGGCGCACTACGAGGCGAGCGACGAGGCCGACTGCCTGGAGTTCGCCCGGGCGCTGCTGTCCTACCTGCCGTCCAACAACATGGACGAGGCCCCGGCCCTCGACGCCGAGCCGGTCCTGGAGACCACCGACGAGGACCGCGAGCTCGACACGCTGATCCCCGACTCGGCCAACCAGCCCTACGACATGCACGAAGTGATCGCCCACGTCCTGGACGACGGCGAGTTCCTGGAACTGCACGCGCAGTTCGCGCCGAACATCCTGGTGGGCTTCGGCCGGGTCGAGGGGCACTCGGTCGGGGTGGTGGCCAACCAGCCGATGAGCTTCGCCGGCACGCTGGACATCGCGGCCTCGGAGAAGGCCGCACGGTTCGTCCGCACCTGCGACGCCTTCAACATCCCGGTCCTGACGTTCGTCGACGTCCCGGGCTTCCTGCCGGGGACCGACCAGGAGTGGAACGGGATCATCCGCCGGGGCGCCAAGCTGCTCTACGCCTACGCGGAGGCGACGGTGCCGCTGGTCACGGTGATCACCCGGAAGGCGTACGGCGGCGCCTACGACGTCATGGGCTCCAAGCACCTCGGCGCCGACGTCAACCTGGCCTGGCCGACCGCCCAGATCGCCGTGATGGGCGCGCAGGGCGCGGTCAACATCCTCTACCGGCGCGAGCTCGCCGCGGCCGCCGATCCGGACGCCGAGCGGGCCCGGCTGATCACCGAATACGAGGACACCCTCGCCAACCCGTATCTCGCGGCGGAAAGAGGGTATGTGGATGCGGTGATCCGACCGTCCGACACCCGCGTGCAGATCGTCCGCGCCCTGCGCGCCCTGCGCAACAAGCGCGCCGCCCTGCCGCCGAAGAAGCATGGGAACATCCCGCTGTGACGCACTTGAAGATCATCAATGGGAACGCGACTCCGGAGGAGATCGCCGCGGTCGTGATCGCTCTCGCGTCACGGACGATTCCGCAAGCTAAAGCCGTACAAAAGCCGAAAAATTGGCGTAACCCTGCGCATTATCAACGAAAGCCCCTTCCATTTGGGCAAGGGGCATGGCGATCAAGCGGCTTGCCAAGATAGATCCGCGGAACATGGTGTCAAGTCGCGCGAGAGTTGGGACCATCTAAGAAATGGGCGCATATAGTCAGCCGATCAGTTAGTCACGAGGCCTGGAGGACGACATGGCCATCCTTGACCTCACCACCCGTCCCATCACCGCGAAGTACGCCGTCCTCGTCGACGTCGGATATCTGTACGCCGCGGCGGGAGAGGTGCTGCTCGGCGCCAAGGAACGCAAGGAGTACCGCGTCGCAGCGGACGAACTGATCCAGGCACTGCAGAAGCACGCGGAGGCCCGCATCCAGGGCGAGCTGCTCCGGATCTACTGGTACGACGCGGCCCGCGACCGCGTCCCGACCGTGGACCAGCGCGTCATCGCCCAGCTCCCCTGGGTCAAGGTGCGCCTGGGCAACCTCAACGCGCGCGGTCAGCAGAAGGGCGTGGACGCCCAGATCAGGAGCGACCTGGAGGCGCTGGCCCGGCACCACGCGGTGAGCGACACGATCCTACTGGCCGGCGACGAGGACATGGTTCCGGCGGTCGAGGCCGCCCAGGCCTACGGCGTGCGGATCCACCTGTGGGGCGTCGAGCCGCCCTACGGCACCAACCAGGCCGAGCGCCTCGTCTGGGAGGCCGACACCGTCGAGATCCTCACCGCCGACTTCCTCCGCGACTTCTTCAGCCGCGCCCCCCAGCCCGTCCCGGTCGCCCCGGTCACGCCCTCTCCCGCCCAGGTCTTCGCGGGCCGCACCCCCGCGGCGATCAAGCCCAAGGCCCCGGCCGCCGGCCAGGTCACCAAGCTCGGCCCCAGCCGCCCCCGGGTGGAGGAGGTCGGCGAGCACGTCGCCCAGAAGTGGATCCTCACCCGCGGCCGCGACAACATCCGCGACCTGCTCCCCGGCCCGCTGCTGCCGACGGTGATCGACACCGAGCTGCTGATCGAGGCCGAGAAGGAGCTCGGCCACTCCCTGCGCCCGTTCCCCGAGGCCCGCGTCTGGCTCCGCGACGGCTTCTGGGCCCGCGTCTACCGCGAGTTCGACCTGGGCGTCGGCATCTCGTCCAAGTGATCCACCCGATCTGACGGTCACGTCCGTTTTCCGCCAGCCGTCCGGGTGGAGCTGCGGATAGCGTCTTTCATGTGTCCGTGAGAGAGCTCGACTTCGATTCCTGTTACCGCGCGGTGGCCGCGCGGGACGCCCGTTTCGACGGGCGTTTCTACACGGCGGTCACCTCGACCGGCATCTACTGCCGCCCGATCTGCCCGGCGCGCACGCCCGCCTCGCGCAACGTGCGCTTCTACCGTCACGCCGCCTCCGCCGAGGCGGCCGGATTCCGCCCGTGCAAGCGGTGCCGTCCCGAGCTCAGCCCCGGCGACCCCGGCTGGGACCACCGTGGCGACCTGATCGGCCGGGCGCTGCGGCTGATCGAGGAGGGCGCGGCCGACGACGGCGGGGTCTCCGGACTCGCCGGCCGGCTGCACATCACCGAACGGCACCTGCACCGGCTGTTCACCGCCGAACTCGGCGCGGGACCGCTGGCCGTGGCCCGGACCAAGCGGCTGCTGCTCGCCAAGCAGCTCCTCACCGAGACCGGCCTGCCGATCACCGACGTGGCGTTCGCGGCGGGGTTCGGGAGCGTGCGGCAGTTCAACGCGACGATGAAGGAGACGTACGGCTTCACGCCCGGCGAGCTGAGGGCCACGGCGGGCGTGCGGGTCGCCGGGGACGCGCTGACGCTCCGGTTGCACCGGCGGGAGCCGTACGACGCGGTCAGCCTGATGCGCTTCCTCCACGCCCGGGCGATTCCCGGCCTGGAGCGCGTCGAGGCTCCGGACGGGTACGGCGGTCCGGGCGGCTCCGGGAGCGGGTGGAGCTACACCCGCGCCGTCCCCGGCGGCGTGATCACCCTGGTCCCGCTCCCCGGGCACATCCGCCTGGAGACGAGCCTCGGCGACACCCGGCGGCTGGCCCACATCGTCGCGCGCTGCCGTCGCCTGCTCGACCTCGACGCCGACCCGGAGGCCATCGCCTCCGCCCTGGGGGAGACCTCGCTGCGCCCGCTCGTCGAGGCCCGTCCCGGCCTGCGGGTCCCCGGCGCGTGGGACGGCTTCGAGGTGGCCGTGCGCGCCGTGGTCGGCCAGCAGATCTCCGTCGCCGGAGCCCGCACCCTCCTCGGGCGCATCGTCGCCCGCGCCGGGAGGCCCGTGGAGATCCCCGCCGGAGCAGCGGCCGGGGAACCCATGCGCCTGTTCCCCTCCGCCGGGGAGCTGCTGGAGGCCGACCTGGACGGGCTCGGGCTGACCGGGCGGCGGGTGGCCACGCTGAGGGCGCTCGCGGCGAAGGTGACGGCCGGCGAGGTCGACCTGGACGGGGGACAGGAACCGGGCGACGCCGTGGCCGCGCTCCTGGAGGTTCCGGGGATCGGGCCGTGGACGGCCGGCTACATCGCGCTGCGGGCACTGCGCGACCCGGACGCCTGGCCGGAGGGCGACCTCGGGCTGCGGCGGGCCATGGCGTGCCTCGGCATCCCCGACGACCACGTCGACCGCTGGCGCCCGTGGCGGGCGTACGCCGCCCTGCACCTCTGGAGCTCCGAATGACCCCCGCCACGGCTGCCGTACCGGCAGCGTCCCCGACGTCCCCCACGTCCCCGACATCCCCGGCATTCCCCGCATCCCTGACGAGCCCGACGACCGAAGGAGTCATGATGATCGAGGCGCAGGTCCTCCCCACCCCGGCCGGGCCGCTGGCGCTCCTCTCCCACGAGGGGGTCCTCGTCGCGGCGGGATTCACCGCCGATCCCGAGGTGATGTTCGCCCGGCTCTCGCCCGCCCTTCGGGCCCGGGGCCTCACCCGGGTCGGCGACCTGGGCCACGCCGCGCAGGCCGTACGGGACTACCTGGACGGCGACCTGAAGGCCCTGGACGCCGTGCCGGTGAGCCAGCCCGGCACGCCCAGGCGGCAGCAGCTCCTGACGGCGCTGCGCGAGGTGCCGCCCGGGACCACGGTCACCTACGCCGAGCTGGCCGAGCGGGCCGGTATGCCCCGTACGGCGGCCCGGGCGGCCGGGGGAGCGTGCGCGCAGAACCTGATCGCCCCGTTCGTCCCGTGCCACCGCGTCCTGCCCTCCACCGGCGGCTACGGCGGCTACTACTACGGCACCGAGGTCAAGCAGTGGCTCCTGGCCCACGAGTCCGGCACCCGCTGACCCCGCTCCTGCCACGGCGGACCCGGGTCCCCCATCGGGGCCCGGATCCCTCGCGATGAGGGCCGGGACGACGGGCGGACACCTGACCACCCGGCGCGCCGGGACTAACCGCCCTTCCTGACGGTGCTCTGCACCTCGCCCACCGGGACGTCGCGGGTGGCCCCGACCTCGACGGGGTCGTAGGCGAAGGGCACCACGTCGTCCTCGACCTCGACGGGCCAGACCGCGGTCACCGTCAGCTCGTAGACCTCGCGGGGCTGGTCGGCCGAGGCGCGCAGGTAGCGCACGCCGCAGGTGAACTCGGCCCCCTTGGTGTACGGCCTGCCGCCCCGGCCGCAGTCCTCCCTGACCTCGGCCCGGTCGGCGGTCGTGCCGGGGTCGATCTCGATGTCGGAGAGGGCGGCGGTCACGGTGGCGCTCATGACGCCCGGGATCGTGGCGGTCACCGACCGGGTCGTCTCGCCGACGCCGTCCAGCCAGACCCAGGTCGGCAGGTTGACGTAGCTCGTGGCGTCGGGACTCAACTTGACCCTCGGCTCGGGCACGGTCAGCGCGGCGCGGGCGATCTCGACGAGCTCGGCCAGGGTGATCCCGCCGGGCGGGGTGGTACCCGGTGGCACCCACACGAAGGGGGCCAGGTTCCTGCGGCAGCTGATCCCGTTGGGATCCGCCTCGTTGTAGGCGGAGGTCCACCACCTGCCATCCTTGCCGATCTTGTCCTTGAACTGCTCAAGGAACCTCTGCTGCTCCTCCTCGCTGTCGTCCGGCGAGGTACGGAACCACCAGTCCTTATCCCTTTCCTGTATTTTCAGCATGTCATCGGCGTTCTTGTATGGCTCGTACCAGCACGGGCGCTTGAGCCGGTACCCGTCGCTCCTGCCCCCCAGGCCGTTCCCGCTGAGGACGATCTGGGAGTTCCGCAGGCGGACCCCGGCCGTCCGGCCGTCCTGGAACCCCTCTCCGGACGGCGGCTCGCCCACCGCTCCCGTGGCCCTCCCGGTCTCCGCGGCGGGTACCACGCCCGCCGTCACCGGCGCCGTTCCCACCGCGAGCAGCAGGGTTCCCACGGCGATCCCATTGATGATCATCGTATGCACCTCTCCACTCGCTCACTGGGGTACAGGGCGTGGCGCAGGTACTGGATGCGGCGGACGCCGTCGCCGTCCTCCCACATGTCGGCGGCGTGCAGGAAGGGCTTGCCCATCCACGCCTCCCGCTTCGCGACCGCCTTGCCCGTACGCGTGTCCACCGTCTGGGTCCGCGACATGTCCACGCACACGTTGAGCCGTACGCCACGGTCACCGCGGTCCTTCAGCGGTTCGGCCTCGAACCCGTACAACCGGATCGTCCCGCGCAGCGCGCGGTGGTCGTCCCGGTACGCCGACACCCATTCGTAGTCCTGCCGGACCGCGTCCCTCCCCAGGAGGTCGAGATAGGCGGTGTCGCCCGCAGCCGGGCCCTTCTCCCCCGCGGCGACCACCCGGAGGGAGCCGGCGTAGTAGTCGCGGAAGGCGGCGACCATCTCGGCGGTGGCGGGGTCGGCTCCGGCCGGCGGCTCGACGGTCACCCGCACGCCCGGCGCCGCCTGAACCGTCTCGGGTTCCGGTGAGCTCCCGGCGGGCGACGGCGAGCCGGGCGCGCTCCCCGGCGACCCGGTCGATCCGGCCGAGGGCGCCCCGGACGCGCCCGCCACCCGGTCGGCCGGGACGAACGCCTCCTCGGCCGGCGGGGAGCAGCCCGTCAGCCCGGTCAGCGCCAGCACGATCACGGCACCCACGCCGATCACGCTAGAAGCACCCGCCGTACGGGACCAGCGGTATGCACGGATCGGCATGGCCGGCCGCGCCCTCCCTCCGTGACGTCTCATCTCGGCCTCCACCCGGTGCCCGCTCATGCCGACGGCGCCGAGCTCATCCGCCAGGTGGGCAGCAGCTCGTCGATGAGCGCCTCGGTCTCCGGCGCCATCCCGCCGCCGTAGGGGTGGGAGGCGGCCCGCCGCTGCAGGGCGTCGGCCACGGCCCGCAGGCGGGCGTGGTCGCCGGTCATGTGAGTGGCCCTGAGCAGGTCCCGCCAGAGCCCCTCGTCATCGGCGGCCAGCAGCAGCCCCGCCCGTACCGCCGCCACCGCCTGGTCGGCCTCGCCCTCCGCCAGCCGTACCTCGCAGAGCCGGTGCGCCGCGTCCGCGACGCTCGCCGTCACGTTGTACTCGAGGTCGTCGGCGGCCAGCCAGGAGTAGCGGCCGCGGGGGCGGCCGTTCAGCAGCGGCCCGCGCACCAGCCCGAGAGCCCTGTCCAGCAGTACGGCGCGCGCCGCGGCGTCCGCGTGCGACCTCCTGACGAGGTCGCGGAAGAGCGCCCAGTCGGTCCGCACCCCGGGACCGAGCCGGAGCCGTCCCGACTCGTCGGTGAAGAGATTGGGCCGGCCCGCGGCGTCGGTGCCGAGCCAGGCGGCGACGCGGGCGATCGTGGCGTCCCGGACCACGGACTGGACACCGCGCGGCCACAGGATGCCGCCGAGGACGACCGGGTGCACTCCGTCGGGATGGGTCGCCAGGTAGACGACGAGCTCGACGGCGAGGCCGGCCCGGCCCTGCTCCATCGGCGGCGGGCCGGTGACCTCGATGGAGCCGAGGATCCGCACCTCGACCGAGGGCGCCTCGGTGACGGGTTCGTGCTCGGGCTCCTCCGGCAGGGGTTCCCCCTCCAGCCGCCGTGCCGTCGCGAACAGCTCGGCCAGCGCGCGGTACTGCCGCCGGGGCAGCAGCTGGGCGTCCACCTCGAAGCCGAGCGCGTCCACCCTGGCCGTGCCCTCCTCCGTGATCTCCCAGGTCCAGGTGGCGTGCGGGACGTCACCCGCGACGACGTAACCGGCGGCCGTCCGGGTGCCCTTCCTGGCCAGCACCGCCAGCCGACGGGCCTCCTCGGCGCTCGGGGAGATCGCCGAGAGCAGGTACTGCGGCGACCAGGCCGGGTCGGCGGCGCGGCCGTTGATCCGTCCGGTGAGCACCTCCGCGCCGGGCCCGTGATCGTTCGCCCGCGCCTCCAGCTCCGGCAGGACCTCGGCCAGGCTGCCCGCGCACGTGATCCGGTCGGGGGCGATCGCGGCGAGCTCCTCGCCGAAGCCGACCAGGGTGATGCGCATCCGGTCCGACCACCGGTTGGTGGCCAGCTCGACGGCGAGCGCGGCCAGGGCCGCGGTGGTCCGGCTCCCCGTGATGTTGATCAGCCCGTGGGCCGCCTCGAGGTCGACCAGTACCCGGCCGTCCCCGGTGGAGCCGAGGGAGACCAGTCCGGGGTACGGCGCGGGCGCGTCGGCGAGTGACCCCTCGTCGAGGAGCCGCCCCTCGTGCGCGGGAAGCCGCCAGACCTGGCCGCCGTCGTGCGCGACCCACGGCTCGGGGGCGCCGGGGTCGGCGGGGTGGATCCACAGGTCGAGATGGCGCGGGGACAGATGGGCGGCGTAGACCGTGGGCGGGACCCGCCCGGCGGCCGCCAGGGACCGGCCGAGGAGGCGCAGCCCCATGTCCAGCATCCGGCTCCCCGGGGCGTCGGCGCCCAGCCTGAGCGCCAGCTCGGCCTGGGCCGCGTCCTCCCGGGGGCGGGCGATCCGCCGTCCGAACGCCCGGTGCCAGAGCTGCTCCCTGCGCCTGCGGCCGAGCGCGGCCAGCAGCCCCGCCGCCGCGAGCGAGGCCCCCGCCAGGTAGTCGAGCATGCCCGGCGCGTCGTCTCGCTCACCGGCCCCGTCCGCGGCGGTTGCCTCGGCGTCCCCCTTGGTGTCCCCCTCGGTGTCCCCCTCGTCGACCTCCGCGCTGCCCTGCCCGGTGCCGGTGTCCCGATCGGCGGCCTCCCCGGCGTTCTGCCCGACGTCCTCCGCGGCCTCCCCGCGGCCTCCCCCGGTGTCCTCACCGGCGCTCTCCCGCCCCGGCCGGCCGGGCCCGGCGCCGTCACGCCCCTCCGTCTCCGGCCCCGCGGCGCCGTACAGGTCCCCCGGCCTCCCGGAGTCACGCGACCCTCCGCCGGACCCGGTGTCCTGCCGCCGGTCAGACGCCGCGCCCGTGCCTTCCGGTACGGCGCGGTCGGGGAGGACGGAGGTTTCGGTACCCGAGGCCGGGGGCTTGGGCTTGGTGTCCGTGCCCGGGACCGGGGATGTGCCGGGCAGGCCGGTCCGGACGGGGTCGGCGGTGTGGGTACGGCCGTCGAGCTCGGCGGGCCTCCCCGGATGCTCTTCGAGGGTGGCGGTGCGGGACTGGGTGGCGGGGACGATGTGGACGTTCCTGGCGTCGTCCGGCATGTCGAGCACCCAACCGGGCCTGATCAGATCGGCCATGCGCAGACGGCTGCCGTCCGGCTGCTCCTTGTGCTGGTTGAGCCGGTAGATCTCCGGATAGCGACGGCCGTCACCGAGGCACTTCTCGGCGATCTCCCACAGGCTCTCGTGGTGACGCCCGTGCGGCGGCTGGACCACGTAGACCTTCTTCGCCTTCGCCACGGGGGCCAGCGGCTCCCGCTCGACGGTGAGGGGAGGCGCGGTCAACGTGGCGGAGACGGGCGCGGGCCGGGCGGGCGGGCCGCCCGGTTTCACGAACGGCACGGCCGCCGCCGATACCGTGAACAGCAGCAGGACCGCCGTGACCAGCCGGTTGGCCAGCGCCTGGGTGCCGCCGGAGAGGGGCACCCTCGCGGGCATGCCCACCCGGCGCAGCCCCGCGTAGAGCTCGACGACCACGCAGACGACCAGTTGCAGCCAGGCCAGCCAGACCAGCAGCACCAGGATGGCGACGATCGTGCTGGTGCCGACCTGACTGTTCAGCAGGTCGAGGTTGAGCAGTTCGGGTGGGATCGGCGGCCCGGCGAGCCGGAGCAGCGCGTAGGGGACTCCGCCGATGAGCGCGACCAGCACGATCAGAGCGCCCAGCCCGGCGAACAGGTCACCGGCGGTGCGCCTGGGCTTGATACGCGTGGGCTGTCGCGTCGGCATGCCTCTCCCCTCCGTTTTCAGATTCGTCCTCGGCGTCCCTCCCGGCCAGCGGTTCGTCACAATCGGTCTGGCCCCGTTCCCGTCTTCCGCCTCGTCACGGCACCGGTGCCTCTCCCGTGTCGGGACCGGCCGTGGCCGTCGCCTCCATCTCCCCTCCGGGGAAACCGAGAGCGGCGAGGAAGAACGCCTCCCAGCGGACGGACACCGTCACCCCCACCTCCGCGTCGCCGGCCTCGCACGCCACGAGGCCGACATCACCGCCCGCGTGGCCGGAGACGATCTCTCCGGCCGCCTCGCACACGACGTCGCTCGCCAGCAGGCGGGCCCGGCTGGTCTCGCGCAGGTACTCGACGTCGAGCTGGTCGGCGCCGGCCCGGGCCGCCTGCTCGGCGACGTCCGCCGCGCGCAACCGGGCGTTGATCGCGGCCCCGCCGTCCACCAGCAGGCCCGCCAGCAGGAAGACGACCACGGAGAAGAGCACCGTGAAGACCGACATCGACCCTCGTTCCCGCCCGGTACGGCCGCCGGAGCCCGAGCAACGCATGTCAGTCGACCCTCCGGAACTGTTCCAGCGGAACCACCGAGTCCCCCCGGACCTCCTTGACCACGCCGAAACCGAGGAAGCCCAGGTCCATGGAGCAGCTCACCTCGGCCCTGACCCGACCCCCCTCCTCCCAGACCGTGCCCGACAGGTCGACCCGCGGTTCGCACTCGCCCGCCAGGGCGTCCTCCGCCGCGGCGGACGCGGCGGTCTCGGCCTCGGACCGGGCGCGCTCGACCGACGCGGCCCGGGCCGCGTCCCTGGCCGCGCCGTTGACCTCGCCCTGGGCCTCCACCACCCGCCC
This sequence comes from Planobispora rosea, assembly GCF_014648175.1. Lineage (GTDB taxonomy): Bacteria > Actinomycetota > Actinomycetes > Streptosporangiales > Streptosporangiaceae > Planobispora > Planobispora rosea. The sequence goes on from NZ_BMQP01000034.1 coordinate 74,585, forward strand.
CGCGCCGACCAGGAACAGCAGGAACAGCAGGAAGACCGGGGCGAGCAGCACCGTCTCCGCCGACAACGATCCGCGCTCGCGGTCACGCCGTACCCGTGACCGGGCCCGGCCGGGGCGGCGGCTCATTCGCATCCCTCGCTCCCGTCGTCGGGGCGGAAGCACTCCACCGGGCCGCCGAAGCGCGCGGTGATGGTGAACGTCGTGGCCGGCAGCAGCGGGACGACCTGCACCGCGGTCGCGGTGACCTCGACGCCGCGCCGGTCCCCCTCCTCCCACGCCGTGACGGTGGCGCCCTCCAGGAGCTTCGGGCCGACGGCCCGGATCACCTCATCGGCCCGCGCCTCGGCGTCCCCCTGCCAGGACTCACTGTCGATCCGGGCCAGCCGGGCCCCCTCGCGCGCGGCGGCGTCGGCCACCTGGCGCCCGTGGAACCAGAGCGCGAACTGCACGATGAGCAGGACGACCACCAGCACCACCGGCATGATCATCGCTAGCTCGACGACGGTGGCGCCCCGCTCCCGGTCACGGTTCTCCGCCACCGTCGCCCCCGCCGCCACCGCCTCCGCCGAAGGTATCGGAGATCTCGCCCTGCTTCTCCTGGACCAGCTGCCTGATGAGCGTGGCGAGGCCGAGGGCGACCGCGGCGATGATGGCGGTGATGATGACCCACTCGACGGCCGAGGCGCCGCGGGTGGGAGCGGTACGGGCTCTGTCGATCCGCACGTTCAGCAACGCGACCGCATAGGCGATCCACGGATGATTCAGCATGGTCAGGACCCCAACATCTTCATAGCGGCCGGGAAACTCAAAAAGATCATGAAGCCCGCGCAGAGCAGGAGCTGTGCGACGAGCATCGACTGGGACCGCTCTCCCGCCTGACCCTCCACCTCGGCCAGCTCTCGCCGGCGCAGGGTCGCGGCGCGCGCGGTCAGGGAGGCGCGGACCTTGGCGCCGTCGTCGGCGACCAGGCCCAGCGCGGCCGACAGGTCACGCAGCTCGTCCACGTCGATCTCGTCGCCGAGCTGGCCGAGCGCCTGCCAGGGGGTGATGCCGACGATCCTGGCGTTGGTGAGGGCCTCGCGGATGCGGGTCATCGCCCAGTTGGCGCCCTCGTCGTCGGAGGCTCCCGCCGTACCTCCCGCCATACCTCCCGCGGTGCCCGCGGTGCCCACGGTGCCCACGGAGACCGCCATCATCAGCGACTCGGGCACACCGCGCCCGCCGGCCAGGTTCATCGCCACCAGATCGAGGAAGGCCCCGACGACGTGCCGGAAGTCGCGCCTCATCCGGGCGGCGTCCCGTCTGATCTGCAGGTCGGGCAGGAAGAAGAAGACGACGGCGAAGGTGATCGCCGCCCAGAGCGGGATCGTCAGGGAGATCCCCCACCCCATCAGTGCCAGCCACCCGGCCAGCAGCGGGAAGGCCAGCAGTCCGGAGGCCGCCAGCAGCACCTTGGTCGCCAGGAAACCCTCCAGCGACTTGCCGAGCAGCGCCAGGTCCGCCCTGGCCGAGCGGACCTCCCAGCCCCGGGCCGCGTAGAAGCGGGCCATCCTCGCGCCCAGCCCGCGCCGGAAGGCGCTGACCTCCTCGTCGGGCAGGGCCAGCTGCACGCGCGGGGCGCCGGTGCCCTCCCGGGCCGCGTCCAGGGCCAGCAGCCGCGTCACCAGGCCGGGCCGGGCCGGGAACAGCGCCCGTATCAGCAGGAAAACCCCGAGCCCGGCCACTCCTCCCACCAGCAGGGGCTCAACCATCACGTGTCACCCCTTTCGAACGGACGGGCCCAGCAGGCGGGCGGGCTTGTCGAACCGGGCCAGGCGGCGCATCCAGGCGAACCCGGCGCCGAAGAATCCGGCGACCACCACGAGGACGGCCTGACCGAGGGCGTCGTCGTACTCGGCGACGTAGTCGGGATTGAAGACGACCAGGAACGCCGCGAAGGCGACGGCCGCGCCGACCACGATCTGCACGCTGCGCCGGGTGGAGCGGCGCTCGGCCTCGACGCGGCGGCGCATGTCGAGCTCCTCGCGGGCCGACACGGCGAGCGCGCCGAGCACGTCGCGCAGGCCCGGGCCGCGCAGCCGGGAGTTGAGGATCAGCGCGGCGACGACCAGGTCGGCCGAGGGGTCGTCGAGCTCGTCGGCGAACAGGCGCAGCGCGTCGGGCAGCGGCATCCGGGTGTGCAGCCGGTCCACGAGCGCGCGCAGGTGCGGGCGGAGCATGGGGGCCGCGGCGCGGATGGACGCCGGGATCGCCTGCTCCAGGCCGGAGGCTCCGGCGATGGTGTCCCGCAACGACTCGGTCCAGGCCGCCAGGCCCTCCAGCCGCCGCATCGCCGCGCGCTCCTCGGCCGCGCCGCCGGACAGGCCCCGCCACCCCAGGGCGAGCAGTACGGCCCCGGCCGCCATGACCGGCCAGCCGGTCACCGCGAGCACGGCCACTCCGGCGATCACCCCCACCCCGGAGCGGGTGGACAGGGCCCGGACCAGCTCGCGCCGCCCGGTCTTCCGGCCGGGACCGGCCGGGCGCGGGCGTGTGCCGTACAGGGCCAGGCCGAGCAGGAACAGGCCGCCGCCGACCGCCGCCCCGGCCAGGAGCACCAGCGGATCGACGACTTCCGGCGGGAGCGGGATCACATCCACCCCCCGGGGTCGTAACCGTACTGGGAGAGCTCCTCCAGACAGGACAGGGGCGCGTGCGGCAGGAGACGGCCGTCCGGGGAGAGCGTGAAGACCTCGGAGGAGAGCACTCTGCCGTCGACTCCGGCCACCTCGCGCACACTCGACACGAAGCGGCGCAGCGTGCCGCCCCTGGCGTAGTCGTTGCGCTTCTCGATGAAGACCACGAAGTCGATCGCGCCCGCGATCAGCATGTGGGTGGCCTCGACCGGCAGCCGTTCGGAGGCCTGGAGCGCGTAGGTGGCGATCCGGTTGAAGACCTCCATCGAGGAGTTGGCGTGGATCGTGGACAACGAGCCGTCGTTGCCCTGGGTCATCGCGTTGAGCATGGTGACGATCTCGTCGCCGAGGACCTCGCCCACGATCACCCTGGACGGGTTCATCCGCAGGGACCGGCGGACCAGCTCGGCCATGGAGATCTCGCCCTGCCCCTCGGAGTTGGGCAGGCGCTGCTCGAAGGCCACCACGTTGGGATGCAGCTCGGGGAACTGGTCGAGGCCGAGCTCCAGGGCGCGCTCGACGGTGATCAGCCGCTCCGCCGGCGGGATCTCGTTGGCGAGCGCGCGCAGCAGGGTCGTCTTCCCGGCGTTGGTGGAGCCGGCGATCATGATGTTCTTCCGGGCGCCCACCGCCGCCGACAGGAAACGGCCCAGCTCCGGGGTGAGCGTGCCGTTGCCCACCAGGTCGCTGAGGAAGACCTTGCCCAAGCGGGCCCGACGGATGGAGACGGCCGGGCGGACCGTGACGTCCATGACCGCCGAGAGCCGGGAGCCGTCCGGCAGGCGCAGGTCGAGCTGGGGGTTGGCGGTGTCGAAGGGCCTGCTGGACAGGCCGCTGTAGGCGGCGAGGACCTGGATCAGCTCGACCAGCTCCTCATCGGATTCGGCGACCGGATCGCTCATGAGCTCCTGGCCGTCGGCGTAGCCGACGAAGACCCGGTCGCAGCCGTTGATGTCGATGTTCTCGACCTCGGGGTCGTCGAGCAGCGGCTGCAGGCGGCCCACGCCGAACAGCGCCGCGTGGATCCCGGCGGCGAGCGCCTCCTCCTCCTCGGCGGTGGGCGGGGTACGGCCGACGCCGATCTCACCGCGGGCGAACTCCTCCAGAACCTGCGCGATCAGGGCGCGGGCGAACTGGCGCTCGTCCTCTCCCGTCATCGGTGTCAGGCCGCTGGCCTGGTCCAGGCGGCGCTGGTGCGCCAGCCGGTCGCCGACCTCCTGCCGGAACCGCTTCACCAGACCGTGGTCGATGCTCACGCGCCCTCCTCTCTCGGCCGCGTGCGCGATGCCGCTGTGCCCACGGCTCGCTTGCCCCGCTCACTCACGAGGCCTCCCTGCGGCCCGGAACGCCGGGAACACTGGGAACGCCGGGAGCACCGGGAGGACCGGGAGCGACGTGGGCCGCCAGGCGACCGGCGAGCTCTCGGGCGGTGCGGATCAGCAGTGAGCGGTCCAGGCGGCCGCCCCACTGCCCGCGCAGCAGCTCCGCGCCCTTCGGGTCGTGCGCGAGCCCTGCCACGAACGCGACGTCCTTGCCGGTGGCGGCCACGATCCGGCGGACTTCGTCGATCGTGGCGCGGTACTGCCGGGGGTCGGAGATGACCACCACCCCGACCTGCGTGCCGCGGGGCATGACCTGGAGCCGCTCACGCAGGTGGGCGACATGGTCCAGGTTCGCCCTGGTGAACAGGACCGTCAGCGCCGCCTCGGTGATCAGCTCGCCCAGCTCGGGATGGCCGCCCAGGCGCCCGCAGTCGGCCAGCACGTCGGCGTGGGGCAGCGTGGCCAGCGCCCGGCCGAGCGGGCCCCAGAGCCAGGTCAGGCCGGCGGCCTGCTCCCCGTGGGTGAGCCCGGCCAGCACGTCCAGCCCGCCGACCATCTTCTGCGTGTGTTCGTGGATCAGGCTGTGGCTCAGCCCGTGACGGGCCGTCGCGCCCAAGGTGAGCAGCCCCTTTGCGGGGTTGAGAACCCCTCCGCCGGCCGCGGGCAGCCGGTAGGCGAGGTCACCGCCCGCCGGGTCGCACTCCGCCAGCAGCACCGGGCGCGGCCAGATCGCGCCGAGCGCCGTGGCCGCCGTGGTCACGCCGGGCGCGCCCTTGTCGGCGGCCAGCACGATGAGCGCCACGTCAGCCCTCTCCCGGCAACCCGGCCACGGCGATCTCGCCGTTGGAGGCGTACGCGGCGATCGTCGCCGCGACCGTGCTGTCCACGATCACCGTGACCCGGCCCGACGGACCGGACGATCCCGGGCGGCCATCGCCGATCCGGTGGACCAGCGCGCTCTGCGCCAGGACCCGCCCCCGCTCTGCGTTGCCCTTGCCGGGAACGTGGATGACCTGGACGCGGTCGCCCTCGTCAAGGGTCGCGGGCATCTGGCCCGGTTTGAGCGACAGGCCCACCTGGGCCTTCCCCGGGCCCAGCTCATCGCTGAAGGAGACGACCATGTCCCTGATCAGCAGGGTGCCGGGCAGCAGGGTGACGAGGGCGTGGTTGTTCTCTTTCGCTATGCGCTCGCGGTGGGTGAAGGACACGTAGCCGATGCCCGTGTCGGCGATCTGCACCTCACGCATCGCCTCCAGGGGGATCCGCTGGCCTGCGCCGATCTTCTGGGTGATCTGGATCGCGGAGACCCGGTCACCGCTGCGCATGACCAGCAGAGTGGTGGCCAGCGCGCCGCCCAGGATGAGCAGGACGGCGAGCGCGGCGAGCGCGGGTCTGCGCTCCCGGGGGGAGATGGGGAGTTTGCGCGACGCCGGCCCCGACAGGGCGCCCGCCGAACCTGGACGCTCGGCATTCACCGGAGCACGGCCCGTTGATTTCTCGCTGGTCCTCATGGGCGGGGGAACTCCCTGAGTGATCATACTTCGGGGATTACGGACGAATTTACGCCATTATGTGCATCCCACTGACCGGCTGTAGGGGAAAAGCGAGGATCAATGCTCGTTCGATAGGAACACATCTGTCAACGCCGATCCACGGAAACCTTACGACTCACAGTGATGGCACACAACTTATTGGGTTGATAAGGACATAAATAAACCTGAACACCAGGCGCCACATCACTTTCACCTTGATGCAGGACCGCCTCCTCGACATCTTGCCGCCCTTCGTTCTCTTCACCCTCACGACACGCATTCGCACACCTCTTTTCACCCTGAACCTGTTCAAAATGTGTCATCCTTGCCCTATGGCCAAGTGGTTCAGGCGTGGCACGCCGGACTCGGGACGCATCCGCCTCCTCCTCGGGAGGACCGTCGAGCGCCTGCGCCGCCGAGGGGTCGAGCGGCTCGCCGCCGCTCCCGCCACCGAGAAGATGGTCGACGGGCTGCACCGGGCGGCGACCGGGCTGGTGGAGGTCACCTCCGAGGTGAACGCCTACGCGGGGCTGCTGGAGGAGAAAGCCGACGAGCTGCGGGCCAGGACGCGCACACGGAGGGACACGCCGGGCGCCGGGTGAGTTTTCCACAGGTATGTCCGGAGAATCCACAGCCACCTCGAACGCCCGGAAACCATGCGCCTCCATCAGGGCCGACGGGGGAACCGCCGGCTCCGCCCGACGGGGCGAATCGCCGTCGGGCGACGTTTTCTTTCGGCTTTCTCGCGGCTTTCTCATGCTCAGGAGGGGAATCGGCCGGATGCGGCCGCGACCGGCCCCGACCGCGTCGGCCGGGGGGAAGGGGAAACCGTTCGCTCCGGGGCGTGAAGGAGCCACCCGGATCAGCGCGCAGCGCACCGATTACGGCAGGTAGTTATCCACAGGCCGCCGAGTTTTCCACAAGTTCGTTCGAGGCGGCACCGGACCGCCCGGTTTACCGCGAACATCTCTTCGGTGCCGCTCCCAGTCGTTAAGTTGGGGCGGGGGCGCCTGACCCGAGGAGAGCGCGATGCGGATCATGCTCACCGTGCTCAGCGAGCACGCCGACCGCGATGTCGTGGTCGAGGGCGACGAGACGACCACGGTGGCGCGGCTCGCGGAGGCCCTCACCGGGCACGTGGGCGAGCGGCCGAGCAACGTGGTGCGGCTGACCCGCAGCAAGGCTCCCTACGGTCTGGGCGAGGCCGCCGAGGCCCCCTCCCTCTGGCTGGACGGCCGCGAGCTCCCTCCCGACGCCCCTCTGCTCGGGCTTCTCCGCGACGGCGACCTGGTCACCCTGGACCGCCGTCTGGCCGCCTCGACGCTCGCCGAGGAGCCCGGCGGAATCGTGGAGATCCGGGTGGTCGGCGGCCCCGGCGCCGGGTCGGTGCACCGTCTCGGGCTCGGCGTCCACACCGTCGGCTCCGACCCCGCCTGCGCGGTGTCCGTACGCGATCCCCTCATGCCCGGCGAGGCCGCCGTCGTACGGCTCACGCCCGACGCCATCACCGTGGAGCCCGGGGCCGCCGTCACACCGGACGCTCCCGCCGGAGAACGGGCGAGGCGACCGATCGGGCGCAGGGCCAAGGGCAGGGGCAAGGGCAGGGGCAAGGGCAGGGACGGAGGCTCCGGGCGGCGCGAGCCTCCCGCCTCTCCGAAGGACACCGCCGGGGCGGGCCGGGAGAGAGCCGCCGCGTGGGAGGGCGGCACGGGCGGGAACGGGGGTCTGAACGGGAACGGTGCAGGCGGGAGCGGTGCGGGCGGGGGCATCGGCGTGGGTGGAGGCTCCGGCACCCGGAACCCGGTGACGGTGCCGGAGCTGGACGGCGCGCCGCTGGACGAAGCGGTCGACTGGCCCGAGCACGGCCTCCTGGTCTGCGGCGCCTCGGTCCTGACGCTGAAGGCCGTGGAACCGCCGGACGCGCACCTGGACGCCCAGCCCGACGGCGGTCTCGCCTACAACCGGCCGCCGCGGCTCCGGCCGCCGGAGAGCCCGCGGCGGTTCGAGGTCCCCGTCGAACCGAGACGCGCCGAGCCCATGCGGCTGCATCTGCTGGCCGCGCTCCTCCCCGCCGTGGTGGGCCTGGCCCTGGCCTGGGCCCTCAACGCGTGGTACTTCCTGCTGTTCGCCCTGATGAGCCCGGTGATCATGTTCGGCCAGTGGTGGAGTGACCGGCGGCACGGCCGCAAGAGGCACCGCCAGCAGATGAAGGAGTACCACGAGCGCATAGCGGCCTTCGAGGCGACCATGGAACGGGCCCGCGCCGCCGACGAGGTCGCGCGCCGGGCCGCCGCGCCCGACCCCGCCGAGGTGCTGCTCACCGCGACCGGTCCCCGGCGGCGGCTCTGGGAGCGGCGCGACCACGATCCCGACGCGCTCCGCCTCCGGGTCGGGATCGCCGATCTCCCCGCGGACCTGGAGCTCGTCCCGGAGCGGGGCGCTCCGGCGGACGTGCCGCTGCCCGCCCCGCCGACCTGCCGGGCGGTGCCGGTGACCCTGGCCATGCGGCAACTCGGCGTGGCGGGCCTGACCGGACCCCGGGACGACGTCGCGGGTCTGGTCCGCTGGATGGTCGGTCAGGCCGCCGCCCTGCACAGCCCGCGGGATCTGGCGATCGTGGTGCTGTCGGCGCGCGGTGACGGCGGCGCGCGATGGAACTGGGTCCGCTGGCTGCCGCACTGCGCCCCGCACGGCGGTGAGGACTGCGTGGCGCTGGTCGGCGCCGACCCGGAGGCCGCGGCCCGCCGGGTCGCCGAGCTGGCCTCCCTGATCGAGGAGCGCCTCGGCGAGAGCGCATCACCGCTCAAGGCGGGCCGCGTCCCGTCGGGCTGGGGCGACCTCGGGACGGGAGCGGCGGGCGGCCGGGGCGGGCCGGGCCGCTCCGGAGACTTCACCCCCGCCTACGACGAGCGCCCCTACGACGTGCTGGTGGTCCTCGACGGCGCGCAGGTCCTGCGGGCGTTGCCCGGCATGCCGCAGGTGCTGCGCCAGGGTCCCCGCGCGGGCGTCTACACCCTGGCGATCGACGACGACCAGCGGCTGCTGCCCGAGGAGTGCGCCACCGTGGTCCAGGCCGCCCCGGACGGCGGGTTGCGGCTGCGCGGCGGCGGGCTGGACGGTCTCGGGGAGATCCTCGCCGACCGGGTCCCGGAGTCCTGGTGCGACCGGCTCGCCCGTTCCCTGGCCCCGATCCGGGACGTCAGCCGCGACGACCCCGGCCTGTCCCTGCCCGGGTCCGCGCGCCTGCTGGACCTGCTGGCGCTGCCCTCGGTGTCGGGCGCGGTCCTCGCCGGGCGGTGGGGACGGTCCACCGAGGCCGTGATCGGGATCGGGCCGGACGGGCCGTTCTCCGTCGACCTGCGGGCCGACGGTCCGCACGCCCTCATCGCCGGCACCACCGGCGCGGGCAAGTCCGAGCTGCTGCAGACGCTGATCTGTTCCCTCGCGGTGGCCAACCGCCCCGACGAGATGACGTTCGTGCTGATCGACTACAAGGGCGGGGCGGCGTTCAAGGAGTGCGTGCAGCTCCCGCACACGGTCGGCATGGTCAGTGACCTGGACGGCCACCTGACCCATCGGGCCCTGGCCTCGCTGGCCGCCGAGATCCGGCGCCGCGAGCGGCTGCTGCTGGCGGCCGGAGCCAAGGACATCGAGGACTATCACCGGCTGCGGGACGCCCAGACGGCCCGCGCGTCCCGGGACCTGCTGGTCGCGGGCGGTTCCTCGCCGGTCACGCCGCTGCGCGGGCGGGGCGACCCGTTGGCGCCGCTGCCCCGGCTGGTGCTGGTGATCGACGAGTTCGCGGCGATGGTCAGCGAGCTCCCCGACTTCATGACCGGGCTGGTGGACATCGCCCGCCGGGGCCGTTCCTTGGGCATCCACCTTATTCTGGCCACCCAGCGGCCCGCGGGCGTGGTGACGCCCGACATCCAGGCCAACACCTCGCTGCGGATCGCGCTCCGGGTGACCGACGCGTCGGAGTCCGCCGACGTCATCGGACGGCCGGATGCCGCCCACATCCCCAAGTCCACCCCCGGCCGCTGCTACGTGAAGTCGGGGGCGGGCGCGGCGACGGCCGTGCAGACCGCGCGCATCGGCGGGCGGAGCCCGGCCGGGCAGCTGGACGGACCGCCGATCGGGCAGCCGGGCGAGCAGGGTGCGAACGGGCGGACAGCGGCCAGGGCACGGGTGACCGAGATCGGCTGGCAGGCTCTGGGGCACCCGGCGCCCGGGCCGGACACGGGGACGGCCGACGACTCACCGGTCACCGATCTCTCGCTGGTCGTCGACGCGCTGGCCGACGCCGCCCGCGCGGCGGGCATCCCCCGGCAGCCGAGCCCCTGGCTCGAACCGCTCGCCGGCCTCGTGGTCGCCCCCGGGCTGCCGGACCCGTCCCCCGCGGCGGCCGTCCCGTCCGGCACGGCCCCGGACCGGAGAGGGGGATCCTCCGGTGGGGACGGCGCGGCGCCGTACCGGGCGGGGCACGAGGAGGTGCCGCCGCTGGCGTTCGGGGTGACCGACCTGCCCTGGGCGCAGGACCGGCGGGCGTTGACGCTGGACCTGGCACGTGGAGGGCACCTGCTCCTGGCCGGGACCGCGCGCAGCGGGCGGTCCACGGCGCTGCGCACGCTGGCGGGAGTGATCGCGGCGGGCGCCTCCCCCGAGGACGTGCACCTGCACGCGATCGACTGCGGCTCGGGAGCGCTCCTCCCGCTGGTGGCCATGGCGCACTGCGGCGCCGTCGTGACGCGCGACCAGCTCGACCGGGTGGAGCGCCTGCTGGCCCGGCTCAGGACCGAGGTGGGACGGCGGCAGCAGCTGCTGGCCGAGGCCGGATACGCGTCCCTGGCCGAACTGCGCGCCTCGGGGGGCGAGCCGCGGCTGCCCTGGCTCGTCCTCATGCTGGACCGCTGGGAAGGATTCGTCGCCGCGTTCGAGGGCTACGACTACGGGCGGCTGATCGATTCCATGGTGCAGCTCCTGCGGGAGGGCCCGGCGGTCGGGCTCCGCGCCGTCGTGACCGGTGACCGGTCCACGCTGATCGGGCAGGTCTCCACGGTCTTCGACGACCGGCTGCTCCTGCGCATGGCCGACCCCTCCGAGTACGGCCTGGCCGGGTTGCCCGCCAAGGACCTGCCCGCCGTCCTCGTCCCCGGCCGGGCGCTCTCCATGGGAGAGCACGGCCTGACCGAGAGCCAGATCGGTCTCCTCGACGAGGACCCCTCGGGCCCGGCCCAGGTCGCCGTCCTCCAGGCCCTGGCCCGTACGGTGCCCGCCCGGTTCGCGGGAACCGCGGCGACCGTCGCGGCCGGACGGAGTGGGGAGCCCGTCACGGCGCGGAGCGCGGAGACCGACGGCACGGACCGCACCATGGAGACCACCGGCACCGGGCACGCCACAGGGACCGACGGGAAACCCGCCCGGACCAGGCATGTCACAGGAGCCGGAGGGGAGCCCGCCGGGTGGATATGGGCGGGGGAGCCTCCGCTGCGCGTGGACGCGCTGCCCACACGGATCACCTCGGCCCAGGCCATGGACCTGGCCCCGGCCTTCGAGCCGCCGTCACCGCTGTGGGCGCTGCTCGGCGCCGGAGGCGACGCGCTGGCCCCGCTCGGCGTCGACCTGCTCGCCCAGGGACCCGGTGCGGTCGTCGCGGGGCCGCCCCGTTCGGGCCGCTCCTCGGCCCTGCTGACGGCCACCCGTTCCCTGCTCTCGCACGGCACCCCGGTGGTCCTGGTGGTTCCCCGGCGCAGCCCGTTGAGCACCCTGGTCGACGAGCCCGGCGTGCTGGCGGTGCTCGACGCGAACGGCGACCTGAGCGAGGCGGTGGCCGGTCAGGAGCGCTACGTCGTGATCGTCGACGACGCCGAACTGATCTCCGCCGACTCCCCTCTCGGAGCAGCCCTGGAGCGGACGTTGCGAACCGGCCGCGACAGCGAGCACGGCCTCATCATCGGCGGCGCCACCGGTGACCTGACCAGCGCCTACCGGGGGTTCGTCGCCGAGGCCCGCAAGTCCCGCACCGGCCTGCTCCTGGCGGTGCAGAGCCCCGGCGACGGCGACCTGTTCGCCGTACGGCTCCCGCGCGGCGCGGTCGGCGGCCCTCCCGGCCGCGGCCTCCTGCTGACCCTGGGCCGGATCACCCCGATCCAGACGGCTCTGCCCGGATGAGCGCTCAGGCGAAGACCTCGATCTCACAACGGGCGCCGTTGCCCCGGGAGATCCGCGCATCGCTGGTCACCAGCGGACAGGACAACGTCTCGGCGACCGCGAGGTACAACGCGTCATAGGCGCTGTAGTTACCACGCAGCTGCCAGCCCCGGCGTAGGTACACCGGCAGCGGAACCCGCTGCAACGGCATGATTTCGAGCAGTCCCAGCCCTGCCTCAGCCTGATCGGCGGCGAGTTTGCCCGACAGCACGAGACCACGCAGCACCGAGAGAACCTCCACGTCGATGTGCGCGGGAGCCGTGAGGGACTCTCCGACCAAGCGTTTGCGCACGGCGTCGGCTGACGGCCCTTTCTCCACCAGAACCTTGACCAGCGCACCGGCGTCGATCACGATCACCTTTGCGATCTTCCCCTGTCCAGTTCGTTCAGGATGTCGTCGGTGGACACGGTGTCGACCGCGTTCGCAACCGCCCGATCCAGGATCTCTTCCAGACTGGGTTGACGCGCGTCAGCCACGAGTTTGCCCAGCAAGTACTCCTGCAGGGACTGCCGCGCCCGCAGAGCTCGTTCCTTGTAGGTGAGGTAGACCTCGTCAGGGATGTTCCGGATCTGCACAGTCGCCATAGCGCTATTGTAGCGCTTTAGCGCCACAATAGCGCTATGCACTCGTGCGGCGGATCTGCGCTCCGGGGCATCCTGGAGCGCAGATCCGCCGCATACGCGAGGGAACGGGGACGCTCAGCGGGTGGCGGCGTCGATCTGGTTGCGGGAATCTCCGATGGCCTTCGACGCCTCCATGAGCGCCTCGACCATCCGCTCGAAGGCCGGCCTGCTACCCTCCCAGGCGTCCCTGAACTGGTTGGCCCGGGGACCCGTCCAGGAGGTGCCGATCTTGCTCACCTCGGTGTTCAGCGCGGCTATCACGCTCCGTACCTGATCGGACTGAGTTCTGAACTGCCTGGCCATCTGGTCCATTTCATTCAGATCGCCGCCGTACAGGGTCATGGCCGTCTCCTCTGAGTCGCGCCGGTTCGCCAAAGGATCAAATAATAAAGCGTAGATCAATCTGTTATCAACGCTATGCCTATTCACTATGGCCGCCGTCGACTAAGGTGACATTCAATATGGATCTGCCCTAATTGGCTATATCGGCCTATTCTCATCGGAGGATCGGGAACAGTGCGGGAAATCGTGGTGACGGGCGGGGGGACCGGGATCGGCTACGCCGTCGCGGCGGCGTTCGCCGCCCAGGGTGACCGGGTCACCATCACGGGGCGGCGTGAGCACGTGCTCAAGGAGGCGGCCGACCGGCTGGGCGGCCCCGACCTGGTGAACTACGTGGCGTTCAACGCGGCCAACCCGGTCGCCGTGGGCGAATCCCTCCACAGGCTTCCCGCCCGGGTGGACGTGCTGGTCAACAACGCGGGCGGCAACACCAACCTGGACCGCGCCTCCGCCGACGACGACCTCATGGACGTCGCCGAGAGCTGGTGGGCCAACCTCAACGCCAACCTGATGTCGGCCGTGCTCGTCACCACCGCGCTGATCCCCCGGCTGGCCGACCACGCCAGGATCGTCACCATCGGCTCGATCGCCGCCAGGGGCACGGGCTCGGGCTCGTACGGCGCGGCCAAGGCTGCCGTGGAGGCCTGGACCGCCGATCTCGCGGCCGAGCTGGGCCCTCGCGGGATCACCGTCAACGTGGTCTCCCCCGGGCTGATCCTGGACACCGAGTTCTTCCGGGGCCGTCTCACCGAGGAAGGTGTGCGGCGCCGGGTGGAGGGCACCAGGAACGGGCGTGCCGGGACGCCGGAGGACGTGGCGCAGGCGGTGAGGTTCGTCGCCTCCCCCGAGGCCGGGCACGTCACCGGGCAGGTCGTCCACGTCAACGGCGGCGCCTACCTCGGCAGATAGTCCCGCCCCCGACCCCATCCGTCCCCGCGGGCGGCTCCGTCCCCGTTCCCCCGTGGATCCCGTCTCAATAGGCGAGACCCCGCCGGGAACAAGGGATCAGGAAGCGCTTACACTCCGTTGGAGGCCCGCCAGCCCCCCCGTTCTCCGTACTGAAGGGATCGACATCGGTGCAGAAGGTCCTGATCGCCAACCGCGGTGAGATCGCCGTGCGGATCGCCCGCGCGTGCAAGGACGCCGGGCTGGCCAGCGTAGCCGTCTACTCCGAGCAGGACCTGGACGCCCTGCACGTCCGCGTCGCCGACGAGGCGCACGCCCTGGGCGGGCAGAGCCCCGCCGAGACCTACCTCGACATCGCCAAGCTGCTCCGGATCGCCGCCGAGGCGGGGGCCGACGCGGTGCACCCGGGCTACGGCTTCCTGGCCGAGAACGCGGACTTCGCCCAGGCGGTCATCGACGCGGGCCTGACCTGGATCGGGCCGCCGCCCGCAGCGATCACCGCGCTCGGCGACAAGGTCCAGGCCCGGCACATCGCCCAGAAGGTCGGCGCGCCGCTGGTCGCGGGCACCAAGGACCCCGTCGCGGGCGCGGAGGAGGTCGTCGCCTTCGCCGCCGAGCACGGCCTGCCCATCGCCATCAAGGCGGCGTACGGCGGCGGCGGGCGCGGCCTCAAGGTCGCCCGCACCATGGAGGAGATCCCCGACCTGTACGAGTCGGCCGTCCGCGAGGCCGTCACGGCCTTCGGCCGGGGTGAGTGCTTCGTCGAGCGGTACCTGGACCGGCCC
>NZ_BMQP01000035.1 GCF_014648175.1 Planobispora rosea
ACAAGAGAGTGATCTTCAACGAACGCTCACTCTCTTGGAGGACGTTTCGCAACAGTCACTGAGGATCGGGTGGATACAGCAAAAGATCTTTCGGGACATCTCAGTACGGGTGGGCGAGGACCGATGGGAGGAGGAGCCCGGAAGGCTGCCGGGCTCCTACTGAGGAGACGTCATGAAGGCTGCAACCATGCGCACGGACGCGGGCAGGCGCCGGCTGTGGAATGATCTGCCGATCGGCATGAAGATCGCTTCCGCAATGTTGATCACACTGCTCGTTTCATCGGCCGCCACGCTCGCCACGCTGGTGCAGGCCAGTACCGTGCGCTCGGCGGGCCAGTCCATCTACACCGGCAATGTCCAGCCGATGGTGGTGATCTCCGACCTGCGCGACGCGGTCCGGGTCCTGCGCCTGGACCAGAACGAGGTCCCCCTGCGCAAGGCGGGCACCGAGGCCATGCAGGAGACGCTCGACGAGGTCGACGGCGACATCCAGAACATCAACGATCTGCTGGAGAAGTACCGGCCGGTCGCCGCCGCCCCGGACAAGGTCGAGGAGTTCGTCGACAGCTTCGGCGCCTACAGCGCGATCGCCGAGCAGCAGATGCTGCCCGCCGCGCTCAAGGGTGATGTGGCGGCTTATGTGTCGATCAAGGACACTGGCCAGGCCGATGAGCTCTGGGAGGCGTGCAAGGCTCTGCTCAAGGAGATGGTGGAGGCCGAGAAGAGCGAGGCCGCCGCCACCGCTGCCGACCTGGACGCCGAGTACGACCGCGCCGTGGTCTTGTCGGTCGCCTTGCTGTCGGGGGCCGTGCTGCTCGGCCTGGCGCTGGCCGTGTGGGTCGCGCGGGGGATCAGCCGTCCGCTGCGCGGCGTCGCCGACGCCCTCAGCGCGGTCGCCGACGGCGACCTGACCGTCGAGGTGCCCGACCCCGGTACCCGTGACGAGGTCGGGGTGATGGCCGGGGCGTTGCGCCGTTCGCTGGAGGCCATGCGTGCCAGTGTGCAGCAGGTGCTCACCCAGGCCCGGCAGCTGTCGGCCGCCTCCGGTGAGCTGACCGGCCTGGCGGCGCGCATCGAGTCGGGTGCCACCGTCACCGCGGCGCAGTCGCACAGCGCCGCGGCGGCCGCCGATGAGGTCTCGGCCAGCGTCACCACCGTGGCCGGGGCCAGCGAGGAGATGAACGCCGCCATCGCCGACATCTCGCGCAGCGCCGCCAGCGCGGTCCAGGTCGCCCAGCAGGCGATGAACGTCGCCGCCCAGACCAACGCCTCCGTCGCCACGCTGGGTGCGGCCAGTGCCGAGGTGGGCGACGTGGTCAAGGTCATCAGCAGCATCGCCGAGCAGACCAACCTGCTGGCGCTGAACGCCACCATCGAGGCGGCGCGCGCCGGTGAGGCGGGCAAGGGATTCGCGGTCGTGGCGACCGAGGTCAAGGACCTAGCCCAGGAGACCGCCAAGGCGACCGAGGAGATCAGCCGCAAGATCGCCGCGATCCAGGCCAGCAGCACCGAGGCCGCGCGGGCGCTGTCGGAGATCACCGGGATCGTCGAGCAGATCAACGAGCACCAGACCACGGTGGCCTCAGCGGTGGAGGAGCAGACGGCGACCACGCAGGAGATCAGCCGCAGCGTCGGCCAGGCGGCCACCGGCGTGGACCACATCGCGCGCAGCGTCACCGACGTCTCGCACGCGGCGGAGGAGTCCAACGCCGGCGCGGTTCAGGCGGCCGGGGCAGCGCAGCAGCTCGCCGATCTGGCGCGTGACCTGGACCGATCGATCGCGCACTTCCGCGTCTGAATCAACGCTACGGGTGGGGTGGACTCCCAGGGTCACCCCACCCGCCTTTGTCTCGACCTTCTCGGCGCAACTGGTTAGGGCCTGTATAGAGTGCGGAGCTCCAGGTGGGCCAGAGCCATGAATCGCCACCGCGACAGCCGCGGTTCCTGCGGTCGGCCGCCAGATGGGCCTTGCTGGTCAGTCCACCCTGAGAGCGGCCCAGTTTGGCCGCCGTCAGCCGGATCCTGCGCTACAACCGCAGCCGCCGACGTCCGGCCCGGTCCCCGTCTTCACGGGAATCGCCACCTTGGAGGTTTTGCCCCTTTGACGCAGCCCCTTTGCCTGCTCGGCGGCCTCCTGCAGCGCCGTGGCCACCTCGCCGTCCAGGATCCATCCCGGCGGTGTGGTGATAGTCGTGGGCCGTGGTGGAGTCCACGCTGACCAGGTTGAGATCGGCCTGCCCGCAGGCTGCGGCCTGGGCGATCACCGCCTGCATCAGACGCTCGAAGACGCCAGTTGAACTGCTGCCGCAGGTCCGGGACCGAGTTCCGCTCGCGCAGGGGAGATGAGGTTCGATCAAGAACTATTCCTCATTGGTGAGTCGCCACACGCCATGGCCTATCAGGAGCGGAGGCCAGAGTGCAGACGAATTCCTCTGATCTCGACTCCGTACAGGCCCTAAGAGCCCACCGCCAAGTGGGACAGCCGGGGAGCCACCTCTGATCCGAGGAGTTCGAGGCTACGCCGGTACCTCTCCGGCTCCTGGCCGCGGCCCGGGGCACCCATGAGGAGCGTGCCGAAGCCGCCTACCTCGGCATGGAGTTTCTCGATCTTCTTGACGACCGTCTCCGGCGAGCCGACGAGGAAGAAGTTGTCCACGAGCCATTCCAGGGAGAGGTCCTGCTCGGGCACGGCTGTTCCCGCCAGAAGCGAGCCCAGTCCGAGGTCTTTGAACAATGGGAGGTTGACCTCGGACCAGACCTCACCCAGAGGGCCACTCAGAGCCTGCTGTCGGGCCTCTTCATCGGTGTCGGCGAGCCAGAGGTCCCTCGTGACGCGCCAGTTCGATCGGTCTGGGACGTGCCCGGCGCTCTTGGCCGCCTCGGCATAAGTCTCCCAGTGCTGGATCAGCGTCTCACTTGAGACTTCCTGGCTGACCGGGCTGTAACCACGCCTGCCCGCCTCGGCGAGAGTCGGTGACCTGGGTTGCATGCCGGTCATCAGGATCTCGGGATGGGGCCTCTGGAAGGGCTTGAGATGCGGACCGTTCACGCTGGAGGAGAACTGGGGCATGTCGGCGGTCCAGTACCGCCCGTCGATACGCCAAGGCCCAGGCTTGGTGAAGATCGCATGGATGATGTCGAGACCCTCGGCGAGCATGCGCGCGTTCTCCCCGCCCGTCCCGAACAGCTGTGCATCCGTCGGAAAGGCGCCTGGAGCGACACCGGCGACGTATCGCCCGCCAGTCAGATGATCCATCCACATCATTCTGTGAGCCAGCGCCACAGGGTTGTGATATGGGATGAGATGTCCAAGGGCTCCGAGCCGAACGCGAGTCGTGGTCTGCGAAGCCGCAGCGATCATCAGTTCGGGCGCGGGACTCGGCTCGTGGCCAAGGGTGTGGTGCTCGGCGAAGAAGACTTCGTCGAGACCGTACTGATCGGCCCATGAAGCGACTTGGAGGTCCCAGGCGATGACGTCGGAGACGCTGTCCGTACCGGCCGCGTAATCCAACGCGTACGGAACGCACAAGATCGAAAATTTCACTCTTGACCCTCCATGGGATCGATCGAACGCTGGATGGGAGGCTTCAGAACCTCACGTCGACACCTACGGACGGGGAGCCGAGCGCCAGGGGCGCCGGAACGGTTGGCGTGACCCGCCCGCGCTCTCACATGACCGCGGTACGCCTTCGAGCATCAGCCTCGACGTACGCGTCGGTCACCAGTGCGCGGCTTCGAGGCCGGCGAGACTGTCGGCACTCACGCCCTGCACGTGCCGGAGACCGCGGAAGCCGCTGGCAAAGAAGACCATGGGGTCGTCCGCATGTGATTCAACCTGGAGCCGGAGGATTTCCAGAACGACGATCTCGTGGTCGCCTGCCTGGTGCGACTCACGAATCGCGCACTCGAACCACGCGTGAGTGCCGCCGACGACGACGGCCCCGGAGGGCAACCGGGTGACCTCCAGGCCGGCGAATCGATCGGCCTCTTTAGAGGCGAGTCGTTGAGCGTGGGCCTGCTGCGCTCGGCTCAGCACGCTCACGCCCACCACGCCCGCCTCCCGCAGTCGCGGCCAGGTCGTCGACGACAACTGGATACACACGCTGAGCAGGGGCGGATCGAGCGACACCGGCATGAACGCCGAGACGGCCATGCCCACCGGCTCCGTCCCATGCATCGCGCAAACCGCGACCACGCCCGTGGGAAATTTTCCGAACGCGGTCCGAAGAAGACGTCCGTCCAGGGGGACCTCAGCATTGTTGTGCGTCATCGGTCGACTCCTCAGCCGTAATCACCGCAGGTGGCATCCGAAAGTGTTCGTTGTCCCAGGGTCACCCGGATCGGCCCGGCGGGCATTGAGTCCGAGTGCCGTCTCGATGTGCGCGAGTGCCAGGCCACGTGAGCATGGCATCGTGCTGGTCAGGCCGCAGCGATGTCGAAATTCTTGTTCGCCATCTCTCCGCCGTCTTCGATGATCCTGCCCATGAGGGAGCCGATCATCGGGGTGTGTATCAGGCGCAGCCAGATGCTGCGGTGAAGGTGTTCCTTGCGGTCATGGGGAGTGAAGAGCGTGCGCAGTTCCAGAGCACCTTTCTGCTCCTGGAGGACGAATGGCCGCATGCGAGCCTCCCATTTCCGCAGGGCTTCGGCCATGTTGCCCGGGTGGCGGTCCAGCATGGTGCCGAGGAGTTCGCCCCCGGCGATGCCGCTGGAAGCTCCCATGCCCGAGTAGAGGGACAGGCACCAGGCGGCGTCGCCGACCAGGACGATCCGGCCGCGATGCCAGCGCGGCATCTTGACCTGATTCACCGAGTCGAACAGGACCTCCGTGGCCCCTTCGTACTTGGCCAGCAGGTGCTCCAGCAGAGCACCCGCAGGTTCGGGGCCGAAGGCTGCGCGGACGGACTCGCTCGGCGGCCGGGAGAACTCGCGATCGACATCGTCGGTGCGATAGGAGAAGAGCAGGCCTGGGGGACGATCGTCGAAGGGGAAGGTCCATACCGAGCGTCCGGGTTCGGCCAGCACCAGCCCTTCGTTCGGGGAGAAGCCGTCGACCGGTTCGTCCAGCGTGGTGGCACCGATCATGTAGTTCAGCGGGTGCAGGTACTCCGAGTGGGAGCCGAAGACCAGTTCGCGGACGGTGGAGCGCATCCCGTCCGCACCGACGACCAGATCGAATCGGTCAGCGGTCGTGGTGGCGGTGGCAGTGTTGAGCAGGGTGACATCGACACCCTGGTCGTCCTGGACGAACCGCGTCGGCACAGTGGAATAGCGGATCTCCACATCGTCGGGCAGCGCCGAGAACAGTCCTCGCTCCACATCGCCGCGCAACAGGGTCCGTGGCCGGCCGGGCAGGTCGGCGAACCCGACCCCTGGGCGGCGGCGTCCCGCTCGGTTCACCTCGTAGGCGACGAAATCGCGGTGGGTGCGGTCCCCGATGGCCTCCAGCACACCCAGGCGCCGGGCGGAAGCGGTGCCGGCGCCGAACAGCGCGATGAAGTAGCCACTGGAGCGGCGCGCAGGGGCCCGTTCCAGCAGTACCGGCGACCAGCCGATCTGGTGCAACCGCACGGCGGTGGCGATTCCGGCGATGCCCAGTCCTACGACGAGGGCCCGGCGGCGCGCCTGCTTCGACATGTACAGCCTCCTTCGGTTCACCCCCTGCAGGGCCTGGACCCCGCATGAGGACTCACCGTGTTGCCTTCTGGTTCCTTCGGAGGGCGTGGACGCGCACAAGCCGACGCTCGCCGAAGAATCCGTCGGTCACCGGAAAAACCGCCCCCACCCCTGAAAAGACCCTGTCGGCCAGCGCCCGGTTCGCCATAGGACGGACGCGTCGGCCGGTTGGACGAGGCAGACAGGCGGCACCGGGACGGTCAGAAGGTGATGAGACCGCGGATGTTCTTGCCGTCTCGCATGTCCTGATAACCCTGGTTGACCTCATCCAGCGTGTAGGTCGTGGTGATCATCTCGTCGAGCTTGAGCCGGCCTTCCTCGTAGAGGCGTAGCAGGCGGGGGATGTCACGACGGGGATTGGCGTTGCCGAAGATGCAGCCGACGAGCTCCTTGCGCTGCATCGACAGGTCGAACAGGTTGAGCTTGACGTCCTCCTGGTGGATCGGGCCGATCGCGGTGACGACGCCCCGGCCGCCCTTGGTGATCATGCTCATCATCGGGTGGATGAGGTCGCCGGTCGCGACGCCGGTGCACAGGATCGCCTTGTCGGCCATCGCGCCCCAGGTCAGCTCGCCGACCTTGGCCACAGCCTCCTCCACGGAGGCCGCCGTGTGGGTGGCGCCGAACTCGATGGCCTTGTCCCGCTTCCATTCGACCAGGTCGACGGCCAGCACGTGACGCGCGCCGGCGAGTGCGGCACCCTGCACCGCACCCATGCCGATCCCGCCCAGCCCGATGACGACCACGGTCTCCCCAGCGCGTACATCGGCTGCGTTGACCGCTGAACCCCAACCTGTCGTGACGCCGCACCCGATGAGTGCGGCCTTGTCCAGCGGAATCCAGTCATCGATCTTGACGCAGGAGCTCTCGGCCACAACCGTGTACGGGGCGAACGTCCCCGCACAGGCCATGATGCCGAGGTCGACGCCGTCCGCCGTGTGATGCCGGGCCGTCATGTCGGTGATCTGACGTCCGGCCAGCAGGAACGCGCCGAGGTCGCACAGATGCTGATAGCCGCGCGCACAAGACGGGCAGCGTCCGCATGCCGGGATGAAGGACAGGACGACGTGGTCGCCCTCCTTCAGGGTCGTCACCCCGGGGCCCACCTCGACGACCTCCCCCGCGCCCTCGTGGCCTCCGATGATGGGGAACTGCTCGACGCCCGTCAGCGCTGAGGTTTCCGGGTTGAGCACCATGTCGCCTGTGAGGATGTGCTCGTCAGAGTGGCACAGCCCGGAGGCCGCGAGCTTGACCTTGACCTCGCCGGCCTTCGGGTCGTCCAGCTCGATGTCCTCAACGTGCCAGGGCTTGTTCTGTTCCCACAAGACCGCTGCCCGAGTTTGCATGTTCTCACCTTTGAGGTAGGACCATCGTGGCAGTCGCGTTCGTGCCTCGACACGGCTGTCTCGATGGCGGGTTCGAATTACCGTGGAGCCGCCGTTGCCCGCTTCGGGCATCGCCGGGCGCCGCTTTGCACGTCCGCCGGGTCGCGGCCAGGTCGACGTCGATGGCGGCGAGCCATGCCCCGTCATTGCGATCCAGGCGGCACGCCACCGGGCGGGATGAAGCTCCTGTCAGCGCACATCTCCATCTCTGGAGACGGCCCATGCCCTGCCGTCGTTTTCTTGAAGGAGCATCAGAGCGCTGACGGGCTGCTTCCGGCTCGGTCCGCAGTCGATTCTGCGTGAAAGCAAAGTGACGTCTATTGGCCCACAGCGCCGTCAAATCGCACGCATGCGACAAGTTCCAGCCAGCTGTAACCGCCTATCGACCAGATGGCCCGGCATCCCCAGCGGGGCGTCGTCCACCTTCCGTCGCCGTCACCGCGCCGGCCCTGCTGGGGGAGGTCGGGGAATGGCATCCCGGAACTACCGGCTGGCGCGCTACTTCAACGAGTAGACCGTCCTGCTCAGGCAGATTGAGGCCCACCGGCGCCCACCGGCGCCCATCCGCAAGGGACGAAAGTCGCAGGTCTGGCACCCGCGCATCGCTCCATCGGGAGCGCTCGCCCGCCGCCGCGCGGATCAACGCAGCCCTGAACGACTTACGCGCCTGACGAGAACGTTTCGGCGGCCTGCGCACCGCAAAGTGTTCGCACCGCAAGCCCGCATCCGGGCTTGTGAATGAGGAGGAAGTCCATGGTCTACGCCAAGCCGGGCAGCGGAGGCAGCATCGTCTCCTACGCCAAGAGCTACGACAACTTCATCGGCGGCACTTTCGTGCCCCCGGCGGATGGCCGCTACTTCGAAGACCTGTCCCCGGTGGACGGACAGGTCTTCACCCGGGTGGCCCAATCCGGAGCCGCCGACGTCGAACTCGCATTGGACGCCGCGCACGCCGCCGCCGACAAGTGGGCTGCCACCTCTGTCGCTGAGCGCGCCCTGATCCTGCACCGGATCGCCGACCGGGTGGAGGAGAACCTCGAGAAGCTCGCCGTCGCCGAGACCTGGGAGAACGGCAAGCCGGTCCGCGAGACGCTGGCCGCCGATCTGCCTCTGGTCGTCGATCACTTCCGCTACTTCGCCGGCGTGATCCGCGCCCAGGAGGGCGGTATCAGCCAGCTCGACGAGGACACCGTCGCCTACCACTTCCACGAGCCGCTGGGGGTGGTCGCCCAGATCATCCCGTGGAACTTCCCGCTGCTCATGGCCACCTGGAAGCTCGCTCCCGCGCTGGCCGCGGGCAACTGCGTGATCCTCAAACCCGCCGAGCAGACCCCCGCCAGCATCCTGCTGCTAGTCGAGCTGATCGCCGACCTGCTGCCGCCCGGTGTGCTCAACGTGGTCAACGGGTTCGGCGTCGAGGCGGGCAAGCCGCTGGCGTCCAGCCCGCGGGTCGCCAAGGTCGCCTTCACCGGCGAGACCACCACCGGCCGCCTGATCATGCAGTACGCATCACAGAACATCATCCCGGTGACATTGGAGCTGGGGGGCAAGAGCCCGAACATCTTCCTGCCCGATGTCATGGCCGCCGACGACGACTTCCTCGACAAGGCGGTCGAGGGGTTCGTGATGTTCGCCCTCAACCAGGGCGAGGTGTGCACCTGCCCCTCCCGCGCGCTGATCGCCTCATCCATCTACGACGAGTTCATGGAGCGCTGCCTCGCGCGCACCAAGGCCATCGTCAGGGGGAATCCGCTGGATCCGGCCACCATGATCGGCGCGCAGGCATCCCGGGACCAGTACGAGAAGATCCTGTCCTACCTCGACATCGGCCGCGCCGAGGGCGCCCAGGTGCTGACCGGTGGAGGCTCGCGGACCGTGGAGGGCCTGGAGGGCGGGTTCTACATCGAGCCAACGGTCTTCAAGGGCACCAATGACATGCGGATCTTCCAGGAGGAGATCTTCGGTCCCGTCGTGTCGGTCACCACCTTCGACTCCACCGATGAGGCTCTGAAGATCGCCAACGAGACGCTGTACGGCCTGGGCGCCGGAGTTTGGACCCGGGACGGTTCCGCGGCGTACCGGCTGGGCCGTTCGATCAAGGCCGGCCGCGTCTGGACGAACTGCTACCACGCCTACCCGGCCCACGCCGCGTTCGGCGGCTACAAGCAGTCCGGCATCGGGCGCGAGAACCACCGAGCGATGCTCGACCACTACCAGCAGACCAAGAATCTGCTGGTCAGCTACGCTCCGCAGCGGCTCGGCTTTTTCTGACGCGCAACGAGCGGATGGGATGCCTCGGGCTCGGACCTGCGCCGGCATCCCTCTGCTTCGGTCCCTGAACACGAGAGCAGATTCCTTCGAGCCGGTGGGCACAGCTCGGCGGACCGGCCGACAGCTCAACGGCTCCCCGTGTCCCCCGAAGACGGCTGCGTGTCTGAACGCACCCCCACCAGGAGACCTGCCGCCATCCTCGGCCGGGTGATCGATCAGCCGGACGACGGGGGTGGCGGCCCGTTCTTTTCGCCAGATACATGCCCGGCCGTCCTGAGCTTGAGGCCGCCAAGCCGAAGAGAAGACTCCTGGTCGACACCTCTGCCCCGGCCCATCCCCTTCCCCGCCCACCCGGAACGAAGATGAGGAGTCTTCCGTGACCGAGCGCACCTATAACCTGGCCGATCTCCTGGAGATCGTCGCGACAGCGGACCCGGACAGGCCGGCGCTGGTCGCCGGCGATGTGCGGCTGTCCTATGGGGAATTGAGCGCGCGGGCGAGCAGGGTCGGCCACCACCTGGCGCAAGTGGGTATCAGGCCGGGCGATCATGTGGCGATCCTGGCGTACAACCGGGCCGAGTGGCTGGAGTCGATGTTCGGGATACACAAGATCAGAGCGGTGCCGATCCCGGTCAACTACCGCTATGTCGCAGGTGAGCTCCGGCACGTCCTCGTTGATTCCGACTCCGTCGCGATCATCGGGGAACGCTCCCTGCTCGCCCGTGTCGAGGAGGTCCGCAACGAGCTGCCGAAGCTGAGCCACGTCATGGTCCTCGAGGACGGCGGCGACGAGACGATCCCCGGCGCAGTGCCCTATGAGGAGGCGCTCGCGGCGGCCTCACCCCACGACGATTTCCCGCCACGTTCCAGTGACGACCGTTACATCATGTACACAGGCGGCACGACGGGTTACCCGAAAGGGGTGGAGTGGCGTTGCGAGGACATCTTCTTCGGCGCGCTCGGGGGCGGCAGCTCCCTGAACACCCCGATATCGCACCCCGCTCAGCTCGCGGAGGCCGCCAACAAGCCCGGCGCCGTCATCTTGAACTGCGCGCCGGTGATGCACGGGGCCGGTCAGTGGATGACGCTCATGGGCCTGTTCGTCGGGGCCAAAGTCGTGCTCTACACCGAGCGTGCGTTCGCTCCCGAGGAGGCGCTGGCCCTGCTGTCCGCGGAGGGCGCGAACGTATTGATGATCGTGGGCGACGCCATGGGCCGCCCGATCGCTGAGCAGCTGGCCAACGGCCGGTACGACACCGATTCGCTGTACGCACTCTCGTCCGGTGGAGCACCGCTGACCCCCGCCGTCCGCGATGCGCTCCGCAGCCATCTCCCTGACGTCCGCTTCGTCGATAACTACGGCGCCTCGGAGACCGGTGTCGGCGGCACCTCCGCCGATGGCAGGAGCAGCGGGACCGCCAAGTTCAGGATGGGGCCCGACTGCACCGTGCTCGATGACGAGCTGCGGGTCGTCGCACCCGGCGAGATCGGCAAGCTGGCCCGCAGCGGGCACATTCCCCTTGGCTACTACAACGACCCGGCCAAGACCGCGGCCACCTTTTTCACCGACAGCCAGGGCACCCGCTGGTCGATTCCCGGAGATTTCGCCACTCTTGAGCCTGACGGAACGATCGTGTTGCTCGGCCGTGGCTCCTTGGTAATCAACAGCGGTGGCGAAAAGATCTTCCCGGAGGAAGTGGAGGCGTCCATCAAGGAGCATCCCGATATCTCCGACGCGATCGTCGTCGGCGTACCCGACGAGAGGTTCGGCCAGAAGGTCGCGGCGGTGGTCTCTGCTCACCCGGGCAAGGAGGTCTCTCTGGAGGAGCTCAACACGTTCCTGGCCGACCGGATCGCCGGCTTCAAGCTGCCTCGCAAGATCAAGGTCGTCACCGAGGTGAAGCGCACGGCCGTCGGCAAGCCCGACTACAAATGGGCCGCGTCGGTCGTCGGCTGAGCCGGTCCCCGACGCCGGGCAAGCTCTTGTGCGCTGAACCGGGCGATTCAGGGATCGCCGCGATCTGCGACTACCAGAACGCTGCCGAGTTCATAGGCGGTCTCATGTCTGTTCGCCCCTTTTCGCCCGCAGGTGGGCCGAGTCCGGCACGATGCGGGCAAGGCCGAGCAGCTCAGGAGCGGCAAGTTTGTCGAGCACCGCTCGGCGCAGCCTGCCCCCCCGGGGGGCTCGCGACCGGATGAGGAAGCGGTGAGGGGTGCTCACGAGCGGTGTCAACCTGTCGGCGGACCAAGGAACGGTTGATCACTTCCCGGGACGAGGCGACGGCCCGCCCGAGTCGGGGTGACTTCCCGCGACCGACTGTCGAGCTGCCGGCGGGATCACCGCCTCCACAACATGCCGACCGGCCGGTCTGTGGTGCGCCCGCATGGCCGCACATCGTCAGTGCCCTTCTCCATGACCGTCATCCATGCTCGGAAGAGCCCGTCAACAGCCACGCCATCCGGGAGCGCAGTAAGATCCCGTCCGATCGAGGTGGTCGGACGGGATCTCGTCAACGTGCTTCAGGCCGTCTCGAGAACGGCCCCGGTGATGCGCGGCGGACTTTTCAGGTCCCGAAATGCGACGGCAGAGCCTGTCACGCACACCCGCTCTATCAACAGGTAGATGATGGCCTCGAACACCGCTTCATCAGGCGCATTCCGCGTCCCGCCCTCCTTGCGGGTGCAGCTGCGCCGACGACAGCAACGGCCGGGTGATCTCCCCGGATCCACCCGGAAGCGATTCACCGCCACACGCTCTTACCCATGCCTGACTGACGCCCGGCTCACCCCATAGGACATCCTCTAAGGCGCCGGATCAGGAGGTGACGCGCGGGGGCGGCAGCATGGCGAAGACCTCGGCGAAGGCGGCGACGGTCTCGGCGACCTCGGCCGGGCCGTGTTCGGTGGACAGGAAGAGCCTTCCATGGGGAAGCAGATAGATGCCGCGGGCCAGCATCTCCGGAACGAGGAGGTCGTCCCACCAGTGCCAGTCGGCGGTGATGAAGTCGTCCGGGCCGGTGATCTCCGGCAGGCCGGGCGCGACGAGCGCGGTCGCGCCGATGCCGTGGACGGCGATGGTATGCCCGGTCTTGGCCGCGGCAGCCCGGATGCCTTCCACGAGAGTCCGGCTGGTGTTCTCGATCTGCGGGTACACCCCGTCCGCGCTGAGCACGTCCATCGTGGCGTCGACCGCCGCCATGGCCAGCGGGTTGCCGTTGAAGGTGCCCGAGTGCACGGTGTCCCGGGTGACGAGGTCGATGATGTCGGCGCGTCCCGCCACCGCGGAGGCCCCCAACCCGCCGCCGATGGCCTTGCCGAAGGTCGCCAGGTCGGGGGTGACCCCGAATCGTCCGGTCGCGCCGGCGAGGCCGAGCCGTAGCCCGGAGACGACCTCGTCAAAGATCAGTAGGGCTCCGTGCTCGTCGCACAGGCGGCGCAGGCCCTCGAGGAAGCCCGGAGCGGGAACCACGCTTCCGGTGTTGGACGAGGTCGGGTCCACCAGGACCGCGGCGACCCGGCCGGGTTCGGCGGCGAAGAGCGCCGCACAGGCGTCGAGGTCGTTGTAGAGGCCGACTCGCAGGTCGGCCAGCGAGGACGCGGGCTGCCCCGCAGAATGCGGGATGGCGCTTCCCCCGCCACCGTAGACGACGACGCTGGCGAAGACGGTGTCATGCCAGCCGTGGTACCCGCCGCCGAGCTTGATGACGACATCGCGGCCGGTGTGGGAACGCGCCAGGCGCAGTGCGATCTGCACAGCCTCGGTGCCGGTATTGGACCACAGCAGCCGCTCGGCCCATCCCAGCGCGGCGAGGAACTTCTCGGCCGCGACGATCTCGGTGAGGTTCCCGCCGCCGAACAGGGTTCCCCGATCGAGCTGCGCTTTGACCGCCGCGCCGACCTGCGGGTGCGCATGTCCCAGCAGGAGCGGCCCCCAGCCCAGGACGTAGTCGATATAGCTGTTGTCCTCGATGTCGACGATGCGCGGTCCGTTACCCGAAGCGAAGTAGATCTGGTGGGGCTTGACCGAGCTGCGCACGCTCGACGTCACGCCTCCACCGATGCTTCGCTGCGCCCGGTCCAGCGCCGTCTTCGACGCGCTCCACTGCGACACCATGCCACTTCCTCCTGCGCGAGACCAGAGTTCTCGGACCGCGTCCGCGATCCGATCGTGCGGAACGCCGCGTCCTGATCCGACTCTGGCATCGGCGGCCGCGGGATCATTGACGACGAGTGCCAGCTTGTAGAAGCAAGGCGTCCGTCGCTACGGACGGGGTTTCGGCTGGACGGCAGGGCAAGGAAGTCCATGGTCGACCAGTCGGCCGGATCGGAAGGTCGCGTCACGGCCATCGGCACCATCCCGCCGGACGAGTACGAAGCCCTCTACTACGCTCAACACCACCCCAGCGAACCCGCTGGAATCAACTCCTGAGGTCTCCACCGAAGCCGGGGCGGTTCAACCTGAGGTGCGGCCGTCACGCAGGACAGAGCATGCAGGGCGGCAGCCCCGTCCAACGTCTTGGCGCGTTCGCCCAATGAGTTGTGGACGCTGCGACCGATAGTCGGAACACCGTCCATGGCGCGCGGAGCTTGTACCGCCAAGTGGGGCGACAGCGGTATCCCGGATGGAACGGCGGTCGGTTCCTTCACCCCGGTCTCCCCGGAACCGCCTTTCGTCTATCCGGTCCTCACACCGCTCCCGCGACTCCTGCCGGGATGTGAAAGGCATCAAGCGCGAGAGAAATGGGGTGGGGTCAATGGGCCTCCGTTCGGTCCCGGCGGTCGACGGCCGCCCCGACGTGCTGATCGTCGGGGCCGGGGGAGCGGGTGCGGTGCTCGGGGCGAGGCTCAGCGCCGATCGGAGCCGGTCGGTGCTGGTCTTCGAAGCAGGGCCGGTCCCGGTCGGCGGATTCTCCGCCGACCTTCTCGACGCGCGGCTGGTGCCAGGTGCACGGCCCCGTCTGACCACCACGAACGCTTATCCGGCAGAGCTCGCGCCGGGGCGGCCCTATATGGCGGTTCGCGGGAAGGTGCTCGGCGGCTCGACGACGGTCAACGGCGGCTACTTCATCCGGGCACGGAAGTCCGACTTCGCCCGCTGGGCGGCGGCCTCCGGAGATGCCCGCTGGTCCTACGAGGCGGCGCTTCCTTTGCTGCGGCGGCTGGAGAACGATCTCGACATGGGGGAGTCGGACCTGCACGGCGGGACCGGGCCGATCAAGGTCCGGCGGACTTCGCTCACCCACCCCGCCGCGCACGCCTTCGCGGAGGCCGCACGGGAACTGGGCCATACCGCAGAAGCCGACAAGAACGCCCAAGGTCCCCCGGGTTTCGGGCCGGTTCCCACCAATGTGGCCTGCGGCGTGCGGATCAACACCGGGGCCGCCTACCTGTTGGGCGTCATCTCCCGGCCGAACCTCGCCGTACACGGCGACTGCACCGTGCGTTCCATCGTGCTGCGACGGGGACCGGGCGGTCTGCGCGCGACGGGTGTCCTGGCGGTCCGGGACGGTCATGCCGAGGTGATCGAGGCAGGCCGGGTCATTGTGTGCGCCGGGGCGTTCGGCTCGGCGCACCTGCTGCAGGTGTCGGGGATCGGCCCGGCCGAGGTGCTGACCGCCGCCGGAATCCAGGTCGTCCACGACCTTCCGGCCATCGGCGCCGCGTTCAGCGACCATCCACAGGTCGTCGTCGAGTGGGTGCCCAACCGTACGCTGCCGGAGCCCGAGGACAGCTGGCTGGGCGGGGCGCTCCACCTGGGCTCGGGGGGAGGCGAGCCTGGCGACCTGGAGATCCTCCAGTCGCTCGTGCCTATGGCGGGACTCGTCAGGGGCCAGACCACGGCGCCGGGGGCGCCGCATGCGTTCCTCGTCTCGGTGCAGACTCCCCGGCCGCTCGGCCGGTTGCGCGCGCTCTCGCCCGACCTGGATACTCCACCCCGCATCTGCTACGGCTATCTGGCCGAACCGGAAGATCGCCGACGGCTGCGCCAAGCGGTCAGGGCGACAGCGGCGATCTTGGGATCGGCCGCGTTCGCCGAGCTGACCGCCGAGCGGGCCGAGGTCGTCGATCTGGACGACACGGGGCTCGACGAGTGGATCGCCGCCCGGCTCGGCACGTCGCAGCACACCTGCGGGACCGTCCCGATGGGCCGCTCCGGTGACCCGGCGGCGGCCGTGGACGGGAGCGGCGCGGTCCATGGAGTGGCCAACCTGACCATCGCGGACACATCGATCCTGCCGGCCGCCCCCCTACGCGGCCCGGCGAACTCGGCTGTGCTGGTCGGAGAGGTGATCGCGGAGGCGCTGGCCTGAGTACCCGCAAAAAGAGCGGCCGTCCGGAGCAACCTGTCCATGCGGATCAGGCCAGGGACTGGGAGCGGCTTCATCGAAGTCCCGAAAGGCCGACGTGCAGGCAGACCGGTGCGCAGCGGCGCACTGCGCCGACACCGTGGCACGCAGACGCAATGCGTAGATCGGCACAACGGCCAGACTTTCGGCGTATGCCGGGCGGTGCCGAGGTTCGCACACGCCGACCGGTTGCGGAGGGGGACCGAAAGTGCTTGACGACAGCGGCGCCACACAAGCAGATGCCAAGGAGCCCGTCCTGGGCGATGCCGCGCCCAAAGGCGGCAGGCAGCGCCGGGAGCGCTACCGGGAGGGCACCGAGGAGGGATCTCCTCGGCTGGTACTGCTGACGATGGCGAGCGCCGGATTCCTCTTGTCGATGATCCAGAGCACTGTGGTGCCGGCTTTGCCGTTGATGGCCAGCCAGTTGAATACCTCGCTCACCACAGTGGCATGGGCGACCACCGTCGTTCTGCTGAGTGCTTCCGCCATGACGCCTTTGATGGGAAGGCTGGGAGACGTCCACGGCCACAAAGTGGCATTCATCGGCGTGCTGACCGTGGCTCTGGCAGGCAGCCTTCTCGGGGCTCTCACCCACAGCGTGGGACTGCTGATCCTGGCGCGAGCGCTCCAAGGCGTGAGCCTGGGTCTCTTCCCGCTCGCCATGAGCGTCCTCCACCGGGAGATGCCGTCACACCGGCTGGCCGGCTCCATGGCCATCACCGCGTCCGCGATGAGCGTCGGCGGATGTCTCGCCCTCGTCGCGGGAGGGCTGCTGACACTGAACGGCGCGGACTATCGCCGCATCTTCTGGCTCAGCGTGGTGCTGTGCTGCCTCGTCCTGCTGCTCGCGACGCGGCTTCCACGACGGCGCGGGCCGGGCGGACGGGTGGACTATGCAGGCGCCGCGCTGCTGGCCTTGGGCCTCCTGGCGCTGCTGCTGCCGATCTCCCAAGGTGAACGCTGGGGGTGGGCCTCGGCTCCCGTGCTCGGACTCTTCGGCATCGCGGCGTTCGCACTCTGTGCCTTCGTCTGGTCTCAGGCTCGATCGTCGCAACCACTGGTCGCCGTCGGCATGCTCAAGAACGGCCCCGTGCTGGCGGCGAACATCGCCGGCTTCTGTGTCGGTCTCGCCATGCTGGTGCTCTACATGGGAGCCACCTACTTCGTTCAGGCGCCGACCGGTTCTGGATACGGCTTCGCCGCAGACGGTCTCCGCACGGCGTTCGTCTACATGTTGCCGGGTGCTATCGCCGCCATTCTGGCCGGTCCCATCCTCGGATCGTTGGTTCAGCGATTCGGCCCCAAGATCATTCTGGTGTTGGGCAGCCTCGTCGGTCTCGGGGCGATGCTCATGTTCACGCTCCGGCATGCCACGACCGCCGAGGTCGTGATCGCCATCATGGTCGGTGACCTCGCCATCGCCGCTGCCTATGCCTCAATGCCGGTGTTGTTGGTCGCGCACGTGCGGCCGGAAGAGACCGGGGTCGCTAACTCGATCAACTCGATCACGCGCACCATCGGCGGGGCCGTCGGCGCAGCAGTGGTGGGGGCTCTGCTGGTGAGCGACGTCAAGATGGTCGTCACCGGGACAGGACCGATCGAATTGCCGACCGAGGACGTCTACAACAAGATCTTCCTGCTCGGGGCCGTCTTCTTCGCCGGGGCCGCCGTGGCGGCCGCACTCGTCAAGACGCCACGTCTCCGGGACGGCAGATAAATCATTGGCCGCATTCCGATCGACCTCAGTGAGATCCGTTGGCCTCCTACCCGATGCCACATCGGCACGGGGCGGAAAAGCGGGCACGATCTGCGCCCGACCGCACCGCCACGGAGAAGCACCATGAAAAGCAGACCGCCATGATCGCGACCGAAACGCGAAGCGGCATGCCTCGTCCGGCCGGATGACAGAGCCGTCCTATGCCCTGGCGCGCCTGCTCAATGAGCAGCGCCGACACTGGCCGATAGTCGGAGCAGTCATAAACCCGCTCGCGGATCAGCAGGTCCGGGGGTGGATGACGAGGCGGAGGGTGGTTTCACCTCTTCGCCGCCGGCGTGGCAGTGGAAGAGCTGCTTTCCCAGCGGGTGTCCCTGCTCGGCGATCCCGCTCGACCGCCGCTCGTCTTCCACGGCAGCCGATTCCGTGCGCTGACCGTCACCGGTTGAGGCCCACCCCGTCCGCGAGGCGGTGAGGACCGGCGGACCGTAACAGCACATGATCATAAACCTTGGCAAGGAGAGCTATGTCAACGGCTAGCACGGTTCCGGCAACTGCCGGAGACGTCAAAGAGAACCACGGCTCACTTCACATCGGTGACCTTGAGGTGAACTTCTTCGATTCGGTCGACGAGCACAGCGGTCTTCCGCCCATCGTGCTGGTCCACGGAACCGGCGGCAGCGCCCGCAGCCATTTCGGCTTCCTGTTCCCCATGCTGGCGGCCAAGCAGAGAGTAGTGGCAGTGGACCTGGCCACCCCGCAGGGCCCGCCGGACGAAGGACAGATCCGGATGGCGGAGCAGGTCCAGGCGGTGATCGAGAAGGTCCTTCCCGACCGGCCCGTGACCCTCGCCGGCTACTCGCTCGGCGCGGTGGTCGCCGCCACCGCCGCCGGCACCCGACCGGACCTGGTGGGGGGACTGATCTTGATGGCCGGCTGGCTGAAGACTGACGCGCAGCAGAAGCTGCGCAACGACATCTGGCGGGCCCTGCGGCAGTCGGACGTCGAAGCGCTCCGGCGCTACCAGGCTTTCTGCGCCTTCAGCGCGCCTCTCCTGGCGATGTTGAGCGACGGTGAGATCGAAGCGCTCGTGTCGAGTTTCCGGACCGACGACCTCATGGCAGCCCAGATGGAGATCAACCGACACGTGGACCTCACCGATGTCGCGCCGAAGATCGCCTGCCCGACCCTCATCGTCGCCGGCACGGACGACTTGATGACGCCGTTCAGGCAGTCCAAGCGGCTCTTCGGCGCCATCGCGGACGCCCGATACACCGAAGTCACCTCCGGCCACGCGATGGTCGTCGAGCGGCCCGCCGAACTGGTGCACCTGATCGCAGCGTTCAACGCCAACCCGAACCAGTACCCCGCGGGCGCGATTCTGCCGACCCGCCGACCCTGACCCGCACCCCGTACCTCCATCCGAAGGAGCTTGATGTGCCCACTTCCACCCCAGACGCGTTGCGCGACGTTTCAGTGATCATCGTCGGCGCCGGATTCTCCGGCCTCGGCCTCGGCATCCAGCTCCGCCGGCGCGGCGAGAGCTCGTTCGTCATCCTGGAACGAGCCGATGATGTCGGCGGATCGTGGCGGGACAACACCTACCCAGGTGTGGCATGTGACGTTCCCTCGCCGCTGTACTCCTACTCCTTCCGGACGAACCCTGACTGGTCGCGGATGTTCTCACCCGGTCAGGAGATCTGGGATTACCTGCGGGCGGCGGCCCGAGAAGAAGGCCTGGGACCACACCTGCGCTTCGGCGCCGAGATGCTCGAGGCCCGCTGGAATGAGAACGACCACCGCTGGACGGTCCGGACGCCGCAAGGCGAGTTCTACGGTGACGTCCTGGTCGCCGCGACCGGACACCTGACGGACATCAAATTGCCCGAGGTGCCAGGCCTGGAGACCTTCACCGGCGAGCTGTTCCACTCCGCCCGATGGAACCACGATTTCCCGCTGGCTGGAAAGCGCATCGGCGTGGTGGGAACCGGAGCCTCGGCGATCCAGATCGTTCCACAGCTCGCAGAGATCGCCGATCAGCTCGTCGTGTTCCAGCGTTCGGCGCCCTACATCCAGCCCCGCCGGGACCGTGTCTTCTCCGAAGCGGAGAAGAATCTCTTCCGCCGCGATCAGCGCACGGTCGAGGAGATGCGGGAGATGTTGTTCTGGTACAACGACTCCCGCTTCGCCGCCCGCCGCCTCATCGACGACTACCTCGCAGAGGCCAGCTGGCAGGCGTTGAGCCACCTCGATAAGCAGGTATCCGACCCTGAGCTGCGCGCGAAGCTCACCCCCGACTACACGATCGGTTGCAAGCGGATCCTGCTGTCCGACGACTACTACCCGGCCATCCAGCGGCCCAACGTGCACCTCGAAGCGGCGGCCCTGGAACGGGTGGAAGGCTCGACGGCGTTCAGCGCCGCGGGAGAGGCGTTTGAGCTCGATGTCCTGGTCGTCGCGACCGGCTTCGAGACCTACGACCTCCCGTCGTCGTACCGGATCTTCGGGCGTGGGGGGAACGCTCTCGCCGACCACTGGTCGAACGGAATGCAGGCCTACAAGTCGATCGCCACGGCCGGCTTCCCCAATCTCTTCCTACTCAACGGGCCAGGGACGAGCCTGGGCCACAACTCGGTCATCTACATGATCGAAGCCCAGATCGACCACCTTCTCGCGGCGCTGGACTGGCGCTCGGCACACGACGGGCGGGTCCTGGAAGTCTCTTCTGACATTGAGAACGCCTTCGCGAAGCGTCTGGACGAGGGGGCCGCCGAAACGGTGATCATTCGGGGCGGATGCAGCAGCTGGTACCTCGACCCCCGCAACGGGCGAGCGACGCTGTCCTGGCCGGACTTCGCCCACCGTTTCCGAGACGAGTGCGCACCCTTCGACCCGGCCGCCTACGACCACGGCGAGCAGAGCGCGGCGCGAGCCTGACGGGACACAGTCCCCGCGGGGTCTGGGCCCCTCCAGGCCGCGACTCTCCCGGGACCTGCGCTACGAAGCCGTTGGCAGGCGTCCTGCCAACGGCTTCCTCACATGCGCATGCGATGCGATCGCCGTCGCACAGGAGTCGAAAGACGGTGTTCTCTCAGGCTGCGGGGACTCTGCTGTGCCCGGAGCGCCCGAACCGGCCCCTGCTCCGCACCACCAGGTGGCTCGCAGCCACGCAAAAGGCGATGGCAGCGATACACCGCTGCCATCGCCTTTTGTCGTCGCAGATCAGTGCCCAGAAGTCAGCTTTCCGACCCGCTCGGTCAGCCGCGGCGCCACCTCGGTGCCCAGCAGCTCGAGGTGCCGGCGGAAGGCCTCCGGCTCCTCGTGGCAGTCGTAGTTGTAGACCAGGAGAGATCCGAAGCCACCGCACTGCTCGTACTCGGCCGCCAGCCGGTCGACGACCGTGTCCACGGAACCGACGATCCACTGGAAGTAGGCGAGCGCCTCGATGTTGAGGTCCTCGGGGCTCACCCCCTCGGGGAGCGTCTTCGCGATGTTGTCCATGTTGTAGGGAAGGACCCACTCCTCCTGAGTCCGCCGCAGCGGCGTGGAACAGGCCAGCGCGAAGGCCTCCTCGTCGGTGTCGGCGACGATCACATCACGCACCACCCGCCAGTCCCGGCGGTCCGGGGTGCGGCCGGTGCTCGCGGCGCCTTCCGCGTAGACCTCCCAGTGTCCTGCGAGGAACTCGTCGGTCATCGCGATGGTGAGCGGGATGTCCCCTCGGGCCCCCGCCCTGAACAGGGTGGAGGAGCGCGGTGAGAACGCGGCCATGGCCACGCGGGGGCCGTTCTCCTGGTAGGGCCGCCAGTGGTTGCCGAGCAGAAGGGGGTTGTCGTTGGGCGGCACGTCGACACCGAAGTGCTTACCCTGGATCTTGAGGCTCTCGCCCTTGTTGGCCCAGATGCGTCGGATGAGGTCCTGGGCCTCCTCCAGCATTTCGTGGTTCTGCTCGGGCATCGAGGTGCCGAACAGCTGGGCGTCGGTCGGGTAGGCGCCGGCGCCGAAGCCGACCATGAGGCGGCCCTTGGTTATGTGGTCGAGCGCCATCAGGCGGTAGGCCAGGGCTACCGGATTGTGGTACGGCAGCAGGTTGGCCGCCGTACCGAGCTTGATCCGGGACGTCTCACGGGAAAGTGCCGCGATGTGGAGCTCCGGCGAGTTCCAGCGCTCGTAGCCCTCCGTGAAGTGCTCCGAGAACCAGGCTTCCGCAAGGCCGTACTCCTCAGCCCAGCGGGCCGTCTGGAGGTCCCACTCGAACCCCACGGAAGGAGGCGTCGAGGGCAACTGATGGGCGTAGAACAGACCGATGTCCATGGAGCCTCCGGGTTACCGTCGGAATCGTTGGATTGAAGAGAAGCAGCCGGTTGACGCTCTGGACGGGCCGGAAAGAAGCGCGACGCCGCGTTCTCTGGCCAGAGTCTGGCATTCGGCGGGCCCTGCGACATCGAGCCCGAGCGCCATCGCCTTGAGCCAGCGCGTCAGCTGGGATGTCCCGCTGTGCAGCGGCCATGACGGCTCCGGCCCCTGCCGTTACCGGCCAGTGCCGTCTCGTGAACGATGCGCCGCCCGAAGGACGGGGGCGAACTCGGTTGTATCGTCCATGAGTCCGGGGTGACGGAGAAGAGGGTGTCGTCTCCTGATGGGTGGGAAGGGACGCCCTCTCCTGCGGCCGGCTGCCGGACCCGAGGATGTCGGAAGCGTTACCGGGCGTTGCGGACGGTGTACATCACCGGGATCGCCGTGATGCTGATCACCGCTCCGGTGATATAGAGACTGATGTAGTTGTGCTCGCCGGAACCCAGGGACAGAAAGAACGGCGTCAGGAAAGGGGCCAGAGTCAGAGGAATCGAGATCGCGACGTTCGTGAGACCGAGATTCCTCGCACTGTTCTCCATATCGGTCATGGTGGCGATCGCGTACCCGAGATAGACCCCCGAATAGGCGGCCAGTCCGATGCCGCCCACCAGCGCTCCCACGTAGAACGTGGGAAGATCATTGCTGAACGCGGTGATCAGGAGCCCGATCACGCTGCACACCGTGCCGAAAAGCAGGATCGGCCGCCGCCGGCCGAACCTGTCGGCGAGCCACCCCGCGAGCGGGCTGCCGAGGAGCGCGGGGAGACATGAGGCCGCGTTGCTGTAGGCGATGACCGTGGTGAGCTCCTCAGAACCCACCTTCAGATGATCCTCGATGAAATACACCGCATATGTCGTTCCGAGTGCGCCGCCTAGGGAGATCAGGAACAGGGAAAGGAGAAGGCGTGCGAAGTCGGGCTCCTGCCGCGGGTCGAAGCGCATGCCCGCGAGCAGATTGCGCAACCTCCCGCCGGTGGCCGGCGAATCGTCGTCCGTGTCCTCCCGCTCCTGCGGGAGGCGATCGGGGAAAGCCAGAATGAAGGCGAGGACCGCGATGACCGCCATGGCCACGGGGAGGTTCACTTGAAGGAATGAGCTGTGCGGGACGAAGGCGATGATCAGGCTGCCCACCATCACGGCGATGAGGTTGCTCGCGCCGACGAGTCCGCCCAGTAGGCCCTGCTGGTTTCCGGGTACCCGGTCGGAGATGGCGGTCAGCAGCAGGGAGGCCACGGCCGTGCCGAAGGCCGACATCAGCATCCAGCCGGCGGCCAGCGTGACCAGACCGTGCGCGATGCCCATGAGGAATCCGCCGAAGACCGTGCCGATGAGGCCCAAGACGATCCATGGGCGGCGCATACCGAACCGGCTCCGCGTCCTGTCGCTCAAGGCGCCGAAGACGGGCGCGCTGATCGTCGCGATCAGCATGCCCATTCCGGAGAGGAGAGCAAAGGAGGTGGTCTTGCCGTCGGGATCGATTTGGGAGACGCGTAGTGCGAGAGTGACGAAGAGCGGTGTGTTGATCGCGGTCGCTGTGGCGAGCGAAGCCAAGGTGTAGAGACTGATGAATCTCTTGCCTACCGGCGCCATGTCATCCTGCGCGGGTACGGGCTCACTCCGAGAGGCCTCGAACGTGACGCCGTCCTCTGCGTCTGAATGATCAAGTGGGTTGATTTTGGAATAATCCACCGGACCTCCTGTGGTGGGGATGGGGAACGGGGATGATGTAGGCGAGGAAGGGGGGTGCCTCGACCCCGGCATGGTCCGTAAGCGTTGGTCCAGCAGGCGCTTAGATCGCGCTGGCCTGCATTTCGGGAGGGCGGATCAGGCCGAGGGCGTCGACGAATGCCTCGACGGTCTCGGCGGTCTGATCCGCGGAGGGGACGGTGGAGAGAAGGAGCCGGCCCCAGCCCGCCGCGCAGATGCCGCGTTCCAGCAATCCGGCAAGGACCGGTTCGCGGCGGTGATGCCAGCCCGCTTGCAGCGGATCCGGCTACCGTCGCGGCCGGGTTGTTGCCTTCTACGTCGACGAGCCGTGCGCCCTTGCCGGACCGGCGGTGCACAGGATGTGGGAGCATGGAGGCGTGTACCGACGGGGTGACGCCACCGCTGATGACGTGATGAGGGCTCTCGTAAGGAGCCGCGGATCGGCTCTAGAGGGATCGCAAGGAACTGCCCCTTTGTTGTGATCTTGGGATCGGTCCGGTGTTGGATCGGGTTCACGGGAGCCGCTGAACTGGATTCGACATGAGCATCTGTCCAGTGCAGGACATCCGATAAGGGTCCAATCTCCCTGCGAGAAGCGGCTTGCTAATTGAAGTACCGCGCCAATCGATGGGCTCGCGCTGCCATGTTTGTCATGCGGCCACCTGAGCGTTTCCCTGAGGCCAGGTAGTCAAGTCGGTCGTGGCACTGTCAAGCATGTGAGTTCCCGGGGGCGGGGAAACGGAGATCCAGTAGGTAGGTGGTCTCCATGGCCATCCATCGGAAACCGGGTCCCCGTTGACCGCCGAGTCAGTCAGGTCCATCGCCTCCAGCGCTATCAACACGGATACCCCCGTACCGGTGAACCGGTGCGGCTCGGCTACCAGGTCAGCGAGGCGACCGTAGGGCGGATCCTCCGGTGGCGGCGCATCGACCGGCATCCCGAGAGGCGACGCCTCCTGGCGAACGTTCCTGCGCGCTCAAGCACGAGGTTTGCCGGCCGTCGACTCCTTCCACGCCGACATGGTCTTCTTGTCGCCCGCGTCGGTCCCGCACGCAGCGGCCACCGGGTCATGACGAGCGGAGCGTGATGCCGCTGGAAGGACGGGTCGAACGCCGGAAAGTGCTCAGCAGACCGATCGACGAGTACCGCCGAGCCGCGTAGTCACTTCGCAGGACTTCAACTCAAGCCTTTGCGATGGATTTTGAAGCGGTACAGGGTCTGCGTCGGTCTCCGTCGACGACCGAGAGATCCGAATGGTACAATCCGGCCGCCTCGATCCGGACGAGAACCTCGCCGGGACAGGGCGGTTCAAGAGCAGCGTCGCGACCGTGATGGGCGGGGCTTCCGATAGGAGGGCGACGCGCTGATCTGCTCGAAAACGACTCCCTGGATCGACGCTTCGGAGCGGGATTTCCCAAAGCTGGACGATGATCCCCCACCGTGCTCGCTTCCGCCGGCGTGCCCGGCTTTGCTGGCACGGATTTGCCGCCATCTGGCAGTCTGGTCCGATTCGCAGAGCCATGTCTGTTGTTACCTTCACCGCGAGACGGCGGAGAATCTTCGGAACAGCAGAATCGGAACGCGATGTGAAGGAAGAGACATGGGATACGTCCACCCGTGGCACGTGCGTTATTACGAGGTCGACCAGCAGGGGGTGGTCTTCAACGCCTGGTATCTGGCATGGTTCGACGAGGCCATTTCGGGCTTCTTGCAGCACAAGGGTTTGCCTGTCCTCGGGTTACAGGAACAGGGTGTCGATTTCCAGCTCGTCCGAGCCGAGCTGAATTGGCGCTCAGGTGTCCGTTTCGGCGACGACGTGTCGATCCTGGTCGAGCCGGTGCGGATCGGGAACACGAGCTTCGAGGTGTCCTTCACCGTACTGCGGGATGCCGAGGCCGTGTGCGAGGCGCGCATCGTCTATGTCTCGATCGCCGGGGACGGTTCGGGCAAGTGTCCGGTGCCCGAGATCCTGCGCCGGGTACTGGGTTAGTATCGGCGATCCTGCCGCGATGACCGGTAGGGCCCCTCCCCGGCTGTTCTCCATCGAATCACCGGGACACGAAACGGGGGGCAGTGCTCGCCGGCCCACCGTCCTGGGGCGGGCAGGTCCGTCGCCGTGAGGTAGCCGAGCTACTCCAGGACAAGCCGGCCAAGCGCTGACGGCGCATGAAGCCGGGTCGTCGGTCCGGCGATGACCTCCCGGAACCGGTGATCGATCGCCCCTGAACCCGGCTCACCCCATCCCCAGGGAAACGGCTGAGGCACGGCCTCCCTCGGCATTCACCCCGGGCCGCTATCGCTTGACCGCGGCCGGTGACGTTCCCGTCGGATCATGTGGCACGTGGGCTCAATCACGGCCTGGTTCACGCGGTGCAGATTCACATGAACAGACGCGGTCGGCTTGATGAGCCCATGACCGCTGTCCTCGCTCGTGCACGGCGACTGGTCGAGCACTCGACACGAAAGGACGCGCGGATGTCTGCTCAGCTCGATGTGGCCGTGCTCGGCTGCGGATACATGGGCTCCGCTCTGGCCAGGACATTCGCGGGCAGAGGAGCCAACGTCACGGTGTGGAACAGGACTCCGGAGCGCGCACAGGCTCTGACAGCCTCGGGATGCTCCGCCGTTGCGGCCGTGCAGGAGGCCGTGAGGCGCGCGCGGATCGTTGTGATCTGCCTTAGCACCTACGAAAGCGTCGAGATCGTTCTCGGTGATGCCGGGACACTGGCCGGCCGCGTCGTCGTCAATGTGACCACGGGCAGCCCGGATCAGGCGCGGCCGATGCGGGACCGGGTCGCCGAGCAGGGTGGCGGCTACCTCGACGCCGTAATCGTCGGTTATCCGGAACAAGTCGGGCGAGACGATTTCCTGCTCCTGGTCTCCGGCCACGAACCGGAGTGGGAGACCGCTCGGCCGGCCCTGGCGCTGCTCGGCGGCATCTCTCACCACGTATCCGGGTCTCCGGAGGGTGCGAACGCCTTGGAGGCCGCCACGGTCGGCGCCTTCCACATGACCATCCTCGCCGCGTTCGCCGAGGCCGCCCGCTACGCGAAGTCCCAAGGGATCTCTCCGAAGGAGTTCCTGCCGCTGGCGGTGCGTGTGGCCAGCGTGTTCGAGTTCCAACAGGAGGAGATAGTCCAGCGGCTCGTGGGCGAGGACTTCACCACCGACCAGGCGACCCTTGCAACCTATGAGAAGGCAGCCCGCACGTTTCAACACGCGCTGTCCTCCTCTGGCACGCGGGCCCCGCTGTTCGACGCGGCTGTGGCCGAGTTCGGGCGCGGTGTCGCGCAGGGCCGGGGCGAGGACGCGGTCTGGACGCTCGCCGCAGACCGGGACGGCGCCTGAGGAGAGCCGTCCCGGCTGACACGTGGGCCCGTCCCTGCGGTGCTCTCGGACAAAGCGCACGTGATCCGCGCCTTTGAGACTTGCGAAAGGGCGGTCGTCCGTCTCGGCGTGGGTTTCGCCGTCGCCGGTACCTGTGGGTGTCGAAAATTCATCCGTACAGGCCAGAGTGCTGAGTGGTGATCACGTGCCTTGAGTCTCGGCGTCGTGAGGTCTACGCCGCCGCGGCATGATGATTGGTCGTGCTGCTGCGTCTGGTCTACCTCACCGTGACGACCGTCTTCGCGTTCCTGCGGATGTTGCCGGGAAGCGATCGTGACAAGGAGCTCGAGATCTGAGGTGCTGCGGCACCAGCTGACGGTCCTGCAGCGCCAGGTGCCCACGCCCGCCTTCACTCCCGGCGACCGCTTCGTGCTCGCCGGATTGCTCGGTCACCTGTCGACGGGTAAGGTGCGACACCTTCGCTGCTGGTGCGCCCGGAGACCATCCTGCGCCAGTACCGTGACCTGCTCAGACACCGCGATGCCACAGCCTGCACGCCCCGGTGCCGAGGGCGTCCGCGCCCCCTCTCCTCCATTCGCCTGCTGGTGCTGCGCCTGGTCCGGGAGAATCCCTGCTGGGGATACCGCCGCATCCACGGCGAGCTGGTCGCGCTCGGCGTCACGGTCGCCGCCTCCACCGTGTGGGAGATCCTCAAGGTCCACGGCATCGACCTGTCGCCCGAGCGCCAGCACACCGCCTGGGCCGATTTCCTCCGCAGCCAGGCGGACGCCCTGCCGGCGTGCGACTTCTTCGAAGTCTGCACCCTGACCGGGGCGCGGCTGTACGTCTTCGCCGTCATCGAGCACGCCACCCGGCGGATCCGGATTCTCGGCGCCACCGTGCATCCCACAGGTCAGTGGGTCACCCGGCTCGGCCGGAACCTCGTCATGGACCTGCAGGACGCGGGTAGCACGGCCAAGTTCCTCATCCGTCACCGCGACGCCACGTTCACCGCGGCCTTCGACGCGGTGCTGGCCGACGCCGGACTCCACGCCGTCACGACCGGCATCCGGATTCCCGGGAAGAACGCGATCACGGAGCGGTGGATCCAGACCTGCCGGCGCGAACTGCTGGACCGCACCCTGATCGGGAACCAGCGCCACCTGCTCCATGCCCTGCGCGAGTTCGAGGTGTTCTATAACGGTCATCGGCCGCACCGAGCTCTCCGCCAGGCTGCTCCGCTCCGGCCGCTCCCCGACCCGGGCGCCGATCGAGTCCCGGTCGCTCGGCTCGACGTCCGCCGACATGATGGTCTGGGTGGTGTCCTCAGGGAGTACCGGTATGCGGCTTGACCTGGACGGATGAATTTTCGGCACTCACAGGCTCATCTGGGAAGGCCCGTTCGCTATGCCTGCTTCAGCGCGGCGACGATGTCCTGAGCAAGGGGGAGACTGGAGGCGGCGACGAACTTCTGGCGTCGGTCCATGGCTTTCCCGATGTCGGCCACGGTGCCGAACCGGTAGTCCAGAGGGATGAGGCGGCCTTGGAGGTCGAGGACGACCCCTCCGGCGGCGTTGAGGATGTAGTGGCCCGGTGCGAGGTCCCAGACCGCAAAGCCCTTCGCGAACTCGACCGTCGCGTCGCTGAAGCCCGCGGCGACATGGCACAGGCTGACGGATCCGAAGTCCACGCCGATCCGGCCACGGCTGGGGCCGTCCTGGGAGGGCCGGCTCAGTGCTTCCACCAATCGAGTCTGCCGGGCGAGCTCCTGGAAGCGTCCGGGCTTCATCAGGTAGTTGGTGACCAAGGCTTCCGGCAGAGAGGGGAACCGGTCCAACCGCAGAGGATGAGGGGTTCCGTCCTGGGTGTAGAGGACGGCATGGTCCTGTCCGGCGTCATCACGAGCCGCCAGATAGATCTGCAGATGGTGGAAGATGTCGCCCACCACCGCGGCGATGGGACGGGCCAGGCTGCGCGAGTAGACCAGGACGTGCGTGTAGCCGTACAGCGCCCGCACGGCCAGCTCGCTCGTGTCGAGCGGATCGACCAGGACGCACAGGTCGGGGTCCGGGTCGTCCCCGATGACCTGGGGGTCCGCCTCCTCCGAGGCGTAGACGTACGACGGGATGATTCGCGTCAGCAGCTCCCGGTAGCGCTCGTGCATCCACAGGTCGTAGTCCGACAGGAAGTTGTCGGCGTGCCGGAGGTTCTTGCTCTCCGACCGATCACCTGACAGTGCGGCCTCGATCAGCCGGGGACGGATCTCGCCGATCACAGTTGAGACCAGCTCGGCGAGTTTCTGCGCGATGCCGGGGAGAGGGGGATGTGACGTCACGATGCACCTCCGGTTCGTCAGCGTAGCTCCAGCGGCGGCTCGATGCCGGGAGGGCTCATGGTCGCGGCGATGAACACCGCTTTGAATCCGGCCGCCCGTATGATGTCGGCGCCGGTGAGGTCGTCGAAGCCGGCCACTTCGAGGTTCCGCTCCTTCGTCATGGCCCCGAAGACGGCGAAGTAGATCTCCGCGCCCGGATACCGCTTGCGGATCTCCCGGGTGACGAAGCCGACGACGTCCGCGTGCTTGACCTCGAAGTCGCACAGGACGATCGACGGAGCCTCCGGCAGCTCCGGGTACGTCGAGGCCGGGTCGAGGGTGATGAAGTCCCGGCTCTTGCTGCACTTGAGGTAGCCGATGGGACAGCGTCCGAACTGGGCGGACGCGAGGAAGGTCGCCATGACCAGCCCGGCTTCGTTGATCCCGAAGCAGGCGTCCACATCCAGGCGCCGCCCGACGTTCTTGATCTGCTGGATGAGCCGCTCGATCCCGTACCCGAACGCCGCCCAGCTCAGGTTCAGCAATCGACCCGGCCGGGGGTTGGGCAGGGAGTACACGCAGATCTCGGGGCTGCCGTACTCGACGGTCGGGGCGGCGAGCTCGAAGTCCGGGCCGATGACGTCGTC
Source organism: Planobispora rosea (assembly GCF_014648175.1). Taxonomy (GTDB): domain Bacteria; phylum Actinomycetota; class Actinomycetes; order Streptosporangiales; family Streptosporangiaceae; genus Planobispora; species Planobispora rosea. The sequence goes on from NZ_BMQP01000035.1 coordinate 29,745, forward strand.
TTCCGCGGGCACCGCCTGATGTTCCAGCCGGTCCGGGTGCCGCACCGCGGCTGCCCGCGGTTCGACCGGCTGCCGGGAGGCGTCGGCTTCGGTGAACCTCTTCAACGAGAGCTGGTCTTCGGGAGAGAGGCGCTCGTACGCTTCGGCGATCAGATCGCTGGGGGAGAGGCGCTCATCCGCCACGCCGAGGGGGCCGCCGCCGTACGCGGAGGCGAGGATCAGCAGGCTCGAGAACGACGGAGGCGAACCGGAACTCCCGCGGGCACGTGCCCACGTCTCCCACGCGTTGATTGAGGTACCGCCGAGGTGGGTTTGATGCTTCGTCACCTCGTTGTACCGAACAGCCGCTTGATCCTGCGAAAGGCCGCACGCATATCGGTGCGCCTGAAGGCTGGGTATGTCAGGATAGCGATCCATCAGCTCGACGGCGGCCTTATTGACCGATCCTGTCTCCTGCCATAGCTGTCGACCGATACGTGCTAGTTCACGTCCCCGAGCTTGGGGGCTTTCTCCACTCCGTCCCTGGGCGGGCATTCCGCGCCTCCTCCCGATCTCGGCGCCAGATTACCCATCTCAATGGGTGAAAGCCGAGGATCAAAGAAAAGCGCAGGTCATAGCCGCCCTGAGATCCGATTGATTGCGGACTCGTCCGCAGGTGTGAGGCGAACTCGCCGAGTTCTACGGTCGGAGAATGATCCCCGTACAGAGAGCACCGGAATTCAGCGCAGAGGAGCGCATCCGTCCCGAGGTGAGCGATCTCGTCGCCGAGACACACGGCAAGGCGCTGGCCGTCCTGCAACGACTGCTGAAACCGCACGGCTTCCGGGCGGTGCGCGTTCATACGATCGGCATGCGGCTGCGCGGGGACGGCATGCCGTGGCCGAAGGCATCCGTCACCCACCACGCCCCTGACCTGACGGTGTACGGCGATGCCGGTCGGGTCGTCGCCACGGTGACCGTCGGCCTGCGGGCGGGCTGCTACCTCGTTTCCCTTCCTCCGGCGGGAGTGGACTGCCGGACCGTGACCGCCGACCGGCCTCACACGGTGGTGAACATGATCCGCGCCGCCGCGAAGGCGGCGGCATGACGGCCCGGCCGATGGCGGAGTTCCGCGTAATCGAACGGGCCAGCGGTACCTGGGAAGCCCGGTTCGCCGGCATGCCGTCCGACGTGTCTCCGGACGCGAGTGCCGAAGCCCGCGGTGATCTCCAGGCGGGGTGCGTCACCGAGCGGATCCCCCAGACGTCGGACGAAGGCTTCGCCCGCGCGGAACAGGGGAACGCGGCATGAGAGGCGCTGCGGTGGCGCGGCCTCTCCTGCGCGAGCCCTACGTGATCGCCTACTCCGATGAGGCGGTTCCTCAGCACGTGCTCTTCGCGGAGCACTCCACCGGGCCACGGCTCCGGCACGCTCGACCCCGCCCCGGCGACTGGGCCCACGGGGTGCTGCGTGCCCGGCAGCGCACTCACCGGCGCGGCCGCCCCGACTTCCGGGCCGTCAACGCCCGCCGCCAGTGGCAGTGCATCGGCCGGGGACGCTGCCAGATCTGCGGCCGACCGGCCCGCGACCCCGAATCCGGCCGGGTGTGGTGGCTGCTGTCCGAGGACGGCAGATCGGCCGATCGGGGGTACACCAACGCGCCGCCTACCTGCCGAGCCTGCATCCCCGACGCGGCTGCGCAGTGCCCGCATCTCCGGAGGTCGATGGCCGTCTACACCGCGGCCGACTTCGAGCCCTACGGCGTCCTGGCGAACCTGTACGAACCGTGCGGAGCGCTGGCCGTCCCCGTGGAGCAAGGGGTCGAGCTGACCCTGCGGGACGGCCTCCTCGGGTACGCGCTGGCCACCCAGCTCCTCGTCGTCCTTCACGACCTCCGGCCCGCGCCCCTTCCGTCCGCGCCGCCACGAGGACGAGCCCTCCCGTGAGCCGGCGCGGCAGCGTGCGATCTCGTCTCCGCGCTGCCGCGCCGATCACCCCCTGCGGGCACCGGGAACCCGCAGGGCGCAAGAAAGCGGCCGACGACGCCCAGGAACGGGCTCGATCGCAGCCGCTCGCGGTGCCCTGGAGTCGGGGCCTTTCCCCGCCCGGGCTACCGCACCACACCGCTTCAGCGAGGAATCAGCAGGCCGGCCCCTCAACCGGGCCGGCACCGATCGATTGCTGGAATCCGCAGAGAAACCCCATGAGGACCTCCGGGTCTTGCTGAAGGAATTCAACGAGCTCGGTGAAACCCAGCGCACTCTGATCGTGCGGCATCTGGAGTTGTTCCTGGACGGGCCGATCGAGGACCAGATGTGGCACCACGCCCTGACACGGGCCAAGCTGGAGCAGATGGCCAAGGGCCGGGCCGATCGCGTCTGGAAGTTCTTCGAACCAGCACCTGCAGAGCCTCGGGTGCGTCCACCGCAGCCGGTCGACGTTCCCTTCGCTGTTTGGGCTCAGGCCGTGGCGGCAACTGTCGTCTTTGTCATCGCGACACTCCACATCGGCTATCTGCTGGCACAGGCAGGTCAGGTCATCGAGTTGCTCACCTACCTGCTGAGCGTCATCGGCGGTTACTTCGGCGCGCGCAACGGCGCGGAATGGCGCTTCAGAACAGTACACCGCCATGCGAAAGACATGGAGTACGGAACGCTGCAGCACAGGAGCAGCGCGCCTGCCGGCGGTTTCGCCAGCAAAGTGGATGAGCGATTCGGCTACTACTTCGCCAAATACGTTCCGCACGGTGCGAACCGCGACATCTGGCTGGCCAGAACAGCGGGAATCCGCAACAGCCTGCGCAACGAGATCGTCGATGCCTACCGGGAGACGAGGACCGGATCCGAGGAGATCCATTGGCTGATCCGGCATCGTGTCCAGGACGTCAGAGATCAGTGGAGGAAGGGCACGCTGTGGAACTACCGTGAGGAGCTGGCGACACCGCTGGTGACAAAAGCAGCGACCATCTTCGGAGTAGTCGCTCTCATGGCCGGTGGAATATGGGCAGCAAGTGGCGCTGTACAGGCCGTCCCTCTGAGTGCGGTTCGCTCGATGGCTCTTGTCCTGGCAAGCGGATGGATCGCCGCCCGCGCCTGGCTGCACATCACCCTTGAACGCCGACGGTATACCACCGACGAGCGCGAAGCTGATCAAAGGCTGGAGAAGAGCTGGGAGGCCTTCGGCAAATGGAAGGAGAAGCTGGCCGACAAACCCGACGACCTGGAGATATCCGCCTGGCTGGACTGCGACCGGAAAGTGCTGCTGGACGAGGCATTGCAGCACTACAAGCTGACCATGAGCAATGTTGTCGCTCATGCCTTCATCGAAGCACCTGCTTCCTCGGCGAAGCGTGCTCGGGTACGGGGCGGGCCTTGGCGCTATAAGAAATATCAGCTTCTCGTCTTCCTTCTTACCGAAGACGGAGTACGTCAGCTCACCGTCACCCTCGACTTCGAACGAGGTACGTTCCACGATCGGCAGCGGACCAACTACCGCTTCGAAGCGGTCGCGGCCGTACGAGTAAACCAAGCGGACAATGATGAACGGACTTTCGATCTCGCGCTCATCGACGGGCAGAAGATCAGTGTTCAGGTGACGGGTCCGGGAATGGAGGAACTCCAGCAGGACGAGCAACCTGGAACGGTGTCCGAGGTGACGCTTGATGCCTCAGGTATTCACCATACGCTCCATGTTCTGGAGGGGGTTGCCGCAGAAGGGAAGGAATGGATTTCACGCGAGCGCGGGCGTGGAGAGGAGCGTGCGGGGAAATTCGCAGCCGTTATGAAGAACTCCGAGTCCTGACTGTGAATGGTGCAGCCACCGTATGGTACTTCAGGATCCAGATATTCGGATGGATGATGTCACCGGGGCGAAGCGGAACAATCAAGAACGCCGAGGTTACGGGACTCCGTCGTGATGCGACGGTCTGCGGTATCGGACCCTGCTCCGTGCCGAACCAGGCTGCGGCACAGGACCTGAACGGTTCGACCGCCTGGTTGCTTTCAGTGTTGAGAGGTCGGCGGGGTCCCTCTCTGTCGCCGAGGGCATGAGAGAGCAGGGGTGCTCGCAGAAGCGCTGTGGGCTCGGAAGGTGCTGTGACGGACGAGCGTGGAGGGCCGCGCTTCTGGCGATCATGGTGTGCGCACGGTCCGTGCACGCGAGCACGCCAGGAGCACGCAGGGGCCGGAACTTCATTCCAGAAGAGGCCCGCCCTCCGAGTTTTCGCAGGTCAGGCCATGATCAAAAGCGCGCCCTGCAGGATTCGAACCTGCGACCGTCGGATTAGAAGTCCGGTGCTCTATCCAGCTGAGCTAAGGGCGCTTGAATTTACCGCCTGACCAGCATTTTAACTGGCTATGTGAGACGGTAGCATAACAGTGCACCGGTCGAACAGTATCGGATTTGGAGGGACCCATGGCGCGCTCCCGAAGACAGGTCCCGTCCTCGCCCCGCCTGCTCGACATGGTCGCCTCGTGGGAGCTGTCCCTCCGGGCGGCCGGCAAGTCGCCGGGTACGGTCCGCAGCTACCTCGACAGCGTACGCGCCCTCGCCTCGTTTCTCGCCGAGCACGAGCCGCCGGTCGATGTCGAGACGGTCGGCGCCGGGAACGTCCGGGCTTTCCTCACCGCCAGCCGTGAGGCCACCAGCGCGGGCAACGCGCACAAGCACTTCCGGAACCTGCGGGTGTTCTTCAACTGGCTGATCGCCGAGGGGGAGCGGACCGCCGCGAGTCCGCTGGACGGCGTCGATCCGCCCAGTGGCGCGTCCCGGCCTGCCGACCCGCTGACCGACCGGGAACTGGAAGCACTGCTGGAGACCTGCTCCGGCGGTACGTGGGTGGACCTCCGAGACACCGCGATCATCCGCATCCTCATGGACAACGGCATGCGCGTGTCCGGCCTGGCCGGGCTGCGCTACAGCGCCGACGACGAGCAGGCCAACGACGTGTGGCTGGACCGTCACATCCTGAGGACCACCCTCAGGGACGGGAGCGTGCACCTGGCGCCGATCGGCGGCAGGACCGCCGTGGCGATCGACCGTTACCTGCGCTCACGCGTCCGGCACCCGCACGCCGCCTCGCCGTGGTTATGGCTGCCGGTACGCGGCATCACCGCCGAGGGGGGAGAGCGGCGGCTGACCGTCACCGGCATCCAGCAGATGCTGGAACGGCGCGGCCGGGAGGCGGGGATCGCGGGACGGCTGCATCCGCACCGGTTCCGCCACACCATGGCCGGCCACTACCTGGAAGCGGGCGGCGACCCGCTGAACCTGATGCGGATCGCCGGTTGGAAGAGCATGGAAATGGTGCGCCGTCGCATCGGAGCGCGCGCCGACGGGTGGAAATAGGGGGCGTGCCACGCCGGCGGGCGGGGACAGACGAGTGGCACAAGGAAAAGGCGCGGGCATAAGGCGTGAGATATGAGCCGCGAGGCACGAAGCGCGAGATACAAGCCGTAAGGCGACCGGTTATGCGCCCACCGGCCTGACAACGGGCGGTTTCTTACGAAACAATGAGGAGTTTCTTCGCTCTGGAACTCGCGCCGCCTGTGCCCGATCGAGTGAACCCGTACGACGGGCTGACCGATCCCGGGCCCGTCTCGGTCGGCAGAGAAGAGGACTCCCATGGACGCGGTGTCGGTCAACACGGTTCCCGGCGGCGCACTGCACGTGGTGCTGCGCGGTGAGATCGATTTCACCAACTCCGCCTGGGTGCGGAAGGTGATCTGCGACGCGGTGGCCGAGCAGCGTCCGCCGGCGGTGCGGGTCGAGATGGCCGAGGTGGCGTTCCTGGACTCCTCCGGCATCGGGATGCTGGTGGACGTCATGAGAGCGGCCGGAGAGGCGGATGCGGCCTTCCGGGTGGAGCACCCCACCTCAAGGGTCTATGACCAGTTGCGTACGGCCGGCCTGCTGGCGGCGTTCGGGCTCCCCTGAGCGATGGGTGACGGGCGATGGGCGTGTGCTCACATCGCCGGCGGGGCCGTACCCGCCGGTGGACGGATAGGGCCGTTGACAGTGACTGACGGAGATGGCTGGATCGGCTGATGGAGCCGGAGCAGGACTACCTGAGACGCCTAGCCGACATCGACGCCAGAGTCGAGCAGGCCCGGGCCGATCCCGAGGTGGTGCTCGGGCGTGCGGCCGGGCTGCTCGCCGGACGGACCGGGTGCCGGGTGGACGAGGCCCACGCCCATCTGCTGAGGCTGGCGGCCGAGCGGGAAGGCGACGTGGGGAAGACGGCCGCCGACGTGCTGGCGGCGCTGGAGGGCGGCCGTACACCGCACGAACCGGATCGGCTGCGCGCAATGACGGACACGGTCCTGCGGACCCCGTCCCGCGACCGCCACCCGCAGCCTCCCGGTCCCGGACATCTTCCGGGTCCCGCCGTCGCACCCGGTCCCGCCGTCGCACCCGGTCCCGCCGTCCCGCCCGGTAACGGCTCCCCGCCCGTGGGGAGCGGCTGGGCGGACATCGTGCAGCAGGTCCTCGACGCCGTACCGGGCAGTCACACCGCGTTGATGCCGGTGCGGGACCGGGCCGGACGGATCGAGGACTACGTGTTCGCGGCGGTGAGCCCGTCGGTGGTGGACCTTTCGGGGCGCCGCGGCACGCAGATCGTGGGCCGGCGGATGAGCGAGACCTATCCCACCATCGTGAACGGGCCGGTCTGGGAGATATGGGAGAAGTCGATCGCCGACGGCCTGCCGCGCGAGGTCGGGCCGGTCCCCTACGTCAGTCCCAGTGATCGGGCGCCGGCCGGCGTGACCTTCACCGTCCGGGTGCAGCCGGTCGGCCCGGGCCTGCTCAACAGCTGGATCCGGCACGACGAGGAGGCCCGGCTCGCCGAGCGCATCGACCAGACCGAACGGCTGGGCAACCTCGGCTGGGGCGAGTGGGATCTGATCACCGGGGATATCGTCTGGTCCGAAGGGCTGTACCGCATCTACGAACGCGACCCGGCGGACGGGCCGATGCCCAGCGCGGAGAGCGACGCCCTCACAGTGCCCGAGGACGTGCCCCTGCGACAGCAGGCGGTCGAGATGTTCGGCCGCGGGCAGACCGTCGACGTGAGCTACCGGATCCGCGTCAGCGGCCGGATCAAGCACATCCGTACCATCGTGGATGCCGTGCGCGGCACGGACGGCCGGCCGGTCAGGATCTACGGGATCGTCCAGGACGTCACCGCCGGTGAGACCAGCCGCGCCAAACTCGCCGAGGTCGAGCAGCAGCTGCGCGAGCATCAGCGGAGCCTGGCCGCTGAGCACCGGCTGGCCGTGCAGCTCCAGCAGATCGTGCTGCCCATCCCGGAGACCCCCTTCGATCTGGCGGGACTGCGGGTCGCGGTGCGGTACTTGCCGGCCGAGAAGGCCAGCCAGGTCGGCGGGGACTGGTACCACGCAGCGGCCGCCGGTGACGGCAGCGTGGTGCTCGCCGTGGGCGACGTCGCCGGGCACGGCCTGCAGGCCGCCGCGGCCATGGCCCAGCTGCGCCATGCGATGGCCGCGCTGGCCGTGACCACCACCAGTGATCCGGCGGAGCTCCTGACACACCTCAACCGGCTGCTCTACACCGCCCGTTCGGCGGCCGAGCCGATGCCCGTGACCGCGACCGCGGTGGTGGCCCGCTACGACCCGCCCACCGGCGCGCTGAGGTGGGCCCAGGCGGGACACCCGGCACCGCTGCGCGCCCGCGCCGGTGTCACCGTCGAGCTGGACCGGCCGGAGGGGCCCCTGCTGGGCGCGTTCCCCGGGGCCCGTTACGACACCGCCACCGTCACGTTCGTCCCCGGTGACCTGCTGCTGTTCTACACCGACGGGCTCATCGAACACCGCGACCGGACCCTGGAGGAAGGGCTGGCCCCGATCGTGGCGACCCTCGACCGCGTCTCCGGTGAGCACAACCAGCAGCCCCTCGCCGAGCTTCTGTCGCAGCTGCGCCACGCCAACCCCGACGACGACGCCTGCATCCTCGCCGCCCGCCCGTTGCCCGCCGTGACCGGCAGGGGAGGTGGCGATGGCTGAACCTCCCGATCCCGGCCCCGGTGGCCCGGATCCGTCCGCCGGGCACCGCGTCGACCTGCTGGTCCGCGATTTCGACCTGGGCACGCTGGTCGCCGTACGGCACGAGGTGGAACAGTGCAGCGAACGGCACGGCCTGTCCGGCCTGGCGCTGTACCGCTTCATCGTCGCGGTCAACGAGATCACCACCAATGCGGTACGGCACGGCGGCGGGACCGGGCGACTGAGGCTCTGGCGCACCGATGGCCGGATCTGCTGCGAGGTCACCGATCGAGGACCGGGCATGCCCGCCTCCTCCGCGGACCACCGGCCCGTGCCGCCGGAGAGCAGCGGCGGCCGGGGGCTCTGGCTCGCCCGGCACGGCGTCAGACGCTTCACCGTGCGTACCGGCACCGGCGGCACCAGCGTCACCCTGGAAGCCATCTGATCACCGTCCCACCTCCGCCCCGCCTCTGCCCTGTCTCGGTCCTGCCTCCGCCGTGCCACTCCGCCGCGTCTCCGCAGGCACCGCTCCCCGTGCGTTCCGGGGCAGGCTCTCCCGGCCCGGGTTGCGATGCGTAATGGGTTGGCGAATACTCAAATTCGATTATTCGCCGGGAGGTGGTGCATGGCCCGCGGGCGTGGCAATCCATTGGCGCTGGCGGTGCTGGCGCTCCTGTTCGAACGGCCGATGCACCCGTACGAGATGGCCTCGACCATGCGCGCCCGGCGCAAGGAGGAGAGCATCAAGCTCAACTACGGCTCGCTGTACTCGGTCGTGGAGAGCCTGGTGAAGCGCGACCTGATCGAGGCGGTGGAGGTCATCCGCGAGGGCAGGCGGCCCGAGCGGACGGTGTACACGATCACAGAGCCGGGCAGGCTGGAGCTGTTCGACTGGCTCAGTGAGCTGATCAGTACACCGACGAGGGAGTACACCTCCTTCGAAGCGGGGTTGTCCCTGATCGGCGTGCTCCCGCCCGACGAGGCGATACGGCTGCTGGAGGAGCGCGTGCTCCGGCTGGAGCAGCGGCTTCACATGGAGGAGGCGCTGGGGGAGCTCACCGCCAAGCAGAGGCTGCCCCGGCTGGTCCTGATCGAGTGGGAGTACACGATGATGCTCCGCCGGGCCGAGCGCGACTGGGTGAACGGACTGCTGGAGGAGTTCCGCGAGGGCACGTTCGAGAGCTTGGACTTCTGGCGGACCTTCCACGGGGAACGCGTCATGCGCTCCGGGCGGCCCGTACCCCGGCCGCCGGACGACGATGATAATGGCAGTGATGACGATTACCAGAAATCACTGTAAGTCGCGTAATAGAACCCCCTAAAGACCTGGGTGATCCGCCCGAAACGGTCCCGACCACCGGGCGGATCGGTCTAGGCTCACGTGGCATGTTCGTCACCACGCTCCACGAGGAGATCCCCTTGCTGGGCGGTGACGTGACGGACGGGGTGGTGCGCGTCGGCGATACCGTGCGCAGGCCGACCCGTCCGTCCACGCCGTCCGTCCACGCGCTGCTCCGCCACCTGGAGGCGACGGGGTTCCAGGGCGCTCCCCGGGTGGTGGGCATCGACGAGCGGGGCCGGGAGGTCCTGACCTACCTGGAGGGCGAGTCGGGCCTGCGCCCGCTGCCGCCGTACGCGGCGACGGATGAGGCCCTGGCCGCCCTGGCCGGGCTGCTGCGGCGCTTCCACGACGCCGCCGCCACCTTCCGTCCGCCGCGCCACGCGGTTTGGGAGAACGGCTCCAACGACGACCTGGCGCCCGAGCTGGTCGGCCACTGCGACGTCAACCTCGACAACGTGATCTTCCGGGACGGCCTGCCGTACGCGCTGATCGACTTCGACCTGGCCCGGCCGACGACCCGACTCTTCGACGTGGTGACCACGCTGCGCCACTGGGCGCCGCTCGCCGACCCGGTGGACCTGGACCCGGTCCAGCGCGAGCTGGAGCCCGGTCCGCGCCTGCGCCTGTTCTGCGACGCCTACGGCCTGCGCCCGCGCGACCGGCGACGCCTGCTCGACCTGGCCCGCCTGCGTTTCAGCCGCTCCTACATCGCCATGCGGGCCAGGGCGGCCACTGGGGGCGGCTGGGCCCGGATGTGGGCCGACGGGGCGGGCACGCGCATCCGCCGGGCCGGAGCGTGGCTCGACAACCACCATGATGAGCTCTATGCCCATCTGGTCTAGAAACGTCCCTTCCAGCTCCGCCCTTCCGGGATCCGTTCCCCCCGGATCCCGTTCCTCCGCCGGGAAGATCTCCCCGGGTACGGCCCACGCGCTCGGGATGCTCACCGGAGTCGCCCTCGACGCGATCTTCGCCGACCCGCGCCGCGGGCATCCCGTCGCGCTGTTCGGCCGGGCCGCAGCCGCGCTGGAGAAGCGGTTGTACGCCGACTCCCGCGCCAACGGCGCCGCCCACGTCGCGATCTGCGTCGGATCGGCGGCGCTGCTCGGCGTCGTCGCCACCCGGGTGCGCGGCCCGCTGGCGCGGGGCGCGGTGAGCGCCGCGGCGACCTGGTCGGTGCTCGGCGGGACGACGCTCGGGCGCGAGGGCGCGGCCATGGCGGCGTTCCTGGAGGCCGGGGACCTGGCCGGAGCACGCGCGCGGCTGTCCCACCTGTGCGGGCGGGACCCGTCCCGTCTCCAGGAGGCCGAGCTGGCCAGGGCCACCGTCGAGTCGATCGCGGAGAACACCTCCGACGCCGTGGTGGCGCCGCTGGTGTGGGGGGCGGTGGCCGGGGTGCCGGGGCTGCTGGCCTACCGGGCGGTCAACACGCTGGACGCGATGATCGGCCACCGCAACGCCCGCTACGAGCGCTTCGGCTGGGCCGCCGCCCGGCTGGACGACGTGGCCAACGCCGTACCGGCCAGGATCACCGGCCTGCTCGCGGTCCTGACCGCCCCGCTCGCGGGAGGCTCGGCCGGGCGTGCGGCGGCCGTGCTGCGCAGGGACGGGCACCGGCACCCCAGCCCCAACGCGGGCCGGTGCGAGGCGGCGTTCGCCGGGGCGCTGGACGTGACGCTCGGCGGGACGAACGTCTACGGCGGCCGGACCGAGCACAGGCCGGAGATGGGTGACGGGCGCAAACCGGAAGTACGGGACATCCGGCGCTCGGTACGGCTGGCGCGCGCGGTAGGGTTCGCCGCTGCGGGGCTCGCCGTCCTCACCGCTCTCCGCGGGTGAACCGGCGGTCGCGGACGAGCACGGGCACGGACGGGCAGGCACGGACGGGCGGGCACGGACGGGCGCGGGCATGGGTACGGGCATGGGCGGTCATCGGCGGGAAGGCGGGCACGGAGGCATGAGGGGTTCACTGCTGGTCGCCGGGACGACCTCCGATGCGGGCAAGAGCGTCGTGACCGCGGGGATCTGCCGCTGGCTGGCCCGGCAGGGGGTGAAGGTCGCGCCGTACAAGGCGCAGAACATGTCGCTCAACTCCTTCGTCACCGCCGACGGCGCCGAGATCGGCCGGGCCCAGGCGATGCAGGCCGCCGCCTGCGGGCTGGAGCCGAGCGCCGACATGAACCCGATCCTGCTCAAACCGGGAAGCGACCGGCGCAGCCAGGTCGTGGTCATGGGCAGGCCGCTGGCCGACGTCGACGCGATGGAGTACTGGCAGGTCAAGGAGCGCCTGCGGGAGATCGCCGTGGACGCGCTGGAGCGGCTGCGGGACCGCTACGACGTGGTGGTCTGCGAGGGCGCGGGCAGCCCCGCGGAGATCAACCTGCGCCGGGGCGACATCGCGAACATGGGCCTGGCGCGCGCCGCGGACCTGCCCGTCATCGTGGTCGGGGACATCGACCGGGGCGGGGTCTTCGCCTCGTTGTACGGGACGGTGGCCCTGCTGGAGCCCGCCGACCAGGCCCTGGTCGCCGGGTTCCTGATCAACAAGTTCCGGGGCGCCCGGGAGCTCCTCGAACCGGGCCTCGACATGATCAGAAACCTGACCGGCCGCGAGGTGTACGGCGTGCTGCCCTGGCTGGACGGCCTCTGGCTCGACGTCGAGGACTCCCTCGCGCTGGACAACCGGCCCGCGGCTCCGGCGCGCACGCCGTACGGCAGGCAGACCCTGCGGGTGGCGGTGGTCAGGCTTCCGCGCATCTCCAACTTCACCGACGTCGACGCCCTCGCCTCCGAACCCGGCGTGGTCGTGCGGTTCGTGACCTCTCCGGCCGAGCTGGACGACGCCGACCTGGTGGTCCTGCCCGGCTCCCGCGCCACGGTCGCCGACCTGGCCTGGCTGCGCGCCACCGGCCTGGCCGACGCGCTGCCCGGCCGGGTGGTGCTGGGCATCTGCGGCGGCTACCAGATGCTCGCCCGGACCATCCACGACGACGTCGAATCGGGGGCCGGGCTGGTCGAGGGGCTCGGGCTGCTGCCCGCGACGGTGCGCTTCGCCCCGGACAAGACGCTGGGCCGCCCGGTCGGCAGCGCGTACGGCTGCCCCGTCGCCGCCTACGAGATCCACCACGGGGTGGTGACCGCCGAGGGCGGCGCCCCCTTCCTCGACGGCTGCCGGGCCGGGACCGTCTGGGGGACCACCTGGCACGGGGCCCTGGAGAACGACGACTTCCGCCGCGCGTTCCTCCGCGAGGCGGCCGCCGCCGCCGGTCGCGACTTCACCCCCGCGCCGGACACCTGCTTCGCCGCGCTGCGCGAGGAGCGCCTGGACGCCCTCGGGGATCTGATCGAGCGGAACGTCGACACCACCGCCCTGCTCCGCCTCCTGGAGGCCGGCGCCCCGCGAGACCTTCCGGTCCTGCCGCCGGGCGGACCCCTCCACGGGGCTCCGGATTTTTCGCAGAATGGGAGCATGGACGGTGAACGATGATCACCCGGATGCTCCTGGTCCTCCTCGTCATCGCCGTGCTCGCCGCGGTGATAGTCGGCATCGCGCTGGTGGTGCACACCTCCCGGCGGCGCACGCCCATCCCGGATCCCGACGACCCCCGCGAGATCCTCAGGCGCCGCTACGCGGCCGGTGAGATCGACGAGGACGAATACCTCCGCCGCATGTCCGGCCTCTCCCAGGACTGGTAGGACCCCCGAGCTCCGTGATCCGGGGAGTCGCGCCCCGCCCGGAGGGACCCAACTCCCCGGATCAAGGAACGTGCCCACCGGGGCGCCTTGACCGGTCATCCCTTCATGAAATAGCCGGATTCATCGGCGTTTCGTCGAGGTGGAGGGGCAGCTCGACCACGCCGCCCGTCGGCCTGCCCAGCCCCTCAAGGGTCTCCGGGACGGTGTACGGCCTGCGGTCGCCATAGGAGATCCGAGCCTCGTCCTGGGCGAGAGCGAGGAGCACCGGACGGTGAACGGCTTCCGGAAGTGGGAAGGGAACGGGCGGGCAAGTGTGGTGATCGGGTCATGGTCCGGATGATCGGTGCGGGAGCACCATCGGGGGCATGACAGCGGTAGTGGAGACCGAGGGACTGACCAAGTTCTACGGCAAGCGCCGGGGGCTTGAGGATCTCGACCTGGAGATCCGGCCCGGGGAGGTGTTCGGGTACCTCGGCCCGAACGGCGCAGGCAAGACGACGACCATCCGGCTCCTGCTCGACGTGATCCGCCCCACCCGGGGCCGGATGAGCGTGCTGGGGGCGGAACCCCGCGATCCGGCCGTGCGGAGCCGGATCGGCTACCTGCCCGGGGAACTGGCCCTGGAGGGCAACGAGAAGGCACGCGACTACCTCGCCTTCCTGGGCGGTGTGCGGGGCGGGGTGTCCAAGGACAGGATCTCGGCGCTCGCCGAGCGGCTGGACGCCGACCTGTCGGTGCCGATGGGCAAGCTCTCCAAGGGCAACAAGCAGAAGGTCGGGCTGATCCAGGCGTTCATGCACGAGCCGGAGTTCCTGATCCTGGACGAGCCGACCGGCGGCCTGGACCCCCTGGTGCAGCAGGAGTTCCTCGCGATGGTCCGCGAGGTGCGGGCGGGCGGGCGGACCGTGCTGATGTCCTCCCACGTGCTGGCCGAGGTCGAGGACGTCGCCGACCGGGTCGGCATCGTCCGCGGCGGCAGGCTCGTCGCGGTCGAGGACGTCACGGCGCTGCGGGAGAAGGCGGTGCGCCGGATGGAACTGCACTTCGAGACGCCGGTGCCCCGCGAGGCGTTCGAGGACCTGCCCGGCGTCCGGGACCTGCGGGTGGAGGGGGCCAGCGTGCGCTGCACGATCGACGGCCGCCCCGACGCGCTGATCAAGGCGGCGGCCCGGTTCACCGTGGTGCACCTGGTCAGCGCCGAGCCCGACCTGGAAGAGATCTTCCTGACCTACTACAGCGAGAACGAAGAGCAGGAGGGGCGTCATGCCCGCGCTGGTGTCTAAGAGCCTGCGGGACTACCGCAGGTCGCTGATCCGCTGGACGATCGGCATCGGGGCGTTCTTCACCCTCTACCTGTCGTTCTATCCGAACATCTCGGAGAACCAGGAGATCTACGGCCCGCAGGCCCTGGCGAAGTTCCCCGGTGCGATGCGCGACCTGATGGGCGGCATGGAGGACTTCACCTCCGGGATCGGCTATCTGAGTAGCGTGGTCTACCAGCTGTTCGGGCCGATGCTGTTCATCGCGTGCGCGATGATCCTCGGCAACCGGGCGATCGCCCAGCCTGAGGAGTCGGGCACGCTGGAGCTGACCGTCACCCTCCCGGTCGACCGCAGAAGGCTGGTCTTCGAGCGCTTCGTCGCGCTGGTCCTCGGCCTGCTGGCCGTCACCGTCGCGACGTTCCTGCTCGCCTGGGCACTGTCAGCTGTGGCTGACATGGGCGTCGCGTTCGGCCGGATCCTCGCGGCGCACACCGGGGTCTTCCTCCTGGCGCTGCTCTGCGGCACGCTCTCCCTGGCGGTCGGCGCGGCCACCGGGCACAAGGGGCTGGCGATGGCGGTGGTCGGCGTGGTCGCGGTCGGCGGCTACATCGTGGAGACCATGGGCAAGAACGTGGACTGGATCTCCTGGCTGCGCTGGGTCTCGCCGTTCCACTACTACCTGGACGGGGAACCCCTGTACCAGGGTTTCCCGGTGGGGAATTATCTTGTGCTGGCCGGGGCGACCGTCGTGCTGCTGCTCACCGCGATCCTCGCCTTCGACCGGCGCGACGTGGGAGTGTGACATGAGGTCGCAGAAGTCGGCATGCGATCGATCGAAAACACAGAGGTCGCAGAAGTCGGCATGCGATCGATCAGAGACGCAGAGATCGCAGAAGTCGGCATGCGATTAAACGAGGGGACCGCGGCGATGAAGGTGCCCGCCGACCTGCTCGGTGGGCATGTCCGCGTGCTGGACGAGGCGGTCGCGACCGGGAGGCTGCCGGGACGGGAGGCGCTTGACGCCTACCGGATGGCGGGGGCGCGGGCCGCCGAGCTGGGTCTGCCGCTGCGGGACCTGGTCGACACCGCCCTGGCCATGGCCGAGCCGGCCGAGCGCGACGGGCCCGGACGGGACGGAGATGCCGGTACGGCGCTGCTCCCGGCGCTGCGGCGAGTGGTCTCCGCCCTGATGGAGGGGTACGAGAACGCCCAGCGCCTGGCCGTCCGCCAGGAGGAGGCGGCCCGCAGGGAGTTCGTGGACGATCTGCTCCAGGGCCGCTCCGACCGGCTGGCCGAGCGCGCCGAGCACTTCGGCCTCCGGCTCGCCGAGTCCTACGTGGTTGCGGTGGCCCGCCCGGCCGTACCGGCCGGGCCGGGGGGCGGGGAGTTGCCGGCCCGGCGGATCGAGGATGCGCTGGTCACCCGGTTCGGCTCGCACAACGTGCTGATCGCCGCCCGGGACGGGCTGCTGGTCTGCGTCGCGCCCGGCAGTCTCACCGCGGCGACCGGGGAGTTCACCCATCACGTACGGCAGGCGTTCGCGCCGGGCTGGCGCGTCGGGGTGGGACGCCCGCACCGGGGGCCCGGCGGGGTGGTCGCCTCCTACCGGGAGGCGGGGAACGCGATCGAGCTGGGCGATCGGCTGGGGCTGCGGGCCGCTGTCCTCAAGGCCGCCGACCTGCTGGTCTTCCCGGTGCTGTTACGCGACAGGGAGGCCATCGACGACCTGGTCACGACCGTGCTGAGTCCGCTGCTGGAGGCGCGGGGCGGTCCGGAACCGCTGCTGCACACGCTGGAGGCCGTCTTCGCCGCGCAGGGGAACCAGAGCGCGGCGGCGCGCAAGCTCGGTATCAGCACCCGGGCGGTGACCTATCGCCTGGAGCGGATCCGCCGTCTCACCGGCTTCTCGCCCGACGATCCCACCCAGCGTTTCACCCTGGAGACCGCCGTCCTGGGCGCCCGTCTCCTCGATTGGCCCGCCCAGCCTCTCGCCTCCCAGGTCCGGAGCTGACGCGGCCTCGGCGGCGGCTACCGAGCGGGTCGTGACGCTCCGGCAGCTGAGGGCGACGGCCAGGACGCACAGCGCCGAGGCCGCGGTGAACACCGTCGGCAGACCGGCGACCGAGGCGAGCGCGCCGCCCCCGGCCGCGCCCAGCGGCATGGACCCCATGCCGATCAGACGGATGGCCGCGTTGACCCGGCCGAGCAGGTGCCCGGGGACGAGCCGCTGCCGCAGCGAGACCCGCAGGACGTTGGTGGCGGCGCTGGTGGCGCCCAGGAACACGGCGGTGACGCCGACGGCGGGGACGGTGGGGACGAGGACGGGCACGAGCAGCAGGACGCCGCCGGCCAGATCGGCGGTGACCAGTGTCCTGACCTGCCCGGCCCGCCGGGCGGTCCCGTTGGCCAGCAGCGATCCCGTCACGGCTCCGGCGGCCAGCGCCGCCATGAGGAGGCCGTACTGGCCGGGGGTGAGCCCCACCCGGGACTCCTCCCCGACGATCCACAGGACGAAGACCGCGAAATAGGCCGAGTTCGCGAAGTTGAGCATGCCTGACAGCAGGGCCAGATCCCGCAGGACCCGGTGGTTCCACAGGTGGCGGAGCCCTTCGGCGATGTCATGGCGGAGCGGCAGGGTGGAGGGTCTCTCGACCCGGAAACGCCCGCGCATGCCGAGCAGGGCGACTCCCGCCGCCGCGTAGAGCAGGGCGGGCACCCCGAACGCTGCAGCGGCGCCGGAGCCGACCAGGAGTCCGGCGGCGGGTCCTCCCAGGAAGTTGTTGCCGACGGTCTGCGCGGCGACGAGCTTGCCGTTGGCGTCGCCGAGCCGTTCCCGCGGCACGGTCATCGGCACCACCGACTGCGCCGAGGTGTCGGCGAAGACCTCCCCGGCGCCGAGCAGCAGGGCTCCGGCCAGCAGTGCGGGCAGGGTGAGCATCCCCAGCCAGGCCGCCAGGACCAGTGCGGTCAGGACTGCGACCCGGGTCCACGTGGTCAGGACCAGGATCCGCCGCCGGTCGTGCCGGTCGGCGAGTGCGCCCGCGTGCAGGGAGAGCAGCAGCCAGGGGAGAGTGGCCGCCGCGCTGACGAGCGAGACGAGCAGCGGTGAACGGGTCAGTGTGATCGCCAGCAGGGGCATGGTCACGACGACGACGCCGTCGGCGGTGTTGGACAGGCCCGAGGACGCCCACAGCCAGCGGAAGGGTTTTCCGGCCATCGTTGTCTCCGCTAATGTGTAAGGGAAAGTGTGCAAAAGTTTATTTGCAAAGATATGGCTGCAATTGATGGATGACAAGACCCCTGATCGCGCTCCCGGGTCGCTCGCCGGGAATCCGGCCCACGAACTCGACGCGTCGGCGCTCAAAGGTCTCGCCCACCCGGTACGGCTTCAGCTGCTGGAACTGCTCGACCACCACGGTCCCGCCACGGCGACCCAGCTCGCCGCCCGTACCGGGGAGAACACCGGCTCGACGAGCTACCACCTGCGCCAGCTCGCCCGGCACGGCCTCATCGAGGAGGTGTCCGGGCGTGGGAAGGGCAAGGAGCGCTGGTGGCGCTCCCGGCGGTTCGGGTTCGACGGGGACCGGTTCCGCCGCGACCCCGACACGGCGCAGGCGGCGGAGTTCCTGCTCGCCGAACTGCTCCGCAAGCGCGGCGCCGAACTCGGCCGCTGGCTGGAGGAATCGCGGACCACTCCCCGCGAGTGGGTCGAGGCCACGGTCAACCTGCACGCCGTCGTGCGCATGACCCGGGAGGAGCTCGCCGGTCTCGTCCGGGAGGTCTCGCGGGTCGTCGACGCCCACGTCGAGAAGGTGCGGGGCCGTGAGGAGGACACCCCGGGCACCGCGCGGGTCATCGTCAACTTCGACGCCTTCCCCGTCGGTCTCGGCGGTCAGGACCCGCCGGAATCGACGGAATCGACGGAATCGACGGAATGACGTACGGCCGCCGCCTCGGAGACGAGGCGGCGGCCGTACGGGAACGCGCGTCGGGGGAGGGGCGGGGATCTGCCGGCGGTGCGGCGGGCTCAGGGGATGAGCAGGACCTTGCCGGTGGTACGGCGGGCCTCAAGGTCCTCGTGGGCGCGGGCCGCCTCGGACAGGGGGTAGCGGCGGGAGATGTGCACCCGCAGCTCACCGGAGGCCACCCAGCCGAAGATGTCGGAGGCCCGCCAGGCCAGCTCGTCACGGGTGGCGATGTAGGCCGCCAGGGTGGGCCGGGTCAGGAACAGCGAGCCTCCCCTGGCCAGGACCTGGGGATCGACCGGCGGGACCGGGCCGCTGGCCTGGCCGTACAGGGCCATCATGCCGCGCGGGCGCAGGGCGGCCAGGCTCTCCTCGAAGGTGGTCGCGCCCACGCCGTCGTAGACGACGTGCACCCCCGAGCCGGTCAGGTCGCGGACGGCGTCGGCGAAGCCCCGGTAGCGCAGGACCTCGTCGGCCCCCGCCTGCCGGGCCAGCTCCTCCTTCTCCTCGGTGGAGACGGTGCCGATCACCCGGGCTCCGCGGAGTTTGGCGATCTGGACGAGCAGCAGGCCCATGCCCCCGGCCGCCGCGTGCACCAGAACGTCGTCGCCCGGCCGCACCTCGTGCACCGAGTGGGTCAGGTAGTGCGCGGTGAGGCCCTGGAGACTGACGGCCGCCGCGACCTCCGGCTCGACCCCCTCAGGGAGCACGAGCAGGTGGGAGACCGGCACCACGGCCCTCTCGGCGTAGCTGCCCATCACGTTCGCCCAGGCCACCTTGTCGCCGACGGAAACGCCCTCCACGTCCTCGCCGACCGCGGCGACCGTGCCCGCGCCCTCGTTGCCGGGGACGAAGGGGAGCGAGAGCGGGTAGCGGCCGATCCGGTGGTAGACGTCGATGAAGTTCACGCCGCTGGCGGTGACGTCGACCAGGACGTCACCGGGGTTCAGCTCGGGCTCCGGGCAGTCCGAGTAGGTGAGGACCTCGGGGCCGCCGGTGGCGGAGACGACTATGGCGCGCATCGTGCCGGACTCCTTCGTTCGGGCGAGTGATTCGGTCATCCCCAACTCAGATCCGATCATTCGTTGTTCCCCCGGAGCGGATCTCCGGGAACCGCGCGGAGCCGGGCCGTCAGGGCTGCTTCTTCGCGGTGGCCGGGCCGTGCATCGTGAAGTTGTCGTAGGACGTCTTCAGGACGGCGCCGCTCTTCTCCTCCACCCTGACGATCATGCCGACCTCCCCGGCGGGCAGCGGGTTCTCGTCCAGGACGGAGTGCACCCGCTCACCGTTGACCCACATGCTCAGGCGCACGCCGTCCTGGCCGCCCGAGCACTCGGCCTGGAGCCGGACGGGCTTGCCCTTCTCCAGCTCCAGCTGGACCGGCTCGCTGAGGTCGCCCCCGGCGCTCTTGACGGCCCGGCGGACCCGGGCCTTGCCGGAGGTGTCCAGTAGGAACTCGTACCGGGTCGCCTCGGTGTCGTCATCGCCCCGGCAGAAGAGCCCGTACTCGCCGGTGCCGGAGCTGCCGCCGCGGACGGTGACGTCCACGCCGAGGAGGAGCCGCGCCGGGATGGCGGGCGTGGGGGTGACCGAAGGGTCGGGGGTGGGGACGGGCGTGGGGGAGGGCTCGGTCAGGAAGGGGACGGGCGCGGGCACGCGCCGGATCCGGTCGTCGCCGTTCACGTCGATCGCGTAGTAGCCCTCGGGCGCGTGGCCGTACTTGATCGTCTGCCCGTCGTACTTGCCGCCGAGCCAGCCGCTGCTCTGGGTGAAGTCGTCCTGGTAGAGCAGGGTCAGATCCGTCGGAGGGCCGCCGGAGGCGAGCGCGAGGTAACCGCCGACCCCGAGGGCCGCCGCGACCAGGGCCGCGACCGTCGCCCCGATCACGACCTTCTTCCGCCTGGCGTCCGGGGCGCGGGAGCCGGGGGCGGCCTGGCCGGGGCCGGACGTGTGCGTCTCGCCGGGCGGCCACGCGGCGGTCGGCCCGGTCTGCCCGGGACCGCCGGAATGGGGGGCCTGTCCGCCGTGGAAGGTCTGGCCCGCGTGAAGCGTCTGGCCCGTGTGGGTCTGCCCGGACCGGTGCGACGGCCCGGCCTGTACGGCACCCGTCCACGGGATGGTCCCGTGCGGCGCGGGCGGACTCTGCGGCGCGGAAGGATTCTGGGACGCGGAAGATCCCTGCGGAGCGGAAGGGCTCTGCTGCCACACCGCCTGTACGGAGTGCGCCGTCTGCTCCGGAGCCGCCGAGCGGCCGACCAGATGGTCGAGCACCTGCTGGGCGGTGGGACGGCGGCCCGGCTCCTTGTCCATGGCGTACGCGACCAGCTCGCGCAGGCCGGGCTCCATGCCCTCCAGCACGGGGTCGGTGTTGAGCACCTGGTAGAGCACCGCGTGCAGCGCCTCGCCGCCGAACGGCGGCCGGCCGCTCGCGGCGAAGGCCACCAGGCAGCCCCAGGAGAACACGTCGCAGGCGGGGGAGACCGGCTCGCCGCGCAGCACCTCCGGAGCCATGTAACGCGGGGTCCCGATCACCTCGCCGGTCCCGGTCACCCCGCTGAGCGTGTCGAGGGCGCGGGCGATGCCGAAGTCGATCACCCGGGGGCCGACCGTGGAGAGCAGCACGTTGGACGGCTTGAGATCGCGGTGCACGACCCCCGCGCCGTGGATCGCGGTCAGCGCGGTGGCCACACCGACCGCGAGCGCGTCGAGGCTGGAGCCTCGGAGCGGACCGCCCGAGCGGACGGCCTCCTCCAGGTTGGGGCCGGGCACGAACTCGGTGACCACGTAGAGCTGGTCGCCGTCGAGCGCCGCGTCCAGCACCGCGGCCGTGCAGAACCGCCGGACCCGCCGGGCGGCGTCGGCCTCCCGGCGGAAGCGCATCCGGAACTGCTCGTGCTGGCTGTACTCCGAGTTGATCACCTTGATGGCGACCTGCTGCCCGTCGGGAGCCTGGCCGAGGTAGACGGTGCCCATGCCGCCCCGGCCCAGCCGGCCGAGCACTCGGTACTGTCCGATCTGGAGGGGATCACCCGGACTGAGGTTGTTCACCGTCATACCTGCCGCTTGTGCCGTCACGTAAGGTGGCTCAGCCTACCGAGATCTCCCCGCCGCCAGCAGTCGCAGCGTCGACAGGTCCACCTGCTCCAGGCTCTCCACGGTCATGGCCACGTCGTACGGCGCCGCCCCGGGCCCGGCCGGGAGGGATTGCGCCGTTCCGGGACGGTGCGAGGACACCGCCACCACCCGGCACCCGGCCGTGCGGGCCGCCGCGATGCCGGTGGGGCTGTCCTCCACGGCCACGCAGTCTCCCGGCTCCACCCCCAGCCCGGCCGCCGCCCTCAGGTAGGGGTCGGGCGCGGGCTTGGCGCGTCCGGCGTCCTCGGCGGCCACCACCAGGCGGAACCGTCCGGCCCCGACCGTGCGGAGAACGATGTCCACGATCCGCCGGGGAGAGGCGCTGACCAGGGCGATCGGCACGCCCGCCGCGCCGAGGCCGTCCAGGAGCCGCAGCGCGCCGGGCAGGGGAGTGACCCCGGCCGCGACCCGCTCGGCGAAGGCGTCGGTGAGCCGGGCCGCGACCGTCTCGACCCTCTCCGCCGGCTCCGTGGTCTCGGCCGTCTCCGCGGTCCCTGCCTCCCTCGTCTTCTCCACGGTCTCCGCCCTGTCCACCGCCGGGGTCCCCGGCCCGCGCCCGTGTCCGCTTCTCGCGCGCCGTACCAGGTGCGCGGCGGTGTGCTCGACCGGGCGGCCCAGCACGGCCTCGCCGTCCGTCCCGGTCAGCTCCACGCCCAGCTCCCCGGCGACCGCCGCGCACGCCTCCCACCACAGTTCCTCGGTGTCCACGAGTGTCCCGTCCATGTCGAACAGGACGGCCCGCAGGCTCACCCCGCGTCTCGCCGTACGGCGGCGCCTGCGGTGAGGGGAGCGGGGGAGGGACGGGCGGAGGGGGCGACCAGGACGGGGCGGCGGACGAGGTCGACCGTCACCGGGGTGCCGGGGGCGAGCCGTACCGCGTCGTGCCCCGGGACGTCGGCGAGGAGCTCCACGTCGCCGAGCCGGATCCGGAGCCGGGCGGAGGAGCCGCGGAACGACGAGGCCACGACGACCGCCCGGCCACCGGAGCCGGGGGACTCCCGGCCTGCCGCGGCGGGTTCCCGGTCCTCGCCGGCGGAGGGACCGTCGCCGGCCATGGGCGTGACGACCACGGCCTCCGGCCGTACCAGCACGTCCACCTCCGGCCCCTCCGGGATCGGGCCGTCCACGGGCAGGAGCCGGCCCAGGACCGTGACCCCGCCGCCGGACAGGCGGCCGGGAAGGTGGTTCATGGCGCCGACGAACTCGGCCACGAACGGCGTCGCGGGCCGGTCGTAGATCTCGGCGGGCGATCCGGCCTGCTCCAGCCGCCCGGCGCGGAGGACCGCGACCCGGTCGGCGATCGACAGCGCCTCCTCCTGGTCGTGCGTCACGAAGATCGTGGTGATGCCGAGGTCGAGCTGGAGCCGGCGGATCTCCTCCCGCAGAGTGACGCGGACCTTGGCGTCCAGGGCCGAGAGCGGTTCGTCGAGCAGGAGCACCCGCGGTTCCAGCGCCAGCGCCCGCGCGAGGGCGACGCGCTGCTGCTGGCCGCCGGAGAGCTCGTGCGGGTAGCGCCCGCCGTGCTCGGGCAGGCCGACCAGCTCCAGCAGCTCGGCCGCGCGGGCGTGCCGCCGGGCGGCGGGCACCTTGCGCACCCGCAGGCCGAACGCCACGTTGTCGCGGGCGTTCAGGTTGGGGAAGAGCGAGTAGGACTGGAAGACCATGCCCGCGTCCCTGCGGTTGGCGGGCAGGCGGGTGATGTCCTTGCCGTCGATCAGCACCGCGCCCGCGTCGGGGTGCTCGAAGCCCGCGACGCAGCGCAGCGCCGTGGTCTTGCCGCAGCCCGACGGGCCGAGCAGCGCCATCAGCTCGCCGGGCTCGACGGCGAGGTCCAGCCCGTCCAGGGCGACCGTGGAGCCGAACACCCGGCGCAGTCCCCGGAACTCGACGCCGGAGGTCTTCATCACGCGTCCTTTCGCTTGGTTCCCGCGCCGGACAGGACCAGCAGCAGCAACCAGGTGATCAACAGGCTGAGGATCGAGACGGCCACCGAGAGCCGGCCGTTCGCCCCGGAGACCGTCACGATCCAGACCGGGAAGGTCTGGTAGCCCAACAGCGCCGCGACGGTGTACTCGCCGAGCACGAGCGCCAGGGTGAGGAACGAGGCCGAGGCGATGGCCGGGCGCAGGTTGGGGATGATCACTCGGAACATCACGTGCGGCCACGAGGCGCCCAGGTTGCGGGCGGCCTCCACGAGCGTGCGCACGTCGACGGCGCGCAACCCGGCGTCCAGCGACCGGTGGACGAACGGCAGGGCCAGCACCACGTAGGCCATGACGAGCACCACGGGGAACGTCTCGTCCTGGATCGCGATCAACGTCGCCCAGAACGGCGTCGCGGCCAGGTAGTCGGGTCCCCAGCGCAGCACGGTGCTGATCCCGGTCACGAAGGTGATCGGCGGGACGACCAGCGGGAGCGTGCAGACCACCTCCAGCACCGGCCGGAGCCGGGGTGCGCCGAGCCGTACGGCGAGCAGCGCCGGCAGGGTGAGCGCCAGCACCACCGCGATCGTGGCCGCGGCCAGGGCGAGGGAGAGCAGCATGCTCGCCGCGAAGCCCTCGGCGGAGAGGATCTCCGCGTAGGTGGACAGCGAGAAGCCCTGCTGCTCGCTGTGGACGGTGAACCAGAACGAGGCGCCCATGGGGACCAGGAAGTAGGCCGCCGCGACGATCAGGACGACCCCGCGCCAGACACGCCTGCGTGCCGGGCGCCCCGGGCGAGCCGGCGCCCCCGCCGCGGGGGCCTCGCCGGCGTCTCCCGGAAGGATCGGGGTCACCGCAGCCATCGGCCGCTCCTCCTCTGCAGGGGCAGATAGACCGCCATCACGAGCGCCGCCACGATGATCATGTCGAGGCTGAGCGCGAGGGCGATGTTCTCGTGGCCGATCAGCACGTCACCGGTGAGCGCGTCGGCGATCTGCAGGGTGACCAGGGGGACGGTGCTGCCGACCATGGCCTTGGCGGTGGCGTAGGCGGCGAAGGCGCCGCCGAACAGCAGCACCGTGCCGCCGAGCAGCGAGGGGGTCAGCACGGGCACGCCGACGTGCCGCCAGTACTGCCAGGCGGTGGCGCCGCTGTTGCTCGCCGCCTCCCGCCACTGCGCCTTCAGCCCGTCCAGGGCGGGCACCATGACCAGCACCATCAGCGGGACCGAGAAGTACAGGTAGACCACCGCCAGGCCCCAGAAGGTGTAGAGGCTCCAGCCGTGGGCGTCCAGCCCGAAAGCCTGGGTGAGAACACCCGAGTTGCCCAGTGTGGCGACCCAGGTGAACGCCAGCGGCACGCCCCCGAAGTTGGCCAGCACGCCCGAGGCGGTCAGCACCGTCTCGCGCAGCGCCCGGAACCGGGAGGTGACCACGGCCTGGGCGAGGAAGGTGCCCAGCACCGCGCCGAGCAGCGCGACCACGGCGGACAGCTGCACGCTGCTGACCAGGGTGTTCAGATAGGCGCCCTGGAGGCTCCCGGCCACGTTGGCGGTGCTGAAGGACGAGAGCCGGGTCTCCGGGTCCCGGACGGTGAAGGCGCCCAGCAGCAGCGCGACCGCCGGGATCCCGAACGCGACCGCGGTGAAGGCGAGCAGGGGGACGGCCGCCGGCCAGCTCCCGGGCCGGTTGCGGCCGCCGCGGACCCGGGCGCGGCGGCCACCGCTCGCAGCGGCCGCGCGCCCGGTCTCCCCGGTCTCCCCGGGGTCTCCGGTGAGAGAGACCATCATCCGCCGACCGCGGCGCCCCAGCCGGTGGCCAGGACCTCCTTGGCCTTGTTGATCTGGGCCTCCGTCGGGAAGGCCGGCTCGCCCTCGACCGGGGGCAGGTTGGCCGCGGCGGCCTTGTCCACCGAGCCGTCGGCCTGCATCGCGGGCAGCAGCACCGGGCGGGCGAAGCCGCCGAGATAGAGGTTCTGGCCCTCGGGGCTGTAGAGGAACTCCTGCCACAGGCGGGCGGCGGCCGGGTGCGGGGCGTCCTTGTTGATCGCCTGGGCGTAGAGCTGGAAGTACTTGCCGTCGGTCGGGACGACGGTCTTCCAGTCGATGCCCTTGCCGGCCATCACGGGGCCGTAGGCGGCGTTGTTGTAGTCCCAGTCGATGCTGATCTGGGTCTCGCCCTTCTCGATGGTGGCCGGGGTGGTCTCCACCGGGTTGAAGTTGCCGGCCTCCTTCAGCTTCTTGAAGAAGTCCAGGCCGGGCTGGATGTCGTCGAAGGAGCCGCCGTTGGCCAGGGCCGCCGCGTAGACGCCGCCGAAGGCCGAGCCGGACTGCGTCGGGTTGCCGTTCAGGGCGACCTTGCCCTTGTACTCCGGCTTGAGCAGGTCGGCGAAGGTCTCCGGGCACTCGGTGATCTTCTTGGCGTCGCAGCCGATCGAGATGTAGCCGCCGTAGTCGTTGGTCCAGAGGCCGTTCGGGTCCTTCTGGTTGGCCGGGATCTTGTCCCAGGTCTGCACCTTGTAGGGAGCGAACAGGCCCTCGGCCGCGCCGCTGATGGCGAAGGACTGGCCGATGTCGAGCACGTCGGGAGCGCGGTCCTGGCCCTTGCGCGTCTTCACCGCGTTGATCTCGTCGGCGCTGGAGGCGTCGGGGGTCTCCTCCTCGATCTCGATGCCGTACTTCGCCTTGAAGGTCTCGATGATCTTGCCGTAGTTGGCCCAGTCGTGCGGCAGGGCGATGACGTGGAGCCTGCCCTCCTTCTTGGCCGCCTCGACGAGCTTGTCCATCCCGCCGAAGTCGGCGGCGGAGGTGGCGGTCCTGGCGTTCACGCCGGGGGCGGAGCCGCTGCCGGCGGTGCCCTCGGGGGTGTCGGTCTGCGGGGCGGCTCCGCACGCCGCGGTCCCCACCAGGAGAAGAGCGGCCAGGCCGGCGGTACGGATTCGGGAAGCGATCACGATGTCTCCCAGCGGGGGTGTCGCGCGATATGCCATGAAACTAGGCGAACTTGTCTGAACAAGCTAGGCCCGGTGCCCCGGTCTCCGGTTTCCTCCGGATGAACGGCCGACGTCCATGTATGGAATGTAAGGACCGCTCCTTCAGCGGTGATCGATCCTTGCCTAGTGTGGAGGCGGAGCCGACAGCCGGTGCGCACAGCGAGGGAGTTATGGCCGCCCGGTACGCACAGATCGCCGGAGAGCTGCGCGACTCGATCACGCGCGGCGAGTACGCCGTGGGCGCCCAGCTGCCCTCCGAGGCCGAGCTCGCCGTCCGCTTCGCGGTCTCGCGCGGCACCGTCCGCCAGGCGGTGGCCGTGCTCGGCGCCGAGGGGCTGGTCGGTTCCCGGCAGGGGGCCAGACGCATCGTGCTCGGGCGCGAGCGCAGTCAGAGCTTCGCCGAACTGCACAGCTTCGCCCAGTGGGCGTGGTCGATGGGCTACGAGGTCGGCGGCCGGGTGCTCCGGCAGGACCGCCGGGCCGCGGACGCCACGGAGGCCGCCCGGCTGGCCCTGCGCCCCGGTGATCCGGTCCTGTCGGTGCTCCGCCTCCGTTCGCTGGAGGGCGAGCCGGTGATGCTGGAACGCACGGTCTACGCGGGCTGGATCGCCCCGGCCGTCGAGCGCCTCGACGCCGACTGCGCGTCGGTCACCCGGGCCCTCCGCGAGAGCGTGGGGCTGGTCTTCGCCTACGGGGAGCACCTCCTGGACGCGATCGCGGCGGGGACCGAGGACGCCCGGCTGCTGGCCGTACGGCGGGGCAGCCCGTTGTTGCGGCAGCGGAGGGTCACCACCACCCCCGAGGGCCGCCCGGTCGAGTGGTCCGACGACCGCTACCGGGCGGGCAGCGTGGCCTTCGGCGTCCGAAACTCGGTGGACGCCAACCCTCTCGTCCGGCAGGTGGGGGAGCTGCGCCCGTCCCCGTGAGCCGGGGGAGAGCCGTTCCGCGGGCGATCGGACGGGACTTGCGCCGACCCCTGGTGAGAACGTATGTTCGAGAGATGAAGACCCGTCTTCCCCCGGGTGATCGTCCCGAAGCCGCGGGGGGAAGATCCGCCTTGAGCAGACTCTACGGCGACCCGATCGAGGTCTGGACCCGTGAGGGGGAGCCGATTCAGTTCGTCTGGCAGGACCGGCTCTACGCCGTCCGCCGGGTGGTCGACCACTGGGTGGTCGCCCGAGAGTGGTGGAAGACCTCCGAGGACGATCCCGGAGAGCGCCGCTTCTGGCGGGTCGAGGCCAGCCCCGGCCGTCGCCTGGGCACCTACGAGCTCCGCTTCGACACCGCGGGTGAGGGCTGGCTGCTGATCAGGGCGTGGGAGCGCTGAGGCGCGGCACCGCCCGTCCTGATCATCGGCCCGGCCCGGCCCGCCCGTCAGGACGCGCGGGCCGGGACACGAGGGCCGGGCCGCGCCGGTCAGGACGCGGGGGTGCCGATGTTCGGCACGGCCTGCTGGAGGGCGGGCGCGGCCTTGGCCGGGCGCCGGTGCCGGGCGCCGGACGTCTGGGCCCCGGTGATCTGCTGGACGGTCGCCGCGCACAGCACCGCCGACAGGGCCACGGCGGCCAGCTCGGCCGGGCCGAGGCCGGTCAGGCCCGTCGCCGCGTGCGAGCTGAACGGCAACCGCACGATCAGGACGATCGCGGCCAGCCAGCTCAGCCACCAGGCGGCCAGCAGGGCCAGCCAGTGGCTGCGACGGCCCTCGGCCGGCCGGCAGCCCTGCCAGAGGCGGTCCAGCAGCACCGGCGGGGCGGCCAGGTTGACCACCGGCACGAACCAGCCGCCCAGCAGCGACCTCACCGACGGGGCGGCGGGGCCGGCTCCCGGGCGCATCCGGACGAGCCAGAGCAGATAGGTGATGATCACGGAGATCGTGGCCGCCCCGGCGGACAGGATCAGAAGGGCGAAGACGGTCGCCGCCCCGGCGACGGCACGGGCCCCGGAGGCCTGGGCGTCGGCGTCGAAGGCTGCGATCTCCAGTGCCAGCCGTGCCCCCCGTACCTGTTCGAACACGACGAGGGCGGCGACGGCGAGCACCTGGACGGCCAGAGCCGCGTAGACCGCCGAAGCGGATCTCCTGCGTGAGGGCGAGAGCGGGCGCATGTGAATCTCCCCCCGGCATGCGCTGAAGGACCTGCCCTTCTTCTATCCCTCCGGAGCCTTTCCCAATCAACTCACCACGCCGGACTCCCAGGCCCAGGCGGCGATCTCCACGCGATTCCTTGCCCCGAGCTTGGCCTGGACGCTGCCGAGGTGCGTCTTGACCGTCGAGAGCGAGACGAACAGCTCCGCGGCGACCTCCTGGTTGGTCCGGCCCCGGGCCACCAGCCGGACCACGTCGAGCTCCCGCTCCGTCAGCGGATCGACGGGCGGCCGGACGGCGCGGCCCGCCGGGGGACGGGCCAGGTGCTCCAGCAGCCGTACGGTCACCGACGGCGAGACCAGCGCGTCCCCGGCCGCCGCCGCCCGGATCGCCTCGATCAGCAGGGCCGGGCCGCTGTCCTTGAGCAGGAACCCGGTCGCCCCCGAGCGCAGCGCCCCGTAGACGTACTCGTCGAGGTCGAACGTGGTGACGATGACCACGCGCATCGGGTCGGCGACCCCGGGCCCGGCGAGGATCCGGGTGGCCTCCAGCCCGTCCAGCCGCGGCATCCGGATGTCGAGCAGGCACACGTCGGGCCGGAGCCGCCGCGCGTGCTCCACCGCCTCGGCGCCGTCCGCGGCGGTCGCCACGACCTCCATGTCCGGCTGGGCGTCCAGGATCATCCGGAAACCGGTCCGGACAAGCTCCTGGTCGTCGGCGATGAGAACCCGAATCGTCACGTGATCGATTCTGCCAGCCGCCCGGTGGAGGCAGACCATCGGCCGTTCGGACGAGACCTCCGGGGGAGGATCGGACGCCCGGCCGATCCGCGGGGGCGCTCCCGGACGGGAGAGTCGTTCACCATGACGGCTGTTGTTCTTGAGGGATTCGACCTGGTGAAACGGTTCGGCTCGACCGTGGCGCTGGACGGCGTCGGGCTGGCGGTCGGGCGCGGCGAGGCTGTGGCGATCATGGGACCGAGCGGGTCGGGGAAGTCCACCCTGCTGCACTGTCTGGCGGGGATCACCCGGCCGGACGCGGGTGAGGTGCACCTGCTCGGGCAGCGGGTGGACGCGATGGGGGAGCGGCAGCGCAGCGCCCTGCGCCGGACCCGGTTCGGGTTCGTGTTCCAGTTCGGCCAGCTCCTGCCCGAGCTCCCGGCCGAGGAGAACGTCGCGCTGCCCCTCATGCTCGGCGGGACGTCCCGGGCCGAGGCCGTACGGCGGGCGCGGGAGTGGTTCGGCCCGCTCGGGCTGGGCGGCATGGAGGGACGGCGGCCCGGCGAGCTGTCCGGCGGACAGGCCCAGCGGGTGGCGATCGCCCGCGCGCTGATCACCCGGCCCGCGGTGGTCTTCGCCGACGAGCCGACCGGCGCGCTCGACCAGGCCACCGGGCACGACACGATGCGCCTGCTGGTGGAGGCGACCCGGGGCAACGACGCCTCGCTGGTGGTGGTCACCCACGATCCGCAGGTGGCCCGCTGGTGCGACCGCACGGTAGAGGTGCGCGACGGCCGCATCCTCACCGGCGCGGGCACGGCGGCCGGGCCGTACCCGGGGCATGACGCGCGGGGTTACCCCGGCCATGATGCCCAGGCTCATCCCGGCCATGACGTGCGGGGACATCCCGGAAACGACGGGCCGGGCTCCCTGACCCGGATCCTGCCCGGGAGGAACGGATGAGCGGGCTGCTGGGGCTGAGCTGGCGGCTGCTGCGCGGCGGCGGGCGCCGGGGGCTGCTGGGCGCGGGGCTGACCGCGGTGGCGGTGGCGGTCAGCACCGCGCTCCTGATCTTCTCCGTCTCGGCCAACGTGGCCTTCCAGGGCCGGGCCGAGCGGGAGGCGTGGCGCAACCCGGTCGCGGCGGGCACGGCGGCCGTGGCCGTCCAGGCGGTGCGCAAGGACTATGTGCGCG
The DNA here is from genome assembly GCF_014648175.1 of Planobispora rosea. Lineage (GTDB taxonomy): Bacteria > Actinomycetota > Actinomycetes > Streptosporangiales > Streptosporangiaceae > Planobispora > Planobispora rosea. The sequence goes on from NZ_BMQP01000035.1 coordinate 60,033, forward strand.
ACCGGACCGTCACGGTCGTGGACCTGGCCGTGCTGAAGCCCGGGACGGCCCCGCCGCCCGGCCTGGACCGGCTTCCCGCCCCGGGCGAGGTCTGGTTCTCCCCGGCGCTGGCGGAACTCGCCCGCGAGCTCCCGGCCGGTGAGCTCGCGGGCCGGTTCCCGGAGAAGGTCGCCGGGACCATCGGGGACGAGGCGCTGGTCCACCCCGGCGAGCTGGTCGCGGTCCGCGGCCAGGCGCCGGACTCCCCGATCATGAGGGCCGCGGCCACCGGCGACCCGCGCGACGGGTTCCCGCCGACGCGGGTGGCGGACTTCACCGGGACCCCCTCGCCCGACGCCCAGGCGTACCAGGCGCTCGCGCTGATCGCGACCGTGCTCATGGCCGTGCCGCTGCTGGTGTTCGGGGGCGCGGCGGCCCGGCTCACGGTGGCCCGCCGCGACCAGCGGCTGGCCGCGCTGCGGCTGGTCGGCGCCACCCCCGGACAGGTGGTGACGATGACCGTCGCCGAGGCGGTGATCACCGCGGTGGCCGGCGCGGTCGCGGGCACGGTCCTGTACGGCCTGCTCACCCCGTTGCTGGCCGGGATCGAGATCGGGGGCGGTTCCTGGTTCGCCGCCGACCTGTGGCCGGACGTGCCGTACACGCTCGCCGTCCTGGGGGCCGTGCCGCTGCTCGTCGGCCTGTCCGCGGTCGTCGGGCTGCGCCGGGTCGTGGTCAGCCCGCTGGGCGTGGCCCGGCGGGAGACCCCTCCGGCCATGCGGGTGGTCCGGGTCGTCGCGCTGCTGGCCGTCCTGGCGGTGGTGCCCACGCTCGGTGCCGGCTCCGCGGCCGGGGTGGTCGCCGTCGTGCTCGGCCTGGCGTTCCTCGCCATCAACCTGACCGGCCCCTGGGTGGTCGGGGTGATCGGCGGGATCACGGCCCGGACGGCGCGCGGGCCCGCCCGCCTGCTGGCCGGGCGCCGCCTGGTCGACGACCCCCGGGCGGCCTGGCGGACCGTGAGCGGGGTGGCCATGACCGGGTTCGTGGCCGGGTTCATCGGGTTCCTGAGCCCGTCGAGCGGCCTGCTCGGGGACGCGGACGCCGCCACCCTGCGCGTCACGGTCCCCACCGCCCAGGCGTCCCAGCTCACCGCCGAGGCCCGGGAGCGCCTGTCGGAGGCGGGCGTCCCGGCGCGGGTGGCGGTGACGGGCACGGGCGAGAGCAGGTTCCTCGCCGTCACCGTCGGGAAGCCGGCGCGGGCGGACGAGACGGCGGCGGACGAGACGGCGGCGGACGAGACGGCGGCGGACGAGGCGGCGGTGGACCGGGCCAGGACCGCGCTCGGCGGACTGGTCCCCGGCCGTACGGCCACCTCCGCCGCCGACGAGGAGCGCTTCGGCGTCCTGCTGCTGAAGGACGTCGGCACCGGAACCGTCGTCGTGCTCACCGTCTCGTTCCTGGTCGCCGTCGTCAGCGCCGGGATCACCGCGGCCTCCTCGATCCTCGACCGCCGGCAGACCTACGCCCTGCTCCGGCTGGCGGGCACCCCGCTGGAGGTCCTCAACCGGGCGCGCCGCGCCGAGACGCTCGTCCCGCTGGCGGTCATGGGCGGCGGATCCATCCTGGTCGGGATGTTCTGCGCCGTGCCGTTCTCGTTCTCCTCGGTGAACATCGGCGGGATGACCATCCTGCTGGTCTGCGTGACCCTCGGCTTCGCCGGGGTGATCGGCGCGGGCGCGGCGAGCGCCCCGCTGCTCCGCTCGGTCACCGCCGACCCCGCCCCGCGCCCGGACTGAGGACCCCTGCCCCGCTCCCGCACTGAGGGGCCCCGCCCCTCTCCCGGGAGCGGCAGACCGGCCCGGGAGGATTTTCTCCGCCCGGGCCGGTAATCGAGGGCCCCGGAGAGGGACTACTGGGTGTGGACGATCCCGAAGCGCGGTTCACCGCGCTGTACGACCGGCACTACCGGAACGTGCTCGGCTACGCGTTGCTGCGGGCCGAGCGGCAGGCGGCCGAGGACGTCGCCAGCGAGACCTTCCTGATCGCCTGGCGGCGGCTGGACAGCGTGCCGGACCGGCCGCTGCCCTGGCTGCTGGGCGTGGCCCGCAACCTGCTGCGCAAGCACCACGAGCGCGGCCCACGGTGGGTGACCTCCGCCGAGCGGCTCGTCGCGCTGGTCCCGGAGGGGGACGTGGCGGATGAGGTCTCCGAGCGGCGGGCGGCGCTGGAGGCGCTCGCCGTACTCCCCGAGCACGAGGTCGAGGCGGTGATCCTGGCCAGCTGGTACGGCCTGGGCCCGGCCGAGGCCGCCAAGGTGGCGGGCTGCTCGGCCCGGGCGTTCTCGGTCCGGCTGCACCGTGCGCGCCGCCGTCTGGCCGATGCGCTGAACCTCGCCCGTACGACCCTTCAGGAGCAGAGATGACGACCGACGACCTGATCGTGGCCCTGCGCCCCGACGACGTCCTGGACGAGACCTACCGGCGCCGCCGCGAGGCCGATCTCGCCCGTGTCCTGGCCACCCCCCGGCCCCGCCGCACCTTCCTCCGCGTCCGCTCCCTGCCCCGGGGGACGCGCCTGGCCCTGGCGGGCACGGCCGTCGCGGGGCTGGTCGCGGCCGTGGCCGTACCGGCGGCCGTCACCGGTACGGCGTCCGGCGAGCCGGGCGGAGGCGGGGTCCTCTCCGGATCCTCGGCCTCTCCCGAAGCCCCGGCCGCGCCCACCGTGACACTCGACGCCCGGTCGCTCCTGCTGGCGGGGGCAGAGCGGGTGGCGGACGAGGGGGAGCCGCGGGGCCGCTACTGGTTCGAGCGGACCCGGACCTTCGAGCCGGTGGAGTCCGGCGCGGTGGTCGCGCACTCCGACGAGCTCTGGTACGACGGACGCGACGGCAGCGGGCTGTTCAACCAGGATGTCGAGGTCGCCTTCGCCGACCGGGCCGACGAGGCCGCCTGGAAGGAGAAGGGCTCCCCGCGCCTGTGGCCGGGGCCGCAGCGGCGGGACTTCTCCCGGATCTCCCTGAAGTGGGAGGTCGGCGACCGGACGCTGACCATGGACGACGTCCGGCGGCTGCCCGGCGACGCCGGGGAGCTCGAACGGTGGCTGCGGGCGGCGCACCGGGCCGGCGGGGACGGGTCCCTCCCGTCCTTCCCGGCCTTCGCGTTCGGCGCCGCGCGCCACCTGCTGTCCTCCCCGGCGTCCCCGGCCACGCGCGCCGCGATGTTGCGGATCCTCGCCGCCCAGCCGGGCCTCACCCTGCAACGGGGGGTCACCGACCCGCTCGGCCGCACCGGCGCCGCGGTCACCCTGGAGGACGGCGCCGTCCGGCTGGTCGTCGACGAGTCCGGGGCGCGCCTGCTGGCCTTCGAATACCGGGGCCCGGACGAGGACCCGGACGAGGACCCGGGCGGGGATCCGGGTGAGAGCCCGGACGGGGAGGCCCCCGGGGACGGCCGCACCGTGCACCTCCCCTTCCGCGAGGGATTCAAGGTCGCTTACGAGTCCTCGGGCTGGGTCGCCGCCCCCGGCGCCCACCCCCGGGCGCGGTGACCCGCACCCGCAGGCCGGGAGCGCTCACTGCTGCGCTTCCAGGCTCTCCACGTAGCGGCGCATGTCGTCCAGGTATCCCTCGACGGTCAGGGAGCGGGGGGCCGCCAGAGCGAGGACGAGGGCCCGCAGCTCCGAGTCCTCGACGTCCTTGCGCGCCATGGAGTGGGTGGCGTCGGGATAGCGCCGGACCTGGAGCTGACCGGGCCGGGTCAGGAGCCTGCGGTAGGTGTCCTCGGTCTCGTCGACGTCGACGTTGACGTCATGCCCGCCCAGCATCAGCAGGACCGGGGTCCGCATCTCGGCCAGGTCGTCGGAGGCGTCGGAGGTGTAGTTGGTCATGACGAACCGCCAGCGGTCGGGCGTCATGCCGTCCACGTCGCCGACGGCGGCCCGGTACCGCTCGAAGGTGGACCCCTTGCGCAGGTGCTCCAGCGTCTCGTCGCTGCGGGCCACCGCGGCCCTGGTCTCCTCCGGTGAGGCGCCGCGCTCCTTCAGCTCGGCCAGCAGGTTGTAGCGGCCCTGCCGGAGCCAGTTGATCGCCGGGGAGACGGCGATGACGAACTTCAGGCCGGGCGTGCGCGCGGCGACCTCGGGCAGCACCCAGCCGGCCTGGCTGGCGCCCCACAGCCCGATCCGCGCCGGGTCGACGTCCGGCAGCTTCTTCGCCCAGGCGATGGCGGCCATGGTCTCCTCCGCCCGGTCCTGCATGCTCTGGTGCAGCCAGTTGCCCGGGGCGCCCGCCAGTCCCGGCTTGTTCCACGACAGCGAGGCGTAGCCCGCGCGTGCGAGCGCCTCCCAGGCCGGGCGGTAGAAGGTGTCGTGCGTGGCGTCGATCGGACCGTCCCCGTGGACGAAGACCACCAGCCCGTACGGCCCCCGCCCCCCGGTCGGCCAGGCGATCACCCCCTTCAGCGGCTGCGCGCCGCCGGTGATGGTCACCTGCTCCTCCCGGATGTCGTAGGTGTGCTGGTACACCACCCACCCTCCGCCGGCCAGGAGCAGCGTCACGACGACCGTCAGGGAAAGCAGCAGCCGGCGCGCCCACCGGCGTCGTCCGGTGGTGGCGGAGGTGGATGTGGACGGTGCGGGACCCATTGCGTCTCCATGGCTCAAGATAAAAACTATCGCTACATGAACGAACGTAGCACATTCGATAGTTTAAGAGGCGAGGAGATGCCAGGAAGGGGTGGGAGGGTGACCGGCGCGGCGCGGCGCGGCGCGGTGTGGCACGGCGGGAAGGGACGCCGGCGGCGGAGCGGCCGGCGGCTAGCCCAGGACGAGGTCGCGGACGACCTTCAGGGAGGGCTCGTCGTGGGGGCCCATGACCAGCAGGGTGCTCACCGGGCTCCTGCGCCACGGTTCCAGGCGCTCGCGGATGCGGCCGGGCGGGCCGACCAGGGAGATGCCGTCGGCCAGCTCGTCGGGGATCGCGGCGAACGCCTCGTCCTTGCGCCCGGCCAGGTAGAGCGCCTGGATCTCCTCGGCCGCCTCGGCGTAGCCCATCCTGCCGATGATGTCGGCGTGGAAGTTGCGGCTCTTGGCGCCCATGCCGCCGATGTAGAGGGTGAGCATCATCTTCACCCCGTCCAGGGCGGCCCGCACGTCGTCGGTGATCACGGTCATGACCATCGCCGCGATGTCGAAGTCCGGACCGGCCCCCGCCAGGGACGGTCCGTACATCTGCTCGATCTTCTCCGGGAACACGAAGAGCGGGAGCCAGCCGTCGGCGATCTCGGCGGCGAGGGCGACGTTCTTCGGTCCCTCGGCGCCCAGGTAGAGGGGGATCTCCGGGCGCAGGGGGTGGGTGATGAGCTTCAGCGGCTTGCCGAGACCGGTGACGCGGCCGCGCCCGGGGCCCGCCCCCGGGCCCTCCTCCGGACGCAGCGGGAGCGGGTAGTGCTCGCCGTCGCCGGTCACCGGCTCCTCGCGGCGCCACACCTTGCGCATGATCTCGACGTACTCGCGGGTGCGGGCCAGCGGCCTGCCGAACGGCATGCCGTACCAGCCCTCGACCACCTGCGGGCCGGACGCGCCGATGCCGAGCAGCAGCCGTCCGCCGGTCAGGTGGTCGAGCGTCATCGCGGTCATCGCGGTCGCGGCCGGGGTCCTGGCCGAGATCTGCGCCACCGAGGTGCCCAGCTTGATGCGCGAGGTGCGCGCGCCGTACCAGGCCAGAGGGGTGAAGGCGTCGCTGCCGTAGGCCTCCGCGGTCCAGACGGACCCGTATCCCAGGCGCTCGGCGGCCTGGACGAGTCCGGTGGCGTCGGCGGCGTGCCGCTGCCAGTAGCCGAGGTTCAGGCCGAGGTTCAGGTCGGTCGTCATGTCGGGCCCTCCGTCCGGGTACGGCTCCGTAATTAGAACACGTTCTAACTTGTCGGTCGAGAGCGGGACGGGAGGGGGGTGTCGGGGGAGGGCCTTTGGGGAAACGTGAACATGTGCTGAACGCCGCTCGCAAGGTGCTGTGCCTGATCCTGCTGTTCACGCTGGGGGCCTCGGGAGGGCTTCCGGTGCTGGCGCAGGTACGGGACCGGCCGAACATCGTGTTCATCCTCACCGACGACCTGGGCACCGGCGATCTGGAGAGATTCCCGAACATCTGGAACGAGTTCGTCTCCGCGGGGACCGGCTTCGAGCGGTTCTTCGTCCCCAACTCCTGGTGCTGCCCGTCGCGTTCCTCCATCCTGCGCTCGCAGTACGTCCACAGCCACGGCGTGCTGACCAACACCGCGCCGGAAGGGGGGTTCACCCGGTTCCACGACTCGCGACTGGAACGTTCCACCGTGGGCGTGTGGATGCAGCAGGCGGGATACCGCACCGCGCTGATGGGCAAGTACCTCAACCACTACCCGGGCCAGGCCGCCCAGGCCGCCCACGTGCCGCCCGGATGGGACGAGTGGCACGTACCGGTGCGCCGCCTCTACGAGGAGTACGACTACACGCTCAACGAGAACGGCGTGCTGAAGGAGTACGGCTCCGCGCCGGAGGACTACCTGACCGACGTGCTGAGCGCGAAGGCGAACGCGTTCGTCTCCCGGGACGACGAGCCGTTCTTCCTCTACCTCGCCCCGGTCGCCCCGCACCTGCCCGCCAACCACGCCCCCCGGCACCACGACGCCTTCGCCGGCGTCACCGCCCCCCGGGCCCCCTCCTTCGACCAGGAGGACCTGTCCGCCGAGCCCGCGTGGCTCAGGTCGCAGGAGAGGCTGACCGCGAGGGACCAGATGAAGATCGACAGCATGTACCGCGACCGGCTGCGGGCCATGCTCGGCGTGGACGACATGGTGGGCGCCCTGGTGGAGACGTTGCGCGCGGCGGGGAAGCTGGAGGACACCTACCTGTTCTTCGGCTCCGACAACGGGTTCCACCTGGGTGAGCACCGGCTCCGCCAGGGCAAGACGACTCCGTTCGACGAGGCGATCCGGGTGCCGATGTTCGTCCGGGGGCCCGGGATCGAGCAGGGGGGCGTCATCGAGGAGATCGCCTCGACCGTGGACCTCGCCCCGACCTTCGCCCACCTCGCCGGGGCCCCGCTGCCCGACTTCGTGGAGGGCCGTTCCCTGCTGCCCCTCCTGCGCGGCTGGATCCCCGACCGCTGGCGGCAGAACGTGCTGGTGGAGTTCAACCGCCCGGTGAACGAGGCGTCGGCCCGCCAGACCCCCGTCCCCGCCTACCGGGCGATGCGCACCGCCCGGCACACCTTCGTCCGCTACGAGACCGGCGAGTACCAGCTCTACGACCTCGTCGGCGATCCCTACCAGCTCCGCAACCTCGCGGGGCTCGTCTCACCGGCGGTGATCGCCGAGTTCGACCGCCGGCTCGACGCGCTGGCCGCCTGCTCCGGAGCCGGCTGCCGGGAGGCGGACACCCTGTCCTCCCCGGACTTCGCCGTCCCGCCGCCCGGCTGGAGCATGACCGTGGGCTGACCATGGGCTGACCGTGGGCCGGGCGGCGGCCGGACCGTACTGTGGTCGCACCACCGGACGGAAGGAGCGCCGTGCGCGTCGCCCTGTTCATCACGTGTGTCAACGACACGCTGTTCCCCGGCACCGGGCGGGCGGTCGTGACGCTGCTGCGCCGCCTCGGATGCGAGGTCGCCTTCCCCGAGGCGCAGACCTGCTGCGGCCAGATGCACCTCAACACCGGGTACCCACAGGAGGCGACCCGGCTGGCCCGGCACTTCACGGACGTCTTCGCCGGTTACGACGCGGTCGTCACCCCCTCCGGGTCCTGCGCCGCCATGGTCCGCGAGCAGTACCCCCGGCTGGCCCGCGCCGCGCCGGGGCCCTCCTTCGCCGACGCGGTGGCGGAGACGGCGCCCAAGGTCCACGACCTGCCGGAGTTCCTGGTCGACGTCCTCGGGGTGACCGACGTCGGCGCCTCCTTCCCGCACCGGGTGGCCTACCACCCGACCTGCCACTCCCTGCGCGGGCTCCGCCTCGGCGACCGCCCCGCCCGGCTGCTGGGCGGCGTCAGGGGCCTGGAACTGGTCCCGCTCCCCGGCGCGGAGGAGTGCTGCGGCTTCGGCGGCACCTTCGCCGTCAAGAACCCGGCCGTCTCCGCCGCCATGTGCGCCGACAAGGTGCACAACGTCATGGCCACCGGCGCGGAGGTGCTCTGCGCCGCCGACAACTCCTGCCTGATGCACATCGGCGGGACCCTGCGCCGCCAGCGCGCCGGGGTACGGGTCATGCACCTGGCCGAGATCCTCGCCGCCACCGAGGACGACCCCGGGACGGGCAGGGGAGCGAAGGCGGGGACGGGCTCGGGGACAGGCGCGGGGACGGGAGCCGCCCGGTGAGCGGGGTCTTCCTCGGCATGCCCGCCTTCCCGGAGAACGCCGCGGCGGCCGTACAGGACTCCCAGCTCCGGTTCAACCTGCGCAGGGCCACGCGCACCATCCGCGGCAAGCGGGCCGCGGTGGCCGGCGAGCTGCCCGACTGGGCCGCGCTCCGGGACGCGGGAAAGCAGATCAAGGACCACACCCTGCGCAACCTGGACCGCTACCTCCTCCAGCTGGAGGAGGCCGTCACGCGGGCCGGAGGCCGCGTCCACTGGGCCGCCGACGCGGCCGAGGCCAACCGGATCGTCGCCGGGCTGGTGGAGGCCACCGGCGAGACCAGCGTGGTCAAGGTCAAGTCGATGGCCACCCAGGAGATCGGCCTCAACGAGGCCCTCGCCGAGCGGGGGATCACCGCCTACGAGACCGATCTCGCCGAGCTGATCGTGCAGCTCGGCGACGACTGGCCCTCGCACATCCTCGTGCCCGCGATCCACCGCAACCGCTCCGAGATCCGCGAGATCTTCCGGGAGAGGATGGGGGAGTGGGGACGGCCCGCGCCCGAGGGGCTGACCGACGACCCCCGTGCCCTGGCCGAGGCCGCCCGGCTCCACCTGCGGGAACGCTTCCTCGCCAGCGAAGTCGCGATCTCCGGCGCCAACTTCATGATCGCTGAGACCGGGACGCTGGTGGTCCTGGAGTCCGAGGGCAACGGCCGGATGTGCCTGACCCTGCCGCGGACGCTCATCAGCGTGGTCGGCATCGAGAAGCTGCTGCCGACCTGGCGCGACCTGGAGGTCTTCCTCCAGCTCCTGCCGCGCTCGTCCACCGGCGAGCGGATGAACCCCTACACCTCCACCTGGACCGGGGCGGCCGAGGGCCAGGAGTTCCACCTCGTCCTCCTGGACAACGGCCGCACCGCCGTCCTCGCCGACGAGGTCGGCCGCCAGGCGCTGCGCTGCATCCGCTGCTCGGCCTGCCTGAACGTCTGCCCGGTCTACGAGCGCGCGGGCGGCCACGCCTACGGTTCGGTCTATCCCGGCCCCATCGGCGCCATCCTCACCCCGCAGCTGCGCCGCTCCGGGACCGTCGCCTCACGCGACCGCCTGCCCCCGTCCGCCACCCGGGATCTGGACGCCTCGCTGCCCTACGCGTCCTCCCTCTGCGGCGCCTGCTTCGAGGTCTGCCCGGTCGCCATCGACATCCCCGAGGTCCTCGTCCACCTGCGCGCCCAGGCCCCGCACCCGCGCGCCGAGCGGCTGGGCATGCGGGCCGCCGGGTGGGTGTTCGACCGCCCGGTACGGCTGGCGCGCGCCCAGCGCCTCGGCGGACGGCTGCGCCGGTTCCTGCCCCGGCGCCTGCCCGGCCCGCTGTCCGCCTGGACGGACACACGCGACATCCCCGATATCCCCGCGGAGTCCTTCCGTGACTGGTGGGGCCGGACCGGAGGAGGCACCCGGTGACGCGTTCGCAGGGCTCCCGAGTACCGCAGGGTTCCCAGACGTCGCAGAGCTCCCAGGAGGTGCAGGACTCACAGAACTCACAGGACTCACAGAACTCACAGGGCTCGCGTGACCGCATCCTGGCCAGGATCCGCGCGGCGGTCGCCGGAGCACCGGAGGTCCCGGTCACCCGCTCCTACCGGCACCGCGTCCCGCCACCGGCCGGTGGGACGCCCGGGGAGGCGGTCGAGCTGTTCGCCGAGCGGGTGGCCGACTACCGGGCCGTCGTGCACGTGGTGGAGTCCGCGCGGGCGGCCGAGGTGATCTCCGGGGCCCTCGCACGCCGCGGAGCCCGCCGCGTCGTCGTGCCCGGCGGCCTGCCGGAGGAGTGGGCGCGGGCCGTGGGGGCGCATCCGGGCGGTGAGGCCGTACCGGACGACCCGCCCCTGTCGGCGGCGGAACTGGACGCCCTCGACGGCGTCGTCACCGGATGCGCCGCGGGCATCGCCGAGACCGGCACGATCGTCCTGGACGCGGGCCCCGGCCAGGGGCGCAGGGCGCTGACGCTGGTGCCCGACTACCACCTCTGCCTGGTGCGGGCCGGGCAGATCGTGCCGGGCGTTCCCGAGGCGATCGCCGCGCTCGACCCGCTCAGGCCGCTGACCTGGATCAGCGGCCCGTCGGCGACCAGCGACATCGAGCTCGACCGGGTCGAGGGCGTGCACGGTCCCCGCACGCTGGAGGTCGTCATCCTGCGCTGACCGGATCCCGCGCTGACCGGGCCGTGCGATGCCCGTGCGGCGGCCGGACGCCGGACCGGCCGCGAGACGGCGGCGGGCGGGGTACGGCCCGCGGACGGGGCCGTACCCCGCCCGGAAGGCCGGGTGGGCGGGGCCGTACCCGTCAGAAGCGCAGCAGAGCCGCGACCTCGTCAGGCGCCTCAAGCCTGGGCACGAAGACCAGATGGGCGTTGGTCATGGCGACCGCCCTGGCCAGCGCGGCGTCCGCGCGCTCCTCCACGGGCTCGCTCACGCCCCACTCGCGCAGTTCCTCCCGGTCCGTGGCCAGCTGGCCGCCTTCCGGGCCGATCCACACCATGCCGTCGGCGTCCGAGTGGTCGACCATGAGCAGGGTGTCCACCCGCCCTTCCCGGAAGGCCTTGGTGACGGCCGGCAGGCCCTCGGCCGCCAGTCCCTTGGAGAGGGCCTCTCCGTAACGCTCCATCAGCGCGTCCTGCCGCCGGTCGAGCCAGCCGTCGATGGCCGCCTCCACCTCCTTGTGGAACGGGAAGAGATCGGTTCCGGCGGCCCTGCTCCCCTTGTCGACCACGACGAGGCGGTCCAGCGCCTCCTGGCCCAGGTTCTGCTGGAGCAACGGCCTGGACTGCGGATCACCGGCGACGATGACCAGCTCGGCGTGCATGCGGCGGACCTCCTCGTCCACCGCCTCGGCCACGGCCCTGGCGTTGCGTGCCCAGGCCTCCTCCACGCTGTTCTCGTAGCGGCGCTGGGACCATCCGCCCTGCGCGGTCTTCTGCAGCGGCCAGTCCTCCTCCTGGATCGTCGTACGGCGGGGCGAACCCTCCCCGACCACGATCACGTCCGCGCCCGTGTGGTCAATGATCACCTGCACGTGCGGGACGTTCTCGCCCCGCTGGGCCAGCAGCGGCATGACGTGCGGGAGCGGGGACCAGCGCGCGGTCTCCCTGCGGGGCTTGTCGGGCAGCGCCTCGGTGTAGAGGACCTCGCCGCCGCAGGCGAAGGCCGCCCGTCCCGGAGCCGCCAGGTTCACGTCGGTGAACACGGCCTCCAGCGCGTCCAGGGTCGCCTGGTCCGCGCCCTCCAGCCGCTCGGCCATCGCCTTGGAACGCAGCTCGAGCCGCTGCTCGCCCTGCGGGACGGCGCGGCCGGTGTCGAGGTACACCGACGCGAACGGCCCCGTCCGCTCGTACAAGGACTGGAGCATGTCCAGTTTCATCCTTGGTCCCTCTCCTCCGTGCCGTACCCCAGCGCCTGCGACACCTCGGCCATGTTCACGTAGGTCGCGTTCGGCAACGACCGGAGCTCATCGATGATCGGGTCCGGCGCGCCCTGCATCTCGGCACGGGACAGCAGGGCGTCGCGGTCGGCGGGGAAGACGTCCATGCCGCTGATCCACTTCGCCAGGTCGCTGCGGCGGTCGGCCCCCTCCGGGGTGAGGCCGCGCGGCACGCCCGGCTGGCGGTCCGGCGGGCGGTTCGCCGGCGCGGTGCCCTCCTCGCCCGGGGCGAGCGTGGGTTCGGGCTGCTTCCACTCCTGGGCGTGCGTGGTGCCCCCGCCCCGGGTCATCCCCTCGGTCTCGTGCTGCTGCTGGTCATCCAGGCGCGGGCCATGCTTGGCGCTTCCGCGTTCCATCATTCCTCCTAGAGAAGGAACTGCCGGGTTCACCCAGCAGGGGAATCGCTTCCCTGTTACGGTCTAGGTGCTTGAAACGGTCGGGGCTCGGCCGTCGCCCGCCTCGTCTCAAGGGAGGCGGAAGCCGCTTCCCTCGCGGGGCGGAGGAGTTACGGCGGTCACCCCCTTCATACGGTTGCAACCGCCCATACCCGGCCGATGGACGACAAACATCGTGGTTATCCGGGCTTGCCCTCTCGCGAAGAGTCTTGCCTCCCGCATTACGGTTCGGTGGACAGGGCGAGACACGCACCTGGCCTGATCCGCGTCGAGCCGTCACTCTGGAGACGAGGACGGTGAGCGTTGATGATCACAGTGGTCGGGGTGGACGGATCCGGGCTCTCCGCGGTCGCGCGGACCAGGCTGGACGAGGCGGTTCTGGTCACCGGGTCCGAACGGGCCTTCCGCCGCCTGGGCCCGCTGCCCGGTGAGGCCAGGAGAGCGCGCGGTCCGCTGCTGGAGATCGTGGACGCCCATCTGGAGACGGGTGAGGGCCGCCTGGTCGTGCTCGCCGAGGGGGATCCGGGATTCTTCGACGTGGTCCGCGAGCTGCGCGGCCACGGGGTCACCCCGGAGGTCCTGCCCGGCCTCCCGCTCGTCTCGCGCGCCTTCGCCAGGGCGGGACTCCCCTGGGAGGACGCCCTCGTGGTCACCGGCGACCGGATCGACCGGGTGGTGAACGCCTGCCGCGCCCATCACAAGGTCGCCGTGCTCGTCACCCCGGGCATCGGCCCCGCCGAGATCGCCCGGGAGCTGGCCCCCACCACCCCCCGGGCGCTGATCGTCTGCGAGGATCTCGGCGGCCCCGACGAGCGGATCACGCACAGCCGGATGGGCGAGGCCACCACCCGGCCGTGGAAGGACCCCGACGTGGTGCTCGTCCTGGACCCGCTGCACCGGCCGTACGAGCCGAGCTGGGTGGCCGGGGCCCGCCCGGGGCCCGAGGAGTGGGCGGTGGACTTCGGCGACGGCGGCGGCCTGACCCCGGAGGTCCGGGCGTTCGTGCTGGCCAAACTCGGCCCCCGGCTGGGCGACATGGTCTGGGACGTCGGCGCCGGCGGCGGGGAGATCGCGGTGGAGTGCGCCAGGATGGGCGCGGCCGTGGTGGCGGTGGAGCGCGAGGACGCCGCGTGCGCCCGGCTGCGGCGCAACGTCATCGCGCACGGCGTGAAGGTCGCCCTGACCCGGGGCCAGGCGCCGCCGGCCCTGGAGCCGCTGGCCGACCCAGACGCGGTCTTCGTGGGCGGCGGGGGCGCCGACGTGATCGAGGCGTGCGCGGCCCGCGGCCCGCGGACCCTGGTCTGCGCCCTGCGGACCGTGGAGCAGGTCGTCACCGTGTTCGGCATCCTCCGGGAACAGGGTTACCAGGCCGAATGCGTGCAGTTGCAGTCCTCCCGGCTGGCCGTCCACACCGACGGGGGGCACCGTCTCACCGCCACCGATCCGGTCTTCGTCGTGCACTCCCGCAGGCCGTGAGGGAGCGCGGGGAGAGCGTGGGGGAGCGAACGGGACCGCGACAGGAGTGAACATCGCCGGTCCATGACCTGTCACTGTCGTGTCCTCATCGGCTATCCTCGCGAGTCGCCGCCGCGCAATCCCAGGTCGAGGTCATTGGAGTCCTTTTCATGAAGCCGCCGCTGCTGCTCATCGGGCAGGGCTCGCACGATGACAACGGTTCCGTTGAATTCGGCAGGTTCGTCCACCGGCTCCGCTGCCGCCTGGACCGGACCGCCGCCGACGTCTCCGGCGGATATCTCACCAGGGCGACGCCGCGGCTCGGCGACTCCATCGCCTCGCTGGTCGCCCGGGGGCACCACCGCATGGTGGCGCTGCCGCTGAGCCTGTCCGGGGAGACGTGGATCGGCGCCGAGATCTCCGCCGCGATGGCCCTGGAGCAGCAGCGCCACCCGACGCTCACCTGCGACTACGGCCGGCCCCTGGGAGCCGACCCGCGTGTGCTGGCGCTGCTGGCCGAGCGCCTGGCCGACGCCGCGGCCGAGGTGCCCAGCCTCCGCCTGGTCCCCGCGGCCGGAGGCCTCCTGGAGGAGGAGCCCGAGCGGATCGGGACCGCGGAGACCGCCGTGGTGCTCGTCGGCGACGGCTCCACCCTGCCCGCCGCCAACGCCGACGTGCACCGGGTCTCCCGCCTGTTCTGGGAGACCCACGCGCACGAGTACATGACGGTGGAGACCGCCTTCGCCTCCCTCACCCCGCCCGGCGTGCCCGGTGGCATCGAGCGCTGCCGCCGCCTCGGCGCCCGCCGCGTGATCGTCGTCCCCTACCTGCTGTTCGCCGGCAGTCTGCTGGACAAGGTCTGGGCCCAGGCCATGGCCTACGCCGCCGGCCATCCCGAGCTGGACGTCCGCTGCGCCGACGTCATCGGCGACTGCGAGGGCCTGGCCGACGTGGTCATCGAACGCTACGAGGAAGCGCTCGCCGCCGCCCGGTGACCCCTCGGGGCCCGCACGGGGCTTTTTCGGGGACACTGGTGACATGATCACCCTTGAGCAGACCATCGCCGCGATCCGGCCGTGCGACCCGGAGGCCGTCGCGGAGGCACGGGCCCACCAGGACCGGCTGACCAAGCCGCGCGGCTCCCTGGGCGTGCTGGAGGATGTCGCGGTACGGCTGGCCGGTATCGCGGCCGTCAGCCCGCCGCCCGTCCCGGCCCCCGCGGCGCTGGCCATCTTCGCCGCCGACCACGGGGTCCACGCCCAGGGCGTGAGCCCCTGGCCGCAGGAGGTCACCCAGCAGATGGTGGGCAACTTCCTGGCGGGCGGGGCCGTGGCCAACGCCTTCGCCAACCAGGTGGGCGCCACCGTGCGGGTCGTGGACGTCGGCGTCGCCGCCGACCTGCCCGCCGCTCCGGGCCTGGCGATCAGGAAGGTGGCGTACGGCACCGCGGACCTGTCCCAGGGGCCGGCGATGACCCGCGAGCAGGCCGTCGCGGCACTGGAGGCCGGGATCGAGACGGCCCGCGAGCTCGTGGCGGAGGGGGCCCGCTGCCTGGTCACCGGGGACATGGGCATCGCCAACACCACCGCCTCCGCGGCTCTGGTCTGCGCCTTCACGGGCAGGGACGCGGCCGAGGTGACCGGCAGGGGGACCGGCGTCGACGACGAGACCCTGGCACGCAAGATCGAGGTCATCCGCCGGGCACTCCACGTGAACGGGCTGATCCGGGAAGGCGGTTCCACTGGGGCGGGCGGTGGTTCCGCCGGGGCGGACGGGACGGGTGGCGGGGGCGCTCCCGGTGACGGGGCGGGAGCCGTACCGGGCCTGGAGATCCTGGCGGCGGTCGGCGGGCTGGAGCACGCGGCGATCGCCGGGTTCATCCTGGGCGGAGCGTCCCTGAGAGTGCCGGTCATCCTCGACGGCGTGATCGCGGGATCGGCGGCGCTCGCGGCCGCCGCGCTGGCCCCGGACGCGCTGGACCACTGCGTGGCCGGGCACCGCTCGGCCGAGCCGGGCCACACCGTCGCGCTCGCCCATCTCGGCCTCCGTCCCCTGGTCGAGCTGGAACTCCGGCTCGGCGAGGGCACCGGGGGGCTGCTGGCCCACCCGCTGGTCTGCGCGGCGGCCCGCGTCCTGCACGAGGTGGCGACCTTCGACTCCGCGGGGGTCACCGAGAAGGAGTCCTGACCGCCGCCCCCGGCGGGGCCTCAGCCGGCGGCCCGGCCGGGGGCGACGGCTGAGGCCCCGCCGGGGTACGACCTGGGTAATCAGCGGGCGGAGGGGTAACATCCGGACCGGCGTGGACGACTTGACATCATTCCGGCGCTTCAGAGACCTGATGATGTCAAGCTTGTTAACACAGTGACATCAAACGACGCTGGGATAGCCGGTAGGTTTACCTCCTAACACGCACTGCTTCACCGTTCGTCGCGAACAGGAGATCTGTCGCCATGTCGCCCTACCTGCTTGGTCTGCGTCTCTCCGGGCGGCGTGTTCTCGTCGTCGGTGGAGGCCGTGTCGCGCAGCGGCGCGTGCCGGCCCTGCTGGAGGCCGGAGCCCTGGTCACCATCGTCTCGACGAGCGTCACGCACGCTCTCGACGACCTCATCGCCAGCGGCCGCGTGACGTGGGAGGCCAGGCCGTACCAGGTGGGAGACGTGGACGGGGCGTGGCTGGTGCAGGCCTGCACCGATGACAGGGCCGTGAACACCGCGATCGCCGCCGAGGCCGAGGCCAAACGGATCTGGTGCGTGCGCGCCGACGACAGGGACGCCTCGGCCGCGTGGACCCCCGCCAGCGGGCGGGTGGGCGAGGTCGGCGTGGCGGTCACCGCGGGCGGCGACCCCCGGCGGGCGGCCGGGATCAGGGACGCGGTGGTGGAGGCCCTCCGCGACGGCACGGTCGAGGCCCGGCGCAACCGCACCAAGCCCGTCGGCGTCGCCCTGGTCGGAGGCGGCCCCGGCGACCCCGGGCTGATCACGGTCCGCGGCCGGCAGCTGCTCGCCCAGGCCGACGTGGTCATCGCCGACCGCCTCGCCCCGCAGGCCCTGCTCGACGAGCTCTCCCCGGACGTGGAGCTGATCGACGCGGCGAAGATCCCCTACGGGCGTTACATGGCCCAGGAGCGGATCAACGAGCTGATCGTCGAGCACGCCAAGCAGGGCAAGTTCGTGGTCCGGCTCAAGGGCGGCGACCCCTTCGTCTTCGGCCGGGGCGGCGAGGAGATGCTCGCCTGCGCCCGCGAGGGCATCCCGGTCACCGTCGTCCCCGGCATCACCAGCCCGGTCGCGGTGCCCGCGGCGGCGGGCGTTCCGGTGACGCACCGGGGCGTCAGCCAGGAATTCCACGTGATTTCCGTACATGTTCCCCCGGGCGACCCCGCCTCCACCGTTGACTGGCCCAACCTGGCGCGGTCAGCGGGGACCTTGATCCTCATGATGGCGGTCGAGCGGATCGCGGTGATAGCCGAGACATTGATCCACGAAGGGCGTTCGCCGGAAACTCCCGTAATGGTGGTACAGGACGGTACTCTTCCCACCCAGCGAGCTCTTTACGCCACGCTCTCCACCGTGGCGGAGCGCGTGACCGCGGCTGGGATTCGGCCACCGGCGATCGTGATCGTCGGCGATGTCGTGAAGGTCGGCCAGGAGGTCGAGATGGTTCGAGCGGAGAGAGTTCCGTGAAATCGGCTGCCAACAGGCCCGCGCTCCCGGGCGAGGGTGACCGCCCGCTCGGAGGCGCCTCTCGGGAGGCGCCCGGAGACCTCCCCCCGGAGCACTCCGAAGCCCCGGGTGAACAGACCGTGACCTTCCGCGCCATCCGCGACGACGATCTGGTCTCCGTCCACGACGAGGAGCTCCCCGCCGGTCAGGAGGGCAGCGAGGAGGGTTCCGCGGCGGACGCCGAGGACGGGAGTCCTGAGGAGGCGGCTGAGGGCTCTGGGGGCTCCGGGACGGAGCCTTCCGGAGATCGGGGTGGGGCTGACCCGGTCGTGCCTGAACCGGACGGCCCCTCCTTCGCGGAGGAGCCCGCGAGCCCGGCCGGAGAGGCCGAGACTGAAGACGACGAGGCCGGAGAAGACGAGGCGGGGAAAGACCCGGTAGGAGAGGACGACGCGGAAGGGGACCCGGCCGAGGACGCGGCCGGGACGGGGGACGACGGACCCTGGGCGTCCGGAGACTGGGTCCGGGAGACACCGCTGCCCGAGGAGGTCTCCGAGGCGCTGACCAACGCCCTCACGGGGCTGCGGGACAGCCTCACCGACCTCAGCTTCGGCCTGGACCTCCCCGGGGCGGAGGAGGCCAGGCGGGCCCAGGCCGAGATCCTGGCCCAGCTTGAGGACTACGTGATCCCCCGGGTCCACACCAGCACCGCGCCGGCGCTCATCGTCATCGCGGGATCGACCGGCGCCGGGAAGTCCACGCTGCTCAACACCCTCGCCAACGCCAAGGTCAGCGCGACCGGCGTGCGCCGTCCGACCACGGGAACGCCGGTTCTCGCCTGTCACCCCGACGACTACGAGTGGTTCGCCGAGGGCGGCCTGCTCGGCAGCCTGGAGCGCAGGGAGGTTCCGGGGGCCAAGCCGGGGCTCGACGGGCTCGTGCTCGTCTCCACCGAGCGTCTGCCCCAGGGCGTGGCGCTGCTCGACACCCCCGACATCGACTCGGTCGTCGAGGAGCACCACGAGATCGCCCACCGCATGCTCGACGCGGCCGACCTGTGGATCTTCGTCACCACCGCCGCCCGGTACGCCGACGCCCCCGCCTGGAGGCTGCTCCGGCTGGCCAAGGAGCGCGGCGCCCGGCTGGCGATCGTGCTCTCCCGGGTTCCCCCCAGGTCACGCGAGGTGGTCACCAAGCACTTCGTCCGCATGCTCACCGAGTACGGCCTCGGCGAGGTCGAGCGGTTCGTCATCGACGAGAGCAAGGTCGTCGACGGGATGCTCCCCGACCAGGAGATCACCGAGCTGCGGCTCTGGCTGGCCGAGCTGTCGGTGGACGACCAGCGCCGGACGCAGGCCGTACAGGCGACGCTGGCCGGAGCGCTGGACAGCTTCCGGACCCGGGTCCCGGCCCTGGCCAGGCAGCTGGAGGCCCAGGTCGCCATCAGGGCCCAGCTCCGCAGCGACGTGGACGCCGCCTACACCGGCGCGCTGGCGGAGATCGACAAGGCGACGAGGGACGGCTCGCTGCTCCGCGGGGAGATGCTCGCCCGGTGGCAGGACTTCGCCGGGTCGGGCGACCTCATGCGGACCCTGCGCCTGCGCAAGCCCGGCAGGTTCGCCGGGAAGGCGAGCCGGCAGGGCCCCGAACGGCTCAACGCGCTGAAGACCGCCCTGCGGACCGGGCTGGAGTCGGTCGTCGTCTCGGCGGCCCAGCGGGCGGCCGAGGAGACCGTGTCGCGGTGGCTGCACCGCCCCGGCGCGGCCGAGGCCCTGGCGCTCGCCCCCGGGCTCGGCCGCCCCTCCGACGAGCTTCTGCGCAGGACCAACCGGGCCGTGGCCGCCTGGCAGGACCACCTCGTCCAGCTGATCCGCACCGAAGGCGTGACCAAGCGGGCGGTGACCAGGCTGATCTCGTTCGACGTGGAGTCCCTGGCGGTGATCTTCTCGGTCGGCCTGTTGGGGTACGGCGCCGCCGAGTCCGAGGGCAGGGGCGCGCTGCCCCAGCGGCTGCTGCACGCGTTGTTCGGCGCCGAGTCCCTGCGCAACATCGGGACCAAGGCCCGCAGTGACCTCCGGGCCAGGATCAGCATGCTGTTCGACGATGAGACGTCGCGCTACATCCAGGTGCTCGATGGCGCTGGCATTCCTGACGAATCCGCCGCCACCCGCCTTTACCAGGCAACGTACAACCTCGAGGTCGCGCGATGAGCAGCACCATTGGCATCACCCCCCCGAGCGGTATCACCCCGGCGCGTCAAGGTCTCGGCAGCAGGCTCGCGGCGCTGGCCAAGATCGTCGAGCTGGGGCCGGGCAGGGTCGATCCCAAACTCCTCACCGAGTCGGGCCAGTTGCTGCTCCGCGCGGGCGACCGGCTCAAGCTCTCCTCCGACCACACGGTGGTCGCCCTCGCCGGGGGTACGGGAAGCGGCAAGTCGTCGCTGTTCAACGCGGTCTCCGGGCTCGACCTGTCGCCGACGGGCGTACGCCGCCCCACCACGGCGCGCACGCACGCCTGCGTCTGGGGCCTGGAGGGCGCCGGACCGCTGCTGGACTGGCTGCAGATCCAGTGGCGGCACCGCTTCGCCAGGGCCAGCGCGCTCGACAAGGGTGAGAGCCAGCTCCACGGGCTGATCCTGCTCGACCTGCCCGACCACGACTCCATCCGGGCGCTCACCGACACCGAGGCCGACCGGCTCATCCAGGTCGCCGACCTCATCGTGTGGGTCCTCGACCCGCAGAAGTACGCCGACGCCTCCACCCACCGCCGCTACGTGACCGAACTCGCCGGGCACGACGCGGTGACGGTCTTCGTGCTCAACCAGGCCGACCGGCTCGCCCCGGAGGAACTGGCCGAGTGCGTCACCGACCTGGAGGACCTGCTCCGCCGGGAGGGCGTCGAGAACCCCGTCATCGTGACGACCTCGGCGACCACGGGCAGGGGCGTGGACAACCTCAAGGCGGTCCTCGCCGACACCGTGGCCAGGCGCCGGGCCGCGATCCAGCGCCTGGAGGCGGACCTCGACCGGCTGACCCGGAGCCTGGCGAAGGTCATCCCCGGTGAGGACGCCCCGCCCCCGCCCGCGGCCGTCGACGACGCCCGCCGGATCGGGCTGACCGACGCCCTCTGCGACGCCGTCGGCGTGCCGGCCGTCGGCGAGGCGATGGAGAACGTGTACAGCGTGCGGTCCGTCGAATGGGTCGGCTGGCCGTACGCCCGCTGGGCGGCCCGGCTCCGCTCCGACCCGCTGAACAGTCTGCGCCTGGGCGACATCAGGGACGAGATCCGGGGGCTGACCGGCGGTTCGGTGACCGCGCAGCCCGCGGAGGTGGACAACGCGATCCAGGCCCTGGCCGACGGGCTCACCACCGGGATGCACGAGGCCTGGCAGAACGGCGTCAGGGACGCCGCGCGCTCCCGCTCGGCCCAGTTGCCGCAGGTGCTCTCGGAGGAACTGACCGAGGTGGCTCCCCCGCTGGACCGGGTCCCGGCCTGGTGGCGCGTCCTCCTCGTCTGGCAGTACCTGCTGGTCCTGCTGTTCGTGGCGGGGCTCGCATGGGTCGGTACGGCCCTGGCCTACGGCGTCTTCGAGGTGGGCGAGATCCCCGAGAGCCTGGAGGCCTTCGGCGATGCGGCCTCGTTGCCGTGGGTCGGCCTGATGATGGCCGCGGTCCTCGGCCTCGGCCTGCTGACCGCCGTGGCCAGCCGGAACTTCGTGGTGCTCGGAGCAGGCCACGAGCGCGACCGGCTTGAGCGCGAGATGCGCCGCAGGATCGGCACGATCGCCGAGAGCATGGTGATCGAGCCGGTGGAGCGGGAACTGGCCCGGTACAACGCGTTCTACGCGGCGGTGCGGAGCGTGCGCGGCTGACGTCCGGCGGTACGGGAACCGGCTGTCCGCGGTTGTGACGGCCTCGGCGGCCCGGGACCACCTGGACCGGGGCCACTCGGATCGGGCCGTCCACAGCCTCCCGGCGAGCACGTCGGGTCGTCCACAGATCGCCGTTCGGGAAGCCGTGCGGGAGGCCGCACGGGCCATCGTGTCTCTCACGCCGCGGGCAGCCCGCCCGCTCTCATGGGAGGCACGATTCGATGAACGACATCTACGTCACGCTGACCGGTAACGTCGCGGCTCCGCCGCGCCAGCACACCTTCCCCGACGGGTCGCGGGTCACCTCGCTCAGGGTGGCCTCGACCAGCCGTCACTTCGACCGGGAGAACCAGCAGTGGCGCGACGGGGAGACGACCTACTTCGGGGTGCGTTGTTTCCGGGGCCTGGCGGACAACGTCGCCCAGTCCGTCCGGGTGGGCCAGCCGGTCGTGGTCCAGGGGCGGTTGCGCGTCCGCGAGTTCGTGCACGAGGGGGAGCGCCGGTTCATGGCGGAGGTGGAGGCCAGTTCGCTCGGGCACGACCTGCGCTGGGGGATCGGCGTCTTCAGCAAGCCCCAGCGAGGCGGGGCGGTCCCGGCGCTGGGACAGGACGAGAGGAACGAACTGGATCGAGAGACCCACGACTGGGCACTGGGTGGGGCCGCCCCCGGGGCGCTGTGGTCCGCGGACGCCCGGCAGCCGTCCGCGGCGGCGATCGGGGACGGTGCTTCCAGGAGGGCGACGGCGGCGGTCGTCGGCGAGGAAACCGGGATCGGCGAGGGCCCGGACGGGGAGGCGGACACCCAGGACCGCGCGGAGGCGGACAGGGAAGAGACGGGCAGCGCGGAAACGGGCGGCGAGGTGGTCGCCTGGGCGGGCAAGGACGATGCGCCATGGCCCGCTGACACGCGGGTGGCCGCCTGACACCTTGCGCGGTACGGTCGCCCGAGACGGCGTGCGGTGTAGCCGCCTGCCACGTCGCGCTGTCATGTCGTGCGCTGAACCGGCGCGCAGGACTGCGCAGGGGAGGAGGCATCGGCCGGACGCGGCCGGTGCCTCATCGGGTGAGAAGCGGAGGCACCGCAGGATCGGCCGGTGGCCGTGCGCATGTCAGACGCCGAGGCACCTGTCAGATCCAGGTCACGCCCCGCAGCATGGCTGCTCCTTTCCCAGTGGCCGCTCGTGGAGAGAGCGGTTTCCAATCATGAACCGGCCGAGGCCAGTCCACTTCGTAAAGGTATCCGTTCCCATCGCGTGACGCACACTCCGCAACTATTGTGTTACACATCGTTAGTCAAAGAGGGGGGCGGCATGGCGGTGTCCAGTCACACCTCGGTCAAACCACGCGGCGGTGTGGTGACCCTAGCCGACCGGTGCCCGCTGTTCGGACAGCGCCGCCCGCTGGTCGTCTACCTCTGCGGGGTCGTGGCGCTCGGCCTGGTGGTGCTCGCGTTCTCCATCGCGGCGAGCGACGTGCGGGGGACGGACGTCCTGACGTTCACGGCGTTGATGTTGTGCGGGGCGGCCTGCATCGAGGCGACGCGCAGGCTGGGCATGCCCGCGGGGGTCTCCCGCGACCTGCTGTCCGCCTGGTGGCTCCCGGTGGCCCTGCTGCTCCCGCCGGTCTACGCGCTTCTCGCGCCCATCCCGCTTCAGATCCTGCTCCAGAAGAGGGTGCGCGAGACGGTCGTCTACCGGAGGGTCTTCAGCTCGGCTGCGATCGGGCTGGCCGGATACGCCACCTCGACCCTGTTCCACCTGGTCGTCGGTGATCCGTCCGCGTTGACCGCCGGCGCCGGGGGGCCGATCCTCATGGCGATCGGCTGCGCCGTGGTGTTCACCGTGCTCAACACCGCGCTCATCGCCGTCGCCGCGCACACCGCCGACCCCGAGAGCAGCTGGCGTGAGGTGCTGTGGGACCGCGAGAGCCTGACCCTCGACGTTGTGGAGCTCTGCCTGGGCGTCCTCGTCACCATCACCTGCAAGCTCGGCCTGCCGCTGTTGCTGCTGGCGCTGCCCCCGGTGGTCCTGCTCCAGCGGAGCCTCCTGCACGCACAGCTCCAGGCCGCGGCCCGGACCGACGCGAAGACCGGCCTGCTCAACGCCGCCGCCTGGCAACGGGAGGCCGATACCGAGATCGGCCGGGCCCGGCGCACCGGCGAGACCCTGGCACTGCTGATCATCGACATCGATCACTTCAAACGGGTCAACGACAACTACGGCCACCTGATCGGCGATCAGGTCCTGATCGGGGTGGCCGCCATGCTCCGCAGCCAGCTGCGCGACTACGACGTGGTGGGCCGGTTCGGCGGGGAGGAGTTCGTGGTCCTGCTGCCCAGGACCGACACCGTCGAGGCGCGCAGGGTGGCCGAGCGCCTGCGGTCACGCATCGCCCGGATGGCGGTCCCCGTGGACGAGACCATGCTCAGTGTGACGGTCTCGACGGGCATCGCGATCATGAGCGTCCACGGAGACGACCTCATCGAGCTGCTCGCGGCGGCCGACCTGGCCCTCTATCGGGCCAAGGAGCTCGGCCGGGACCGCGTCTGCCTGCCCGCCATCCCCCCGGCGCGCCCACCCGGCGCCCAGCCGGCCCCGGGCTGACGCCGCGACCGCGCGGCGCGTGGGCCATGGTCGCGCGGCGAGCGAGAGCCCGGCGACAGGCCCTAAGCTAGAAGGCATGCCGGAGTACATCTACACGATGCAGCGCGTGCGCAAGGCGCACGGCGACAAGGTTGTCCTCGACGATGTGACGTTGTCGTTCCTGCCGGGTGCCAAGATCGGTGTCCTGGGCCCCAACGGCACCGGAAAGTCGACGCTGCTGCGGATGATGGCGGGCCTGGAGCAGCCGTCCAACGGTGACGCCCGGCTCATGCCCGGCTTCACCGTCGGCATGCTCCAGCAGGAGCCCCCCCTCAACGAGTCCAAGACGGTGCTCGGCAACGTCGAGGAAGGCGTCGCCGAGACCAAGGCCATGCTCGACCGGTTCAACGAGATCGCCGAGCTGATGGCCACCGACTACAGCGACGAGCTGCTGGAGGAGATGGGCAAGCTCCAGGACGCCCTCGACCACCGCAACGGGTGGGATCTCGACAGCCAGCTGGAGCAGGCGATGGACGCACTCCGCTGCCCGCCGCCGGACGCCGAGGTCAGCAAGCTCTCCGGTGGTGAGCGCCGCCGGGTCGCGCTCTGCAAGCTCCTGCTGGAGCAGCCCGACCTGCTCCTGCTCGACGAGCCCACCAACCACCTCGACGCCGAGAGCGTGCAGTGGCTGGAGTCCCACCTGGAGAAGTACCCCGGGACCGTCCTGGCCGTCACCCACGACCGCTACTTCCTGGACAACGTGGCCACCTGGATCCTGGAGCTGGACCGCGGCCGCTGCTACCCCTACGAGGGCAACTACTCCACCTACCTGGAGTCCAAGGCCTCCCGTCTGAAGGTCGAGGGCCAGAAGGACGCCAAGCGCCGCAAGCGCCTGGAGGAGGAGCTGCAGTGGGTGCGCTCCAACCCCAAGGCTCGTCAGACGAAGAGCAAGGCCCGTCTCCAGCGTTACGAGGAGATGGCCGCCGAGGCGGACAAGTTCCGCAAGCTGGACTTCGAGGAGATCCAGATCCCGCCGGGCCCGCGTCTGGGCACCACGGTCATCCGTGCCGAGGGCCTCACCAAGGGCTTCGGCGACCGCCTGCTGATGGACGGCCTCACCTTCGACCTGCCGCGCAACGGCATCGTCGGCATCATCGGCCCCAACGGCGTCGGCAAGACCACGCTCTTCCGAATGATCACCGGCGGTGAGACCCCGGACAGCGGCTCGATCACCGTCGGCGACACCGTCAAGATCTCCTACGCGGACCAGAGCCGCGGCGGCATCGACCCGGCCAAGAACGTCTGGGAGGTCGTCTCCGACGGGCTCGACCACCTCAAGGTCGGCAACGTCGAGATGCCGTCCCGCGCCTACATCGCCGCGTTCGGCTTCAAGGGCCCGGACCAGCAGAAGAAGGCCGGAGTCCTGTCCGGTGGCGAGCGCAACCGCCTCAACCTGGCGCTGACCCTCAAGCAGGGCGGCAACGTGCTCCTGCTCGACGAGCCCACCAACGACCTCGACACCGAGACGCTCTCCAGCCTGGAGAACGCGCTGCTCGACTTCCCCGGCTGCGCGGTCATCACCTCGCACGACCGGTGGTTCCTGGACCGCATCGCGACCCACATCCTGGCCTGGGAAGAGGACTCGAACTGGTTCTGGTTCGAGGGCAACTTCGCCGACTACGAGAAGAACAAGATCGAGCGGCTGGGCGCCGAAGCGGCCCGTCCGCACCGGGTGACCTACCGCAAGCTCACCCGCGACTAGTCCGGGAGGGGCCCAGTCCCTCCCCGCCAACCTCTGTCCCGTCGCCCGGTATGGCGCGTCTGCACGGCGTGTCATCTCCGGGTACGGCGCCGTCGTCACTCTGTACGGCGTGTCCTGGGTACG
>NZ_BMQP01000036.1 GCF_014648175.1 Planobispora rosea
GTACTGCACTCGGGAGGGTGTGGGAGAGTAGGTCGCCGCCGGACAATCGTTTGAAAGAGGCCCCCGCGTTGCGGGGGCCTTTTCGCGTTTACAGGGCTTTGCTCGCTGCGCGCCGGGAGTTCCTGGAGCCGTCTCCCTCCGGACTTCCTCGCAGGCCCCTCCGGACTCCCCGCAGGCGATGCGGGACACTTCAGGCGGGGGACGACCTTGTCAGCGCTGCGGAGCGGCGGTGAGCAACGGTTCGACTCGGAAGGGAATCTGGACGGACAGGGCGATCGTGGTGTCGGTCCGCTGGACGGCCGGCGAGGCCAGGATTCGGGCGATGATCTCCTGTAGCTCGGGGGTGCTGCGGGCGACCACCCTGCAGAGCAGGTCGGCCTGGCCGCTGGTGCCGTACACCTCAAGGATCTCCGGGACCGTGTTCAGCGCCTGTACGGCCTCCGCGAGGCGTCCCTGGGCGATCTGCAGGGAGACGAAGGCCAGGATGGGGTAACCGACGGCTTCGGGGGAGATCGACGGACCGAAGTCGGCGATGACGCCACGTGCGGTGAGCTTCTCCACGCGAGCCTGTACGGTGCCCCGCGCCACGCCCAGGAGGCGGGCGAGCTCGGTGAGACCGATGCGCGGGTTGGCGCGCATGGTCACGAGAAGGCGACTGTCCAGCTCATCGATGGCCACGGCATCAGACTAGTACCTTGCCGTTCCATTGTGCGATATGACCAGTGATTCATGGCATCAACCGCTCGATCCTGGACGATTCGTTCACTCAGACTGCTCACTCTTGTCAACGAATCCAGGAATTGCTGTCATTTCATACATGTTCGAGGAAGCACAGTACTTCGCACCGGTGGCGACCCGTGACGACGGCACGGTCGAGGTCGAGCTCGCCGCGAGCCACCCCGGTTTCGCCGATCCGGTCTACCGGGCGCGCCGCAATGCCATCGCCGCGCTCGCGGTCGGATACGTCCCCGGCACGCCGGTGCCGACGGTTGACTACACCGAGCAGGAGCACGAGGTGTGGCGCATCGTCAGCCGGGAGCTGGCGATCAAGCATCGTAAGTACGCGACCGTGGAGTACCAGGACGCGACCGATCGGCTGGGGCTGCCCGGTGAGCGCATCCCGCAGCTGCAGGAGGTCGGTGACCTGCTGGAGCCGCTGACAGGCTTCCGTTATCTCCCGGCGGCGGGCCTGGTGCCTCTCCGCGATTTCTACGGGGTGCTGGCGGACGGCTTCTTCCATTCCACGCAGTACATCCGGCACCACTCCACGCCGCTCTACACGCCCGAGCCGGACGTGATCCACGAGGTGATCGGGCACGCCAACGCGCTTGCGTCGGACCGGTACGCGCGGCTTTACCGGCTGGCGGGGAGTGCGGCGCGACGGGTGGAGAGCGAGCAGGCGCTGGAGTTCATCTCCAAGATCTTCTGGTTCACCCTCGAGTTCGGCGTGATGACCGACCAGGGCGAGCTGCGGGCGTACGGCGCCGGCATCCTGTCGTCCTACGGAGAGATCGAGGAGTTCCGGGGGATGGACATCCGCCCGCTGGATCTCGTCGCGATGGGCACTACGCACTACGACATCACGAAATATCAGGACGTGTTGTTCAGGGCCGAATCCCTGGACCACCTGGAGGACGTCGTCGGGGAATTCTGGGCCGATTGTGATGACGAGGCCGTTTTCCGGCTGATGGATGACGCCCGCTGAAACGAAAAAACCGGGACGCTCTCCGTCCGGCGGCACCCGGTGAAATCCGGTGACATCAGGCAAAGCGAAAGCCCCCGGCGTGTCAGTCGTCGGCCAAACGACTTCACGCCGGGGGCTTCCTCATTGCTTAAGGAACGGTCCACGCCGTCGCGCCTCCCCGCCGGCGGGGAAGGGGTGGCGGTGAACTATCCCCTGACTGCGGCACTCGGCCCGCGGAAGCGAGCGCCCGTCATCGCAGTGCTGAAGACGTCTCAGTCCTCGTTCTCGATGATGCCCAGGAGCGCGAGGTCGATGAGGTCGTTCAGGATCTCGTTGTGGTTGCTGTCGTCGACGACGTAGGTGGTGCTGGGCTTGTGCCAGTCGTCGGCGGAGGCGGCGGTGGCGGCGGCCATGCCGGCCGCGCCCAGGAAGCCGACGATGGCTGCACCGGTGAGAATACGACGGAACATGATGCTTCCTCCATGGAAACGAAACGGGGAACTTCTGGAGACTCCTGCTGTGAGCCGTAACCGGCTGACTGCTCGTTGTCGCGAATAACAATCTCGCACCGGAGGCATCGATTCAACGCCGTCGCGCCACGTTTCGGTCAAAGGCTCATGGCGCTTCTTTGGCGGTGAAGTCGCATTCATCTCGGGAAGTCCGTTGCTTTCCCCGAGGGATATCATTCGGCCCTTTCGCAACCCTGGAAAGGAGATCGTTTTTGCCGGATGCGACGCATATACCGAACGTGTCTGGCATCTTGAGCGCATCAGACATATAGCGTGAAGTGGACTGCTGTGCGCTATGTCAGCGCGTCACACGGGCGTGTCACACGTGTCGTGCCCGCAGATCACGGGGTCTGCCGTCACGAAGTCGACTGTCATGGCACGGGTCGGCTGTCCCAGGGCCGGTCGCCATGGCATGGGCCGTGTCCTGGGGCCGGCTGTCACGGCACCGGGCTGGGCCGTCAGGGGGCTCGCGTCACTCCGGGCATGCCGGCGGGAGGAAGGGCCGCCGGCATGTGTCCGGCTCGTGGATGGGAGCCGATGCCCGTCAGGGGCGGTCGACCATGCGGTAACCCACGCCGCGCACGGTCTGGATGAGACGGTCGTCGGTGTCTCCGAGCCGGGCGCGCAACCGCTTGACGTGCACCGCGATCGTGTTGGTCGAGGTGGTGTCGGTGGAGTTCCACACGTGCCGCATGATCTGCTCGCGGGTGACCGTACGGTGCGCGTTGCGCATCAGGTAGTGGAGGAGTTCGAACTCACGCAGCGGAAGGTGGACGATCCTGCCGTCCACCTTCACCTGGTAGGCGTTGACGTCGAGCTCCACGTTGCCGACCAGGAGCGTGCGGCGGATCCCCGAGTCGCCCTCGATCGCGGCCTGCACGAGGGGGAGGAGCTCGGGCACCCGGTACGGCCGCGCCACGCACGCGGTGGCTCCGGCCGCGAGCGCCTGCACGGCCTCCTCGGCGTGCCCCTCGCCCACACCGAGCAGGACGGGGATCACCCGCGTCCGCCGTACGGCGCGGATGAACTCCACCGCGCCGATGACCGGCAGTGTCGCGCTGACGAGCACGACGTCGGGCCGGAGTGCCCCGGCCTGCAAAAGGGCCTGGGCGCCGTCGGCGACGCCCAGCACCTCGACCCCCTCTCGTTGGAGGACTACGGAGAGCTCCTCGACCAGGGCCGATTCCGGATCGGCCACCAGCAGCATGGGCGCTGTCCGTGTGTCCCCGTCCACTTCGGGTGCCGTCTGCGGCTGGATCACCCGGATCCTCCAAGTAGGGATGAAATTGTGTGGCTTACGATGACGAGCAGGTAAGCAGCACCCCGGCTTCAGCCGAAACGACCGGTGATGTAGTCCTCGGTCCGCTTGTCGCTGGGGTTGGTGAAGATGCGGCTGGTCTCGTCGAACTCCACCAGGCGGCCGTGCCGCACGCCCTCGGCGTCCACCTCGGCGGTGAAGAAGGCGGTGCGGTCGGAGACGCGGGCGGCCTGCTGCATGTTGTGCGTGACGATGACGATCGTGTAGTCGCGCGACAGCTCCTGCATCAGGTCCTCGATCTTGGTGGTCGCGATCGGGTCCAGGGCCGAGCAGGGCTCGTCCATCAGGATCACGTCGGGCTTCACCGCGATCGCCCGGGCGATGCACAGACGCTGCTGCTGACCGCCGGACAGGGACAGGGCGTTCTGCTTGATCTTGTCCTTGACCTCGTCCCAGAGGGCGGCCTTGGTGAGCGCCTCCTCGACGATGTCGTCCATCTTCCCCTTCACGCCGTTGACCCGGGGGCCGTACGCGATGTTGTCGTAGATCGACTTGGGGAAGGGGTTGGGCTTCTGGAATACCATGCCGATCCGGCGGCG
The DNA here is from genome assembly GCF_014648175.1 of Planobispora rosea. Classification (GTDB taxonomy): domain Bacteria; phylum Actinomycetota; class Actinomycetes; order Streptosporangiales; family Streptosporangiaceae; genus Planobispora; species Planobispora rosea. Next base: position 4,051 of record NZ_BMQP01000036.1, read on the forward strand.
GACCTCGATCGGGTCGACGTGGTCACCGTACAGGTCCTCGTTGTGGTACAGGATCTTGCCGGCCGCACGCGCGCCGGGGATGAGGTCGTTCATCCGGTTGAAGCAGCGCAGCACGGTGCTCTTGCCGCAGCCTGACGGGCCGATCATGGCGGTGATCTCGCGGTTGCCGATGGTCATGTCGACCCCGCGCACGGCCTCGTAGTCGCCGTAGAAGACGCTGAGCCCGGAGACGGTGAAGACGGGGTCCAGGGCTTCGATGGTGCGGGGGACCTCGGGGCCGCGCACGGACACATTCGGCACGGAGACTCCAATCTGGGCGATCCCAGAAGCCGGAATGGGGGTACGGGGGTCGTTCATTGCGTTCCTTACCAGCGCTTCTGGTAGCGGTTACGGAGCCAGATGGCCACGGAGTTCATCAGCAGCAGGATCGCGAGCAGGATCACGATCGCGGCGGCGGCCAGGACGGAGAACTCCGCTTGCGGGCGGGTGATGAAGCTGTAGATCTGGATCGGCAGCACGCTGAAGCTGCTCCAGACGCCCTCGGGGTTGAACCGGACGAGGGTCGCCGCGCCCAGCATCAGGAACGGCGCGGCCTCGCCGATCGCCCGGGAGAGCGCCAGGATCGAGCCGGTCGCGATGCCGGGGACGGAGGCGGGGAGCACCTGCCGGTAGATCGTCTGCCACTGGGTCGCGCCCAGCGCCAGGGATCCCTCGCGGATCGACGGCGGCACCGCGCGGATGGCCTCGCGTGCGGAGATGATCACGATGGGCAGCACGAGCAGCGAGACGGTGATCGCGCCGGTCATGATGGTGAAGCCGAACTGCATCCAGCGGGCGATGATGCCCAGGCCGAGGATGCCGTAGACGATTGAGGGCACCGCGGCGAGGTTGGAGATGTTCAGCTCGATCAGGCGGTTGTACCACTTGCTCTTGTCCGCGTACTCCTCAAGGTAGATCGCGGCCAGGATTCCGGTGGGCAGCGCCATCAGCGCGGTCAGGCCGATGATCCAGAGGGTGCCGAAGATGCCGGACTGGATGCCGGCGGTCTCCGGGCGGCGGATCGAGGGCTGGTTCTCCCAGAGCGTCGCGTCGAGCCGGGGCCAGCCCTCCTGGACCACGTAGACGATCAGCATGGCGAGGAAGACGAGCGCGATCGCCAGGCTGGCCAGCAGCGCGATGCGGAACAGGTGTTCCTTGAGCGGACGCCCCTTGCTCGCCAGCTGTACGGCGGACTTGGGCGTGGACAGGACGGCCATCAGTCGTAGACCTCGCGATACTTCTGGACCATGCGGGCACTGACGTAGTTCATGGCGAAGGTCATGATGAACAGCAGCGAGCCCACCGCGAAGATGGTCTTGTAGGCGATCGAGCCGACCGACGCGTCGCCGGAGCCGGCCTGGGCGATGAACGCCGCCATGGTGGACATCTCGTCACCGGGGTAGAGCGTGAACACGGACTTGAAGCCGCCCGCGATCGCGACGATCATCGTCTCGCCGGCGGCCCGGGAGATCGCCAGGATGATCGCGGCGACGATGCCGGAGAACGCGGCGGGCACGACGACCCGGACCGAGGTGAGCATCTTGGAGGCACCGAGCGCGTAGGAGCCCTCGCGCAGGCCGTTCGGGACCGCGGCCATCGAGTCCTCCGAGAGCGACGCGACGATCGGGATGATCATCACTCCGACCAGGAGACCGGCGCCGAGCCCGTTCTTGGCCTCCAGCTCCAGGAACGGGAACACGTCCCGCAGCAGCGGGGTGACGAAGGTCAGCGCGAAGAAGCCGAAGACCACGGTGGGGACGCCGGCCAGGACCTCCAGCACCGGCTTGAAGATCTTGCGGACGCGCGGGGTGGCGTACTCCGACAGGTAGATCGCGGCGGCCAGGCCGAGCGGGACGGCGACCACGATCGCGATCAGCGTGATCTCCAGGGTCGCCACGATGATCGGCCACACACCGAAGGCCGGCGGGTTGAACAGCGGTCCCCAGGTGGTGGATCCGAAGAACTCGCCGAGGCTGACCTCGCCGAAGAACTCGATGGTCGGTTCCAGGAGGGCGAACACGATGCCGACGGTGGTCGCCACCGACACCAGGGCCGCCAGCATGAGGACGGCCTTGACGAGGACTTCGCCGTAACGCGGGCGCGACCGCGCCAGGGACCGGGAGGCCCCTGACGCGGTCTTGAGGTGCTGTGCCGACATCAGCCCTGGCTCTTCAGGGTCGTGATGTCGGACTTGAGCTTGGCCTCCTGCTCGGGGTTGAGCGGGATGAACTTCGCGTCCTTGGCGATCGCGCCGATGTTGCCGGCGTAGTAGTCGAGGAAGGCCGAGACCTCGGGCCGCTTGGCCGCGGTGGCCGACACGTAGACGAACAGCGGGCGGGCGAGCGGGGTGTACTTGCCGCCCTGGGCCGCCTCGACGCTCGGGGCGACGCAGCCGCTGCCGGAGTCGATCTCGACGGCCTTCAGCTTGTCGGCGTTCTCCTCGAAGTAGGTGAAGCCGAAGTAGCCCAGGCCGCCCTTGGCGCCCGAGACGCCGGTGACGATGTCGTTGTCGTTCTCGGAGGGGCTGTAGTCCTTGCGGCTCGCGCCCTCCTCACCGTTGATCTCGTCGGTGAAGTAGTCGAACGTGCCGGAGTCGGTGCCCGGACCGTAGAGCTTGAGCTCCTCGGCGGGGAACTTGGCGTCGACGTCCTTCCAGGTCTTGACCTTGCCCTCGGCCGCCGGCTCCCACATCTTCTTGAGCTGGTCGGTGGTCAGGCAGGTGGCCCAGTCGTTCTCCTTGGGGACGACCACGGTCAGGGCGTCGGTCGCCACCGTCAGCTCGGTGAACTTGATGCCCTTGGCCTCGCAGGCCGCCTTCTCCTCGTCCTTGATCGGGCGGGAGGCGTTGGAGATGTCGGTCTCGCCGGCGCAGAACTTCTCGAAGCCGCCGCCGGTGCCGGAAGTGGCGACCGGGACCTTCACCTGCGGCTGCTCCTCGCCGAACAGCTCGGACGCGGCCTGGGTGAGGGGCGCCACGGTGCTGGAGCCGTCAACCTTGATCTCGCCGCTGAGCTGGCCGCCCGCGGCCTGGCTCTCGCCGGACGTGGCGGCGGCAGAGGAAGTGCTGTCACTGCTGCCGGGCTTGGCGTCGCCGCCGCAGGCCGCCGCGAGCGAGACGACGAGCGCGGCCGTCGCAACCGCGCTGAGGCGGCGCTGTCCAGTGGTCACGGTATGTTCCTTCTCCGTCGTGAGATCCGTTCTCGATGAACCCGATGTAACCGGCCGAAAGTGAACGGAAATGAAACGAGCCATGACTGCAGCCGGAAGAGTGGGCATGCTCGTGTGAATACCGTCCCATGATGATCTATACGGTCACGACATGGGACTTTGCCGTTATGGAACGTGACAGAGGGTGCCCCGCCGGGGGTGCGCGGGCCTCATCGGGCCTACGGGGCCCACAGGATCTGAGAGACCAGGAGGACCGGTGAGGATCGTCGAAGACCTCGGTGCCTCGCACGCCTGGCGTCTGCACCGGGCGGAACTCCCCGACGGACGCCACGCCTTCGTGAAGACGGGCGGGAGCGGCCGGTTGTTCGCCTCCGAGGCCGCCGGGCTCCGCTGGCTCGGCGAGGCCGGAGCGGTGGCCGTGCCGGAGGTGATCGACGTCTCGGACGGGCGGCTCGTGCTCTCGTGGGTGGAGACCACCCGCCCCACCCCCGAGGCCGCCGAGCGATTCGGCCGCGAGCTGGCCCGGCTGCACGGAGCGGGAGCGGCCGGGTTCGGCGCGCCGTGGCCCGGGTTCATCGCGGAGCTGCCCATGGACAACACTCCTGTGGACGACACGCCGACGGCCGACTGGCCGTCGTTCTACGCCTGCCGCCGCGTCCTTCCCTTCGTACGGCGCGCGCGGGACGGCGGGTGGCTCAGTGCCCGGGACGCCGCTCTCCTCGACGGGATCTGCTCCCGCCTGGCGGACGTGTCGGGGCCCGACGAGCCGCCCAGCCGGATCCACGGCGACCTGTGGAGCGGGAACGTGCTGTGGGCGGCGGGCGGCGCCGTACTGGTGGATCCGGCCGCGCACGGCGGGCACCGCGAGACCGACCTGGCGATGCTCGCGCTGTTCGGCGCCCCGCACCTGGACCGGATCCTCGCCGCCTACGAGGAGGAGTCACCGCCGGCCGCGGGCTGGCGCGAGCGGGTGCCCCTGCACCAGCTGCACCCGCTGCTCGTGCACGTCTGCCTGTACGGCCGGGCGTACCGGGACGGCCTGATGGCCGCCGTCGAGCGGGTCCAGGCGATCTGACCGGGATCCGCCGGGCCCGGACAGGGCGCGGGTCCGGACGGGGACCGGATCGGGAACGGTCTACGGGTTCAGACGGGGAGGGTCAGCGGGCCGCCGCCCAGGCGCTTGAGGGCCTCGCTGTGCAGGGAGCCGTTGCTGCAGACCAGGCTGCCGCCGTCGAGGCCGGGGACGCCGGACAGGTCGGTCCAGATGCCGCCGGCCTCCTCGACGATCACGGTCAGCGCCGCGATGTCCCAGGGGGAGAGCTCGGGCTCGGCGGACAGGTCCACCGCGCCCTCGGCGACCATCATGTGGGACCAGAAGTCCCCGTAGGCGCGGCTGCGCCAGACGGACCGGTTCAGGTCGAGGAAGTTGTCGAGCCGGCCGCTCTCCTCCCAGCCGCCGATGCTGGAGTAGGAGAAGGAGGCGTCCTCCAGGCGGGTGACGGAGGAGACGGTGCAGCGGCTGGCCCTGGCCAGGCTCTTGCCGGTCCAGGCGCCGCTGTCGCGGGCGGCCCACCAGCGGCGGCCCAGGGCGGGGGCGGAGACCAGCCCGACGACGACGCGGCCGTGCTCCATCAGCGCGATGAGCGTGGCCCAGATCGGGACGCCGCGCACGTAGTTCTTCGTGCCGTCGATGGGGTCGACGATCCAGGAGCGCGCGCCGTACCCGGTGGTGCCGAACTCCTCGCCGATCACCGCGTCGCGCGGGCGGGCCCGGCGGAGGGTGCCCCGGATCGACTCCTCGACCGCGCGGTCGGCGTCGCTCACCGGGGTGAGGTCGGGTTTGGTCTCGACGCGCAGGTCCACCGCCTTGAAACGGCGCATGGTCAGGTCGTCGGCGGCGTCGGCCATGACGTGCGCGAGGCGCAGGTCGTCGTTGTAACCCGTCACGGGGGGAAACGCTATCGCGTCAGTGGCCGGTCATAGGAGTGCGGTGGCCCAAGTGGCGGGAAGTGGCGGATCACCTCGTGTCGTCGCTGTTGACGGAGGAGGCCGGACAAATGATCGATGGCAGTTGGAGGGCGTGTTACTGGCGAGTAGCATCGGGTCATGACCTTTGACGTGGGTGCCTTCATGCTGCAGAGCGTGCCGTTCGCGCGGACGCTGGACATCTCCTTCGACAAGGTGGAGCCGGGCTTCGCGATCTGCCGCATGCCCGACCGCGCCGATCTGCACAACCACGTGGGCGGCCCGCACGCCGGAGCGCTGTTCACCCTGGCCGAGTCCGCCTCGGGGGCCGCGATGCTGTCCGCCTTCGGCGACCAGCTGTCGCGGGCGACCCCGCTGGCGGCGAGCGCGGCGATCCGCTACGTGAAGCTCGCGATGGGCGAGGTCGTCGCCGAGGCCCGCCTCCAGGCGTCGCGTGAGGAGGTCGTGGCCACGCTGGACGCCGGTGGGCGGCCCGAGTTCGACGTCGCCGTCGAGATCAGGACCGCCGACGGCACCCTGGTCTCCGAGATGACCGTCGCCTGGACCCTGCGCCCCAACCGGTAGGGGCGGCTCCGTACGCCCCAAGCCGCTCGCCGTACGGTGGCGCCGGGGTGGTCAGGGAGCCGCCGGGCGGTCGTCGTCGGCGGTGCCCTCGCGACTGGCGAGGAGACGGCGCAGGGAGGTCAGGCGGGCCGGGTCCGCGTGGCCGGCGGCGACCCAGCCGTCCAGGGCGCACTCCTCGCCCAGATGGGTGCAGCCCTTGGGGCAGGTGACCGTCCCCTCGACGAGGTCGGGGAACCCGGCCAGGACGGTCTCGACCGAGACGTGCGCCAGGCCGAAGCTGCGCACCCCCGGGGTATCGATGATCCAGCCGCCCTCCGGAAGCTCCAGGGCCACCGCCGAGGTCGAGGTGTGACGGCCCCGGCCGGTCACCGCGTTGACGTGGGAGACGGCCCGGTTGGCGTCCGGGACCAGCGCGTTCACCAGGGTCGACTTGCCCACCCCCGAGTGGCCGACGAGCACGCTGATCCGGCCCGCCAGCCGCTCCCGCAGCTCACCGAGATCGCCGCCCTTGTGGATCACGACGTACGGCACGCCGAGGGGCGCGTACTGCGCGACGAGCTCCTCCGGCGGGGCGAGGTCGGACTTGGTGAGGCAGAGCAGGGTGTCGATGTCGGCGTCGAAGGCCGCCACCAGCATCCGGTCGATCATGCGGGGGCGGGGCGGCGGGTCGGCGAGAGCTGTGACGATCACCAGCTGGTCGGCGTTGGCGACCACGGGTCGCTCGATGCCGTCGGTGTCCTCGGTGTCGTCGGCGGAACGGCGGAGCATCGAGGTGCGGGGCTCCACCCGGACGACCCGGGCCAGCGTGTCGGGCGCGCCGGACACGTCGCCCACCAGCGCCACCCGGTCGCCGACCACGATTCCCTTGCGGCCCAGCTCCCGCGCCTTCATCGCGACCACGATGCGGCGGCCCGCCGCGCGGTCCTTCCTGCGGCGCGCCTTCTCCTCCCCGGCGCCGACCAGGCAGGTGTAGCGGCCCCGGTCGACGGTCACGACGAAGCCCTCCACGGCCTGTTCATGCGCGGGACGGATCCGGGTCCGCGGCCGGGAACCCTTCCCCGGCCGGATCCGGACGTCGTCCTCGTCGTACTCCCGCTTTCTCAGCGGTCCTCCTCCAGCATCCGTGCCCACATCGAGGCGAACTCCGGGAGGGTCTTACCCGTGGTCGCGATGTCCTCCACCTCGATCCCGGGCACGGCCAGACCGATCACCGCGCCGGCCGTGGCCATGCGGTGGTCGGCGTAGGAGCGGAACACCCCGCCGGTGAGCGGGCGCGGCCGGATCTCCAGGCCGTCCTCGGTCTCGTTCGCGTCGCCGCCGAGGCGGTTGATCTCGGTGACCAGCGCGGCCAGCCGGTCCGTCTCGTGCCCCCGGATGTGGGCGACACCGCTGATCCGGCTGGGGGAGTCGGCCAGCGCGGCGAGCGCGGCGATCGTCGGGGTCAGCTCGGCGACGTCGCGCAGGTCGGCCTCGATGCCGGAGATCCGGCCGGTACCGGTGACCGCCAGTCCCTCGGGTGTGCGCTCCACCGCGGCGCCCATGTCCGCCAGCAGCTGCCGGAGCTGGTCGCCGGGCTGGGTGGTCTCGTCCGGCCAGCCCGGGATGACGACCGTGCCGCCGGTGACCATCGCCGCCGACAGGAACGGCGCCGCGTTGGACAGGTCGGGCTCCACGGTGAAGTCCCTGGCCGCGATCGGGCCGGGCTCGACCCGCCAGACGTCGCGTTCGGAGTCGTCGACCCGCACGCCGTACTCCCGCAACATCTGGACGGTCATCCGGATGTGCGGCTGCGACGGGACGGGCGGGCCCTCGTGCCGGATCGTCACGCCCTTGGGGAAGCGGGCACCGGCCAGGAGCAGGCCGGACAGGAACTGGGAGGAGCCGGACGCGTCGAGCGTGACCTCCCCGCCGGCCAGCGGGCCGCGGACGGTGAACGGCAGCGCGTCGCCCGTCACCTCGGCCCCGAGGGCGCGCAACGCGCCCAGGATCACGCCCATCGGGCGCTTGCGCGCGTGCGGGTCGCCGTCGAAGGAGACCTCGCCGTCGGCCAGCGCGGCCATCGGCGGCACGAAACGCATGACGGTGCCCGCCAGCCCCACGTCGATGTGCGCTCCGGCGGTGACCGGTCCCGGGGTGATCGTCCAGTCGAGGCTGGAGGCGCTCTCGCCGGACGGGACCATCGTGGCGCCGAGCGCGCGCAGGGCGTCCGCCATCAGGTCGGAGTCGCGGCTGCGCAGCGCCAGCCGTACCGTGCCGGGGCCGTCGGCCAGCGCGGCGAGCAGCAGCGCACGGTTGGTCACCGACTTCGAGCCGGGCAGGGGAACGGTCGCGCGCACCGGGCCGGTCGCGACCGGAGCGGGCCAGAGCGGAGTGGACGGCGAGGACATGCCCGAAGCCTATCGAGCCCTGCCCACCGGACGGAAAAGCGCCGGGACGGGGTCCGGGGTCACCCGATGACCGGCAAGTGCCGGAAGTGGCAGAGTGGAGGCATGTGCGGGAGATACGCGTTCGCGCGGGACAAGCACGAGCTTCTCGAGGAGTTCGAGGTCGAGGTCGACGGGGCCGCCGACGAGGAGCTGAGGCCCGACTACAACATCGCGCCGACCAAACCGGTCTACGCGGTGCTGAGCAGGGAGCCCAAGACCGGTTCCAAGGACGGTCCCGGAGCCGCCTCCGAGGGCAGGCCGGTACGGCAGCTGCGGGTCATGCGCTGGGGACTGGTGCCGGGCTGGGCGAAGGACCCCTCGATCGGCTCGAAGATGATCAACGCCCGGGTGGAGACGGTGGCGGAGAAGCCCTCCTTCCGCAAGGCGTTCGCCGAGCGCAGGTGCCTGCTCCCGGCCGACGGCTACTTCGAGTGGGCCACGCTGGAGGAGACGGGCCCCAAGGGCAGGCCGAAGAAGCAGCCCTACTTCATCCGGCCGGCCGACGGCGGGATCATGGCGATGGCGGGGCTGTACGAGTTCTGGCGCGACCGCGGCCGGCCCGAGGACGACCCGCAGGCGTGGCTGGTGACCTGCACGATCATCACGACCTCCGCGGTCGACGAGGCGGGCGCCGTGCACGACCGGATGCCGATGCTGATCGAACGCGACCGGTGGGCCGACTGGCTCGACCCCGGGGTCGCCGACGCGCAGGAGTTCCTGATCCCCGCCGGTTCCACCGGGCTGACCGTGTATCCCGTCTCCACGGCGGTGAACTCGGTGCGTAACAACGGACCGGAGCTGATCGCGTCTCTGGCGGAGGGGAGCGGGGGTAAAGCACTCTTCTAAAAACGCCCTCCAGCCGGTGTAGAAACCGCGTCAAATGGGCATCCGGTGATGAAAGCGAGGGCCCATTCGGGGACCGCGCGGTAAAAACTCACCCTTTCGTGCCTGGCGGGATGTCCGGGGAGCCCGCCACAGGCCGCCCCTGCATCCCGGAGGTGCGCAAGCCGTGGACGACGCGACCGCGCGTATGCGCCTGCAGAACATGCTCCTCGAACTCGACCGGTCCATCGGAGTCCTTCGAGGGGACCCGCCGGCCGAACGGGAGAGGTCGGCCGCCGACGCCGGGTCCGACCTCACCGACAACGACCGCAACCGGGCCATGCTGGACGTGGCCACCCAGCACCGCCGCTCGGTCGTCGAGGCCCTCAAAAGGCTCGACGAAGGGCTTTACGGCCTCTGCGTGGACTGCGGCAAGCCGGTGCCGGAGGGCAGGCTGGAGGCACGGCCCGAGGCGTCCCGGTGCGTGGAGTGCCAGTCCAGGAGGGAGCGCAGGCGCTGACCGGCCGGCCCCGGGACGGGCGCCCGCGGTGGGACGACGGGACCCGGGACCCCGGCCTCAGACCCGGCGGGCGCTGGCCACCAGGTGGATCCCCACGGTGTCGTTGTCGTCCGGGTGGGCTTCGAGCTCGGTGCTGACCAGCCAGGCCAGCGCGCGGGAGTCGGTCGCGAGCACATGGTCGACGGTGGAGGGGGACAGCACCGTACGGGGCCGGATCCACTCGACCTCCAGCCCGGCCTCGGTGAGCAGGTCGCGGAGCTGGCTGCTGCTGAAGCAGCGGGTGATGCTCCCGTCGGGCCACGGCACGAGCATGACCTCTCCGGTCTGGCGCAGGTGGGCCCAGTAGTTCTGCTCGGCCAGGATCGCCATTCCCAGCACCAGCGAGTCGACGCAGAGCAGCGCCCGGCCGCCGGGGCGCAACACCCTGGCGATGTCGGCGACCGCGGACTCCGCCATGAGCTCCAGCGACATCGCCCGGTCCTCGGCGAGCACCGCGTCCATGCTGCCGTCGGGCAGGAACCGCAGGTCGTCCGCGCGGACCTGGCGGATCCTGTCGGCGTCCCGCAGGACCGGCTGGCCGTCCACCGCCTTGCGAAAGTCGATCATCTCCACCACCCGGTGCCCGGCCCGCGCCACCTGCGTGGCCCAGTGCCCCTGGCCGCGGGAGAGGTCGAGGATGGTGGAAGGGCTCTGAGGGAGCCATCGGCTCAGCTGCTCGGCGGCGACCGCGCGGTAAAAGGTCCAGTACGGCCCGAGTGTTCCTGAGCCGTTCAGCTCTTCGGCCGGGATGGGCAGCACAAGCGGCTCCTGGCGTCGGGGTTTCCGGTGGTCTGTAGCTACCTGCCGGTACGTATCTTTTTCCCCGTACCGGTTTGTTCGTCACCTTCTATCTTGCGGGAACAGACGAGGTGCCGGGGGTGTTGCCAACGGACAGCGAACGATCCTTTCGGGAGGTTGGCAAGCGAATGCTCGCGTTGATCGAACCCGTCGTGCCCCCCGGTGATCGGCCCTTCCCCGCCGAGCGGGTATCCTCCGCTCTGTACGGTGTCCCGCGTCAGCCGGGCTCCGGAGATCTTAAGGGGGTGGGTCCGGTCCCTGCGACAGACACGGAAACTCTGGAGCAGCGGAGCGCACGGTTCGAGCGGGATGTGATGCCCTATCTCGAGCAGCTCTACTCCGCCGCACTCCGGATGACCCGGAATCCGGCGGACGCCGAAGACCTTCTCCAGGAGACCTTCGCCAAGGCGTTCGGGTCCTTCCACCAGTTCCAGGAAGGCACGAACCTCAAGGCCTGGCTTTACCGCATCCTGACCAACACTTTCATCAACAACTACCGCAAGAAGCAGCGGGAGCCCAAGCAGGCCGGCACCGAGGAGATCGAGGACTGGCAGCTGGCCAGGGCCGAGTCGCACACCTCGACCGGGCTGAAGTCCGCCGAGATCGAGGCGCTGGAGCACCTGCCCGACAGCGACGTCAAGGACGCGCTCGCCGCGCTCCCGGAGGAGTTCCGCATCGCGGTCTACCTCGCCGACGTCGAGGGTTTCCCCTACAAGGAGATCGCGGAGATCATGGGGACCCCCATCGGGACCGTGATGTCGCGGCTCCACCGCGGTCGCCGCCAGCTGCGGGCGCAGCTGGAGGACTACGCCCGCGGGCGCGGCCTGATCCCGGCGGAGGATGCGAAGTGAGCAGGCGATCCGGCACGCACCGCGAGCTCGCGCAGGCGAGCTCCGAGCTCTTGGGCGAGGTGATCGTATGAGCTGTGGAGACCCCCATGACACGGACTGTCGCGAGGTCCTGGACAAGGTCTACGCCTACCTCGACGGAGAGCTCGACGACGGCAACTGCGTCGACATCCGGCACCACCTGGACGAGTGCAATCCCTGCCTGAAGGAGTACGGCCTGGAGCAGGTCGTCAAGCAGCTGGTGGCCAGACACTGCGGCTGCGACCCGGTTCCCGACGACCTGCGCGCCAAGATCCTGAACCGGATCGACCAGGTCCGCGGCGAGCTGGCGACCTGACTCCGACGCGCTCCGTGTCCCGTGAGACGTCCCGTGAGACGTTCGGTGAGACATCGCCCGGCCGGCCCGCGTTGCGCGGAGATCCGGGGAGCGCACCCATAGGATCTCCCTCATGCGGCGGCCGCCCGGCCGCCGGTCGCAACGCCGCGACGAGAAACGGGGGGTCGGCATGCGGGTGCTCGTCACCGGAGGAGCCGGATTCATCGGATCCACCTTGGTGGACCGGTTGCTTCAGGACGGCCACGAGGTCATCGCAGTGGACGATCTGTCCTCGGGGAACCGGGACAATCTCACCTCCGCGGCGCGGAGCCCACGCTTCGCCCTGCACGAGCTGGACATCCGTGACCCCGCCCTGATCAGCCTGGCCGCGGAGTGGCGGCCCGAGGTCGTCTGCCACCTCGCCGCGCAGATCAGCGTGCGCAAGAGCGTGGCCGACCCGGTCCATGACGCCCGGCTCAACGTGGAGGGCACCGCCTCGGTCCTGACCGCCGCCCAGAGCGGCGGTGCCCGCAAGGTCGTCTTCGCCTCCTCCGTCGCCGTGTACGGCAGGCCCGAGGCCATCCCCGTCCCCGGGAACGCGACCACCGACCCGCGCTCGCCGTACGCCGCCTCGAAGCTGAGCGGGGAGATCTATCTGGCGACCTTCAAGGCGCTCTACGGCATCGACTACACCACGCTCGTGCTCTCCAACGTCTACGGCCCGCGCCAGTCGCCCGAGGGCGAGGCCGGGGTGGTGGCCATCTTCACCGACGGGCTGCTCAACGGCACCCCCACCGTGGTGTACGGCGAGGGCACGCAGACCCGCGACTACATCTTCGTCGACGACGTGGTGGACGGCTTCGCCCGCGCCTGCGGGGACGTGGGCAGCGGGGGCCGGTTCAACCTGGGCACCGGAGTGGAGACGACGGACCGGGCGCTGCACACCCTCATCGCGCAGGCGGTGGGAGCGCCCGACGAGCCGGCCACCGCTCCCGCGCGCCTGGGCGACCTGCCCGCGATGGCGGTCGACCCGGCCCCGGCTCTCGAAGCGCTGGGCTGGCGCCCCCGGACGGACCTGACCACGGGGCTGAAGATGACGGTCGAGTGGGCCAGGACCCGGTTGTCCTCCCGTTAGACCGCCGGGTGGTCCTCGGATCCTGGAAGGGGCTCCACCCGGGGCACTCGGAGTGCTCACTTGATTACACTTTGCTTGCGATTGGAGGTCTGTCCTCCTGATCCGGGCGTGCTTCTGTAGCCTGAGTACGAAATCGACGTGGAGGCAGCACATGCTGAAGGAAAAGGCCGGCCGGGTCCACGCCGGGATCTCCTGGACATGAGCACCGCCCTCTAGACCCTCTAGGTGGTCGCTTTGCGTGGACTGCCATGGTTTGCCAAGGTCTACCTTGTCGCCGTGATCGGGGCGGCTTTCGGGCTGCTCGGGCACAGCGTGGTGAGTGGCCGCTTCGCGCCGTTGGACTGGTCCACGCTGCTGGTCCTGGCCCTGCTGTTCCTGGTGTGCGAGTCGATGCCGACGCTGCTGAACGTCCGGCAGGCCGCGGTCTCGGTCAGCTTCTCGGCGGCGCTCGCCGCGGTGGTCCTCGTCGGTTCCGAGGGCGCCGCGCTGGTCGGGATGACGGCCGTGCTCAGCGTGCATCCGGGGCTCTCGCCGGTGAAGCGGTTGTTCAACGGCTCCCAGTTCGCCATCTGCGGTTACGCCGCGGGCGGGGTCTACCACTGGCTGGGCGGCGCCTCCCACGTCCCGGACGTCGCCGAGTTCAACGCCCTGATCATGCCGTTCGCGGGGGCGGCGGCGGTGTTCGTGCCACTCAACTTCACGTTGATCGCGGTCATCCTCGTCGCGACCGGCCAGGCCGACCAGGTGCCGTTGCGCGGGCTGGCCCAGTTCATGGTCTCCTACCTGGGGTACGCCACGTTCGGGCTGTTGATCGCCGGGCTCTGGGCCACGGTCAGCTCGATCTCCGCGGTGCTGGTGCTGATCCCGCTGTTCGTCGCCCGCTGGGCCTTCGGCCAGTACCTCGCGCAGCAGCGTTCCTACGACGCCACGATCGCCGCGCTCTGCCAGGCGGTGGAGACCAAGGACTACTACACGCGGGGCCACTGCACCCGTGTGTCCCAGGCCTCCGGCATGATCGCCGAGGAGATCGGGATGGGTCCCGAGCGCCTGCGGGCGATCCGCTACGCCGGGATGCTCCACGACGTGGGCAAGCTCGGCGTGCCGACCAAGGTGCTGCAGAAGGAGGGACCGCTCACCGAGGAGGAGTTCGCGGCCATCCAGCTGCACCCGATGCGCGGGCTGGAGATCGTCCGCGGCATCGACTTCCTGGACGAGGCGTTCGCCGGGATCATGCACCATCACGAGCGCGTCGACGGCAAGGGTTATCCCATGGGGCTGGCCGGGGACGAGATCCCGGAGTTCGCCCGGATCATCGCGGTGGCCGACGCCTTCGACGCGATGACCTCCGACCGCTCCTACCGCAACGCCCGCCCGGTGGAGGTCGCCACGGCCGAGCTGCGCAAGGGCGCGGGCACCCAGTTCGACCCGGTCATGGTCAGCGCGTTCGTCAAGGCCCTGGAACGCGACGGCTGGGAGCCTCCCCGCAAGGTGATCCCACCGCCGGCGGACGACGCCGAGACCACCATCAAGGATCACGATGACCCGACCATGCCGATCCAGGTGGTGGCGGAGCGGTGAGCCGACGAGCGAGCGGAGCGAGTGAGAAGGCGAGCGCGACCGGTGGGTACGGAGCGGTGAGCCGACGAGCGAGCGGAGCGAGTGAGAAGGCGAGCGCGACTGCCGGTGGTGTGCGGTGACCGTGGCGGCCGTGCGGAATCCGCGCGTTTTCCAGCGGCTCGACTCCGGGCAGCTCCTGCTCATCGCCGTGGCGGGACTGGTGACGGTGGCCGGGGTGGCGTATACGGCGGTGGCCGGGTTGCGGCAGCCGGATTTCGCGATCGGTTTCGGTGCGCTGATCGCCGCCGGGGAGCTGGCCAGGCTCACCATGCCCGGCAACCGGGAGGTGGCGCCGATCGGGGCCGCCGCCGCGCTGGGGTACACGCTGCTGCTGGACATGGGCAACACCAAGGCGGAGCACCCGGCGCTCCAGGTGGTCGCCGTGCTGGCGGTCGGCATGGTCACCGGGGCGCTGCCCCATCTGGCGGTGGGGCGTCCTCCGCAGTTGGACGCGATGGCCCGGCGGCTGGTCACCGGGGCGTTGCTGGCCTTCGCCTACCGGCCTCTGGCGGAGCCGTTGCGCAAGGTGGCGGGGGAGGAGAACTGGACGCCCGTGCTGGGCGTGATGGCCGCGCTGACCATGGTGACGTTGCTGGTGGACGTGCTGCTGGCCGCGGTGCTCCGGGCCGAGCGGGTGCGGGCCGCGTTCGGTGTGGCCGTCCACGACGAGTTGCGGATGGCCGCTCCGTTGGGTGCGGCGGTGGCGGCCTCCGGCGTCCTGCTCGCGCTCGCCTCGCACAGCATGGACATGGCGGCGCTGCTGGTCTTCGCCGCTCCGCTGCTGGTCACGCAGGTCGCCTTCCGGAAGTACGCCGGGATCCGGGCCACCTATCTGCAGACGGTCCGGGCTCTGTCCCAGGTCACCGAGGTCGCCGGGTACGTCGAGCCGGGTCATTCGCGCCGGGTGAGCCGGTTGGCGGTCGCCGTCGGCCGGGAGCTGGGAATGGCCGAGCCCGAGTTGCTGGAGCTGGAGTACGCCGCGCTCATGCATGACATCGGGCAGCTCTCGCTCCGCGATCCGATCCCCGGCGGCGCGACCGTGCACGTCGACGGTGAGCAGGCGCGGCGCATCGCCGAGCTGGGTGCCGAGGTGATCCGGCAGACGGGGGTCCTGGAGCGGGTGGCGGAGATCGTCCGCCGTCAGTGTGATCCCTGTGTGGAGATGCCGCCTCTGGCGAGCCGCATCATCAAGGTCGCCAACGCCTATGACGACCTGGTCGGCGGGTCCACCGACCGGGACCGGGCGGGGGCCGCGATGGAACGGCTCCGCCTCGGTGCGGGCGGGGAGCTGGATCCTTCGGTGGTCGAGGCGACGACTCTGGTCGTCGGCCGTCTGGCGCGCCCCTGACCGGGTCGCCGACCGGGGTGCCGGGCGGGGTGCCGGACGGGGCACTGATCGAGCCGGAATCCGTGCCGTTGTGGGTTTCCTACAGATCGTATTGCTGTGATCGGTGGTTTAGGGCGAAAGGCTGCGCCGAGATCCCGGTCATATGGTGGAGCGGTCGAAAGGGGTCCAGCACGTGTTCGATTCCGTTCTGGTGGCAAACCGAGGCGAGATCGCCCGGCGCATCATCCGCACGGTCCAGCGCATGGGACTGCGGGCCGTCGCGGTGTATTCGGAGGCCGACGCCGACCTGCCGTTCGTGAAGGAGGCCGACGAGGCGATCCTGCTGGGACCCGCCAACCCGGCGCAGAGCTACCTCGACGCCGGGCGGGTCCTTGAGGCCGCCCGGGAGTCGGGTGCCCGGGCGATCCACCCGGGGTACGGCTTCTTCTCGGAGAACGCCGGGTTCGCGCGTGCCGTGATCGAGGCGGGGCTCGTCTGGATCGGCCCCTCGCCCGAGGCGATCGAGCGGATGGGCGACAAGATCAACGCTCGGAACCTCATGGAGGCCGCGGGTGTGCCGGTCGCGGCCGGGACGCGTGAGCCGGTCACCGATCTGGAGAAGGCGGTGGCGGCTGCGGCCGAGATCGGGTATCCGGTCATGGTGAAGGCGGCCGGCGGAGGCGGCGGCATCGGCATGGGCGTCGCCCGTGACGAGGCCGGGCTGGCCAAGGCGTTCGAGACGGCCTCGCGAGCCGCGGCCAGGTTCGGAAGCGCGGGAGGGGACGCTTCCGGAGGGCAGGCGGCGGGCCCGGCGATTCTGCTTGAGCGCTACATCGAGCGGGCCCGCCACGTCGAGGTGCAGATCCTCGGTCTGGCGGACGGCACGGTCGTGGCACTGGGCGAGCGTGACTGCTCGGTGCAGCGCCGGCACCAGAAGGTCGTGGAGGAGTCGCCGTCCCCCGGCATCAGCCCGGAGCTGCGCGAGCGCATGCTGGCGGCGGCCGTACGGGCGGGGGAGACCGTGGGATACCTCGGGGCCGGGACCGTGGAGTGCCTCGTCGATGCGGACAAGCAGGACTTCGTCTTCCTGGAGATGAACACCCGGCTCCAGGTGGAGCATCCGGTGACCGAGCTGGTCACCGGTGTTGACCTGGTGGAGCAGCAGCTGCGCATCGCGGCGGGGGAGAAGACCGTCGTGCCGACGGCGGTGACGGGCCACGCGATCGAGTTCCGTGTCTACGCGGAGGATCCCAAGCGGTTCTTCCCGGGGCCGGGGAAGATCGACATCTGGGAGGAGCCGTCCGGCGAGGGTGTCCGGGTCGACTCCGGCTACGCCGCGGGTAACGCGGTCACGCCGTTCTACGATCCGCTGATGGCCAAGCTGTGCGTGTACGGCCGGACCCGCTCGGAGGCTTTGGCGCGCGCCCGCGAGGCCGTGGCGGGTTTCCGGATCGAGGGACCGAAGAACAACCTCCCGTTCTGCTCGGAGCTGCTGGACCGTATCGAGTTCGTCAACGGTGACTACGACACGGGACTGGTGGCCCGCATGCGGGCCTGACCGGGCAGTTGAATGGCAGGCGCACGGCGAGGCGTGACGCGCGGCCCGCGGGGATCCGCGCGGGCGTGACCAGTGGCAGGCGAGTAGTGATGGGAGTTCCCGGTGGCTGAAGTACGCGCGGAGATGGTGGCGAACGTCTGGAAGGTCCTCGTCTCCGAGGGCGACTCCGTGGAGGACGGCGACACGCTGGTCATCCTCGAGTCCATGAAGATGGAGATCCCGGTGATCGCCGAGGACGACGGCGTGGTGGCCCAGCTGAAGGTCGCCGAGGGCGATGTCATCCAGGAGGGCGACCTCATCGCCGTCATCGAGTGACGCTGCGCCGGGCGGCGCGACGCGCGGGGGCGGGGTCAGCGGGTGAGGCGGGACAGGAAGCGCTCGCGGTCGACGACGACGCGTTCGATCGTGCCGGTCGCGACGGTGGTGTGCCGGTCCCGGGCGGTGAAGGCGAAGACCAGGCGGCGGCCGTTCACCTCGGTGAGCTCCGCGGAGATCTCGATGTGCGTGCCGACCGGGCTGGCCGCCAGGTGCTCCAGCGCGACCCTGGTCCCGACGGAGGTCTCTCCGGGGGCCAGGGCGTCCGCGACCGCCTGGACGGTGGCCTGCTCGGCGAGGGCGAGCAGGCGGGGCGTGCCCAGCACGGGGACGTCCCCGCTGCCGACCTTCACCGCGGTGTCCTCTGTCTCGACCATGATGAGGAGCTGGGCGTGCAGACCGGGCGCGAGCGTCATGCGTGTCAGCATAGGGTCTTGCCGTGACCTCCTACTGCGACCACTGCGGTCGTCCCGCGTACGAGGGCGACCACGCGACCTGTCTCGCCGCGCGGGCGATGGAGCCGCCGCGCTACTGCGCCCACTGCGCCCGCCGGATGGTGGTCCAGGTGACACCGCTCGGCTGGTCCGCCCGGTGCGTGGAACACGGCGCCGTGAGTGGCTGATCACCGGTACGGTCGGAGGGGGAGACGGGGGCGGTGATGTCTGGCGGAGCGGGATTTTCCGTGGCCGCAAGCTCTACAAAATCAGCCAAAGTTCCAAATTTTGTGTCATGCTGCCGCTCGTCCCTAGATTGCGGGTTGCGCGACGGGCAGGGCTTCGTTACGGCCCCGTGATGCCGTTGCGACACAATTCCGCTTTGTTGGAGAACCCTGGGGTGGGAGTGGAGAGGGTTACGGGGGAATAGTCATGGTGGCCCAAGGCACGGTGCTGGCCGGGCGGTATCGCTTGGATACCCGCATCGGCGCAGGCGGCATGGGCGAGGTGTGGCGCGGTGAGGACACCGTGCTGGCTCGCACCGTCGCCGTCAAAGTGCTGCTCCCGGGCCGCACCGAGGACCCCGGCTTCCTGGTGCGTTTCCAGGGTGAGGCGCGGGCGATGGCGACGATCAACCATCCCGGGGTCGTCGACGTCTACGACTACGGGGCTCACGAGGTGCCGGGCGCGGGGGCGACCGTCTACCTCGTCATGAAGTTCGTGGACGGCGAGCCGCTGGACCGGCTGCTCGGACGGCTGGGGAGCATCGCCCCCGGCGCCGCGATGGAGCTCATCGCCCAGGCCGCCTCGGCCCTGCAGGCCGTGCACGACCAGGGCATCGTCCACCGGGACGTCAAGCCGGGCAACCTGCTGGTGCGGTCCGACGGCACGCTCGTGCTCACCGACTTCGGCATCGCCAGGTCCGACGCGGCCAGCCGGCTGACCGACGCGGGCATGGTCCTGGGCACCGCGGCCTACTGCGCGCCGGAGCAGGCAGAAGGCGCGCCGGTCACCCCGGCGGTGGACATCTACGCGCTGGGCGTGGTCGCCTACGAGTGCCTGGCCGGGCAGCGCCCCTTCGACGGCGACTCCCCGGTCACGATCGCGCTCAAGCACATCCGCGAGGCCCCGCCGCCGCTGCCCGCGACGATCCCGCACGCGGTGCGCGCCCTGGTGGAGCGGGCCCTGTCCAAGGACCCGGCCCGGCGCTTCCCCAGCGCCGCCGCGATGAGCACCGCCGCGCGGCAGGCTCTGCAGACTCCGGAGCCGGGAGCGGGGGCGTTCGCGCAGTCCTCCGCCGAGCCCGGTCACGGGCCGGGCCAGGCGCATCCCGTCCAGCCGACCGGCTGGCAGGAGGCGGCGCGGACGCCGGGCGGGCAGGACACGGCCGGTCAGGGCCCGACCGGCGTCTACAGCGTCACAGGCATGCACGGGGCCACAGGCATGCACGGGGCCACCGGCGTGCACGGGGCCACCGGCTGGCAGGAGAACGCGCATCCGACCGGCATGCACGGCGTCGCCGCCCAGCCGACGTCCGGCTGGCAGGGGGACGCGCAGACGGAGCCGCCGCCCGGCATCCCGGCCCTCCCCTCCTCCCGTGGCGGCCGGGGCCGCCGGGGGGCGCAGCGCCCCAAGCGCCGGGGCGGGGTGCTCCTCGTCTCCGCCGCGGCGGCCGTGGTCTCCATCGGTCTGGCCACGGTGGCGGTCAACATGGTGACGGCCTCCGGCGCGGAGCCTCCGAAGGACTTCCACGCCGCCGACTCGTCGCCCGCGGTCATCGAGCCGACGAAGCCGGCGAGGACCAGGGACAGGACGGCGAAGCCGAGGGACACCCCGAGGGAGACCCGGCAGGCGGTCGAGCCCCCGGTGACCGAGGAGCCGTCCCCCACGCCGGAACCGTCCGCGACCCCCACGCCGACGCCCACGCCGAAGCCGTCCAAGACCCCCACGCCGACGCCCACGCCGAAGCCGACGGTGAAGAAGAAGGTGCCGGACGTGATAGGCCTGACGCCCGCGGAGGCGAAGACCAAGCTGGCGCAGGCGGGCCTGCAGGCGAAGATCGAATACGACGGGGAGACCGATCCCTCGCAGTGCACCACGGTGGTCGAGCAGCGGCCCGGCTCGGGGACGATGCAGGACGTCCGCAAGCCGGTGGAGGTCATCGCGGTCAACTCCACGTGCCCGACGCCCCCGCAGACCTCCACGCCGACCCCCACGCCCAAGCCGTCGTAGGGGTCCGCGTGGCGGGCCGGTCGCCGGGTCAGACCCCGGTGGTGGTGCGGGGGTAGGCGATGGCCGGGTCGGTGGCGATGTTCACCATGTACGGCACCCCGGAGTCGAAGGCGCGGCGCAGCGCCGGGCCGATCTCCGACGGGTCGGTGACGAGCTCGCCGCCGCCGCCGAGGGCGGTCACGACCTGGTCGTAGCGGCACTGCGGCTGGAGTTCGGCGGCCACGTCGTAGCCGTAGAGCATCTGCATGGGGTGCTTCTCCAGGCCCCACATGCCGTTGTTGCCGCAGATCATCACCACCGGCAGGCGGTGCCGTACCAGCGTGTCCACGTCCATCAGCGAGAACCCGGCCGCGCCGTCGCCCAGCAGCAGCACCACCTGGGAGGAGGGCCGGGCCAGGCGGGCGGCCATGGCGTAGCCGAGACCGGTGCCCAGGCAGCCGTAGGGGCCCGGGTCGAGCCAGTTGCCGGCGCGGCGGGGCTCGACGTACTTGCCCGCGTAGGAGACGAAGTCGCCGCCGTCGCCGATCACCACGGCGTCGTCGGCGAGGAGCCTGCCCAGCTCGCCGTAGATCCGCATCGGGTGGATCGGGTCGGAGTCGGCCGACAGCAGCTCGGCGTCCCCGGCGATGGCCGCGGCCGAGGCCTCGGCGAGCGTCGCCAGCCACGACGCGTAGCGGGTGGGGGACACGCCCGCCTCGGCGCAGGCCGTACCGAGTCCCCAGAAGACCAGGGACAGGTCGCCCGCGGCGGCGCCCGCGGGCTGCATGTGCGCGGCGATCTGGGACGGCGCGTCGGTCAGGTGCACGACCTTCGCCAGCGGGGCGCCGTCTTTGCCGCCGAACCAGCCGTAGCCGAGCCGGAAGTCCAGCGGGGTGCCCGCCACGATCACCAGGTCGGCCTGGGCGAACGCCATCCCCCGTGCCCGGTTGACCAGCAGCTCGTGTCCGGCGGGCAGGATGCCCCGGCCCTGGCCGTTGGGGATGACCGGCAGGCGGTACTCCTCGGCGAAGCTCCGGGCGACCTCGTCGGCGCGGTCCATCCACACGTCGGAGCCGAGGACCAGCACCGGCCGCTCCGCCTCGGCGAGCAGACGGGCGATCCCGGCCAGCGCGTCGGTGTCGGGCTCCAGCGGCGAGGGGGTCATCGTCTCGGTGGCGTGCGGCGTCGCGGGAGCGAACAGGTGGTCCATGTGGAAGTCGAGGAAGACCGGGCCGCGGTGCGGGGCGATGGCGGTCCGGAAGGCCATCTCGACGTCCTGCCCGATGGAGTCGGGGCCCGAGCCGGTGAAGGCCAGCTTGGTGATCGGGGTGAACAGCGGCGGGTGGTCCATCTCCTGCAGCGCCCCGGAGCCCCAGCGCGACTGCGGGGCCCGGCCGCCCATGACGACGACCGGGGAGCCGTTGAAGTGCGCGGTGGCCACGCCGCTGACGCCGTTGGTGATGCCGGGACCGGCGGTCAGTACGGCCAGGCCGGGCCTGCGGGTCAGCCGGGCGGTCGCCTCGGCGGCGAAGACGGCGCTCTGCTCGTGCCGTACGTCGAGGATCCGCATGTCTTCGTGGACGGCACCGTCGTAGAGCGGGAAGACGTGTCCGCCGGACAGGGTGAACATCGTCTCGATGCCGTAGGCCTTGGAGACGGCGACGGCGACGTCGCCAGCGTGCTTCGGTGACTCCATGCGCGAAACCTACCAGTCAGTCACTTGGCCGGACAGGGGAGTGCCCGGGGGTCCGTGGGTCTTCTCCATCCCCCGAATCCCCCATGTCACACGCGCGCACCATAACCCGCGCCTTACCGTCCGCGACCGCCTGACGGCCGAACCTTGACCCAAGGTGTACCCGGCATGCCCGGCCCGGTGGCTTGACGGGGGCGAGGGGAGGGGCCGGGAGGGGTGCCGATGGGCGGTGGATCCGGTCCGAGCCCTGCTCCCGCCGCGCCGGGCGCGGTAACGGACCGGTAATCGGCCGCCCGCTCAGGCGCCGGGACGGAGCGCCTGAGCGGTGGACGCCCGGTGGACGCGGCCGTGCAGGGTGGAGCCATCGGAACCGGGCGGGTTCGCCGCCCGTTCCCGTCGAGCGCCGACAGGCCGCTCGTCCTTCCGCGTTCCACCTCAGCGATTCGGAGCATGCACATGAGCAGCGAGCGTTCATCGGTCACCGTCCTCGGCCTGGGCATGATGGGGACCGCCCTGGCCGGCGCGTTCCTCGCGGGCGGTCACCCGACG
Source organism: Planobispora rosea (assembly GCF_014648175.1). Taxonomy (GTDB): domain Bacteria; phylum Actinomycetota; class Actinomycetes; order Streptosporangiales; family Streptosporangiaceae; genus Planobispora; species Planobispora rosea. The sequence continues at coordinate 26,416 of NZ_BMQP01000036.1, forward strand.
ACCGTCTGGAACCGCTCCGCCGGCAGGGGAGACGACCTCGTCGGCAGGGGCGCGGTGCGTGCCGCCGCGGTCGGCGCCGCGGTCGAGGCCGGGCAGGTGGTGGTCGTCTGCGTCCGCGACTACGACGCGGTACGGGAGACCCTGGAGCCGGTGAGCGCGGCGCTGGCGGGCCGGGTGGTGGTCAACCTGACCTCCGGGACGTCGCAGGAGGCGCGCGACCTCGCCGATTGGGCCGCCGGACACGGGATCCGCTACCTCGATGGGGCGATCATGATGACCCCGCAGGGCATCGGCACGCCCGAGGCGGTCATCCTCTACGGCGGGGAGCAGGAGCTCTTCGAGGAGACCAGGCCGGTGCTGGACCGGCTGGGCGGCGGCGGCACCTACCTGGGATCCGACACCGGCATCCCGGCACTGTACGACGTGGCCCTGCTGGACATCATGTGGGCGACGCTCAACGGCTTCCTGCACGCCGTCGCGCTGGTCGGCACCGAGAAGATCTCGGCGACGGCGTTCCTGCCGTTCGTCACCGGCTGGCTGGGCGGGGTGACCTCGTTCCTGCCCGCCATGGCCGAACAGATCGACGCCGGTGAGTACGCGGCGCACGACGCGACGCTGGAGACCCACCTGTCACCGCTGGGCCACCTGATCCACGAGAGCCGGGCCCGGGGCGTCGACGTCGATCTGCCCGGCCGTACCAAGGCCATGGTCGAGCGGGCGATCGCCGACGGCCACGCCTTCGACGGCTACGCGCGGCTGATCGAGCGGATGCGCGGGCGGTAGGAGCCCGCGCAGGTGGCCACGGAGGCGGTCGCGCCGCTCGCCGGGCGGGCCGTCCGGCTCCACCGAGCCGGTGAGCCACAGGAAGTCGAGCAGCTGGTCCACCGCGGCGTCGGAGAGCCGGTCCAGCGTCAGCACGGCGGAGTCCGTCCTGCCGCCGCCCCAGAAGGGCCTGCGGTCCAGCAGGTCCGCGCGGGCCGCCGCGACCACCAGCACGGGGATCGGATCCGCGCCCGCGGTCAGTTCGTCCAAGAACTCCAGCAGGGCGTCCGGCACCTCGTGCAGATCGTCGATGACCATGACCAGCGGCAGGTCCAGCCGGTGCTCGGCGACGAACTCCTTCCACACCGCCGCCATGCTCGCGGCGTCCCGGTCCCCGTCCGCCGCGAGCATCCCTTCGAGGCGGGAGAGAACCCCGGCCGGTAGCCGGGCGGCACCGCCCAGGCTCTGGATCGTGACGCCGGTGACCGGGCACCGGCTCACCAGATACCGGGCGGACCGCGCCTGGCCGACGAGCCGGCGCTCGACCTCGATCAGGAACCGGGTCTTGCCGAGCCCCGGACCGCCCAGCACCGTCACCAGGTGCGGTCTGCGCCGGTGCCCGGTCCGCTCCAGCATCCCCTGGACGACGGCGAGCTCGTACTCCCGGTCCACGATCGGCAGGGCATGACCGGTCAGGCACTCCTCCACGGAGCCCATGCCGGTCCGCGCGGCTCCCGCCGCCGTCCCGGCCGGTGCCTCGATCGCGGCCGGGGGCCGGCCGGCCGCGGCGGGGCGGAGGGAGGGATCGTGGTTGAGGATCGCCCGCTGCAGCGATCGCAGGTCGTGGCCGGGATCGACGCCCAGATCCTCCACCAGCGCGGCGCGCGTGCGCCCGTACGCCTCCAGGGCGTCCGCCTGGCGCCCGCACCGGTAGAGGGCGAGCATGAGGTGGCCGCAGGATCTCTCGCGCAGCGGATCGTTCTCCACCACGGTCTCAAGCTCGCGCACCACCTCGCGATGCCGGCCGCAGGCGAGCGCCGCCTCGAAGTAGTCGTCCATCGCGTCGAGCCGGGCGTTGTCCACCGCCGCCAGCTCCGGCCAGGCGATGCCGGTCTCGACGAGGTCGGCGAGCGCGGGGCCGCGCCACAGGTCCAGCGCCTCCCGGAGAACCGCGGCGGCCTGCGCGTACTCGCCCCGGGCGAGACGGGAACGGCCCTGGGCGGCCAGCCGCTCGAACACATGGAGATCGACCTGCTCGGGATCGACTGTGAGCATGTATCCGGGGGGCCGGGTGACCAGCACCACCCCATCCGCCCGGCCGCCGCCGGCCAGCGCCGCGCGCAGGCCCGAGACGGCGTTCTGCAGGATCTTCCGTGCCGAAGCGGGGGCCTCGCCCGCGGGCCAGAGCGCGTCCAGCAGCCTGCTCGTCGCCACGACCCGGTTGGCGTGCAGCAGGAGCAGGGCGAGCACCGAACGCCGCCTGGCGCCGCCGAGGACGGCCACCCGCTGTCCGTCATAGACCTCCAGCGGGCCCAGCATGCGAAGACGCATCACACCTGTCCGGGATCGGGGGCCGCCATGCCCTGATCGTATCCGTCGGGCCCGACGGCCCCCGGCGCACCGGGCAGGCGCCGGGCCCGCGTCCGGGCTCCGGCTCGGGCCTACAGCGGAGGAACCGACCAGCCCTTCTCCGCCCAGAGCGGCGCGTGCTCGGCGTTGACGAACAGCCGGTCCTCCGGGTTCGGGACGCGGTGGTAGCTCTGCGGGTGGAGCAGCTCGCGGGCGCTGTCGGACAGGTCGAGGACGTAGCGGTCCGGGGCCCGGCGGCCGGCCAGGAATCGCAGCTCGAAGGCGTGCAGCCGGAGCGGGTCCGCCGGGTTCCAGAGCCCGTGGCCCGCCTCACGCGCCTGCCGTACCGACTCGCGGGCCTGACCCAGCGCGCCCCGCTCGGCCAGCTTCCTGGCCGACCCCGGCGCCGGTACGGCCTGCGCCACCCGATCATGCTGCCGGGCGAAGGGGTCCACGTTGGGCCAGATGAAGTAGGGCATGACATGCCCGTGCGCGAGCAGGCGTTCGTTGTACGGCGCCGGCCGGGGCCTGTGCCGCTGTTCCCGGTTGACGTAGCACAGCAGCCTGCCGTACCGGTCGAGGATCTCGTGCGCGAAGGCCAGTCGCAGCTTGAAGGTCTCGGGGGTCAGTCCCTGCTCGGCGATGTCCGAGGTGATCATGTCCATGAGCGCCCGGGTGGGCGGGCCGCCGTGCGCGGCGTGGTTGGCGGCCGTGGAGGCGTCCAGCTTCCCCAGCAGGTGGGAGTGGAGCGCCGAGCGCAGCGGCAGCGGTTCGAGCCCGGGCGCGAACGGGTCGGTGAGGAACTGCGCCCACGCCGGGTGCGAGATCTTGGTGAAGCTCTTGGGCCAGTCGGGGAAGTCGGAGTTGCGGGGCAGCTCGAAGCTGACCTCGGGGGCGTCCACGCCGAGCAGGCGCACGCCGAAGTTGCCGTCGGCTGCGATGTTGATCGTGTCGCCGTCGTGGACGATCTTGTCGATGGGCTGGGGGCCACCCGCGGACCGCGCCAGGAGCGCGTGTCCGACGGTGACGCCGGGGACGGGCTGTTCGATCGCCTTGGCCATGCTCACATCATCAACGCCGATATGCGGCCCGTCAGGAGGATCGCCGGAATATTGATCGCCTGAGCGAACCAACCGCCATGAGGCCACGTCTGATCATGTGTCGTTGATGTCCGGAAGGTGAGGAAACACCTATGAGGGTCGTGAAGACCGTAGCCGCGGTGGGAACCGCGGCCCTGCTCGTCCTCGGCGGCGGGGCGGCGGCGGGAGCCGCGGCCGGGCTGCCCCAGGGGTTCCTGCTGTACGAGGCCAAGGCCGAGGGACCCAAGAAGTCGTGGGAGACGTGGAAGATCGACGACAGCCTCCGCACGCCGCTGACGCTGAACCCGTGCCACGTCGAGCGTCCCTGGGACGGCCGCCGCTCGGCGGCCCGGTCCATCACGTACGTCGCCGAGACCGACCTGCTCAACGAGCAGGTCGTGGTGTACCGCAGCGAGCGCGCCGCCCGCGCCGCGATGGCCGGGCTCCGCTCCCAGCTCAAGCGGTGCGCGAAGACCGGCAAGGGCTACGACGCCGCCACCTACCGCTGGAAGGGCGTGGGCATCGGCGACGAGGCGCTGCGGGCCGGCGGGTCGTACTTCGAGTCCAGGTTCCGCTACGTCGCGGCCCGGCACGGCAGGGCCGTCATCGTCTACGGCGAGGACGGCAACTTCACCTCCAAGCTGGCGAACCGGCACTTCCGCGGGCTGGAGCGCGACGCCAGGAAGATGGCGGCCAAGGTCTGCGACCTGCCCGGAGTCTGCTGACCCGGTACGGCGGGACCCGGGAGACCGGGTCCCGCCGAAGGCGTCAGGGCGTCCGGAACGGCGTCAGAGCGTCTGCGACAGCGCCTTGATCGGCATCTTCAGGTCGACCAGCAGCTCCAGGTCCTTGTCCGCGGAGCGCCCGAGCGTGGTCAGGTAGTTGCCCACGATGATCGCGTTGATTCCGCCGAGCATGCCCTCGCGGGTGCCCAGGTCGCCCAGCGTCAGCTCGCGGCCCCCGGCGTAGCGCAGGATCGTGCGGGGCAGCGCCAGCCGGAACGTGGCGATCGTCTTGAGCGCCTCGGCCCCCTCCAGCAGCGGGAGAGTCTCGAAGGGGGTGCCGGGGCGCGGGTTGAGGAAGTTGAGCGGGACCTCGTCGGGCGCGAGCTCACCCAGCTGCCCGGCGAACTCCGCCCGCTGCTCCAGCGTCTCGCCCATGCCGACGATGCCGCCGCAGCACAGCTCCATCCCGGCCTCGCGGACCATGAGGCAGGTGTCCCAGCGCTCCTCCCACGTGTGGGTGGTGACGACCTTGCCGAAATGCGACTTCGCGGTCTCCAGGTTGTGGTTGTAACGGTGCACGCCCATCTCGGCCAGCTCGTCCACCTGGGCCTGGGTCAGCATGCCCAGCGAGCAGGCGACGTTGATGTCCACCGCCTCGCGGATCGCCTTCACGCCCTCGCGGACCTGGTCCATGAGCCGCCGGTCGGGCCCGCGCACGGCGGCCACGATGCAGAACTCCGTCGCGCCGGTCGCGGCCGTCTCCTCGGCGGCCTTGACCAGCGACGGGATGTCCAGCCAGGCCGCGCGCACCGGGGAGGAGAACTGCCCGGACTGCGAGCAGAAGTGGCAGTCTTCGGGGCAGCCGCCGGTCTTGAGGGAGACGATGCCCTCGACCTCCACCTCGGGGCCGCACCACTTCATGCGCACCTCGTGGGCGAGGGCCAGCAGGTCCGGCAGGCGATCGTCAGGCAGCCGGAGGCATTCCAGCGCCTGGGCGGCATCGAGGCCCCGGCCCTCCGCGAGGACCTGGACCCGGGCGATCTCGAGGATGTCGCTCAACTGATGGCTCCGCTCTTCGGGGATCGGCTACGAGGCCCAAGCCTAGACGCGGCCCGCCGGACGGAGGGGTGCGGAGCGCTCAGGACAGGGGGGCGAGCCGGAAGGTGGTGCGGAAGGCGGCGGGGTTGAAGCCGCCGCCGAGCACCGGGCCCAGCCCGGCGCGGGCCACCCCGGCGAAGGCCTCCCGGTCCAGCGCGCCCGCTCCCTCCGGCAGAACGCCCGCCAGCGGCCGGGCGGACAACATCTCCAGATCCGCCACGTTGCACCGCTCGGCCAGTCCGGGCTCGGCCGGCCACGACCCGATCACCACCCCGGCCAGGTCGAGCCCCCGGCCGGCCATGGCCTCCAGCGTCAGCGCGGTGTGGTTGAGCGTGCCCAGCGCCGCCCTGGCGACCACGAGCACCGGCGCCCTGAGCGTCCGGGCGAGATCCGCGAGCGTGGCGCCCTCCTCGTCGAACCGGACGAGCAGCCCGCCCGCACCTTCCACGACCACCAGCCGGTGCGACCCGGCCAGCTCCTCGATCCGCTCGGCGGCCTCGGACAGCGACACCGGGGGAACCCCCGCCACCCGGGCCGCGGCGGCCGGCGCCAGCGGGTCGGGGAACCGGGCGAACTCGAAGGTGGTCGTGACCCCCGAGAGCCGGATGACGTCATCCAGATCGCCGGGCTCGTTCTCCCCGACCCCGGTCTGCGCCGGCTTGACCACCGCGACCGACGAACCCCGCTCCCGCGCGAGGGCCGCCACAGCGGCCGTGACGACCGTCTTCCCCACCCCGGTGTCGGTCCCGGTAACCACGAGAATGCTCACCCGCCCCACCCTACGGCTCTCGCACGGCGCGGCCTGCGCCTCAGGGGCGGCGCAGGCGGGTGACGAACTTGTAGCGGTCGCCGCGGTAGAGGGACTGGGCCCACTCGACGGGGTTGCCGTCGGCGTCGAAGGCGTGACGGGTCAGCAGCAGCATCGGCAGGCCGACGTCCACGCCCAGGACCTGGGCGTCGTACGGCGTCGCGAGCACGGTCTCGATGATCTCCTCGGCGTCCATCAGCCGCACGTTGTAGGCGTTGTGCAGCGTCTCGTACAACGAGGAGTGGACCTCCAGCTCGCGGCGGAGCCGGGGGAACCGGCGGGCCGACAGGTGGGTGGTGTCGATGGACATCGGCTCGCCGTTGGCCAGACGGAGGCGGTGGATGCGCAGGACGCGGCCGCCCGGGTTGATCGCCAGGCGGCGGGCCAGGGGCTCGTCCGCGGTGACGTAGCTGATGTCGAGGATCTTGGTGTCCGGCTCCAGGCCGACGGTCCGCAGGTCGCCGGTGTAGGAGGTCAGCTGGAGGACCTGGGCGACCTTGGGCTGCGCGACGAAGGTGCCCTTGCCCTGGATGCGCACCAGGCGGCCTTCGACGACGAGTTCCGAGAGCGCCTGGCGCACGGTGGTGCGGGACGTCTCGAAGCGGACGGCGAGGGTCCGCTCGGGAGGCAGGGCGCTGCCGGCGGGGAGGCTCTTGGTGAGCGCCAGGAGGCTCCGCTTCACGTCGTAATACTTCGGGATGCGGGGGGACTCGTCCGTCATGGAAGCTCCTCGCCCGTCGGTTCGGAGCCTTCCGGACACGGAGCGCCGTGCCTGCTCACATCGCCGCGCTGGCTCACATGCTCACCTTTTCATCTTGGCCACGGCGGTGAGTGCACCCCGGATCACCGCGAGATCATCGGAACTCAGATTGGCCCGCGCGGTCAACCGCAGGCAAGAGCGGCCGACCGGCACCGAGGGCGGCCGGAAGCATCCGGCGCGCACTCCGTGTTCCGCGCAGATCGCGGCGGCCCGGAGCGCGGCCTCGGGAGGGCCGAGCACGATGGGGACCACCGCACCCGCCGGTTCGCCGGTTTCCAGACCGAGGTCGCGGGCCATCGAGGCCAGCTCCTTCGCTCTGGTCCGGACAGATCCGGGCAGTTCGGGCTGAGTCCGAAGGATATCCACGGCCGCGAGTGCTGCGGCCACGCTGCCGGGAGCCAGGCCGGTGTCGAAGATGAACGAGCGGCCGGTGTCTATCAGGGTTTCGGTCACTTCAGGGGCGCCCAGAACCGCTCCGCCCTGGGCCCCGAGGGACTTCGACAATGTGACGGTTCTCACAACCGTCCGTTCACCCGCCAGACCCGCCGCGTGCACCGCGCCGCGCCCGCCCTCGCCGATCACGCCGATCGCGTGCGCCTCGTCGACGACCAGCAGCGCGCCCTGCCGTACGGCCGCCGCGTGCAGCTCCTCGATCGGCGCGAGGTCCCCGTCGACGGAGAAGACCGCGTCGGTGACCACGATCGCGTGCTCCTCGTCCCGGTCGGCGAGCGCCTTCTCCACGGCCGTCACGTCCTTGTGCGGAGTGATCACCACCCGGGACCGCGACAGGCGGCAGGCGTCCACGATCGAGGCGTGGTTGCCGGCCTCGGAGACCACCAGGGCGCCGGAGCCCAGGGCTGCGACGGCCGCCAGGTTGGCCAGGTAACCGGAGGAGAACACCAGCGCGCTCTGCGCCCCGGTGAAGGCGCACAGCGCGTCCTCCAGCCGGGTGTGGAGCGCGGTGGAGCCGGTGACCAGGCGGGAGCCGGTGGAGCCGGTGCCCCAGATCCGGGTGGCCTCGACCGCGGCCTCGGCCAGGCGCGCGTCCCTGGCCAGTCCCAGGTAGTCGTTGGAGGCCAGGTCGACCAGGCCGTCGTCGTCGGGGGTACGGGGGCGTAGGGTCCGCCTCAACCCTGCGGCCTCGCGCTTGAGGGTCGCCGCGCGCAACCGGGTCAGCGGATCCGGAGTCTGCTCCATACCGGGCATTTTTACAGTCAACCTCCCCCGATTCGCGTTCGGGCCAGCAAAGAACGCATGATGCACGGGTGCCGACTCTAAGTGACCTGGCGGTCCGTCACACCGCCCTTGACGATGCGGACCTCGAGTGGATGCATTCGCTGGTCTCCGACTGGCAGCTCCTGGCGGATCTGTCGTTCGCCGACCTGATCCTGTGGATCCCGCTCAGGGACGGGAGCGGCTGGATCGCCATCGCGCAGATGCGGCCCACCACCGGTCCCACCGTCTACCACGACGACGTCGTGGGGACGATCATCGCCAAGGGCGAGCGCGAGCTCATCGACACCGCGTGGGCGGAGCGGCGCATCTGCCGTGAGGGCGATCCCGACTGGTCCAGCGGGGTCCCGGTGCGGGAGGAGACCATTCCGGTACGGCGGGCGGACCCCGGCGGCTCGCGGAACGGGCAGTCGCCCGGCCCGCGCTACCTCGGGGTGATCCAGCGTTCGACGAACCTGTCGTCGGCCCGCACGCCGTCCCGACTGGAGCTCACCTACCTGCAGAGCGCCTCCGACCTGGCCCAGATGGTGGCCGAGGGGCGTTTCCCGTTCTCCGGCGCCGAGCCGATCCTGGTCCGCTCGCCCCGGGTCGGTGACGGGCTGCTCCGGCTGGACCGGGCGGGCCGGGTCACGTACGCGTCGCCGAACGCGCTCTCGGCCTACCGGCGGCTGGGGCTCACCGCCGACCTCGTCGGAGCGGAGCTGGGCCGTACGACGGCGATGCTCTGCTACTCGGACGAGCCCATCAACGAGAACCTGATGGTCGTGGCGAGCGGCAAGGAGCCCCGGGAGACCGAGGTGGAGGCGGGCGGCACGGTCGTGCAGCTCCGGGCGATCCCGCTGGTCGTCGGGGGCGGGAGGATCGGCGCGCTGGTGCTCATCCGCGACGTGACCGAGCTGCGGCGGCGCGAGCGGGAGCTGATGACCAAGGACGCGACCATCCGGGAGATCCACCATCGGGTGAAGAACAACCTGCAGACCGTGGCGGCGCTGCTGCGGCTGCAGGCGAGGCGGTTGCAGGTGCCGGAGGGCCGGGAGGCGCTGGAGGAGGCGGTGCGCAGGGTCGGGTCGATCGCGATCGTGCACGAGACCCTGTCCCACACGCCCGAGGAGCAGGTGGACTTCGACGACATCGCGGACCGCGTGATCGCGATGGCGAGCGAGGTGTCGGCCCCGGAGGCGCAGGTCGTGCCGCGTCGGGTCGGGAGCTTCGGGGTGCTGCGGTCGGAGATCGCGACCCCGCTGGCGATGGTCCTGACCGAGTTGCTGCAGAACGCGGTCCAGCACGGGCTGGCGCACCGTCCGGGCAGGCTTCAGGTGAAGGTGTCCCGGGGCGCGGACCGGCTGGATGTGATCGTCTCCGACGACGGAGCCGGTCTGCCGGAGGGGTTCGATCTGGAGTCGTCCACGAGTCTCGGCCTGCAGATCGTGCGCACGCTGGTCGTGGGGGAGCTGTCCGGGCGGCTGTCGATCGAGCCCAGGGAGGGCGGGGGGACCGAGGTCACCGTGGGAATCCCCCTTCCCCCGGCCTGAGCGGCCGGGGGACCGGTTCGTCCGTACCCTGTCGGGTCGTGGCGCGGGGGGTGATCAAACGGGGGCTGTCGAACGGAGGCGATCAGACGGGCTGAACGGGGGCGATCAGACGGGCTGATGAGACGGGCTGATCAGACGGCGGCGCGGGCGCGGGCGCGGGCCGTGCGACGCTTGAAGGCGCGGCGCTCGTCCTCGCTCAGGCCGCCCCACACGCCGGCGTCCTGGCCGGACTCCAGCGCCCACTTCAGACAGGCCTCGCTGACGGTGCACGTACGGCACACCTGCTTGGCCTCCTCGATCTGCATGAGGGCCGGACCGGTGTTGCCGATCGGGAAGAACAGCTCGGGGTCCACGTCACGGCAGGCAGCTCGGTGGCGCCAGTCCATGCGTCCACTCCTTCGGAAGAGGAGCCCTCGCTGTGGCTCCAACGGCGTACTTTGTGAAGACTTTCACTAACTGGACCGAACGGTCTCCCGGATCGGGGTCGACCCGGGATGCGTTCGATTGATCGCCGGTGGCCTGAGAGCGATGGTGGCCGCTCAAAGGTCCTACGTTCCGACGTCAATGTTGAGATTGTCAGTCACGCTGAGCGCACGCAAGGGGTTGAGTAGGGGCTTTTTCTCATGGGCCGTGTCGGATGCGTCACACCATGACGGGATGTAACTAGTCAGACCAATACTTGTAACGCATTAGGGATAGACCGGAATGTTGCTCGCTCGACTTCTCCCAGGTAGTCCCCGTCGAGCTGGAACGCCACCGGCCGCTCCGCGAGAAGGGTGAACTCCTTCTCGTCGTGGAGCTGCACCAGGTGCCGCCCGGTCGGCAGAGTGTCCCGGAGACCGATGATCTGGGAGAGCACGTGGGTCATGGCGGGCACGCCGATCCGCCGGAGCCCCAGCAGGTCGAGACCCGTCTCGAAGCTCGCCCAGGGGGTCGGGCAGACCGGCCGGGAACCGACGTAGGTCCAGGGCGAGGTGTTGGAGACGATCGCCATGAAGATGCCCTCGGCCAGGGGGACGCCCGGACCCTCCAGGGACATCGGGGCATGACGCTTGTCGGTCGACAGGTAGTGGCGCAGCGCGGTGTTCACGTAGCGGGCGGGAGTGGCCTTGAGCCCGGTGCCGCGCAGCCCCTCGACCGCCCGGATGACCTCGGCGTCGTACCCCAGGCCGCTGCAGAAGGTGAAGTAGCGGCTCTCGCCGTTCCAGACCGCCTGGCCGAGACCCACGGTCCGCCGCCGATCCTGGCTCACCGCCTCCAGCACCATCCCGGCCGCCTCGACGGGGTCGTTGGGCAGGCCGAGCGCCCGCGCGAAGACGTTCGCGCTCCCGCCCGGGATCACCAGCAGCGCCGGCCGGTCGGCCGCGACCTCGCCGATCTTGCCGTCCTCGGCGTCGAGCAGTCCGTTCACCGTCTCGTTGATCGTGCCGTCGCCGCCGAGGACCGCGACCACGTCGAATCCGGAGGCGTGCGCCGTACTGGCCAGATGGGCCGCGTGACCCCGGTAGGCCGTCTCCTCGACGGACAGGTCCACGGTGGCGCCCAGTGCCCTGATGAGCACGTCCCGCGTCCGGTGGTTGGTGGTGGTCGCCATCGGGTTCACCAGGAGCATCGCACGCATAGCGCCAGCGTATCCACCGATAAAGGTACATAGGTGGCATGAAGGCAGGTTGTTGGAATGAAGCACCATCCGGCGGGGGTGCGAAGGGCCGGTCCGAGAGGGGGGGTGGATCGGTCCGGGCGGGGAGGGTGGATCGGTCCGGACGGGAAGAACCGGTCCGCGAGGGGAGAGGGCGGATGAGCCCGGACGGGAAGAACCGGCCGGCGGCCCCCGGCTATAGGGTTGGCCTGTGCCGAACCGCCCGCCGACCCTGACCGTCGCCGCCGTCGTCCTCGCCCTCGAAGGCGTCACCGCCCTGCTGCTCGGCGGCTATGTGGGCGTCGAGACGGTGATCGGGAAGCCGGACGACGTGATGAGCTCCCTCTTCGTCGCCGGGTTCGGGCTCCTCGTCGGCGGTCTGCTGCTCCGGGTGGCCTGGGGCCTGCTGAGGGCCGAGAGGTGGACCCGGAGCCCGGGCGTGCTGACGCAGATCTTCATGATCCCGGTCTGTGTCACGCTGTTCCAGTCCGGCCAGGCGCTCCTCGGCGTGCCTCTGGCCGTCGCGGTCGTGACCGGACTGGTCGCGCTGCTCTCCCCGCCGACGACCCGCGCCCTCTACGGGGACGAGCCGTCGGCCAGGGCGTGATGCCGGCCCGCCCGGTCAGTCTTCGGCGGTCAGGCCCTCGCGGAGCTGGGTCAGCGTCCTGGCCAGCAGGCGCGAGACGTGCATCTGCGAGATGCCCAGCTCGGTGGCGATCTGCGACTGGGTCATGTTGCCGAAGAACCGCAGCAGCAGGATCCGCTTCTCGCGCGGCGGGAGCCGTTCGAGCAGCGGCTTGAGCGACTCGCGGTACTCGACGCCCTCCAGGGAGTCGTCCACGATGCCGAGGGAGTCGGCCACCGCGGGCGCGTCGTCGTCACCGGAGTCGGGGGCGTCGAGAGAGACCGTGGAGTAGGCGTTGGCCGACTCCAGACCCTCCAGCACCTCCTCCTCGCTCATCTTCAGATAGGCCGCCAGCTCGGCGACCGTGGGAGCACGGCCCTCGCGCTGGGACAGGTCGCTGATCGCCTTGGTGAGCGAGAGCTTCAGCTCCTGCAGGCGGCGCGGCACCCGGACCGCCCAGCCCTTGTCGCGGAAGTGCCGCTTGATCTCGCCCACGATCGTCGGTGTGGCGTAGGTGGAGAACTCCACGCCCCGGCTGAGGTCGAAGCGGTCGATCGACTTGATCAGGCCGATGGTGGCGACCTGGGTCAGGTCGTCGAGCCACTCGCCCCGGTTGCGGAACCGGCGGGCGAGGTATTCGACCAGGGGTAGATGGAGCTCGACGAGCTCGTCGCGGATGCGCTGGCGTCGCGGATCGTCGGGGGGCAACTCCGCCAGTTCACCGAAGAGCGTGCGCGCGCGAACCCTGTCGGGCACCGCGTGATCGCTGGTGGCCATGGCACGAGTCCTTTCCGTCACGCCGGCCTCGCCGCGCCTCGACGCTTGCGCAGGACGATCGCCATACGGTCAGGGGAGTCGGTCACCGCGTCCACGTCGTCGGCCAGAGCTGTGAGCACCATCCAGGCGAACTCGTCGCGCTTCGGCGGGGAGCTCCCCACCGTGCTGACCTCGACCCGCACCTGCATCTCCTGGCCGGTGAGCTCGAACTCGGCGGTCAGGTCGGTGCCGGGGACGGCCTGGGTCAACAGCATCGCGCACGCCTCGTCGACCGCGATCCGCAGATCCTCGATCTCGTCCAGCGTGAAGTCCAGCCGCGCGGCCAAACCGGCAGTGGCCGTACGTAACACGGACAAGTAGGCACTAACGGCAGGTAGCCGGACGCTCACCACATCGCGGATCCCGCCCATACCGACCGTGGGCGCCTCGGTGTGCTCTGTCACAGTCCTCCTCGCAGAGTCGCTCACTGCAACCTACCGCTCCGGAGCGGTCCATGGCCCGGTTGGACGCGCGATGTGAAGGATTTCCAGCCGGTTTCCAGCCACGCTCCAAACGCGGGTCAAGCGGGTCTTCGCCAACCTTCTGCGGCAGGTCAAACGGAAGTGATGCCAGAAGACACAACTGTCCTGTGAGGTCGCACTCCTCACAGGACAGTTTCTATGGCGACGCTGACGCGTCGCGGGATCAGGCGGCCTTGGTCTCCCAGAAGATCTTGGAGATCTCCTCGATCTTGCCCAGGAGCTCGTCGGCCTTGCCGACGTCCACGGTGCCCTTGGCACCGGCGGCGCCCGCGAGCTTGGTGGCGTCCCAGAAGAGCTGGTGCAGCTGAGGGTAGGCCTCCAGGTGCGGGGGCTTGAAGTAGTCGGTCCACAGCACCCACAGGTGGTGCTTGACGAGCTCGGCCCGCTCCTCCTTGATGGTCAGCGCGCGGGAGCGGAAGACCGGGTCCTCGTTGGCGGCGTACTTCTCCATGATGGCCTTGACCGACTCGGCCTCGATGCGAGCCTGGGCGGGGTCGTAGACCCCGCAGGGCAGGTCGCAGTGGGCCGAGGCGACGTGCCTGGGGCGCAGGAGTCGTGCGAGCATCGGAAAATCCTTCCTTGATGCCGGAGATCAGCATGGTCCAGGAACGACCTTACTCGTCTTCGGGCTGCCGTATTTAAAGGGGGCCAGCGCTCCATGAGAGTCCGTGTCGAAGGGGAGTCCATGCTCCCCGCCCTCCGTTCCGGCGACTGGCTCTGGGTACGGCGCGGCGCCCGTGTCCGCCCGGGCGACCTCGTCGTCGCCCGGCTCCCCTCCGACCCGCGCACACTGATCGTCAAGCGCGCCCGGTGGCGTGACGGCGACGACTGGTGGCTGGAGAGCGACAACCAGCGCGCCTCCGGCCGCCGGGACAGCTGGGACTTCGGCCCCGTCCCGGTGACGGGCCGGGTGATCCTGCGCTATCGCCCGCTGCGCGCCTGGTCGCTCTTCTTGCGGGCCCGGTAGGCCGCGACGTTCGCCCGGCTGGCGCACCGCTCGGAGCAGTAACGGCGCGACCGGTTGGAGGAGGTGTCGAGATAGACCCGGCGGCACGGCGACGCCTGGCAGAGGCCGAGCCGGTCCACGCCGAGGCCGGTGACGATGGCGGCCAGGCCCATCACGGCGCCCACGATGTACTGGTCGGAGAAGCGGCCGCCCTCGGTGAGGTGCATGTGCCACGGCTCGCCGTCGTGGGCGGAGATCTGCGGGTGCACCGGGTGGCGGCGGAGCAGCGCGTTGAGCCGGTCGACCACCTCGCGCTCGTGCCCGCCCGCCGCCGCGTCGAACACGGCCACCAGTTCCTCACGCAGGTCACGCAGCGCGTCGAGGTCGTCCCGGCCCAGGTGGCCGGCGTGCTCCGGACGCCCGCTCTCCTCCAGCAGCGCCCGCAGCCCCGGCAGGCCGGAGAGGCGGTCGGGACTGTTGACGAGCAGGACGGCCAGCTCGGCGTAGGTGGTGAGGTCCACGGGAGGTCCGGTTCCGGGGAGGCGGTGTAAGCGATGGAAGGCGACTCCGAGTATTACACGAGTGAGGTAGTTAACAGGCTGTCAACAAAAGTGTGCACACTCTGTCACCTATCCGAGTCTCAGCATGTGGCACAATCGAGAAACGGGTGACCCCCGTACCCCTCCAGACGTCCGCTCCCGCGTCGTAAGACCCGAGCGGCTACCCGAAGCCGGGCCACGCTCTTCCACGGCGTCTGCATGAAGGAACAATCCGTCTGTCTGACTGAACTACAGGGGTCGCTGTGGCCGTCACGCCATCCTCCATCTCCCTCGAATCCCTCGATCTCGATCCCGCCTTCGCCCTGCACCGCGGGGGCAAGCTGGAAGTCCGCTCGACCGTTCCCGTCCGCGACGCCGGTGACCTCTCCCTCGCCTACACCCCCGGCGTGGCCAAGGTCTGCACCGCGATCGCCGAGGAACCGGGACTCGTCAACGACTACACCTGGGTCTCCAACGTCGTAGCCGTCGTCTCCGACGGCACCGCCGTGCTCGGCCTGGGCGACATCGGGCCCGCCGCCGCCATGCCGGTCATGGAGGGCAAGGCCCTGCTGTTCAAGCAGTTCGCCAACGTCGACGCCGTGCCGATCTGCCTCGACTGCACCGACGTCGACGCCCTGGTCGAGACCGTGGCGCGGCTGGCCCCCTCCTTCGGCGGCATCAACCTCGAGGACATCAGCGCGCCCCGCTGCTTCGAGGTCGAGGACCGGCTGCGCGAGCGGCTGGACATCCCGGTCTTCCACGACGACCAGCACGGCACCGCGATCGTCGCGCTGGCCGCGCTGAAGAACGCGGCCCGGCTGACCGGCCGCCCGCTGGGCGAGCTGCGGGCCGTGGTCGCGGGCGCCGGGGCCTCCGGCGTCGCGGTCAGCCGCATCCTGCTGGGCGCCGGCCTCGGCGACATCGCGGTCTCCGACTCCCGGGGGATCATCTACCAGGGCCGGGCGGGACTCAACCCGGTGAAGGAGGCCCTGGCCCGCGACACCAACAGGGCGGGCCTGAAGGGCAGCACCGAGGAGGCGCTGGCCGGCGCGGACGTGTTCATCGGCCTGTCCGGCTCGACGGTCTCGGAGGCGGCCATCGCGTCGATGGCGCCCGGGGCGATCGTCTTCGCGCTGTCCAACCCGACGCCCGAGGTCCACCCGGAGATCGCCAGGAAGCACGCCGCGGTGGTCGCCACGGGCCGCTCCGACTTCCCCAACCAGATCAACAACGTGCTGGCCTTCCCCGGCGTCTTCCGGGGGGCGCTCGACGTCCGCGCCACCACCATCACCGAGAACATGAAGGTGGCCGCGGCCGAGGCCCTGGCCGCGGTGGTCGGCGACGACCTGTCGGCCGACTACGTGATCCCGAGCCCGTTCGACGAGCGCGTCGCCCCCGCGGTGACCGCCGCGGTCGCCGCCCAGGCCCGCGCCGACGGGGTCGCCCGTCTCTGAGACGCGATGCGGACGCCCTCGCCGACAGGCGGGGGCGTCTTGCTCTTTCGGCACTCCTGTCTCACGGAAACGTAAAGTCGTGTCACTGAACGTGCTATAAAAGAAGCTCTCCGTTATCTTCTCGGGCTGGGCGCGCACGAGGGACGGATGTGCGCGCAGAGGGCGCCGGATGCGTCCTCATGCGCTCCCCGCGTTTCCTATCTGCGAGGAGAGCGATGCAACGCGAGCCCAATCGGCTGCTCAGCAGGCTCATGGCCGAGGCCGGTCTCACCCGTAAGGAACTGGCCCGCAAGCTCAACGATCTCGGTGCCGCCTGGGGCCTGCCCGGGCTGGGATACGACCACAGCTCGATCGGACGCTGGCTCAGCGGCAGGCGACCGAAAGACCCCGCGCCCGACCTGCTCGCCGGGGTCTTCGCCCGGCGTCTGGGCCGGGTCGTGGACTCGGAGGACTTAGGACTGCCCACAGGGTCACCCCCCCTCGACCTCGGGCACGGGATCACTCACACCTGGCATGAGGGGGTTGCAACCGTGACAGCACTCTGGCGAGCGGATGTGGAGAGGCGCAAGTTCCTGCTCGACTCCACCTTCGTGATCGGAGCCGGTTCCATCGGGGCGCTGAAATGGCCGATCCTGCCGATGGAGGCCCGCCCGGTCGCCGGCGGGTCCCGGATGGTGGGCAAGGCCGACATCGCGGCGATCCGGGAGGTGACCCGGTCCTTCGGTGAGTTGGACAACAGGTTCGGCGGCGGCCGGATCCGCTCGGCGGTCGTGAAATATCTGGACACGGCGGTCGCTCCGCTGCTCAACGACGGCTCGTACGCCGAGGCCACCGGTAAGGAACTCGCCTCGGCCGCCGCGGAGCTGACCAGGCTGGCCGGCTGGATGGCCTACGACCTGGAGCACCACGGCGTGGCCCAGCGCTACCTGATCCAGGCGCTCCGCCTGGCCAGGGGGGCGGGGGACCACGGGTTCAGCGGGGAGATCCTCGCCGGGATGAGCCACCAGGCCACCTACATCGGTCAGCCCGCGCACGCCCTCGACCTGGCCCGCGCCGCCCAGCTCTCGGCCCGGCGCGCGGGGATCTTCTCCCTGCTCGCCGAGGCGTTCGTGCTGGAGGCGCACGCCCACGCGCTGCTGGGCGACCGTACGGCCTGCGCCGAGGCGCTGCACCGGGCGGAGGTGGCCTTCGACCGCAGGAAGACCGGCGACGAACCCGACTGGATCACCTACTTCGACGAGGCCTACCTCTCGGCCAAGTTCGCCCACTGCTTCCGCGACCTGGGAGACGGCCCGCAGGCCGTACGGCACGCACGACGGTCGCTGGAGATGGACGGGCGGTTCGTGCGCGGGCGCATGTTCAACCTGTCGCTGCTGGCCGCGGGACTGGTGCGGAGCGGGGAGGTAGAGGAGGCCTGCGCGGTGGCGGGCGAGGCGCTGGATCTGGCCGGCGGGCTCCAATCGGCCCGGACCCGGTCCTACATGACCGACCTGCGCGACCGCCTGAAGCCGTACGCCGCCGAACCCGCGGTGGCCGAACTGGACCGGCGCATCGGGGAGCTCGTGCCCGCCTGACGGGGCCGGAGAACGCGCGGAGGGCCCGGCACGGGACCGGACCCTCCTTGTGTGGGCGGCGGACCGCTACCAGGCTCGTCCGCAGTGCTCCGGCCTTCAGGCCGGGGGTGAAGCGGACTCTCCCGCCCAGCGGGGCAGGGAAAGCTGGATCGCCCCCGGGCGATCCAGCCTCTACCCGGCTCAGACCGGGCGGTTCTGCTGCTCGATGTACTGGCGCAGGACGCTGATCGCAGCGCCGCCCACGCTCCCGGCGAAGTAGGAACCCGACCACAACTTGTTCGCCCGATAGTAGTGGCCGGCCAGCTCGGGGAACTCCTGTCGCAGCCGCGGGAGGACACCCCTTTCAGCGAGTTGACCAGCCGGGACAGGGCGACCTTCGGCGGGAAGGTCACCAGCAGGTGGACGTGGTTGCTCTCACCGTTGAACTCCGCCACCTCGCACTCGAAATCAGCGCACACCTCTCGCATGATCTGCTCCATGCGCTCCAGGTGGACGCCGGTGAAGACCGGATGCCGGAACTTGGTGACGAAAACCAAATGAGCGTGCAGGACGAAAACACAGTGTCTACCAGTCCTGATGTCTCCGTATTCGGCCATAAACCAATCGTAGGATCATGGCGTGCAGCTCCGGTACAACTTCCGCCTCTACCCGACCCCCGGCCAGTGCGCCGCGCTGGCCCGCGCGTTCGGGTGCGCGCGTACGGTGTTCAACGACGGGCTGCGCGCACGACAGCAAGCCCACGCGGCCGGCCTGCCGCACCTGTCGGACGGCGAGCTGTCCCAGCGGGTCATCACCGAGGCGAAGAAGACGCCTGAGCGCGCCTGGCTGGGCGAGGTGTCGGCGGTGGTACTCCAGCAGGCGCTGGCCGACCTGAACACCGCCTACCGCAACTTCTTCGCTTCGCTGTCCGGCAAGCGCAAGGGCCCGAGCATCGCCCCGCCCCGATTCCGGTCCCGCAAGGACAACCGGCAGGCGATCCGCTTCACCCGCAACGCCCGCTTCTCGATCACGGCGGGCGGGAAGCTGCGCCTGCCGAAGATCGGCGACGTGACGGTGACGTGGTCCC
Source organism: Planobispora rosea (assembly GCF_014648175.1). GTDB lineage: Bacteria > Actinomycetota > Actinomycetes > Streptosporangiales > Streptosporangiaceae > Planobispora > Planobispora rosea. Next base: position 45,123 of record NZ_BMQP01000036.1, read on the forward strand.
GCCGCCTCCCGTCCGAGCCCTCCAGCGTGACGGTGGTCAAGGATGCGGCCGGGCGGTACTTCGCCTCGTTCGTCGTCGACGTCGCCGCCGAACCGCTGCCGCAGACGGCCGCCGAGGTCGGGATCGACCTGGGGCTGACGCATTTCGCGGTCCTGTCGGACGGCCGGAAGATCGACAACCCCCGGTTTCTCCGCCGCACCGAACGGCGGTTGCGCAAGGCGCAGCAAGCCCTGTCCCGCACGGCGAAGGGGTCAAACAACAGCAAGAAGGCCACCGTCACCCTCGCCTGTGCCCATGCCAGGGTGGCCGACGCCCGCCGGGACTTCGCGCACAAGCTCTCCACCCGGATCATCCGCGAGAACCAAGCGGTGGTCGTGGAGGACCTGTGCGTGAAGGGCCTGGCCCGCACCCGGCTGGCCACGTCCGTGCACGACGCCGGATGGTCGGCATTCGTGAACATGCTGGAGTACAAGGCCGCCCGGTACGGCCGCACCCTGGTGAAGATCGACCGCTGGTTCCCCAGCAGCAAGCTGTGCTCGGCCTGCGGCGCGCTCGCCGGGTCCATGCCGCTGAACGTCCGGTCATGGGCCTGCCCCTGCGGAGCATCGCACGACCGAGACGTCAACGCCGCCCAGAACATCCTCGCCGCCGGACGGGCGGAGAGGCTAAACGCCTGCGGAGGGACCGTAAGACCCGCCGCCTAGCGGAGGGCAGGACCCGGCGAAACAGGAAGCCACAGAGGTGCCGCACGCGCGGCACGGGCTGAATCCCCGGCCTTCAGGCCGGGGAGCGCGTCAATTGAGCAGCTCGCCCTGGTCGCTGACGATCCTCGCGTTGCGGGCCTGGTTGGCGTCGGCGTAGACCTCGGCGGTGTCACCGTTGAAGTACGGCGAGCTGACGAAGTCGATGCGGTCGTTGCCGTCCTGGTCGTGGAAGAGGCTGGTGACGCCGTTGACGTAGCCCAGACGCTTGCTGTTGCTGTACTTCAGCAGCCAGGGCCCGCCGTCGGAACCGCCGGTCATCGAGCACTTCAGCGCCAGGTGGTCCTCGACCTTGAAGGCGTTGGAGGCGTAGGTGCCGGTGTTGGTCTTGCCGTGGCAGTACTTCATGGTGAGGCCGGTGTACGGCTTGTCCCCGTCCGGGTGGGCGTCGCCGGGGTAGCCGAAGGCGAAGACCGGCTGGCCGGGCTTCTGGTTCCAGGCGAAGCCCTGCCCGCCGACCACGTCACCGAGGCGGCCGACGTTCTTGGCCAGGCCGATGATGTACTGCTCCACCCAGTAGGTGGTGGTGGTCACCGTGGTGGACTTGACCCACTTCTTGATGAAGTACTGGGTCTTGTACCACTCGATCTCGTTCTGGTTCTTGTCCTTGACTGCGGTGAGCTCGCCCAGGAAGTTGCCGGAGGCCTTCTCCTTGAGGAGCTTGTCGTACTCCTCCTTGGAGATGGGGGTCTTGCCCTTGTTCCCGCTCTTGGAGATGAACTTCTCGCCGTTGCGGAGGGCGTCGGTGGCGTCGGAGGCCTTGCCGTAGTCGTAGGAGGTGACCTCGACGGCCAGCAGCTTGACGCCGTTCTTGCCCTCAGGCTTGACGTAGTCCGCGATCTCCTGGTCGGTGTACTTCTTGCCGTCCGCCGGAGCCGGAGGGTTGACGGTCTCGACGTTCGTCGCGACCTTGTCCTCCTTCTTGTACGGTCCCAGGTCGCCGTACTTGGCGTACCCGGCCGCGTACTCGTCGGCCGTGATCGTCTTCGGCTCGATCCACTTGCCGCCGTTCCACGCGGCGAACTCGCTGCCGGTGACCCTCTTCTCCCCGTTGAAGACGAATCCGTCGTAGACCGCGACGAAAGCGTAGTCGTGGTCGAAGTCCTCGTGCACGGCGAAGTTGTAGTGGGTGAAGGCGGCCTGGCCGACGTAGACCCCCCAGGGGGCCTTGCCCTCGTGGTAGCCCGGGATGAAGACCCAGTTGCGCAGGGCGTCCTCGTTGCCCTCGACGTCGTAGACGCAGTGGCCGGCGGTGGCGACCAGGTTGCGGTACTTCGACTGGATCGAGGTACCGGAGCACCAGCGGGGGACGCCCTTGTGGTCGAGGAAGAAGACCTTGCCGGCGGTCTTGGGGAGGTTGACGTTTCGCACCTTGGCGGAGGTGCCCTTCTCGCCACCGATGGGGGCGACCTGGCCGGGCTTGCCGTCGGTGGTGTCTCCCTGGCCGCGGACGAGCTTGGCGACGTCCTTGCTGTCCCAGGTGTACTGGCGGGCCTGCTTCAGGGCCGCGCCGTTGGCGTCGAGCCAGAACTTGGCGACCGCGTAGGCGCCGGGCCGGTCGGCGCTGAGGGGGGTGCGCTCCGGCTCCGCGGCGGCCTGGGCGGGGGTGGCCAGGGCGGCGGCGAGACCGGCGATCGAGAGGGGGATGAGGAGATGCTTCGTGCGGGGGTTCACGGTGGCTCCAGGGCGGGCGAGGCCTCACAGATCATGAGGTCGCGGAGTGAGGGGTTCCGGAAAACCGTAGCAATCTGACATAACCGCTGGTAGAGGCGTTACCTGGGAATTCGGTCACGGATCTCTCCGGGTTCCGGACGGCGGCGAGAGGGTTCCGGGGCGAGGAGGTTCCGGACAACGGCGAAGGGGCCCGGTCCGAAGACCGGGCCCCTCCGTTTACTGCTGGGGTGAACTAGAGGTGTGGACCCCCTAGCTCGGGATCGTCAGATCCTCGGGACGGTTTACTTGTAAACCTGGCCCAGGGAGTCAACGATCTTGCCGGACCAGACGTTCGCGGCCTTCTTGTAGATGTCCGCGGTCTCACCGTCGAAGTACGGCGAGGTGCTCAGGTCGAAGCGGCCGTTGTTGTCGGTGTCGGCGACGAGGCTGGTGACACCGTTGACGTAGCCCATGCGCTTGGCGCTGCTGTACTTGAGCACCCAAGGACCACCGCTCGAGCCCTGGGTCATGGAGCACTTCAGACCGATGTGCTCCTCAACCTTGAACTTCGCGGCCTGGAAGCCCTTGGCCGAGGTCTTGCCGTAGCACCACTTGGGGGTGATGCCGGTGAAGGCCTTGTCGCCGTCCGGGTGCGCGCCGGCCGGGTAGCCGAACGCGTACACGGGCTGGCCGGTCTTCTGGTTCCAGGCGAAGCCCTGGCCACCGACGTTGTCACCCAGACGACCAGCGTCCGAGGACAGCTCGATGACGTACTGCTTCTTGAACCACTTGGTGGTGGTGCTGGTGGAGGACTTGACCCACTTCTTGATGAAGTACTGGGTCGAGTACCACTCGATCTCGTTGCCGTTGGCGTCCTTCTTGGCCTCGAGGTCGCCCAGGTAGTTGCCGGCAGCCTTCTCCTTCAGGAGCTTGTCGTACTGCTCCTTGGAGATCGGGTCCTTGTCGCTGTAGGCCTTCTCGCCGTTCTCGTAGCCCGAGGTGTGGTTAGGAGCCTTGTTGTACTCGAAACCGGTGACCTCGACGGAGAGCAGCTTGACACCGTTGAAGCCGTTCTCGGACAGGTACGGCAGCACCTGCTGCCAGGTGAAGCTGTCCTTCGGCGGGTTCACGGTCTCGACGTTCTTGGCAACCGTGGTCTCCGAGTAGTACGGACCCTGGGGGCCGTACTTGGAGTAGCCAGCGGCGCCCTCCTCGTCGGAGACTTCCTTGATGTCGACGTACTTCGGCCCGACGAACTTCTTGAACTCGTCCTCGGTGACGACCTTCGGACCGGCGTACTTCACACCGTTGTAAACGGTGACGAAGGCGTAGTCCTTGTCGTAGTCCTCGTAGACGTCGAAGTCGTAGTGCGTCCACGCCTGCTTGCCGACGTAGATGCCCCACGGCGCCTTGCCCTGGTAGTAACCGGGCACGAAGACCCAGTTGTCCATGACGTGGCCGTTCTTGTCCGTGTCGTAGACGCAGTGACCGGCCGTGGCGACCAGGTTGCGGTACTTCGACTGGATCGAGGTGGCCGAGCACCAGCCGTACTCGCCGTCGGCGGTGACGAAGAAGACCTTACCGATGCTCTTCGGCAGGTTGACGTTCTTCACCTTGGGAGCAGCGGTCTTCGGCTCGCCACCGATGGGGGCGACCTGGCCGGGCTTGCCGTCCGTGGTGGGGGCACCGGTGGAGGTCAGCTTCGGCCCCTGCAGGTCCGGGTAGAACTCCTTGGCGGCCTTGAGGGCAGCGTTGTTGTTCTCGGTCCAGAACTGCACGACCGACTTGGCGTCGGCGGTGTTCTTGGCCATGGGGTCGGTCGCGTAGTCCGGGGCGGCGGTGGCGGTGCCGGCCAGACCAGCGGCCAGGAGACCGGTGGCGAGAACGGCGCCGCCGGCCGGGATGAGAATGCGCTTCAAGGGAAACTCCTTGGTCTGTCGTGGAACGCATCTTGCGTCCCATGCGTCAGTAAAGGGATAGCCAGGAACATACAGTGCTGATCTTCGGAAGCGGAAGTCGATCCGTGGGCTTAGATGGGCACCTGTGGTGCTGTGACGCTTCCGTTACCTTTTTTGGGGTTTGAGGTCCCGCCTGTCACATCTGTCGCTCCGCCGTGTTTCCGCAGATCACCATGAGAGCGGTGGAAGCGGAGCTGATCCGGCGTGACCGGGCAAATGCGGACAGTGGCGGACGCAATGTGATGCACATCACATCGGATTGATGGCACCGATTTGCGCCGGGCTACGTCTATAGGGGGCGATCTTTTCGGGAGCGGGGCCGGAAGAGCCGGGAAAGGCGGGCTCGGAGGGCTGGGAAACGAGCCCGGAAGGCGGTGAGGACGGCCCTGGGCGCCCCGGAAACGGGTGCGGGACCCGGCGCCGGCCGGGTCCCGCAGGTGAATCAGAGAGACGGACCCCTGTGCGGGGCCGCCGTCCCTACTTGTAGAGCTCGCCGTTCGGGCCGACGATGCGGCCGGACCAGACGTTGGCCGCCTTCTTGTAGACGTCCGCGGTCTCGCCGTCGAAGTACGGCGAGCTGACCAGGTCGTAGCGGTTGTTGCCGTCCTGGTCCGCGAAGACGCTGGTCACGCCGGTGACGTAGCCCAGGCGCCGGGAGCTGCTGTACTGCGTCACCCACGGGCCGCCGTCGGCGCCCGGGGTGAAGGCGCCCTTGAGCCCGATGTGCTCCTCGATCTTGAGGGGTCCGGAGACGTAGATCTTGCCGGACGGCTTGCCGTACAGGTACTTGGGCGTCACCCCGGTGTACGGCTTGTCGCCGTCGGGGTGCGGCGCCTGCGGGTAGCCGAAGACGTAGACCGGCTTGCCGGTGGGCTGGTTCCAGGCGAAGCCCTGGCCGCCGACGTTGTCGCCGAGGCGGCCGGCGTCCTTGGACAGGGCGATGTAGTAGTGGCCCTTGCTCGTCCACTTGGGACCGGTGAACTGCTTGTACTCCGCCGCGGTCACCTGCTTGACGCCGTTGAACAGCACGCCGTTGTAGACCGTGACGAAGGCGTAGTCCTTGTCGAAGTCCTCGTAGACGTCGAAGTCGTAGTGCGTCCACGCCTGCTTGCCGACGTAGATGCCCCACGGGGCCTTGCCCTGGTAGTAACCGGGCACGAAGACCCACTTGTCCATGACGTGGCCGTTGCTGTCCGGGTCGTAGACGCAGTGACCGGCCGTGACGACCAGGTTGCGGTACTTCGACTGGATCGAGCTGGCCGAGCACCACCGCTTCTGGCCGTTGACGGTGAAGAACACCTTGCCGATGGTCTTCGGCAGGTTGACGTTCCTGGCGGTGGAGGGGGTGGGCTTCTCCGCGCCGATGGGCGAGACGGTGCCCGCCTTGCCGTCGGGGGAGTAGCCGCCACCGGACTTCAGCTTGGGCCCGTCGGTGTCGGGATAGAAGGCGGTGGCCTGCTTCAGGGCCGCGAAGTTGGACTCGGCCCAGAAGTCGACGACCGAGACGGCCTCGGCGTTGTTGGTGGCCATGGGGTCGACCGCCCACTCCGGGGCGGCCTGGGCGCTGCCGACGAGGCCGGCGGCCAGCAGGCCGGTGGCCAGTGCGGCGCCACCGAAGGGAAGAAGGGAGTGCTTCAAAACAGATGCTCCTTGCGCTGCAGCGCTTCCCGGCGATCTGGGGAAGCTGCGGGACGACAAGGATCGAACCTACGCAGACAACCTATGGGTCAAAGATTATCTAAGGCCGACTTAAGGGTGATTTAAGGTTCTTTTAAGCCTGGGGGGCTCGCTGGCTCTCCGCCCAGCGGTAGACCACGTAGGTCGAGGCGATGAAGTACGGCGAGGAGATCAGGTCGTAGCGCCGGTCGACGTCGGTGTCCCAGGCGAAGCTGTTGACGCCGTTGAGGTAGCCGAGGGCGCTCTTGGGGTCGTAGTCGACCAGCCAGGGGCCGCCGCTCGCCCCGGCGGTGAACGGGCACTTCAGCGCGAGCCCGTGCTCCACGAGACGGGTGGGGGCGACCTGCGTGCGGGTGCGTCCGGCGCAGTACTTCAGGTTCTGCCCGTCGTACGGCCTGCTCCCGTCGTTGTGCGCGGCCGCGGGGTAGCCGAAGGCGTAGGTGAGCAGGCCGGTGCCGCGCCGGGTCGTCAGGCCCTGGCCGCCGACGTTGTCCTCCAGGCTGCCGACGGACTCCATCTCGTATGTGCCCGCGGCCTTGCCCGGCTTCCACCGGAACCCGTCGTGGACGGAGACGAAGGCGTAGTCGTAGTCGTAGTCGCCCCAGGCGGCGAAGCGGTCGTGCAGGTTGAGGGAGTGCCCGACGTAGATGCCGTACGGCGTGGCGCCCTTGTCGTAGCCCGGAATGAAGATCCAGTACTCGGCGGGCCTGCCCAGCTTGGCGTCGTAGACGCAGTGGGCCGCCGTCGCGACGAGGTTGCGGTTGGCGGAGGCCACCGAGGAGGCGGAGCACCAGTAGTCCTTGTCCCCGATCCGGAAGAACACCTTCCCCACGGTGATCGGGGAGGTTCCGGCGGTGGAGTGGCGCTGCTTCGGGAGCGTCGGCCTGATCGTCTGTGGCGTGCCGGTCTTGACCGGGGTGGTGGCGGTGGCCGTGGTGGCGGTGTCCTCACCGCCGGACGCCGCGCCGGTGGCCGTACCGCCGGTGGGCGTGGGCGAGGCGGGGGCCGAGGAGGGCGTGCTCTCGGTGGGCTTGACCTCGGGCGTCGCGGGGTTGTGGTCCTGGGCCTTCTTGAGCCGGGCCGGGTTCCAGTACTCCGCGATCCGCTTCATGTCCGCGCTGCTCTTGGTCAGCGTGACGGAGGTGATGCTGCTGGGCGCCGAGCCGTGTGGGTCGGCCGCGGCACTCCCGGGGAACGCGGATGCCGCCGTCGCACAGGCGGCGAGCAGCGCGCCCAGAGCGGTCGCCAGTCGCCGTGCGCGGGGAGACATGAGGAGCGTTCCTTCCGACTCAAGGAGCCACCAGAGGTAGTAAAGACTGATTTTTCCAGATCTATTTAGTTTTGGGCAGCTAGACGGACCGAGCCGCACTGCTCCCACCATCCGGCCAACCTAACGGCCGGCTGTGTAAGCGCCCCGTGAAGTGGCGGAAGGGACCCGGGTACGTCCCGGGTCCCTCATGCTCCACGCTGTCCGGCTCTCCGGTGCTCCCCGGCCGGGACCGGGGAGCGGTCAGGACGGGGAGCGCCGGGCGAGGGTCAGGAGACGGGGAACTTCCCGGTCCACAGGTTGGCGGCGTACTTGTAGATGCCGTAGGTCTCACCGTCGAAGTACGGGGTGGTGACCCGGTCGTAGCGGCGGTTGTTGTCGCTGTCGATCGTGAGGCTCACGACGCCGTTGAGGTAACCGATCCGCTTGCTGCTGCGGTACTGCAGCAGGAACGGGCCGCCGCTGGCGCCCGGGGTGAAGGCGCACTTGATGGCCTGGTGCTCCTGCGCCTTGTAGGCCGGGACGTCGGGGGCGTTGCCGGTCGTGCCGTAGCACCACTTCATGGTGTGGCCGGTGTAGACCTTGTCGCCGTCCAGGTGCGCGGCGGCCGGGTAGCCGAAGGCGAAGACCTTCTTGCCGGTCTTCTGGTTCCAGGCGAAGCCCTGCCCGCCGACGTTGTCGCCCAGACGGCCGGCGTCGGCGAGGAGGATCACGTAGTACCGGGTGTGGAAGTACAGCTCCTTCACCGTGGTCTTGACCCACCTCTTCACGAAGTACTGGGTCTTGTACCAGGCGATCTCGGTGCCGTTGACGTCCTTGACGGCTTCCAGTTTGCCGAGGAACCTGCCGGCGGCCTTCTCCTTGAGCAGCGTGTCGTACTGCTCCTTGCTGATGCCGACCTTGCCCTTGTCGTCGCTGAAGCGCTCGAACTTGGCGCCGTTGTCCAGGCCGGCAGGGGCCTTGGCGTAGTCGTAGGAGGTGACCTCGACCGCGGTCAGCTTGACGCCGCCCCGGCCGTCCTTGATGTAGTCCTCGAGGTACTTGTCGGCGTCATCCGGCTTGCCGACCGTCTCCACGGTCGGGTCGGCCAGCTTCTTCCAGTACGGGCCCAGCTGGCCGTACTTGGCGAAGCCCTTCTCGAACTCGTCCTGGGTGATCGGCTTGTCCTCGGTGTACTTGAAGCCCTTGGCCTTCTCGTACTCCGCGCCGGTGACCTCCTTGACGCCCGTCTGCTTGATGCCGTTGTAGACGTTGACGAAGGCGTAGTCGCGGTCGTAGTCCTCGTAGACGTCGAAGTCGTAGTGCATGTTGACCTTGGCACCGACGTAGATGCCCCAGGGGGCCTTGCCCTGGTGGTAGCCGGGGATGAACACGAAGTTGCTGAACGGCTTGTTCGTGTCGGTGTCGTAGACGCAGTGGCCCGCGGTGGCGACCAGGTTGCGGTACTTCGACTGCACCGAGGAACCGGAGCACCAGCGCTCACGGCCCTTGTCGTCGAGGAAGAAGACCTTGCCCACGGTGGTGGGCAGGTTGACGTTGCGGGAACGGCCCGCGGACTTGCCCTCCTCGCCGATCGGCGCGACGGTGCCGGCCTTGCCGTCGGCGGAGGCCCGGGAGGCGCCCGCCCGCAGCTTGCCGGAGGCGGTGCTCTCGGCGACGTAGGTCGTGGCGGACTTCAGCTTCGAGGGGGTCCAGTAGCCCGCGATGGCCTTCGCGTTACCGGAAGCGGCGAGAGCCACGGTCTTGCGGTCAGGCGCGGCGGCCTGGGCGGTACCGGCGGCGAGGGTGGCGCCGATCATGGAGGTGGCCGCCAGGGCTCCGCCGAGGGGCAGGGCCAGGCGCTTGGCTCGGGAGTTCACAGTAGCTCCTTCTTTGTCATGAGCCTCTCGGGACTCGGCTCACGCATGCGTAAAGAGACAAGACGAGACCGTAGCCCGTAAAGATGCCTTAAAGAGGCATAAATCAGACATTCAAAGAAGACCGTTACTTCTTCGTTATGAAAATCATGGAACCGGGAGGTGTGTGGCCAACGTCTGATCTACCTTTCCTTGATCGATATGTTCCGTGCGCCGTACTACCTCGCTGATCTGCGGAAACGCCGGGCCGGATGGTTGCCCGGCCGGGCCCGCCCGGCCAGGATTGGAACGATCGACGTCACACGAAATCGGGGGGTTCCATGCGACGTCTTCTCGTTCTGGCCGCGACCGCGCCTCTTCTGCTCTCCGGTACGGCCTCCGCCGCCACACCGTCCTCTCCGCACAGCGCGGCCGCCACGGAGAAGTCGTTCATGCTCGCCGTCGCGGACGACAACCAGGACCTGCTCGCGGGGCGGTACGCGGTACTCCGGTGCGACCCTCCGGGCGGCACGCACCGCAAGGCGACCAAGGCGTGCGAGGCGCTGGAGGCGGCCGGCGGGAACCCGGCCGACGTCGCCCGGGACCGCAGGCGGACGTGCACCACCGAGTACAAGCCGGTCAAGGCGTTCGCGGTCGGCACCTGGAACGGCGAGGACATCATCTTCGAGCACACCTACGGCAACTTCTGCGCGATGCTCGCCGCCACCGGCCCGGTCTTCGACTTCTGAGCCCGGCGCACCCCGCAGCGGAAAGGGCCCGATCCGGATGGATCGGGCCCTTCGCCGTCGGATCCCGGTCCCGGGCCGGCCGAATGGCCTGACGGTCGGCCCGGTCACGTGCTATCCGGTGGCGCTACTTGGTCCAGCGGTTGGCCGCGACCTTGTAGACCTTGTAGGTGTCGCCGTTGAAGTACGGCGAGGAGATGTGGTCGTACCGGTCGTTCTTGTCGGTGTCCCAGGCGACGCTGTTGACGCCGACCAGGTAACCGGTCCGGCTGGAGTTCTTGTACTTCAGCAGCCACGGGCCGCCGCTGGCGCCCGCGGTGAAGGCGCACCGGAAGCCGATGTGCTCCTGGATGTTGTACCGCGGAGCGGCCGGCATGGCGCCGGTGGTGCCGTAGCACCACTTCATGGTGCGGCCGGTGTAGGGCTTGTCGCCGTCGGGGTGCGGGCCGGCCGGGTAGCCGAAGGAGAAGACCTTGCTCTTCACCTTCTGGTTCCAGGCGAAGCCCTGGCCGCCGACGTTGTCGCCGAGCCGGCCGACGTTGGTGAAGACCGGCTTCCACTTGCCGTCCTTGCCCTTCTCCCACTTCACCTTGAAGCCGGAGTGGACGTTGACGAAGGCGTAGTCGAAGTCGTAGTCCTCCTTCACGACGAAGTCGTCGTGGGCGTGGAAGGTGTGGGCGGCGTAGATGCCGTAGGGGTTCTTGCCGTTCCACGCCTGGTCGCCGTCCCAGTAGGACGGGATGAAGACCCAGTTGTCGTAGAACTGGTTGGTCTTCACGTCGTAGACGCAATGCGCCGAGGTGGCGACCACGTTGCGGTACTTGCCCTGGACCGAGCTGCCGGAGCAGTACTTCCAGCTCTTCGGGTCCAGCGGGTTGGCCTTGGGCAGGGTGAAGAAGACCCGGCCGACGGTGTTGGGCAGGTTGACCTGCTTGCTCTTGGGCGACTTGGCGCCCTCCTGGCCGATCGGCGGGACCGACCCGGGCTTGCCGTCGGGGCCGGCGGCCGTGGAGGCCTTGCCCTTGCCGCTCAGGTCGATGTCGCCGGTGGCGTCGGTGGCCTTGCGCATGCGGTCGGGTGACCAGAAGGAGGTGGCCTGGGAGGCCGACTCCGAGGCGGTCGAGGTGACCACGTCGGCGGGAGCGGCCGTGGCGCCCGCACCGGTGCTGGTGGCGCCCATCGCTCCGGCGACCATGAGGAGGCCGGTGAGGGGGATCGCGAGGCGCCGTGCTCGGGAAATCAATGGAGCTCCTTTCGTCCTCGGCGGCGGGCGGGACTTCCCGTCGCCAGGAAAACGATCGGAACGCTACTGAATGGATCAAGCGCTCGGCCAGGAATTGACGGGAAAAAGTCTGGAACGGTTCCCTTCGATGCGAACCCGTTATTGATATGCCGCCCGGCTATAATTTAACGAAAAGGCATCACCGCAGCTCACGCAGGTCTTCTGGTGTGTGGTCGAGCATCTCCGGCACCATTCGCAACAGGCGGCATAAAAGTTTTCCCGAATAACTCGGGAAACTCCGGTCTAGTAAACCGAATGACGTTCTGGTTGCATGTCCCCATGAGCGTGGACCCCCGAACTCCCTGCCTCGTCGGTGTCGCCCAGCACACCGTCCGCGACCAGCCCGGGCCGGAGCCCCTGGACCTGTGGGAGCTGGCCGCCCGCCGCGCCGCCGCCGACGCCGGAGCCCCCGGCCTGCTGGAACGGCTCGACTCGATCCAGATCGTCTACACGGAGTCCTGGCAGTACGACGACCCGGTGGCCCGGCTCGCCGAGCGCGTCAAGGCCGAGCCCCGTCACCGCGCCTACTCCACGGTGAGCGGCACGGCCCCGCAGACGCTCCTGGGAACGGCCGCCGCCGCGATCGCGGCGGGGGAGATGGACGCGGCGCTGGTCACCGGGGCCGAGGCGCTCGCCACGCGCAGGGCGCTGCGCCGGGCGGGGGAGCGGCCGGCCTGGAGTCACCGGGCCGACCCCCGGCGCCCCTACGGCTGGGAACGCCCGCCGCACCCGGCCGAGCTGGCCCACGGGCTCTTCCTGCCCGTGCACACCTACCCGATCATGGAGTCCGCGCGCCGCGCCGCGGCCGGGGAGGGCATCGAGGAGGAGTTCCGCGCCCGGGGCCGGATGATGGCTCCGATGACCCGCGTCGCCGCCGCCAACCCCCACGCCTGGCGCAGGACCGTGTACACCCCCGAGGAACTGGTCACCCCCTCGGCGGACAACCGGTTCGTGGGGTGGCCGTACACCCGCAGGACCGTCGCGCTCGCCGAGGTGGACCAGGCCGCTGCCGTGATCATGGTCAGCGCCGGGCTCGCCGACCGGCTGGGCATCGCCCCGGAGCGGCGGATCTACCTGCGCGGCTGGGCCTACGCCGAGGACACCTGGGAGGTCGCCGCCCGGCCGGTCCTGGGCGCGTCCCCGGCGATGGAGGCCGCGGCGCGGCAGGCCTTCGCTCGGGCGGGGACGGGGCCGGACGACATCGGGGCGCTGGACCTCTACAGCTGCTTCGCGGTCGCGCTCCGCGCCGCCTGCGCCGCGACCGGCATCGACCCGCTGGACCCGCGGGGGCTGACGGTCACCGGCGGCCTGCCGTACGCCGGGGCCCCGGTCAGCGTCTACGTCCTGCACTCCACCGCGGCGATGGCCGAGCGCCTGCGCGCCGAACCGGGCCCAGGACCGAGCCACGGCCTGGTCACCGGGGTCGGGATGCACCTGACCAAGCACACCTACGCGATCTGGTCCACCGAACCGGCAGGCGGGCCGGGAGACGGGCGCGGCGCGGGACTCGCCGGGCTGCGGGACGCCGCCGCGGTCGTGCACAGCCCCGAGCCGGTCCCGATCGCCGATGTCTACGAGGGGACGGCGACCGTCGCCGGGTACACCGTCGCCCACGGCAAGGACGGCACGGCCGAGCACGGGATCCTCGTCGTGGACCTGCCGGACGGGGGCCGCGCCCACGCCCACGTCCGGCACCCCGACCTGATCGCCGAGGCCGAGGCGGCCGAGCTCGTCGGCCGGGAGGTCCGCCTGACTCCCGACGGGCAGGTGAACGTCGCGATCTGGTGATGGACCGAGTCGAATTCGTGACCGGCCGGGGCATGGTCTCTGCGCGCCCGGAGAGCTGAAGATGGGCCAAAGCCCAACTCCCGTGTGAGGCGGCCGGAGACGTGGTCGGCGGCGGTCGGTACGACATCATCGAGGCGGAGGAGCCGCGGGGCCCGCGGCGATGGATCGGGATGGCGGTGCTGGCCGTGCTCCTGGCCGTCCCGGTCATCAGCCTGGTGGCCAGCCGGGAGCCCGCCGGACTCCCGCGGCTCCCGCCCCCGGCACCCGTGCCGACCGCCACGGTCGGGGAGCGCAGGCCCAACATCCTGCACCCGCAGGTACGGCGCCGCGACGGCAGAGAGATCATCAACGTCGCCTTCCCCGACGGCAGCAGGGCCGAGATCAGCTATCCGGCGGGCGCCGGGCTCGCCGCCCTGGGGGCGCGCCCGGCCCAGATCGGCTGGCTGGACCAGGACGACAACTACGACCTCGTCCGCCGGCTGACCGCGCCGCCCGGCGGGGCCGCCGAGGTCGCCCGGGAGCGTCCGATGCTCCGGAACCTGGGCAAGCGGGTCACGCTCTGGAAGTCCTCCAGCTGGGACAGCGGCCAGCTCATGCTGTTCGACTTCGACCCCTGGTCCCTGGCGCTGTTCGACGCCCCGCGACCGATGACCTTCGAACAGCGCATGATCTGGGCGGAGAACCTGCGCGGCAGGGTGACCGAGGACGGCTATCTCGTTCTCAGCGCCAAACCTCCACTCGTGCTGGGGCGGCCGGGCCAGGTGGTCCGGGGGGAACAGGCCGGGCCGCAGCTCTGGTTCGGCGGCGGCCGGGAGACGCTGGTGGTGTTCGCGCCGATCCCGGGCTGCGACGCGCAGCGGGTCCGGCTCTCCATGGTCGAGGACCGCCGCCGCGCCTCCGTCGGCGTCTGCCGGAACGGGTTCTACATCGCGGCCTCGGGAACCGACGGGCACGTGCAACGGATCGTCGACGGCATCCGGATCGAACCGGAGGACTGAATCGGGCCGGAGGACTGGATAGGGCCGGAGGACTGGATAGGGCCGGAGGACTGGATAGGGCCGGAGGACCGGTGCGCCGCCACGGGTGTCGGCGGGTCCGGCCGGGAGGAGGGCGGAGGCGGGGGCGTAGGGTGCGGCCATGTTCGCCGTAACCGCAACGCAGACCGATCCCGACAACCCCCTCGCCGGGCTGACGCTCGGTGAGCATCCCGAACCGAAGACGCCCGACGGCTGGACCACCGTCACGGTCAGGGCCGCCGCGCTCAACCACCACGACCTGTGGACCCTCAAGGGCGTGGGAATCCGCCAGGACCGGCTCCCCATCGTGCTCGGGTGCGACGCCGCCGGGCTCGACGAGGACGGCAACGAGGTCATCGTGCACTCGGTGATCGGCACGGGGGCCGACGAGACGCTCGACCCGAAGCGGTCCCTGCTCTCGGAGACGCATGACGGCACCTTCGCCGAGCGGGTGGCGGTGCCCCGGCGCAACCTCGTGCCCAAGCCCGCCGCGCTCAGCTTCGAGGAGGCGGCCTGCCTGCCCACGGCGTGGCTGACCGCCTACCGGATGTTGTTCGAGAAGGCGGGGGTGGAACCCGGCGCGACCGTACTGGTCCAGGGCGCGGGCGGCGGGGTGGCCACCGCGCTGATCGCGCTGGGCCGGGCCGGCGGCTACCGCGTCTGGGCCACCAGCCGGTCGGAGGAGAAGCGGGCGCGGGCGCTGGAGCTCGGAGCCGACCAGGTCTTCCCCAGCGGGGCCCGGCTGCCCGAGCGGGTGGACGCGGTACTGGAGACCGTGGGCCAGGCCACCTGGGACCACTCGCTCAAGTCGCTGCGGCCCGGCGGCCGGATCGTGGTCTCCGGCGCGACCAGCGGTGCGGTGCCCCCGGCCGACCTGAACCGGGTCTTCTTCCTCCAGCTCTCGGTGATCGGCTCGACCATGGGCACCCGGGACCAGCTGGCCAGGCTGGCACGTTTCCTGGAGCAGACCGGTGTCCGGCCGGTCATCGACCGGACGCTCCCGCTAGCCGAGGCACGGGAGGGATTCGCGGCCATGCACGAGGGCGACGTCTTCGGGAAGATCGTCTTCACCGTGTGAGGCCTCACCGCAGGAGAGGGGCAGCGGGGTCCCCCGCCCGGCGACCGCCTGCGCGGGCACGGGGGATCCCGTCTCCCGCCGGGCGGCGCACCGGGCGGGCGGCCGGGGCCCGGGCCGGAGCAGGGGCGGGCGGGGACCGTACAGCAGGATCATCGCAACGCGTCCCGGATGCGGCGGGCGGCGTCGTAGAGCGCGTCCTGCGCGGTGGCCAGGGTCTCCTCGGTCACCCGCGCCCCCGCCGCGTCACCGCGGACCTCCTCGACGAACTCGGCCAGCATCTGCCCGAGCCGCGCGTCGCCCTCGGGGGACCAGGTGCCGGTGAAGCCCGAGGCCCAGATCCGCTTCCACTCCTGCTTCCAGCGGCCGGTCCCGTGCTTCCACTCCTCCTGGTGCCGCTTCCAGTCGGCCTTGTACTCCCGCCAGGCCTCGCGCTGCTCGTCCTTGGCCCGCCGGAAGTCCTCGCGGGCGGTGTGCTCCTCCTGCCGGACGCCCTGGCGCACCTCCCGGGCCATCTGGGTGAGCTCCTCGCGCAGCGACCGGACCGTGTCGCGCACGTCCTCCTTGACCTCGCGGGCGATGTCGCGGACGGAGTCGGAGATCTCCTGCTCCAGCTCGGCCAGCTCGTCCATCCGGGCGTTCAGCTCCGCGCGGCCCTGGTCGGTGAGGGTGAAGACCTTCTTGCCGTCCTTGACCTCGTGGGTGACCAGGCCCTCCTCCTCCAGGCGGGCCAGGCGGGGATAGATCGTGCCGGGTGAGGGGGAGTAGACGCCCAGGAAACGGTCCTGGAGCAGCCGGATGACCTCGTAACCGTGGCGCGGGCTCTCCTCCAGCAGCTTCAGGAGGTAGAGCCGGAGCCGGCCGTGGCCGAAGACGGGACTCATGACGCCTCCCCGCCCGGCTGCCCGGCCCGGAACGCGCGGGGAAGTTCGTTGTGGCCGGTGCGCTGGTTCACGCCGGCTCTCCCTTCAGGATCGTGACGGCGCCGGAGACGCTGGTGGCCGAGACGGCGGCCATGCCCCCGCCGATCCGCCCGCTCAAGGTCCGCATTCCGGGCTGGCTCGCCCGGGCGAGCTCGGAGAAACCCGTGCTGATCTGCCCGGAGGTGGAGCGGAGCGTGATATCGGCCTGCGCCGTGTGCGGGAGCCGTACCACGATCTCACCCGAGACGCTGTTCAGCGTCACGTGACCGGTCGGCGGGAGCTCCAGGTCGGCGGTGATCCGGCCGGAGACGGTGGTGGCCTTCAGCCGGCGGGGCGTGCCCCGGGCCACGGTCAGCTCCCCCGAGACGCTCTTGAAGGACAGGTCGCCGACCAGGCCGCGGCTCTCCACGACGCCGGAGACGGTGTCGGCCTGGGTCTCGCCGCTCACCCCGTCGAGGACGATCTCACCGGAGACGCTCTTGACGGAGGTGCGGGCCTCGAATCCGGCGACGACGGCGGAGGCGGAGACGACCCCGGCGCTGACCGGGCAGTCCTTGGGAACGGTCAGCGTGAGCGTGGCGCGGCGACGGGTGGGACGGAGCCAGTCCAGGATGTTGTTCCAGGTCAGGTCCTCGTAGGCCACCGTGAGCGTGCCGTCCTCCTCGTGGGTCACGATGAGGGGGAAGTCCCCTACGTCGGCGACCTCGAGGGCGGGCGGGCCCTCGCTGGCGAGCACCGCGAGCCTGCCCGCCACGATGCGCACGTTCAGCCTGCTCACCGTGTCGAACGTGAGCTGCCCGGGTTTCTCTATGGTCCATTGACGCATCTGTGTGAAACCTCCCTCTGGAAAACACGATATGTCGCGTCATTCGGGAGGTCAAGATATATCGTGTTAGGAACTTCGAGCCGGAGCGGGTCGGAGCGGTCCGGAGCCGGCGGCCCGCTCCCACCCTCTCCCTCCCGCTCCGGCCCGCGGGATCACTCGTCCTCGTCGTCCAGCCGGGCCAGCCAGGTGGCCAGCCGCTCCACGGGGGTCTCGAACTCGGGGTTCAGGTCGACGAACTCGCGCAGCCGCTCGGCGAGCCAGGTCATGGTGACCTCCTCCTCGCCGCGGCGGGTGACCAGTTCCTCGATGCCCCGATCGGTGAAGTACATCGTTCTCCTTACGACGAGGAAGTCCCCCACGGACGTTGCCATGGGGGACTTCCGGGGTGGTGCTCGACGCCCCTGACGCCCGGAGCCGGGCGCCCGGTGCGGGTCAGCCGCCGTAGACCTCGTTCAGGATCTGGCGCAGCTCGGCCTCGTGGGAGGCGTGCGAGCCGGTGGCCGGGGACGAGTTGGCCTTGCGGGAGACCCGCTTGATCGGCCGGCCGCCGAACACGTCGGGCGTCTCGGCCATCTTGAGGGTCAGGAACGGCCACGGGCCCATGTTGGCCGGTTCGTCCTGGGCCCAGATCAGCTCGATGTCCCCGTAGCGGGCCAGCTCGGTCGCGAGCGGGTTCGTCGGGAACGGGTAGAGCCGCTCCAGCCGGACGATCGCCACGTCGGTACGGCCCTGCGCGTCGCGGGCCGCGGCCAGGTCGTAGTAGATCTTGCCCGAGCAGAGCACGACCTTGCGGACCCCGCCCGGGTCCACCGTGGTGTCACCGATCACCGGCTTGAACGAACCCGAGGTGAAGGCCGAGACCGGGGAGACGGCCGCCTTGTGGCGCAGCAGCGACTTGGGCGTGAAGACGACCAGCGGGCGGTGCCGGTTGGACTTCGTCTGCCAGCGCAGCAGGTGGAAGTAGTTCGCCGGCAGGGTCGGCTGGGCCACGGTCATGTTGTCCTGGGCGCACATCTGCAGGAAGCGCTCGATGCGGGCCGAGGAGTGGTCGGGGCCCTGACCCTCGTAGCCGTGCGGCAGCAGCAGGGTCACGCCGGAGCGCTGGCCCCACTTCTGCTCACCCGCGGTGATGTACTCGTCGATGACGGACTGGGCGCCGTTGACGAAGTCGCCGAACTGCGCCTCCCAGCAGACCAGGGCGTCGGGGCGCTCCACGCTGTAGCCGTACTCGAAGCCGAGCGCGGCGTACTCGCTGAGCAGCGAGTCGTAGACGTAGAACTTCGTGGTGCCCTGGTTGAACGCCTTCAGCGGGGTGTGCTCGGCGCCGGTGACCCGGTCGACCAGCACCGCGTGCCGCTGGACGAAGGTGCCGCGCCGGGAGTCCTGGCCGACCAGGCGGACCGGGTGGCCGTCGATCAGCAGCGAGCCGAAGGCCAGGGTCTCGCCCATGCCCCAGTCGATGCGGTCCTCGGTGACCATCTGGCCGCGGCGCTGGATGACCGGGAGCAGGCGCGGGTGGACGGTGAAGCCCTCCGGCAGGTTGAGCTGGGTCTCCACGATCCGCTTGACGGTCTCCTCGGAGACGGCCGTCGGCGTGTCCTCGTGCGACCACGGGATGGCCTCCACGTCGACCGGGCGGGCGAACTCGCCGGTCGGCTCCCTGAGCGCCTCGCGGGTCTCGGCGAAGGCGTTCTCCAGCTTGGCCTGGTAGTCGCGCAGCGCGCTCTCGGCCTCCTCCACCGTGATGTCGCCCCGGCCGATCAGCGCCTCGGTGTAGAGCTTGCGGGTGGACCGCTTGGCGTCGATCAGGTCGTACATCAGAGGCTGGGTGAAGCTCGGGTTGTCGGCCTCGTTGTGCCCGCGGCGCCGGTAGCAGATCAGGTCGATCACGACGTCCTTGCGGAACGCCTGGCGGTACTCGAAGGCCAGGCGGCCGACCCGGACCACGGCCTCGGGGTCGTCCCCGTTGACGTGGAAGATCGGGGCCTGGATCATCCGGGCCACGTCGGTGGCGTAGACGGAGCTCCGCGACGAGGCCGGCGAGGTGGTGAAGCCGACCTGGTTGTTGACCACGATGTGCACGGTGCCGCCGGTGCGGTAGCCGCGCAGCTGCGACAGGTTCAGCGTCTCGGCCACCACGCCCTGACCGGCGAAGGCCGCGTCGCCGTGGATGAGCACGGGCAGGACCGAGAAGCCCTCCTCGCCGCGCTCCAGCAGGTCCTGCTTGGCGCGGACGACGCCCTCCAGGACCGGGTCGACCGTCTCCAGGTGGGAAGGGTTGGCCACGACCGAGGCCTTGATCTTGGATCCGCCGGGCGAGACGAAGTCGCCGGTGGCGCCCAGGTGGTACTTCACGTCGCCGGAGCCGTGCGCCGTGCGCGGGTCGATGTTGCCCTCGAACTCGCCGAAGATCTGGCCGTAGGACTTGCCCACGATGTTGGCCAGCACGTTGAGGCGGCCGCGGTGGGCCATGCCGATGACGGCCTCGTCGAGGCTGTCCTCGGCGGCGGCGCAGAGCACCGAGTCGACCAGCGGGATCAGCGACTCACCGCCCTCCAGCGAGAAGCGCTTCTGGCCGACGAACTTGGTCTGCAGGAACGTCTCGAACGCCTCGGCGGTGTTGAGCCGCTCCAGGATCCGCAGCTGCTCCTGGCGGTCGGGCTTGACGTGCGGGCGCTCCACCCGCTCCTGGATCCAGGCCCGCTCCTCGGGGTTCTGGATGTGCATGTACTCCACGCCGATGGTGCGGCAGTAGGAGTCGCGCAGCACGCCGAGGATCTCGCGCAGCTTCATCAGCGGGCGCCCGCCGAAGCCGCCGGTGGCGAACTCGCGCTCCAGGTCCCACAGGGTCAGCCCGTGCGACTTGATGTCGAGGTCGGGGTGCTTGCGCTGCTTGTACTCCAGCGGGTCGGTGTCGGCCATCAGGTGGCCGCGGACCCGGTAGGCGTGGATCAGCTCCAGGACGCGGGCGGACTTGGCCACGTCGTCGTCGTGGGTGGTCGAGATGTCCTGGACCCAGCGGATCGGCTCGTAGGGGATCCGGAGCGCCTCGAAGACCTCGTCGTAGAAGCCGTCCTCGCCCAGCAGCAGCTGGTGGATCCGGCGCAGGAAGTCGCCCGACTGGGCGCCCTGGATGATCCGGTGGTCGTAGGTGCTGGTGAGCGTCATGACCTTGCTCACCGCCAGGCGGGAGAGCGTCTCGGGGGAGGCGCCCTGGTACTCCGCCGGGTACTCCATCGCGCCGACGCCGATGATCGCGCCCTGGCCCGGCATCAGGCGCGGCACCGAGTGCACGGTGCCGATGGTGCCGGGGTTGGTCAGCGAGATCGTGGTGCCCGCGAAGTCGTCGACGCCGAGCTTGCCGCTCCTGGCCTTGCGCACGATGTCCTCGTACGCCATCCAGAAGTGGCGGAAGTCCATCTCCTCGGCACCCTTGATCGACGGCACCAGGAGCTGGCGGGTGTCGCCCTTCTGGATGTCGATGGCCAGGCCGAGGTTGACGTGCTCGGGCTTGACCAGCACCGGCTTGCCGTCGACCTCGGCGTAGGAGTGGTTCATCTCCGGCATGGCCCTGACGGCCTTGACGATCGCGAAACCGATGAGGTGCGTGAACGACACCTTGCCGCCGCGCCCGCGCGACAGGTGGTTGTTGATCACGATCCGGTTGTCGATGAGCAGCTTCGCCGGGACGGCGCGTACGCTGGTCGCCGTCGGCACCACGAGGCTGGCCTCCATGTTGGCGGCCGTTCTGGCGGCCGCCCCACGGAGTCGGACTTCCTCGGCGCCGGCGGGCAACTGCGTCTCCTGCTTGGGCTTGTCCGCCGGGGCAGCCTCGGCCTTCGGCGCTGGGGGGGTGGTCGTCGCGGCGGCCGGAGTTGCCGGGGCCGTGGCGGGTGTCGGGGGCGCGGCGGTGGCCGCTCCCTGGGCCGCGGCCTTGCCGGACCCGGAATCAGGGGTGTAGTCAGCGAAGAAGTTCCACCAGGCGCGGTCCACGGACTCGGGATCCTGGAGGTACTTCTGGTACAGCTCGTCGACAAGCCATTCGTTTTGACCAAAGGCTGCCAGCGGGTTTGTCCGCGACGACTCAGACGACACGGCGGAAATCGCCCTCTTCCGCAGATCGGCGTTGATGATAGAGAACCTGTCCAAGGCTACTCTCCTGGACCGGGACCTGCGCCCGTCTGGTCCCCGGTCGGGGCCGGATCCTCTCAGGAGGGCGGAAAAGGGTCGCCCTTAATCGCCTGTCTCACGGCGGTGACCTGGCCTTCCGGGCGTGAAGTGAGCAATCTTACGTCGGGCTCCCGGCGGCGGCGACGAGCCTGGACTCCACCCGGACGCCGGGCGTGATCTCCTCCAGCAGCGCGGCCAGCTCGTCCCCGGCCGCCCGCAGCTCCTCCACGGACATCGGCGCGAGCCGCTCCAGCAGGAACAGCGCGTCCACGGTCTCCTCGGTGATGCGGGTCCGCACGCACTGCCGCCAGTTCCACCTGCGGCAGGTGACGCCCCGGTCGTCCCGCCAGACGACCTCGCCGATCTCGGGGTGGTCGATCGCCGGCTCGCCCTTCTCGACCACGTCGAAGGGCTCGTCCCCGGCCGCCCGGACCAGCCTGGCCGTCCCCTCGTAGTGCGCCAGGTCCTCGCCGCCGATCGGCAGCCCGTGCCGCACGCTGATCGCGTTGTAGGCGTCGACCACCAGGTTGATCTCCGGCAGCGGCATCCGCCGCACCAGCGCGTCCACCGACGGCCGGGTCCGCTGCGGCTTGGCGCCGAACGCCCGGTAGGCCTCCCGCCACGCCTCGACCTTCGGGTCCCCGGCCGTCACGGCCTTCTCCGCCGCCTCGGCCAGCCAGACCCGGGACCTGTCGTCCGCGGGGCCGTTGCGCAGGCCGTACACGCCCATGGCCAGTACGGCGAAGTCCGGTCTGAGCTCGGCGACGGCGGGGTCGATCCAGATGTCCTCGATCACGGCGCCAGTTTAGGGGGTGTCCTGCGCGGGATCGCGGGTCGCCGGGAGTCGCCGAGAGTCGCCGAGGGGCACTGCGGGCGGACCGGGCGGACCGGGCCCGGGGCCGGGGCCGCGGGGGCCGGTCCGCCCGCAGCGAGGATCACTGCCGGGGGCCGCTCTCCAGCAGGATCGGCCTGCCGTCCACGTTGATCTTCCGGGGGGAGGCGTCACGGGGCTGTCCCGTCAGGTCGGACCAGCGATCGACGCGCCAGTCGCCGGGCACCGCGACGGTCGCCACACCGCGCTCGTTCCAGATCATCCGGGCGGTGTATCCGCCCGGGCGGGTGAGCGTGATGACGTGGGTGCCCGCGCCGTCCACGGTGTGGCCGGTCATGCGGGCGCCGCGCAGCCAGGTGACGGTCCGCGCGTACGCCCTGCCCGCGGCGGTGGGGGTGCGCCTGTCCTCGCCGGAGAGTTCGATGACCCTGTCGCCGTGGCGGTCCCAGGTGTACCAGTCGAACCCGGACGCGCCGTACGCCCAGAACAGTGCCAGCGCGCGCGAGGTCGTGCCCACGGCCGGCCCGGGGGTGGAGGCGGTGCCGAGCGGAGCCCCCTCGGTGACGCGCAGGGGGAGATTCCCGAGGCCGTGCGCCTTCATGATCCCCTTGACGTTCCGGACCCGGGAGGCGACGCTCTCCGGGCGCAGGCCGAAGTAGACGTGCGCGCCCACGACGTCGAGGTGCTCGCCGGCGCCCGCGGCCAGATACCGGTCCAGCCAGTTCAGGCCGTTGATCGTGATGCCGGGAGAGACGATCTTCGCGGCGGGGTCGGCCCTGCGGATCTCCTCGGCGGCGGCGCGGGTGAGCTCGGCGAGCTGGGCGGGGGTGCCGTTCCAGAACTTGTGGTAGTCGGGCTCGTTCCACATCTCGTACAGCTGGATGCGGCCCTTGTACCGGGTGGCCACGGTGCGCACGTAACGCCGCCAGTCGGCGAGGCTCGCGGGCATGGCCGCCGAGCCCGGCCCGTAGGCGCCCTTCTCGCGGTTGGAGGCGGCCCACAGCGGGGGGACGCCGAGCGTGTACAGGACCGAGACGCGGTTGTCGGCGGCGGACTTCATGAAGTAGTCCATCATCGTGAAGTTCCACTCGCCCCGGCGGGGTTCGAGGTCGCGCCAGCGCACCCCGTTGTCCCACATCCGCCACAGGCCGAACCCGATCGACGGCCAGCTGTCGCCGTAGCACCCCCGGCACAGCAGGTGCATGCCGAAGTAGTCGGCCGGGACGGGGCCGCCGGAGGGTTTCAGGCCGGAGTCCCCGGCGGGGGAGACCTCGGTCAGGCTCGCGTCGTCCACGGTGACGGTGCCGGGACCGCCGAGGAAGACGCGGAACGAGCCGGACATGTCGTGCGGGGCCGTACCGGTGGCCTCGATGCGCTGCCACCGCGTGCCGACCTCCGTCGTGTGGACGGCGAACGCCTGGTAGAAGTCCTTGGCGGAGTCGTCGCTGCGCACTTGGAGGGTCACCGTGACCGGGGAGGCGGCCCTGACCCAGATGCTCGCCCGGTAGGTCCGCCCGCCGGTGAAGCGGTGCCCCTGCGTCAGGTGGACGCGTTCGGGCGCGGTGTCCACCTGGAAACGCTGGGCCCGCCGTCCTCCGTGGGCCTGTCCGTCCTCGGGGGTCAGGCGCGCCCCGGGAGCCGGGGTCCCCCAGGCGTTGACCCGCCAGCCGGGGGCCGTACCGGTGTGGTCACCCTCGAACCCGGGATTCTTCAGCAGTTCCCCCGGGGCCTGCGCGGCCCGCTGCGGAGGAGGGGACGTCGAAGAGGCGTGGGACTTCTGAGCCGGGCCGCCCGGTGCGGCAGCCGCGGGGGTGCCCGTCTGGGGCCAGGTGAACGCCAGGGCGGCCAGTACGGCGACCGCAGGACGGGTCGTTCTCTTCCCCACCAGGAGAACCTCCAGCATCATCGGTTTCCGGTCGAGGGATCATCCTTCTACACGTTTCACCGAGACCGCTGTCAAACACGAAATTTACTGAGTTCTCCGCCCACACAGACGGCAGGGCGGCCGCCGGAGGAGTGCGGCCGCCCTGGTCAGGGGGTGACGGCGGGGTGCGCCGTCAGGGGCTCAGCGGCACAGGGCGCCGTTGAGCAGGAAGCGCTCCGGCTTGGGGTTGGCCCCGGGACCGTCGGCGCCGAGGAAGCCGAAGGTGACCGAGCCGCCGGGCTTGATGACGCGGTTCCAGCGGAGGTTCTTCGCGGTGACGGCCGCGCCGTCCTGGGACAGCTCGGTGTTCCAGTGCCGGCGCACCTTCTGCCCGCCCAGGAAGGCCCACTTCAGCGTCCAGCCCTCGATCGCCTCCTCGCCGGTGTTGGTGATGGTGATCTGGGTGTTGAACCCGTCCGGCCACTGGCCGTGGTTGGTGTAGGCGACCTTGCAGTCGCCCGCCGGGACGGGATCGGCGAGGAAGGAGGCGATCCAGGACAGCGGGGAGTTCCAGTTGATGGTCAGCTCGTTGGTGGACCACGACTCGATGTCGTCGATGTAGCAGAACTGGGGCTTGCAGCCGCGGAGCTTGGCCTGGGCCACCGGGTCCTGGATGGCGGAGTTGGGGCCGCCGGACAGGGTGCCCCGCGGCGGGTTGGGCAGGGACGGGTCGAGCTGGCGGGCGTACCAGCGGCTGTGCTGGTTCTTGGAGGCGACCTCGCCGTAGCCGGTCACGTAGGACTGGTTGAGCGCGTTGCGGCCGAGGATGTAGTCCATGCCCTCCAGCACGCCGTCACGGTACTTGGCCTGACCGCTGATGTCGTGGGCCACGGCCATCACGACCATGTTGTTCAGGATCAGGTTGTTGGAGCCCCAGTCGAAGTCCGGCGGGTTGTACGGCAGGCCGTACGGGTGGGCCTTCTGGATCTCCAGGTACTTGTCGGCGCCCTCCAGCACCGACGCGCGCACCCGGGCCCGGTCGGGCAGGGCGTTGGGCACCGTGGCGAGCTGGATCCGGCCGAGCTGGGCGGTGTTGCCCCAGTCGAAGCCCCGCTCGCGCCAGATGTCGGCGGTGTGGTGCGGGGAGGCCGTGACGTAGTCCCTGAACTCCTTCTCACCGGTGGTGATGTAGAGCTCGGCGGCGGCCCAGTAGAACTCGTCGGTCACGTCGTTGTCGGGGTAGGCGCCGCCGCCGACGCCGTCGGCCGGGTCGGCGTAGCGCGCGGGGTCGGCCTTGGCCGCCGCCCACGCCTTCCTGGCCGCCGCGAGGTTCCGCTTGGCGAACTCGGGGTCGTAGGGCGCGAACAGCCGTGCCGCCTGGGCGGCCGTGGCGGCCAGGTTGAGGGTGGCGGCGGTGGACGGCGGGTGCAGCTCGCGCTTCTGCGGGTCGAGGTGGGGCATGAGCGGCAGGCCGGTCCACGCGGCGTCGTGGATCTTGTGGTGGGCCATCCCGGCGTGCGGCTCGCCGTCGGGGACCTGCATGCTCAGCAGGAACTCCTGCTCCCAGCGGGCCTCGTCGAGGATGTCGGGCACGCCGTTGCCGCTCTCGGGGATGTCCAGGTCCCCGTCCTTGTGCGTGCCGTCGGCCTTGGTCCGTTCGAACGTGGACATGATCTGGTGGACGGAGATGCCGCCGTTGACCACGTACTTGCCGTGGTCGCCCGCGTCGTACCAGCCGCCCCTGACGTTGAGCGTGTAGTCGCAGACGCCGGGCTGGCAGGGCACCTCGACGTCACCCTGGTTGGGCGCGACCCCGGCGTGCCCGGCGGGCCTGCCGTACCCGGGGCGCAGGCTGTCGAGGATCTCGATGCCGCTGCGCTGGGTGTAGTAGAACTTCAGCGCGTCGGTCTTGAGCTCGTCGTAGAGGTCGGCGCCGATGTCGAACGGGCGGCTGGTCTCGCCGTCGGCGGTGAGCGTGTACCCGGTCCCGGGGGTCCTGACCGAGCTGAAGTCGATCGTGTGCACGTTCTGGCCGGAGCTGGCGTCCACGCCGCGCGGGACGGTCTCGCCCTCGGCGACGCTCTGCCCGTCGCGCTCCAGCTTCCAGGCCACGGGCTCGGTCTTCTCGGTGACCACGGTGGCGTTCTTCGGGCCGGTCGGCAGGTAGCCGACCATGTTCACCCGGACGCGGGGGCCGGTGTCGGGGACGTAGACGTCGGGCTCGGCGCCTCCCTTGAGAGAGACGTTGTCCACGCAGAACCTCCAGGGAGTCGCGCTCCCGCCGATCTGGAAGGCCACCTGGGCGTTCGGCAGGTCCACGGGAGAGGTGAACGTGTACGAGTAGTCGTTGCCGGACACGCTCAGCTCGGGGTTGACGGCGAGGAACTGGGTCCAGGGGTCCACCGGGAGCTGGATCAGGGCCCTGGCGACCCGGCCGGGGTCGGCGGCGCCGAAGAACGAGAACTCGTAGGTCTCGTCCTTGACCAGGGCGATGTCGTTCTGGCCGACGATGACGTCCCAGGGGTTGGCGGTGCCGCCCGGGATGTCGGCGCAGAGCCGCCCGTCGGCGACCTCCAGGGTGGTGTTGGCCGTGCTCCACCAGGGAGCCGTGCCGGAGTCGAAGGTGCCGTTGACGATCTGCTCGGGACCGTCGGCGGCGGCGGAGGAGGGGGTCAGCATGACCATGCCGGCGGAGACGGCGGCGGCCACGGCGAGGGTGAGCCAGCTGGGGGGTCTGATCACGGGGGTTCCTTCGGGGGGTGAACGACCGCGTGGGAGCGCTCCCATTCAGGGGGCCCGTTGATTGTTTCCAGAGGGTTCCCCCGCCGTCAACGAACCGGCCTCCGCGGCCGGAGGCCGACCGGCCCGATGTCTGATTTGCCCGATGAAACTTTCACGCCGGGAGCCCGGCGGCCGTCAGGGGGCCGTCCAGTCCAGCTCCGGGCCCGCGGGCACGATCCCGGTCGGGTTGATGTTCGTCTGGGTGACGAAGTAGTGCCGCTTGATCTGGTCGAAGTCGGTGGTGTCGCGGAAGGCGGGGATCGCGTGGAGGCGGCGGGCGTAGGACCACAGCGCCGGATAGTCGACCAGGCGGCGGATCGAGCACTTGAAGTGGGAGTGGTAGACCGCGTCGAACCGGGCGAGGGTGGTGTAGAGCCGGACGTCGCTCTCGGTGAGCGCGTCGCCGTGCAGGCAGGCGCGGGTGGAGAGCCGCTCCTCCAGCATGTCGAGCGTCTCGAAGACCTTGACGACCGCCTCGTCGTAGGCCTCCTGCGAGGTGGCGAACCCGGCCTTGTAGACGCCGTTGTTGAGTCCGTGGTAGATCACGTCGTTCAGCGCGTCGATCTCCCCGCGGAGCGCGGCGGGGTAGAGGTCGGGAGCGCCCTCGGCGTGCCAGGGGGCGAAGGCGGTCTCCAGGGTGAGTGTGATCTGCGGGTAGTCGTTGGTGGCCAGGCGCCCGGCCGTACGGTCCCAGACGGCGGGCACGGTGTAGCGGCCCCGGAAGTCCGGGTCGGTCGCGTGGTAGAGCTCCGAGAGGTACTCCGCGCCGGTGACCGGGTCGCCGCCGGGCATCCGCCAGCCCTTCTCGTCCCGGATCGGATCCACGATCGTCACGCCGATCACCTCCTGGAGCCCGAGCAGCTCACGGACGATGAGCGAGCGCTGCGCCCACGGGCAGGCGTAGGAGGCGTAGAGCTGATAGCGGCCCGGCTCGGGCGGGTGCTCCCCGCCCTCCTCGATCCGGGCGGTGAACCGGTTGGGCTGGCGGACGAAGCGCCCGTCGCCCTCGATCTCGTTTCCCAGCTTCATGGTTTCACCGTACGGGGCCCGCCGGGCGGACCCCGGGCCGCCGTGTGACACCCCGAGTAGAACATAATTCGGTGCAGGGGGCAGAATCGGGGGCGTCGAAGGGAGATCGGGGATGACTGTGGTGACGCCGGCCAGCGAGGCGCAGCGGGAGGCGTGGCGGAGCGGAGGGTTTCCGGAGGCGGAGCGGGTCCGGCCGGGACTGTGGTCGATCCCGGTGCCGCTGCCCGCCATCCCGCTGCGCTACGTGCTGGTCTACGCCCTCGAACTGCCCGACGGGGTGGCGATCGTCGACGCGGGCTGGAACACCGACGAGGCGTACGGCGCGCTGGCCGCCGGCCTGGGGACCGCCGGGTACGAGATGACGGACGTCAAGGCGGTCCTGGTCACCCACATCCACCCCGACCACTACGGCCTCGCCGGGCGGATCCGCGAGGTGTCCGGGGCCTGGATCGGGCTGCACCCGGCCGACTCCCGCCTGCTGCACGACCGCTACGACGACGACGCGGTGGACGACCTGGTGGCGCAGGAGCGCGCGCTGCTGGTGCGCTCGGGGGTGCCCCGGGCGACGCTGGACGAGCTGGCCGGGGCCTCGATGATGATCCGGCACTACGTGACCATGGCCAAGCCCGACCGGCTGATCGAGGACGGCGACCGTCTCGGCCTGCCCGGCTGGGACCTCCAGGCGATCTGGACGCCCGGCCACTCCCCGGGCCACCTCTGCTTCGTCGAGCGGGAGCGGCGGCTGCTGTTCTCCGGCGACCACGTGCTCGCGAAGATCACTCCGATCGTGGCGGTGCACCCGCAGTCCGCGCCCAACCCGCTGGCCGACTACCTCGACGCGCTGGCGGCGGTGCGCAAGTTCGACGTGGACGAGGTCCTGCCCGCGCACGAGTACCGGTTCCTGGAACTGGCCGAGCGGGTCGACCACGTGATGGCCCACCACGAGGAGCGGCTGGCCGAGATCGAGGCGGCGGTCGCCGCGGCCGGCGGGATCACCTGCTGGGACACCGCGACCGCGCTGACGTGGTCGCGCCCCTGGGAGACCATCCCCTCGTTCATGCGCCGGGCGGCCAACAACGAGACCCTGGCGCACCTGGTCTGGCTGGAGGCCCGCGACCGCCTGCGCCGCGTCCCCGGAGAGCCCGACCTCTGGTACCCGGCCTGATCGCCGCTCGCACGGCGGCGGGTGGAAGGCGCCGGGCGGGAACACGGCGGGGAGAGGTCGCGGGCGGAGAGACGGCGGGCGGGAACACGTCGGCGGACACACCGGGGGGGAGGCGCCGGAGAACGGGACCTCCCTGGCGTAACCTGTGCCTGAGCTGGGTCTCCGGGTCGGCGCGCCGCGGGGCGCGTCCGGTGGCACGGGCCGGGGCGCCCGGTTCCGGCGGGTGCCGGGAAACGAGGGGGAACGCGATGGCGAGGGTGCCGATCCCCTCCGACGAGGCGGAGCGGCTGCACGATCTGGAGGAGCTGGAGGCGCTGGAGCTTCCGGTGGAGCCGGACTTCGACGCCATCGCGATGCTGGCCTCGCACCTCTGCGACGTCCCGATCGCGCTGGTCAACCTGATCGACGACACGCGCCAGCACTTCCGCGGCCGGGTGGGCGTCACCTGGACCTGCGCCGACCGGGAGCAGGGATACTGCAAGTACACCGTCTGCGGGAACGATCTGCTGGAGATCCGGGACATCCTCGCCGACGAGCGCTACCGCGAGGAGGCCGTCGCCGCGGGTGAGCCGTACGTCCGCTACTACGCGGGCGTCCCGCTGCTCAGCAGCCGCGGCCACGCCCTGGGCACCGTGTGCGTGCTGGACCACCGCCCGCGCAGGTTGACCCCCGAGCAGCGCACGACCCTGACCGCTCTGGCCCGCAACGCCGCCACGCTGCTGGAGCTGCACCACCACGCCCGCCGTACCGGCCGGGCCGTCCCGCGCCTGCGCGAGCTGGAACGGCTCAAGGAGCAGTTCCTGAGCAGCATCAACCACGAGCTGCGCACCCCGATGACCTCGATCCGCAGCGCCCTGCAGCTCCTGCAGGAGGGCGGGCTCGACGAGGAGACCGAGCGCCGGTTCCTGGCGGTGATGGAGCGCAACAACGAGCGTCTGACGACGCTGCTGGACGAGCTGCTCCTGCTGGCCAGCCTCAACGCCGGAACCGTCCCCTTCACCCCGGAGCGGACCGGCCTCGCCGAGATCGTCCGCCGGGCGGTGGGCGACGTCGCCGAACGGGCGGAGCTGAAGGAACACGCCGTGCACGTGAACGCGTCGTCGGAGGCGGAGATCCTGGGCGACGCCGGGTATCTCAGGATCGCGCTGCGCCACGTGCTGGACAACGCGGTCAAGTTCACCCCTCCCGGTGGCGCGGTCAGCGTCAAGGTCACGGCCGATCCGGAGCCGGCGGTGGAGGTCCGCGACACGGGGATGGGGATCGGGGCCCGGGACCTGCCCCACGTCCTGGAGGACTTCTACCGCGCCCCGGAGATGGAGGAGCAGGCGGTCGCGGGCACCGGGCTGGGACTGGCCATCGCCGACAAGATCGTCAGACTGCACGGGGGCACCGTACGGCTGGAGAGCGAGCCGGGCGAGGGAACCTGCGTGCGGATCTCCTTCCGCGACCCGGACCGGGATCCCGGCCCGGCCTCCTGAACCCGGCCACCGAGAGACCGGGAGACCGGGAGATCAGGAGACCGGAGATCCGGGGACCGGGAGAGGGGAGCGGGCGGCGCGGCTCAGGCGAGGCGGACGGTGCCGCGGCCGGTCGCCAGGGGCAGGTCGAGGAGGGTGCGAATGCCCGGCGGGGCGGCGCAGACGGCGGCGATGGCGTTGACCGCGTGGGCGGCGGCGCCGGACAGTCCGTGGGAGATCTCCTCAAGGCTGACCATGATCTCGGGAACGCCCTCGATGTGGATGGCGGAGCCGGGGGCGGTCCAGCGCCGGACCCGGGTGGCGTCGGCCTTGTAGACGCACTCCACGGTCATGAAGGGACGGCCGCGGACCAGGCCGGAGAACGTCCAGCGGGACGCGCACACGGTCCCGGGGCGGACCGTGCCGGCGGCGATCTCGAACTCCTCCTGGGAGGTCTCGAACTCGTCGCTCTCCTCCACCTCGTCGAGCGTGACGCCGAGGGCGTCGGCCACGAACTGCACGCTCTCGGTGAAGAGCGCGCGCTGGAAGGCGCGGAACGGGCGCACCGCGGTCGTGTAGTCCTTGGCCGAGCGGGTGAAGCCGTACAGGTCGACGACGATCTGCCGGGACGGGTGACCGCGGAAGTCGGAGGTCTCGCGGACGTAGATGTGGTCGATCCGGCTGGACAGGCCGGTGAGCGCGAGGGGGAGCAGGTCGCTGATGAACCCGGGGTTGATGCCGGTGCCGTGCAGGGAGGTGCCGCCCGCGCGGCAGGCGGCCTCCAGGCGCTCCACCACGCCGGGGCCGTAACACCGGGGATGGACGAAACCGGTGGTGGTGATCACGTTCTTGCCCGAGGCGAGCAGGGCGCAGATCGTCTCGACGTCGCTGGCGTGGTCGTTGCCGAAGTAGGAGGCGGGCAGCGGTGTGTGCAGCACGCAGTCGGCGTCCAGGGCGAGGACGCGATCGACGTCGTCGGTGCAGACGACCCCGGTCTCGGGCAGCGCGACGATCTGTCCGGCGTCCTTGCCCGCCTTGGCCGGGTCGTAGACGAACACGCCGGCGAGCTCGAACTCGGGGCGGGTGATCAGACTGCGGAGCGAATATCTGCCAACGGCGCCCGTGGCCCACTGGATCACGCGGAGCGGCGGTGAAGAGGGCATGTGGAGCCTCCACCCGGAGGTTGTGGGCGGGGGCCGTGCCGGGAAGTGCGTCGTCGTCGACCCACGCCAGGTGCGGGGGAGAAATTTTAGCAGAAAGCTATAAGAAGAACACTATCCGCGACCTCCCATTCTCCCCGCGCATATTCTCTCCCGTCGCGCTCCTCCTGTCCCGTTCTCCGGTCTCTGCGCCCCGTTCTCCCGCTGCGGGCGCCCGGTCATGGCTTCGCGAGGGCGGGCACGTTATCCTTCAGCAGGACTAGAACTTTATTCTCGTAGCTTCTCCTGGGAGGGTCGCTGATGTCAGAGCTGCGGTTTGACGGCCGGGTCGCGGTCATCACCGGTGCCGGGCACGGTCTCGGCCGGGCGCACGCGCTGTCGCTGGCCGAACGCGGCGCCAAGGTGGTCGTCAACGACCTCGGCGGCGCCCTGGACGGCACCGGGGCGTCCACCGGCCCCGCCGCCGAGGTGGTGGAACTGATCACCAAGAACGGCGGCGAGGCGGTCGCCAGCACCGACAACGTCGCGACCCCCGAGGGCGCCAAGGCGATCGTGCAGGCCGCGCTCGACAGCTTCGGGCAGGTGGACATCGTCATCAACAACGCGGGCATCCTGCGTGACAAGTCGTTCGGCAAGATGACGGTCGAGGAGTTCGACGCGGTCCTCGCCGTCCACGTCCGGGGCTCGTTCCTGGTCAGCCACGCGGCGTTCCCCTACCTCAAGGAGCAGGGCTACGGCCGGATCGTCAACACCTCCTCGCCGGCCGGCCTGTTCGGCAACTTCGGCCAGGCCAACTACTCCACGGCCAAGATGGGCCTGGTCGGCCTGACCAAGACCCTCGCCATCGAGGGCGCCCGGGCGGGCATCAGGGCCAACGCCATCGCCCCGATCGCCTGGACCCGGATGACCGAGGCGCTGCTCCCGGCCGAGTTCGAGGCCAAGTTCACCCCCGAGCGGGTCAGCACCCTGGTGACGTACCTGGCGCACGAGTCCTGTGAGACCAGCGGCGAGGTCTTCAGCGTCGGCGGCGGCCGGATCGCGCGGGTGTTCGTGGCGGAGGGGCCCGGCTGGAAGCAGGACGACCACACGGTCGAGGACATCAGGGACAACTGGGAGGCCATCATGGCCGAGCAGCCCTACCTGACCCCGACCACCATCGGGCAGCAGGCAGGCGCCTCGATGAAGGCCATGCTCTAGTACTCCGGTGACACTTCGAGATCTCACCGATTGAGGTCACACGCAGACGGCCACCACGTGATCATCGGGGTTTGTGAGGACATCTGAAGATCGCGTGATGGCCGCAGGCGACAGCGTAGACTCCCCACGGCTGGCTGGTCACCTTCAACGACCTGATGAGCCGCATCCACTTCGGCCGCGTCGAGCCACGCCGTACCGCCACCGCCTACGTACGCGGCCCGCCAGCCGATCCCGCCCGCTGCCGCACCGCCGCCATCCCCGACCGGACGCCTTTCGCCACCACGTCCGCCCTGGCCACGCAGATGATCGACGCGGCCCAGGCCGCCGGGGCCCACGCCCACTGGGTGACCGCCGACGAGGTCTACGGCCAAGCCGGCGACCTGCGCGCCTTCCCGGAAAGGCCGCCCTGGCGCAGCAGCTTCAGGTAGGAGATTCCCGGCTGGGACGGCTCGAAGGCAGGAGTGAGCTGGGACACGCACATCGTGGGGCCGGGATGCGATCACTGACAGCAACCGCAGCCGGACCGGATCATCGAGCGCCTTGACCGCGGCCGTTCAGGGGCGGGGCGGCCCGCTCGGTGCTGAGCGGCGTGGTCAGCTTGGGCAGCAGGCGGCGATCGAAGCATCGGCCGCCTCGGCACGCAGCAACGGATCTCACCGATGTCTCGACCGTGACCGGGACTGATCTCCGCCGGCTTTCGGCGGCCGGCAGGTAGTCATCGCGCGGAGAGGCTGAGACGCACCTCACACTTGGCTGCGGTCACAGGCCCTGGGGCTGCGGTGTCTGAAAGGGGCGACAGCGAACAACGACGAGGAGCCCACAATGGATGCTCGTTTGAACCTTTTCGGCAACCCGGTCGCAGGCAAGTCTCTGAAGCACCTCGTTGCGGCGGGCAAGGTGCTCGCGGACTCGACGCTACCGGCCGCGACACGCGAGCTGGTGATGCTCCGCGCCAGTCAGATCAACGGCTGTGCCGTCTGCATCGACATGCACACCAAGGAGGCCACGCACGCCGGGGAGAGTTCCACCCGTCTCAACCTGGTCGCCGCCTGGCGCGAGGCCACGGTGTTCACCGAGGCGGAACGCGCCGCCCTGGAGCTGGCCGAGCAGGGCACCCGCATCGCCGATGCCGCCGGTGGCGTCACCGACGAAGCATGGACCAATGCCGCCAAGCACTACGACGAGGACCAACTTGCCGCCCTGGTCGCGCTCATTGCCCTCATCAACGCCGTCAACCGCTTCAACGTCATCACCCAGCAGCCCGCCGGTGGCTACCAGCCCGGCCAGCACAGATGACGAGTAAGACACGGCCGTGCTGCTGCCTTGCGTCAGTGGTACGGCCCGGGCACCGACCGCCGCTCCTGTTTCCGGACCGGCCTCACCCCACGACCCTAATGGAAGGGATCTCATGAACCTCGCTCTGTGGATCGGCGCCGGGCTGCTGGCCGTTGTCCTCCTCACTGGCGGCGTCGGCAAGCTGATCGTGCCCCGGGAGAAGATGGCCGCCATGCGCGGCGCGGGATGGACCGCGGACTTCAGCGTCGGGTTCCTCAAGTTCCTCGGGGCCGTCGAGGTCCTGGGGGCGATAGGACTCATCCTGCCCGCCGTGACCGGCATCGCGCCGGTTCTGGTGCCGGTGGCGGCGGTCGGTGTGGTGGTGCTGATGATCGGCGCGATGATCACGCACTTGCGCCGTGGCGAGGTCATGTCGGCTGCGGGGAACCTGGTCTATCTCGCCCTGGCCGCCTTCGTGGCGTGGGGGCGTTTCGGCCCCGAGTCCTTCACCGGCTGACCGCTGCAGCGGGCGGCACAGGCGGTATCGGATCGGATCGATCCCGACCGATGGCCGGGGCCCGGCGCAGCCGCTTCAGCTGGCCATCCGGGTCGATACGACCTCCGTTCAACACCACTGGTCAAGGCCGTACGGACCGTGGCGGAAGTGATCAACAACCTGAGCATCCTTCATCAGTGCAGGCCGGGCGACGGCTTTTCGGGCACGTGCTGCCCAGGAGAACCCCTCATGGACGTGACGAACGACGGCGGCCGCCGGGCTCCAGTGGTCGGACTGGGCATCAGTGGGGTCGCGGCAGCTCTGCGGCTGCGGCAGATCGGTTGGACGCCGGTCAGCATCGAGCGAGCCACCGGGCGGCGGTCCGTCGGATACTTCATCGCGCTGTTCGACGCGGGCCGTGCCGTCGCCCAGTGCCTGGGCATCCTGGACAGGATCACCGATCGCGGTGCGGACGGCGTCAGCCATGACATCGACCGGATGGGCGGGGACCGGCCCGGACTGGGTTTCAAAGACTTTCCCGGCCGGCCATGGATGATGGCGCGGGGAGACGTCAAAGCAGCCGGGTTCGCCGCGCTGCCGTCCGATGTCGAGATCCGGTATGCCACCGTGCCGACCCGTATCGAGCAGGAGGCCGACGGGGTGACCGTCACGCTGACCGACACCGTCGGCGGGGCCTCGGTGACCGAGCGCTTCGATCTGGTCGTCGGCGCCGACGGGCTGCGCTCCACGGTGCGGCGGCTGGCGTTCGGGCCGCACGAGAAGTATCTGCGCCGGCTGAACTACATGGCGGTCGCCTTCCACCTGCCCGGCGCGCTCCCGGGTCACGACCAGAGCGATTCGGTCACTCGGGCTGAACCTCAGCGGTCGATGCGGACCTTTCCGTTCAAGGACGGTCCACCGACCGTGTTGCTCAAGTACCGCACTGACGATGCGCAGGCAGAATTCACCCGGCCCAAGGCCGATCGGGTAGGCGAGGTGTCCGGTCCGGAGCCGACCGGCACCGCTTTGGGCGCGGTGCTGGACGCGCTGGAGTCGGCCGAGGATGTGCTGTTCGACCGCGCCCCCATCGAGTATCTGCAGGGCAACGGGATGCAGATGCGCTCCGCCAGGGCCTCCGATCGCGAGTTGGGAAGGGGTTTCATGCCGGCATCAATGGATGAGACTGAGGCTGCCGGATACCGGCCGTTGTTGTTTTCCATCGCCTACGGGATGACTGGATCCGTGGGCGACGCCGAGGACATCGTGCAGGACGCGTTCCTCGTCCTGACCCGGGCACATCAGGAAGAGACTGTGATTGTCGACCCGAAGGCGTATCTGACCACGGTGGTGACGCGGCTCGGCATCAACTACCTGCGTTCGGCGCGGGTGCGGCGGGAGACCTACGTGGGCGACTGGCTACCCGAGCCGATCGTCATGCCCGCCGACAGCTCAGGACCGGCCGAGCACGCCGAGCTGGCCGATTCTCTGTCGATGGCGTTCCTGGTGCTGCTGGAGGCTCTCTCGCCGACGGAGCGGGCGGTGTTCATGCTGCGTGAGGTGTTTGGATACGGCTACTCGGACGTGGCGCGGATCACCGGCAAAACCGAGGTGAACTGCCGACAGATCTTCGCCCGCGCCCGGCGGCGCATCGCTGCCGGAGGGCAGGTGGCCGGCGGCATGCCTCCTCCCGAGCGACGGGCGGAAGGCCAGGAACTCGCCCGCAGGTTCTTCGAGGCCGCCGCGGGCGGTGACATGGACGCGCTGCTCGGCATGCTCGCGCCCGACGTAGTGCTGCGCGGAGACGGTGGCGGCAAGGCGCAGGCCTTCGGAAAGCGGCTGGTCGGGCGACTGCCCGTCATGCGACTTATCCTCGGTGTTTTCCGCCGGGCCGGGATCCTGGGGGTTTCCCTCCGGCCGGCCTGGGTCAACGGCTGGCCGGGCGCCGTCAAGCTCGACGCCGAAGGCCGCGTGATCGGCGTGATCCAGCTCGACATCGCCGACGGCATGGTCCACACGATCCACTCGGTGGCCAACCCCGACAAGCTCGCCCATATCAGAATGAATCCAGACATAGGGGAGTCCGGTACGCGGTGTTCTTGACGGCGCATACCGGGGCCGTGGTGCTCCTGGCGCTGTGGTCATCCACGCCAAGGCCGCACACGCGTACCGGCATGGTGCCCACGGGCTGGGTGTCACGTCGTCTCGGCGTGCTGGTGGGCGGACACTGCCCAGGCCAGCGGTTCGGCCTTCTCCGGCTCTTCGACTGGCCGTTCCAGCGCGAGTCGGGGCTTGGAACAGGGTCCGGCTCACGCTGGAACGGCGACTTCAGGTAGTCGTGAGGGAGCCGGCGTAGTGCTCGGCGATCTCGTCGCTGGTGGTCAGCCACACACCCTCGTGGCCGGTGAT
>NZ_BMQP01000037.1 GCF_014648175.1 Planobispora rosea
AAGATCCACCCGCGGCACCTACCTCGTCGAGCTTTTTACACCGCCCCGAGGACGCCACCCATGGACCGCACCGAAGGAGGGAGCGGTGAACGTGGCGAACACGCGTGGATGTTCACTCACGTCCTCCGGAACGCCCTTACCGCCACGGAGGCCGGAGATGATCAGGTGATAGGTGTCGTCTCGATAAGTGGCCGAGCAGGACGGGCAACGGGACGCACGCCGGTTGCCGCATGCGGTCAGCAGAAATCCGGTGGGTTCGTCGGCGGTCCGGTAGACGTCCAGGACCTCACCCGTTCCGGCGTCCACGGTCAGGCGTTCCCCGTGGAGCCGGACGGGCTGAGCACAGCCGCCAGTCGCATACACCATGCGTTGCCACCGGGCGAAGTCCGGCATGGCTGCACGCTGTACGGCGGCCAGGATGTCAGGCGAGAACGGCGGGACATCGCTCACGCGGCATCCCTCCCGCTCTCGGCGGGGACGGACGGAGCGGCATCGGCCCGCTGGTGAGAGAACTCGATGCCGTAGATGGCAGCGATACGCCGCCACTTCTCGGGCGAACGCTCAGGAGCCTGAGCGATCATGCGCTTAGTCCACTCCTCGATAAGCGCGGCTTGCGGTACCGGTCCTTTGGGTACCAATTCACTCCTTTCCTCGCAGGGAAAGCCGCCGCCTGTACCGGGAAAAGGGTGAGCGCCATCGCCGGATATGCCGGAACGGCATACCCGCTCTTGCGGTGGTGTCTCTTTCAGCGAGAGCGTGGAGTGTTAGGTTTTGCGCGACGGTTTAGCCAGGTGAGCACTGCCGTGGTGTGGGCCTACCGCTGGCCGGGTCCCCCCAGCGGAACGGCTTGTCATCGTTTTATTGCCCGGTGGCGCTCTGTGCTCGATCTGTCGCGGCTGGTGTCTCGCTGCTTCCCGAACTACGGGGCTCTTTTCGTACTCACATTTTTACCACTCGAAAGATGAATTCATGCAGACCAAGGTTCCGCGCAGTCCATTAACCGTGAGTCCCCGTGAGAGTCCCTAGACGTCCACCGGCGTCCGGTTGCGTCCCATGGCGTCCGACTGCATGCGGCTGCACCTGATCGTTTGAGGGCATAAGTAAGGGAGCTGGCACCTTTCGGTAAGGCAGTCAGCTCCCTTGATCGACGAGGACGTCTCAGGACGTCCGGTCAGTCTTCCCGCCAGACCGGCTCCAGCAGATCGGGGTTGAAGGGTTTGTAGCCCCCGCCCGCCGGATGGACGATCACGGCGAGCAGCTCTTCCCGGATGTGTGCTCGCTTCTGCGACAGAGCCAGACCGCCTTCTTCTTCGGGCAGGTCCCAACGACGGCGGAGTTCGGTGATGTCGATCGCCGAGCTTGCGCGCTGACGCTCGACCGAGGCGGCATGCCTGTGCTTCTCCGCACGGAGCCGACTGATCGTCTTCTCAAGCCGGGGAAGAGCGCTGAAGAAGAACTCGTTGCTGACTTCCTCACTCTCCCACTTCGCCGTCAGAGCATCGCGGCGCTTTATGGCGGCGGACAACTCGTCTTCTTTGTCCCAGGAGGAATCTTGCTCAGGGGCGTTGAAGACCGCCCTTGCTTCCATGAAGTTCAGGACGAGTTGAGAGATCGCGAAGTCCACCAGGTCGCCGCGCCGACTGACACCACCGCACCCGCCCGCGCCTTTCGACTGGCACTGATAGAGGTGATAGTCCTTGCCTTTCGGCTTTGACGCCCGCAGTCGCTTGTTGCAGATCTTGCCGTTGGGCATGAGCCGTCCACACCGGAGGAACCCGGTAAGGAGATAGGTGTGCTCCCGCCAATCCTGCGAGAGAGGGCCGGAGACAGCCCCGTCGCTGCCCACTTGGTGGCCTTTCCTGCTATCGATGATCGATTGCACGGCGAGCCACTCTTCCGGGGTGAGAATCGGAGTCCACTGGCCGACGACGGGGTTGCCCTCCGCGTCCCGTACGAAGTCCCCGTTGAGCCGACGCCAGCCGCACAACCGGGGAGCGGCCAGCATGGTCCTCAAGGTCTGTACTCGCCAGGGATTGCCCCGAGGGGTCAGCACGCCCGCCTTCTGCCACTCCGTCACGATCGAGTTCAGGGAACGACCAGCGATGAAGTCGCGCGGCCTTCTGGATGAGCGGAGCTTCGGCAGGGTCGAGGGTCAGGCGATCGGCCTTCCAGCCGAACGGACGCACCCCGCCCACCGGCTTGCCCTGCATGGCCCGCGCCTGATGCGAACGGCGCATGCGGCGCTGGATCTTCCGGGCCTCCATCTTGGAGATGACCACGCCGAACATGCCCATGCTCTCTACGTCCTCGCTGTAGAGGTTCTTGACGCTCTTGGAGTCGGCGAAGACGAAGCCATCGTTGTAGGTGAACGCGTCAACGAAGCGTTCGTAGTCACCCGAACGCCGGGCAAGGCGGTCATCGGCCACGACCACCACACCGCGAATCGGCGTGCCGTCGGGGAGCTGGCCCTTGCGCAGGGCTACGAGCATCGCTTCGAAGCCGTCGCGGACGACATCGGCCTTCGAGGCGGACTTGTCGTTGTCGGTGAACTGATGCACAACAGTCCATCCGCAACGGGCAGCCGTCTCGTGGTTCACGATGTGCTGGTCCTTCACACCGTGTTCGTCCTTCTTGGTGTCCGCCGAGATGCGAGCGTATGAGACCACCGGGATCGGGGAGTCTGGCCCCAGCGCGACCAAGCGTGGCATGACGCCTCCTTGAGAACCTCGCCTCAAGGAATGTTCTACATGTAGTCCAGGATCGGGGTGTCCTTGTACGGGGACTCCGCCGCCGACAGCTGCTCCCTGGACTGGGCGACGACCGTGTTGACGTACTTGACCGTCGTGTCGTGCTGCTCCTTCATGAGCGAGACGATCTTCGGGTCCTCGGCCACGGTGTTGGTGTTCAGTGTGGTGGAGGACTTGCCGACGACGGTCCACTCACCGCGCTTCTTGGCGAGCTGGAAGTCCAGCACGCTCAGCCGCTGGCCCCACCGGCCGGGCTCGGTCAGCAGGACCTGCCGGCCGGTGGCCTTGTTGGTGACGAACTTCTGCGGCACGTCGTTGTGCGCGTGCCCGAACAGCACGGCGTCCACGCCCGGGACCTGCTCGGCGACCATGGCCGAGGCGTTCTCGACCGGCAGGTCGCCGCCGTAGGACGACATTCCGTTGTCGCCCGCGTGAGCGGTGACCACGACGACGTCGGCGCCGAGGCCGCGGATGACCGGAACCCACTTCTTGGCGCTCTGCACCAGGCCGGTGAAGCGCAGCCTGCCCTCGACGTTGGCCTTGTCCCAGATCGCCACGCCCGGGTTGGTCAGGCCGAGCACGCCGACCTTGATCGGCTTCTCGCCCCTGGCCTTCATCGTCTTGATGACGAACGGCCGGTAGGCGGGCAGGCCGGACCTGGCGTGGACGGCGTTGGCGCCGAGTACCGGGGCCTTCATCTGCTTGACCCAGGTGGCCAGAAGCGGCAGGCCGTAGTTGAACTCGTGGTTGCCCAGCGTCACCGCGTCATAGCCGATGGCGTTCATCGCACGGGCCATCGGGTGGAGCTTCCCGGTCTCGTTCACCGGCTCGATCTTGGCGTAGTAGTACGCCAGCGGCGTGCCCTGGATGGTGTCGCCGGAGTCGAACAGCAGGGTGCGGTCCGCGCCGCGCTCGGCCCGGATCTTGTCGACGAGCGTCGAGACCTTGGCCAGGCCGACGTGGTTGCCCCGGCTGTCGGTGAACTCGGCGTTCTTGAAGTAGTCCCAGTTGAGGGTGTTGCCGTGCAGGTCGGAGGTGCCCATGACGGTGACGGTCACGGGCGTGTCGGGGGACGCCGATGCGGTCGCGGGGACGGCCAGGGCCGCCACCGTGACCGCGCCGACGAGAGCGAGCTTCCTGGTGTGCATGTGACCGGAGGGTAACGTGCACAGATTGCTGCCCGCTTACGACACCCTTACTGCTCATTGGGGCTTTGATCCCCGGTGGGAGATTCCGGATGGATCACCGGGATCAGGCGCCGCCGTTGATGGCCCCGGTCTTGAGTGAGCCCTCCGCGATCTCCCACTTCTTCAGCAGCCCGTCGTAGGTGCCGTCCTCGAACAGCTCGTACAGGGCCTGCTGGACGGCCTTCTTCAGGGTGCCCTTGCCCTTGCCGATCGCGATGCCGTACGGCGCCGCCTCGATCTGCGGCCCGGAGATGCGCAGCGAGGAGTTCTCCTGCACGGCCAGCGACCCCGGCGGGAAGTCGTCGAGGTAGGCGTCGGCCTTGCCGGCGAGCACCGTCTTCTTGGAGTCGGACAGAGCCGGGACCGTCACCACCGTCATCTTCCTGCTCGCGGGGCAGCGCTCGTTCTGGGCCGCGGCGAGATCGACGTAGATGGTGCCGGCCGGGACGGCGACCCGCTGCCCGCACAGCGCGGCGACGCCCTCGTCGTCCGTCTTCCCGCGCACCACGATGACGGAGCCGACGTTGAGGTAGTCGACGAAGTCGACCCGCTGCTGCCGCTCGGCGGTGTCGGTGATGGACGACATGGCGGCGTCGATCTCACCGGACTCCGCCTTGCCGAGCAGGTCACCCCAGGAGGTCTGCCGCATCTCCAGCTCCAGCCCGAGCTTGGCGGCGATGGCGGTGGCCAGGTCGACGTCGAACCCGGTCTGCTCGCCGTTCTCGACGAACTCCATGGGCGCGTACGACAGGTCGGAGCCGACCACCAGGACTCCCGACCGCAGGATGTCGTCGGGCAGGTAGGCGCGGGCGGCGGCGGCCTGCGTCGCCGGAGCGCCCGCCGCGCGGGAATCCTCCGGGGCGTCCGGCTCCGCCGAGCAGCCGGTGACGAGAACGCCGGCGGCGAGAGCCGCGAGCAACGGGGTGATGCGCATGGGGATGTCCTTGGGTACTCAGAGGGCCTGCCGGTTCTTCCCTGCGAATCGGCAGTGACTCGCATCACTTGAGCCCTCAGCTTCGCCTTGTACCTGTCGATTCACCGGGCAAGCGATGGAAGAGGCGGCAATGAGACTCACAATCCGGCATCAGATCCTGTCCCTGGCGGCGGGAGGCTTCGTCATGGTCACGATGGCGGGCCTTATCGGCTATCAAGGTATTTCGCAGCTTGAGGACACACAGCGCGAGGCGGGCAATGCTGCGGCGGCCCTGGAGGCCGTCGGAACGGCCGACACCGCCCGGGTGGCGTTCCGCGGCGACGTCCTGAACGCGATCACCACACGTGACAGCGCCGAGCGGCAGAAAGTGCTGGACCTGCTCGGCTCCCACGTGTCGGAGCTGCGCGGCAGCTTCGCGCAGATCGTCCGGCTCCGGCCGGAGCTGGCCGGTGAGCTGAAGGAGCTCGACGCCGCGACCGATGAGATGATCGCGGCCGGTCAGCGGGTGGTGACCCTGGCCAGCCGGGTGGTCAGCGACCCGCGGCAGGTCGGCGCGGCCGAGGCGCGGCCCGACTTCGAGAGCCGCTACCGGCGGTTCGACGAGATGCTGCCCGAACTGGAGAAGGCGATCGCCGACGAGGCCGAGGGGGCCTCCGCGGCGGCCGAGGCCACGGCGTCCGACGCCAAGACCCTCACGCTGGTCACCGCCGGACTGGCCGCGGTGCTGCTGGGCGGCGCCGCCGTCCTGCTCGCCCGGCGGGTGTCGCGCCGCATCGGCTCGTTCGTGCTGGCCATGAAGGCTCTGGCGGACAAGGACCTGACCGTGCGGGCCGACATCGGGGGCACCGACGAGCTCGCCGAGCTCGGCAAGAGCCTCGACGAGGTCGTCACCACGGTCCGCGGGGCCATCGGGGAGATCGCCGACAATGCCGCAGCCCTCATCTCCGCCTCCGCGCGGCTCTCGGACACCAGCCGGGACCTGGCGTCGGGTGCCCAGACGGCGGCCGACCAGGCGGGCAGCGCCTCGTCCAACGTTGACCAGGTCTCCGAGAGCGTCAGCTCGACCAGCCAGGCGGCGCAGAGCCTCCAGGCGTCCATCCGGGACATCAACGGCGCCGTCACCGAGGCCGTGGAGGTCGCGGCAGAGGCGGTCGGCCTGGCCACGACCACCAACCGCACGATCGAGCGGCTGCGGACCTCCAGCGGCGAGGTCGGCGCCGTGGTCAACATGATCACTTCGATCGCGCAGCAGACGAACCTGCTGGCGCTCAACGCGACGATCGAGGCCGCCAGAGCCGGTGAGCAGGGCAAGGGCTTCGCCGTCGTCGCCGGAGAGGTCAAGGACCTCTCCCAGGAGACCGCCTCCGCCACCGAGGACATCGAGAGCAAGGTCGCGGCGATGCGGGGCGACACCGAGAACGCGATCGAGGCGATCGGCCGCATCGGCACAGTGATCAACCGCATCGACGAGATCCAGCGCTCCATCGTCGCCGCGATCGAGGTGCAGAGTCAGGCCACCCAGTCCATCGGCGCAGGCATCGAGGTGGTCTCCCGGTCGTCGAACGACATCACCGGCTCGATCCTGAACGTCGCCGAGGCGACCCGCACCACCCACGACGGGGCCACCAGGACCGAGATGGCGGCCACGGAGCTGGCGGAGCTCGCCCACAACCTCAACGCGCTCGCCGAGCGTTTCCAGCGCTGACGGCCGGGTCCCGCTACGGGTCGCGGGGGCGGACCAGCCCGTGCTCGTAGGCGTGGCGGACGGCCTCGGCGCGGTCGCGCAGGCGGAGCTTGGCGAACAGGCGGTTGATGTGCGTGGAGACCGTGGAGAGGCCGATGCGCAGGGTGGCGGCGATCTCGGCGTTGGTCAGGCCGCGGCCGATCAGCGCGAGGATCTCGCGTTCGCGGGGCGTGAGGTCGCCCGGCTCGATCGGAGTCCCGAGATAGCCCGCCATCACTCGGCCGGTGATCGCCGGGTCGAGGGCGGCCAGGCCGCCCGCCGCCGCCCGGATCACCGTGAACAGCCGCTCGGGCGGTGACACCTTGAGCAGGAAGCCGCTCACCCCCGCGCGCAGGGCGCCTTCGAGGTTCTCGTCGGTGTCGTAGGTCGTCAGCATGACGATCCGGGGCGGTTCGGGATCCGCCAGCAGCTCCCGGGCCGCGGCGATCCCGTCCATGCCGGGCATCGCGATGTCGAGGAGCGCCACGTCGGGCCGGAGGCGCCGGGCGGCCGCCACGGCCTCCCGGCCGTCGGCGGCCTCGCCGACCACCCGCAGGTCCGGCTGGGTGCCGATGACGAGGCGGAGGCCGCGGCGGACCGTCGCCTGGTCGTCGGCGAGGAGAACGGAGACGGTCATGTGACCACGGTGATCCTTCCGGCGATAGGGAGCGAGACGCTCACGCCGTACCCGCCGCCCGGCCGCGGACCGGCCGACAGCCGCCCGTGGAACAGCGCCACCCGCTCGCGCATGCCGACCAGGCCGTGGCCCGTCCCGTTCATGCCGGGCACCCGCCCGTCACGGGGGCCCTCGTCGACGATGTCCAGGCAGAGCATCCGGGACCGGTAGGAGATCCGCACCTCGGACGTGGTGGGCCC
Organism: Planobispora rosea; assembly: GCF_014648175.1. GTDB lineage: Bacteria > Actinomycetota > Actinomycetes > Streptosporangiales > Streptosporangiaceae > Planobispora > Planobispora rosea. The sequence continues at coordinate 7,468 of NZ_BMQP01000037.1, forward strand.
GGCGTGCCGGAGCGTGTTGGTGAGCGCCTCCTGGACGATCCGGTAGGCCGACAGGTTCAGTCCCGCCGGGAGCGGCACCGGGTCGCCTTCGACGGTCAGCCGTACGTCGAGACCCGCCAGGCGCATCTGCTCCACCAGCTCGTCCAGGCGGGCCAGGCTCGGCTGCGGGGCGAGCCCGTCCTTGACGGGGCCGGTCCGGAGCAGCCCGACCATGAGACGCAGCTCCTCCACCGCCTCGCGTCCCGTCTCCTCCACCACGTTCAGCGCCTCGCGCTCGACGGCCTGCTCGGGACGGAGCATCAGCCGCGCCGCGCCCGCCTGCATGACCATCACGCTGACGCTGTGCGCGACGACGTCGTGCAGCTCCCGGGCGATCCGGAAGCGCTCCTCGGTCACCGCCTCCCGGGCGAGCAGCTCGCCCCGCTCCTGCGCCTGGAGGGCGACCTGCCGGTGGTGCCGTACGGCGATGCCCGCGCCGCCCGCGAGAGAGATCATCACCAGCAGGACCGCCACGTCGCCGGGCGTGAGGTCGGAGGCCGTCACCAGGACGACGACGGCGTACACGGCCGTGAGCGACAAGCCCGCGACGGCCCGCCGGTCCTCCAGCGGGAACACGCTGAGCAGGGTGAACAGCAGGAGGAGATGGACGTAGAGCTGCCAGGCGGCGAACATGTCGCCGTGGTACGCGGTCAGCGGCGTGTTGATCGACACATAGGCGACCAGTGCGGTGAACGGTACCCGCTGCCGGAAGAGCACCAGGACCGCGGCGATCACGACCACCCCGATCCACCACCAGGGACGACCGTACTCACCGGATCCCATGACTCCGTCGAGCTCCTCGGCGACGCCGAACAGCAGGAAGGCCAGGAAGATCAGCCAGTCGGCGGGGGTGGGCGGCGGACGGCGGCTCATGAGGCGAGCGTAAGGGGAAGATCGTGTCGAGGAATCCGCCTTGCGGGGGATAAGTCCGGTTGAATCGGTCAGCGGGAGGCGGGCATCCCCCGCGAGGCGGACACGGGATCGAAGCGGGCCTCGACGACGCGGGACGGGTTCCTCCCTAGTGTTCCTGCCATGCTCGGACTCACCAGCCCCGACACCTTCCGCCGCCGCGCCGCAGGTGTCAGCCTCGTCCTCGCCCCGCTCTGCCTGCTGCTCGGCATGATCGTCGATCCGCTGACGGCGGGAGCCGACGAGACCCTCGGCTACGCCCAGAACCCCGTCGCCACCGGGATCAGCGCGACCCTGCTGCACTACGCCTGGGTGCTCTGGGTCCCCGGCGTGATCGGTCTGGTCCACCTGGTGCGGGGGAAGGGAGTGGTCCTGGCCAACGTGGCCGGAGCGGTGACCGTGCTCGGCCTGATCAACTTCTCCTCCCTGATGATCGCGGACTTCTTCGACATCGTGCTCTACCGGCGGCTCCCGGAGGAGCAGGCCACCACGATCCTGCAGGAGGCGGCCCAGCCCGCGATGGTCATCGCGTGGCAGGTCCCCGGCATGATCGGCTCCCTCTCCGGGCTGATCGCGGTGGCCGTGGCCTACGCCCGTGCCGGACACGCGGGCTGGTGGTTCCCGGCCGGGGTGCCGGTCGGCATGGTGGTCTGGATCGCCGGGACGCGTGCCGGGATCCCGCTGCTCGCCTACACCGGACCGGCGATCCTCCTGCTGGTCTTCGGCATCGTGGGCACGGCGATGATCCGGATGACCGACGAACAGTGGAGGCCGGCCCGGCCGCCGGTCCCGGCCGGAGACCGATCGGTCCCCGGCCGGACGCGTGGTCAGCTCTCGATGGAGGACATGTCCGGGTAGCGGTCACCGTGTACGGCCCCGCCGGGCACGGCGGCCTCCAGCGCGGCGAGCTGGTCGGAAGTCAGCACGACGGCGTCCGCCGCCGCGTTCTCCTCCAGGTAACGCAGCCGCTTGGTGCCCGGGATCGGGATGACGTCCTCACCCCGGGACAGCGCCCAGGCCAGGGCGAGCTGGGCCGGGGTGCACCCCGCCTCGTCGGCGATCTTCCGGACCCCGGCGACGAGCGCCTCGTTGTGCGCAGCGTTCTCCCCGGCGAAGCGGGGGAGGTACTTGCGGAAGTCGTCGGCGGGCATCTCGTCGGCGGGCGGAAGGGCTCCGCCGAGCAGTCCCCGGCTGATCGGAGAGTACGCCACCAGGGCGATGCCCAGCTCCCGGGCGGCCGGCAGGATCTCCCCCTCGATGTCCCGGGCGAAGAGCGAGTACTCGCTCTGCAGCGCGGCGATCGGGTGGACGGCCTGGGCCCTGCGCAGGCTCTCGGCGTTCACCTCGGACAGGCCGAGGTGGCCGACCTTGCCCGCGGCGACCAGCTCGGCCATCGCCCCGACGGTCTCCTCGATCGGGACCCGGGGGTCACGGCGGTGCATGTAGTACAGGTCGATGTGGTCGACGCCGAGCCTGTGCAGAGAGGCGTCGCACGCCTTGCGGACGTACTCGGGGCTGCCGTCGATGGCCCGCGCGGCCGGGTCGTCGCCGCGGACGATGCCGAACTTCGTGGCCAGCACCACCCGATCCCGGCGATCGGCGATCGCCCGCCCGACCAGCTGCTCGTTGTGCCCCTTGCCGTACATGTCGGCCGTGTCCAGGAAGTTGACCCCGAGCTCCAGCGCCCGGTGGATGACCCTGATCGACTCGGCCTCGTCGGTCGGGCCGTAGAACTCCGACATGCCCATGCAGCCGAGCCCGAGCGCGGAGACCTCGGGGCCGCCGTTGCCGAGACGTCGCTTGTTCATCTGAAACCTCCGAGGAGACCCCCGCCTCCAGGCGGGGGAGGAATCGGACCCCTGCGCAGCAGGGCAGGGGCAGGCGATTCGCCGTCAGGCGAACCGTCGTGTCGAACAACCATGCGGTTCTTAACCGATCGCGCGATGATGTGGATATGGCGCAGAGTGTGAAGCGGGCCTACAAGTACCGCTTCCATCCGACCCCCGGACAGGCCCAGGAGCTTGCCCGCACGTTCGGCTGCGTGCGCCTGGTCTACAACAAGGCGCTGGAGGAGCGGACCCGCGCCTCCACCGTCGAGGGCCGCCGCATCTCCTACGTGGAGACCTCGGCCGCGCTCACCCAGTGGAAGAAGACACCCGAGCTGGCGTTCCTGTCCGAGGTGTCGTCGGTGCCGTTGCAGCAGGCGTTGCGCCACCTGCAGGCGGCGTTTGCGAACTTCTTCGCCCGCCGGGCCAAGTACCCGGTGTTCAAGTCCCGCAAGAAGTCGCGGGCGTCGGCCGAGTACACCCGCTCGGCCTTCACCTGGCGCGACGGCCGGCTCACCCTCGCCAAGATGGACGGCCCGCTGGACATCGTGTGGTCGCGCCCGCTGCCCGAAGGAGCGCAGCCGTCCACGGTGACGGTGTCGAAGGACGCGGCCGGGCGCTGGTTCGTGTCCCTCCTGGTGCAGGAGACGATCGCCCCGCTGGCTGCGACCGGGAAGCGGGTCGGGGCAGACGCCGGGCTCACGTCCCTGGTCACGCTCTCGACCGGGGAGAAGATCACCAATCCGAGGCATGAGCGGGCCGACCGGCGCAAACTCGCCAAGGCCCAGCGCAACCTCGCCCGCAAGGCGAAGGGCAGCGGCAGCCGGGCCAAGGCCCGGCTGAAGGTCGCCCGCGTGTACGCCCGGATCGCCGACCGCCGCCGCGACCACCTGCACAAGCTCACCACTCGGCTCGTCCGTGAGAACCAAACGGTCGTGATCGAGGACCTGACCGTCCGCACCATGGTCAAGAACCACTCGCTGGCCCGCGCCGTCTCCGACGCCTCCTGGCGGGAGCTGCGCTCGATGCTGCAGTACAAAGCGCAGTGGTACGGGCGGGACCTGGTCGTGATCGACCGTTGGTTCCCCTCGTCCAAGCTGTGCTCGGCCTGCGGCACCCTGCAAGAGAAGATGCCGCTGGGCGTGCGGGAATGGCAGTGCGCCTGCGGCGCACTGCACGATCGCGACGTCAACGCCGCGAACAACATCCTCGCCGCCGGGCTGGCGGAGAGGTGAAACGCCTGTGGAGCTGGTGTGAGACCTCAACGAGAGTCCTCTCGGGAAGGCGACCGGCGGTGAAGCAGGAAGGCCGACCGGCGACGGTTGGAATCCCCTCCCTTCAGGGAGGGGAGGAGGTCAAGAGTTCTCCATTGCGTGGTAGAGGTCGATCTTGTAGTCGAGGATTGAGAGATCCTCGCTGAGCTGGGCGATCCGTTCCAGGACCCGAGCCCGATGGATTTCGAGCATGCGCCGCCGCTCGGCCGCGGTCGCCGGACCCCGGCGGCGCAGCTCGGCGTACCGGCACATCTCGGCGATCGGCATCCCGGTCGTGCGCAGCTTCGTGAGGAAGTCCAGCCAGTCGAGGTCCGGCCGGGTGTAGCTGCGCCGCCCGCCGGAGTCGCGGCCGACCTCGTGGATGAGCCCGATCCGCTCGTAGTAGCGCAGCGTGTGCGTGCTCAGCCCCGACACGCGCGAGGCTTCCTGGATGGTGATGCCCATGGACATCACCCTGCATGTTGAAGTGCACTTCAAGTCAAGCGGGTCCTTCGGGGCACCGGTCCCCGGGACACGACCCCGAAGCGGCCGACCCTGAGGGGGAGAGCCCTACCTCCAGGGGAGTCCGCGCAGTTCACGGGTACGGCACGGCGGGCGTCACCCTGAGGACTGCCCCACCCCCGGCCGGGGTCCCTCCGGGACCGGTCAGGGATGGCTGGGGATCATTTCGGATACTTCATGACCTGGCCCGACGCGATCGTTGACGCCATGGGAAGCAAGGCGTTCTCCGGACCATGGATGGTCCTCGGCGGGTACACGGCGATCGTCGCCGGGTCGGTGTCCATGCTCGGCCTGCACGTGGCCACAGGGCTCGATCCGGTGCACACTCTGATCAGCGAGTACGCGTTCGAGCGGGACGGCTGGCTGCTGCCGGCCTCGCTCACGCTCTTCGCCGTGGGCGCGACGGCCTTCGCCGTCCTCCTGGCCCGCCGCGGCAGGGATCGCAAGGCGGCGGCGCTGGTCGGGATCTGGGGCCTGTGCATGCTGCTGATCGGCGCCTTCCCCACCGACCGGCCCGGGGTGCCGCTGTCCATGTCCGGGGGCATCCACCGGTACGCCGCGTTCGCGGCGTTCCTGGCGATGCCGGTCGCCGGGCTGATCCTGGCACGGCGGAACGAGGGCAGGCCGTACGCCAGGACGGTGAAGGTGCTGAGCCTGGCCTCGCTGGGTGTGCTGCTCCTGGTGGTGATCCCGTACGTGGTGCGGATGTTCGGCGTCGAGCTGACCAACGACGACATCCCGGCCGGGGTGACCCAGCGGCTGGTGGTCGGCTTCGAGGTCGCGGTGCTGGCGACGCTCGGGCTGGCGCTGGGGAGCGGGCCCGGCCGGAAGGGGTCAGCCGAGGCGGTGGGCGAGGCGGCGGTAGGACGACAGCGCCAGCTCCCAGAACCGGTCCGCGTCGAGGGCGGTGGCGACCACGGCGTTCGCCGGTCGCCCCGGCCGGAGGTCCGTGACCGTCGTTCCGGGGGCGGGGCCCGCGGCGGTCTCGCCACCGCCACTCTTGCCGCCCCCGCTGCCCCCGCTGTCGCCGGAACCCGTTCCGGGGGCGGTTCCGGGACCGGTGACCACCGTGACCGCGGCGGGCGCGGTGGTCACCACCCCCGGATCGATCACGCAGGCGACGGCGCAGGCGTCGTGGACCGCGGGGCCGCCGGGCCCGCCCGCCCTGCGGGGGAACTCCACGCAGGGGACGAGCAGCTCGCGGCCGAGCCGTCCCAGCGTCCGCATCTCCGCCACCACGGCGTCCCCGGCCCGCGCCTGCCCGGCGACGTCGACGCCGATCGCGGTCACCGTCCAGCCCGCCCCGAACACGACCGCGGCGGCCTCGGGGTCGGCGGCCAGGTTGAAGTCGGGAACCGGGGCGCGGCGGGTGTGGCGGCCGCCCAGGACGACCAGGCCGCGGACCTGTTCCACCAGGCGGGGCTCCGCGCGCACGGCCAGCGCGATGTTGGTCAGCGGGCCGAGCGCGAGCAGGGTGATCTCGCCCGGATGCGCCCGTACGGCCTCGGCGAGGAAGTCCGCCGCGTGACCGCCGGCCGGGGGCGGGCAGACCTCGGGAAGCGCGACCGCCCCCAGGCCGGAGACCCCGTGCGGGCTGTTGTGCCGCGCGAGGCCGTGCCCCGCCAGCGCGCCGGCGCTCCCGGGGACGACCGGCACCTCGTCCGCGCCGAGGAACGCGCGTAGCCGCAGCGCGTTGACGGTCGTCCGCTCCAGGGTGGCGTTGCCCGCGACCGTGGTGATCCCGGCGATCTCCAGGCCGGGGGCGGCGCACGCGAGGGCGAGGGCGAGGGCGTCGTCCAGCCCCGGGTCGCAGTCGATGATGATCTTGCTCGGTGTCACGGTCCCGGCGGTGGCCACATGAGGCAGGTTACCCATTTCATGATTTGTCGCCCTGCTGCCGTACGCTCCCCGAAAAACCGATCAAGGGAAGAGGCGGAGATGACGGCGCAGAGCACGTACCTGGAGCTGTCCGAGGACGGCGGCGGCTCGCACAAGTTCTACGAGGTCGTGCTCGACGGAACACAGGTGACGATCACCTACGGCCGGATCGGGGAGTCCGGGCAGACCAAGACCTCCTCCTTCCCCACTCCGGAGAGGGCCGCGGCCGCCGCGGCGAAGAAGGTGAACGAGAAGGTCCGCAAGGGGTACGCGACCGCGGTGCGGGGCGTGCGGCAGGCCCGGCCGGTCACCCGGCGCAGCATCGTCAGCTCCCGCTCCACCGCCCGCCAGGCGCCGGTGCTGTGGCGCTTCGCCAGCGGCGCGGCGGCGTTCGGCATCTTCGTGGACGCAGAGCGCTGCTGGGTGGGCAACCAGCGGGGCGACGTCTACACCGTCACCCACGACGGCACCGTGACCGGCCGCTTCCGGCTGCCCGACGGCGTCAAGTGCATCGTCGCCGACGACTTCTGGATCTACGCCGGCGCCGACGACGGCAAGGTCTACGACCTCAGCGGGAAGGTCCCCCGGGTCGCCTACGAGATCGCCGAGGACGTCGACATCTACTGGCTCGACATCCACGACGGCGTGCTCGGCGTGTCCGACCGGGCGGGACGGATCACCACCATCGACCACGAGGACGAGTTCCAGTGGGCGCGCACCGGCCAGGGCGAATCCGCCTGGATGGTCCGCTGCGACGACGAGGCCGTCTACCACGGCCACTCCGCGGGCGTGGCCCGCTACGACGCCGCCGACGGCGCCCCCGTCTGGCAGACCGGGGTCCAGGGCGCGGTGCTGTTCGGCTGGCAGGAGGCCGCGTCAGTCTACGCGGGCACCTCGCGCGGGGCCGTGCACCGGCTGCACAAGTCCGACGGCCGCACCGAGGCGGTCTACCAGTGCGACGCCACCGTCTTCTCCTGCGCCACCGCCCCCGGCGGCCGCTACGTCTTCGCCGGGGACAACCACTCCTCCATCTACTGCTTCGGCGCCGACGGCACGCGCCTGTGGAAGCTCGCCACCGGCTGCGGCTCGGCCTTCTCCATGCAGTACCTCGACGACCGCCTCTACATCGTCACCACCGACGGCACCCTGGCCTGCATCGACGCCACCGAGGCGGCGATCAGGGCGGCGCAGGAGGGCACCGTTCCCGAGCCGGTGGACGTCAAGGCAGCCACCGGCCTGGCCGCGGTGGAACCGGCCACGACGGTGGAGATCGTCTCGCCGGAGGCGCAGGCGGACGGCGGAGTGGTCGTGGAGTGCTTCCAGGAGGGCGGACGACTCCGGGTCCGGGTCCTCAGCGAGGGTTACGAGCGCGGCTGGAACGTGCAGTTCCCCAAGAACGTGCGCGAGGCGGGCGCCCGCTACCTCGTCGAAGGCGTGCGCTCCTCCGGCCGGGGCGGGTTCTACCGGGCCTACGGCGACATCCGCCGCCTGCTCTGACCGGGTCCGGCCTTCAGGCGAACCCGGCCAGCTTGTAGAGGACGAGCGAACCCGCGACGGCCACGTTGAGGCTCGCCCCCGTGCCGATCATCGGGATCTCCACGGCCGCGTCGAGCAGGTCGAGGGCCTCCGGCGGGATGCCGTCGCGTTCGTGGCCGAGGACCGCCACCGTGGGGCGGCGGGCCATGGGCAGGTCGGCCAGGCGGACGGCCTCCTCCGCCAGTTCCACCCCCAGGACGTGGTCACCGGCCGCCCTGCGCTCGGCCAGCCAGTCCAGGGGATCCCGCACCCAGTGCACGCAGGCGGGCCGGCGCAGGGTGTTACCGCGCCGCAGGGCCTCGGGGACCCACGGCAGGCGCGGTACGGCCATGCACGCGCCGACCGCGTCGCAGGTCCGCAGCAGCGTGCCGAGGTTGATCCCGTGCATCGGCCAGAGCGGGGCGACGCGCAGGTGACCGAGACATCGGGGAGGACGGGGGCGGCGGGCGGCCCGCAGGTCCTTGCGGGTGCGCACCCGCACGGCGGGGCCGGTCACGACCGGGCGCGGACGACCTCCGCGGGAAGGCGACAGATCATACAGCTCATACGGATCATGCTGCGGGCGCTTCAGCGGTGCGCCCGGAACCATCGACGGGGATGCCTGAGTCCACAATAGCCGTACGGCCGCCGTCCCACGAGGAGACGACAGCCGTACGGCACACGACAGGCACGGCCGCCGTATCGCCGGAGGGGACGGGCGCGCCGCCCTCCGGGGATCACCGGTCGAGTGGCCCGATCAGCGCTTGCCGCCGTCGGAGCCACCGAGGCCGGCGCGGCGCAGGGCCTCGGCCATGGCGCCGCCCGGGGCGTTGCGCTCCTGGCCGCCGCGCTGCTGTCCGCTCCGCTGGCCGCCGCGCTGCTGTCCACCCCCCTGCCCGCGCTGCTGCTCGCCGCCGCGCTGCTGATCTCCGCGCCCGCGCTGCCGGTCCCCGCGCTGTTCTCCGCGGTGGCCGCCGTCGCGCCGGTCACCGCCGTCCCGCCGCCCGCCGCCGGAGCGGTCGCGCTGCTCGCCGCGGGCCTCGGTCTCGTCCTCCAGGCGGAGGGTGAGCGAGATGCGCTTGCGCGGGATGTCGACGTCGAGCACCTTCACCCGGACGACGTCACCGGACTTGACCACCTCGCGGGGATCCTTGACGAAGTTGCGGGACATGGCCGAGACGTGGACCAGGCCGTCCTGGTGCACGCCGACGTCGACGAACGCGCCGAACGCTGCGACGTTGGTGACCACGCCCTCCAGGACCATGCCCGGCCGGAGGTCGGAGATCTTCTCCACGCCCTCCTTGAAGGTGGCGGTCTTGAAGGCGGGCCGGGGGTCGCGGCCGGGCTTCTCCAGCTCCGCGAGGATGTCAGTGACGGTCGGCAGGCCGAAGGTGTCGTCCACGAACTCCTGGGGCCTGAGGGACCGCAGCGTCGCGGAGTTCCCGATCAGCTGGGTGATCTCGCAGCCGGTGGCCGCGAGGATGCGGCGGACCACCGGGTAGGCCTCGGGGTGCACGCTGGAGGAGTCGAGCGGGTCGTCGCCGCCGGGGATGCGCAGGAAGCCCGCGCACTGCTCGAACGCCTTGGGCCCGAGGCGGGGCACCTCCTTCAGCGCCCGGCGGGAACGGAACGGGCCGTTGGCGTCACGGTGGGCGACGATGTTCTCGGCGAGCCCGGAGCCGATGCCCGACACCCGGGTCAGCAGCGGCGCCGAGGCGGTGTTGACGTCGACGCCGACGGCGTTCACGCAGTCCTCGACCACCGCGTCGAGCGAGCGGGAGAGCTTGGTCTCGGCGAGGTCGTGCTGGTACTGGCCGACGCCGATGGACTTGGGATCGATCTTGACGAGCTCGGCCAGCGGGTCCTGCAGGCGGCGGGCGATGGAGACCGCGCCGCGCAGGGAGACGTCCAGGCCGGGCAGTTCCTGTGAGGCGTAGGCGGAGGCGGAGTAGACCGACGCCCCGGCCTCCGACACCACGATCTTGGTCAGCCCGGGGACCAGCTTGACCAGCTCGCCGGCGAGCTTGTCCGTCTCCCGCGAGGCCGTGCCGTTGCCGATCGCCACCAGCTCCACGCCGTGCGCCTTCACCAGCGCGGCCAGGGCCGCCAGCGACTGGTCCCACTGGCGGCGCGGCTCGTGCGGGTAGATCGTGTCGGTCGCCACGACCTTGCCCGTGGCGTCGACCACCGCGACCTTCACGCCGGTCCGCAGGCCCGGGTCCAGGCCCATCGTCGGGCGGGTCCCCGCGGGAGCGGCCAGCAGCAGGTCGCGCAGGTTGGTGGCGAACACGCGCACGGCCTCGTCCTCGGCGGCCTGCCACATCCGCATCCGCAGATCGATGCCGAGGTGGACGAGGATGCGGGTGCGCCACGCCCAGCGGACGGTGTCGGCCAGCCACCTGTCGGCGGGCCGCCCCCGGTCGGAGATGCCGAAGCGGTGGGCGATGGCCGCCTCGTAGGAACCGGTGGGCTCCTCCTCCGGCTCCAGGGTGAGGGTCAGGACCTCCTCCTTCTCACCCCGGAACATCGCCAGGATCCGGTGCGAGGGCAGCTTGGTGAACGGCTCGGCGAAGTCGAAGTAGTCGGAGAACTTGGCGCCCGCCTCCTCCTTGCCCTCGCGCACCGCCGAGACCAGCCGCCCCCGGCTCCACATGCGCTCGCGCAGCTCGCCCACCAGGTCGGCGTCCTCGCTGAACCGCTCGACCAGGATGGCCCGCGCCCCGTCGAGCGCGGCGGCGGCGTCGGGCACGCCCTCGCCGACGAAGGCCGCCGCGGCGGCCTGCGGGTCGACGGACGGGTCGCCGAGCAGCCCGTCGGCCAGCGGTTCGAGCCCCGCCTCCCGGGCGATCTGCGCCTTGGTGCGCCGCTTGGGCTTGTAGGGCAGGTAGATGTCCTCCAGCCGGGCCTTGGAGTCGGCCGCCATGATCTGGGCCTCAAGGGCGTCGTCGAGTTTGCCCTGGCTGCGGATCGACTCCAGGATCGCGGTGCGCCGCTCCTCCATCTCGCGCAGGTAGCGCAGCCGCTCCTCGAGCGTGCGCAGCTGCGCGTCGTCGAGCATCCCGGTGGCTTCCTTGCGGTAGCGCGCGATGAAGGGCACCGTGGCCCCGCCGTCGAGCAGCTCCACCGCCGCCCGCACCTGCCCCTCGCGCACGCCCAGCTCGTCGGCGATCCGCTGATGAATAGAAGTCGTCACGATCTCTTCCCCTTGTGATGGACGCCCCAAAGCTACCGCGTGGCGGGGGAGCGGAAGGGGTGGTGCCGCCAGGCATGTGGACGACTCCGGGGAATCGCCCCCTGCGGATCGTCCGATCGCGACGGCCCCGGTCCCCGTCACGGCAGGGGGAGCGGCTCCGGGAACGCCGGGGAGAGGCGGGTCCACTCGACGGTGGCCGCGGCGGCGTTGCCGCCCGGGGTGCCGGTCACCCAGTGGGTGAGCTGCGGCCGTTCCCTGCTGTCCTGGACCACCCAGGCGGCCCCGGTGTCCGTACCGTCGCGGAACAGACGGGCGACGCCGGAGCTGTCGACGGTCACCCGCCAGGTCGCGATCCGCCCTGCGCCGTCCAGGGCGTGGACCCGCTCCCAGACCGGCGAGCCCTTGCGCATGCTCCAGACCCCGCCGCGCTGTACGGCCAGCATCAGCCGCCGGGCGCCGTTGGCCACCTTCGCGCCCAGGCAGACTCCGTCGCCGGTCCGGGGGTCCAGCGCGCTGTCGTCGTCGACCCGGCCCCGGAACTCCAGGGTGAAGTCGCACCCCCGCCGCACGTCGAGGGCGCGGGTGGCCCCGCTGGCCCGGGTGCCGCCGCTGCGCAGGACGAACCCGCCGCCGGGGGCCCGCCGCGCGCCGCCGTACAGCTCCCAGTCCCCGGCGAACAGGTCGCCGGGGAACTCCCGGGTGATGTCGAGCTCGGCCACCTTGATGTTGATCTGGTTGTGCTCCCAGACGACGAAGAACCTCCCCGGCTCGTACTCGTCGGCGCTGGGATAGACGTCCCACCCGCGTGCCGCCCCCCGGGTCAGCCGCCTTCCGTCGGCGAGGAGCCGCCCCGGCCCCCACGGTTCCCCGGGCCGCCGCACCTTGTAGTGGAGCACCTCGCGGTACTGGTCGGGCCTGCTCTCCGCCGGACCGGTGAACGGCCCGGCCAGCGTGTTGTAGATCGCCAGATGACGGCCCCCGGAGTCGCGGGTGAAGAACGTCTTGACGTAGTAGTTGGGCAGGTCCTCGTCCAGCGTGAGGCGTGACCAGGTCAGGCCCCCGTCGGTGCTGGTGGCGGTGGCGCAGTGGGCGGCGCTGACCCGGTAGCGGGCGTCGCGCTCGGCCGCCGAGGCGCCGCCGCGCAGGTCCAGCGTGCGGGTGACCATGACCAGCGCGCCCGGGTCGTCATAGGAGATCGCGATCTGCGGCTCCTCCACCGCCACGCCGGGCGGGTTCTCCGCGAGCGCCCCCGGGGTCCAGGTCCTCAGGTCCGCCGAGCGCAGCACACCCGCCCGCGTGGTCCCGCCCGCGTGCCGCCAGTACGGCACCAGCCAGTGCCCGCCGTACCGCAGCGGCCTGCCCGCCACGACCACGCCCCGGCCGTTGTCCGGCACCTCCACCGTGATCGGGAAGTCGGTCCAGGTACGGCCCGCGTCGGTGCTCCGCCTGGCCGTCATCGCGGTCGGGAAGCCGTCCACCCGGCCCTCGCGATCCCGGTCGCGCTCGACGTCGATCAGCCCGAGCAGCGCGTACAGGACGCCGTCGTCGTTGAGGAACATCACGTAGTGGTAGCGGTGCGCGGCGGTCGCCGCGGCCAGCGTGCCGACCGTCCAGGTCCGCCCGGCGTCGCCCGACCGGGCGTACATGATCGATCCCTGGTCCTTCGGGGACGGGTCACGGCTGTCGCGCACCCCGGCCCGCCAGCCGACCACCAGCCGCCGGGAGTCCAACGCGACGATGTCGGGAACGCGGTTCCCCTCGTGGGCGAGCTCCCCTCCGGGAGTCCTGTCGGCCTTCCCGTAGACGGTGACGGGGGCGCCGACGTGCGTTCCGACGATGTCGATCTCCGGCCAGGACATGGATCACAGCGAACAGGCGAGAGGTGACCGGAGGGTTGCCGGAAGGTGACATCCCGCCCCTGATCACCTCGGCGCCGCCGCCCGGGACGGGCGGCCCGGTCACTCCAGGAGGGCGGCCAGCCGTTTGGGAGCGACGGCCCGGTAGGCCTCGGTGACGATCTCGGCGATCTCGGCCCAGTCCTGGGGGACGTCGAGATAGACGCCGAGCCAGCCGCGGTGCCCGACGTACGGCGGGCGGAAGAAGCGCTCGGGCGCCTCGGCGACCATGGCCTCCTGGACGCCGGGCGGGGCGGCGCACCAGAAGGCGAGCCGGTCGTCGTGATGGTGGTCGGCGTACATCACGAACGTCTTCCGGTCGCGGATGAACCAGGTCGGCTCGCCGTGGCTGAGCCGTTCGGTGGTCTCGGGGAGCGCCAGGCAGAGCCGCCGCAGTGACTCCAGCGGATCATCGGTCATGGTCCGACGATACGCCCGTCGTGCCGGCCCGCGCCGGTCACAGGGGGAGCACCGGTTACAGGGGAGCACCGCCGAACCCGATCTCGTTCCCTTCGGGATCGCGATAGATGACCTTGCGCACGCCGTTGGAGTATGTCTCGCGTTCCACGGGCTCGATTCCCCGCTCGGCGATCCGCGCCACACGCGTGTCGAAGTCGTCGACGAAAACCGTGTGCATGGCGTGACCGGCCCGCTCGGGCCGCCGCTCGACGTATACGGACCGGTGTTCCGCGAGTTCCCACACGGCCTCCGTGTCGCTTGCGACGAACGTCGGCGGGGCGCCCAGCAGCTGTTCGTACCACTTCAGGGCCGCCGCGTAGTCGGTTACCGGAATTCCTGCGAACAACTCCAGGGTCATACGCCGATTCTATGGATCTCTTCCGGATCGTGAGCTGCGGGACCGCGCCCACTCCGCCGGATACGCCCGGTCCGGCGGGCGGCCGGCGGGCCGCAGCCGGTGCGGGGACTCAGGCGCAGCAACCGCAGCAGTCGCAGTCACAGCAGCTGCAGCAGTCGGCGTCACGCAGGTAGCAGCGCTCGCTGCGCGGCAGACCCCTGCGCCTGCTCCACCGGGGCCGCCACATTCCGCAGGTGAAGAAGGTCGCCACCCCGGCTGCCGACTTGCGGATCCATCCCGGCCGCTCGTAGGAGGCATCCGCGGGATGGTCGCGGAAGGCGCGCTCGACCGCCCGCCGTACCTCGGTTCCGAGGAGCACCTCCACCAGGTGACGCTCCTGGAGCTCCATATCCCGCAACGCCAGGGTGAGGCCGTGTACGGCGTCGTCGCAGAGCCGCCGCGCCTCCCGCCTGGTGGCGCCCGTGGCGGTCAGCGGGTTGAACCGGCCCCGCGCGTCGTCGTCTTCCTGGTCCTCGACCGCGTCGAGCAGGTGGGCGATCCGGCCGAAGAACCTGCCCGCCTCGGCCAGGGCGTCGGCGTTGCCGGGCCGCCCGGCGAGCACCGCCGTGTGGGCGAACGCCGCGGCGACGGCGTCCTCCGCCGGGCGGGTCAGGTCGAGGAGCGTGATCGGCCGGGCTCCGGAACCGCCGGAACCGCCGGAACCGCCGGGCCCGGACGGGGAGGCGGCCCGGCGCTCCAGGTCGAGCTGCCGGTCCACGGTGGAGGCCAGGACGGCGGTGTCGAACCCGACCCCCGCCCCCAGCCGCGCCCCACTGGCCTCCCAGCGGGCCGCCAGCCTCATCCGGGCCGGTCCGGTCCCGGCGGCGACGTCGCCGTCCACCACCTGATCGCGGATCCGGCCCGCGGCGAGCACCAGCGAGACCGCGGCCGCGAGCTGCGCCCCCTGGGCCCGGGCGTCCACCACGTCGGCGGAGCGGAACCCGCGCAGCGCGCAGGGGCCCGCGGTCCGGTGCGGGGAGGCGGACGGCAGCTGGGCCTCGGCGAGGACCGAGATGATCAGGGTGTCGTAGTTGGTGGCCAGTCGCCCTCCGTGTCCCTGCCCGTCCCGCAACGTCAGGCACAGCCCGCACAGGTGCGCCCGCCACGCCCGGTGGAGGGACGGGCACCCGTGCTCACCGCACGGGCGGATGATTCCGAACACGCGACCTCACAGCTCAATGGAGCGATCCATCACATAACGAGGGAATGGTAGGGGTAAAACCAGTCCCTTCGGTATGGCCGCGTCTCGGGAATGACCGCCGCCACGAGGCCGAGGGCGTGGAGCCCCAGGTCGCGGTCGTGGAGTCCTGGATCCCGTGTGGAGTCCCGGACCAGGAAGGGTGGTGCCTCCGGCTGGATTCGAACCAGCGTCCTCCTGCTCCGCAAGCAGGCGCGCTCTCCGCTGCGCCACGAAGGCCGGAATTCTTCGATGAAATAATGGAGAATCCGTGGCGGGTGTGGGAATCGAACCCACCTGGGGTGGCTTATGAAACCACCGGGCACGCCAGCGCCCCCACCCGCCGGGAATGCGAAGAGCCGCCCCGGGAACATGTCCGGGACGGCTCGCATGGGACGTCGCCAATCGTCACATGCGAACCTGCCCGGCCATGCTCATTCGGCGTCGGATACGCATTCTTTTTCCTTTCGGCGGTTCCTGTGAATCAATTGTGTTGTTCCGGGACGGCCCGGCGCAACACGTTTTACCGGCGGCTGTCTCAGCCGGCCAGCTCGCCTTCCAGCATGGTCATGAGAACCATGTCGTGCCATTTCCCGTCGCGGCGGAACGCGTCGCGCTGCCTGCCGTCCTGGGTGAAGCCGACCTTCTCGTAGACCCGGATCGCCGCGGTGTTCTCGGCGACGACCCAGAGCGCGATCGAGTGCAGCCGCATCTTGTCGAAGCCGTACCGGCAGATCTCCCGGGTGGCGTCGGTGCCGTAGCCCTTGCCCCAGCAGTCCTTCTCGCCGATGTAGATGTCGAGCTCGGCGTTGCCGATCTCCGGTTCGGCGTCCCGCAGGCGTACGAGCCCGATCAGCCGCCCCCCGTCGAGGGTCTCGATCCCGAGGAGCACGTCGTCGTACGAATTCCGCCCGCGGTTCTCGACGCGCTCGACGGTCTGGGCGAGTGAACTCGGATATCCCTCGTCCATCCAGCGCATGACGTCGGGATCGCTGTTCCATCGCCACAGCGCCTCGGCGTCGGACGGTTCCATGGGACGCAGCCGCACGAGCTTTCCGGTCGGCACCGGCGCACTCCGATCGATCGGATATGAGAGACACAGCGATACCTACCAGGCGCCGTTCTCGTGATTCAACCGGATTAACGGCGTCCCGGCGCACTCGTCTCACCGTTGCGCGATCGTGCGTTCACCTTCCCCGGCCGGCTCCTCGAAGCCGGCCAGATAACGCTGCAGAAGGTCCTCGGACACCGTGACGCAGTTCGCTCCCTCCAGCGCGTTGCGTACGGCGAGCCGCCGGCGCAACGTTTCCGGGTCCGCCTTGAGGTAGACGAGCTCCCACCGGTAGCCGTGATCTTCGATCAAGGCCTTGTACCGGTCACGCTTCGCACGCTGCCAGAAGCTGTAGTCCAAGACCACCGACCGGCCCGCTCGCATCAACCGCACCAATTCGTGCCACAGCATCTCCTCGGTGGCGGCTTTGTGCTCCTCGTACTCCTGCGGATCGAAGAGCGCGCCATCGCGCCCGAACCGCTCCCAGATCGATTCATCGATCGACAGCCGGACGTAGCCGCGTCGTTCCAGAGCCTGCGCATAGGTTGTCTTGCCAGAACCGGCGATGCCGCACATCAACACGACAGAGCGTCCGGGTTCGTCTCCCGGGCCGGTGACGTGGTCGGCTTCGGTAGTGCTCACAACACCGTCCATGGGCAGGACACTATCGACGTGCCGGCCCGGGGTGCGGTGGCACGGTTACCAGGCCGGCGCGTGATCGCTCAGAACACCGCCGAAGCCGGAGGCGCCCGAAGCCGGAGCCAGCCTGTCGAGGGTCTCCAGCGTGTCCAGGTCGTACAGGGTGACGGCACCGACACCGGCGTGGCCGGGGGCTCCGACGACGAGCTTGAGGCTGTCGGTGATCGTGACGGTGGCGCCGAAACGGTCGCCCGGGTGACCGTCCGGCGCGGTGAGCACCGTCGCCGGCCGGGCGCGCGGGCTCACCAAACCCACGCTGACGGCTCCACGGCCGTCACCCGCCTGCGGCATGCCGACGACGGCCCGCCCGTCGGCCATGGCCACGGCGGTTCCGAAGTGGACGCCCGGCTGAGGGGAGAGCAGCGTGTCGGACACCTCCAGTGGCCGGTGTCCGTGGGTCGTGATGACGTCGACGGCGTCCACGCCGGGGGCGCCGACCAGGAGGTGACTCTCCTCGTCGAGGTTGCCGGCCGCGAGCGCGTAGCCGTATCGGGCGCCCGGTACGGCGCCCTGCGCATAGGTGTACTTGCGGCTGCGCCGAGCATCGGTCAGCGGGTCGATGAGCAGGGTCATCGCACCCGCGGATTTGACCCCGGGGCCGTTCCCCGCCCCGGCGCCGTTCCCCGCCCCGGCGCCGTCGGTGTTCTCGTCCGGCGCGCCGACCGCGAGGGCGATACCGGGGCGCTCGGGGAACCGCCCTGCGGCCAGGGACCAGCCGAAGTGGTCGCCGGGCTCGCTGCTGCCGACCACTCCCGGACTGTTCTGGCTGATTCGCTGGGATTCGCCGGGTGTGCGGCCGGTGAAAGCGTACACGTAGACCGCTCCGGAGGCGGGCGCACCGGGATCGCCGTCGTACGGCGCGCCGACGGCGAGGATGTTGCGGTACGCCGTCAGGGAGCGCCCGAAGGCGCTGCCGCCGCGGCCGGATGGAGGGCGCAGGATCCGGGTCGGCGTGCTCCCGTGTTTCTCACCCCAGATGATCATTACTGTGCCGTCGGTGAGCCCGGTCACGACATCCGAACACCTGTCATGGTCGAGGTCGGCCATGAGGAGGGAGACGGGCTGGGCCGGGGTGGCGATCCGGGACCGCCGGACGCCGAGCAGCCAGATCGAGTGCGCGTCTCCGGCCGGCGTGTTGCGCCAATCACACCCGGCGGTCGACGAGTCCGCCGTGATCCGGTGAAGCGGTGCCGGCGTGGCGGCGGCCGGGAGGGCGGTGGGGCGGCCGGAGACCGGCTGCGGGACCGCGGGGGCGCGCAGCAGGAAGATCCCGGCGAGGACCAGGCCGGCTGCGATCGTCGCGGCGAGCCACAGTCGGGGTCCGCGCCGCCGGCGTGTCGGGATCACGGTGGGGGCGTCGTTGATATCTATGCGCGTAAGACGCCGATGTCGGCGAAACGGTTCCATGGTCGCCTCGTGCCGACGCCCGCAGGCTTCGGTGATCTCACAGCCGGGCGCGCGCGGAACTCCTGGACGGGCACTTAGCCGCAGGTGATGTCGGTGAAGGACGGGGGTGTGGGGGCGGCGCCGATGAAACCGATCTCGGAGACGGTGGCCCCCGGGGCCAGCACGGGGTCGTCGGCCGGGGCGTGGATCATCGCGATGGGGCCGCTCTGCATGTGCGTGCCCTTCCACGCCTGGGTGACGGTCACCCCTCGCGGGAGGAGCCACTGGATGTACCAGTCGCGCATCGGGCCGCCGGTCCTGTTGGTGATCGTCGCGGTGCCCCGGTAACCACCCGGCCAGGACTCGACGAGGGTGATCGTTGCCGTGCACCCGGCGATCGGGGACGGGGGCCGGGCATGGGACGGCGACGCGGACTGTCCGGCCGGTACGGACTGTCCGGCCGGTACGGGCTGCTCGGCTTGTCCTGATGGTCCGGGTTGACCGGGCGATGGCGGCGCGGGCGGCGCGGCGGGGGAGGCCCCGTGCGCGGCGGGGTGCCCGGGCGACGGGACCGCGGGCCCTCCGACGCAGGCTGCCGCGATCAGCGCCACCGCCGCGCCGAGGGAGACGGCGCCCATCAGCGTCGTGATCTTCCCCCGGGACATGCCGGGCCTCCTTCCTGGGCGGAGGGGCCCCGGCCGGACCGGCCGGGGCCGCGGGTCGTCAGGGACTGGCGCAGGTGGGGGCGGGGGAACCGCTGGTGCCGTTGGCGGTGAAGCCGAAGGTCACCGACCCGCCGGCCTGGATCGTCCGGTTCCAGTCGGCGTTCTTCGCGGTGACCGTGGACCCGGAGACCGTGTGGGTGCCGTTCCACAGGCTGTTGATGGAACTGCCGGTGGCGAGATCCCACTTGACGGTCCAGCCGTTGATGGCGGCGGTGCCGGGGTTCTTCACCGTGACCTCACCCTGGAAGCCGCCCGACCAGGAGGTGACGGTCTTGTAGGTGGCCGTGCAGGAGCCGGGGTCGCCGGTCGGGGTGACCGTGGGGGTGACCGTCGGCGTGACGGTGGGAGTGGGGCCCGGACGGCCGACGCCCGTCACCTCGCCGTCGCCGCCGTCGAAGACGACGTCGGAGCAGTTGTAGAAGGTCTCGGCGCTGTCGGAGCGCTTCCACACCGAGTAGACGATGTGGCGGCCCGACTTGCCCGAGGGCAGGGTGGCGTTCCAGTAGTAGTGGGCGTCGTTGGTGCCGGGCGAGCCGACGCTCGGCGGGTGGTCGGCGGTGTGGAAGGGCTGCTCCTCCAGGTCGTTCCAGGTGAGCGGCCGGTTCGGGTTCCAGCCGTCCTTGGTGACGTAGAGGTAGAACCAGCCCGGGTGGGCGGCCCACTTGTTGTACCGGAACTGGATCTGCGCTCCGGAGGTCAGGTGGGTCACCGGCCAGTCCTCGTGCGCGAGGTCGAACCCGCTGAAGTTGGGGTTTCCACCGCTGCACAGCTGCCCGTCGGGGATGAAGCCCCGGGTCCGGCCGGCGCCGTCGGAGCGCAGGACGCTGAACCAGTTGTAGAGGGAGTTGGCGCCGCTCTGGGCCACGGCGGCCGAGCAGGCGGGGTTGATGGGGACGATGTTCCCCTGCGGGCTGAGCCCGTCCTGCCAGCAGAAGAAGGTCCGGCTGCCGGGCACCATCATGGCGCCGTGGGCCGAGGCCGAGCTGGGGACGAGGACGACCGCGAGGAGCGCGGACATCACCGTGGCCGCGCAGGCGACAGCGATTCTTCGCCAATTGCGCACTGAACTGACCGACCTTTCGGGTGGCGGACTACCGATCGATGCAGCGAGCGCTCACGCGAACCGGACTCTAGGACGGTGCCCGGGGGGTGTAAACGAAACGCTCCCGCCGGGCGCGGCGGGCCGGAACGTCCGTGCAGCTCAGAAACGTGCCGCCGGAGCGGGGCGGGATGAAAGATTCACGGTCGCCGTCGTCGCGGACGTCATCCCGGGACGCCGCCGAAGACGTCCTGGTGCGCGATGGACAGGGCGGTGAACAGCGCGCCGCGCAGGACCGCGTTGCCCTCCACCGTGCTCGGCCGTACCTGGACCGGGACGGGGGAGAGGGCGGCCAGATGCTCGCCGGTCCGCGCCGCCAGCGCGTCGCCGCCGGAGTGGCCGGTATCCCCGCCGAGGACGACCAGCCCCGGGTCGAGGACGGCGACCAGGGTGAAGGCGATCTCGGCGATCAGGCTCGCGAGGGAGTCCGGTTCCAGGGCGCGAGCGGCCTCGGTCGTCACCAGATCGCAGATCGCCGTGCCGCCCGGCCGGAGGAACCCGATCTCGCCCGCGCCCCCGGAGACGCCGCGCCTCAGCCGCCCGCCGAGAGTGACGGCCGCGCCGACCCCGTCGTCCAGCCAGAGCAGGACGAAGTCGTCGCGGCCCCGGGCGGACCCGGCCCGGTGCTCGGCGACGGCGGCGAGGTTGACCTCGTTCTCCAGGGTGACCGGGGCGTCGATCCGGGTGCGCAGGGCCTGGAGCAGGTTGGGTTTCCAGCCGGGCACGCCGTTGTCGGCCACCAGGTCCCCGGCGGCCGGGTCCACCAGGCCGGGAGCGCCCAGGACGACGGCGTGCATGCTCCGGGCCCCGGCCGCCTCGGCGACCGCGGCGACGATGAGCTCGGCCAGGTCGTCGCCGGGCCGCAGGGACCGTACGGCCGAGCCGACGGTCCGGCCGGTGATGTCGGCGACGGTGACGTTGACGGCGGAGCGGCGCACGTCGACCCCGGCCACGTGGGCGCGGTCGGCGACGATGCCGTACAGGCGGGCGTTCGGCCCCCGGCGGTCCTCCCCGCTCTCCCCGGCGACCTCGATCAGTCCGTTGACCCGTAGCCGCTCGATCAGGTCGGACACGGTGGGGCGGGACAGACCGGTCAGCGCCCTGAGCTGGGGGGCGGTCAGCGGGCCGCGCTCCAGCAGCAGGTCCAGCGCGAGGCGGTCGTTGATCGCCCGCGCCATCTGCGGGGTCGCGGTCTTCATCTGTCCTCTTTTCATCAGGAAGCCTGCCTGTTAATTTTTTAGCATTATGCGTACCGATCTTCAACGTGCCAGGATCGCCGTCGCTGCCGTCTTCGCGGTGCACGGTGCCGTCGCCGGCAGCATGGCGACGCGTATCCCGTGGCTGCAGGATCACCTTGGGCTGAGTCCCGCTGCCTTGGGGTTCGCCCTGTTCTGTCCAGCTCTGGCGGCCTTCGTCGCCATGCCGATGGCCGCCCGTCTCACCCATCGTTACGGCGGGCGTTCGACCACCCGGATCCTGCTCGTCCTGTGGTGCGCGGCGCTGCCGCTGCCCTCGCTGGCCCCCGGGTTCGGCTGGCTCTGCGTCATCTTCCTGCTGTACGGCGCCGCCGCGGGCATGTGCGACGTCACCATGAACGCCCAGGGGGTGATCGTCGAACGGAGACTGGAACGCCCGATCATGTCCGGGCTCCACGGGATGTGGAGCGTGGGATGCCTCGCCGGCGCCGGAGTCGGGACGGTCGCCGCCCAGCTGGGCGTCGACGCGCGGCTCCACCACGGGGTGACGGCGCTGGTGCTGCTCGTCTTCGGCGTCGTGCTGAGCCGCACGCTCCTCGACACCTGGCCGGAGCCCGGGGAGAAGACCCCGCCCCGGTTCACCGTGCCGCCCCGGACGGTCCTCGCGATCGGCGCCGTCGGGTTCTGCGCGACCTTCGCCGAGGGCGCCAGCCAGAGCTGGGCCGCGGTCTACGTCAAGAACGTCACCGGCGGCGGTGAAGGCGTCGCGGCCGCGTGCTACGCCCTGTTCTCCCTGTCCATGGCCGCCGCCAGGCTCTCCGGCGATTCGATCGTCCGCAGGCTCGGGCCGGTCACGGCCGTCCGGGCGGGCGGCCTGCTCGCCACCGCCGGCACCGTCCTGGTGGCGATCGCCCGGACCCCGTTCCTGGCGATCACGGGATTCGTCCTGCTCGGGCTGGGCGTCGCGGTGATCGCCCCGCTGGCCTTCACTGCCGGGGGCAACGCCACCCCGGAACCCGGCCAGGGGGTGGCGGGAATCGCCACGTTCACCTACCTCTCCAGCCTGATCGCCCCCGCTGTCACCGGCTGGATCGCCCACGCGACCTCGCTGCCCGCCACGTTCGGCCTGATCGCGGCCGTCACCCTGACGGGCGCCCTGCTCGCCGGGGCGCTGCGGCCCCGTACCGCCCCGCACGTTCCCGGCACGGCCGGGCTGCTGAGATCCGGGCGCTCCTGACCTGCGGCGTCCGCCCGGTCCGGGGAGGCGTTCGCGCCGGAGACCACGAGCCGCGGGGGCCGTGGTCTCCGGCGGAGGCGCGCGTCGGCCGAGGGATGCCGTTACGCGCGCACCTGCTCGGCGAGCCGCTCCAGGCTCTTCTCCAGGGCGTGGTCGACCTCCTCGGCGGGCGGGGCGTGCTCCTCGTCGAAGAAGGACAGGTGCACGGTCACCTCACTCGCCTGGTCGCTGATGGTCGTGATCTGCAGCCACCCCGCGTAGCGGCCGTCGTCACGGGTGCCCCACTCCATGCGGAGCTGGTCGCGCTGGGCGCGGAACAACCCGCGCTCGTCCTTGCCGGTGGCGTCCTCATGCACGGTCACCGCGGGCAGGTCTTCGGATCGCACGTGCAGGTCCCGGGGGAGCCAACTGTCGAGCCGGTCCACGTCGCTGGCCCGGTCGAAGACCACGCCGGGTGGGGCGGTCATCGTCCGGGAACGCTCGTATTCGCTCATCGGATCGTCACTCCTCGGTCCGGATGTTGTCGGATGGCGACCTACCCTGTCGGTTCCGGTCCATCCACGGACCCGGGTCAAAGACGTCCCCGCGCATCGCGGCGCCCTGCGCCTGGGCGTGCGGCCACGGGTCCCCCTCCTGGGAGCCACGCCGGGCGGACTAGTCTTCGACCATGGTCGCCGCGCTGGAGCTCTATCTCGACCCGGTCGCCGAGAAGCGGATCAGGACGTTGTGGGAGGCCCTGGCCAGGGAGGGCGTCCCGTCGATGCGGGACCTGCTGAAGGGCCGCCACCGCCCGCACGTCTCACTGATCAGCGCCTCGCGGCTGGACGGCCCCGCGGTGGCGCAGGCGCTGCGGGGGATGGAGGTCGCCCGCCCGTTCGAGCTCCGGTTCGACTTCGTCGGGCAGTTCCTGGGCCGGGTGCTCTGGCTGGGCCCGGTTCCCACGACGGAGCTGCTGGCCCACCACGCGGCGGTGCACGCCCGCCTCACCGAGGCCGGGATCGGTGGTTTCGAGGTCTACCTGCCGGGCCGCTGGGTGCCGCACTGCACGTTGTCCATGCGGGTGCCCTTCCCGAAACTGCTGGACGCGATCCGGCTCTGCATGGACGTACTGCCGATCGAGGCGACCGTGGTCGGGGCCGCCGTGGCCGACCACGCCCGTGACGCCGTCACCCCGCTGCGGTGAGGCGACAGCGGGGTGACGGGGTGACAGGGTGGCGGGGAAGAGTGCCTCAGATCTCGCAGCCGAACTCCGTGTCGGCGGCGTCGGAGTTGCAGGTGTCGGTGCCGCCGCCACCGCTGAGGACGTCGGCGCCGCCCCGGCCGGTGAGCGTGTCGTCGCCCCGCCCGCCGCGGATCTCGTTCGCCAGGCCGTTGCCGGTGAGGGTGTCGCCGAGCGCGCCGCCGAAGACGTTCTCCACGTCGGCCCGCATGTTGTCGTTCTCCCCGGTGGAGCCGTCGTTCGCCACGCCGTCGAGGGAGACGGTCTGCGGGACGATCCGGTCGTTGTAGACGGCCGTGTCGGCGCCGGGGCCGCCGCTGAAGACGTCCGTCCCGTCGGGGGCGCGGTCGGCGACCATGTTGTCGCTGCCGGCTCCGCCGGTGAAGACGTCGTCGCCGGGGCCTCCGGTGAAGGTGTCGCCGCCGCTGCCGGCGGTCATGGTGTCCTCGCCGGTCCCGCCCTTCACACGGGCGCCGATGCCGGTGGTGTTGGTGAAGGTGTCGTCGAGGTCCTTGAGGTCCGCCTGGATCACCTGGACACCCGGGCAGACCACCGAGTTGGGTGTCTGCCGGAGGCAGCCGCTGCCGGGCCGGACCACGTCCCCGGTGTCGGTGACCACGACGTCGCCCTGGGCCGAGAACGAGATAGTGATCTCGTTGGCCTTCCCGTCGGCCGCGGTCACGCGCAGGTTGGCGCTGCTCACGCTCACCCCGGTGTCCGCGTATGCCGGCAGGGCCAGTCCTGCCTGGACGCCCCCCGCGATCATCGCAATGGCCGCGAGCGACCAGATCTTCCGCATGGTCGTATGCCTTTCCGTGCTGATTTCCGAGCCGGCGGCAGTGCCCCCGCGCCGGCGTTTCGGTTCGAATGATGTTCCAGTGCAATTAGCGGGGTTCGTGTCGCGACGGGGAACGTAAAAAAGCACAGGACGGCTGTGACGAAAGTCATGCGCGGTGAACGTGGGTCCGGCCGGTCGCCGCAGACGGGTCCGCGACGGCACCCGGCCCGGGACACCGGCTCCGAGCGAGTAGGGTCCTTACGCCGGATCCGCCGGTCGGATCCGCTGACGCCGGAACAGACCGGCGCCCGAACACGCTGAAACCTGAGCACCGCAACCGCCGGGCATCCGGGATCCCGGAACCGCCGGGATCCGGCCGGTGCTCCCGACCTCAGGAGATCACCTACGGTGTCCGACGCACGCGACCACGCATCACCCCAGGCGGGGCCCTCCGCCGACGGGGGCCGCACCCGCCTGCGAGCCGACTGCGAGCGCTGTTTCGGGCTGTGCTGCGTCGCGCCGGCCTTCACCGCCTCGTCGGACTTCGCGATCGACAAACCGGCCGGGAAGGCCTGCCCCAACCTGCGGGAGGACTTCCGCTGCGGCATTCACCGGCACCTGCGGCAGCGGGGCTTCACCGGCTGCACCGTCTACGACTGCTTCGGCGCGGGGCAGCAGGTCTCCCAGGTCACCTTCGGCGGGAAGGACTGGCGGCGCAGACCGGGGACGGCCGGGCAGATGTTCGAGGTGTTCCCGGTCATGCGGAACCTCCACGAGCTGCTGTGGTACCTGACCGAGGCGCTGGCGCTGCCCCCGGCCCGCCCGATCCACGCCGAGATCCGCCGGGTGCGCGACGGGATCGAACGCCTCACCCAGGACGGCCCCGACGCCCTGCTCAAGGTGGACGTGGCGGCGCACCGGCGTGAGGCCGGTGACCTCCTGCAGCGCGCGAGCGAGCTGGCGCGGGCCGGGGCAGGGGGCAGGAAGAAGGAGCGCAGGGGGGCCGACCTCATCGGGGCCAGGCTCAAGGGCGCCGACCTGCGGGGCGCCAACCTGAGAGGGGCCTACCTCATCGGGGCCGACCTGCGCGGCGCCGACCTGCGGACGGCGGACCTCCTCGGAGCCGACTTCCGCGGCGCCGACCTGCGGGGCGCCGACCTCACCGAGAGCATCTTCCTCATCCGGTCCCAGCTCGACGCGGCCAGGGGCGACGCCACCACGAAGCTGCCGCCCTCCCTCGCCCGTCCCGCCCACTGGCCGGCGTAGCGGTTCGCGTCAGGTGTCAGGTGTCAGGCGTCCGGAGGGGGAGGGACGAGGGTGCCCCGGGCCAGGCCCCGGGCGAGGGCGGCGGTCGCCCGGTCCACGCTCGCGGTCAGCTCACGCATCCCGGCCTCGAAGGTGAAGATCTTCCGGAAGACGGCACCGTACCGTTCCTGCTCCCGGAGCGGCATGCGCGGCACCTGCGCGCGGCGCGAGTCGAGACGGGTCGCGCCCGGCGGGGCGCCGGTCGCGGGTGCGAGGGCCAGGGCGCGCACGAACCCGGCGAGGAAGAACGGGTCGAGCCGGCCGGGCTCCGGTCTCAGCAGGGTGAGACGCGGGCCGAGGAGCAGGCCGGGCTCCTCGGCCACCACGGTCGCCAGAGCGCTGCCCCGGGTGGTCACGACCACGTCCCCCGGCTCGACCCTGATCCGGCCCTCGGGGCTGGTGCGGGTCTCCACCGGACCCCCGTGGAACACGTGGTGGTCGGTGAGCACGAGATCGCCTGTGCCGTCGATGTCGAAACGCCCGGCGGACAGGACGGTCAGTGCTCCGGTCCGCTCCAGCTCCTGGAGGGTGACCGTCGGCGGTTCCCGCCCCGGACCCGGGACGGCCGAGGGGACCAGGTCCGGGAGGCGTCCGAGTTGCGCGGCCAGGCTCTCCCGGAGGGAGAGATAGAGGTCCGCCGAGGTGTGGCCGTCCGTCCCCAGGTGGCGGGAGGGGGTGACGTCGACGTCCTCGTCGATCAGCTCGATGATGGGGACCGTACGGCTCTCGCCGGGGCGGTCGAGGTCCGCCTCCGGGTCGGCCTGGAAGGCGTGCCAGCGCTCGGCCACCGCGCCGAAGCTCGCCGGGCCGGCCTCCGCCATCAGCACGCGTGAGGGGGTACGGCCGCCGCCCGCGGGCTTGCGCAGCACCCACAGGTGCGCGGGGAGTGCGGTGCCGGAGGCCATGCCCGGGGGCAGGCCGATGACGGCCTGGAGGGCGCCGCGCCGCAGGAGGTTGCTGCGGATGCGGCGGCCGGAACGGCGGGCGGCCGTGATCACGGGCATCAGCAGCACCGCGACACCGCCCGGGCTCAGGTGGGCGAGCGCGTGCTGGACCCAGGCGAGCTCGGACTCGGTCTTGGGCGGCAGGCCGTACTCCCAGCGCAGATCACCGGTGAGCTCGTCGTATCCCCAGTTGCGCTCGTTGAAGGGCGGATGGCAGACCACCGCGTCCACGGCCACGTCCGGCCAGGCGTCACGCCGGAGGGAGTCGCCCGCCTCGACCGTGCTGTCCACCGGGATCAGGGCCAGGCGCGACTGCGCCAGGCGCGCGAGGGCGTCCTCGACCTCCTGTCCGCGGACCCGCTCCACCCCGGGGAGCCCGGCCGCAGCGGCGAGCAGGACGCCGAGACCGCAGGCCGGGTCGAGAACCGACCTGATCCCCGGTCCGGCCAGCCGCACCATGAAGCCCGCGACCTCGGGCGAAGTCGCCGACAGGCGGCGGGAGTGGACGTCGGCGTAGCGGTCGAGCAGGAAACGCGTCACCTCGGCGGCGCCCTGCTCCCCAGCGTACTCCCGGACGAGCTTCCAGGCGGAGGCCGGGACGGTGCGCGGTTCACCCGCGCCGCGGAGGAGCTCGGTGGCCTCGGCGACGACCTCGCCGAGACGCAGGTCGTCCGCGGCGGTCCGGATCTGCTGCCAGACGCGCTCCCGCAACGGGAGCTCCCGCACCTTGCCCTGCGCCAGCAACCACGACTCGACGGCGCTCAGCGAGAAGGCGGGGCTGGTCGCGGTCCCTCCGACGGGCCTGGGGAAGTCCTCGTGCCGCCGCCGCCAGTTGCTCACGGCCGCGCGGCCGACTCCCGCCATCCGCGCGATGTCGGCCGCGGTGACGGTCGCGTCGCCCCCTGCCACTCGGCTCCCCACTCTTCGTCCCAGCGTGTGGGCACCAAGCTATCCGACAGCACGATCGGACGTCGAAGAGCGATCGCGAACACGTGTATCGGATTCACGCTGATCGCGTCAGAGAGTCTTTTCCGGCGTCACGGGTTCTGTCGGCGATGATCTCTAGTCTGCGGCCATGGCCGTATGGGACGAGGTTCGCGACATCATCGACGCCGGCGACCGGCGCGCGCTCGTGGAACGGATGACTGCCCTGACCGGGGACGAACGCCGCGAGGTGGCGCGGGAGCTGCCGGGATACCTCGAAGTGCTGCGCGAACGCGCACAGACGGAGGAACGGGCGCGTCAGGCCGGGTGGGAGACCGCAGGCGAGGAGGACGACCGCTGGTTCGACGTGTGGGGCCGTACGGAGCCCTGGGACGACTCCGGCGAGCTGCTGCGGATCGCGGGGGCCGGGTCGCTGGGCGGTGCTGCCGCCGTGAGCGCCTGGCTCGGCCGCCGAGACCTCCTGACGACCTGGCCTTCGCCCGACGGCGCGGACCGGCGGGCGTTCGGCGATCCGGGGCCGGTCGTCGCGGTGCTGTCCCGGCGTCCTCCGGAGTGGCAGGCCGAGGCGACGGTGCGGCTCGTGCGGAAGATCCGTGACGGGCGTGACCCGGGGGCGCCGTTGGCGCTGGCCATGCTCCGCCGTACCGGGATCGAACCGCCGGAGCACGACCCGCTCGTCGTGGCGTGGCTTCATGAGGAGCCGCGCATGCCGTTCCGGCAGGACCCGCTCCTCGACGCGCTGCTGCCGCGGATCTTCGAGGCGGAGGGCGTGGGCCGCACGCTGCGGGACAACACAGGCATGGCCACGGAGCTGGCCGCGCTCGGCGTCGAGGGAAGGGTCCGCCGTGACCTGCTGCTCGACGGATGCGTCCGTCGCTTCCTGCGCGGCGGGCCGGCTGCCGACCTGAGCTTCTTCGTCCGCCTGCACGAGACGCTGGACCCCGCCCCGGCCGAGGTCGCCCCGCGCGCCCGCGACTATCTGCGCCTGCTGCCCACGGCGCCCGGCCCGGTCGCGGAAGCGGCGCTCGCCCGGCTCCGCGGGCTGCCCCCGGGCACGGTCGCCGACCCGGAGGAACTGGGTGACGCGATGGAGGGACTGCTCTTCCGGGGCGAGGTGAAGCTCGTCGGCGCCGGGCTCTCCTGGCTCGCCGAGCTGTTGCCGCGGGAGGACGTCGACGCGTTCGCCCCGGCGCTGGCCACGGCCGTGACCCACGACTCACTCGGGATCCAGGGCCGTGCCGTACGGCTGGCGCTCAGGAACGCCGGAAGATGGGGCCCGGAGGCGAGGGAGATCTTCGCGGGGCTGACGGGGTCGCTCCCCGGCGAGTTCGGCGCGGGATTCGCCGGCGCGTTCGGCGGCGAGCCCGCCTCCGTCCCGGTCGTGCGCCGCAGAGGCGGGACCTGACCGGTTACCGGTGCTGGGGCTGCTTGTGCGCGTTCGGCTGAGGGGCGGGCCTGCGGCGGGTGAGTACGAAGATCAGGCCGCCCCCGATGAGGAGGCCGCTGCCCGCCGCGAGCATGGCCCACGCGCCTCCCTGCTGCGAGCTCTGCTCCGCCAGGTCCGTGGAGGCGAACCCGGTCCACTTGTCGATCTCCTGGGTGAGCTGCTCGTGGCGCGCGGGGTCGCTCTCCTTGACGGAGTCGGCCTCGCGGGTCAGCTCCTCCGCCTTCGCCAGGTGGCTGTCGGCGCGGGCTCCCGTCTCACTCGCCCGGGAGAAGGGGATCGCGCTCGCCGCTCCGACGAGCAGACCCAGCACCATCGCCACGATCGAGATCACCCTGACCGGCTGCACCGAACATCACCTTCCATATGTGTCCACCTCGACCGTGCCCTGCATACGGCGAGGAGGTCGGGCATGTCGGCCCGCCGTCGCGACACGGTAGTCCGCCGCCGTGTCCGGCCGCGTCCGCCGCCCGGCGGATGACGCCTCATTCGTCCGGGTGATACGGAGATATGGAGTTATACCAGACGAAGGGGGTATGGAGCATTTAATCCGACAAAGGGGGAGAAATGGCCGGCAAGAAGATGGAAGGCGACGAGAACCAGCGCCGCCAGGCGGCCCGGGAGGCGCGCAAGTCCGGTAAGAGCCCGAGCGAGGTGAACGCGACGAAGGGAGGCTCGAAGCAGCGCCACTCCCGTCCCAAGCACGAGCCGCACCACCACGAGGACCGCACGTCCTCGCCCCACCGGGGCAAGCAGGAGAGCGTCCGGAAGAGCATGAGGCCCAACACCAAGCCCGAGTACGAGTAACCCCGGACCGGACGCCCCGCCGGTCCGGTTACCCGAGGGGATCGCCCGCGGCGACGTCGACGGGGTCGAGCAACTGGTCGGACCGGAGTCCGCGGTGCCCCCGCTCCGGGAGGACACCGGGCTCCCGCCGTACGGCACGCACCGGCTTCGGGTGACAGGGCCCCGACAGCTCGGAGATCTCCCCGGACAGCGGGCTCGGCACCGGGCTCGGCATCACGTTCAGCACCGGGTCCGGCGTCGGGACCGGGACCGGGGCGGGGACCGGGCTCTCCGGGGAGGGCACGCCGCCGGAGCGGAAGGCGGCCCTGGCGGCCAGGACCTCGCGGGCGGCCGCGCACACCTCGCGCAGCGTCGCGCGGACGCGGTCGCGGGCCACCGGATCGGCGATCCTGCCGATGGCGTTGAACTGCCGGGCCCCGGGACGTACGGCCAGATCGAGGCCGTACACGATGGCACCGCCCGCGCCGAGCAGCCGGCTCACCTCGGTCTGCGCCCAGATCGCCTCGTGCGGGCTCACGCAGGAGGTGATCACGGCGACGGGCTTGCCGACCAGGGCGCCTCCCGCCGCCGGGGACGTCGCCCATCGAAGCGCGTGGGCCAGCTGCGGAGGCAGGAGGCTGTGCTCGGGAACGGTGATCAGCATGCCGTCGGCCGCGGACAACACGCGGCACAGCTCATCGGTCCCCGCCGCGAGCGGGCCGGCGGGGGAGCAGGCCAGGTTCTCCAGCCCGTCCCAGACCTCGAAACACGCGGAGCTCGCGGAGCCCGCGGAGCCCGCGGAGCCCGGCGACCGCGGGGAGCCGATGGATCGTGGAGAGCTCGTCTCCGGGAACTCCGAGCGGCCCGGAAGCCCCGAGACTCCGGGAAGCTCCGAGAACTCGGGCAGCTCCAGCGCCACCGCGTCCAGCAACCGGTGAACGTACGCCTGCGGGCGCAGCACGCCCGCGATCCCCACGATCCTCATCCACCCACCCATTCGCGTGCGATTAGGGCCGTCCTGCCCCAGAAGGCACAGGGGTAACAAGCGCCGCGGAACGGATTTCCCAATGGAGTGGAAACGTTTTCACAAGCCCACGGAAACCCCGGGAGAACGGTGCCTCATGGCGGGACGTCCGCCGGGCGGGCGACGCCGGGTCGTACCGCGCGGGCCGGGGCCGGGGCGCGCGGGCCGGGGCCGGGGCGCGCGGCCTCGCCGGGCATCCCCGGCCGGGACCGGTTTTCCGGGAGCGGGTGTGGTGTGTGAGAAAAGTTGTCAAACGGGCGGCGGGGCGTGCGGCGCATGCGATCATGGAGCTATGCCCGATTTCGACCGTGTACGTGCCATCGCGCTGGAACTGCCCGAGGTCGAGGAGGCCGTTTCCTGGGACACGCCCTCGCTGAAGGTCCGCGGCCGGATGTTCCTGCGTCACTACGAGGACCCCGACTTCACGGTGGTCAAGGTCTCCCGCGAGGAGCGTGAGGCCCTGACCGGGGAACGTCCCGAGGTCTTCGTCGTGACCCCGCACTACGAGAACTACCCGTACGTGCTGGTGCGGACGGCCGAGCTGAGCACCGAGGAGTTGCGCGAGCTGGTCACCGAGGCGTGGCGGATGAGCGCTCCCAAGCGGATCGTGCAGGCGTTCGACGGGGCCGCGACCCCGGGGGACACCCCGTAGTCTCCGCGGTCGCCGTGCCGGACGGCGGAGCGGGACGGAGTTCTGTTCCGTGCCGCGCAACAGGATGGCGTCCGGCGAGCGCAAGCGGATGCAAATATTTGCGCGCTTTGCCATATAGTTTGCGGCATGACACGACGACTTGCAGAGGTGGCCAAGAAGGTCGGGGTGAGCGAGGCGACGGTCAGCCGGGTGCTCAACGGGAAGCCCGGCGTGTCCGAGGCGACCCGCGAGGCGGTGCTGACGGCGCTCGACGTGCTCGGCTACGAGCGCCCCACCCGGCTGCGCGGCGACCGGGCCCGGCTGGTCGGCCTCGTCCTGCCCGAACTGCAGAACCCGATCTTCCCTGCCTTCGCCGAGGTCGTCGGGGGTGCGCTGGCCCAGCGGGGGTTCACCTCGGTGCTGTGCACCCGGACCGTGGGCGGGATCTCCGAGGCCGACTACGTGGACCTGCTCCTGCAGCAGCAGGTCTCGGGAGTCGTCTTCGCCGGCGGCCTGTACGCCCAGGCCGACGCCTCCCATGAGCACTACGAGCTGCTCCGGGAGCGCGGACTGCCCACGGTGCTGGTCAACGCGGCCGTCGAGCACCTGGGTTTCCCCCAGGTCTCCTGCGACGACGTGGTGGCCGCGGAGATGGCGATCGGGCACCTGAAGGCGCTGGGGCACGAGCGCATCGGCATGGTGCTCGGCCCCAGGGACCACATGCCCTCCCGCCGCAAGCTGGAGACGTTCCTCACCTCGGGCGGTGATCCGGCGCTCGTCGAGCACACGATGTTCTCCCTGGAGGGAGGGCACGCGACGGCGGCCAGGCTGCTGCGCAAGGGGGTCACCGGCGTCGTGTGCGCCAGCGACCTGCTCGCGCTCGGCGCGGTCCGGGCGGCCCGCAGGTCGGGGCTGGCGGTCCCCGCCGACGTCTCGGTCATCGGTTACGACGACTCGGCGCTGATGAACTGCACCGAACCGCCGCTGACCACGGTCCGTCAGCCGATCGACGCGATGGGGCGGGCGGCGGTGGACCTGCTGACGGCGTTGATCGACAAGGCGGTGGTCCCGGCGGACGAGCTGCTCTTCGAGCCGGAACTGGTCGTACGCGCCTCCACGGCGAGACCGTCCCCCTGAGCCCGCCTGGGTTTCCCTGAGCCCGCCTGGGTTTCCCTGAGCCCGCCGTCCCGGAGCCGCTGCCCCGGGCCCGCCGTCTTGAACCCGCCGCCCGCGAGGGGGTGACACGGTGATCGTGTCACCCCCTCGTCGCGTTGCCGGACATGTGTCACGCCTGCATCACACCGGTGTGTCACGTAACTTAGTCGTTATATTGCAGTAGTCTGTCGAAACATTGCATGAATGTGTCATGGAGCCTATCGTGATGGCCACGCCGGGGGCGGATCGCCTGTCTCACTCCGCCGGCGTCCATCCGCACCAGAAGGGTCAGCTCCATGACGAGATCCGGCTATCGCAGAACCGCGGGACTGCTGCTCGCGACCGCTCTCGGCCTCACGGCGTCGGCGTGCGGCACGGACGAGGCCCCCGCCGGGGACGACGCCCAGCCCGCGGCCGAGGGCTCCGCCGCCGGACCGGTGTCGATCACCGTCAACTGCATGCCGCCGAAGACGAACAAGGCGCAGCGCGCGACCTTCCAGGAAGACCTCGACGCGTTCCAGAAGCTCAACCCGAACATCAAGATCACGAAAGCCACCGACGCCTTCCCGTGCTACGAACCGCGCACGTTCGAGGCCAAGCTCGCCGGCGGCCAGCTGGAGACCGTCTTCTACGTGAACTTCCCCAACGTCGGGCGCCTGATGGAGAGCGGCCAGGCCGCCGACATCACTCCCTACGTCGGTGAGCTGAAGACCTTCAAGGACTACAACGCCTCCATCGACATCTTCAAGAAGGACGGCAAGATCTACGGCCTGCCCACCGACGGGTACGGCATGGGCCTGGTCTACAACCGCGACGTCTTCACCAAGGCCGGGCTCGACCCCGGCACCCCGCCCAGGACCTGGGCGGAGGTGCAGGCCGCGGCCAAGAAGATCGCCGCCCTCGGCCCCGGCTACGTCGGCTTCGGCGAGTACAGCGGCAACAACGTCGGCGGCTGGCACTTCACCGCCTCCCTCTACGGCCGCGGCGGCGACGTGCTCACCCCCGACGGCAGGAAGGCCGCCTTCAACACCCCCGAGGGCAGGGCCGTGCTGGAGAACCTCAAGCAGATGCGCTGGACCGACAACAGCATGGGGTCCAAGCTCTACATCGACTGGCCCGCGCTGATGAAGGCCATGGCCGGCGGCAAGATGGGCATGATGCTCGGCGCCCCCGACGTGCTGATCGGGCTGCGCAACGACTTCCAGGCGAAGTTCGACAACTACGCGGTCACCGCGATGCCCGAGGCCAAGGCGCTGTTCAACGGCGGCGCCGGCTACATGATCAACCCCAAGGCCACCCCCGAGCAGATCAGGGCCGGCCTGAAGTGGATCGAGTACGAGTTCCTCACCCCGGGCAAGGGCCAGCTCGACTACGTGCGGGCCAAGGGCGCCGGCCTCACCGTCGGCCAGCCGTACCCCGACCTGTACGGCGCCGACACGCCCTCCGGCCAGGAGGTCCTGAAGCTGCGCACCGAGAACGCCAACGTCGACCCCGCGCAGTTCGCGCTCTGGGCCGAGGGCTCCAAGGGCATCCCGCCGAAGGCCGAGCCGGGGCCGTACGCCCAGGAGATCTACGCGATCCTCGACACCCCGATGTCCGCGGTGCTGACCCGCCAGGACGCCGACATCGACCAGCTGCTCGCCGACGCCGAGGCGAAGGTCAACGCCCTGCTGGAGAAGAAGGGCTGACCCCCGCAGGAGCCGGGGGCGGCGGTCGTCCCGCCGCCGCCCGGCGTCACGTCGAGATCGGAAAACGGATGACTGCAACCAGCATGCGCGTCCCGCGGATCCCGCGGGGTTCACGGGGACGTCCCCCGACCAGGCGGCGGCGCGAGGTGAGGCGGAACATCACCGCCTACGGATTCCTCTGCGGAGCGCTGATCTGCTTCGCGTTCTTCTCCTGGTACCCCATGGTCTGGGAGGTCGTGCTCAGCTTCCAGCAGACGAACTTCGTCGACCCGCCGATCTGGGTGGGGCTGGAGAACTTCGTCACGGTCTTCGAGGACGCGGCGTTCGGCCCCGCCTGGAGGAACACGGTGATGTTCACCGTGCTCGCCCTGGTCTTCGGGTACGGCGTGCCGTTCGTCGTCGCCCTCGTCCTCAACGAGCTGCGCCACGCGCGGGCCTACCTGAGGTTCGTCGTCTACCTGCCGGTGATGCTGCCCCCGGCCGTCGGCGTACTGCTGTTCCAGTGGTTCTACGAACCGGAGTACGGGCTGTTCAACCAGATCCTCGGCTTCTTCCGGCTGCCCGCCCTGGACTGGCTGAACTCCACCGACACCGCGCTCGTCTCCCTGGTCATCGTCTCCACCTGGATGAACCTCGGCACCGGCACGCTCATCTACCTCGCCGCGCTGCAGACGATCCCCGGAGAGCTGTACGAGGCCGCGGAACTGGACGGCGCCGGCGTCCTCAAGCGGATCTGGCACGTCACGATCCCGCAGACCAAGCTGATCCTCCTGGTCATGCTGCTGCTGCAGATCGTGGCGACCATGCAGGTCTTCATCGAGCCCTTCCTGCTCACCGGCGGCGGCCCGGAGAACTCCACGGTCAGCGTCGTCTACCTCATGTACCAGTACGCCTTCAACTTCGGCAACATCAACGGCGGCAACGCGCTCGGCGTCATGCTGATGATCGTTCTGATGGTCTTCTCCGCCGTCTACCTGCGCGTCTCGCGGGAGGACAAGAGCTGATGCCGAACCTCACCGTCATTCCCGAGTCGCCGGAGCGGCCCGGCGGGAGCGGGCCGGCGGCGCCCGCGGCGGCCCGCTCCGCGCGGGCGCGGCGACCGCGCCGGAAGATCCGGCAGGAGTTCCGCACCGTCGTCTCCCCGCACCAGCTCACCTCCCGGCACGGCCGGGTGATCTACTGGACCGTCCTGGTCACGGTGGTGGTGAGCTTCACCGCGGCCTTCGTCTTCCCGCTGTACTGGATGGTCACCGGGGCGATGAAGACCACCGAGGACCTGGTGCAGATCCCGCCGACGTTCCTGCCGCCGCGGTTCACGCTCGACGCCTACGCCGAGGCGTGGGAGCTGATGGACCTGAGCCTGCTGCTGGGCAACACCGCCCTGTACGCCGGCGGGGCGTGGCTGTTCACGCTGGCGATCGACGTCACCGCCGCCTACGCCCTGTCCAAGCTCCGGCCGGTCCTGGGCAAGCTGGTTCTGGCGCTGATGCTGGCCACGCTGATGATCCCGCCGATGGTGATCATGCTGCCCGCCTACCTGACCGTCAAGGACCTGCCGCTGCTGGGCTGGGACCTGCTCAACACGCCGTGGGCGATCTGGCTGCCGGCGGCGGCCAACGGGTTCAACATCTTCCTGCTCAAGCGCTTCTTCGACTCGATCCCGCGAGAGCTGCTGGAGGCCGCCGAGATCGACGGCGCGGGCCCCGTCCGCATCCTGTGGTCGATCGTGATCCCGGTCTCCCGGCCGATCCTGGGCGTGGTCTCCATCCTGACCGTGGTCGCGGTGTGGCGGGACTTCGTCTGGCCGCTGCTGGTGCTGACCGACAGCGAGAAGATGTCGGTCAGCATCGGCATCGCGAGCCTGTCGTCGCAGATGCCGCAGAACGTGCTCATCGCCTCGCTCGTGATCGCGAGCCTCCCGACCGTCGTCGTGTTCTTCCTCTTCCAGCGTCACATCATGGCCGGCCTGACCGCCGGCAGCCTCAAGGGCTGACATCTCCAGCCGATCGCTGGGGATCAACCCGTACTCACAGCAAGGAGTCGTGTTCAGCATGCCGGAAACGTGGTGGCGGGGGGCCGCGATCTACCAGGTCTACCTGCGTAGCTTCGCCGACGGAAACGGTGACGGGATCGGGGACCTGGCCGGGCTGCGCACACGCCTGCCGTACCTGGCGGACCTCGGGGTGAACGCGGTCTGGCTCAACCCGTGGTACCCCTCGCCGATGGCCGACGGCGGGTACGACGTGGCCGACTACCGGGACATCGAGCCGGTCTTCGGCACGCTGGCCGAGGCCGAGCGGTTCATCGGGGAGGCCCACGCGCTGGGCATCAAGGTGATCATCGACGTGGTGCCCAACCACAGCTCGACCGCGAGCGCGTGGTTTGAGGAGGCGCTGGCCGCCGGGCCGGGGTCGCCGGCCAGGGAGCGGTTCTGGTTCCGGGACGAACCCGGCGACTGGAAGTCCATCTTCGGCGGGCCCGCCTGGACGCAGGTGCCCGACGGGCAGTGGTACCTGCACCTGTTCGACCCCGGGCAGCCCGACTTCAACTGGACCAACCCCGAGGTGCACGCCGAGTTCCACGACGTGCTGCGCTTCTGGTTCGACCGGGGCGTGGACGGCATCCGCATCGACTCGGCCGCGGTCCTGGTGAAGGACTTCGACGGCGGCGACCCCGACGGCTACACCGACCTCGACGAGGTGCACGAGATCTACCGGGGCTGGCGCCGCCTGGCCGACGAGTACGACGAGCGCATCCTCGTCGGCGAGGTGTGGTTCCCCGACCAGGAGCGCTTCGCCCGCTACCTGCGCCCCGACGAACTGCACACCGCCTTCAACTTCGACTTCCTGGCCTGCCCCTGGGAACCGGCCGCGCTGCGCCGCTCGATCGAGCAGACCCTGGACACGCACATCCCGCTCGGCGCCCCGCCCACCTGGGTGCTGTCCAACCACGACGTCGCGCGGGTGGTGACCAGGTACGGCAGGGCCGAGACCTCCTGGGACCACGGCAACCGCCGGGACGGCGCCCCCTCCGACCTGGAGCTCGGTCACCGCCGGGCCCGGGCCGCCGCGCTGCTGGCCATGGCCCTGCCCGGCAGTGTCTACGTCTACCAGGGGGAGGAACTGGGCCTGCCCGAGGTGGACGACATCCCCGGCGAGCTGCGTCAGGACCCGATGTGGACCCGCTCCGGCCACACCGTGCCGGGCCGCGACGGCTGCCGGGTTCCGCTGCCCTGGGCGGGGGAGGAACCGCCGTTCGGCTTCGGCGCGGGCGAGCCGTGGCTGCCGCAGCCGGAGGACTGGCGCAAGCTCACCGTCGAGGCCCAGACCGCGGACCTCGGCTCGACGCTCAACCTCTACCGGGCCGCGCTGCGCCTGCGCCGCGACCGGCTCGGCGACGGCACGCTCACCTGGCTGCAGTCGCGTCCCGACGTGCTCGCCTTCACCCGCGAGTCCGGCCTGACGTGCGTGGTGAACCTGGGCGCGGATCCGGTGCGGCTCCCGCCGCACGAGTCGGTGCTGCTGGCCAGCGGCCCCCTGGACGGGGACGAGTTGCCCTCCGACACCGCCGTCTGGCTCACCTGACTCCGCCTTCGCGCGAGACGGGCAGCGGTCCGTCGGATGCGCGGTCCGTCGGGTGACGGAGCGGCGGTCGGTTGCGTGACGGAGGAGCGGCTCCCGCCTGGGGTGACGACGCGCGGCGGTCGCGGCGCCTACCTTTCCTGACGCGTCCCCGCCCGTCCGGGCACGGGACAGACGGAAGGAAAGGTTCCATGTCACTGCCCTCAGACCCGCACGGAATCCGCAGGACGGTCGCCGGGCTCTGCCTCATCGTCGCACCCGTCCTCTACACGGCGGGCCTGCTCGTCGATCCGGCCATCCGGCAGGGCGTCGACGGTGACACCATCGGGACCTACGGGCTCCATCCGGAGCAGGTCTCGATCAGCGCAGCGCTCCTGCACTGGAGCTGGGTGCTGCTGATCCCAGGGATCATCGGAATGATCCAGCTGATCCACCACCGCGGCGTCGTGCTCGGGCATCTGGCGGGCGGCCTCGCCCTGCTCGGTGTCGTCAACTTCTCCGCGCTCATGCTGGGCGACTTCTTCTACGTTCAGCTGGAGAGCACGATGCGGCCCGTCGAGGGGGCGGCGCTCGGCGACGAGGCGCTCGCCGACCCCGGCGCCGTGTTCGGCTTCCAGATCCCGGGCTTCGCCGGGCTGGCCGGCCTGTTCCTGCTCGGGCTGGTGCTGGCCTACGCGCGGCGGGAGCTGTGGTGGGCTCCCTTCGCGATGCTCCTGGGCATCTTCGGCGCGCCGATGTACCCGATCGGCACGGTCGTCGGCGGTCTGCTCTACCTGGCCGGAGCCGGGGCGATCGGGCTGCGCATGCTGCGGATGAGCAACGCCGAGTGGGCCGGGGAGGAACGGACCGCCGCGGGGCGGGTTCAGCACGTTCCCGACGGGCCGGAGAGCGGGAAGCGGGCGGCCACGCGGTAGCCGCCGCCCGGCACGGGACCGGCGGACAGCTCGCCCCCGTGCATCGCGACCCGCTCGCGCATCCCGATCAGGCCGTGCCCGCCCGGGGCCTGCCGGGAACCGGAGCCGGACCCGGATTCGTCGGCCGCCGGGCCGTGCCCGCGGTCGGCGGGCTCACCTCCGCCGGACGCGGGGGCGACCGCATCCGGGGCCGGGGCCGCCCCGTCGTCGACGACCTCCACGACCAGCTCGGCCGGGCCGTACCCGATGACCACGCCGGCCCGGGCGGCGGGCGCGTGCTTGCGCACGTTCGTCAGCGCCTCCTGGACGACGCGGTAGGCCGACAGGCTGAGTCCCTCCGGCAGGGGGCGCGGCTCTCCGGCGGTCCGGAGCCGGACGTCCAGCCCGGCCTCCCGGACCTGGGCGAGCAACTCGTCCAGGCGGTCCAGGCCGGGCCGGTGGGTCTCCGGGCCGGGGCCGGGGCCGCCGTAGTCGCGCAGCACCCCCAGCATGAGCTGGAGCTCCTCGATCGCCTCGCGCCCGGCCCGCTCGACCCCGAGCAGCATGTCGCGCTCGCGTGCGCGGTCGTCGCCGAGCAGCATCCGCACCCCGCCCGCGTGCAGGGTCATGACGCTCACGTTGTGCGAGACGACGTCGTGGAGCTCCCGGGCGATGCGGGCGCGCTCCTCCTCCACGGCCCGGCGGGCCCGCTCCTCGCGCTCCACCTCCAGGCGCGTGGTGCGTTCGGCGAGCCGCAGCGTCCGGTCGATCTGGCGGCGCAGGAGGATGCCGCTGCCGTACGCCACGCCCACGAAGATCGCGCTGATCATGACCTCGGCGACGTCGTTGCTCTGGAGCGTCTGGAGGAAGGCGTAGGCCGCCAGCACGCACCCGAGTCCCGCCAGGCCGCGGCGGCTGCGCAGCTCGGCCGCGCTGGCCACGGTGTGGACGAGGATGAGCGTCGAGTAGAAGTGCCAGGCGGCGTAGTAGCCCTCTCCCGCCACCACCCGTACGGCCAGGCCGGTCGCTATCAGCACGAGGAGCATGATCGCGGGGAAGCGGCGCCGGAACAGCAGCAGCGTCCCGGCCGCGGCCGCACCGGCGGCCATCACCACCGGATGCTGCACCTGGCCGGGCTCCGGGCCCTGGCGGCCGAAGGACTCGACGAGACCGGCGATCGCCACCGCGAGGGAGAGCAGCAGGTCGAGCCGGGTCGGCCACCAGTCGCCGAGCCGTTCCCGCAGCGTCCGCAGGAGCCTCAGCGGGTTCCCCGGGGTCCTCAGCGGGTTCCCCGGCCTCCTGCGCGGGCCCTCCGGGGCCGTCCGCGTGCCGCTCAACGCGGAAGGTCCTTCCGCTCCTGGCCGGCCCGGACGATCCCGGCCTCGTAGGCGAACACGACGGCCTGGATGCGGTCCCGCAGGCCGAGCTTCTGCAGCACCCGGGCGACGTGGGTCCTGATGGTCGCCTCCCCGATCTCGAGCATCCGCGCGATCTCCGGGTTGGACAGGCCCCGGGCCAGCAGGTGCAGCACGTCCAGCTCCCGCTGGGTGAGGGTGGCCAGCTCGGGCGGTGCGGAGGGCTCGGGATGCGCGGCGAACGAGGCGATCACCCGCATGGTGACCGCCGGGTCGATGAGCGCGTCACCGGCCGCCGCCACCCGGATCGCCTCGGCCAGCTGCTCCGGCGGGGAACTCTTGAGGAGGAAGCCGTTGACCCCCGCGCGCAGCGAGGCGCGCAGGTTGGCGTCGGTGCCGAAGGTGGTCAGCATCACGATCTTCGGCGGGTTCGGGTCGCCGAGCAGGTGCCGGGCGGTGTCCAGCCCGTCCATGCGAGGCATGGCGAGGTCCAGCAGCAGCACGTCCGGCTGGAGCCGCCGGACCACGGAGAGCGCCTCCCGGCCGTCGGCGGCCTCTCCGACGACCTCGATGCCCGGGGCGGTCTCCGCGACCAGCCGCAGCCCGGCGCGGATCATGGCCTGATCGTCCGCGATGACCAGTCTGACCGTCATGACCTGGGTGAACCGTTCCGTGTACTGCTCAGCATGCCGCACAGGGTAGGCGACCCCGGGCACCCGGGCCGCCAGCCGGGGAGCGGGGTCCGAGGCGGGGCGGCGTCCGTCACGTGGCGGAGCCGGGGTCCGTCACGTGACGGATCCCGGGTACTGTGCGGGAGAGAAACAATGATCTTTAGGAGGCGGGCGGGCATGGAGCACGCGGAACCCACGGTCGTGGACAACCCCGAGGCCGGGAGATTCGAGATCCTGGTGGACGGCCGGGTGGCAGGCTTCGCCGAGTACCGGCGGAGCGGCACGAAGGTGTCCCTCACCCACACGGAGATCGATCCGGCGTTCGAGGGCCGGGGGCTCGGCTCGATCCTGGCTCGCGGCGCGCTGGACGCCTCCCGGGCGGAGGGGCTGTCGGTGCTGCCCTTCTGCTCGTTCATCCGCGGCTACATCGAGCGGCACCCCGACTACCTCGACCTGGTCCCGTCCGACCAACGGGCACGTTTCTCCCTCGACTCCCTCGACTCCCTCGACTCGGTCGCCTCCGCGGATCAGTAGCGGAAGGGCGGGACCAGCTC
The DNA here is from genome assembly GCF_014648175.1 of Planobispora rosea. Taxonomy (GTDB): domain Bacteria; phylum Actinomycetota; class Actinomycetes; order Streptosporangiales; family Streptosporangiaceae; genus Planobispora; species Planobispora rosea. The sequence goes on from NZ_BMQP01000037.1 coordinate 48,897, forward strand.
GTACAGGCGGGTGGAGAGCCCGGCCGGGTTGGCCGCGGCCCGCCGGTTGCCGGCCACGCCCGCGGGCCGTCCCCGGGCGTAGGGTCGCCTCATGAGCGATCTCGATCGGGAGCCGGGTCAGGCGGTGTACGACTGCGCGGTCGCGACCGTGGCCGAGCCGGAGAGTGTGCTCCTGCCGGGGCACGACGTGCCCCTGGGCCGCTACACCACGGTGCGCAGGCTGCTGCCGCACCGGCGGCGGCGGATGGTCGGCGCCTGGTGCTTCGTGGACCACTTCGGCCCGGACGACGTGAGCGGGCGGCCCGGGATGCAGGTGCCGCCGCACCCGCACACCGGCCTGCAGACCGTCACCTGGCTGGTCGAGGGCGAGATCGTGCACCGCGACAGCCTCGGCAGCGACCAGGCGATCGTGCCCGGTCAGCTCAACCTGATGACGTCGGGGCACGGCATCGCCCACTCCGAGCAGTCCCCGGCGGACCACCCCCCGGGCATGCACGGGCTGCAGCTGTGGGTGGCGCTGCCGGAGGAGGCACGCCACGGCGAGGCGCGCTTCGAGCACCACGCGGCCATGCCGGTGCTGCGCGACGGAGAGATGACCGTCACCGTCGTGGTGGGGGAGTTCGGGCGGCTGCGCTCGCCCGCACGCGTCCACACTCCGCTCCTCGGCGCCGAAGTGCTGTTCACCGGCCCCGGGCGGCGGGAACTGCCGCTCGACCCCGTCTTCGAGAACGCCGTGCTGATCATGTCCGGTACGGCGGACGTCGCGGGGACGCGGCTGTCGCCGGGCTCGCTGCTGTATCTCGGCCGGGGCCGGTCCGAGGTGTCCGTCGAGGCCGAGGGGGAGGCCCGGCTGTTCCTGCTCGGCGGCGAGCCGTTCGACGAGCCCCTCGTCATGTGGTGGAACTTCGTGGGCCGCTCCCACGAGGAGATCGTCCAGGCCCGCGACGACTGGGCGGCGGGCCGGCGGTTCGGCACGGTGGCCGGCTGCTCGGCCGAGCCGCTCCCGGCTCCCGGGATGCCCAACGTCCGGCTGAAGGCCCGGGACCGGCACGGCCGTACCGTGGGCTGAGCCCGTCCCGGACAGGATGTCCTCCAGCTCGTCCGCGCCGTAGCCGTCGTCGTAGTGAGCCTCGTCGGGCGTACGGCTCCGCTGCGCCGTGGCCGCCCCGGCCTCGCCGATCACCGCCGATCACCGCTGACAGCCTCGCCGGAACGTCGTCCGTCATCCGTCATCGCCAGAGAAGCAGGGACCTTGTCTTATCGGTCCCGGACGACAGTCCGCGGTACTTGACGAGCCCACGGCATGCATGTAGAAAACCAAAAGGTTATATAACTAGGCGGTTGAAATGTGTGGGCAGGAGAAGAGAGGCATGTCATGAACTGGACGCTGGAAGTGGTCGTGGTCCCGGTCGCGGACGTGGATCGGGCCAGGGCCTTCTACGCCGATCGGCTCGGCTTCGCGGTGGACCACGACACCGAGGTCAGCGAGGACATGCGCATCGTCCAGCTGACCCCGCGGGGATCGGGCTGCTCGATCGTGGTGGGGAAGGGGCTCTCGCAGATGAAGCCCGGTTCCCTGCAGGGCCTGCAACTGGTGGTCTCCGACCTGCGCGCGGCGCGCGCCCAGCTCGTCGAGCGGGGAGTGGAGGTCGGCGAGATCCAGATCGTCGGTCCGTCGGGCCTCCGCCCCGCCGAAGAGGGGGACGACCTCAACAACCAGGGGTTCGTCTTCTTCAGCGACCCGGACGGCAACGGCTGGGCCGTCCAGCAGATCACCGCCCGCGGCTGACGGGGGGTGGCCGATGGTCCCTCCGGTCAGCGGCACCTTCCGGTCGACGGCACCTTCCGGTCGACGGCACTGTCCGGTCAACGGCCTCCCCGGCCGCCGGGCCCTGTCGCGGGGCCGGGATCAGCCGGGGAGGGGCTCGTCGGCGAGGTAGGGCGGCGCGGGCTCGTACTGGATGGCACGGCGCACCGCGCGGGCGTGGTCGCGCCCGTGGAGCCGGCCGACCAGCCACAGGGCCATGTCGATCCCGGCGGACACCCCCTGGCTGGTGACCAGGTTGCCGTCGACGACGTACCGGGCGTCGCGGACCACGGTGATGTCGCCCCGGGCCTGGAGCGCGTCCTGGAAGGCGTGGTGGGTGGCCACCCGGCGGCCGCGCGCCGGGCCCGCCTCGTGCAGCAGCAGCGCGCCGGTGCACACGCCGGTGACCCAGCCGGCGGCGGCGGAGGTCTTGGTGATCCAGTCGACCAGTGCGGGGTTGGACACCTCGCGCCGGGTGCCGCTGCCGCCGGGGACCAGCAGCACGTCCAGCGGCGGATGGTCGTCCATGGTGTGGTCGGGCAGCACCCGCATGCCCTTGTTGCACCGTACGGCCTCGTCCCGCTCGGCGATGAGGACCGACGCGTCGGCGCCGCCGCGCAGCACGGACGAGACGGTGAACACCTCCCACGGCCCGACGAAGTCCAGCTCCTCCACACCCTCGAAGAGCAGCAATCCGTAGGTCGTCATGCTTTCTCCTTGATCGATGGGAATGTCCCGTTGTCTTTTTCATGATCGCTGCTACCCGCGCGCTGCGTAACCGCTGCGCACGGTAAATATGGCGAGAATCTCGGGGAATCTGCGGAAATTCACGTCAATGCCGCAGGAAATCGAGGCGGAGCGGAGAATCCGGCGGGGACGGGCGGCGCGGGCCGTTCCCTTGGTATCGTCGAATTCCAGGCCGAGAGGCGCTGCAACGGGCTCCGACCCGCCACGCTCGGCCTGGCGCATGTTCGACAAGGGCGCCTCCGGACAACGGAGGTGACCTGAGTGAATTCGTCTTCCGGCCGTGACGGCGCCCGCGCTCTGAAGGAGCTCCTGGACCGGCGGGTCGCGGTGCTCGACGGCTCCTGGGGCGTGATGCTGCAGGGCTCCGGGTTCACCCCGGCCGACTACCGCGGCGAACTGCTGGCCGACCACCCCCTCGACGTGACCGGTGACCCGGACCTGCTGAACCTGACGCGCCCGGACGTCATCCTGGACATCCACCGGCGCTACCTGGCGGCCGGCGCGGACATCACCACGACCAACACGTTCACCGCCACGGGCATCGGCCAGGCGGACTACGGGCTGCAGTCGCTGGTGCGGGAGATGAACCTGCGGGGAGCGCAGCTCGCGCGCCAGGCGGCCGACGAGGTGGGCGGGCGTTTCGTGGCCGGTTCGGTCGGGCCGTTGAACGTCACGCTCTCGTTGTCGCCGAAGGTGGAGGATCCGGCGTACCGCACGGTGTCGTTCGACGAGGTCCGCGCCACCTACGCCGAGCAGATCCAGGCGCTGGCCGAGGGCGGCGTCGATCTGCTGCTGATCGAGACGATCTTCGACACGCTCAACGCGAAGGCCGCGATCGCGGCCGCGCGCGAGGTCGCCCCGGACCTGCCGCTGTGGATCTCGGTGACGGTCGTCGACCTGAGCGGGCGCACGCTGTCGGGGCAGACCGTCGAGGCGTTCTGGCGCGCGATCGAGCACGCCGACCCGCTGGTGGTGGGGGTGAACTGCTCACTGGGCGCGGCGGAGATGCGGCCGTACGTCGCCGAACTGTCCCGGCTGGCCGGCGCCTACACGGCCTCCCACCCCAACGCCGGGCTGCCGAACGCGTTCGGCGGCTACGACCAGACGCCGGAGGAGACCGCGGGGATACTCGCCGAGTTCGCCGCCTCCGGGATGGTCAACATCGTCGGCGGCTGCTGCGGGACGACGCCCGCGCACATCGAGCGGATCGCCGCCGCCGTGTCCGGCCTGCCGCCGCGCCCGGTCCCGCGGCACCCGGCGCGCACCCGCCTCAGCGGGCTGGAGCCGTTCGAGATCGGCCCGGACACCGGCTTCGTCATGATCGGAGAGCGCACCAACGTCACGGGCTCGGCGCGGTTCCGCCGCCTGATCGAGGCGGACGACTACCAGGCCGCCGCCGGCGTCGCGCTGGACCAGGTGCGCGGCGGGGCCAACCTGCTCGACGTCAACATGGACGCCGACCTGCTCGACAGCGAGCGGGCCATGACCACGTTCCTGAACCTCATCGCGACCGAGCCGGAGATCGCCCGCATCCCCATAATGATCGACAGCTCGCGGTGGAGCGTGCTGGAGGCCGGTCTGAAGTGCGTGCAGGGCAAGGGCGTCGTCAACTCCATCAGCCTCAAGGAGGGCGAGGGCCCGTTCCTGGAGCAGGCCCGGCGCATCCGGTCCTACGGCGCGGGCGTGGTCGTCATGGCCTTCGACGAGAAGGGGCAGGCCGACACCGTCGAGCGCAAGGTGGAGATCTGCGCCCGCGCCTACGACCTGCTCACCCGGGAGGCCGCCTTCCCCGCCGAGGACATCGTCTTCGACCCCAACGTGCTCGCCGTCGCCACCGGCATCGCCGAGCACAACGGCTACGCCAAGGCGTTCATCGACGCGCTGCCGCTCATCAAGGAGCGCTGCCCCGGGGCGCGGACCAGCGGCGGCATCTCCAACCTGTCGTTCTCCTTCCGCGGCAACGACGTCGTGCGCGAGGCGATGCACTCGGCGTTCCTCTTCCACGCCGTGCGCGCCGGGCTGGACATGGGCATCGTCAACGCGGGCCAGCTCGCGCTCTACCAGGACATCCCCGCGGACCTGCTCGAACTCGTCGAGGACGTCATCTTCGACCGGCGCCCCGACGCCACCGACCGGCTGGTCGCCTTCGCCGGGACGGTCAGCGGGACCGGCACCCGCCGTACCGTGGACCTGTCCTGGCGCGAGGCCCCGGTGGAGGAGCGGCTGGCGCACGCGCTCGTGCACGGCGTCGTCGACTTCGTCGAGGCCGACACCGAGGAGGCCCGGCAGCGGGCGGCGCGCCCCCTCGACGTGATCGAGGGGCCGCTCATGGACGGCATGAAGACCGTGGGCGACCTGTTCGGCGCGGGGAAGATGTTCCTGCCGCAGGTGGTCAAGAGCGCGCGGGTGATGAAGCGGGCGGTGGCCCACCTCGAACCCTTCATGGAGGCCGAGAAGGAGCAGGCGCGGCTGGAAGGGCGGGACGAGGGCGGGCACGGCAACGGGAAGGTGGTGCTCGCCACCGTCAAGGGCGACGTGCACGACATCGGCAAGAACATCGTGGGCGTCGTGCTCGGCTGCAACAACTACGAGGTCGTCGACCTCGGCGTCATGGTCCCGGCCGACGTCATCCTCGACACCGCGGTCGCCGAGGGCGCCGACGTGATCGGGCTCTCCGGGCTGATCACGCCGTCACTGGACGAGATGGTCGCCGTGGCCGGGGAGATGCAGCGCCGGGGGCTGAAGCTGCCCCTGCTGATCGGCGGCGCCACGACCTCACGCCAGCACACCGCGGTGCGCGTCGCCCCCGCCTACGACGGCACCACGGTCCACGTGCTCGACGCCTCCCGCGTCGTCGGCGTGGTCGCGGACCTGCTGGACGACGACCGGGCCGGGGTACTGGCCGACAACAACCGCGCCGACCAGGAGCGCCTGCGCGAGCAGCACGCGGCCAGGGAGCGGAGCCCGCTGCTGACCGTCGCGCAGGCCCGCGCGAACCGCGAGCGGGTCTCCTTCGACGATCTGCCGGTCCCCGCCTTCACCGGGGTCCGCGTCGTACGGCCGGACCTGACCGCCCTCCGCGAGATGATCGACTGGCAGTTCTTCTTCCTCGCCTGGGAGCTGAAGGGCAAGTACCCGGCGATCCTCGACCAGCCGGTGGCCCGGGAGCTCTACGACGAGGCGAACGCGCTGCTCGACCGGATCGTCGCCGACGGCTCCCTCCAGGCCCGGGGCGCCTACGGCTTCTGGCCCGCGCGTTCCGACGGCGACGACATCCTGGTGGAGGCCGGTACGGCGGGCGACGGCGTCCCGGCGGAGACCGGTACGGCCGTCGGCCGCCCGACGACGGTGCGCCTGCCGATGCTGCGTCAGCAGACGGCCAAGCCCGAGGGGCGGGCCAACCGCTGCCTGGCCGACTACGTGGCGCCGGACGGGGACCACGTCGGCGGGTTCGCGGTGGCCGTCCACGGGGCGGAGGAGCTCGCCGCCGCCTTCGCGGCCCGCAACGACGACTACCGGTCCATCATGGTGAAGGCCCTGGCCGACCGCCTCGCCGAGGCGTTCGCCGAGTACGTCCACCTCCAGGCGAGGCGCGAGTGGTACGAGCCGGACGCCGCTCCCTCCCTGGAGGACCTGCACGCCGAGCGCTTCCGCGGTATCCGCCCCGCGTTCGGCTACCCCGCGAGCCCTGACCACAGCCAGAAGCGCGACCTGTTCGACCTGCTCGGCGCGGAGCGCCTGGGCATGGCCCTGACCGAGTCCTTCGCGATGACCCCGGCCGCCAGCGTCAGCGGGCTGCTCTTCGCCCACCCGGCGTCGCGTTACTTCACGGTGGGTCGCCTCGGCCGGGACCAGGTCGAGGACTACGCCCTCCGGCGCGGCCTGGGCCTGGCCGACGTCGAGCGCTGGCTGCGTCCCAACCTCGCCTACGAACCGGAGGAGGCGGGCCGGCCGGTGTGAGACCGCGTCCTCGCCGGGTAAGAGGGCTCCGTGAACGTATCGGTGCGTATCGCCCACTGCAGTGATGACACGGCATCGCTGACGGTGAGCGGTGAGATGGATTCCTCCAACTGCGAGCTGGTGGAGTCCATCCTGGATTCCCTCGTCTCGCGAGGGGCCCGGTACATCACGGTCGACGCTTCCGAGTTGCGTTTCTGCGACGTCGCGGGGGCGTACATGCTGGCCCGGATCCACCGGCGGCTGCGCGTCGCCGGCGGCGAGCTGGTCGTCACCGCTCCCGAGGCCGTGACGGGGATGTTCGACGCGCTGAAGGCCGCCGGAGGCCCGGAGCGCGGTCCGGAGACCGTCCCGGGACTCAGTCCGGGACTCGGCCCGGAATCTCCCGCCCAGGCGGGGGAGCGCGGGCGGGGCGCCGTGCCCGGCGCCCCGCGCGTGCGCCGGCGGCACCTTCCGGTCCCGCGCCGTTTCGGGAGCGGCCGTTCAGGCCGTACGGGCGCCGCGGAGCGCCGCCGTTCCGCCGCCCCTCCCTCGACGTCCCCCGTGTCCCCCGTGCCCCCCGTGTCCCCCGTGTTCCCTGTATCCCCTGTGTCCTCCGCGGTCCCGCAGGCGGCTCCGCACCCCGCCCTGGAGCGAGCCGCGCGGCTCAGGCGAGAGACGGCCGCGCAGCTGGAGATCCTGCTCCTCCGCGCGGCCAGGACCTGCACGGCCCTGGCCGAGGTCCACGAGCGCCTGGCCTCCTGCCACGCCACGCTCGCGGCGCGGGTCACGCCCCGGGAGAAGTCCCGGCTGAAGTGCGACGACCGGTTCCACCGGATGGAGGCGGAGCGGCTACGCGTGCGCGCCCTCCGCTTCACCGGCGGGGGCGACGGGTAAGGCGTTCCCGGGCGAACCCGCCGATGCGGCGTGGCAGGGCTGGTATCCAGCCTCCCTCGACTGCGTCAAAAAGCCGAAGGTTTCTTGACGCAGCGGCTCGTGCCTGTGCCACCCGGCCGGGTAGGGGGTCTGTCTGGGACGTTTGTCGGAGCAGGCATCGACAGGGAGCCGGAGGTGAGAAGGTCATGTTCAGCGCGCTGGTGGTCATGGAGGGTCATACGATCTCGATGCCGCTCCCTCCGGCAGGACTGGGGCGGTGAATGCCGCGCGGCGGCCGTCACCGCGCCCCGGTGGCGAGGATCGCGGGCACACCCCGGCATCCGTCATCGACAGGACGGACCGGTTCCCGGTCCCGGCCGACGAATCCGACCGGCTGCGGGAACTGGCGGAGCTGGAGGCCGTCGAAGCCCCGCTGGAGTCGGTCCTGACGGCGATCGCCGAACTGGCCGCGCGCGTCTGCCGGACTCCGGTGGCGCTGGTCAACCTGATCGGGAAGAACACCCAGCATCTCAAGGGCCGCACCGGGATGCACTCCGACGTCATGGACCGCCGAGTGGCGTTCTGCCCGTACGTGATCTACGGCCGGGAGCCGATGGAGGTCCCCGACGCACGCGCCGATCCGCGCTTCCGCGACGATCCCCTGGTCAGCGGTGAGCCGGGCGTGCGTTTCTACTCCGGCGCGCCGTTGATCAGCCATGCCGGGCACATCCTGGGCACGGTGTGCGTGATGGACCGCCGGCCGCGCAGGCTGGGCCCCGAGCAGCGAGGCGCCCTGATCGCGCTGGCCGCCTGCGCGGTCGCCGTGGTGGAGTGCCACCACCATGATCGTCGGAACGATCAGATGGCCCGGGAACGGGAGCAGGTGCAGGACCTCAAGCAGCTGTTCCTGCGCAGCATCAACCACGAGCTGCGCACCCCGCTGACCTCGATCCGCTCCTATCTGCAGCTCCTCCAGGACGACGAGACCGAGCTGGACCAGATCACCGAGCGGCGGTTCCTGGAGGTGATCGAGCGCAACAGCGACCGGCTGCTGGAGCGGCTGGACGAGCTGCTGCTGCTGGCCAGCCTCAGCGCGCAGACCGTCGCCTTCATCGCCGGGCCGGTCGACCTGGCCGCGCTGCTGTCCGCGCTGGTGGCCGAGGCCGAGGCCAAGTCCCGGCCCAAGAACCAGACCCTGACCCTGGACGCGCCGCGGCCGGTCATGGCCTGGGCCGACGCCGGACGGTTGCGGCCCGCGCTGACGCACCTGATCGACAACGCGATCAAGTTCACTCCCAACGGGGGCCGGATCGACGTCGCCGTCACCGGCGATCCGGTGCCGACGGCGGAGATCCACGACACCGGGATCGGCATCGGCACGGACGATGTCGGGCGGGTCTTCGAGGACTTCTACCGCACGCCCGAGGCCGAGGCCGGGGCGATCGACGGGATCGGGGTGGGCCTGTCCATCGTCAAGCGGGTCATCGCCCTGCACGGCGGTGACGTACGGCTGACCAGCGGAGTGGGCGAGGGCACCTGCGTCCGTATCACCCTGCCGTCCCCGCTGGCCGCGGGAGGCACGCCACTCGGCGACAGATGAGCCTTCCCGGAATCCGGGCCACCGCCTCCAAAAAAAGTAACCAAGTGGTAGGTTTTCTGCCAGTCCTCGCGGTGATCTGTGCGTCGAGGTGGACAAGGGGAGGCGGTATGGAGCTCTCGTTCCCGGAGGGTTTTCTGTGGGGGGCGGCGGGCAGCGCGCACCAGATCGAGGGGAACAACGTCGCCAGCGACCTGTGGGCGATGGAGAACCGTCCCGGCAGCGTCATGCCCGAACGCAGCGGAGACGCCTGCGACAGCTACCACCGCTGGGGCGAGGACCTCGACATCGTCCGGGGTCTGGGCCTGACCGCCTACCGCTTCAGCATCGAGTGGGCACGGGTGGAGCCCGCGGAGGGCCAGGTCTCCCTGGCGGCGCTGGCGCACTACCGCCGCATGATCGAGGGGTGCCTGGAGCGCGGCCTCACCCCGGTGGTGACGTTGCACCACTTCACCAGCCCGCTCTGGTTCCAGCTGGCGGGCGGGTGGTCGTCCGCCGAGGCGGTCGCGCGGTTCCGCCGCTACGTGCGCGCCGTACTGCCGATCCTGGACGGGGTCGAGTGGGTCTGCACCGTCAACGAGCCCAACATGCTCGCGATGGTCGCCGCCATCATGAAGCGGGGCGAGCGAGGGGAGCACGGGGAGCACGGGGAGAGCGTCGCCGGCGCGCTGCCCCCTCCCGACCAGGAGATGGCCGACGCCCTGGCCGCCGCGCACCGTGCCGCCCGCGAGGAACTCGGCGCGGCCGGTCTGAGGTCCGGCTGGACGGTCGCCAACCAGAACTTCGAGGCGGACCCCGGCGCGGAGGCGGAGCGCGACGCCTGGGCGTGGCCGCGCGAGGACCAGTTCCTGGACGTCGCGGCGGCCGACGACTTCATCGGTGTGCAGGCGTACACGCGCGTGCGGATCGGGCGGCGGGGCGCGCTGCCGGTGCCGGACGGCGCCCGCCGCACCCTCATGGGATGGGAGTTCTACCCGGCGGCGCTGGGCGACGCCGTACGGTACACGGCGGCGCGGCTGCCGGGCGTGCCGATCCTCGTGACGGAGAACGGCATCGCGACGGCGGACGACGCCGAGCGCGTCGAGTACACGCGCGGCGCCCTGGCCGGACTGCACGGCGCCATCGCCGACGGGATCGACGTGCGCGGATACCTGCACTGGTCGTTGCTGGACAACTACGAGTGGGGCTCCTACCGGCCGACCTTCGGGCTGGTCGCGGTGGACCGGGAGACGTTCGCGCGGACGGTCAAGCCGAGCGCCCGCTGGCTGGGCGCGATCGCCCGGACCGGCGTCCTCTCCGCCGGGGCGGTCCACGAGGAGCTGTCCCCCGCCTGATCGGCCCCCGGAGGCGGCCCGGTGACCGCGTGCCACCGGGCCGCCCCCGGCGTGATGTCAGGGGTGGAGCTCCGCGGCGGTGGCGACGAGCCGGTCCACCACCTCGGGGGTCAGGCCGATGCCGAAGGTGCTGAACTTGATCAGCGGGAAGCCGAGGGCCATGCCGAGCAACGCCGGATCGACCCGGTCGAGGGCGGCCACGGCGGGCGAGTCGCCGAGGACCTTGCGCAGCGCCGGGGAACCGGCCGGGTGGGCGAGCCACTCGCCCAGGGTGGACATCCCGGTCAGCGGGGCCAGGTAGCCGTCGCCCGGGGTGGTCAGCCCGGCGCGCAGGCGGATGTCGCGTGAGGAGGCCCCGACCTCGACGGTGAAGGAGCCGGGGTCGATCCTCCAGTCCTTCCGGGAGACCGACCACTGCGCGATGTCCCGCCCGGCGAGGGTGAAACGGACCCGCTCCGCGGCGCCCGGCTCCAGCCCCACCTTGGCGAAGCCGCGCAGCTCGTGCCGGGGGCGGGACGGCCGCTCCTCCTCGAAGGCCACATACAGCTGGACGACCTCGTGCGCGAAGCGCTCGCCGGTGTTGGTGACGGTGACCTCGACGCTCCACTCGTTGGCCCCGGTCTCCCGGGCGTCGAGATCGGAGTACTCGAACCGCGAGTAGGTCAGGCCGTGGCCGAAGGGGTAGGCGACGCCGGTGCCGAGCGTGTCGTGGTGGCGGTAGCCGACGTAGCGGCCCTCGCCGTACACGACGTGGCCGTCGGCGCCGGGGAAGTGCAGGTGGGAGGGGACGTCGGCGAGGCGGTTCGGGATCGTCTCGGTGAGCCGGCCCGACGGGCTGTGCGCGCCGAACAGCAGGTCGGCCAGGGCGGACCCGCCCGCCTGGCCGAGCAGCCAGCCCTCCAGGATCGCCGAGGCCGCGTCCTGCCACTCGGCGACCGACACGACCGACCCGTTGGACAGGACGACGACCACCCGCGGGCAGACTTCGGCCACCCTGTGCAGCAGGGCGACCTGGACGGCGGGCAGGTCGATGGTGGTGCGGTCGTACCCTTCCGACTCCGCGGCGTCCGGCAGGCCCAGGAACAGCAGCGCCACGTCGGCCTCCGCCGCCGCGGCCACCGCCTCCCGTTCGAGCTCGGCGTCGGGCGCACCGTCCAGGCGGTAGCCCGCGGCGAAGGTCAGGGTGGTGGCCTGTTCACGGGCCTGCTCACCGGTCCGCCCGGCGACCTGCCCGCCTGCCCGCCCGGCGGCGGAGACCAGGGCGTCCCAGGCGTTGTCCAGGCGGGTGGGCACCACATGGGAGCTGCCGCCGCCCTGGTAGCGCGGGGTGCGGGCGAGCTCTCCCAGGACGGCGACGCGCCGGTGCGCGGCCGGGTCCAGGGGCAGGACGGGGCCCTCACCCCGCACGTCGTCGTTCTTCAGCAGGACCGCCGAGGCGCGGGCCGCCTCGCGGGCGAGTTCGTGGTGGGCGTCGGCGTCCCAGCCGTCGAAGCGCTGCCGGTCCTCCAGCCGCCGGGCGAGTGCGAGCAGGCGCCCTGCCGCCCGGTCCAGGACCTCCTCGGGCAGGCGTCCGGAGCGCACCGCCTCGACGATCTCCCCGTCGGTCCCGGTGGGAGGCATCTCCAGGTCGAGGCCCGCCTCCAGCGCCGCCACCCGGTCGTTGACCGCGCCCCAGTCCGACATCACCAGCCCGTCGAAACCCCACTCCCCGCGCAGCACGTCGGTCAGGAGCCAGCGGTTCTGGCTGGCGTAGACGCCGTTGATCCTGTTGTAGGAGCACATGACCGTGTACGGCCTCGCCTCGCGCACGATCCGCTCGAAGGCCGGCAGGTATATCTCGCGCAGCGTCTGCTCGTCGACGTCCGCGCTGACCCGCATGCGGTCGGTCTCCTGGTTGTTGGCCGCGAAGTGCTTCACGCACGCCCCGACGCCGAGGGACTGGATGCCGGTGACGACGGCCGCGCCCAGCACCCCGGTCAGGTGGGGGTCCTCGGAGAAGTACTCGAAGTTGCGGCCGCACAGCGGCGAGCGCTTGATGTTGACCCCGGGGCCGAGCACGACGTCGACCCCGAGCGCGGACGCCTCGCGGGCCAGGGCCGTGCCCACCCGGCGGGCGAGCTCCGGATCCCAGGAGGAGCCGAGGGCGACGGCGGGCGGGAAGCAGGTCGCCGGGAGGCTGTTGTGGATGCCGAGGGCGTCGCCCGTGCTCTCGGGCTGGCGGCGGATCCCGTGCGGGCCGTCGGACAGGGTGAGGGCGCGCACCGTACCCGGGACGGCCGTGGTGTTCCAGGTGGTGCTCCCGGAGGTGAGCGAGGCCTTCTCCGTCAGGCTGAGCCCGGAGGTCTCCTCCGGGGCGGGGCGGGGGGCCGATGCCTCACGGCCGTTCTGCGTCATGCGATCCCTCGTGCTCGTGCTCGTGCTCGTGTTCGTGGTCGTCGGGGGTCGTCAGGGTCGTCGGAGTCGCCGGGGGGGCGTCAGGGGTGGTGGGGCGGGTCCGGTTCGGCGTGTGCGGGCGGTACGTCCAGGCCCAGCTGGGAGAGGAAGGCGACGACCGACGCGCGCATGTCGACCGCCTCCGGTTCGAGCAGCCACTGGGTCTGCAGGCCGTCGATCAGCGCGATGAGCTGCTGGGAGACGGCGTCGGGGTCGTGGGGGAGCGGGGGTGAGGCGCGGTTGAACAGTTCGGACAGCAGCCGCGCGCCCTGCCTGCGCAGCCGCTGGTACCGCTCGACGAAGTACTGGTGCGCGGGGTGGTCCGGGTCGGCGGCCTCGCCGGAGATCTTCACGTAGAGGCCGACCAGTCCGGGGGTGCGCATGTTCCGCGTGACCTGGTCGACGACGCGGCCCAGCAGGTCGCCGGGGTCGGGGCGGGACATGACCTTGGCGTCGATCTCGTCGCGGCGGCTGAGCACCTCGATGAGCAGGCTGTCCTTGCCGGGGAAGTGGTGGAGCAACCCGGCGTGCGTCAACCCCGCGTGCGCGGCGATGTCGCGCAGGGAGACGGCGTGGAAGCCGGAGCGGGAGAAGAGCTCCATGGCGGAGTCGAGGATGCGCGAACGGGTGCGCTCGCCCTTGCGCCCTTGGCGGGGAATCGCTTCGGTCACCGACCGGCCTTTCTGCGGTCCAGGGGATGTCCGCACGGCACGTGGGGTGCTGATCCGTGCCGCGGTACCGCGAGACTAGCCCGGCCCCGGGCGGCTCACATTAAACCTACCACGTGGTTAGTTTTACGGGTATGCTCGCCGCACATCCGGCCGAGACAGCCGTCCCCCCGCCTTGAGACGGAGTGAGCTCCATGAAGAAATCCGCCAGGGTCGCCATCGCCGCGCTCGCCTTCCTCGCCGCGCCGCTGGCGCTCGCAGGCTGCTCGGACGCCGGCGGCGGCACGCCGGAGAACGAGCCCAAGGCCCTGAGCCTTGCGACGATGACGCTCCCGCAGAGCCTCGACCCGAAGGACGCCACCGGCAGCGCGCTCCCGTTCTTCCAGGCCGTCTACGACACCCTGATCAAACGCGAGCCGGACGGTTCCTACAGCCCGATGCTCGCCACGGAGTGGAAGTACAACGACGACCTCACCGAGCTGGCGCTCACGCTGCGCGGCGGCGTGAAGTTCGACGACGGCACGCCGTTCGACGCCGAGGCCGTCAAGGCGAACATGGAGCGTTTCCGCAAGGGCGGCGGCGCCCAGGCCAAGACGCTCAACGACGTCAAGACGATCAAGGTGGTCGACGCCACGCACGTGACGCTGGAGCTGTCGAAGCCCAACCCCGCGATGCTGTTCTACCTGAGCGACGCGGCCGGTCTCATGGCCAACCCCGCCGACTTCGCCAAGGGCGACGCGCTGAAGACCAAGCCCAGCGGGACCGGTCCCTACGACCTGGACCAGAACCTGACGTTCATCGGGACCAGGTGGACCTTCACCCGGGCCCCCGGCTACTGGGGGACCAGGCTCCCCTACGACACGATCACGATCAACTTCTTCGACAACGAGACGGCGATCGTGAACGGCCTCAAGACCGGGCAGGTCAACGCCGCCCTGATCCAGGACGCCGACCAGCAGATCAGCGCCGAGAGCGACCCGAAGATCAAGGCCGTCAAGCAGGAGTTCGACTTCCAGGGCCTGGTCCTGTTCGACCGGGGCGGCGTGGTCACCCCGCAGATGCGCGACCCGCGGGTGCGCCAGGCGCTGAACTACGCGATCGACCGCAAGACGATGCTGGAGAAGATCCGCCAGAGCCGGGGCGAGCTCACCAACCAGGTCTTCGGCAAGAGCACCGCGGCCTACAAGCCGGAGCTCGACTCCTACTACTCCTACGACCCGGTCAAGGCGCGGGAACTGCTCAAGGAGGCCGGGCACGCCGACGGCTTCACCCTCAAGCTGCCCCGCATCGCCGCGATCGTCTCCGACGCGCTCGCCGCCTCGCTCCAGGCCGACCTCGGCGCCGTCGGCGTCAAGCTCGTCTGGGAGGACGTCGACGCGGGCAGCGCGATCAAGCGCATCTTCACCGACCGCGCCTTCTCCGGCCTGGTCATGAACATCGGCCAGTCCTCGACCGACTGGGTCGTGGTGGGCGAGCTGGTCCTGCCCGGGGCGTTCAACATGTTCGGCTACACCGACGACACGGTGAAGAAGCTGCTGCCCGAGATCCAGGGAAGGGACGCCGAGGAGGCCAAGGCCGAGCTGCAGGCGCTCAACGAGCACCTCGTCAAGGACGGCTGGTTCGTGCCCTTCTACCGGATGACGTACCTGCACGTCTCGGACGGCAGCGTGACGATCACGCCGCAGGACGGCATGGCGGTGCCGTCCATCTACAACTACGCGCCCGCCGAGTAGCGCCCCGGTCCCACGCAGAACCCGCGCCCGGGGCGGGCGTACCCGCCCCGGACGCGGCCCGACAACGGATGCCGAGTTCTCATGCTGAGCTTCATCGCGCGCAGGACCGCGGCGGGGGCGGTGCTCCTGTTCGTGATCTCCCTCCTCTCCTACCTGCTCCTGTCGATCCCCGACGTGGACGTGGGGCGTCAGCTCCTCGGGCAGGGGGCCAGCCAGGATCTCGTCGACGCCAGGAACGCCGCCCTCGGCCTGGACCGCCCCGTCCTCGCGCAGTACCTCGACTGGCTGGCCCACGCCGTCCGGGGTGACTTCGGGACCTCCTGGTTCAGCGGCGAGAACGTGACGCGGGCGATCGCGAACCGGCTGCCCGTCACGCTCAGCCTGATGGTCGGCGTCACCCTCGTCACGGCCGTGCTCTCGTTCCTGCTCGGGGTGTGGGCCGGGGTCCGCCGCGGCGCGATCGACCGGTTCGTGCAGGTCTTCGCCGTCGTGGGCTACGCCCTGCCCGGCTTCCTGGTCACCCTGGTCATCGTCCTGGTCTTCGCGGTTCACCTGCGCTGGTTCCCCGCCATCGGGTACGTCGGCCTCACCGAGTCCTTCACCGGCTGGTTGTCCACCGTGACGCTGCCCGTCGCCGCCCTGTCCATCGGATCCGTCGCCGGCGTCTCGCAGCAGGTCCGGGGATCGGTGATCGACGTCATGCGCCAGGACTACGTGCGCACCCTGCGCGCGCGGGGACTGCCGCCCTGGCGGATCGTCTTCCGGCACGTCCTGCGCAACGCCTCGGCGCCCGCCCTCGCGGTGCTCGGCATGCAGTTCGTCAGCATGCTCGGCGGCGCCGTACTGGTGGAGCAGATCTTCGGGCTCCCCGGCATCGGGAGCATGACCGTCAACTACACCACCCGCGGCGACATCCCCGTGATCATGGCGCTGGTCATGTTCTCCGTGATCGGAGTGATCGTGATCAATCTCATCGTCGACATCCTGATCGGATGGCTGAACCCGAAGGCGAGGATCGCATGAGTGAGCGGACCGGCACCGTCCGGCGGCTGCTCCGGCACCCGCTGGGGCTGGTCTCCGCCGTCGTCCTGGCCGCCATCGTGCTGGCGGTGCTGCTCGCGCCGGTGCTCAGCCCGCAGGATCCGAACGCGTCGAGCCTGCGCGACGCGTTCGGCGGCCCGTCCGCCGGTCACCCGCTCGGCTTCGACTCCGCCGGCCGGGACATCCTGACCCGCCTGCTGTACGGCGGGCGGAACACCCTGGGCGGCGCGGTGATCGCCCTCGCGGTCGCCCTGCTCCTGGGCGTGCCCAGCGGCCTGCTGGCCGGTTACTACGGCGGCTGGTTCGACTCCGCGGCGAACTGGGTCGTCAACCTGGTCATGGCCCTGCCGGCCATGGTCGTGCTCCTGGCCTCGCGCGCCATCCTCGGCTCCACCGTGTGGGTCCTCATGGTGGTGCTCGGGTTCCTCGTGGCGCCGGCCTTCTTCCGGCTGGTGCGCGGCATCGTCGCGAGTGTGCGCAACGAGCTCTACGTCGACGCCGCCAAGGTGTCGGGGCTGCGCGACCCCCGGATCGTGGCCCGGCACGTGCTCCTCGTGGTCCGCGCGCCCATCATCATCCAGGTGGCGCTCGTCTCCGGGATCGCCATCGGCCTCCAGGCGGGCCTGGAGTTCCTCGGCGTCGGCAGCGGCGACACCCCGACGTGGGGCGCGATGCTCAACGAGGCGTTCAAGAACATCCAGCGTGCCCCGTCGCTGATGCTCTGGCCCGGCCTCGCGCTGGGCCTGACCAGCGGCGCGCTGGTCCTGCTCGCCGCCGCCCTGCGCGACGCCCTGGAGGACCGGGGGACGGCGCCCGCGGGCAGGCGGAGCCGCCGCCGGGCCCGTACCGCCGCACCCGCCGCACCCGCCGCACCCGCCGCACCCGCCGCCCCGCGGAGCGCGGACGCCGGGACTCCCCGGACCGGGACCCCGCGGAGCGCGGACGGGACCTCGCCGGAGGCGGGTGAGCGCGCCGAGCTGCTGTCCGTGCGCGACCTGGCCGTCTCCTACGTCCTGCCCGGCGGCGGGACGCGCGAGGTGGTCCACGGCGTGGATCTCGACGTACGGGCCGGAGAGATCGTCGGTCTGGTCGGCGAGTCGGGGTCGGGCAAGACCCAGACCGCCTTCTCGATCCTCGGCATCCTCCCCGAGGGAGGGCGGGTCTGCCGGGGGAGCGTCACGGTCGGGGGCGAGGAGATCGTCGGGATGCCCGAGCGCAGGCACCGCGCGCTGCGGGGGGACGTCGTCGCCTACGTCCCCCAGGAGCCGATGAGCAACCTCGATCCGGCGTTCACCGTCGGCAGCCAGCTCGTGGAGCCCATGCGCCACAAGCTCCGGATCTCCAGGGCGGAGGCCGTACGGCGCGCGCTCGACCTGCTGGACCAGGTGGAGATCGCCGACCCGCGGCGGGTCTTCGGCTCCTACCCCCACGAGATCTCCGGCGGCATGGCGCAGCGCGTCCTGATCGCGGGCGCCATGTCCTGCGACCCCCGGCTCCTCGTCGCGGACGAGCCCACCACGGCGCTCGACGTCGTGGTCCAGGCGGAGGTGCTCGGCCTGCTGCGCCGGCTGCAGAAGGAGCGCGGCCTCGGGGTCCTGCTCGTCACCCACAACCTCGGCGTGGTCGCGGACCTGTGCGACCGCGTGGCGGTGATGCGGGAGGGCCGGATCGTCGAGACCGGGACGGCGGAGCAGGTCCTGCACGCCCCCCGGCACCCCTACACCCAGAAGCTGCTCGGCGCCGTGCTGGACGGCGTCCCGGCCCGCGGGCCCTGGCAGCCGTCGAACGCGGAGGTCGTGTGATGCCGGGCAGCATGTCCGCCGACAGGACTGCCGGCACGCCTGCGGGCATGTCCGCCGGTGCCCTGCTGACGGTCGAGGACCTGCGGGTCTCCTTCCCCGGCAAGGGCTGGCGCGCCCCGCGGGTCGAGGTCCTGAAGGGGGTGTCGCTGGACGTCCGGCCCGGCGAGACCCTGGGCCTGGTCGGGGAGTCGGGCTCGGGCAAGACCACGATCGGCCGGGCGATCCTGGGACTCGTCCCGGTCCACTCCGGGGCGATCACGTTCGCCGGGGAGCGCATCGACCGCGCCACCGGCCGGCGCCGGCGCGAGCTGAGCCGCGACATCCAGGTCGTCTTCCAGGACCCGTACACCTCGCTGAACCCGTCGCTGACCATCGGGGACACGCTGTCGGAGCCGCTGCTCGGGCAGGGGTACGGCGCCCGCGAGGCCCGCGCCCGCGTCGCCCGGCTCCTGGAGCGGGTGGAACTGCCCGCCGACGCCGCCCACCGGCTCCCCAGGGAGTTCTCCGGCGGGCAGCGCCAGCGCGTGGCCATCGCCCGCGCCCTGGCGATCGACCCGAGGCTGATCGTGTGCGACGAACCGGTCTCGGCCCTCGACCTGACCACCCAGAAGACGGTCCTCGACCTGCTCCTGGAGATCCAGGAGCAGACGGGGGTCTCCTACCTGTTCGTCTCCCACGACCTGTCGGTGATCCGGTTCATGAGCCACCGGGTGGCGGTCATCCGGCACGGCGAGATCGTGGAGCTGGGCGAGGCGGCCGAGGTGACGGCCGGGCCGCGGCACCCCTACACCCGGGCGCTCCTGCTGTCCGCCCCGGTGGCGGACGTGAACGGGCAGCGGGAGCGCCGCGAGGCGTTCGAACGGGAGTTCCGCGCCCGGGAGGCGGGGACGGGGATGGGGGAGACGGTCAGCTGAACGCCGCGGCGTTCTCCGCCGCCCATTCGGAGAACGTCCGGGCCGGGCGGCCCGTGAGGCGGGGGACGACGCAGGCCCACTCCTCGTCGACCGGGGCGGGGTCGCGGGCCGACGCCGCCCACATCCCGAACAGCCAGTCCACCACCTCGGCCGGGTACCCGTCCCGGATCCACTGCTCCCGGGCCGCCACCGGATCCTGCTCCTCGAAGCGCACCCGTTCTCCGATCGCCCGGCCGATGGCCTCGACCTGCTCGACGACGGTGAGCGCCTCCGGCCCGGCGAACGTGTAGGTGCGGCCCTCATGGCCGTCGCCGAGGAGCGCCGCGGCGGCGACGGCGGCGACGTCGGCCTCGTGCGTGGGCTGGGTCACCGCCCCGCCGTGGGGGCGGCGCACGGTCCGTTCGGCGCGGATCGACGGCGCCCAGTCCAGCCAGTTGGCGGCGAACTCCCCCGGCCGGACATGGGTCCAGTCCAGGCCGGACGCCTCCACGGCCCGTTCGACCACGCGGTAGCCGTCCTCGAACGTCTCGTCGTCGGCTCCGGCGCCCGACAGGTCGACGATCCTCCGCACCCCGGACTCGGCGGCCAGCGCGACCACCTCGGCGGCCGTCCGCGCCACGGGGAACAGGTAGAGCCGCTCCACGCCCGCCAGCGCCGCCCGCAGCGACTCCGGGTGCTCCAGGTCCCCCTCGTACACCTCGACCTCGCCGGGCAGGCGGGCGGCGGCCGGTCGGCGGGTCAGGGCGCGCACCCGCCGGCCGGCCCGCAGCAGCTCCCCGACGACGCCTCTGCCCACGACGCCGGTCGCCCCGGTCACCAGGATGGTCACGCCGCCTCCCCGAGGAAGTCGGCCGCGTGGTCGCGGGCCCAGCGGGCGAACGTGCGCGGCGGCCGCCCGGTGATCTCCTCGTAGGTGCCGGTCGGCGGCAGCATGCCCGGGCCGTCGACGGCGTCGGCCAGGAGTTCGATCAACCAGTCGGCGACTTGCGGGGGGCAGCCGTCGGCGAGCCACTGGGCGCGGGCCTGCCACGGGGTCAGCTCCTCGAAGCGCACCGGCGCGCCGATGGCGGCGCCGATCGCCGTCACCTGCTCGGCCTGGGTGACTCTGGCCGGACCGGTGATCGTGTACGCCGCGCCGAGATGATCGTCGGTCAGCAGCGCGGCCACCGCTATCTCGGCCACGTCCGCCTCGTGCACCAGGGGGTAGCCGGAGTCGCCGTAGGGCTCGCGCACCGTCCGCTCGGCGCGGATCCGGTCCGCCCAGCCGAGGGCGTTGACGGCGAGCAGACCCGGGCGCACGTGGGTCCACTCCCTGCCGGTGGCCTCCGCCATCAGCTCCAGCCCGCGATGCGCCTGCCGCTCCTCCTCAAGGTGGCGGCCCAGCGGGCTCGGATCGTCGGACGGCGCGAACCCGGCGGCCGCGGCCGAGTGCACCACGAACCTGCGCACGCCCGCGGCGGCGGCCTCTTCGACGAATCCGAGCGCGGCGGACTCCGGAACGTAGTACGCGTACGGGAACAGGTAGACCCGGTCTGCGCCGGCCAGCACGTCCGGCCAGGTGTCCGGCCGCGTGAAGTCTCCGGCTACGAGTTCCACTCCTTCGGGGAGGCGGGGGCGTGCCGTCCGGAGGTCGCGGACCATCGCGCGTACCCGCTGGCCGGCGCCCACCAGCCCGTCCACCACGCGGCGGCCGATGTTGCCGGTGGCGCCCGTCACTAGAATCGTCACGTTGCTCCTCTGCTTGCCTGATGGGGCGATGGGTCGCCGTCGCGTCCGTTGCCGTGGTTGCGCGGCGGCGACCCGGGAACGCGACGAGGCTAGGCGGTCGCGGAGAAGCTCGCACATGGATCGTTCCAAGGGCGGGCCCGGCGGCCTCGCGGATCGCCGGGCTCCGGGCTCCGGGCTCCCTACTCCGGTACGGCGTCCGCCGCGACGGCGCCGAACACCTCCGCCGAGCGGTAGTAGCCTCCCCAGCCGAGGCGCTCCCACCAGCCCGCGTGGGCGGCCACCCGGTCGCGGTAGCCGGCCCAGCCGGTGGGCCGCGGCGTCCACCCCTTCTCGGCGATCCCCGGCAGCCGGGGGAGCAACAGGAACGCCAGGTCGTCGAAGCCGGTGACGGTCTCGCACCAGATCGCCGCCTCCACCCCGGCGAGCCGGGCGTCCTGGGGGATCTCGGCGAGCGTCTCCGGTTGCCAGCCGAACAGCTCGCGGCTGGTGCGCGGCTCGTACGACGGGAAGCCGACCCGCTCGCGCCGGGCCGTCTGGTCCGGCAGCAGCGAGTCCTCGGCGTAGCGGCGGTCGAGGTAGAGCACGCTGCTGGGCGAGGCGAGCACGGAGGCGCCGGCGGCGACGGCTGCCGGCGCGTCCTGCGGGGCCTGCTCGAACGAGCGCGCCACGGTGTCGATGAGCGGGTGGTACTCGGCCGGGGCGGCTTTCCTGGCGGCCTCGGCGTCGAAGGCGTCCCCGTCGCCGATCCAGCACTGTACGAGGTCGGCGGGGGTGAGCGCGCCGGAACGGGCGGCCTCCTGCCAGGTGACCACGCGCTTGCCGGCGGTCCTGGCCAGGTGCAGCGCCCGCGCCGTGAAGGCGGCGTACAGTTCGTGCGGCATGCCGAAGGCCTCGTCGCCGCCGATGTGCAGGAACGGCCCCGGAGTGAGGGCGGCCAGTTCACTCACAACGTCCGCCACGAAGCCGTCCGTCGCCTCGGCCCGGGGGTCGAGGAAGGGCAGCAGCGGGTGCGGGGGCTCGTCCGGGCCGCCCAGCTCCGGATGGGCGCGTACGGCGGCCAGCGCGTGGCCGGGCATGTCGATCTCGGGGACGACGGTGACGAAGCGCTCCGCCGCGTACGCGACGATCTCGCGGTAGTCGTCGCGGGTGTAGAACTGCGGGCCGTCGCCGTTGCGGGAGCCCTCGTCTGCGGGCCAGTTCGCGGGATCGGTGAGGCCCGGCCGGCCGGTGATCTCCAGGCGCCAGGCCTGGCTGTCGGTGAGGTGCAGGTGCAGGACGTTGAACTTGTACAGCGCGAGCAGGTCGACGACCTTCTTGACCTGCTCCACCGGGAAGAACCGCCGTACCACGTCGAGCGAGAGGCCCCGCCAGCGCAGGGCGGGACCGTCGAGGACGCGGACGGCGGGAGCCGCGAGGCCGTCCCCGGCGCCCCTGCGGGTGAGCAGCTGGGCGAAGGTGGTGGAGCCGCGGAACAGGCCCTCCGCCGAGGAGGCCGTCACCGTGGCCCCGCCGGAGGTCACCACCAGCTCGTAGCATTCGCGGGACCCGGCGGCTCCGGCGGCTCCACCGGGTCCGGTGGGCTGGCACTCCCGGGCCAGCGGGTCGAGCCCCCGCGCCGGGGCGAGTCCCGCGGCGCCCGGTACCTCGGGGACGAGGACGAGGAGGAGGTCGGCGCGGAGGCAGGCCCCGCCGCCGGCCCGGACCTCGGAATCGGCCCCGTGCATCACGCGGAGGAGCCCGGCGACGGTGTGGCCGAGACCGAGCAGGTCGTCGGAGGAGACCCCGACGCGCACCCGCGCGCCCAGCCGGAGTCCGTCGCCTCCCTCAGGAGTGAGGGACTGCGGAAGGGGGACGACCGGGGCGGACGGCTCGGACATGGCACTCCAGGGACGGCGGGGTGCCCGCCGGGCGCGGGCATCCCATTTTTTCTACCACATGGTAAGTATTTTCCGCCTCAACGGATTCCCCCTCCTTGCCGGAGCCCCGGCCTCACCGGGGCCCCGGCACTCAGTGGAGGCGTCCGGCCCCCGCGCCCGCGGGGACGAGACCGCGCAGCGCGTGGGCGGGGTGGACCTTGGTGACCAGCGTGGGCGTCCAGCCCGCGTCGGAGCCGAGGTCGGGGTCGTTGACGGCGTTGTAGGCGGCGACCAGGTCGACCGGCCCGCCGTCGACCAGGTTGTCCCTGGCGGTGATCGCGGTTCCCTTCAGGACCGAGAGCACCTTCCCGGCGGGGATGCCGTCGAAGGCGTTGGCCTGCGCGTAGACCTGGGAGCCGAAGCCCACGCCGATGCTGTACTGATAGATGTCACTGCCCGTGTAGTAGTTGTTGTAGATGTGCACCTGGCCGAAGCGCACCCGCGGGGTCCGCTGGCCCAGGCCCTCGAAGTAGTTGTGGTGCAGCGTCACCTTGAGCTTGTCGGCCTCGGCGTACCGGGTCGGGTTGTCGGTGTTGCCGATCAGCGACACCTTGTCGTGGTTGCTCAGGTGGTTCCACGACAGGGTCACGTAGTCGGCGCCGCGCACCACGTCGAGCAGGCCGTCGTGGACCTGGTACGGCCGGCCGAAGTGGAGCGGCTGGTTCGAGTCCGGGTTGTCGCCGTCGCTGAGGGTGTTGTGGTCCAGCCACACGTGCGTGGAGCCGGAGATCTCGACGTTGTCGAAGGAGGCGTTCCAGTTGCCCTCCTCGCCGTCCGTCGGGTCCCACTGCGGGAAGCAGTCGGAGGTGTCGGTGATGGTGAGGTTGCGGACGATGACGTTGTCGACGTTGGTGATCCGGATGCCGAAGCTCTTCAGCGCGGCGTCGCGCCCCAGGCCGACCAGGGTGACGTTGGAGCCGAGACTGATGGTGACGTGCTTGGCCATCTTGTCGTAGGAGGCCTTGCGGGCGTCCTCCAGCGGGCCCGAGGGCACCTTGTCCCGGCCCCAGACCGCCGGGTCGTAGGCGGCCAGGTACGCCTGGAGGCTGTAGCCGTTCACCGCGTAGCTCTCGCAGGTGAGGGGGTTGCCCGCGTCGTCGGTGTCGGCGTCGATGGCTCCCTTCACGTAGATGATCTTCGGGGTGTTGTCGGCGGGGTCGCCGATCGCGGCGAGCAGCTGCGCCCGGGTGGAGACGGTGTGGACGTTCTCGGGGCGGGCGGCCGAGCCGCCGGTGGTGCCGGTGCCCTCGGCGGCCCAGCCGTCGTTCCTGGGCAGCACCTGGCGGCCGAGCTGCCGGTCGGAGCCGGAGGGGAAGCTGCGGAAGGGGTCCCAGCCGTCATCGCCCCGCAGGTAGTCCTCCGGGTCGAACTGCTCGGCCTGCTCCCTGGTCAGCTGCGGCCGGTCGTTGTTCACGGCCGCGCCGGGACCGCGGTTGAGGTACTCGGAGAGCCGGGCCTCCCGCCAGTTCAGGCCGGACATGTCGGTCCAGGGGGCGTCCTTGAACTGCTGGCCGAGCCAGGACTCGCGGATCAGGACCTGGCCGCGGGCGGTGGCCGAGCCGCCGGCCGGCCACGGGCGGCCGAGGTGGACGGTCTTGGCGGGGGCGTCGCTGACCAGGTGACTGCGGTAGATCATGAACCCGTACGGGTTGGTGATCTCGGTGCTGGCCGCGGTGACGTAGCCGTTGGTGCCGTCGGTGCTGCCGCGGTCGAGGGACTTGATCACGCAGTTGTGGAACAGCGCGGTGGCCCGGCCGAAGATGAAGTCGACGTCGCCCTCGACGTAGCAGTTGCGGAAGTACTGCCGGGCCACGGTGGTGGCGGAGGCGGTGTTGGCGTAGAGGGTGTCCTGGTTGCCGATGAACCGGACGTTGTCGTAGACCTGCCGGTCACCGGTGGTCCGCACGGCCACGGCCTGGCTGTTGCCGCCCGCGGCCTCGTCGTAGGAGTTCTCGAAGGTGAGGTTGCGGGCGGTGAAGTCGGGCGCGCTGATCACGTAGGAGGCGCTGCCCGAGGTGCCGTAGGTGCCCGAACCGTCCGGCTTCGGGGTCTTGGCGGCGGCGTCGAAGGTGAGCACCACCGTGCGCGGGTCGTCGGTGTCGCCGACCAGCGAGATGTACGGCTTGTCCGCCGGGATGACCACCTGCTGCCTGTAGGTGCCCGGACGGACCAGGATGGTGACCGGCTTGCTGTTGCCGGCGGGGACGGCGTTGATCGCGTCCTGCACGGTCGTGTGGTTCCCGGAGCCGTCGGCGGCGACCACGATGGTGGCGGGGGCGGCTGACCCGGTGGCGGAGACGGCCGGTGCGGCCGTCGCGATGATCGTGAGGGCGATCACCGGAGGAAGCGTCAGAAGTCGCATGTGCAACCTTGGGGGATGCGGCAATCGGTTGCATGAAACGTTGGCGTAATCGCTTATTAACGTCAATAGGTCCTAGAAAATCCCAGATAACGACTACAAACGATTGCAGAAATCATCTGAATCGGGGCATGCCGACGGCCCCGGCGGCGGGAAGCCCGCCGGGGCCGCGTGCTCCGCACGGAGGTCAGGGCAGGGTGAGCACTCCGTTCAGGCGGCGGGGGAGCCGCCAGGGGTTGTCGTCGCGCAGCGCCTCGGGCAGCAGGTGCGCCGGGCAGTTCTGGTAGACCACCGACCGGAGGAACCGGAAGATCGCCGCGGCGCCGACCGAGGTGGTCGACGGCTCGGTGGTCGCCGGATACGGCCCGCCGTGCTGCTGCGCCCAGCCGACCGCCACCCCGGTCGGGTAGGCGTCGAAGACCAGACGGCCCGCCCGGTCCCGCATCACCGCCACGAGCCGGGAGGCCAGCTTCTCCTCCTCGGGCTCGCTGTGCAGGGTCGCGGTCAGGTTGCCGGGGGTGGTGGCCAGGATCTCGGCCAGCTCGTCCTCGCTGTCGTAGGCGAGCACCACGGTCATCGGCCCGAAGCACTCCTCCAGCAGCAGCTCGGTGGTCTCCAGGACGGAGACGTGCCCGGTCAGCAGCCGCGCCGTCACCTGCCGCTCGCCGCCGACCTGCCCGGAGGCCGCCACGCGCAGGCCCGGGAGGGCCTCCCGCTCGCTCGCGCCGCTCTCGAAGCTCTCCCTGATGCCGTCGCCGAGCAGCACCTGCGGGCCCAGCTCGGTGTAGTGCCCCGCCATCGCCTCGACCAGCCCGCTGTCCGCCGGGGCCAGGACCAGTCCGGGCTTGACGCAGAACTGCCCGGCGCCCAGGGTCGCCGAGGCCACGAGCCCGGCCGCGATCTCCTCGGTACGGCGGGCCGCCGCGCCGGGCGTGATGACGAGCGGGTTGAGGCTGCCCAGCTCGCCGTAGAACGGGATCGGCTCGGGACGGGCCTTGGCGATGTCGTACAGGAAGCGCCCGCCGGGGATCGACCCGGTGAACCCGACGGCTTTGACCAGCGGATTCTTGACCAGCGCGACCCCGGCCTCGCGGCCGTGGACCAGCTGGACGACCTCGGCGGGGAAGCCCGCCGCGCGGGCGCCGTCCTGCAGGGCGGCCAAGGTCAGCTCGGAGGTCTCCGGGTGCAGGGAGTGCGCCTTGACGATGACCGGGCAGCCCGCGGCCAGCGCGCTGGCGGTGTCGCCGCCGCCGACGCTGAAGGCGAAGGGGAAGTTGCTGGCGGAGAAGACGCCGACCACGCCGACCGGGATGTTCATCCGGCGCAGGTCCGGCTTGACCCCGTCGGCGCTGTCGAGCCGGACGTCGAGGAAGGACCCCTCGCGCAGCACCTCGGCGAACAGGCGCAGCTGACCGCTGGTCCGGGCGACCTCGCCGGTCAGCCGGGGCAGGCCGAGCGCGGTCTCGGCGTCGGCGGCGGCGGCCAGGGCGTCCACGCGCTCGTCCAGCGCGTCGGCCATGGCCGAAAGCATCGCGGCCCGCCCCTGCGGGCCGGCCTCGTCCAGCCGGGGCAGCAGCTCGTGGGCGCGGCGGCAGACCGCGCCGAGCTCCTCCACGCTGGTGGAGGCGAACTCTCGGCGACGCTCGCCTGAGCGGGCGTCGAGGCTCCACACGGACATCACAGGTCTCCAATCATGAGATCGGCTTCGGAGGGCCGGACGGCGGGAGGGAGCGGGTCG
Organism: Planobispora rosea; assembly: GCF_014648175.1. GTDB lineage: Bacteria > Actinomycetota > Actinomycetes > Streptosporangiales > Streptosporangiaceae > Planobispora > Planobispora rosea. The sequence goes on from NZ_BMQP01000037.1 coordinate 75,526, forward strand.
CCCAGTTCCGCGGCCAGCTTCGCGGCGGCGGCCCGGTCGAGCCGCCCGTCCGCCACGACCGTGACCACCCGCCGCCGCAGCGTGTCCGCCACGGCCAGCGGCCGGTCCCAGGCCAGCGCGGGGCCGACGCCGGGGTACTCGGCCACCCGCACGAACCACGGGTCCACCGGGCCCGCCTGGACGAACACCAGGCTCCAGGCGTCCGACACCAGCGCCAGCCAGGGGGTGACGCTGCCGTGCACGTCCGTCTCGCCCTCAGCCTCGGCGGTGAACACGGCGAGGCCCGCGGCGTCCCTGGGAGCGCGCCAGAAGAATCCGCCGTACCCGGCGCCCGGCCGGCCCTTGCAGGCCGAGCTCTTGATCTCCAGCGGCTCGGTCACGGTGAGCGCGAAGGAGAAGTCCAGCGCCCACACGTCCGCCGGCACCGTCCCGATCACGGGGCGGGCCAGGACGGTCCGCTCCTCGATGGCGACGGTCGCGCCGTCCGGGCCGATCCAGGTCAGCGCCTCCCGGAACCCGCCGTCGAGCTCCGCGAAGGCGTCGTGCCGCTGGTGGCCGTGGTCGTCCAGCCAGGTCGCGCCCCGATCGCGGACGAAGGTCCGGCCGCCCCAGAAGTTCACCGCGCCGACGTCCGCGATGGCCAGGCTGACGCCCAGGTGGTGGACGTGGTCGTCGGGCCGGAACTCGGTCACCGCCGTGCCCGCGAGCGTGCGCACCGGGTGCAGGTACGGCCGCGGCGAGTCGGTCGCCGGCAGGTCGGGCTCCCACACGTAGGAGGCGACCGGCGTGCCCGCGACCCGGAGCTCGCGCGCGGCCGTCCCGCCCTCGCGAGGTTCCCGGACGGTCGTCTCATCCACGTGCCGCTCCCCGGGTGGTCGTCTGGCGGGACCGCGGTGCGGTCGCCCACGCCGCGCCCAGCTCCGAGAACAGGGCCAGCCGCTCGGCGCTGAGGTCGGTCAGCTCCCGGATCCCGGGCAGCTCGCGCCGGTCGGGGTGGATCCTCTGGTGTTCGTCGGAGATCGGCAGCGGGTCGGGCGCCAGCCGTACCGCCTCCATGAACTCCATGAACGCGCCGGTGCGGGCCGCCGGGACCAGCAGTTCCGCGCCGGTCCTGACGTGGGCGACGAGGTTCTCCAGCAGGTTCGCCCGGGGGTGGACGGTCCCGTCGAGGTCGTCGGTGGTGTAGGTGAGCCGGGCCGTGCCCGCCGAGCCGTGCACGATCAGGTACGGCTCGCTCCGCCCGGTCGCGCACAGCGTCACCGCAACCGTGATCACCTGGCCGTTCGCCAGGTGGATCCGGGCCGCGGCGGTGTCGTCCGCCTCGATCGGGTTGGCGTGGAACAGCTCCAGCTCGACCGAGGCGACCGAGCCGAGCTCCTCGGCCCCGGCGACCGCCAGCGCGGTGGCCGTCGCGTGCGCGAACGGGTTGGTGAGCGCGCCGTCCACCACGTCCTGCCCGTTCAGCCGCCGCCGGCCGGACCAGGCCGAGCGGGTGAAGTACTCGGCGGGCCGCTCCCACGCGCCCGCCACCCCGATGCCGCGGATCTCACCGAGCTCGCCGGAGGCGATCAGCTTGCGCAGCGCGGGGACCGCCGCCGAACCGAGGCTCTGGAAGCCGATCTGGCAGGCCAGCCCGGTCTCCCCGACCGCGGAGGTGATCCGCTCGAAGGCGGCCAGCGACGCCGCGGGCGGCTTCTCCAGCAGCAGGTGGGAGCCCGCGCGCAGCGCGGTCACGGCGAGGTCGGCGTGGGTGTTGATGGGCGTGCACAGGATCGTGATCTCCGCGCCGGTGCGCCCGATCAGCCCGGCGAGGTCGTCGGGACGGGCCTGCTCGGGCGCGCCCAGGCCGTGCAGCCGGTCCGCGTCCACCTCGCGCAGGTCGCAGACCCCGGCCAGCTCGACCAGTCCCCGCGCGGACAGGCCGCGCAGGTTCTCCAGGTGCGAACGGCCGTGGCCGTACGCGCCCGCGAGCACGACCCTGACCGGCCTGTCGTCCGTCATGCCCACGTCAGCCCCAGTCCCGGGTTCCCGGCCGAGCGCAGCTCGGCGCCGTCGATCTCCAGAGGGGACGGCCCGGCCAGCAACCCCAGGTCGGCGAGGGAGGCGTCCTCGACCAACTCCACCATGACCGGGTGGTGCAGCGTAAGGGCCAGCTGCCCCGACAGCTCGGTCAGCAGGTGCGGGTAGACCGGGACGTCGAAGGCGCGGGCCAGGATGGCGACGCGCAGGAACGGGGTGATCCCGCCGACCCGGACCACGTTGGGCTGGACCACGTCGCAGGCGCCCGCGACGAGCAGGTCGCGGAAGCCGTGGAGGGTGTAGACGTTCTCGCCCACCGCGACCGGCACGCCGATGCTCCTGCGGAGCTCCACGTGGGCCGCGATGTCGTCGGCGGGCAGCGGCTCCTCGATCCAGTGCGGGTCGTACGGCTCCAGCGCGGCGATCGCGCGGCGGGCCCGGTGCAGGTCCCAGCGCTGGTTGGCGTCGATCATCAGGAGTGTGCCGGGGCCGACGACCTCGCGGACCGCGGCGACCCGCTCGACGTCCTCGGCCAGGTCGGGCCGGCCCACCTTGATCTTGACGGCCGGGTAGCCCGCGGCCTTCCAGCGGCCGGCCTGCTCGACCAGCTCCGCCAGGGAGTAGTGCAGGTTGACGCCGCTGCCGTACACCGGGACGCTCTCCCGGCGCGGCCCGAGCACCTCCACCAGGGAGGAATCCCCGCAGCGCAGGTCCCACAGGGCCAGGTCCACCCCGGCCATCGCGACCGTGGCCAGCCCGCCGCGCCCGGCCTCGCTCAGGTGCACGGCGAGCCGGTCCCACACCACCTCCGGGTGGGCGGGCAGGCCGATCAGCGCCTCGCGGATGTCGTCGTCCAGCAGGGCCCGCACGGCCTTGGCCCCGATCTGCGGCGTCCATGAGAAGCCGGTCCCGGTCCGCCCGTCGGCCAGCGTGACCTCGCACACGATCACGTGGTTGTACGGCACGTCGGCGCCCCACGGCCGGCGCAGGGGCGCCGACCGCAGGGTGGTCCGCAGGTCCTTGATCACGCCGGTCGCGGTCTCCCCGGTCATGCGCCCACCAGGGCGAGGCCGTTCTTGAGGATGGTGTCCAGCTCGGCCAGGTGCTCGGGGGTGAGGTCGGTCAGCGGCGCCCGGACCGGGCCGACGTCCAGGCCGCGCAACCGCAGGCCCGCCTTGACCAGGGCGACCGCGTAACCCGGCGCCTTGCTGCGCAGCTCGACCAGGGGCGCGTAGAACTCCGTGATCAGCCGGTCGTCGCCGTCGAAGTAGGCGGTGGCGATCTCGGGGGCGAAGGCGAACACGGCCGAGGAGTACAGCTCCACGCCGAGGCCGCGGTAGGCGGGCATGGTCAGCTCGGCGGTCGGCAGGCCGTTGAAGAAGGTGAAGTCCGGGCCGATCTCCCGGCGGACCGCCAGCACGATGCGCTGCATCCGGTCGATGTCGCCCAGGCCGTCCTTCAGGCCGATCACGCCGGGGACGCGGGCCAGCTCCACCACCGTGGCCGGGTCGAGCACCACGGAGCCGCGCTGGTAGATGATCACGGGGAGCTCGGCGGCGATCGCGCGCACGTACTCGGCGAACCCGGCCGAGGTGCCCTGGGTCAGGTAGGGCGGCATGAGCAGCAGTCCGTCGGCGCCCGCCTCGCGGGCCGTACGGGCCTGCTCCAGGGCGGCGCCGAGCGGGCCGCCGGCGCCGGCCAGCACCGGCACCGCGCCCTGGACGGTCTCGACCGCCACCTGGACGGCGCGGGCGTGCTCGGCCTGGGAGAGCGCGGAGAACTCCCCGGTGCCGCAGGCGACGAAGACGCCGCCGGTGCCGTGCGCGACGCCCCGGCGGATGTGCTCGGCCAGCGCGTCCTCGGCCAGCGCGCCCGAGGCGTCGAAGGGGGTCACGGGGAAGAACAGGACTCCGCTGAGATTCATGGTCGGTGCTCCAGGAGGAAGGCTCGGGGGGTCAGGAGAGTTCGGTGCGCCAGCTGCGCTTGGCCTGCCAGCCGAGCAGCTTGCCGGCCTTGGCGGAGGAGAACGCGGGAGCGGTGCCGGTGAGGGTGTCGGCGAAGCCCCCGGTGGCGGGGATGACCTGCGGCAGCAGCTCCGAGAGCGGCTCGCGGGCCAGGGCGTCGGCGGCCCCGGCGAAGAAGATCTCGCCGTTGGGCAGCCCGGGCATCCGGTCGAGCAGCGTGAGGAGCATGTCGGCCGCGTCGCGGGCGTCGATGTAGTTGAACAGCGAGACCCCGGCGATCTCGGGCCGGTCCAGCCGCTCGGTCACGGTGTGCCCCGACTGGGTCGGCGCGCCCTCCCACTCCTCGGGCGCGATCACGAAGCAGGGCCGTACCGCGGCCAGCTTCGTGGCGGTGGCGGCGCGGGCGAACGACCGCATCGTCTCCTCGGCGACGACCTTGGACAGGTTGTAGGCGTTCCACGGCAGGACCGGGTGGTCCTCGTCGAGGGGCAGGTAGGAGGGGGTCCAGCCGCCCGGCGCGCCGTACCCCATGACGGTCGGGCTGCTGGCCAGGACCACCTTGCCCACGCCCAGCGCCACCGCCGCGTCGCACACGTTGAAGGCCAGCTGCGTGTTGGTGCGGAAGGTCACCGCGTCGCTGTGGCTGAACGGGGTGGCGATGGCGGCCAGGTGCACGATGGCGTCCGGCCGGAAGCGCGCGATCACCTCGTACGCCTCACCGAGGTCGGTCAGGTCGGCGGGGAGGGTGGCGGCGGCGTCGGCGGGGGTGCCCGGGGCCCGGTCCACGCCGATGACCTCGTGCCCCGCCGCGGCGAACGCGGACACGACGCTGCGCCCGAGGCGCCCGGCGCTCCCGGTGACAAGAGTTCTGCTCACGGGTGTCTTTCCCTTCTGGCAGTCGTGGGCGAGCCCGAGGACTGCAACCAGTTGCATCAAACAGTGTCGGTATCCGGAGGAAACGTCAAGGGCTCGATTCTGATCATCTAGATGAGCTGGGTATTTGCCATCCAGGCTGTGCTGAGTGAGAAGCAACCGATCGCAGGATAGAGGGGTCCGGTGTTGTTAGAGTCTGGTAGGGGCCGACCACGTGCGTTACGGTGCCGCGGAGCACACAGGAGGCGTCCATGGCGGTGACGATCAGGGATGTGGCGCGGGCGTCGGGGGTGCATGTCTCGACGGTGTCGC
>NZ_BMQP01000038.1 GCF_014648175.1 Planobispora rosea
GCCATCGTCACCGCCGTCCGCGAGAAACTGGCCCCCGGCAGCTACCTGGTGATCTCCCACGGCTACGCGGGGACCCTCCAGGAGGAGACCGTCGCCGAGGCCAAGGGGGTCTACACCTCCACCTCCGCCGGTGCTCCCGCTCTCCGCACGCCCGCCCACCTGGCCGCCTACACCGACGGCCTGGAGGTGCTCGACCCCGGCATCGTCCCGGTCCAGTCCTGGCGCCCGGAGTTCGACGGTGACGCCGAGTACGACCTCGGCAAGCCCGGCGTCCTCGGCGTGGTGGCCAGGGTGCCGTAAGGCCCAGCCCGTCCTGACCGGCATCGCGGGCCGTCGGCCTGGATGCCGGCGCAGGGGCGCCGGCCAACGTCGAGCAGGCGGTCGAGTCGTTCCCACATCACCTCGACGCCGGCCTCACGGTCGTGCGGTGATCTCCCGGCCTCGCTCCCGCCGGCCGATCGCGGTCACGGGATTCCAAGAAAACTCCGCCCCTCAGTGTGACCGGGTCCCATTGTGCGCACATCCGTACGCATGACCGACTTCTTCGCCGGGGACCCGCGTACCAACCGCGAGCGGATGCTCGCCGGTGACCTCTACATCGCCGACGACCCCGAACTCGAGGCCGCCCTCAAGCGCGCCGGCATCCTGGCCCACCGGTACGGCGAGCTCTACGTGACCGACTACGGGGCGGCCCGCGCCGTTCTGGAGGAGCTGCTCGGTTCGGTCGCCCCGGACGTCCACATCCGGCCGCCGCTCTACGTCGACTACGGCTCCTTCATCACCGTCGGCCCGGGAACGTTCGCCAACTACGGCCTGACCGCCCTCGACGTCGCCCCCATCACCATCGGCGCCGACGTGCAGATCGGCCCGAACGTGCAGTTGCTCACCCCCACCCACCCGCTCGATCCCGAGCGGCGGCGCGCCAAGCTGGAGGCCGCCGCGCCGATCACCATCGGCGACAACGTCTGGCTGGGCGGCGGCGCCATCGTGCTCGCCGGGGTCACCATCGGTGACGACAGCGTCATCGGCGCCGGTGCCGTCGTCACCAGGGGCATCCCGGCCGGGGTGGTCGCCGTGGGAACGCCCGCCCGCGTCGTCCGCGACCTCTGACCGCCCGCCCGCGCAGTCCGCCGTCCGTGGCCGCCCGCCCGCGTCGTCCGTGCTCTCCGGCCACCTCGCACCCCCGCCCGGCAGACTTCGATCTCCGGTCTCCCTAGACTGGTTCCTGTTTGGAAGGAAGTGTTCACCATGAGTAACACAGCCGAACTTCAGGAACTCAAGTCCCGGCAGCAGAAGACCTGGGCCAGCGGCGACTACAGCAAGATCGCCTGGCTCACCGTCCCCATGGCGGACGTGCTGTGCGACGCGGCCGACCTGCGGGCGGGCTCGGCCGTCCTCGACGTGGCGACCGGCACCGGCCACGTCGCGCTCGCCGCGGCGCGTCGCTTCTGTACGGTGACCGGCGTCGACTACGTGCCCGCCCTCCTCGACCGGGCGGCCCGCCGCGCCGAGGCCGAGGACCTCCCCGTCGACTTCCGTGAGGCGGACGCGGAGAACCTGCCGTTCGCGGACGCGTCGTTCGACTACGTCCTCTCCTCGATCGGGGTCATGTTCACCGCCGACCACCAGCGGGCGGCCAACGAGCTCATCCGGGTCTGCCGGCCCGGCGGGCGCGTGGGCGTGGCGAGCTGGACGCCGGCGGGCTTCATCGGCGAGCTGCTCAGGACGGTGAGCAACCACGCGCCCCCGCCGCCGGCGGCCCTGCCGCCGACCCGCTGGGGAGAGGAGGGCACGATACGCGAGCTGTTCGGCGATGGCGTCTCCGCCCTGACGTTCATCACCGCCGCGGTGACCCAGCGTTTCTCCTCGCCGGAGCACTTCGCCGACTTCTTCCTCACCCACTACGGCCCGACGCTCAAGGCCGCCGAGCGGCTCGACGACGCCGGTCGGCGGGCCTTCCGCGACGACCTGGTCGCCATCGCCGCCAAGTCGAACCGCGTCACGGACGGGACCCTGGTCAGCGACTGGGAGTACCGGATCGCCGTCGCGACCCGCGTCTGACCCTCCCGGCCGTCCCCGCCCTCCCGGTCTTCCGCGTGCCGTCCGGGACATAACCTCTCTCAGCACCGTGAAAGCGGATCACCGCATCGGGTGATACAGGATGACCGCTGATCCGCTCGCGAGAGGTTGCACATGACGGGGAGAGCATCGTGACCGCGATGTCCTGGGCCGCGTGCCCGGCGGAGGACACTCCGCCGGGCGTGACGGAGGCCCCTGATGCCCGGTCGTCCCTCTCGGAGCCGGAGACCCGCGGCGTCCGGCTGCCGCTCGACGACCCCGAGTCGTTCGGCGCGGTCTTCGACGCGTACTTCGGGGAGATCCACCGCTACGTCGCCCAGCGGCTCGGCGTCGACCACGCCGAGGACGTCGTCGCCGAGACGTTCCTCACCGCGTTCCGCAAGCGGTCGCGTTACGACCCGTCCCGCGCCACCGTGCGGGCGTGGCTGTACGGCATCGCCACCAACCTCGTCGGCAAGCACCGCCGCCTGGAGGTGCGCACGCTGCGTGCGCTCGGGCGGTACGGCCCGGAGGCCGACGCCCCCGGGCACGAGGAGCGCGTCGCCGTACGGGTCAGCGCGGAGAGCCTGCGCCCGGAGCTGGCGGCGGCGCTGGCCGGGCTGGACCGGCGGGACCGGGACGTGGTGCTGCTCGTCGCCCTGGCCGGGTTGAGCCACGAGGAGATCTCCACCGCCCTGGACATCCCGTACGGGACCGTCGGATCCCGGCTGAGCCGGGCCAGGAAGAAGCTGCGCGCCGCGCTGGGCGGCGTCAACCCCATGCTCGATCCCGAGGAGGCCGGCCGTGGATGAGCTGCAGGCGATCCGGGAGCTGTACGGCGAGCCGCAGGCCGATCCGTTCCTGGCCGCCAGGGTCCGGAGGCGGCTGGAGAGCGGGTCCCGGCGGCGGCGCCGGAGGTTGCCGTGGACGGCGGCCCTCGCGGGTCTCGCCGCCGCGGCGGCCGCCACGGTGATCGCGGTCCCGGGTGTGATCGGGCTCGGCCAGGACCCGGGCACGGCCGGGCGGGCCCCGGGGGCGTCCGGGCAGCCGGGCGGACCGGAGGCGGCGTCCACGACGCTCTCCGGGCGGTCGATCCTGCTCGCGGCGGCGAGCACGGCCGCGGCGGAGCCCGCGGTGCCGGGTTCCTACTGGCGGGTCAGGAAGCTCTACCGGCAGACGCATCCGGAGCGGCTCGGGCGGGGCCAGAACCGCTACTGGGTGGTGGAGTCGCGGCTCACCGAGCAGTGGGTCGCCAGGGACGGCAGGGTCTGGTCCGGTTCCCGGACGCTGGGGACGCACCCGGCGAGTGCGGCCGACGAGGCCGCCTGGCGGCGTGACGGCTCCCCCGCCGAGTGGTCGAGCCGGGGACGCGTGCTGTCCACCTCTCCCGAGAAGGGCCGGCTCAGGGAGGCCACGGGCAAGGTGCCGTTCAGCATGGCCGGCCGGGAGATGACCACGGAGCAGATCCGGGGGCTCCCCGCCGATCCCGCCGCGCTGCGGGAGTGGGTGGGCGCAGCCGTACGGGAGGCCGGGATCGGAGGCGGGGAGACCACACTGACGTCCACCGCCGGACCCACCGGCGGGACGGCGCAGGACGCTCCCGGGCCGACCGGCGGGACGGCGGAGAACACCCCCGGCGGTTCCCCGGAACCGGACGACGGCGTCGTGGCCGACGCGCTCAGCGGCCTGTTGTGGAGCAAGCCGTCGCCACCGGCCGTGCGGGCCGCCGCCTACCGGGCCCTCGCGGAGCTGCCGAACGTGCGCTACCTGGGCGAGGCCACGGACGAGCGAGGCCGCAGGGGCGCCGCGTTCTCCTTCACGACGTCCTTCACCACGTCCTCCACGGAGCAGGTCACCGTCCAGCGGACGTTGATCATCGATCCCGGCAGTTCCCAGGTGCTCTCCTCGACCACCACCGGCCTGCCGGGGGTCAAGGGCGAGCAGGTCGAGGTGGTCCTCAAGGCGGGCTGGACGGACGACGAGCCGTCCCCACCGGGGCTTCTCCGGTAAGTCCACCGGGGCTTCCCCGGTAAGCCGGCCGCGGCCCGTTCCTCCCTTCTTTTCATCCGGTTCACAGGCGCGTGGGGGTCGTCCATGCCCTGGATTGGAGCAAGCGCTTGCTTAGAAACATCGTGTCCTCGCTCGGCCTGGCGCCGCGCCGCCCCGCCGTACCGGCCCGGATGACCGGTGACGGCCCGGCCGTCTGCGTGGCCGGGCACTTCCCCGCGATCAAGGTGCCCGAGGTCATGCGGGGCCGGGTCACGTTCGCCGGCCTGCCTCCCGTCGACCTGGGCACCGCGGGCATCGACTGGCGCCTCGACCCGCACCGCAACCGCTCCTGGGCGCTGAACCTGCACGCGCTGCGCTGGATGGGGCGGCTGGTCGTGGAGTACGAGCGCTCGGGGGAGCGGCGGTATCTCGACCGTGCCACCGCGATCGCCGAGGACTGGGTGCGGGAGAACCCCCGCGGCGGGAGCGGTGTCAGCCCCTGGGCCTGGGCCGAGCATCCGGTCGCGCTGCGCACGCCGGCGCTGGTCTGCCTCAGCGCGCACGTGACGGCCCGCTGGCTCCGGGACAGCCTGGTCACGCACGGCGGGATCCTGGCCGACCCCGCGCTCTACCGGCAGGGTCACAACCACGGCCTGGACCAGGACATCGCGCTGCTGCTGGCCGGCGCCCGTCTCGGCCACCGCGAGTGGCGGGACCTGGCGCTCCGGCGGATGACCGCCTCGGCGGAGATCGCCATCGACGCGCAGGGCGTGCTGCACGAGCAGGCCCCCCGGTACGGCGTCTACGTGCACCGGCGGCTGGGCGTGGCGATGGAGGCGATCGAGCGGTGCGGGGCCGAGGTCCCCCCGGGTCTCGCCGCCCGGCGCCGGTCGCTGGAGACCTACGTCAGCCACGCCGTCCAGCCCGACGGCCGCCTGGTGCCGATCGGCGACAGCCCGGCGGGCATGCGCCCGGAGGGCTTCGCACGGGAGGAGTCCACGGTCAGGATCTTCGACGGCGGTTACGTGTTCGGCAGGACCGCCTGGGACGACCCGGGCGCGGCCCACTACTCGATCAGGTTCGGCCCCGGGCGCAGGCTCCACGGCCACGAGGACCACCTGGGCGTCACCTACCACGCCCAGGGCCGGGACATCCTGGTGGAGGCGGGCTTCCACTCCTACGAGCGCACGCCGTACCAGAAGTGGACCTCGTCCCCCGAGGCGCACAACGTCCCCGTCGTGGTGGGCGCGGCCTTCCGGGAGGGTACGGCCACGCGCCTGACGGGCTCGTCCGTCACCCCGGTCCGGCAGTCCTTCCGGCTCACCGACGACGCCTACGGCGTGAGCCGCACCCGCTCGGTGCTGGTCAGCCACGGCGCCGACCTGATGGCCGTGCTGGACACGGTCCCGGCCGGATCGGCGCTGCGCAGCCTGTGGCACTTCGACCCGGCGCTCACCGTGGCCTCCCGGGGCGACGGGCGGGTGGTGCTGGCCGACGGGGACTGGCGGGTGGCGCTGGTCCAGCTCGCGGTGCCGTCGTGCCGCCCGCTCGGCGGCCAGGCCGTACGGCCCGGTGTGGTCTCGCCCGGCTACCTCAGGACGGCGGAGGCGGTGACGGTGCTCTCCCCGGCGGCGCGGGCCGTACTGACCCTGATCGTCCCCGGGACCGCGGATCCGGAGATCACCGTCTCCGAGGAGAGCGGCGAGGTGACCGTCCGCACCCCCGGCGGCCCCGTCTCCTTCCCGCCCTCACTCGGCCTGTAGATCACGCCGGCGTCCCGTGGGACGGTCAGAACGGCAGGTAGTAGCTGAGCACGTCGGCGGTGAGCGGCGGGAAGAGCGCCTGGAACAGCTCCTTCTCCCCGGTGTAGACGTCGGGCCGGATCCGGCCCAGTCCCTCGATCCCGCGCGGGCCGAACAGCAGGGCGGGCAGGTAGTCGGGGGCCACTCCGGCGCCTCCCACGGCTCCGGGCCCCTGCATGGCCCCGCCGGTGACGACCTCGCCGAGACCGTCGGCGCGGACCGGGATGCGGTAGTGGGCGCCGAAGGTGGAGATGACGATGTCACGGCCGGTGCGGTCGATCCCGGCCGCGGTGAGGCGCCGCCACAGCAGCGGCCGCAGCCGGTCGAGAAGCGCCGCGACGTCCGGGATGCGGACGTAGTACTGCTCGGCCTGCGCGCGCGGTTCGTAGTCGAGGAAGTCCCGCCAGGCGGTGGCGGTCACGGTGCCGGCCCGGTGGACGACGTTCACCCGGCCGCCGGGCACCAGGGCCGCGACGCCGCGGAGCAGTTCCCGCGCCGCCGCCTCGTCGCGCGCGGCTGCCTCGGCCAGCAGGATCTCGCCGTCGTCGGGGGGCGTGGTGCGGCCGGTGGCGACGACGGCGCCGGCGTCTTCGAGGACCCACAGGGTGCTCGCCTCGTGGGCCAGCAACCACCGCCAGCACGCCGCCGAGTGCGGCATGGCCACGTCGAACAGGTTCTGGGCCGTGTCCTGCAGGGCCGCCATGGCGGGGATGTCGGAGGGCAGCGCGGCGCGGAGCGCGGGTGTCCCCTCGCCGGGCGGCGGGGTGCGCACGGTCAGCGCCGGCGGTATGTCGATGGCGTACTCGTAGCCGAACAGCCGGTAGAAGTACGGGATCCCGATCATCGCCTGGATGACGTGGCCGCGGGCGGCGGAGCGCTCGTGGGCCCATCGCATGAGCGCCCGGACGAGTCCGCGTCCCTCGTATTCACGGTCGGTGGCGACCAGCTCGACCTGACCGGCGGGCAGGCGGATGTCGCCGAGGCGTACTTCCTCGTCGAGGAGCGTCGCGGTGGAGACGACCCGGTCGCCGTCGACGACCACGGCGCAGGCGGGCCAGCCGGCGTCGGGATCGGTGACGACCAGCCGGTGGTCGAGGGCGTCGGCGGGTTCACCGCGTTCGGCGAGAAGCGTGCCGATCTGGTCCAGCTCCGAAGGCCGCGCCTGTCGCAGGACGAGGCCGTCGGCCAGCGGGACGGGGGCGGGGAGGTCTGCGGTTGCGGTCACGCCGGGACTATCGCACCGCCGCGACCGCCCCGTCCATCGAGTTTCCGCCGCGGGACCGCCGTCCCCGGAAGCCCTGGGAAGCATGGGGCGATCGGGGAATCCCCGTCATCGGGAGATCAGGGGGACACGTAGCACTCGACCTCGGCGCGGCGGGACGGCAGGCCGCCCGCCGCCGCGGTCTCGGCGCACTTCCGTTCCCGCTCGCTGAGCGGGAGGACGCCGCACACGCTGACCCCGGAGTAGGTCCGGCAGTCCAGCGAGGGGTTCTCCTCCCCCGTCCGGTAGTCGTTCTCGGCCGCCGAGCGGCACCGCTCGCGCAGCGCCGGGGTGTCGGCGTACCGGCACTGGTCGAGCAGGATGCGGTGCTGCGCCGGGCTCACCTCGACCGGGGTTTCGGCTGGGGTCTCCCCCGCCCGCGCCGTACCGGCCGGGTTCGCCTCCTCCGCCCGCGCCGTACCGGCTGGATCCGACTCGGTCCGGCCGGCGCGGATCGTGCTCTCCCCGGACGGTCCCGCCTGGACCGTGCCCCCCGCCGGCCCGGCGGGCGCCTGGGCCACCGGTTTCCCGGTCGTGACCCCGCATCCGGTGGCCGCGACCGATGCGGTGGCCAGCGCCGCCGCGCAGATGAACAGCCTCATATCGCCCCCCGCCTCACCGTAGCCCGAAAACGGTCTTATCCAAGGAAAGGCCGCGTATCGCTTGAGTAGTACGGCTCGCGCAAGCAGTGCGTCGTGCAAGCAGTGCGGCTCATCTGAGCGGTCCGGCGGCTACTCGGCGAGCCCGTCCTTGTAGCTCTTGCGCAATCCGATGACGTCCAGGACCGGCACGGCGGTCTCCTCTCAGCGGAGCGTGTCGCGGATTTCCCGGGCGGGCCCGTCGCGCGTCAGGTGAGCCTGTTGCGGAGCGGGACGTCGCGGATGATCGGCCAGGTCATCGCCAGGCCGAGCAGGAAACAGCCCAGGCCGGTCGCCAGGGCCGTCAGGACGGTCGGCGTGGAGACGACGCCCAGAGGCATGGAGATGAAGGGCAGCCTGAGATCCGCGCCGATGGCGGCCTCGCCCAGCACGACCAGCCCGATGCCGAACGGGATCGACAGCAGCCCGCCGCCCTGCCAGCGGTAGAAGGCCGCCCCCATGAAGGTCCCGGCGACGATCCAGACGAGGAACTCGACGAGGTACTCGGTGAAGACCAGCGGCACCTGGGTCGGCGAGGCGAACAGGTGCGGCCTGGCCAGTTCCTGCGTCCAGCCGGCCACGCTGTACAGGAGCGTCTCCAGCAGGTAGCCCACCACGAGCAGGGCGGACAGGACGGGCGCGTACAACGCGACGGTCACCGCCGCCTGCGCGCCGAACTGCCTGCGGGTCTGTCCGTGCGCGATGTAGAGCGGGAGGAACTCCCGGACCAGGGCGACGCCGACGAACAGCGCGAACCAGCGGGGCACCTGCGTCGCGCCCTCCCACACGCTCCTGTCGAGCGTTCCGAAGATCGCGATACAGATCGTGATCAGCGTCGTGACCGCGTAGAAGGCCGCCCAGAGGATCCCGGCGAAGTAGATCTGGGCGGCGAGCAGACGGCTGGGGAATCTCATCGGGCGTCTCCAAACGGGTTCGCGGAGGCGTCCGCGGCCGGTACGGCGGGCGCGGCGTCCCCGGAGCCTTCGGTGAGGTGGACGAACAGGTCCTGCATGGCGATCGGGCCGAGTTCGAGCCCGGCCTCGCGGGCCTTCCTGCGCTGGGCCTCGTCGAGGTCGCCGTAGACCATCGCCGAGGCGGTCGGGCCGAGCCGCTTGGCGCCCAGCACGGTGAGCCCGGCGGTGAACGCCTCCACCTGACCGGCGGGACCGGTGACGGAGGTGCCGCGCGACAGCAGTGTCTGGCTCTCCTCGTGCAGGACCAGCCTGCCCCGGTCGATGATCACGACCTCCTCGAACAGCGAGCTGTACTCCTCGATCAGGTGGGTGGAGAGGATGATCGTGCGCGGGTGCTCCATGAAGTCGGCGAGCAGCGCGTCGTAGAAGGCGTAGCGGGAGGGCGCGTCCATGCCCAGGTAGGACTCGTCGAACATGGTCAGCTGTGACCGGCCGGCCAGCCCGACCACCACGCCCAGCGCCGAGCGCTGTCCCTTCGACATCTCCTTCACCTTCATGTTCCGCCGCAGGCCGAACCGGTCCAGCAGCTCGCCGGCGTAGGCGGCGTCCCAGTGGGGGCGCAGCCACTCGGCGAAGTAGAGGGCGTCCTCGACCTTGTCGATGTCGATCGTCTCGCCCGCGTCCCTGATCAGGCAGATCTCCCGGGTGATCGCCGCGTTCTCGAACACCGGGTGCCCGCCGACCCGGACCGTGCCGCCGGACTCCCTGCGGAAACCGGCCAGCACCGACATCAGGGTGGTCTTGCCGGACCCGTTCCGGCCGAGCAGTCCGTAGATCTTGCCGCCGTCGAGCGAGAAGGTCATGTCGTCGATGGCCCGGACGTCACCGTAGTTCACCCGCAAGCCGCTGACCTCGATGTTCATGCGTTCCTCTCCAGCTCGTCGATGCGCTTGACGATGTCGCCCAGCGGGATCCCGATCGCCTTCGCCTCGGCCACCATCGGGTCGACCACGTCGGCGAAGAAGCGCTCCCGGCGCTGCGCCCGCAACTCGTCCCGGGCGGCCGGACTGACGAACATCCCGATCCCTCGTTTCTTGTAGAGAACCCCTTCGTCGACCAGCTGCTGGAACGCCTTGGCCGCCGTGGCCGGGTTGATCCGGTAGAACGCGGCGTACTGGTTGGTCGACATGACCTGCTCGTCGCCCTGCAACGCTCCGCTCAGCACGTCGGCCTTGATGCGGTCGGCGATCTGCCGGTAGATCGGGCTCCGGTCGTCGAACATCACACCTACTCCGTCGGTTCATTACTCATGCAATGAACCATAGAAGACAGGCGGGCACGCGTCAACGCCCCTTCGTCCGCACACACCCCCAGGGGATCCGCCTCCCGGCCGGCCGCCATCCGGTGACGGACTTCCGGCCGCCCTTGACCACCACGACCCGGCAGGAGGCAGGCCCGGTGCCGCAGGCGCCGGCCGGTCCCCGACGTCGGCCGGGATCGAATATCTCAAGCATGGAAATGCGGCATGTTCACATAAACGGACCGCTTTCCCCTAACTCCGCCAACCGATTCCTCATACCATCTCCTCCATGCCTGAGGTGGATTTTGTACTTGCGATAATTTTCGGCCCTCCAGTGGCATTGGCGTTCTGCTCTGCCGCTTTCGCGGGGCGGTCGGCCCCCCACGGCCGCCACACGCGCGTGCGCCCGATCCATCTGATTCGGGGAACGACCCTGAGTGCGATCGGTATCGCGGTGACGGCGCTCATCGCGTGGTCCACCCATGAAGACGTCCACTATGACGACTTCGGATTGGCCATGACCTTCTGGGCGGCCATGTTCAGCGGGGCATTGTTCCTTCTCGGCCTGGGCCCGTTCGTCCCGTGGCTGCTCGGATTCCTCCCGCGGCACGCCGCACGGCTACCGCTCCCGTTCCGGCTGGCCTCCCGGGACCTGGCCGACGACCGTTCCCGTACGGCCCCCGCGATCGCGCTGACGATGATCGCGACCGCCCTCGCCGTCACGATAACGATCACCGAGGTCGCCGAGACGGCACAGCAGAGGGCGCAGTACCACCCGCAAGGCAGACCCGGCGCCCTGATCGTGGAGGTCTTCACCGATGACGGGGCGGCGGCCGCACGCACGGCCGTCCGGCACGAGTTGCCCGGGGTGCCCATCGCGCAGAGCTATCGTCCGCGCGAGCACGGGCACTTCAGCCTGGGCATCGGGAACGTGGGACCGTCGGAGACCGAGAGTGTCGATCCGTCCTACCTCATCGGCGACCGGGCGCTGCTCCACTACCTCACGGCAGACGCGTCGACGCCCTACGACGAGAACACGGCCGTGGTCGTCACCACCGCCGATGCCGAAGTCGACCGGGTGCGGATCCACTATGACGCGCCTGGTGGCGGCCTCCCCCCGGCCGGCGGTGATACCGCCCTGTCCGGCAAGACCGTCCCCGCGATCACCGTCAGGCCCGGTGACCCTCGCGTGAATAAGATCTTCGTCCCCGCGAAGGTCGTGCGGGACCTCGGCTTCCAGCTGGCCCCGGAGAAGATGATCATCGATCCCTCCGTCCACCGGGTCTCGGCGGCCGAGCAGGAGCGGCTCGACCGCCGCCTGGGTGACAGCGCGACCACCTACGTCGAGCGGGGATTCCAGCCCTCGGACCGCTGGCTGGGCCTCGTCGGAACGTTGATCGCCTTCGCCTCCTGCGGTGCGCTGGCCGCGACCGCGCCGGCAGCCGTCGGCGCGCGGTCACGGCGGGTGCTCCGGCGGGTCGGCGGCGGCTCGACCGCGACCATGCGGTTGTTCGCCGCGTGCCGGACGGGGCTGGGCACCGCCTGCGGAACCGTGACGGGCGCGGTCGCCGGGTCCGTCGCCGGCCGGATGCTGGCATGGCCCATGACCGCTTCGGCCGACTGGGAGCCGATCGAACGGGCCCCCTTCGACACCCCGTGGTGGACGATCATCGCTCTGTCCGCCGGACTGCCCGTGCTCACCGCCGCGATCGCGGCTCTGCTCCCGCCCGCGGCTCCGCGCGAGCACGCGTGAACGCCCTCCGCTACGGGGTCGCGACGCCGTACCGGGGACCGCGCCGGACCGGTGCTCCCGGAGGAAGAGCGGTCAGGAGGCGCACAGGGTGCCGCGGCTGCCCTCCACGGGGATCCGCACCAGCATGCGGGTGTCTCCGGGAACGGACCGGACGGTGATCGACCCGTTGTGGCGCTGGGTCACGATGCGGTAGGAGAGGTGCAGGCCGAGACCGGTTCCCTTGCCGACGTCCTTGGTCGTGTAGAAGGGTTCGAAGATCCGGGAGAGGGAGTCGGCCGGGATCCCGCTCCCGCTGTCGCCTATCTCCACCGTCAGGCAGTTTCCCTCAAGGGATGTCCGCAGGGTGAGCGTTCCCCGGCCGTCCATCGCGTCGACGGCGTTGTCGATGAGGTTCGTCCAGACCTGGTTGAGCTCCGTCGGATATCCCAGGATCTCGGGGATCTCCGCGTCGTACTCCCGCACGACGCGCACCTCTGAGAGCTTGGACCGCAGGACCGTCAAGGTGGCCTCCAGGCCGTCCGTCACCGAGAAGCGCTGTTCGGGGGCGCGGTCCAGGTTCGCGTAGTCGCGAGTGGCGGCGATCAGCGCGGAGATTCGCGGGGCGGCGATCTGCAGTTCGTTCACCAGTCCCCGGACCTCCAGCAGCGCCGCCAGATGGTCGAGTGCGACCGGAACGGCGCCGGAGTGCAGGCCGGCCGTCCGCCGGGCCAGCCACTCCTGTGAGAGGCCGAGATCGGCGAGTGCCGACGCCAGGCGGGCGGCCCGCGCGGCCCCCTGCTCGTCGGCCCAGTCCGCGATCTCGTCCTCGATGTCCGCCAGCGTGACGGGGTCGGTCTCGGTGGGGGCGGGAGTGTCCAGGGCGTCGTCCGCGGTCCGCGCCAGGGCGTCCCGTTCCTCGTCCGTGGCGATGCGCCCCCAGGCCGACGCGGTGTCCGTGAGCCGCGCCACCGCGGGCCGCAGTTCCTGGGCGGCGCGCGCCACGGCGGCCGCCGGGTTGTTCAGCTCGTGGGCCAGGCCCGCCGCGAGCGTGCCCAGCGCCATCACCGTCGCCCGGTTGCGCGCCTGAAGCTCGGAGGCCTTGATGCGCCAGGCGAGGACCGGCAGCAGGACCCGCGCCACGCTCGGACAGCGGACGAGCATCTCGAAGAAGACCGGCTTGGGGTAGACCAGCACGGTCGTCTCGCCGACCGCGGTGACGGTGGCGACATAGCCTCCGTCGGTCAGCAGGGGCAGCTCACCGGTGAACCCGTGGGCCGCCGTCGGCTTGCCGTCCTGTCCGCCGTCCGGCTTCGAGCGCGTCGTGTGACGGGTCAGGATCTCCTCGCGCCCGTCCTCCACCTTGGTGACCACGAGCTCACCGTCGAGCAGCACGTAGAACTCGGTCGCCGGGTCACCGTCGCGGAACAGCACCTCGCCATCGGCCAGCCTTCTCCGCCGGGCCGCCGTGGCGAGCCATTCATATTGCTCCTCCGTGACCCCGGCGAAGAGCTCGATGGAGGTCAAAAGGGAGCGGAGCCGCTGAGCATCCTCAGCATCGGCCATGGTTCCTCCATTTGGAGCCGATCCCGGACGCCCGCCCGGCCAGTTCTCAGCGAGTTTCCACCGTTTGAATATGCATCACCAGAACAGCAGGGGGCCAGGATGCTGCCATGCAGTATCCTGGCGGCACTAATACGTGAATACGTACGCCGATACGTACGCCGAAATTAATCCGATTATCCGCGGGTTTTTTATCCGACAGACTCTGTCAGGTCCGCTCGGCGGAGGCCGCCGCCTCGTCCTAGACTATTGTCCGCCCTTAGTTTCGCGCGGAAAGGTTCCTCGTGAGCGAATGCACACACCTCGACCAGATCCAGCGGGTGACCCCTAGCGCGAACGGCTGCGAAGACTGTCTCGCAATCGGTGATCTCTGGGTCCACCTGCGGTTGTGCCTGACGTGCGGCCATGTCGGCTGCTGCGATTCCTCCAAGAACCGGCATGCGACGAAGCACTACCGGAGCGCCGGGCATCCCGTGGTCTCCTCCCTCGAACCGGGTGAGGAGTGGGCCTGGTGTTACGTGGACCAGGTAGCGCTGGCACCTGCGTAAATCTCCCTTCCCGAGCAGGAGCCACGATGAGCTCAGCCTCCCCGCCCAAACCTGTGATCCTCGCGGTGGACGACGATCCACAGGTTCTCCGCGCCGTCCGCCAGGACCTGAGAGTCGCGTACTCAAGCGATTACCGGATCCTGGGCGCATCCTCGGCGAAAGACGCTCTGGAGATTCTCGACGCTCTCGAACAGCGTGGCCAGGACCCGGCGCTCTTCCTCGCCGACCAGCGCATGCCGGACATGACCGGGGTGGATTTCCTGCTCGAAGCGGTGAGTCGTTACCCCGACGCCAAGCGTGTGCTGCTCACCGCATACGCGGAGACCGACGCCGCGATCACGGCGATCAACCGGGTCCGGCTCGACTACTACCTCATGAAGCCGTGGGACCCGCCCGACGAACGGCTCTTCCCCATCCTCGACGATCTGCTCTCGGACTGGACGGCCGCCTACCGTCCCCAGTATCGCGGCATCCGCATCGTGGGCCATCTCGTCTCCCCTCAGACCCATGCCGTCCGCGACTTCCTCACCCGCAACGGACAGCCGTTCCAGTTCCTGAACGTCGAGAGGGATCCGGAGGCGCGGCGGCTGGTGGAGTCGCACCCCGCCCCTCACCCCGCCCTCCCCCTGGCCTTCTTCCCCGACGGCGCGGTGCTGTCCGCGCCGAGCAACAGCCAGCTCGCCGACCAGCTGGGCCTGGTGACCACCGCCTCCCGGCCGCACTACGACACCGTCATCATCGGCGCCGGCCCGGCGGGACTCGCCGCCGGTGTGTACGGCGCGTCGGAAGGACTTTCGACGCTGATCCTGGACGCGGGCGTGCCGGGAGGACAGGCGGGGACGTCCAGCCTCATCGAGAACTATCTCGGTTTTCCCGCGGGCCTGTCCGGCGCGGACCTCACCCGCCGCGCCGTGACCCAGGCCACCCGGTTCGGGGCCGAGCTGCTCTATCCGGTGGAGGTCGTCGGCCTGCGCCGGGAGGACCCCGTGAAGATCATCGGACTCGGCGACGGCGCCGAGATCAGCGCCGGGACCGTCCTGCTGGCCATGGGGGTCTCCTACAACCGGCTCGACGTCCCCGGGGCCGAGCGTTTCGAGGGAGCCGGTCTCTACTACGGCGCGGCGACGACGGAGAGCGCTTCCTGCGTCTCCCAGCACGTGTTCATCATCGGCGCGGCCAACTCCGCCGGTCAGGGCGCGATCCACTTCTCCAAGTACGCCGCCAAGGTCACCTTGCTGGTGCGGGGTGAGTCGTTGCAGACGAGCATGTCCCAGTACCTGGTCGACGAGATCGAGCGGATTCCCAACATCGAGGTCCGGGTGCGTACGCGGGTCGTCGGCCTCGAAGGCGATGAGAACCTGGAACGCCTCGTCCTCGTCGACGACGCCACCGGCGCCACCTTCGAGGAGCCCGCCGAGTTCGTGTTCACCTTCATCGGGGCCCGGCCGCGGTCGGCCTGGCTCGGGGGCATGGTGGAGTGTGACGATCACGGTTTCGTCCTCACCGGATCCGACCTGATCCGGAGCGGGAAACTCCCGCCGTCCTGGCCGTTGGCGCGTGAGCCGTACCTGCTGGAGACGAGTGTCCCCGGCGTGTTCGCGGCCGGCGACATCCGGGCCAACTCGGTCAAACGTGTGGCGTCCGGCGTCGGGGAGGGAGCGATGGCGGTCTCACTCATCCACCGGCACCGCGCGAACGGCTGAACGTGCTCCACACGGACACCCTGCCGCCTCCACGCGGACACCCTGCCGGTCGGTTGCGTCGCCCGACGCCGTCACCGCCCGTCCCGGGCTACGTGACGGTGTCCCAGGAGAGCAGGCCGGAGGTGGCGATGAGATAGCCGAGCTGGGCCCTGCTGTTGCTGCCCAGCTGCTTGGAGATCTTCGCGATGTGCCCGCGGCAGGTGCGGACGTTGAGTCCCATCCGGCGGGCGATGGCGTCGTCGGTGTGACCCTCCACCAGCAGCCGGAGTATCGCGTGCTGAAGCTGGGACATCGACTCCTTGCTGGTGGAAATGAAATTTTTCACGTCCACCGGAGTCGCCTGCCACCAGTCACGCTCGAAGACGTCCGCGAGAAACCTGACCAGCCCGCGGTGCTGTATTTCCAGGACGGATCTCAGCTCCAGATCGGCCGGAATGAACGCGACCTCCCGGTCCACGATGACCAAACGGTCCACGACCGAGGGAAGGGTTCGCACCTGACCACCCCGGCCGGAAACCAGGCGCATGAATTCCAAGGTGCGCGGATTGAATCTCACCGCGTGTTGATAGATGATTCTGCTGCCGACACCGCGCCGGAACAGCGGTTGCATCTGCCCGTAGGTCAGGGTGAGCGGGTGGGCGTCCCCGCCGTTCCCCAGTTGCGTCAGGAGCAATTCTTCCCGGCTGCCGGACAGACATTCTTCCAGGGCCGCCTCGACGGCCCGCGGGTCAGCGTGAATGATCAGCCAGTTGTGCTGCTGGCGCTGCTGGGTCGCGGAATACACCGCTTCCAGCGGCGCCAGCACCGCGTGCAGGCGGTGAATCCATTCCTCGCGCTCCTTTATCTCGTCGTTGAGCGGCCGGGAGAGCCGGATCACGGCCGACGAGGGGCGCAGCGGCACCCAGACATCCGAATGGTCCGACAGCGGGTGGAGGAGACCCAGCTCGACCAGGCACCGGGTCAGCTCACCCTTCGACACGCGGCCACGCTCGACCGCCGCGACATAGACGCGCGTCCCCTCGTCGCAGAGGCCTGGGCCGATGAGATCCTCGTCGCCGCTCTCCGCACACATCTCCGTGCCATGCCCCCCCGCCAGGATCCTGCACTACAGGATTCTGCTCCTTGAGCATCCACTCCCGTTCCCCCGGATGATGCAAGCTAGACGCGAGGGATATCCGTTCCAGAGAAACCAACGCTATCCGAGTGGATCAGACCCGTGCAACCTTAACTCCACCCAGGGTTCAACCAGATCATCATGCACTGTCATGCACGTTCGGGGGCTAGCCAACGCGGGGAATGATGCAAAGTCTCACTCCTGTTCCGAACGCTTCCGTTCCGAACACCTCCACTCCGCACACTTCCGTTCCTCACACTTCCCTTCCACACACTTCCCTTCCACACACTTCCGCTCCGCACACTTCCACTCCGATCTTCTCGGATCTCGTCAACGATCTTTGTGAAATCGCCTTCGCCTCCATGCTCCGCAGCGATCAGCGCCGCTGGGCGGAGATATACATCCGGGGTCTCCTTTCCGTGGACGGCAGGAAAACCATGCGGAAGATCGCGGGGCACGACGGGGGCACCATCGAGCAGAGCCTGCAGCAGTTCATCAGCAAATCGCCGTGGAAATGGGTTCCCGTCCGCCACGCGCTGGCCCGCCATCTCGACTACCTGCTGCGTCCGCAGGCGTGGATCGTGGAGCCGCTGGTCATCCCGAAGTCGGGCGCGCACTCCGTGGGAGTGGAGCGGCAGTTCGTCCCCCGCCTGGGCAAGGTCACGAACTGCCAGCAGAGCGTCGGGATCTGGCTGGCCTCCGAGCGGGTGAGCTGCCCGATCGACTGGCAGCTCGCCCTTCCCCCGCAGTGGACCAGCGAACCGGAGCAGCGCGATCGGGCGGCCATCCCCGGTCACGTCAGGTCTCTGACGCCGACCCAGTGCGCCGTCGACGCGATCGTCAACATCGCCGAGGAATGGGGGCTGCGCAGGCAACCGGTGGTCATGGAGGTCCACGAAACCGATCTGTTCACGGTGAGCCACGAACTGGCCTCCCGGAGCATCCCCTTCATCCTGCGGGTGAGCGGCTCGACCACGGTGCGGGCGGCCGGTCCCGAACCCGCTGCCGGCGGGGAACACTGGGTCTCCGCCCGCCACCTGCTCGAATCCCTCAAAAGCCAGCTGAACTCGCTCGGCTGGCCGGAGCGCAACCGCCCCTACAGTCAGGAACCGACGGCCCTGCTGGACACACGTGTCTGCCTTCCGCTGCCGCCGGGTTCCGCCGAGGGGCGATCCCGCCCTTTTGTCTTACTGGGCGCGTGGGTCGAGCGGGGCGGCGAATACTGGATCTCCAACATCGACCAGCTGCCGCCCGCGGCGCTGTTCCGCGCGGCCGGCCTGACGCAGCGGGTCGCCAAGGATCTCACGGGCGTCTGCCGGCCGCTCGGCATCGGCGACTTCGAGGGACGTTCCTTCCGCGGCTGGCACCACCACGTCACCCTCGTCTCGGTCGCGCAGGCCATCACCATGATCGGGAAAATGCGCGGTCAGCCGGTCCGGGCCGTCCCGCCCCGATGAGACAACGGAGTACCCATGACCAGTTTGAACTTCTCCCGGCTCCACCCGGCTCTGGACCGGCAGCTCGCGGCTCTGGCGGCGCGTGATCTGGACGGGCTGCTCGCGAACTACAGCCCCGACGCCGTGGTCGTCCGTTTCGACCGGACCGCGGACGGCGAGGCCGAGATCCGGGAGATGTTCGCCGACTACATGGCGCTGGAACCCGAACTCGTCGAACTCGTCCACTACGCGGAGACCGACGACGTCATCTTCTATCGGGCGGTGATGAGCCTGGCCGGGACGGCGTACTGCACCCTGGGGACTCTGGTGCTCAGGGAAGGCAGGATCTGGCGGCAGACGGCGGCCGTCGAGACCGGCTGAGCGGCCGGGCTCACCGCCACCGCAGCAGGTCGCGGGAGTCGGCCAGGCTGACGCCCGGAGGAATCCGGGCGTCAGCGGTGACGGTCAGTCGCGGGAAGACGTTGACTCCCCGCAGGCCGACCCCGGCGTGGACGTCGACCTCGTCACCGAGCGCGCAGAAGTCCGCGAGCGTGACGGGACGGTCCGGGGCCGATCTGATGCGGACCATCTCTCCGAGGAAGGCATCGGTGATCATCGCGCCGGGCCCGATGATGCTGTGGTCGCCGCACGAGACGCCGCGCAGGACACTGCCGGGCCCGATGTCGACGCCGTCGCCTATGTCGGAGTCGGCGAGCACAGTGCCGGGCCCGATCTCGACGGCCCTGCCGATCCGCACGTGCGGGCCGATCAGCACCGTGCCGTCGGACATCTTCTCCGCGAGGGTCTTGCCCGAGATCTCGTCCTTGAGGCAGAGGCTGCTCTCGTGGATGCGGACCCCCCCGGGGAAGATCTCGACCTCGGGTCCGTTCCGGTCGCTCAGCAGCGGATATCCGTCCCTGAGCACCTCGCGCAGGGTCTGGAGGTAGTCGCGGGGATTGCCGAGGTCGCCGAACTTGGTGATCGGGTGGGAGGTGACGCGGAACCCGCGCGAGACGAGCCACGGCAGCAGGTCGGTGCCCCAGTCGAGGCGGTTCCGGGCCGTGTCGCGCAGCGCCGGTTCCCTGGCCGCCGTCCGCAGCAGGTCGCAGTCGATCAGGTACATGCCCGCGTTGGTCTCCAGCCCGCCCGATGCCCGGTCGGCCAGTATCCCGGCGACGGCGGGAGTCGGCTTCTCCACGAAATTCGTGACCATGCCTCGCGTGTCGCGGCGCAGCACGCCGTACTTCCCCGCCGCCTCGGCGGGCGGGCGCGGCACCGTGGCGACGGTGACCGCGGCCCCCGCCTCCCGGTGCGCGCGCGCCATCGCGGCGAGGTCGAAGTCGAAGACGGAGTCGGTGGGGAAGACCAGCGCCGGCCCCGACAGGTCCCAGTGCTCCAGCGAGTGCAGCGTCGCCTGCCCGGAACCGGTGTTGTCGTGGTCGAACCGGCTCCTGGAGTACTGGACCGCGACGCCGAGCCGCCGGCCGTCGCCCACCGTCGCCTGGATCTGGGACCGGTTCGCGTTCCCGTTCGCCGCCACGAAGAGCTCCCGCACCCCCTGACCGCGCAACGACTCCACGGCCCATTCGATGAGGGTACGGCCCGCTATCCGCAACACCGCCTTGCTCCGGACGCAGCCGGGCGCGCTCAGCGTCAGCGGCCTGGCCCGGAGCCCCTGGCCCCCGGCCAGGGCGATGGCGGGAATGCTCTTCATCTCCACCTCGGTGACATCAGTCGGCGGAACCGACGATCAGTGAGACGATCTGGTGGTAGCCCGCGATCAGCCGGTGTTCCGGTCGGTCCGCGCCGGTGATCTCCACCGGCGCCGGGGAGTAGGGAAGAACCACGCTCACCGGCACGCCGTACACGAGCTCCGCGTGCCTGAGCATCTCGTCCGGTACGGCGCCGCCGGGCGCCATGTTCATCACCAGGACGGGGTCCGGGCAGCCCAGCCGGGCGGCGAGCGAGAGGGTCTCCTCCGCGCAGGCCAGGTCGAGGCGGTCGGGCCTGGTGAGGACGAGCAGCTTGTCACAGCTCGCCAGGGCCGTCACGGTCTCGTTGCTGATCCCCGAATGGGTGTCCAGGAGCAGCACGTCGAGGTCGAGGGAGGCGATGAGCCTGTCGAATCCCTCGCCCAGCAGCCCGACGTCGTACCCCTTGGCCAGCACCTCACCGATGCGGGCGGCGTCGGTGAGCGCGGGGATCAGGAAGAGCGCCGACACGTCGTCCCCCGATCCCGGCAGGTGGTAGGCGGCGTCCTCTATCTCGCACCGGCCCACCAGGTAGTCGGCCAGCGAGAACCGGGAGCCGTAGTCCGGGATGTCGAACAGGATGGCCGTCGAGGGCGACTGGATGTCCATGTCGACGAGGGCCACCCGGCGGCCGGCGACGGCCATGAGCAGCGCCATGTTCGCTATCGTCGTGGACTTCCCGGTGCCGCCCCGGAAGGAGTGGATCGTGATCACCTCCGTCATTCCTCCTCCCGCCGGTGGACCGCCATCATCGTGATGTCGTCGGACTGCTCGGCCTTGCCGACGTATCCGCGGACCGAGGTCTCGACCCGGTCCAGGAGCCTCGTCGCCGACGCCGCCGGTTCCCGCAGCAGGGCGAGGAGCCGTTCCTCGCCGAAGAACTCCCCCGCGCCGTTGCGCGCCTCGGTCACGCCGTCGGTGTAGACGAACAGGGTGTCGCCGACGTCGATCGCGACGGACCCGAGTGAGAAGTCGCAGTCGGGCACGACGCCCACGGCCGGTCCCGTGGGTTCGAGGAACCTGAACGGCTCGCCCGATCCGCTGATCACGACCGGTGGATTGTGCCCCCCGTTGATGTAGATGAGACTCCCGGTGACCGGGTCCAGGACGCAGAAGAACATCGTGGCGAAATAGCCCTGCCGCATGTGGTTGCGGGTGAGGTAGCCGTTGGTGCCGGTGACCGCGTTCATCAGCGGCGTCGCGCCGACCACGGGGATCACCCGGCCGTCGCCGGCCATGGCGGCCTGGTCGACGATCAGGCTCTGCAGACCGCTGTGCTCGGCCGTGTGCCGGAGCAGGCTGCGGATCAGCGCCATGAAGAGAGCCGCGCCCACGCCCTTGTCGCAGACGTCGGCGACGACCAGCGCCAGCCGTCGCCTGTTGACCAGCTCGAACACGTCGTAGAAGTCGCCCGCGACCTTCCGCGCCGGGTCGAAGCGCACATCGAGGTCCCATCCCGGCCTGGTGGGGAGCGTCTCGGGGAGGAACCCCCGCTGGATCTCCCTGCCGATCTGCAGTTCGCGCTCGTAGCCCAGCAGGTCCGCGCGGGCCTCGGCCCTGGCCCGCTCCAGGCAGGTGCCCATCCGGGCACCGACCAGGACCGGGAGGAAGGGCGGGACGATGTAGTCGAGTCCTCCTCTGACGTGCGGTTCCAGGGTGTCGAAGTCGTCGTCGGCGAAGACCGCGACGACGTGCGGCACTCCTTCGAACCGTCCGCCGACCGCCTTGATCGTCTGCGGGGAGAGCGCCGACGACGCCAGGAGGATGTCGCCGCGCGGTGCCCGGCCGGCGGCCGGGTCGAGTATCTGGCCCGACGTCCAGGTCTCCACCGTCATGTCCAGCGCCTGCAGAGCTCGCAGCAGCTCCCGAGGCACGGTACCCGGCCTCTTGACGACGAGCACGGCGCTCTTCACCATTCTGCTTTCACGTGTCGGTGGACCATGAGCGTGCTGGTGTTGACGCCGTCCACGAACATGTACGCGAAGTCGTCGAGAGCCCGCAGCGCCAGGAAGATCCCGAGCCCGCCGATCCGGCGTTCCGCCGGCGGGACGTCGAGCTCCGGGTCCGACAGTCCCCGCCGCGGGTCGAAGGGCGGCGCGTCGTCCTCCAGGCGGACCCAGACCGACTCCCCGCTCGTCCCGCAGCAGACCGCGAACTCACCCCCGCGTCCGGCGTATCCGTGGACGATGATGTTGGTGGCGAGTTCGTCGGTCGCCAGGCGCAGCCGGTACGTCGCCTCCTTCGGTAGCCGCGCCCTCCTGGCGAGCGAGAGGACGTGGTCGGCCAGCTGCTCCAGCGACGGCAGCGCGGCGGGCAGCCGGAGGCGGCAACGTAGCGGACTCATCGGCCTCACCCGTCGACGAGGACGAGATTCCGGTCCAGTCCGGTCAGCCGGATGATCCGGGCGACCGACTCGGCGGCCCCGGCGATGGTGATGCGCACGTCCTCCCCCAGCTTCTGCTGCGCGAACATCAGCGAGCGCAGTCCGGCGCTCGACATGTAGGTCAGGTTCCGCATCTGGATGACGATGCTCGTGACCCTCCCGGCCGCGGCCTGCTCGATCGTGTCGTGGAAGGCGTAGGCGGTCGACGCGTCCAGCTCGCCGGTCAGCTCGATGTCGGCGACGCCGCCGTTCAGGGCGAAGGAAGCGGTGAAAGCCATGGGGACTCCTTTTCCGGGGGTTGGTCAGACGGGGCGCGGCCGACGAGGATGACCGTCGACCGCGGTGCCACGAGGTAGCGGCCCGGGTGCGTCAGGGGGGGTTCGGTCCCGGCCGGATGGACGTCGTGCGGGGCGGGCGCCGCGGTGTCGGCGGCCAGGCACCACTCCAGTCCCGGCGGGGGTTGCGGGAGTTGCGTGTCGTGCGCCTCCCAGTGGGCGTTCATCGCCACGTGGACGACGTCGCCGTCCGGGCCGTGCCGGGTGACCGCCAGGAACCGGCTCTCCGCGGACCAGTCGGGCTCCCCCGCCCGCACTCCGTGCCAGGTCACCGCGTCGTACGGGTGCCAGGCCGGGCGGAGCGCCGGATGCGCGTGCCGGAACGCGATCAGATGCCGGACGAACCTGAACAGCTCCGGGTTGCTCTCGCCCAGGGTCCAGTCGAACCAGGACAGTTCGTTGTCCTGGCAGTAGGTGTTGTTGTTGCCGAGCTGGGTGCGGCCCACCTCGTCGCCCGACAGGATCATGGGCACGCCCTGGCTGGTGAGGAGCACCGCCATGGCGTTCTTCATCTGACGCAGCCGCAGCGCGTTGACGCCGGGGTCCGTCGTCGGGCCCTCGACGCCGCAGTTCCAGCTGTTGTTGTCGTTCGCGCCGTCGGCGTTGCCCTCCCCGTTGGCCTCGTTGTGCTTGTCGTTGTAGGACACCAGGTCGTTGAGGGTGAAACCGTCGTGGGCGGTGACGAAGTTGATCGACGCGATGGCGCCGCGCCCGTCGTACAGGTCGGGTGAGCCGATGACCCGGGTGGCCAGCTCGCCGACCACACCGGAGTCCCCCTTGAGGAATCTCCGCACGGTGTCGCGGTACTTGCCGTTCCACTCCGACCAGCGGCCGTAGCTCGGGAAACTGCCCACCTCGTAGAGACCGGCCGCGTCCCACGCCTCGGCGATCAGTTTGCAGTTCCTGAGCAGGGGGTCGTAGGCGAGCTGTTCCAGCAGCGGGGGGTTCGGCAGCGGAGTGCCGTCCCCCGCCCTGTCCAGGATCGCCGCCAGGTCGAAGCGGAATCCGTCGATGTGGTACTCGGCGACCCAGTAACGCAGGCAGTCGAGGATGAAGCCGCGCACCACGGGGTGGTTGCAGTTCATCGTGTTGCCCGTGCCGCTGAAGTTGTAGTAGTAGCCCTCGGGGGTGAGCATGTAGTAGGTGGTGTTGTCCAGCCCGCGGAAGGAGATCGTCGGGCCGTTCTCGTTGCCCTCGGCGGTGTGGTTGAAGACCACGTCGAGGATCACCTCGATGCCGGCCCTGTGCAGTTCCTTGACCAGGGCCTTGAACTCGTCCGCCTGCATGCCGTACTTCCCGGTTGCGGCGTAGCCCGCCTTGGGCGCGAAGAACCCCAGCGTGTTGTAGCCCCAGTAGTTGCGTAGCGGGTTCCCCTCGGAGTCGGTGTGCGGGTTGTCGAACTCGTCGAACTCGAAGATCGGCATCAGCTCGACGCAGTTCACCCCCAGTTCCCGCAGGTAGGGGATCTTCTCCCGGAGGCCGGCGTAGGTGCCGGGCGCCGACACGCCCGACGAGGGGTGCCTGGTGAATCCGCGGACGTGCGTCTCGTAGATCACCAGCTCTTCCATCGGAATGCCGGGCGGGCGGTCGTCGCCCCAGTGGAAGTCCTCCAGCAGCGGCCGGGAGCGGTAGGGGTAGATCCGGTCCCGGTTCGGCGGACTGCCCCAGACCTCGCGCCCGGAGATCAGCCGCGCGTGCGGATCGACCAGGATCTGGCTGGCGTCGAAGCGGTCGCCGCGGACCGGATCGAACGGGCCGTCGGCGCGGAATCCGTACTCCAGCGTCTCGGGGTCCAGCCCGAAGACGGTCATCGAGAAGACGCTTCCGACCCGGAAGTCCGCGGGGAACTCCAGCTCGGCCAGGGGCTCGTCCTTGCCGCGCTCGAACAGCACGAGCGTCATCGACCTGGCCCGGTCGGAGTACACCGAGAAGGTGAGCCCGCCGGGAACCGAGGTGACCCCGAAGGGGTACGGCCTGCCTGTGCGAACCTCGTACCCCGCGATCCGATGCGTCGGATGGGAGTCGATCCGCGTCCTGCTGTCGATGACGGTCATCGGTGAACACCCTCGGCGATCTCGAAGAAGTCCAGGAAACCGGTGGCCGCCATCACGAACCTGACCTCGTC
The DNA here is from genome assembly GCF_014648175.1 of Planobispora rosea. Taxonomy (GTDB): domain Bacteria; phylum Actinomycetota; class Actinomycetes; order Streptosporangiales; family Streptosporangiaceae; genus Planobispora; species Planobispora rosea. Next base: position 24,650 of record NZ_BMQP01000038.1, read on the forward strand.
CGCGACCCCCGTGATGGCCATCCTGGTGTCCTGCTCACGCGCCTGCCGGTGCAGCAGGAGCAGGGCGCGCAGCCCGGAGCTCGACACGTAGGAGACCGAACTCAGATCGATCAGCATCTGGCCGCCCGGGACGAGCACGGCGAACAGCTGGTGGGCGGAACCACTGTCGATCTCTCCGACCAGGATCGCGGTGGTCGCGTCTCCGACGCGGCCCAGGGACATCTCGAAGCTGCTCATGACGCCTGCTCCGGGGTGAGCCGGACGCGGACCTTCACCTGGCGCGGCGTCTCGGGAAGCCGGACGGTCAGCGCCTGGGCGTCGTAGTCGTCGTGGGGGGAGCCGTCGATCTCCACCTCGGTGATCCGCACCCGGCCGGCGGGGAGCAGGTCGGGCGCCACCCGCAGGACGCGGCCGGGGAAACCGTCGGGGTGGGGCTTGAACCAGAAGTCCATCGGGCGCCCGCTGATGAGCAGGTTGTTGTAGACGGCTCCCAGGTAGCACAGCTCGGCCGAGTGGTACATGCTCATCGAGTGGCTGCCCTTGAGCCGCTCGGTGCCGAGCAGGTACGGCAGGCCGCTGGCCAGCACGTTGAAGTAGACCGCGCCCTCGTCGTGGTCGAGGAAGAAGGCGTTGTAGAAGGCCTCCGCCCGGCGCGCGTCCCGCAGGAAGTCCTCCCGGCCGGTGAGCCCGTGCAGGATGAGGTAGGCCAGGATGGCCTGCTCCTGCTGCCACCACGCCTTGCGGTCGTGCCAGGCGAAGTGGTGGGCCTCCTGGCCGGCGTCCTTGACCCGTTCCACGACGTCGTACCACCCGCCGCGCTGCCGGTCGCTGCCGACCGCGGGCATGGTGTCGCCGATGGCGGTGGCCAGGCCGAGGTAGGAGTCCTTGGGGCGGAGGGTGTGCATCCGCATCAGGTTCCAGGCGATCTTGAGGTTGTGCCCGACGACGGCCCGGTTCTGCTGCCAGCCGTGGGTGGTGTCGTGCGACCAGTCCCGGTGGAAGCGCTCCTGCACGAACGGGCTGTGCGTGTCGTCGGGGAAGCGCTCGACGATGGTGTCGAAGGTGTACTCCAGCATGTCGGCGTAGCGCCGGTCCCCGGTGGCCAGATAGAGGTTGATCAGGTACGCGGGCGCGTGGTCGCCGACGGAGTTCCAGTTCTTGCGCTCCCGGTTCTCCCCCAGGGACTCGTGGTCGGGGCTCATCAGGATGGGGTCGACGTGTGAGAAGTAGCCGCCCTGCTCCCGGTCGAGGAAGAACCTGTCGAACAGCCGGACGGTGGCGTCCGCGTCCCGCCGGATGCGCGGGTCGCCGGTGATCCGGTAGGTCTGCACGGGCCCGGCGAGCGCGTAGATCTGCTCGTACATCGGGATCGCGTGGTAGTCGTCGCCGAACTCGGAGGTGAACAGCTTCTTCTCGGTGTCGCCGTTGACGCTCAGGCCGTGGTACCAGTAGATGACGTCCTCGTCGTGGTCGACGAAGCGCATGTGCTCGCGCAGATACTCCGTCCCCTGCTCGGCGACCTCCAGGTAGGTCTCGTCGCCGGTCAGCAGGAAGGCGCTGGCCATGCCGTACACCAGCCGGGAGATCGTGTCGGTCTCCTGCACGTGGCTGGTGGTCTTCTCACCGCCCAGGCGGATCTCGGTGCGGTAGCCGGCGAAGTCCACCGGCCCCTCGCCGAACTGCGCCTGCCGGTAGAAACCGGCTATCTTCTCAAGCTGGTCGACCCACCAGTTCTTCTCCTCGAACCGGAACTCGGCGGCCTTGCCGTCCATGAAGATCAGGCGTTTGGCCTCGAACCGCGGCGGGCTGCCCTCGGGATAGAAGACACCGTAGACGAACAGGAAGCGACCGGCCTCCAGCATGTCGTCGATGTGCCCGCTGGCGTCGACGTACGGCTCCTGCAGATTGCGCAGCAGTTCGGCGCTCGGGTCGCCGGCGAGGGAGATCTCGAACTCCCGGCCGTCGGCCGTGACCAGGCCGAAGGCCCGGCCCACCGGGTCGTGACGCGAGACGGTGCCCGCGATGGTGTCGGAGAAGGTGAAACTCATAACGTCAGACATGGTCGTGCCCTTCACGTTCCTGGTCGCGGTAGCCCTGGCTGACCTCGACGACGACCCCGTCCGGGTCCCTGATCCAGACGGTGCGCCAGCCCTCGATCGCCTCGTCGAAGCCGAGCGGGCCGAGTGTCACCTCCGCCGCGTCCCCCATCGTGCGCAGGAACGCCCCGACGTCGTCGGTCTGGAAGGCGAGGTGACGGATGGTGCCGGGTTCCGGCGGCCCGTCTCCCCGGGCGGCGCCGGTACGGCCGCCGACCGGGAACAGCTCCAGGTAGGCGTCGTCCCTCCGCAGGAAGACGATCTCCCCGTTGTCGATCGGCACCGCCCTGGCCCGGCGGAAGCCGAACCAGCGGGTGTAGAACTCCTCGGTCCGTACCTGGTCCGCGCAGTTGAGACCCACGTGCGACCACCTCATGCGGTCGCCTCCGCCCCGAGCCGGTCGATGATCGTCCTGGCGAACAGGTGGTGGTGCTGGCCGGTGCGGCCGGTGACGAGGTCACCGTCGACCACGATGTCCTGGTCGACGTACTCGGCGCCCATGTTCCGCACGTCGCCGACGAGGTTGTTGTGGCAGGTCACCTTCCTGCCGCCGATGACCTGGGGGATCGTGGACGCCAGCCACATGCCGTGGCAGATGATCCCCTTCAGCAGCGCGGGTTCGGCGAAGGCCCGGTGGAGCAGGGCGGCGGCCGGCGCCGGTTCGTCCACGTTCTCGGTGTAGCGCAACCGGTCGGAGACCATCCCGGAGGGCACGACGAGCGCCGAGTATCCCCGCAGCTCCTCGTCGCTCATGTTCTCCAGGCTGCGGTCCACGGTGAACGGCGCGCGGTACTCGTGCCCGGTGAAGGTGAGCGACGGCTGGCCCCACAGCCGGGTGAGGAAGTGGACCTGCGCGCCCTCCTCGGCGAAACGCCGCTGGTAGTAGAAGATCTCGGGTTCGTAGAAGTCGCTCTCCAGCAGGATCGCGATCCTGTGACCGGTCAGATCAGCCATGCTGGGCTCCCTTGATCAGATCGGCGGCACGTTCCGCGATCATGACGATGCCGGTGTGGCAGTTGCCCGACGGCACGGCGGGCATGACGCTGGCGTCCACCACCCGGAGCCCGCCGATCCCGTGGACGCGGAGCTCGGGGTCGACGACCGACAGGTCGTCGACGCCCATCCGGCAGGAGCCGGCCTGGTGGTGGTAGCTGTCGGCGGTGTTCCTGACGAACCCGGCGAGATCGGTGTCGCTGGTCACCGCGGCGCCCGGCCGCAGTTCACCCTTGTTCCAGGGAGAGAACGCGCGGGTGCCCATGATCTCCCTGGCGAGCCGGACTCCCTGGACCAAGCGGTCCAGGTCGGACCTGTCGCCGAGGTAGTTGGGGTTGACCAGGGGTTTGGCCGTGGGATCGGGGCTGGCCAGTCTGATCCAGCCCCGGGAAGCCGGTCTGACCACTCCGGGCAGCACGCTGACCGTGTTCGGATGGTCCCGGCCGACGATGATGTCGAAGGGGACGTGGACGAAGGCCAGCTGCAGGTCGGGGGCGGGCAGTCCGGGCGCGGACGCGGTGAACAGCGCGCTCTCGGAGAGGTTCTGCGCCGGGGGTGGGAGTTCGGCGCGGGTCTCGGTCATGAGCCCGGTGAGGACGTGGTTGTGGAAGTTGGCGCCGACACCGGGCAGCGCCCGGCGCACCTGGATGCCGAAGGGACGCAGTTGGGCGGGGTCGCCCAGGCCGGAGAGCATGAGGAGTTTGGGCGACTCGATGGCGCCGCATGCGACGATGACCTCCGCCGCGGCGTGCACCCGGTGCAGGCCGGGTTCGCCCGCCTCGCCCACGTCCCGGCCGGGGAGCCCGGCCGGTCGCTCCCGCTGGAGGTACTCCACCCCGACGCAGGTGTCCCCGTCGAACAGGAGCCGGGTCGCCTGCGCGCCGGTCCGCAGGGTGAGGTTGGGACGGCGCAGCGCGGGTTCGATGTAGGAGGCCAGCACCCCCTGGCGGCGGCCGTCGGCGACGTCCAGCTGGTGCCAGCCCGCTCCGGACATCTCACCGGAGTTGAAGTCCTTCAGCTCCGGGTAGCCCAGCTCGACGCAGGCGTCGATGAAGGCCCGCGACGCCGGGTTGGGACGGTGCAGCCCCGCGTCGGTGATCCGCTGCGGCCCGGCCGCGGGACCGGCCGCGTCCTGCAGGGATTCGATCCTGTCGAAGTAGGGCAGCACGTCCGCGTAGGACCAGCCGGCCGCTCCCTGGTAGGCCCAGTTGTCGTAGTCCGAGGGGTGCCCCCGGACGTGCATCATGATGTAGAGGTTGCTGCTTCCTCCGGGGCCCCGGCCCCGCGGCTCGTGGGTCACCCGCCCGCCGAGCCCCCGCTGCGGGACGCTCCGGTACCCCCAGTCGGCGGAGCCGCCCAGCAGCCTGAACCAGGCCGCCGGCTCGTCCACCTCGGGCGGGATCGTGCTGTCGCCCGCCTCCAGGAGCAGGACCCGCACGTCGGGGTTCTCGGTCAGGCGGTAGGCGAGGGTGCCTCCGGCCGCGCCGGAGCCGACGATGATGTAGTCGAACTCGCTCATCAGAACTCCCCATGATGCGCGGAGACGGGTCGGCCCCGTCTCCGCGCGAACGGCTACTGGAGGCGGTCGCCGACCGGCTTGAGCTGGAACTGGTTCCACATGTAACGGTCCACCAGGTGCTGGTCGGCGGTGTGGACCTGGACGTCGGCGAGCCTGCCGTCCCGTACGCCGTAGGTGGTGCAGGTGGGGAACAGCACCTCCTCGGCGCCCAGCTTCCCGTGGCCCACGTGCTTCTCCACGACGGTGCCGTTGTCCAGCTCGCCGAAGTGCACGTCGTCCACCCGGATACCGGCCTGGAACAGCTGCCCGAGGAAGGCCATCACCTCGTCGACGCCCCGGTGCTCGCCGCTCAGCGGGTGGTGGCCGGGCATCCGCCAGACCATCTCGGGGTGGAAGAGCTCCTCCCGGATCCCGTTCAGGTTGCCCTCGTTGAAGTAGTCGTACATGCGCATCACGAGATCGGTGTTGGACATGGTGCCTTTCCTTACTTGAGGACCCCAAAAGGGGCAGTGTCGTGATAATTGGACATGTAGGTGATCTTTCCGTCAGTGATGCGGAAGTAGTTCATCACCTGGGCCTCGATGGGCTCGCCGGCGGCGCTCTCCGCGACGATCCGGGAGACGACGGCGGCCTGTTCCCCGTCCACCAGGAAGTGACGCGGATTGTTCTGGAAGGACGCGTACATCTCGCCCATTCCGCTCATCATCGAGCGCAGCGTCGCCGCCCCCTCGATGTGACCGGCCAGCTGTTCATCCATGACCATGTCGTCGGCGAACAGGTCGCACCAGCGATCCCAGTCCCCCGCGTTGGCGTACCGGTAGTAGCTGTCCAGGATGTCCCGAGCGTCCATGGGGCTCACCCGCTGATCCGGGCGCCGCCGGCGTCCAGCTGGGACCAGAACTGGTTGAACCGGGTGGTGCCGTCACCGAAGATCGCCCCGCGTCCCTCGACCACCCTGCCGTCGCTCCACCGCAGCACGTGGACCACGTCGATGTCGAGGCTGTCGTACGGCGAGGCCGCCCCGGTCGCACCGGCCCGGCGCCCCACGTTGTGGGTGACGTCGGCCGAGTAGTCACCGCCGGTCAGCACCGCGACGCGCTCCATGGAGAAGGAGCCGCCGGACAGCTTGCCCACGCGCTCCATGAATCCGAGGAAGGCGTCCCTGCCCTCGTACCAACCGGCGAGCTGGTGGTTGCCCGGCACGCACCAGCGCATGTCCTCGTGCCAGTACCTGGCCACCTGCGCGGGGTCTCCCGAGCCCAGCGCCGCGTAGGCGGCGTCGACCAGCTCGGGTGTCACAGCGGTCATGTTCATCCACTCCTTCGTGAGCCGTCGCCTGGGTGATCAGAGCGAGGCGGAGCCCGGCATGGGCGCCAGGCCGTTGACGATGTAGGTCTTGATGAGCGGCCCGTTCTCGCCGGGCACCACGATCCAGGTCTGGTCGGCGTCGAACCCCAGCCACTCGCTCCGCGGCTTCGGCGGGTTCCAGACGCTGGCCTGCCAGTTCACCAGCACGGTCACGGTCGCCTCGGTGGCGCCGGGCGTCACCTCGACCTCGGTGATCGTGTGCGTCTCGTCGAAGAACCGGTGGGTGACCGCCTCGTACCAGCCGGCGAACCCGGCGTGACCGCGGGCCGTGGCCTCCGGGAAACGCATCTCCAGGCCGTCGTCCACCAGGAACCTGGTCACGTCGGCGAGTTCGTCGTGCCGGTCGAGCGCCTCGTACCACGCCTTGGCGAGAAGCCGGACGGCCTCCTGACTGAGCTGACTGGACGGCTGACCGGACGGTCGGGGGGACGCCTGAGAGGACATGGGATTCCTTAGGGGAGGGTGGACAGGTCGACGACGAACGGCCCGGGAGAGGCGAGCATCCGGCGGACCCCTTCGGCCGCCTGCTCCGGCTTCTCCACCCGGATGCCCTCGACGCCCAGCCCGCGGGCGAGCTCGGCGAACCTGATCCGGGGATGGGACAGATCGAACGAGGAGGGGAACGCGTGCGGCGGGATGTCCCGCTCCCTCCAGTACTGCTCGATGTTGTCGTCGAGCAGCTTGTACTTGCCGTTGTTGCAGACCACGAACTTGGCGCCGACGTCGTAGCGCGCGGCCGTCCACAGCGCCTGGTAGGTGTACATCGCCCCGCCGTCCCCGGTGAAGCCGACGACGGTCCGGCCGGGGTGGGCGAGCTTGGCCCCGATCGCGCCGGGGATGCCCACGCCCAGGGACCCGCCCCTGGTCAGGAAGTAGCTCCCGGGCCGGTCGGCGGGGAAGTAGTCGGCGATGGCCGGGGAGGCGGTGAGCGCCTCGTCGAAGACGACGAGGTCGTCCGGGGCCGCGGCCGCCAGCTCCTTCAGGAAGGCGCGCAGCGTCGACCCGGTGACGTCGGCCCTCGCCACCTGCGCCCGCCGCCGGCCGGCCTCGGTCTCGCGTACGGCCCGCCGTACCGAGGCCGCCTTGAGATCGGCCGGGGTCAGCCGTTCGGCCAGGGCGGCCCCGAGCATGGCGAGCGTGGCCTTGGGGTCGGCGACCAGCCCCAGGTCCACGGGGAAGTTCTTGGCGATCTCATAGGCGTTGAGATCGATGTGGACGATCTTCGCGTCCGGCCGGAAGGGGCTGTCCAGGGCCGGGAAGACCTCGGGGAACACATAGGTGCCGACGATGAGCACGGCGTCGGCGACGCCGGTCACGGCGGCGCTGTGCTCGCCGAACATGTGGCCGAGCTGTCCCCGGGCGAGCGGGTGCGACGCCGGCATGTTGACCTCGGAGGAGTCCACCGCCCACACGTCGGCGCCGAGCAGTTCGGCGACCCTGACCAGTTCGGCCTGCGCGCCGGAGAGACCGACGCCGTCGCCGACGAGGACGAGGGGCCGCTCCGCGCCCGCCAGCAGCTCGGCCGCCCCGGCCACCGTCCCCGCCGACGGGGCGGTCGCGGTGAGCGGGATCGACGCGGGGACGACGGGCTCGTCGTTGAGCTCGTCGAGAACGTCCATCGGGAGGGAGACGAACACCGGGCCGCGCGGAGGCGTCATCGCGATCTTCACGGCCCGGCGGAGCACCCGCAGCAACGACTGCGAGCTGGTCACCCGGGTGGCGTGCTTGGTCACCGGGCGCGCCATCGCCACCAGGTCGGCCGCCATCTGGGCGTCCATCGCCTCGTAGCGGACACCGGCCTCACCGGCGATGACCACCAGCGGCGTGTGCCCGCGCATCGACTGGTAGAGCATGCCGACGGCGTTGCCCAGGCCGACGCCGCTGTGCAGCTGCACCAGGGCGGGCCCGCCGGCCGCGCGGGCGTAGCCGTCGGCGATCCCGGCCGCCACGGTCTCCTGCAGCGTGAGGACGTACCGGAAGCCGGGGGTCTGGTCGAGCGCGTCGAGGAGTCCCTGCTCGACGGTCCCCGGGTTGCCGAACATGAGGGTCATGCCGTCGGCGGCGAACTGCTCCAGAATCTTGAACTTGCCCTGTTTCGCGGTCATCGGCGGGATCTCACCAGCCGTACCTGGTCAGCCCCTGCTCCAGCACCTCGACCACCTTCTGGCCGGTGAGGAAGGAGTCGGGGGTGGACCGGCCGGTGATGAACGGATAGTCCACGATCACCGACACCGGCTTGCCGAAGTTCCCGTGGTAGGCGCCGTCCGGGCCGGTGGCGTCACGCAGGATGTACTCCAGCGGGTACGGCGGCGGCCCCATGACGAAGTCCGTGCCGAGGAATCCGGTGCCGTCCTTGTAGTCGTACTCCTTGCAGTGCCCGGTGACGTGTTTGCCCCAGATGATGCTCTTGCGGTCGTCCCAGTCCCTGGCGAACGCCAGCGCGGCCACGCCGTAGCACTCCGCCGCGACCGGCTTGCCCGCCCGCAGGAACGCGAGGATCACGTCGTGCACCCGCTGGTTGTTGGCCATGTCGACGATGGGGCCGCTGCCTCCCACCAGCACCACCGCGGAGTAGTCCGCCACCTCGGCCGCCACCCGGTCGAGCCGCCGGTGGTACTCCTCCAGCTTCCGCAGGTGGTCGGGTTCGCTGCTGTAGGGGCGTTCGGGCACCCATGCCTCGAGGTTCAGCGGGTCGTCGAGACGACCGGACGCCTCCAGCTCGCGGCCCAGCGCGGCCACCTCGGCGGTGGTCACCGTACGGCCGAGAGGCGGATCGACGTAGCCCTCGTCCAGGCTGGGCGGGAGCGCGTGGGCCCGCTTCCCCGTGGGGGTGGCGAAATCCACCTCGTACCCCTGCCCGTCAAACGCCGACAACGGGCCGACGAGTTCTTCGGACCAGTATCCGTACTCGGAGAGAATCACAAGAATTCGCTTGTTCACCGGCACCCCTGAGTTCAGTTCCGACGTCCTACACGAATGAGGCTGGCAGCCGCGTCGTTCCATTGTCAAAGGGCTTAATTACACTTTTCCGGTCACCGCCGATTTCGCGTCGCCTAAGTCAGATGGGACCGGAATCCGGTGATTTTCCGTGCAGACTTCCTGAAGTCGGTGCCGGTTTACGGGGCGGAGCCGTACTTCGTCATGTCGGCGGGACGCAAAAAGGGCGGGCCGGCCGGAACGAGTTCCGGCCGGCCCGCCCTCGGACCCCAGACGGCTACCCGAGCCGCTGCCTGCTCATGGCCGCCCACGTATAGAGGCCTGCCACCAGGAACGCACCCGGGATGGCGACCCACGCGGTGACCGTCCACGAAGTGAAGATCGCAAGCAGGGCGACGGCGGCACTGTAGATCATCGTCACCACGAAGGCTATGTTCTTCGGGTTCATACTCATCCCTTCGGCGTTGATCAGCACTTACAGGATGACTGATCCTCCGCCTCCGGTAAAGGGTGCGGAGGAATCCCGGTACGCATCGCGGGCCGCGGGCGTACGTATGTACGTACGCCCGCATGGGTTCCGTATTTACCCGGACGCGGGCCACCGAGTACCTCTGACGATAGGTGAATTTTCTTCGGAGGGATCCAGTGGTACATCACCCGCGCTTGAAAGCCCATTTTTCCCATGAAGTCATCGGAACCTCGCAGGCGTTTTTGATTTCCGAGGAACAGAGTCACGTCGTCGAGGGTGAGAGCGCGGTGCGGATCCTGCCGCTGCTGGACGGCGGGCACAGCGTCGAGGAGATCGCCGCCGTCACCGGCCTGCCCTTCACCCAGGTGCTGTTCGCCGTCCACCGCTACGCCGCGCTGGGACACCTCGCCGACGGCAGCCCCGACCTGCCGGGGCCCGAACTGGCCTACTGGGACTACACGGGGGCCGACCCCGCAGGTGTGGACCGGCTCATGGCGGAGCACCCGATCGCCGTCGTCACGCTCGGCGACGCCGACGCGACCGCCGTGCTGGCCGCCCTGCGGGACAACGGGCTGCGGGCCAGGCCGTCGGACCCGGCCAAGCAGCTCTCGATCGCCCCGGACGCGCCCGGCAGCACGCTGGTGGTCACCGACGACTACCTCAATCCGGCGCTGCGCGACCTCAACGCCGCCTTCCTGCGGGCGGGCCGGTCGTGGCTGCCGGTCAAGCCGCGCGGCCTGTCCCTGTGGTTCGGCCCGATCTTCACGCCGGGCCGTACCGGCTGCTGGGAGTGCCTGGCGCAGCGCGTCGAGAGCAACCGCCAGGTGGAGAGCTACCTGCAGCGCAAACGCGGGGACGACCCCGTCCGGACATCGCTGGCGGGCCTGCCCTCCGGCGCCCGGACCGTCGCCGGGCTCCTGGCTGAGGAACTGGCCAGGTCCGTGGTGACGGGCTCGTCCGAACTGGCCGACGGGCGGCTGGTCACCCTGGACACCCGCAGCTTCGAGATCGCCACCCATGAGCTGGTACGGCGGCCGCAGTGCCCGGCGTGCGGCGACCCGTCGATCACCGCCGACCGGGATCCGCGGGTCGAGCTGGTCTCCAGGCGGGTGAACTTCCGCCAGGACGGCGGCTACCGGGTGCTGACTCCCAAGGAGACCTTCGACCGGCTGGAGCGGCACATCAGCCCCTTCCTCGGCGCGATCACCCGGCTCGGCAGCCTGTCCGGCGACGACAACGGCATCACCCGCAGCTACAGCGCCGGCCACAACTTCGCGGTGACCAGGGACAACCTGGCCATGCTGAAGCGCAACCTGCGCGGGCAGAGCGGCGGCAAGGGACGCACCGACATCCAGGCCAAGACCAGCGCGGTCTGCGAGGCCATCGAGCGCTACAGCGGGGTGTGGCGCGGCGACGAACCGGTCGTCCACGCGAGCTTCGACGAGCTCGCGGACTCCGCGATCGCGCCCAACGACCTCATGCTCTTCTCCGAGCGGCAGTTCGCCACCCGGCTGGAGTGGAACGCCAGGCCGGACACCCGCCTGCACAAGGTGCCCCGGCCGCTCCGGCCCGACCAGCCGCTGGACTGGTCGCCGCTGTGGTCGCTCACCGAGCAGCGGGTGCGTCACGTGCCCGCCTCCTACGCCTGGTACGGCCACCCGGACGTCGAGGACAGCTACGTCTGCTACAGCGACGCCAACGGCTGCGCCAGCGGCAACACCGTCGAGGAGGCGGTCCTGCAGGGACTGTGCGAGCTGATCGAGCGGGACAGCGTCGCGCTGTGGTGGTACAACCGGGTACGCCGCCCCGCGGTCGACCTGGACTCGGTCCGCGACCCCTACATCGACCTGCTGCGCGAGTTCTACGCCGCCGCCTCACGCAGCCTGTGGGTCCTGGACATCACCTCCGACCTGGGCGTCCCCGCCTATGTCTGCGTATCGCACCGCACCGACCACCCCGTGCAGGACATCGTCCTCGGGTTCGGCGCCCACCTCGACTCCCGGCTGGCCCTGATCCGGGCGATCACCGAGGTCAACCAGTTCCTTCCGGCGATCGAGCAGCGCGACGCCGACGGCGGCACGATCTACCTGGAGGACGATCCGGGCACCCTGGAGTGGTGGCGTGAGGCCACCGTGGAGGCCGAACCGTGGCTCGTCCCCGACCCGGCGGCGACCGCGCGGACCCTCCCGGCCCTCGACGCCGGCGACGACCTGAAGGTCATGGTGGAGGGGTGCGTGACCCGCCTGGCCGCGCACGGCCTGGAGACGCTGGTGCTCGACCAGTCCAAGCCCGACCTCGACCTCAACGTCGTCAAGGTCGTCGTCCCCGGCATGCGGCACTTCTGGCGGCGGCTGGGCCCGGGCCGCCTGTACGACGTGCCCGTCGAACTCGGCTGGCTCGATCAGCCCACCACCGAGGACGGCTTCAACCCCAGAAGTGTGTTCTTCTGATGGGGACCGCGACGCGCGACCAGATGGTGATCAGGCTGTGCCCGAACGAGGAGGCCGGCACGCTGCTCGGCCCCCGGCCGCCCGCGGCGCTCAAGGAGGCGGCGCAGACCCTCGCCGACCGCGACGCCTCCGAACTGGAACTCGCCGCCCAGTGCGGACCCACCGACCTGATGCTGCTGCACGTGCTGCTGCGCAGGCTCGACGTCCTGGGCCGCCTGGAGCACGCCCTGCTGTCGGCGGACGGGCGGCAGCGGGCCCGGCTGCGGCCCGTCGGACGCGGCCCGGTCAGCGTGCCGGTCCGTCTCGACCCCGCGGTCCCGGTACGGCTGGCGCCGTACGTCATGATCCGGGCCGAGGGCGGCGGTCTGCTCGCCCAGGCGCCGACCGGGCACTGCGTGCTCGACCTCGCCCCGGAGACGGCCGGGCTGCTGGGCCGCCTGGCCGGCGGCGTGTCCCCGGCCGAGGAACCCGAGCTGCTGCGGCTGTTCGCCGGGGCGGGCCTGCTGGAGCCGGCGGGCACCGCGAGCCCCGGCGGCCCCCTGTGGGACTTCCACGACCTGTGGTCGCACGCCAGGGCCAGGGGGACCAGGCTGTCACCGCAGTACGGCGCCAGCTACCGCGGCCTGGAGCACGGGGCGGCGCCGCCGGTCACGCCCGACCGCCGCACCGGGCCGCGCGTCCGGCTGCGCGTCCCCGACCTGGCGGCCGTCGCCGCCGCCGATCCGCCGCTGACCGAGGTGATCGAGAAACGCCGGTCCGTCAGGGTGCACGACGACTCCCGGCCCATCACCCTGGACCAGCTCGGCGAGCTGCTGTACCGCACGGTCAGGCAGCGGACCGTGCTGCACGGCGAACACGGTCTCGACCTGTCCAACCGTCCCTATCCCTCCGGGGGCGCGATCTACGAGCACGAGATCTACCCGCTGGTCACCAACGTGGACGGCGTCGAGCCGGGGCTGTGGCACTACCACGCCGGAGATCACGCGCTGGAGCTGGTCGCCGAGCCCTCGCCCGCGGTGCGGCGGCTGGTGGAGGCGGCCCGGTCGATGGCGCTGATGGACGCCGAACCCCAGGTGCTGCTGACGATCACCGCCCGGTTCGGCCGCCTCAGCTGGAAGTACGAGACCATCGCCTACTCCCTCACGCTCAAACACGTCGGCGTGATCTACCAGACGATCTACCTGGTGGCCACCGCGATGGGGCTGTCGGTCTGCGGGCTCGGCGGCGGCGACGCGGGCGACTTCGCCGCGGCCAGCGGCATCGACTATCTCACCGAGGGCAGCGTGGGCGAACTCGTCCTCGGCAGCCGCCCGTCCACCCTTTAAGGAACCAACGATGCAGTTCCGTTTCAAAGCGCTGCAGCGCATGCGAGAACCGGACGAGCTGGACTCGGTGACCTCACTCGCCCGGCCACGCGGCTGGATCGCCGTGCTGGTGGTGACGGCGCTGATCGCCGGAGCCGGGGTCTGGGCGTTCGCCGGGCGGCTGCCGTACACGGTCCGCGCGGAGGGGTTGCTCACCCGCCCGCTCGGCGTGGCGCCGCTGCACAGCACGCTCACCGGCCTGGTGCGCGACGTCCGGGTGGCCCCCGCCGACGACGTGCGCGCCGGTCAGCTCCTCGGAGAGGTCGTCACGGCCAGGGGGAAGGTGGAGGAGATCCGCGCCCCCTTCGCCGGGCGGGTCGTCAGCGTCGCCATCGGCCACGGCCAGGCGGTGTCGCACGGCACCACGGTGGCCACCGTCGAGCGGACCGACGCGCCCGACGACCGCCTGCTGGCCATGCTCTTCGTACCCGGCTCGGCGGCGGGCGTCGAGCCGGGTCGTCCCGTGGACCTGTCGGTCGCCTCGGCCCCCGTCTCCAGGTACGGCGTGCTCCACGGCACGGTGACCTCCGTCAGCCCCTACCCGCTGACCAAGGCGGCGCTGACCAGTCTCCTCGGCGACCCGGTCATCGCCGACCGGTACTTCCTCAACGGCCTGGGGCCCCGGCTCGTGGTCGTCGACCTGGTCAGGAACAGCCGCACGCCGACCGGTTACGACTGGTCGGCCCAGGGCGGACCGCAGTCCCTTCAGTCGCAGGTCCACGTCACCGGCAGCATCAAGCTCGGGGGACGGACACCGATCACCTTCGTCCTCGGGCAGTGACCATGACACAGACGACAGCTCCGCCGCCGGAGGACACGACCGGGGAGCGGACCGACACGATCCTTCCCTCCAGCTCAGGGCGGCGGACCCGGCGCTGGCGCACCCGCACCCCGACGGTCATCCAGATGGAGTCGGTGGAGTGCGGGGCCGCCTCGCTGGCCATGGTGCTGGCCCACTACGGGCGTTTCGTCCCGCTTGAGGAGCTCCGTACGGCGTGCGGGGTCTCCCGGGACGGCGCCAACGCCAAGAACCTCCTGGACGCCGCGCGCAGCTACGGCCTCGAGGCCAAGGGGTTCCAGATCGATACGGCCGACCTGCTCACGGTGCGGGGGCCGTACATCATCTTCTGGGCCTTCCAGCACTTCATGGTCGTCGAGGGCATCCGCACGCGGCGTGGCAGACGGTACGTCGCGGTCAACGACCCCGCCTCGGGGCCGCGCACGGTGACCTGGGACGACTTCGACTCCGGCTTCACCGGCATCGTGCTCACCTTCGAACCGGGCCCCGGCTTCGAGCGGGGCGGCAAGCGGCCCCGGCTGATCGACGCGCTGCTGCGCAGGCGGATGCCCACCGGCGGCGCGCTGTCCCTGGTGCTGCTCGCCAGCCTGCTGCTGGTCGTGCTCGGCCTGACCGGACCCGCCTACTTCCGGGTCTTCATCGACCGGGTGCTGACTGACCCCGGATCCGGCTTCCTGCCCCCGTTGCTGCTGGCGATGACCGCCACGGCCGCGGGTCTGTTCGCGTTGACCGCGATCCAGCGGCTCCATCTGCTGCGGATCGAGTTCAGGATGGCGCTCGTCAGCTCGGGCCGGTTCTTCCGGCACCTGCTCCGGCTGCCGGTGGAGTTCTACCTTCAGCGGCAGCCCGCCGAGGTGGCCAAGCGCGTGTCGGTCAACGACAACGTGGCCGAACTGCTCTCCCGCGACCTCGCCGCGACCGGTCTCAACCTGGTGCTCGTCCTGTTCTACGGCTTCATCCTGCTCCGCTACGACCTCCTGCTCGGTGTGATCGGCAGCGGCATGGCGCTGCTCAACATCCTCGTCCTGCACTGGGTGGCCAGGGCCCGCACCGACGCGGTGACCAAGCTCCGCACCGACCAGGGCAGGCTCACCGCGACGACGTTCAACACCCTGCAGCTCATCGAGACCATCAAGGCGACCGGGGCCGAGGCCCAGGCGTTCGCCCGGTGGTCGGGGTTCCTGGCCAAGGTGACCACGGCCAAACAGCAGCTCGGCCTGCCCACCACGGTCATCTCGGTCGTCCCGGCGCTGCTGGCCACCGCCAACACCGGGCTGATCCTGCTGATCGGCGGGTTGCGGGTGCTGGACGGCGCGATCAGCATCGGCATGCTGGTGGCCTTCCAGAGCCTGCTCACCGCGCTGAGCAGGCCGGTCACCCAGCTGACGGAGCTCGGCGAACGCGTGCAGGACATCACCGCCGACGTGAACCGGCTGCACGACGTGGAACGCTACGGCGAGGACCCGGCGTTCCGCCGCGCGACCGGGAAGGACGAGGAGCGGCTCGACGGTTACCTGGAGTTCCGGAACGTGACCTTCGGCTACGGGCCGCTGGCGCCCCTCGTCCTCAGGGACCTGTCGTTCTCCCTCGTGCCCGGCCGCAGGGTGGCGATCGTCGGGGGATCCGGCAGCGGCAAGTCGACCGTGGGCCGTCTCGTCGCGGGCCTGTTCGAGCAGCGGTCGGGAGAGATCCTCATCGACGGCCGGCCGCGCCGGGAGGTCGGGCACGAGGCCTTCGCCGCCTCGGTGGCCTTCGTCGACCAGGAGGTCGCGCTGTTCGAGGGCACGGTCAGGGACAACCTCACGCTGTGGGACGACTCGATCAGCGACGACGTCGTCAACGCCGCCCTGCGCGACGCGATGATCTTCGATGTGATCGCCGCCCGGCCGGGCGGTATCAACAGCGTCGTCCACGAGGGAGGACGCAACTTCAGCGGCGGCCAGCGCCAGCGGCTGGAGATCGCCAGAGCCCTGGTCTCCGACCCCACGCTGCTGATCCTCGACGAGGCGACCAGCGCGCTGGACGCGGAGACCGAACGGATCATCGCCGACAACCTGCACCGCAGGGGATGCTCCTGCCTGATCATCGCCCACCGGCTCTCCACCATCCGCGACGCGGACGAGATCATCGTGCTGGAGCACGGCGAGATCGTCGAACGCGGCCACCATGGCGACCTGGTCGAACTCGGCGGACGCTACGCGGCCCTGGTCGACTCGGCCGCCGGGGAAGGATTCCAGTGACCCTCACGCTCTCCGGCGCCGTCGCGATCGACTATCAGCGCGACCGTCTGGTGATCCTGGACGACCCGGCCAGGCTGCTCCTGGTCGAGTCCGGCGCGCTCGACCTGTTCGCGGTCCGGCTGACCGGCGGACGGCCCACCGGCCGCTGGACCTTCCTGGCCCGGGCGGACGAGGGCAGTCTGCTGCTCGGTTCGCCGCCGGGTCCCGTGCACAGCATCGTCGGCCGTCCGGTCGGCGAGGCCCGGCTGGCCTGGGTGCCGCTCACCTGCCTGGACTCCCCGGAGGCGCTGTCCTCCGGTTTCCTCCGCGGCCTCGACCACGGGATCGAGGTCATCGCCACCGCGCTCCACGAGCAGCTGCCGCCCCGGGCCTTCGTCCCGCTGGAGGCGGACGGTGAGACCACGGCCGCCCCCCGGCTCCCGATCAGGTCGGTCGACGGAGTCCGCTGGGTCCGCGTCGAGGAGGGCACCGCGGTCATCCCCGAGCGGGCGGGCAGGACGCTCACCCCCGGCGGCGTGCTCTGCCTGACGGAACGCGACTGGCTGGTGGCCGAGACCGCGGTCCGGCTCAGCTCGGCCACCAGCGCCGACCTGCTGGCCGAGTGCCGGTTGACCGAGCACCTGATCGGGCACGCCTGCCAGGTGCTGCATGTCATCGATGACCGCGTCGCGCGGCAGCAGACCGCTGAGCGCGCGGCGCTCCAACTCCGTGCTGAACGCAACGGCGAGCGGGTCAGGTCCGCGGCCAGGGGCTACGACGCCGTCCTGGCCGGGTCGCCCGACCAGCTGCGGCTGGCCGAGCTGTCCGGCCGCTCCCCCGAGCTCGTCGCGATGCGGCTGGTCGCCGCCCGGCTCGGATTCGACGTGCGCGAGCCGTACGGTGAGGTCCACGGGCGCGACCGGCACCGCCTGGAGCGGATCGCGGCGGCCTCCGGCGTGCCGACCAGGAGCGTCCGGCTGGAGGGCCGCTGGTGGAAGCAGGACCTCGGCCCGATGGTGGGGTTCGTCAGGGCCGGGCGCCGGCCCGTCGCGCTGCTGCCGGAACGCGGCGGTTACGTGGTGGCGTCGGCGGACGGCTCCCGGGCGGTGACACCGGAGGTGGCCAAGACGCTGGACGGGACCGCCCTGGCGATCTACGCGCCGCTGCCGCCGGGCGACCACTCTCCCTGGTCGCTGCTGCGTTTCTCGCTGTACGGCAGCCGCGGCGACCTGGTCAGGCTGACGGTCACCGGCCTGCTGGTGGCGCTGCTCGGCCTGGCCGTACCGCTGATGACCGGAGCGGTGCTCGGCACCTTCATCGCCCGGGCCGACCGCGACCTCGTCACCTGGGGGGCGCTGCTGGTCATCGGCTGCGGGGCCGCGGCGGCGCTGCTGTCGGTGGTGCAGAACCTCGCCGTGCTGCGCATGCAGGGCCGCGCGACCAGCAGGTTGCAGGCGGCGATCTGGGCCAGGCTGATGTCGCTGCCCGCCTCGTTCTTCGGCCGGTACGCCGCCGGTGAGCTCGGCACCGCCGCGCTCGGCGTGAGCGCGGCGCAGGAACTGCTGTCCAGCGTGATCACCTCGGCCGTCCTCGCCCTCTTCGCCGGGGTGGTCAACCTGGGACTGCTGTTCGTCCTCGACGTGCCGATGGCGCTGCTGGCGACGGGACTGGTCGCGATCAGCATCGTGGTCTGCGGGGTGGCCGGTTTCCGGCAGATCCGCTGTCAGCGCGATCTCTACTCGTGGGAGCAGAAGCTGTCGTCGCGGGTCTACCAGTTGCTCAACGGGCTGACCAAGCTCCGGGTGGCCGCCGCGGAGGACCGCGCCTTCGCGATGTGGTCGCGCGGGTTCGTCAGGGGCCGCGCCCAGGCCGCCGCCGCCCGCCGCGCGCAGAACTGGCTCACCACCTTCAACGCGGGGTTCCCGCTGTGCTGCGCGGTGCTGATCTTCCTGGTCACCGTCCGCTCGGATCTGTCGGTGTTCACGTTCCTGGCCTTCTTCACCGCCTTCAACCTGCTGCTCGCCGCGACGCTGGCGTTCACCGGGGTGGCGATCACGGTGGTCGGCGCGGTCCCCATGGTCGAGAAGTTGTCGCCGATCCTGCGCGCCGAGGCCGAGGGCCAGAGCGACAAGGCCGATCCCGGTGAGTTGTCCGGTGAGATCTCGCTGGCCCACGTGAGTTTCCGTTACGGCGGCGACGGACCGCTGATCCTCGACGAGGTCTCCCTCGACGTGCTGCCGGGCGAGTTCCTGGCGATCGTGGGTCCCACCGGGTGCGGGAAGTCGACGCTGCTGCGGCTGCTGCTCGGCTTCGAGACCCCGGACACCGGCGTCGTCCTCTACGACGGGCAGGACCTGGCCGAACTCGACATCACCGCGGTGCGCCGGCAGTGCGGCGTGGTCATGCAGCACGGCGCGCTGCTGGCCGGCGACATCAAGTCGAACATCATCGGATCGACCGCCTACAGCGTGGACGACGCCTGGGAGGCCGCCAAGATGGCCGGGATCGACGAGGACATCAAGGAGATGCCGATGGGCATGAACACGGTGATCTCCGAGGGATCCAGCACGGTCTCCGGCGGCCAGCGGCAACGCCTGATGATCGCCCGGGCGCTGGTCTCCCGGCCCCGTATGGTCTTCTTCGACGAGGCCACCAGCGCGCTCGACAACCCGACCCAGCGGATCGTCGCCGAGAGCACCCGGCGGCTGAACGCCACCCGCGTCGTCATCGCGCACCGGCTGTCCACCATCATCGACGCCGACCGGATCGTCGTCCTCGACCAGGGAAAGATCGTGCAGCAGGGCAGCTACGAACAGCTGATAGCCGAGGAAGGCGGCGTGTTCGCCGCCCTCGCCCGGCGTCAGATGGCCTGACCGTCCGGGTCCGGCCCCGGCCCCGGAGCCGGAACCGGACCCGGGGCCGGGGCCGGGGCCCGATCGTCCGGGCCCGGAGCCAGGTGCGCGGCCAGGGGGCCCGCCACCGCCTCGGGACATTCCAGGAGGGGCAGGTGCCCCGCCCCCGGCACGTCCAGTCGCCGGCAGCCCGGCACCGATCGGTGGATGGTCGCGGCGTTGCGCAGGAACGCCTCCATGTCCTCGGTTCCGCTCACCACGAGGGTGCGCGCCTCGATCCTGTGCAGGTCGCCGAGTTGCGGATGACTGACGAGCGTCCGCATGCCGTCGCCCCGCAGTTCCTGCCAGGAGTGCCGGGAGACGACCGCGCGGATGCGGGCACGCACCTGCGGATGGCGGAGCGTGCCGGTGTAGATGTCCGGGGGCGAGGACATCCACAGGTCGGCCAGCACGTCGCCGCCGGCCCCCATCCTGGCCAGGGCGGTGAGCTCGCGCCTGCGCCGCCCGGCCGCCGGATCGAGGGCGCCGCCGTTCAGTCCCGGCGCGGCCACCACCAGCGCGCGCGTCACCTCGGGATGGTCGACGGCCAGCTGGAGCGCCGAGATCGTGCCGAAGGAGAGCCCCACCACCCGGTCGGCGCCGTGGTCCCCGGCCACCCCGGCCAGTCTGTCCGCGAGTTCCGGCAGGGTGAGGCCCGGCGGCAGCACCCCGGAGGCACCGTGCCCGGGGAGGTCGACACCGATGTGCCTGAACCCGGGGAGCAGGTCCCACAGCGGCTTCCACAGCGTGGAGTCCATCGTGTAGCCGTGGATCCACAGCACCCCCGGACCGCTCGAACCACACCGGTGCACGGCGAGGCCGGCCATCACGCCTCCCCGAATTCCGCGACGAACCGGCGGAAGGCGACCACGGCCTCGTCTCCGCCGTCGTAGTTCTGCGGCGCCCGCGGGTCGAGATGCTCCCAGATCGGGATGTCCTGCTGGAAGGCGGTCTTGCTGCCCGCGATCAGCATGTCCAGGATCGCGAGCTGGTCGTCGCGCACGCCGATCGCCACCCGGGCGACGCATCCCCCCGGCCGCGGCGTGGTGGTCGTGATCACGACGTGCTCCGATCCGGGAGCCCCGATCTCGGTCGCGACGACGGTGGGGCTGAAGGCGGTGGCGTGGAAGCGGGTGTCGGCCACCCGCCGCTGCCACGTGGGGCCGCCGAGCGTGTGGAACGTGGCCTCGACGGACAACTCGCCGCCCGCACCGGTCCGCACCGCCATGCCGCTGATCCTGGGCACCCCGTGCACGGTGGGGAAGTGCTCGGTGTCGAAGGCGTTCTCCACCACCCACTCGGGGTCCACCGCGATCTCCACGGTGAGCGCGGCGTGCAGCGGCCGGTTCGCGGTGACGGACGGGACAGCCGAGGAGAAGCCGCGGTCGTCGTCCCCCAGCCGCACGAAGATCGCCTCCCCGGACCGGATCACCCGATGCTCGGCCACCGACCAGCGGCGGTCACCGGCGCCCAGGGCGATGCGCTTGCCGTGGAACGGGCACAGGATGGCGTCGCCGCAGTAGACACCGCCGTATCCGAGGTCGGCCCCCCGGTGCGGGCAGATCGCGTCGAACACGCGGACCGACGCGCCGTCACGGACCACCACCAGCCGCCGGTCCCCCAGCGCGTACGGCGTCAGCTCGCCCGACAGCTCGCTGTCGAAGCAGAGCAGGTACCAGCCGGTGTGCGGTTTCGACGTGGTCATCGGCCCATCCCCCTCACCATCAGATCCGCCGTCGACCCGGTCATCGGCCCACCGCCTTCGCCATCAGGCCCGCCGCCTCCGCGCCGGACGACATCGCGCCCTGGACGCTCGCCGGACCGCCCACCGTGGCCTCCCCCGCGAAGAAGAGCGTGTCGGCGATCGGCTCGGCCCAGCGGCCGGGCGCACCCGCGCCGCCGACCGACGGATAGGTGAAGCCGCCCGCCGACCACGGTTCGGCGCCCCAGTCGGCCACCTCCGTGCCGCGGATCCGGCTGCCCGCCGCCCAGGGGAACAGCCGCGCCACCATCGGCCCGATCGGCCCGGCCGCCCCGGCCCTGATGCCGGCCGCGGCCGACGCCTTGCCGACGAGGAGCACCTCCGGACGGTCGCGCACGCATCGGGCGAATCCGCTGCGGCCGTCCGAGTCGAACACCACGACGGACTCCGGAGCGGGATCGGACAGCGTGACCACCGCGCAGCAGGCGTCGCCCAGCGGCAGCCGCCGCGCGGCGGCCAGTTTCCCGGGAGGGAGGCCGGGGATGCGCAGGCCGCCGGTCAGCACGACCGACGGCGGGACGGTGACCAGGGCGGTCCGCGCGACGACCGGGGTGCCCCCGCCCACCAGGTGGGCGGTCACCCGGCCGGGGGAGAAATCGAGCTGGGCGACCGGCTCGCCAGTGCGGATCTCCAGCCCCTCGGCCAGCCGTTCGACGATCGAGATCATCCCACCGGGCACGTCGAACTGGTCCGTCCCGGCCTGCGCCGCCCGGCGGGCGGCGGCGGCCAGGCCCCGGACGTCGAGCAGGCCGGGATCGGCCGCCCAGTTCTGCCGGAACCACTCCTCGGCGATCCGCCGCTCCTGCTGAACGATCCCGGCCGCGTCCAGCCACCGCTCCACCGAGCTTCCGGTGCTCCCGGTGCTCCCGGTGCTCCCGGTGCTCCCGGTGCCCCCCGTGCCCGCGGCGTCCGGCCGGAGCAGCCTCGCCTCCAGCAGCCAGGGCGGATTCCCGCGGGCCAGCGCGCCCATGTCGACGAGCCGATCGGCCACCACGGCGCGAGCCGCGCTCCGCCGGTAGGCCGAGACCGGCCCCCGTCCGCCGAGGACCTCCCACACCGGGTTGGCGTCGCCGTGGACGACCTGGGCGCCCAGCTCCACCGGTGGTCCGCCGTCTTCCGGCAGATGGGTCCTGACGCGGCCGCCGATGGTAGCACGCGCCTCCAAAATGGCAACGGAAATCCCTCGATTACATAATTCCGTGGCAGCTTTAAGGCCCGATATACCGGCGCCCACGATTAATGCGTCGACTGGCATGGATAATCGTCACCTCCGCCGTTATTATCCATAAATCTCGCCCGGAGAACAGGAGGGAAATAACGTGACGTCACAGCCGACCGCGGCTCGGCCGTGGCCTCCGGGGATGGCCCATCCCTTCGCCCCGGACGGCCGGCGGAATCCCTTTCCCGCTTTTCGCTGGCTGCGCGCGGAGAGCCCGGTCCACTACGACCCCTTCATGCGTTTCTGGCTGCTCAGCAGGCATGCCGACTGCGCGGCGGCCCTCCGCGACCCGGCGTTCTCCGCCGCGCTCGGCCAGGACCAGCGGCAGCGCGACGACCAGCTCCCCGCCTCGATGCTCAGCACGGATCCCCCCGAGCACGACCGGCTGCGCGGGCCGGGCATGGCGTTACTCGGCCCGGCGGCGGTCCGCGCGCTGGCCGGTGACCTGGAGGAGGAGGCCGACCGGCTGCTGGACGGCCTGGAGGCGGGTCCCGGCGGTGAGATCGACGCCCATCGGGACCTCGGCGAGCCGTACGCCCGCGCCGTGCTCGCCCGCGCGCTGGGGCTGCCCCGGGCGGAGTGGGAGGCGTTCGGCCAGTTGGCCGGGGCGGTGTCGGTGAACCTCGATCCGCTGGGCGGACCGGCCGCGATCCAGGCGAGCCGCCTGGCCAGGACCGAACTCGCGCGGCTGCTCGGCGCCGCGCCCGCGGTCCGACCGGCCGAGCTCACCCGTGCCGAGCTGCTGGAGATGTTGTCACTCGTGGTCATCGGCGGCTACGAGCCGCTGGCCGTGCTCATCGGCAACACGCTGTTCTGCCTGCTGTCCCGGCCCCGCCTGGCCGAACGCGTCCGTCTCGGCGACACCGCCCTGGCCGCCACCGCCGTCGAGGAGGTCACCCGGCTGCACGGTCCGATCCCGTTCACCGCCAGGGTCACCACCGCCGCTGCGGAGCTGCCCGGCGGCGTGATCCCCCCCGGAGCCCGCGTACTCGCCCTGCTCAGCTCCGCCAACCGCGATGAGCTGGTCTTCGACCGCCCGGACGAGCCGGTGATCGACCGCTCCCCCAACCCCCACCTGGCCTACTCCTCCGGCCCCCACTTCTGCCTCGGCGCCGCCCTGGTCCGCCAGGCCGCCGCCCTGCTGGTCCCCGCCTTCCTGCGCCGCTTCCCCGGCGCGCGCCTCCCTCCGGAGGATGCCGGCTGGGCGGCCTCGCTGGTGCCCCGCCGGCGGGTGTCGTACGGCCTGCGCCTGGCCTGAGCCGTGGGCGCGGGCCGTACGACAGCCTGGGCCGGTTCCTAGGCGCAGCAGCACGGGGTGCAGCAGCAGCAGGCGACGCCGGCCGCGATCTGGACGAGCTCGTCCTCGCTGAGCTGGGAGACGTCCACCTGGGGGGTGTCGGTGATGTGGATCTCGTAGACGCCGCTGGTCTCGCCGGCCTCCCAGAGGGCGACCTGGTTGTCGATGCTGCCCTCACCGGTGGGCTCGACCCGGACGATCCGGATCTCGGCACCGTCGGGAACCTCCAGGCCCACCTCGGAAAGCGCCGAGCGGGAGTCGGTGTCCAGCCGCTGAGCGAACTCGTCATTCGACCAGAGGGTGATGAGCAGACGGGTGTAGGAGTTGACGAACTCTGCGCGTTCCTGGTTGTTCATGACTTTCTCCTTCTGAGTGCTTCCCCACTTGGTTGAATGGATCTCCGCCGGCTGAGTCGAAGTCTTACACCCGCCACCGGCGGTGACGAGACTTATCTTTTTCATGCGTTCTCCGTACGCATACGCAGACCACTGGATAAGTGTTTCTTTATCGAGACGTACGACAGCAGACATAACTCAGTGTTTTTGCGATAGTCGGAGTCATGGCTGATACGGTGACAACAGATGTGGCGGTGAGCCTGAGGGGCTTGCGTAAGACCTTCGGTGAGGTGCGGGCGGTCGACGATCTGGATCTGCACATCGCGCCGGGCGAGGTGGTCGCCCTGCTGGGGCCGAACGCGGCGGGCAAGACCACCACGATGGAGATGCTGCTCGGCCTGACCACTCCGGACAGCGGGGAGATCGAGCTGTTCGGCAGGACCCCCCGCCGGGCCGCGGCCGACGGGCTGGTCGGCGCGATGCTCCAGTCGGGCGGTTTCCTGGGCGAGATGACCAGCCGGGAGATCGTCCAGGTGATGGCCGCGCAGTACCCGAAGGCGATGAAGGTGGACGACGCCATCGCCCGGGCCGGGGTCACGAAGTACGCCAAGCTCAAATACAGCGGGCTCTCCGGCGGTCAGAAGCAGCGGACGCGGTTCGCCGCGGCCCTGGTCTGCGACCCCGACCTGCTGGTGCTGGACGAGCCGACCGTGGCGATGGACGTGCAGAGCCGCCAGGAGTTCTGGGCGGCGATGCGCGAGTACACGACCGCCGGGCGCACTGTGGTGTTCGCCACCCACTACCTGGCCGAGGCGCAGGACTTCGCCGACCGCGTGGTGCTGATGCGGCACGGGAAGATCGTCGCCGACGGATCGGTGGACGCGATCGTCGCCAAGGTCGACGGGCGCACCATCAGGGCGATGGTCGAGGGGACCAGCGTCGAACTGCTGGCCGCCCTGCCGGGAGTGGGCACCGCCCAGCTCCGCGGTGAGCACGTGGAGCTGCACTGCTCCGACTCCGACGCCGCGCTGCGCGCGCTGCTGGCGGATTATCCCCGCGCGCGTGACATCTCCGTGACGGCGATGTCGCTGGAGGACGCGTTCGTGGCGCTGACGGCCGACGAACCGGTCATGGAAGAGGTGTGACCATGGGCACGTTGATCTGGACCGAGCTCAAGGTCCTTTCCAGGTCGGTCGAGTTCCTCGTCATCACCATCGCGTTCCCGATGGTGTTCTTCCTCGTCATGTCGGAGGTCTTCGGCTCGGACCGGGCCGGCGGGCTGGACATGAACACCTACATGATGATCAGCATGGCGGCGTTCGGCGCCATGTCGGTGGCGTTCGCCGTGGGCCCCCGGGTCGGCCTGGAGCGACAGGCCGGGTGGAACAGGCAACTGCGGCTCACCCCCCTGCCGGGCTGGGGCTACGTCGCCGTCAAGATCACAGTGGCGATGATCCTGGCGCTCCCGGCCGTGCTGCTCGTCTTCCTGTCCGGGCTGCTGATCAAGGGCATCGAGCTCACCGCCGGGCAGTGGCTGGCGATCGTCCTTTCCTGCTGGATCAGTTCGCTGCCGTTCGTCGTGCTCGGTCTGCTCATCGGGATGGCCGTCAAGCCGGAGTCGGCGCAGCCGCTCGGTCTCGCGGTCTACCTGCCGATGGCCATGCTCGGCGGACTGTGGATGCCGGTGGACATCCTGCCCGGCTTCATGGCCACGCTGGCCAAGGTGCTGCCGAGCTACTGGCTCGCGGAGATCACCCGTGACCGGCTCACCGGGGTGGCGCTCGATCTGCTGGGCGTCGGGGTGCTGGCGGCGTGGTTCCTGGTCGCCCTGTCCCTGGTGATCGGCCTCTACCGCCGCGACGCGGCCAGGGTGTAGGGGGAGGTTCGGTTCCGGGGCGGCGCGGGACGCCGCCCCGGGTGATCAACTCACGAGGTCGCGGGCGGTGGTCTCGGTGACCGTGCGCAGCGCCTCGGCGAGCAGGAGACCGAAATCCTCGGGGGCGAGGAGGGGAGGCGGAGCGGCGGCCGGGTCGCGGAGCACGGTGGCCCGGCGTTCGACGTCACTCATGAGCTGGGCCGCCAGGCCGCTGACCGTGTCGAGGAGTTCCGCCAGCAGTTGCAGCGCCGCGAGGGGACTCAGCCCGTAGTCGCGCAGGCCGAGCGCGGCGCGCAGCGGCTTGGGGCGCAGCACCCGCAGGACCGGGCCGTCCCGGGCGACCAGACCGTGCGCGAGCAGGGTCCGCAGGATGGCGGGGCGCGCGGTGCCCAGTTGTCTCACCAGCTCGGCCAGGGCGTCGTGATCCTGGTCGGCACGCAGGCCGAGGAACACTTCGATCGCCGCCAGGTTGTATCCCTGGCGCTGCAACGCCTTGATCGCCTCCAGGCGGCGCACGTGCCCGGAGTCGTAGACGGCCACCCGGCCGCGCCGCAGCGGCGGCTGCAGCAACCCGCGCGACTGGTGGGCGCGAATATTGCGCGGCGACATCCCCACCAGCTTTCCCAGATCATCGATTGTATGAATGACCTGGGTCGAATAAGTCATGTCAGCCTTTTCCGACATACACCGGGGGGCCAGTGATTCCCTCCGTTTTCCCAGGAACGAAGCATCGCTATCTCCTCACCGGTCTCGTACCGTCCCGACGGTTCCTCAGTGTGGTCCGGAACGGGCTAAATCGGAAGCAACGCCCGTGGCCGGTCAGTGCCTGGCATCAAGCTGCCCGGAGTCGCGCCGCTCCGACTTCAGGAAGTCCGTCTTGTCTCATCACAAATCTGCATTTCCTGCACCTCTACACAAATCAATGCAAGCCTCACCGCCCATCTCGATTCGGTGATATCCAGTGAAGGGACGACGAGGCTTTCAGGAGGCAGCGTGTTGAGTTTCGGAGTGTCGTTTCTCCCGGACGCGACTCCCACGACGATGTCGGCCGGGGACTACTTCGCCGGCGCGCTCGAGGTGTGCGAGTTCGCCGATCGGATCGGGTTCGGCTACGTCAAGATGACCGAGCACTACGCGCACCCCTACGGGGGCTACTGCCCGAGCCCGCTGCTGTTCCTGTCGGCGGTCGCGGCCAGGACCCGGAACATCAGGTTGATGACCGGCGGCATCATGGCCTCCTTCCACCACCCGGTGCAGATCGCGGCGCACACCGCCATGCTGGACGTGATGAGCGGCGGGCGGCTGGACGCCGGATTCGCCCGCGCCTGGCTGCCGCACGAGTTCGACCTGTTCCAGGTCTCCATGGACGAGAGCCGGGCCCGGTTCGTCGAGACCGTCGACGCGGTGGTCGACCTGTGGACCCGGCCGGGGGCGGAGGCGGCCACGCCCTTCTTCGGCTACTCCGGCGTCGACCTGCTGCCCGGCTGCGTCCAGCGCCCGCACCCGCCCGTCTGGGTGGCGGCGGTCCTGTCCCCGCAGAGCTTCGAGTGGATCGCGCGCCGCGGGTTCGGCCTGCTGGTGACCCCGGGCCTGCGGGGATTCCCCGCGCTCGCGGAGATGGTCGCGCTCTACCGCTCGACGTTCGCCGAGGCGCACGCGGGGAGCGGGGCCCGGCCTCGGGTGGCGCTGAGCCTGCCGCTGATCGTCGCCGACTCCGACGCGGAGGCGGTGTCGGCCTCCGACGAGTACCTGGGCCGGTACCTCGAGGTATGGAAGTCGGCCGGCGAGATGTGGAACTCACGCACTTCCGCCGACTACGCGGGATACACCGGCGTGAGCTGGATGCTGGACAACGACTCGCCCGCCAAGATGAGGGAGCGGACGGCGGCGGTGGTCGGTGGACCGGACAGCGCCGTCGAGCAGATCACCCGGATCCGGCAGACCGTCGACCCCGACGTGCTGCTCTGGCAGATCGACACGGGCGCGCAGCCGGCGAGCCGCGCCCTGACCACGCTCCGCCTGTTCGCCGACAAGGTACAGCCCGCCCTGAGCCTCACATGATGCCGGGGGCCCGGGTGCCGTCCTCCGTGGGAAGCAGCACCCGTTCCCTGGCCAGCACACCGGCCTGGAACCTGTTCTCCGCCCCGAGCAGGCTCATGATCTCGGAGATGCGGCGGCGGCAGGTCCGGAGCGACAGTCCGAGCCGGCGCGCGACCACCTCGTCCTTGGCGCCGGTCGCGAGCTCCCGCAGGATGGCCTCCCTGATCAGCTTGCCCTTCTCGCCGTCCATCGGCTCCTCGTATCCCGCTCCGGGAAAGGGGTGGGCGCGCGACCACATGTCCTCGAACACCGTGACGATGAACTCCACGACACCGGGTTCCTGGACCACCACCGCCCCGGATCCGTCGGAGGTGGGCAGCAGGCAGCGCGCGGCATCGTGGACGATCTGCCGGCGCGGGACCGTGGAGACCGTGCGGATCTCGGCACCCGCCCGCCCCACCCGCTCCGCCCACTTCCGGGTGGGGCGGTGCTCCCGGGTGGCGTGCTGCAGCACCACCCGCATGCGGACCCCGCGGGTCAGCAGGGTCAGGTCGTTCTCCAGGCTCCTGGCCAGCTCGCCCCGCTCCCAGCCACCGCCCGGATGGGCGACGAGAACCTCCTCCCGCACCCGATGAGACCAGTCGCGCAGCAGGTGCCTGGCCGTCTGGTTGTCGACGATGTCGAGCACGGCCGCGCGGCGCCGCGACTGCTGCGCCTCCTCGTAGTAGGGCATCAGGCGCATGACCTGGTCGCGGGTGGAGGCGATCTGCGCCTGACGGCGGCGCAGTTCGAGCTCCTCGTCCGCCAGCAACTCGGCCAGCGCCGCCTCCGGGGCGACGACGTCGAAGACGCCCCCGGCGGTCGAGACCGAGCGCAGGAGCTTGAGCTGGCCCAGCACCGAGATGGCCTTGCGGACCTGGTTCTCCCGCACGCCGAGTCCGGCCGCGGCCTCCTGGGGGGTCCAGTCCTCATGCGACAACGCGTACCGGTAGACGTCGATGGCGTCCTGATCGAGCCGTAAGTCCACGCCTTACTCCCTACAAGTAGCACGTTGACATTTTTCAATGAAAAAAATGGCGACCAGGGCTCTTCGCCAGCTATCAATGAGCAGTCCGACCTCAGAGAAGACCGACCCGCAGGGAGTCGCGTTCCGGAAAGCATCCCTTGAGTCCTCGTCACAGCCCGGGGGACATGGAGCCATGAATGCCATACCACACCACGCGAAAGAGGTTAGGAATCCCCCGTCCGCCGGTGGATCCACCAACCTCCAGGACGTGATCATGTTACACCGCGCTGCGGAACTCACCATTGTCAATACCGCGATGACCCGGCTTCGCTCGGGTACCCCGGCCGTGATCGTGGTGCGGGGCGACCGCGGCATCGGCAAGACCGCGTTTCTGTCAGCCGCCGTGGCCAGGGCACCGTCCTCCGCCGTCGTGCTGCGCGCCCGGGGCCACCCCAGTGAGCGGACCTCGGCGTTCGGCGTGGTCCGCCAGCTGTTCGACGGCCTGCCCGCCCCGGCCCCGCCCGCCTCCGCGGGTTTCCCCGCACCGGACGAGGCGCTCCACCAGCTCTACCGTCAGGCCAGGTCACTGACCTCCGGCCGGCCGGTGGTCATCGCGATCGACGACGTCACCCTCGCCGATCCCGAGTCGGCGCAGTGGTGCTCCTACATCGCGCGCCGCCTGGACGAGCTGCCGGTGACGATGATCGTCACCCTCGACGTCGGCGGATCCGACCTGGACGACCTCGCGCAGGACATCGGCGCGCTGCCGTACGGGCACCTGCTGCGGCTGGAGCCGCTCTGCCCCGACTGCTGCGCCGAGCTGCTGGCGACCGCGTTCGGAACGAGCGTCCATCCCGGCTTCGCGCTGGCCTGTCACCGGCTCACCGGGGGCAACCCGTTCCTGCTCGGCGAGCTCGCGAACTCGCTGCGCGCCGCCAGGGTGGCGCCGGACGAGACGAACGAGGGCCTGGTGGACGAGGTCGGCGCGGTCTCGCTGACCGCGACCGTGCTCAACTGGTTGTCCTCCTCCCACCCGGAGGCCGTCGACCTCATCAAGAGCCTGACGGTGCTCGGACCGGAGATCGGCCTGGCCGCCGCCGCCACGCTGGCCGGGCACGGGGAGGCGGCGGCGGCCGAAGCGGTCACCGCCCTGCGCCGCGCCCGTCTGCTCGGCGACGCCGACGACTTCGCGCACCCCGCGATCCGGCGGGCCGTCCTGGCGGGAACCGACGCCCAGCGGCTGGGCGACCTGCACATCCGCGCCGCCGACCTGCTGCTGCGGCTCGGCGCGCCCCCGCATGTCTGCGCCGAGCACGTCATGTCCGCCGGACCGCGACAGGGTCCGGACTCGGTGGGCATCCTGCGCGAAGCGGCCACCGAGGCCGCGGCGCACGCGCTCTGGCCCGAAGCCGACCGCTATCTGCGCCGGGCGCTGTCGGAATCGGTGGGCCTCGACCCGCCGCTGGGCCTCCTCTCCGAACTGGGGGCGGCCGAACTGCATCTCGACATCCCGGCCGCACGACGGCACCTGCGCACCGTGAGCGAACGCGCCGGAACCCCGGACGCCCTGCTGCCGTTCGCCGACGTCCTGCTCACCGTCAACGCACCGGAGAGCGTCGACGCGTTCGCGGCCTGGCTCGACGTCGAACCCCGCTTCGCCGCGCAGACGCTGCTGGCCGGACGGCCCGTCCCCGCCGCCCGCCTGACCGGGCCCGGCCGGGACCTCGCCGCCGTGACGGCCCTGGCCACCGCCGCCGCGGGGGGTCTCGCCAGCCGTACGGAAATCCTGGCCCGGCGGTGCCTGGACATCCCGGGCAGCGCCCCGGCGACGCTGCTGGCCGCGCTCGCGCTCTCCTGGGCCGAGCGGTTCGACGACGCCGCCTACTGGGCGGACCGGGCCATGTCCGACGTCCAGGCGTCCAGCTCACCCGTGGAGCGGGCCTTCGCCCTGGTCGTCTCCGCCGAGCTGGCCTACCGCGCGGGCCGGTTGGAGACCTCGGCCGCCACCGCCGCGGCCGCCGTCGAGCCGGCGGCCGCGGCGTCCGCCGGAGAGCTCCGCATCGCGGCGGAATCCCTGCGGGCCCGAGTCCTGGTCGAACACGACGACGTGACCGCCGCCGCCCGGCGGCTCGCCGGGCTGAACCGCCTCCGCGCCGCTCACCCGCTGATCCGGGCCCTCCAGCTGGAGGTGACGGGTCTCATCCAGCTCACGGCCAACCAGAACCGGCAGGCCCTGTACGCCTTCGCCGAGTGCGGCAGGCACGCCCTGGCCGCCGGCGTGAGCAATCCCGCCTGCCTCGCCTGGCGCGGGCACGCCGCGCTCGCCCACGTGAAGCTCGGGGAGGTCGAGCAGGCGCGACGGCTGGCGGACGAGGAACTGCGGCTGGCCCGGGCCTGGCGTCGACCGGCCGCGATCGGCCGGGCCCTCAGCGTCGCCGGGGTGACCAGGGAGGACACCGCCAGGGTCGATCTGCTGCACGAGGCCGTCGAGGTCCTGCGAGGCTCGGGCGCCCGGCTCGACGAGGCCAGGGCCGTGGTACGGCTCGGCATCACCCTGCGGCAACGCGGCGAGACCGCCAAGGCGCGGCAGGCGCTCACCGAGGGCGTGACGCTCGCCACGGAATGCGACGCCACCAGATTGGCACGGCTGGCCCATGACAATCTGCTCGCCGCGGGCGGGCGGACCGCGGCGCGGCGGGGAGACGCACCGCGGGCCTACCCGGTGACGACCGTCCGGCAGAGCCTCACCTCGGGTGAGCAGCGGGTCGCCCAGCTGGTGATCCAGGGGATGGGCAACCAGGCCGTGGCCGATCAGCTGTCGATCAGCAAACGGACGGTGGACACCCATCTGGCCAGGATCTTCCGGAAGCTCGGCATCCGCGCCCGGAGCGAACTCGGTCCGGCGCTGAACGGGAACGGGGCGAGCGGTGTCAACTGATCACGACCTGGGCACGATCCTGCCCGGCCTCGAAGCCCTCTACCGCGACCTGCACCGCCACCCGGAGCTGGCCTTCCAGGAGACCAGGACGGCGGCGACGGCGGCGCGCCGGATGCGCGCCCTGGGCTTCGACGTGACCGAGAAGGTGGGCGTCACCGGCGTCGTCGCCGTGCTGCGCAACGGCGCGGGGCCGACGGTCCTGCTCCGCGCGGACATGGACGCCCTGCCGATCCGCGAGGAGACCGGGCTCCCGTGGGCCAGCCGGGAGCGGTCCACGGACGAGCGGGGGCTGGACTCCCCCGTCATGCACGCCTGCGGTCACGACGTGCACGTCACGGCTCTCATCGGGGCGTGCGAACTCCTCACCCGCCGCAGGGACGCCTGGCGGGGCACCGTCGTCGCCGTCTTCCAGCCGGGCGAGGAGAGCGGCCTCGGAGCTCGGCGGATGCTGGAGGACGGGCTGCTCGAACGGTTCCCCGAGCCGGACATCCTGCTGGGACAGCACGTGTCGCCCGCCCCGCACGGCACCGTCGCGCACTGCCCGGGTGTGCTGCTCGGGGCGACCGACGTCCTGACCGTGCGGCTGTTCGGCCGCGGCGGGCACGGGTCCCGGCCCGAGTCGGCCGTGGACCCCGTGGTCATGGCCGCGTCCCTGGTGCTGCGGTTGCAGACCGTGGTGTCCAGGGAGGTGTCCCCCAGGGAGTCGGCCGTGGTGACCGTGGGAACGTTGTCGGCCGGAACCACCCCGGGCGCCATCCCCGCCGAGGCGGAACTGTCCGTCAACATCAGGTCGTTCGCACCGGCCGTACGGGCGAAAGTGCTGGCCGCCGTGGAGCGCAGGATCCAGGCCGAGGCGGTGGCCGCCGGAGCGCCGAGAGAACCCGAGATCGTCCCGCTCTACCGGCTGCCCGTGACGGCCAACCATCCGGCGAGCACCGAGCGGGTCATCGCGGCCCACGCCGCCGAGTTCGGCCCGCGCGCGGTGCACAGAACCGGCCCGCAGTCCGCCAGCGAGGATTTCGGCCTGCTCGCCGAGGCCGCGGCCAGGCCCTCCGTCTACTGGTTCATCGGCGGGACCGCGCCCGCGGTGTTCGCCAGGGCCGTCGTGGCGGGAACGGTCGAGCGGGACGTCCCGCACAACCACGCGCCGACTTTCGCGCCCGTCCCGCGGCCCGCGCTGGCCACCGGCGTCCGGGCGTTGGCGACGGCCGCCCTGGTGTGGCTCGGGCCCGGCACAACGGAACCGGGCGTCCCCTGAAGATCAGAGAACGCCCGGTTCACAGGGTGCGCCGCCAGGGACTCGAACCCCGGACCCGCTGATTAAGAGTCAGCTGCTCTGACCAACTGAGCTAGCGGCGCTTGACCTCGACAAGACTACCGGACTCCGAGATGTGGGCGGTACATGAGCTGACATGTGCTGATTTTGGAATCCGGGCTTCACCTGGGGCGGCCCCTGCCGCGGTCCACGGTGAGGCTCCGGACCCGTACGGCTTGGCAAAAAATCCGTTTACTCCGCTTTGCGTGGGTAGAGGGGGTTGGCCCGGAGAATCAACGAAGGGAGATGGCACCATGCAGCCTGAGCTGTGGACTTACCGTACCGACGTCCACGACGCCACCAAGAGCCTCGACCTCGCGGGATACGACGTCGAGGCCACGGACGGCAAGATCGGTTCCGTCGACGAGGCGACCTACGAGGTCGGCGAGAGCTACCTCGTCGTCGACACCGGCCCGTGGATCTTCGGCAAGAAGGTCCTGCTCCCGGCCAGCACGGTGACGCAGATCGATCCGCAGGAGCGCAAGATCTACGTCGCGCGCACCAAGCAGGAGATCAAGGACGCGCCGGAGTTCGACGAGTCCGCCTTCAAGGAGACCTCCTACCGTGACCGGGTCGGCGAGTACTACGGCCGCTTCCCCTACGGTGGCGGCACGGCTACGTACTGATTCGGTAGGGCACAACGAGGGGCCCCGCCCTACGGCGGGGCCCCTCCGCGTCTTCACGGACGCTCTCACGGCCCGCTCCCGGGGACCGGGCCGTTCCCGGGAACCATGAACCGTGGACCTTTCCGAACCCCGCCCGGTCGGAGACCGGGCGGGGTTCCGATTGTCAGGGCCAGGACGGGTCGCCCGAGGCGTCGACCGGACCGTTCACCACACCCAGGCGCTCCAGCAGGGTGAGAAAGGTGTACGCGTACGGCGAGGACTGGGTCACCGCCGCCACGCGGTCCCAGTCGACCTGCTCGCGCAGGGCGCGGACCTGGGGAAGCAGGGAGCCGTAGTCACAGGCGTGCTCGGAGAGCGGCAGCAACCAGGAGATGACCAGATCGGTCGCCTCCAGGACGGGAACGATCACAGCCGACGCCTTCAGCGGTTCGGCCCTCTCCAGCAGGGCGGGAGTGACCGGGTTGTCGGCGATCCGGAAGATCAGGTCCACCAGCCTGCCCTCGTCGTAGGCCTTCACCAACCAGTCCTCCGGCGGCTTGGCCGTCTCGAAGCCCAGGTCCCGCAGGGCTTCCAGGGCGGCGGGCACGTCCTCCTGCGGCAGGACGAAGTCCACATCGTGCAGTGAAGGCGCGGCCCCGCGCGAGTAGGCGGCGCATCCCCCGGCCAGCGCGAACCTGATGTTCGCGTCTTTGAGCCCGGTGCTGGCCCGCTTCAGCGTTTCCAGAATCGCGTCAGTGACCTCGTGGCTGTGGCTTCCCATAGCCGAGGATTACCCCCAGGATCGCCCCCTAGTCACCAGGCATATCGCCTTAAAGCAGGGGTAATTCCCCCGGATGAGCAACCCCTCTGATCCTCGTATGGAAGGACCCCAGCCGGGCGAGAGCCACAAGGAACGCGTCGACCGCGAGCTGACCGAGTTGCTGCAAGGTCTGCGCGTCGCGGTGACAGGCGTACAGGTCCTGTTCGCCTTCCTGCTGACAGTGCCGTTCTCACCGGGTTTCCAGAGAGTGGACACCCTGGGCCGCTGGTTGTTCTTCATCGCACTGATGGGCGCCGCGCTCGCCTCCGTCTGCTTCATCACCCCGGCGGCCCAGCACCGTCTGCTGTTCCGCAGCGGCCTGAAGGAACGGATGCTCCACACCGGCAACGGGCTCGGCATCGCCGGAGCCGCCTTCCTGGCCGTCGCGATGACCAGCGCGGTGGCCCTCGTCGCCGAGACGGTCATCGGCGGCTGGCAGTTCATCCTTTTCGGTGGCCTCATCGGGCTGAGCGCCGCGTGGTTGTGGTTCATCCAGCCGCTCACCCACCTTTACCGAAGCAAGGACGTTAAATAGCGAATCGTGAGGGCAGTGACAGTTTATGGCTACATTGCTCTGGATCATCGCAGTCGTCCTCGTCATCGCCGGGATCTACGTCATCCTGGCCCGTCGCGATCTCCTGTGGGGGATCGTCCTGATCGTCCTCGGATTCCTCGTCGGCCCCGGGGGTGTGAGCATCTTCAATGTCTAATGCGAGCATGGCTCGCATAACCTCAAGTCGCCCCGAATTCCCAGAAACACCCAGACAAACTTCAGCGGGCCGGGTTCTCACCCGGCCCGCTTCTCATGTTCCCGTCCCGGTCCCGCCAGCGAGAAACCCCGGGAGGCCCGCAAAGATCAGTGAAGAGCATGAAGAACAGTGAGGGACTGCCGGCGGAGCGCCGTCAGCAGCCTCCGTCATCGTCGAGGCGGTAGACCGCGTAGGCCCGGCCCAGCACCGGGAGCGCCACGTTGCGGACCCGGATGCCCGCGGACGTGATCCCCTTCTCGGTCCCCATGTGCGCGTGACCGTGCAGAATCAGGTCAGCGCCCTCCGCGTCGATCGCCTCGGCCAGCAGGTAGCTGCCGAGGAAGGGATAGATCTCCGGCGGCTCCCCGGCAAGGGTGTCGTTGACCGGCGAGTAGTGCGACAGGACGACTCGCCAGTCGGCCTCAAGCTCCTTCAGGGCCGTCCGCCAGCGGTCGGCGATGCGCTTGGTGTGGTTGACGAACGCCTTGATCTCCGGCTCGCCGAACTCGCTGGCGCACTTGCCGGCGAACCCCCCGCCGAAACCCTTCCCGCCGACCACGCCGAGCCGCTGGCCGTTGATGTCGAGGACGACGGCGTCGTCGTGCAGCACCGCGATCCCGGCCTCGCGCAGCATGGCCGCGATCTCGGCGGGCTTGTCGGAATGGTGGTCATGGTTGCCGAGCACGGCGACCACGGGGATCGGCAGGTCACGGAACTCCTTGACCACCACCTCACCCTCCTCCAGGGTCCCATGCCTGGTCAGGTCGCCGGCCAGCAGCAGAACATCGGCCTTCTCCTCGATCCCGGTCAGGTGGGAACGGTAGCGTCCGCCCATGTCCGTTCCCAGATGAACATCCCCGACCGCTGCGATTCGCAGGCTCACAGTTTCTCCTCCTCTTCGGGCGTCCGGACATCCACAACGGTGAGCTCGTTGCGGACCACCAGCCCGGGCGCCGCCTCGCTCGCCACATCGGCGATCAGCCCACGGCGCTCCTCGCAACTCACCTGGCCGCGCAGGAAGAGCTGCTCCCCTCGGACGTCTACCCGGATGCCCAACTCGTTCGTGCGTTCGTCCTCTGCCAGCGCACCCTGCACCCGTGCGGCGACATATTGCGGAGCCTCCATGATCGAACTCCTCTCGCCCTCGAACCCTCACCCCGATACCCGGGGACTTCCCGCGCACTCCAAGGTCAAACGGGTTTAAAAGCCTCCACAGGGGTAGGGGATTTCAAAGGATGCCTAAGACGCAGGCACGTTTCTGTCGCATCACCGCTGCGGAGCCGTGCCTATGAACATCGCGATGGTGTCCGAACACGCCAGTCCCCTCGCCGCCATCGGCAGCGCCGACGCGGGCGGCCAGAACGTGCACGTCGCGGCGTTGTCCCGCGCGCTGGCCGCACGGGGGAACACGGTGACCGTCTACACCCGCAGGGACTCCCCCGGCCAGGCCGCGGAGGTCGACTTCGCGCCCGGTGTGACCGTCGTCCACGTCCCCGCCGGTCCACCGGAGAACATCCCCAAAGACGATCTCCTCCCCTGGATGCCGGACTTCAGCCGGTGGATGGCCCGGCGCTGGGCGGTGTCCGCCCCCGACATCGCGCACAGCCACTTCTGGATGAGCGGTCTGGCCGCCCTGGCCGCCGCCCGAGCCACCGGAGTGCCGGTCGTCCACACCTTCCACGCTCTCGGCGCCGTCAAGCGGCGGCACCAGGGCGGCGCCGACACCAGCCCGCGCGAGCGCCTGGAGACGGAGACGGTCATCGCCTCGCAGGTGGACGCGGTGATCGCGACCTGCGCCGACGAGGTGACCGAGCTGAACCGGATGCGGGTCCCCCGGCGGGCCACCCACGTCGTGCCCTGCGGCGTGGACCTGGCCGCCTTCACCCCCGAGGGCCCGGCCCTGGACCTCGGGCCCGGCCCGATCCTGCTCTCCATCGGCCGCCCGGTCCCCCGCAAGGGCGTGGAGACCGTCGTCCGCGCGCTCCGCCTGGTGCCGGGGGCCACGCTGGTCATCGCGGGCGGAGAGCCCGGGGAGCCGGAGATCACCCGGCTGGGGCGGATCGCCGCCGAGTACGGCGTCGCCGACCGGGTGCGGTTCATCGGCAGGGTGGAGCGCTCCGCGGTCCCCGCCCTGATGCGGGCGGCGACCGCGGTGGTCACCGTGCCCTGGTACGAGCCGTTCGGAATCGTCCCGCTGGAGGCCATGGCCTGCGGGGTGCCGGTGGTCGCCTCGGCGGTGGGAGGGCATCTGGACACCGTCGTCCCGGGAGTCACCGGCGTGCTGGTCCCGCCGCGCCGGGAGGCGGCGCTGGCGGACGCGCTCCGCGGGCTGCTCGCGGAGCCGTCGCTGACGGCGGCATACGGCGCCGCGGCGGCGGACCGGGCGGCGTCCCGCTACGGCTGGGAGCGGGTGGCGGCGGAGACGGCGGCCGTCTACGCCGGGGTGCTCGCCCAGCGGAGCCGTACCGCGCAGATAACGGCGGCGGCGCGCCGCTCGCGCGAGGCGAGCGGGCGCGCCCGGCCGACCGTCACTTTCCGGTCGCCTGGTGAAGACTCCGTGCCGCGGAGCGGTCGATCGCTGCCTTGACGACACCGAAAATCGCTCCCTGGACGGCCGCGGCGAGCAGAACCTCGCCCCAGCCGTACTCCTCCGACGTCGCCTGAGGGGCGTCGTCCTTGCCGGAGGCGAATTTCCAGACCTGCTTGAAGATGGCCCCGGCGAGAGCACCGCCGAGCATTCCGCTCACGGCGCCCACACCTCGGGATACGACCTTGCTCACCGTCCGTCCTCCATTTCCCCTGATCAGGAACTCATACGACCGGGGGGTCGTCGTAGCGGCGCTCCTCGTAGATCCGCTGGTGGGTCACCGGGTCCTCGGTGACGACGGTGGTGTTGGACGCCAGGGTGCGGCGGGCGACGTTCATCCGGTAGAGCGCGAACATCAGCCACACCAGGCCGCCGATCATCAGGATCACGCCGAGGACGTTGATGTCGAGCCCAGCGAGGTTGAACTCGATCGCCCAGGTGAAAATGGCGCCGATCATAATGAGGACGATGCCGCCTGCGATGGTCATGGGTCTTCCTCCTTCGAACCAGCTACCTTCTCCCTATCCCTGGTACGGATCTCAAACGTCGCCGCATGGAGGCCGCCGTGATACCTGACCGTCCGATCGTCGTCACCGGCCTGATGGGCTCGGGGAAGACCTCCGTCGCCCGGATACTCGCGGCGGAGCTCGGACGCGAGCTGCGCGACAGCGATCCGGACATCTCCGCCCGGTACGACGGCGCGACGGCGGCGGAGACCGCCGCCGCGGTGGGCGCCGAGGAACTCCACCGGCGTGAGGCGGAGCACCTGGCCTGGGC
Source organism: Planobispora rosea (assembly GCF_014648175.1). Classification (GTDB taxonomy): domain Bacteria; phylum Actinomycetota; class Actinomycetes; order Streptosporangiales; family Streptosporangiaceae; genus Planobispora; species Planobispora rosea. The sequence goes on from NZ_BMQP01000038.1 coordinate 63,081, forward strand.
CCTCGCACAGCGGCCCGCCCCGGTGATCGCCGCAGCGGCCAGTGTGGTGGACGGCCCGGACTGCCGGGCCGTGCTGAAGGCCGCGACGGTGGTCTGGCTGGACGCGCCGCCGGCGACCCTCGCCGAGCGCATGCTCTCCGGTGCGCACCGCCCGCACTTCGAGCCCGATCTGGAGGCGATGCTCACCAAGCAGCGTGCCCGCCGCGGGCCGCTCTTCACCGAGGTCGCGGATCTGATCTTCGACGTCTCCGCGCTCTCCCCCGAGGAGGTGGCCTCCCGGGTGCTCGCCTCGCTCGGTGCGGAACCGTCCGGCGAGGAATGAGGCCGCCGGCCCCGAGGAATGAGGTCACCGGCCCCGGAGCCGCAGCATATGGCCGATCTGGGCGGTGCGGGAGGCGTCGATCCGTTCCGCCAGCCGCCGCACCTCGGGGTGCAGCCCGGCGACCGCCTCCGCCCTGGCGAGCTGGACGGCGTCGTCCTGGTGGGCGATCAGCGCGTCGAGGAACCGCCTCTCGAAGTCGGCCGGGGCCGCGCCGGCGACCTCGGCGACCTCCCGCTCGCTCGTCTCCGGCATGCCGCCGTGGGAGGCGTGCTCGTCGGCGGGGGCGGTCGCGGGCTGGTCCCAGTCCCGCAGCCAGCCGGCCATGGTGGCGGTCTCGGCCTCCTGGGCGGTGACGATGGCCGCCGCGAGGATCCTGACCTCCTGGCGGGCGGCCCGTCCGCCCGCCAGCCGGGCCAGTTCCACGCCCTGGCCGTTGTGGGGGACCATCATCTGCAGGAACATCACGTCGGCGGAGTTGAAGCCGCGGGCGGGACCGGCCTCCGCGGCCCGGTCGGCCACGACGCCGCGCGCCCACTCACCGCTGGAGGCTCCGCAGCCGGTCAGGGCCACGCAGCCGGCCAGAGCGAGGGCGCTCAACGCCGCCGGGACAGTGCGCTTCATCGGGGTCTCCTTGTGGACGGCGGTACCCCGGGCGGGGGATCGGGTCTCCCCCGCCCGGAGCACATTCCCTTGACCGGGAGAGGCCGGGGAACCCTAGACGCGCTTCCACAGGGCGGGGGCGTTCGGCGGCTCCCAGCCCGGCAGCGAGGTGTGCGCCTGCAGGCACTGGTAGGTCGCGCCGCCGTAGGTCACCCGCGCGCCCGCCGCGTAGGCGGTGTTCGGGGCCCAGGTGCCGCCCGGCTGGGTCGCGGTCGGCGTCGGCGTCGGCGTGACCGTCGGGGTGACGGTCGGCGTGGGGGTCGGGGTGGGGGTCGGGGTCGCGCCGCCGCCGAAGTCGACGTCGCTGCAGGTGTAGAAGGCCTCGTCGCTGCCCACCACGCGCTGCCAGATCGAGTAGATCAGGGCGCGGCCGGTCCGCTGCGGGAGGTTGATCGTCCAGTTGGTGTAGGTCGTGGGGTTCTGGTTGGTGAAGGTCTTGATGTGCTCCAGGTCCGACCAGCGCAGCGGCTGGGTCGGGCTCCAGCCGGGCTTGGTGATGTAGAACTCGAAGTTGCTGTTGGCGTGCGGCGCGGTCGCGTGGTAGGTGATCGTCAGCGGTCCCGGGCTCACCTTCGTGGCCGGCCAGTCGGCGCGGGCGAGGTCGAGGCCGCGGTACTTGTCACGCCCGGCGCTGCACAGTTTGCCGTCCGGGATGAGCTGGCGGTGCCGCCCGGCGGCGGTGAGCAGGGACACCTCGTGCCAGTCGTAGAAGGCCTGGGTGCCGCCGGCCGCGACGGCGGCCTTGCACGCCGCGGACTTCGGGCTGTCCGGGCCCTCGGTCTTGCAGACGTAGGCACGGCTGGGGGGATTCGACATGGACCCGTGGGCGCCCGCCGGGGCCGAGGGGATCAGAGCCAGCAGGGATCCGGCCGCAAGGGCGACGGCTCCGGTGGTCACCTTGTGTCGCAGGTGCACGTGGACTCCTCCTGTAGGGGGGAATGGAGGTGGAACATGTCCAACGGCCGACGGATAGCACGTTATTAATAGGAAACCTTACTAAGAATTAGGCGAACCGGCCAGCGGTTCCCGGGAACACGTAGCGGGACACCCGGCGGAACACCCGGCCGGGCACGCGATCGGGCACGCGATCGGGCACACGGCGAGGCACACGACCGGGCACGCGGCGGGGCCGGGCGCCGTACGGCGCCCGGCCCCGGTGACCGGTCCCGTAACCGGCTAACCGATCAGGTACTTCATGATCTTCTTGATCGCGGCGGCCCGCTCGGCGTCGCTCGCCACCTGCTCCAGGCCGAAGCCGAAGAACACGGTGTCCCGCGTGGTGACCGCGGCCGTCTTGTCGGCCTGCGCCCGGGCGAAGTCACCGGCCCCCTGCGGGCTGCCGGGCGGCGGGCCCGGGATGGACCAGGCGCCGAGCCCGGACTCGAAGCCCTCGGCGTCCGGGGTCCCGCCGGCGGTGGTGATCCTGGTGTCGTCCACGAACGCGCCGACCCCGCCGGTGGACGGGTCGGTCACGTAGCCGATCGAGACCTCGACCTGCTTGCCCGCGTAGGCGGACAGGTCGAAGGCCACCTGCCGCCAGCCGCCCGAGTCTCCGGTGAAGGCGTTCCACGACCCGCTGGTCCCGGTCGGCTGACACGGGTTGCCCGGGGTCAGGTAGCGGGTCAGCCACGGGTGCTCCTCCAGCAGGAAGCCGGCCTCGCACTCGGCCGGGACGGCGGTGGTGGTCCCGCCGTTCAGGTCGGGCAGCGCGGTCCAGTCCTCCTGGCCGGCGGTGCGGGCCTCCACGATGACGTGGTCGTAACTCTCCTCGGTGTTGAAGGAAAGCTGGAACTCCAGCTTGGGCTGCTGGGCCGCGGTCACCGACGACAGGTCGACCGTCCGGGTCAGCCTCATGTACGAGTCGTCGGAGTGCGGTCCGGCGACGTACCAGTCGCCCTCGGCCGGGTCGAACGGCCCGGTCGCACCCTCGTAGACCGCCGAGGCCGAGCTCCTGAACTGCGGGAACTCGTCCGGCGGGAGGACATCGCCGGTGACCTGGAGACTGCCGGCCTCGTTCAGCGGGTTGTCGGCCACGGCCGGGCCGCCGAAGGTCGCCGAGGTCCCGGTCAGCGGGGTGCCGGTGCCGGTGACGCCGGTCGGCCCGCTGCGCGAGGTCCTGCCGTACACGCCCATGTAGTACTGGGCGAAGTCGTCGGCCAGGAGCAGGCACTCCTCGAAGAAGCCGTCGAACGTGGTGACGACGCAGTCGGCGTCCGGCGCGCCGTCCAGGCCGTAGTAGACGCCGCCGAGCGTGGCGCCGAGGAGGCCGTAGTAGGCGGCGGTCTCGCCGGTGTGCAGGACCTTGCCGCCCTCGTTGAGGTAGTCGCGCACCGCGATGGTCAGGTCCTGCTGCGACCTCCTGACGTCCAGGTCCGGCAGCGGGCCGAGCGGGGTCTGGGTGACCACGTCCTGCGCCTCCATGGCGAGCCGGTCGTCGCCCAGGTACCAGGCCACCGCCTTGAAGTGGCCCAGCACGCCGAGGTGGTGCGGCACGCCCTGCTTGTCGACGTCCCACGTCTCGGAGGAGTATCCGGCCGTCTGGAGCGCCTGCCGGTACTGCGCGGCGTACTTGGGCGCGGTCACCGACGCCGGGTAGTCGGGGTTGAGTCCGGTGTAGTCCTCGTTGGCCAGCACGAGCACCTTGGCCGAGGACTTCTTCTCCAGCGTGTAGGTGAAGTGCTCGCTCTCCACGGTCCCGGTGCCGAGCCTGAACCCGGTGAACCAGACCTCGACCTTGTCACCCGGTTTCGCGCCCCGCACCGTGGCGCGGTACTCCGCGAAGTACTCGTCGTTCTCGTCGCCGTACCGCTCGCCGCCGCGCCACTCGGTCAGCGGCCTGATCTGGGCGGGCCCGCCGTTGATCCGGAAGCGCATCAGCTTGGCGGCCAGCGACCGGCGGGCGGTCACGGCCACCGGCTGCGGGTCGCCGTAGGAGACGGTGAAGCTGTCGGGACGGAAGTCCGGCGCGGTCCGGCCGACCGGGGAGACGGGCCGGTCGGGGGTGTGCACGGACTTGGCCACGGAGAGCGCCAGCGGGACGTTCTTGGCGAACTCCGCCTGGATCAGCGCCTCGTCGTCGGGGAAGGTGAAGCCCTGGCCGCCCGCGCAGTCCTCAAGCGTCCACTCGTCGTCCGGGACGCTCTCCACCGCGACCTCGCAGGTGCTCATCTCGGGAGTGATCGACAGGGCGCCGCGTCTGTTCGTCATGTGCCCGTCGGTCTCGCCGTTGGTGGTGTAGAGCTCGGCTCCGATGTCGGGGTCGTAGCCGGGCACGGCGGGCGTCGCGTCGTCGCCGAGCAGCGCCTCGAAGATCAGGTCGTCGGGGGTGGGGGTGGCCTGCTGCCAGCCGACGCCGTACAGCAGCAGCTGCGCGGCCGAGTGGTAGTTCATCAGGTAGGTGAAGCCCACCCGCCTGGCCAGGTCGTCGACGGCCTTGGTCTCGGGCTCGGACTGCGCGCTCGGACCGCGGTAGGTCAGGCTGGCCGGGTTGGGCGAGGAGCCCTCGTTGTCGTAGCCCCACTTGTAGGCGAAGTTGCGGTTGAGGTCCACGCCGTCGGCGCTGGTGATCTGCCCGTTGCCGTCGTTGTCGCGGAGGTTCTTGCGCCAGAGCCGGTTGCCCTCGGTGAAGCTGTAGTCGTAGCCGTCGGGGTTGGCCACCGGGATGAACCAGATCTCGGTGGTGTCCACCAGCTTGGTGATCTCGGCGTCGGTGCCGTAGCCGTTGAGGAAGCGCAACAGGAGCCTGCGGACCATCTCCGGCGTGATCCACTCGCGGGCGTGCTGGGCCGCCATGTAGAGCGTGGCCTTGCGGGTGCCGTCCCGGAGCTTGCGGGCGTTCTTGGTGACCTTGATCGCGGTCATCTTCTGGCCCTGGACGGTGGTGCCGTAGTCGACGACCTTGGCGATGTCCGGCTCGGCGTCCGCGGCGGCGACGATCTGCTCGCGGATGCCCCCCGCGCCGCCGTACGGCTTGAAGACGCCGTCGCTCTTGACCGCCGCCCGCTTCTGCGCGGTCTTCTGGACGCTCAGGCTCAGACCGCGCTCGGCCAGCTGTGCCGCCTGGGCCGCACCGAGGACCACCTCAACGGTGATCTTCTTGCCGTCCGCGGACCTGGTGAGCCGGAGCTCCTCCCGGTCGACGCCGGACGCCAGCAGCGCCGCCAGCTGCTGCGCAGTGAGCTCGCCGGTGTAGACGTGAATACCGTCGCCCGCGCCCGGCGGGTCCGGGACCGCCGCCGCGGGCGGGGCCGTGAGCAGGCCCGCCAGCATGGCCATGACGGCGAGGACGGCTAATCGCGCACGCTTCATCGCAACCTCCGCACATTCCCCGGAACACGGGGATGTCCGAAATTTGCGCGGTGCCCGGAACACTGTCAACGCTGTGGACGGCGCTGACCACATGTGGCCAGCGTGATTTTTGGGCCTTCTCCATCGGCTCTTGGTATGCAGCTTCACAGACCGGTACGGCAAGCGCCCGGCACACCGATTTTTCTCACGTTCACTGTCACATCGGGTGACGGGCTGAGCATGATCAGTGAGTCCGCTATTCTCCCGCTATGCCCGACAGGGAAGACTTTGCGGCGCGATACCGCCTCATCCGGGAACTGGGCAGCGGCGGGATGGGGACCGTCTGGCTGGCCAAGGACGAGATGCTCGACCGCGAAGTCGCGGTCAAGGAGCTCACACTGCCCCCGGGGATCGACGGGGCCCGGCGCGCCGAGCTGGTCACCCGTGCCGTCCGGGAGGCCCAGGCCACCGCGCAGATCCGCCATCCGTCGGTGGTCGCCCTGCACGACGTGACGGTCCACGAGGGCAAGCCGTGGATCGTCATGGAACTGCTGCGCGGCCGCAGCCTCACCGCTCTGGTCGAGGAGGAGGGGCCGCTCCCGCCCCAGGAGGTGGCCGCGTTCGGCGCCCAGCTCGTCGACGGGCTCGCCGCGGCCCACGCCCGCGGCATCCAGCACCGCGACGTCAAACCGGGCAACGTCTTCCTGACCGCCTCCGGACGGGCTGTGCTGACCGACTTCGGCATCGCCCGGCTCACCGGCGACGCGACGCTGACCCAGACGGGCCTGCTCATCGGCTCACCCGGTTTCATCGCCCCCGAGCGGCTGGACGGCGAGCGCGGCGGGCCCGCCTCGGACCTGTGGTCGCTGGGGGCCACGCTGTACTACGCGGTCGAGGGCGTGCCCGCCTACGAGGGCGAGCCCATGGCCCGGCTGAGCGCGGCGCTGTCCGGGCGCATCCGGCCGCCCCGGACGGCGGGCCCGCTGGAGCCGGTCCTGATGGCGATGATGACCAGGGACCCGGCGCAGCGGCCGGACGCGAGCACCGCCCGGTGGCTGCTCACCCAGGTCGCCGAGGGCCGCGTTCCCGAGCTCCGCGAGCTCCGCGAGCTCCGCGACGGCCACGAGATCCCCGGACTCTCCGGACCCTCCCACGTCACCGGGGACCCGGCGTTCCGGACCCAGCCTCCGCCCCCGCCCCCCGGATCGGTCCCGGTCCCCCTCCCGCCACCGGAATCGGCCCCGGCCCCGCTCCCGCCCCCGCCTCCGCCTCCGCCTCCGCCTCCGGGGGCGACGCCGGCGCCCCTTCCGCCCCCCGGCTCGGCGACCCCCCTCCCGGTACCGCAGGGCGAGGCCCCGCCCGGTGCGCGGAACCGGCTGCGGCTCTGGATCGCGGTGGCGGTGGCGGTCGTCCTCGTCGCGGCCGGGGCGGGCGTCGCCGTGGCGCTCATGGCCGGGGAGCGGGAGCGGACGGAGTTCGCCGGACCGGTGGACTTCTGCTCGCTGCTCACCCCGGCGCAGGCGCGCGAGGTCATGCGGGCTCCCCAGCCGCCGAACGGCGCGCCGTACCAGGAGGGCTGCGCCTGGACCACGGGCAACAGCGGGGTCGCCCTGATCCCGCACACCGTCGACGGCGTCGCGCAGCCGTGGGGGATGAGCCCGGACGCGGCCCGCGAGCACCTGGCCGCCCTGGACAGGTCGTACCGGCAGACCAGGACGATCGAATGGGAGTGGAAGGAGGCCGGGATCGGCCGCGTGAAGGCCAGGACCACCGCCCCGCGCCCGGTGCCCGAGCTGGGCGAGGGGGCGTTCGCCTACGACCTGACCTCCGAGAACGGCCAGACCCACACCGGCGTCGTGCACTTCCGCGTCCTCAACCTCGTCCTCGAGGCCAGGTACTCCACGATCTCCTCCAGGCCCACCGACGCCGACATCAGGAACGGCGCGCTCAAGGCCGCACGGTGGGCCCAGACGGCGCTGCGGAACGGGAAATGACGGGACGGGAGATGACCGGAGGGGAGGGCGCCGAGCCCACACGGACGCTCGCGGGCCGGTACCGGCTGCTGGAACGGCTGGGCGAGGGCGGCGCGGGCACGGTCTGGCGCGCCCGCGACGAGATGCTCCGCCGCGACGTGGCGGTCAAGGAACTGCGCGGCGGGCGCGACTTCGCCGAACGCGCCATCCACGAGGCCCGCGCCGCCGCCCGCATCAGCCACCCGGCCATCGTCATGGTCCACGACGTGGTGAACGACGGCGGCCGGCCGTGGATCGTGATGGACCTGGTCGGCGGGGACTCGCTGGACCGGGTGATCCACCGGGAGGGGCCGCTGCCGCCGCGCCAGGTCGCCTCGATCGGCCTGCGCGTGCTGGACGCGCTGGAGGCCGCCCACGACCACGGCCTGCTGCACCGCGACGTCAAGCCCGCCAACGTGCTGCTGGACCTGGACGGCACCGCCATGCTGGCCGACTTCGGCATCGCCGCCCCGCTGACCGGCGAGCTGAGCCTGGTCAGCCGGGCCGGCTCGGCCGGCTACACCGCCCCCGAGCGCCTCCGCGAAGAACCCGCCGGACCCGCCTCGGACCTGTGGGCCCTGGGCGCGACGCTGTACGCCGCGGTCGAGGGGCGGGCCCCCTTCCACCACGACCACCCGGCCGCCGTCGCCGCCGCGGTGCTGATGCGCGAGCCGCCGGCCCCGGAACGCGCCGGACCCGAACTCGGCGGGCTCCTGCTGGCCCTGCTGGCCAAGGACCCCCAGGCGCGCCCGGCCCCGGAGGAGATCCGGCGCGTCCTGACCGGCGTCGCCCGCTCGGGCCGGACCTCGGGCACCTTCCCCCTCACCCGCCCGGACCCCCGGGGCCCCTCCTACCGGGATCCGCACGCGGCGCACCACGGCGCGAACGGGTCCGCCGCCGTCCGGCCGGGCATGGACAGCCTCCCCACCGTGCCCGCCCGCGTGCGCGACCGGCGGCCCCGCGGCACCGGGCGCCGCCGGTCCGCGTGGATCGCCGGGGCGGTCCTGCTGGTGGCCGTGGCCACCGGGACCGCCCTCGCCTGGCGGACGGCCGCCTCCGACGAGCCCGCACCGGACCGCGGACGGTTCGCCGCCGCGCCGGAGGCCTGCGGCCTGCTCACCGTCGAACAGGCCCGCGAGCTGATCGGCAAGGTCACCGACCCCCGGATGACCAAGGCGGACACGTGCGAGTGGAACGAGCCCGACGGGCGCCGGTACCGCTGGATCACCGTGCAGACGCAGGCCGTACCCGCGGCGGCGGGCCTGGGCGCGCCCGAGGCGGCCCGGCGGCTGCTCGAGCGGCACAAGCAGGAGGCCGTCGCCGCAGCCGGCCCCCAGCAGCGGGATCTGTACCGTGAGACGCTCTCCCCGGTCCGCGATCTGTCCGGGATCGGCGACCAGGCGTTCACCCAGGACGTCGCGCGGCAGGGCGGGATCTACGACAGGACCGTCTGCACGACCTGGTTCCGGGTCAGCAATCTGATCGTCAAGGTCGAGTGGGTGCGCGCGGAGGAGGGCGGGGTCACCCCGGCCGACCAGCGGGCCGTGCGCCGCGCGACCGAGCTGGTCGCGGCGGAGCTGACGGCCGCACCGCCGGGCGGGACGACTGGGCCCTCCGCGGAGGGGTCCCAGGCTCCCGGTGAGTGAGCCCGTGGAGCGCGGACCGTCGGAGAGCGTCCCCGGAAAGGGTGAATCCGGAAGGAGCGAACCACAGCCCGTCCGCGTGACTCCTACTACAGGAACTACAGGAAACGACAGGAAACTCCGTCCGCCACGCCCCTCCGGCCCCCTCCGCTCCCTCCGATTCACCCCGCAGGAGGCTCCATGAGCCACGACAGTCCCGAGCCCTCCACCCGGCAGCTCCGGTGGACGGCCACCGTGCCCTCCCCCGCCGCCCCCCGGCGGGGCCGGACGGCCCTCGCCGTGGCGGGCGTGGCCGTCCTCGCCGCGGTGGGTGGGGCAAGCGCCTACCTGGTGACCCGCTCCCTCACCGCGCCGGCGCCGGGCCCGGCGCCGTCCCCGGCCGTCGCCCCCGCCACGCCCGTCGCCGGGGCCGCCACGGGGCCGATCAACGCCTGCGCCACGATCGACACGATCGAGACCGAACGCCTCGTCCCGCGTGCGAAGGTGAGCGACTCCGTCACCGACAAGCGGGACGAGTTCTCCTACATGGCCTGGAACTGCGCCTGGAACAACCCCAGCTACTCCTTCGGGGAGTACACCAGGAACCGCGAGATCACGGTCGTGATCACCCAGCACTACGCCCGCGAGAAGGACAGCGCCGACACCGTCTCCCGGCAGCAGTACGGCATCGAACTCAGCACCAGCCAGTTCAGGGCGGCTCGTCCCGACAAGGAGAGCTACTACGCGATGGCGAAGCTGGACGGGATCGGTGACGAGGCGCACTTCCGCTACACCTGGCTCAAGAAGAACACGATCGCCTACGGTGAGGGGTTCGGCCGGATCGGGGACATCACGATCAAAGTGGAGTACGAGGCCAGTCAGCAGCGCAAGGATTCGCCCCTGTTCACCTCCAAGGGAAGGACGGCGATCAGCGAGGAGAACGCGAGGCGGGAGATCAAACTCCTGCTCGGGCAGGTGTCGGAGTCGGTCGCGGCCTGGCGGGCGGGCAAGCCGTACGCGCGCGCGACCCTCACCCCCACCCCGACGCCGACCGGGCCCGCCCCGACGCCCACGCCCACGGCGATCGCCTTCCCCAAGACCTGCGAGGCGGTGACGCCGGTCGCCGCCTCCCTGGTCCCGGGCCACCGGTCGAATTCGGAGAGAACGCAGGACGGAGGCAAGACGATCACCGTCTGCCGGTGGAACAACCGGGAGATCCCCCTCCCGAAGGGGCTCGGCCTGCGCACCGTCTACGTCAGCTTCACCACCTTCACCAACCGGGCCGGTGTCCCGGACCCCGGCGCGGCCAGGCAGTACTACATCGACCTGCGCGCCAACGCCAAGGAGTGGGAGGGGAGCGGATTGGAAGGACTCTTCTACCACAAGGTGACCGAGCCCAAGGACTGGGGAGACCGCGCCCACTACCAGTACCGGAAGAACCGCACGCCCACCGTGCACGCGGGCATCGCCGACAGCGCGGTGCTGATCGGCCCGACCGTGATCGAGGTGACCCACGGCGGCTCCGAGCGCGCGAAGGGCGAGCCGATCAACGCTCCCGGGTCCGTCCTCATGCCGCAGGAGCAGGCGCTCGACGGGCTCGTCGAGGTCACCGAGGCGGTCGTCGGCGCCTTCCGGAAGACCGGGACGGACTGACATGACGACCAGCGACTCCCGGCGGCGCTGGCTGGCGCCCGCGGTGGCGGGCGGGACCGCCCTGGCCGTGGCCGGTGGCGTCATCGCCTACGCCGTGTCCCGCCCCGGCGCCGGGACGACCGAGGCCGCACCCGCCGCCTCGGCCACACCCGCCGTGCACTCCCCGGACGACCCGCCGGACGTCTGTTCCATGATCGGCAGGGCCGACGCCGAGCGCCTCGCCCCCCGGGCGACGGCCCGCAGCAGCAGTTCGGGCGACTCCACCGCGACCACCTGGACCTGCACCTGGAACGGGAGCCTCCTGCCCGACGAGCTCGGAACGGCCGGGCGGATCGAGCTTCAGATCAAGCGGTACAAGGGGGCGGGGAGGGACGCCGAGATCGCCGCGACGCGGCAGTACGCCAACGACATCCGGCTCGACCAGAGCGCCACGTCCAGGACCGACGAGGACTACGCCTACACCCCGGTGCGGAGGTTCAGCGGAATCGGTGACTCGTCGCACGGCCAGTACTCCCGCTCCCGCACCGGGAACGGATACGACGAGGCCAAGGGCTACAGCAGGGTCGGGGACGTCACCGTTCAGGTGAAGCACCACCCCGGAGGACGCTCCGCGCCGCCCCTTCCCACGGGGGACATCCCGTCCGCCGTGGGGAAGGAGATGCTGCGGGAGGTCGAGTCCCTCCTGCGCCAGGCGTCGGAGTCCGTCGCCGCCTGGCGCGCGGGTAAGCCGTACGCGCGTCCGGCCTCCCCGGCGGCCACGCCCGCACCCGCCGGCACGCCCACGCCCGTCCCGGTCGACTTCTCCGCGAACTGCGCCAAGTTCAGCCTGGCCGCCTTCAGGTTCGTTCCGGAGCCGAAGACCGGGGCCGCCCGGACCGTGCAGCCCGACCGCACGGTCACCGACTGCTGGTGGGAGAACACGGACATCCCCGTGGACGGGGGCCTGCGGCTGCGCAACGTCTCCATCAGCACCGTCGCCTTCACCGACCGCGCCGGCGGCCCGGATCCCGAGGGGGCCCGGCGGCACTACGAGGAGCGCCGGACCAGGGCGGTGAAGCGGGCGCGGGACGGCAAGGACCCCGAGTTCCCCGGCATCTCCTTCGGCAGGGCCACCGATCTCCAGGGGGTGGCCGAGCGGGCGTACATGCAGCCCCGGCAGCACCGGACCTCCGAGCTGCGCGTGGGGGTGGCGAGCGGGCTCATGCTCGTCGGCGCCACCGTCGTCGAGGTCTCCTACGTGGGCTCCGACCGCCCCCGGGGCACCGGCATCGGCTCCCCCACGTCCGTCCTCATGCCGGAGAAGGAGGCCGTCGCCCGCTTCGTCCCCCTCGTCAAGGCGGTCGCCGCGGCCGCCGGCCAATGAGCCGGGTGGGCGATCCCCCGGCCACCCGGCCGGATCCCGCCGGTCACACCAGGACGGGCGAGGTGGAATTCACCCGGTCGGCCATGGTCAGAGCCCAGCGCATCCGGGTGGTGTAGGCGTCGGGATGGTCACCGGCCTCCTGCGCGACACGGGCCAGGCAGTCGCCGAGGTCTCCGTGGCAGGCGCGCAGCCGGTTCTCGATGGCGGTGAGCGCCTGCTCCGGCGAGGGCTCGTCGGATGCCTGCAACGCGGAGGCGAAGAGAACCTGTGCCATCTCGCACACACTCATCGTGATCAGCATCGCATGCCTCTCTCCCCCGGGGATCTTCGGGCCTGAGGACCCGGGGTGCCCCGTCTGATCGTTATGTCCTGCTCACAGCTCTATAGTCTCGAACGGCACCGACATTTTCAGAGTTCCACCGCCGCCCCCGGACAACTTCCGGACAATCCCTGAGCCGACCCCCCGACGATCCCTGAGCCGTCCCCGGCGATCCCCTGACGGGCCCCCGCCGCGGACCGCCGAACACGGGCTTCGCCCGGATTGTCGGTCCAACGTCCTAACCTGCCGACCAGGCCCGCGGTTCGGACGCGGCCGTCCCGCGGATCGGCGGCCTGTGACGCGGGGCCGTACGGGATGATTGGATCCTGACCGTGGAAGCCTCGGTCGAGCAACTGGTTTACGTCCGGGAGGACGAATACACCGTCGCGCGGATGAGCGCCGAGGACATGCCCGCCTTCGTCGCCTCGGGCCGGGCGCTGGCCGGGGTGCAGCCCGGAGAGACGCTCAAGCTCGTCGGCGAGTGGGACGACCACCCGCGCCACGGCAGGCGCCTGCTGGTCAGCGCGTGTGAGCGGGTGATCCCGTCCACGGTCCGGGCCATCGAGCTGTATCTCGGCTCCGGCCTGATCCGCGGCATCGGCCCGCGTCTGGCCCACGCCATCGTCAGCCACTTCGGTGAGGAAAGTCTTACGGTCATCGACACCGATCCCGTACGGCTGCGGGAGGTCATCAACATCGGCCCGGTGCGGCAGGCGCAGATCGTCGAGGCGTGGCGGGAGCAGAAGGCGATCGCGGCGCTGATGGTGGTCCTGCAGGGGTACGGCATCAGCCCGCTGCTCGCCGCGAAGGTCTACCAGGCGTTCGGTGCTCAGGCGGCCGAGATCCTGACCTCCGACCCCTACCGGCTCATCGGCCGGGTCAGGGGGATCGCGTTCGCCATCGCCGACCGGATCGCCCTGCGCTCGGGTGTGCCGGAGAGCAGCCCGCAGCGGATCCAGGCGGCGGTCCTCGACCGGCTGGAGGCGGCGGCCAGCGGCGGAGGGCACTGTTACCTGCCGCTGCTCGCCGTCCTCGTCCAGACCGGCGAGCTGATCGGCCAGGACGAGGACCTGATCCGGCAGGCGGTCGACGCCCTGGTGGCCGAGCGACGGGTGGTCACCGAGACGTCCCCGGAGCGGCCCGGCCAGACCGTCGTCTACACCAAGGAGCTCCACAGCCGGGAGCTCGCCCTCACCGACCACCTGACCAGGCTCTTCAACGCCCGCTCGACCCTGCCGATGCGCGCCTTCGAGGAGGACGCCACCCTCAACGACGACCAGCGCGCCGCGGTGACCATGGCGCTGACCGCCACCGTGTCGGTCCTCACCGGCGGCCCGGGCTGCGGCAAGAGCCACACGGTCAGGGCGATCGCGGCCACCGTACGGGCGATGGGCGGCACGGTCACCCTCACCGCGCCCACCGGCAAGGCCGCCAAACGACTGTCGGAGCTCACCGGCCTGCCCGCCATGACGGTCCACCGCATGCTCGCCCACCAGCCCGACCCCGACGCCCTGTTCGACCGCAATCCCGCGCACGCCGACCTGGTCGTCGTCGACGAGGCCTCCATGCTCGACCTGCAGCTGGCCACCCGGCTGTGCGGGGCCATCCCCTCCGGCGGCCACCTGCTGCTCGTCGGCGACAGCGACCAGCTCCCCAGCATCGGCCCCGGCAACGTCCTGGCCGACCTGCTGCGCGTGGAGGACATCCCCCGGGTCCGGCTGACCCACATCTTCCGCCAGGCCGGGGACAGCGCCATCGTCCAGGCCGCCCACCGGATCCGTGCCGGGGACCTGCCCCGCCTGCCCGGCGGGGGCGGCTTCTGGTTCGAGGAGCTCGACGACCCCGAGGCCGTCGCCGAGCGGGTGGTCCACCTGGCGACGGTGGCGATCCCGCGCAAGCAGAACGTGGACCCGGGCCAGGTGCAGGTGTTGTGCCCGATGCGCAAAGGCACGACGGGCGCCACCGAACTCGGCCGCAGGCTGCAGGAACGGCTCAACCCGGCCGCCGAGGGCAAGGCCGAGCACTGGTCGGGCGCCTCGGTCTTCCGGGTCGGCGACCGGGTCATGCCGATCCGCAACAACTACGACAAGGGCGTCTTCAACGGCGAGACCGGCACCGTCACCCGCGTCGTGCCGGAGGAGCGGCTGGTGGAGATCGTCATCGACGACGGCGACCCGGTCGCCTACGGCTTCGACGAGCTCGACGACCTGACCCACGCCTACGCCATCAGCGTCCACCGCTCGCAGGGCAGCGAGTACCCCTTCGTGGTCGCCCCGATCGTCGCCGACGCCGGCGGCGTCATGCTCCGTCGCCGGCTGCTCTACACCCTGGTCACCCGGGCGAAGTCCTGGGTGGTCCTGGTCGGCCGGCGCGACGCCCTGGAACTGGCGGTCCACCGCCTCGGCCGCCTCCGCAACACCGGCCTCGCCCCCCGCCTCGCCCTCAGCCTCTCCGGCTGAGGACGCCCTCCCAGGATATGGGGGTGCACTTATATAAAGTGCACCCCCATATCCGCGTTCCGGGCCGCCTTCCTTTCCGGCAGCTGAAGCCAGGAAATCAGATGTCATTTGTCCGGCTATGGACGGTTCCGACGAGAGAGAACGTAAACGAAAAAGTAAAGCTAGTCTTAGGGCTTGCAGTGCGATCCACACGGAGGAGCCCATGACAGAGCAGCCCTCTCTTTCCCCCTTCACTGGGAACGGTCCAACCCAAGCCGTCGGGGACCCGTTTCCAGCGAATGAAGGCGCTGATCACCGTCAAAGCAGCCCCCAATCCCTCCGAAGCCTACGGAGAGACCGTGTGCGTGGCCGCACTACGACTCGACCTCGATCATCCAGGGTGGATACGGCTTTATCCCATCAACTTCCGCGAGCTGGACGGCGACTCCCAGTTCCGGAAATACGACGTGGTCAGCCTGGAGGCCAAGCCCAGTCCGAGCGACCCTCGCGCAGAGAGCCGGCGGCCACGGTCTGACAGCTTCGTCGAAATCCTCTCCCTGGACATCGAGCCCCATCCCGGCTGGACCCATGCCGAACGGAGAAAGATTGAGCAATACGTTCAGCAGCTCGGCCTCTTCGACGCCGCACCGCGCACGGCCCTCCAGGCGCCCAGGTTCAAGGCGTGGTACCGCTACCGGTGTCACGCCTCCGCCCGCACCACACATCGGCAGGGAATCTACGACTGGGAGTTGGTCGCGTTGCAGCGCAACGTGAGCGCTCGTGGCGACGAAGGAGTGAAGAAGGCCATTCGTGAGAAGTTCTGGGACCTGATGTGCGCGATAGACCGCGACACTATTTTCTATGTCGGCAACCAGCAGGCCCATCCGCAGAGCTTCATCATCCTAGGGGTGGTCTACCCTCAGAGGCTCACACCGGTACGGCGCAGCTGAGACGTTCGCGTACGGCCTCCAGCACGAGATCGCGATGACAACGGTGCTCGTCGGCTTCGAAGCACATGATCACCACCGTCTGGCGCTGAGCGGCTTCGACGATCCGGTCCAGGCACTGGCGGGCTCCTGCCTCCATGGCCGACCGGCGTAGACATCACGAGCCGTCCTCAACTCCGCCGGCTCACCGCCGAATCCCGCCCTGTTCCATTTGGGGTTGCCCAACTCCCGCATGTGCTCATAGACGATCCCCGCATCGGCAAGCGCATTGGACAATGCGGTCTTGCTGAAGCCACGTTTCCGGGAGATCGGGTTCAGTCGTACGTCGATCAGCAGCTCCACGTTTTCCCGGCGAAGGCGTCGGATGAACTCGCCGAGGTCGCAGCCCTCGTACCCGATTCCGGTCAGCCGCACGTACTGTTCGAACGTAAGCATGGTTCGCACTCTCTCATGCCTGGTTGTGGCCGTCACATAGATCTCACGAGATGTCTGCGACCACTCGGCGCCGGCCGATCGTGCCTGAAGGGGTAGCGCATCCACCCGCCGATCGGCTGAGATCACTTCCCGCATCTTCCCGGCTGAGAGATCCCATGCCTGTGACGGTCACCGCGGCTGCCGGGCGACCGCGCGGCGGCCGGCCCGGTAGGCCTGGCGGCAGGCGGCCTCCGTCATGCCGAGCATCGCCGCGATCTCCTGCAACCCGTAGGAGAGATCGTCGTGAAGCACCTGCACTGCCCGCTGACGCGCCGTCGCCTGCATCGTCTTCGCCCTTCTCCGGTAGCACTTCGTCCTGGGGACAACAGTGCCAACAATCGGGCGTCAGATCAGTCAGGGATGCTGTTCAGTCCATGGTGGGGTAAACCCTACCCTCGTTGACCGGCCTCCCTGATCTCGCAGATCACCGCTCCGGCGACGACGCTCTCACCCGCCGAGGCCTTCAGCCCGGCGATCACTCCCGCCCTGTGCGCGGTCAGCGGCTGCTCCATCTTCATCGCCTCCAGGACCACGATCGTCTCGCCCTCGCGCACGACGTCCCCGTCGGCCGCCACGACCTTCACGATCGTCCCCTGCATGGGACTGACCAGGGCGTCGCCTCCGCCGCCCGCCGTGTTCGCCGGGGTCCTGCCGCCGCGCGACGCCCTGGCGGTCCTGGCCGTGCCGTTGCCCGCCGTACCTCCGGTCACCGCACCGTCACCCGCCGCGCCCAGCCCGGCGGGCAGGACCACCTCCAGCCGCCTGCCGCCGACCTCGACCGTGACCCGCTTGCGCGACTCCGGCTCGGCGGTTTCCGCGGGCCCGGGGTAGGGCTCGATCGTCTGGGCGAACTCCGTCTCGATCCACCGCGTGTGGACGGAGAACGGCTCCCGGGTGAACGCGGGATCGGTCACGATGTGCCGGTGGAAGGGCAGCACGGTGGGCATGCCCTCGATGTCCAGCTCCGCGAGCGCCCGGCGCGACCTTTCGAGGGCTTCGGTACGGCTGCGCCCGGTGACGACGAGCTTGGCCACGAGCGAGTCGAAGGCCCCGGGCACGGTCATCCCGGTCTCGTAGCCGGAGTCGAGCCGGACGCCGGGACCGCCCGGCACGCGCAGGGCGGTCAGCGTCCCCGGCGCGGGCATGAAGTTCCGCCCGGCGTCCTCGGCGTTGATCCGGAACTCGATCGAGTGGCCGCGCAACACCGGATCGCCGTAGCCGAGCTCCTCCCCGGCGGCGATCCGGAACATCTCCCGGACCAGGTCGATCCCGGCGACCTCCTCGGTGACCGGATGCTCGACCTGCAGCCGGGTGTTGACCTCCAGGAAGGAGACCGTGCCGTCCTGGCCCACCAGGAACTCACACGTGCCCGCGCCCACGTACCCCGCCTCACGCAAGATCGCCTTGGAG
>NZ_BMQP01000039.1 GCF_014648175.1 Planobispora rosea
GTCACGAGACAGGGATGATCACAAAGCGGGCGTAAATACACAAGTGCCGTTGCAGTACTAGCGCCAAGGTGCGTCAGGCATGACGGCCCGCCCCTTGGGAGGAGAACCAATCGGTCGGATCGGCACGAGTCGCGATGCGGTATCGATCAGGACGGTGCCGAAAGGGTACGGGTCAGGTACTGCAGGGCCTGTACGGCCTTGACCACCGTGGTGAGTCAGCGGCTACAACGGGTGGCACGCGACTACAACCCCCTGGTCGCGACGTCGTCGACGCCGCCGTACGCAAGCAGATCAGTCCTTCGTTTCGCGGACGTCCTTTCCCTGCTCGGCGAACGCCTTGAAGTCCTGCATGTGCTGTTGCGACTGCTTGCGGAAGGCGCCGGGCGTCAGGAGCCCCACCAGCCGCATCAGCAAGCCGCTGAACCGGTATTCGTTCTCGCTCACCCAGAGCGTCGTCTCCGGACCGGCTTCGGTGAACCGTTCGCGCGTAACGCTCCACATGCCCTCGCCGACGATCTCGCGCTCGAAGTGAACGACGCTCTCCTTCGGGATCCCGTGCAGGTCTGCCGGTTCCCGGCGCGTGATGGTCTCGGTGCCCTCGAACTTCTGCTGCCCCATCTGCATCACGACCCGCGACGTGGTACCGACCTGCCCGTGCACCCCGGTCAACGGCTCGTGCAGCACCAGACCCCGCAGCCACTTCGGCAGGTGTGCCGGGTCGGCGAGCAGCTGGACAACCCTCTCCCGCGGCAGGGCGATCTCCATCGAGACGGTGTACTTCATGGCGAAGCGCTCCAGGTTCCTGAGGGAACGGGCCTACGCTAACAGCCTCGCCCCATATTGAACACGAAGCCGATCAACATCGATCAGGAGGGCGAAGCCAGGGATCAGTTCTAACGAATGACCGTGCACCGCCCGATGCCAGGAGATCGCCGATATCGATGCATTTCCCAAGCTGACAGCACGGGTTCGGTTCCCGTCACCTGCCCACGTACAAAAAGCGCTGTCCGGCATGCCGGATCGTCTACTCCTCGAACCAGGCCACCAAGCGGTCTCGCCGACATCGAGGCCGGGATTCCATGCGCAGCACCCGATGAATCCGTGGATGTCGGTTCCCATGCCGGGATCTTCTTGTCCGCGGGAGGCGCTGTCCAACCCTTTGCGGTCACGAGTCGCTCGCCGGTAGGGCCATAGGTGGGTGAGGTGGATGTCCGAGCGGAGAGCCCAGCCCAGGGAGACATCCCGACCCGGGACTCGATCGTTTCCAGAGCCTTCCACGGTGCCGGCGCGGATGCCCCAGTCCTGTTGCCGGTGGCCGTCGTCGTTAGGGTGGTGCGGTGTGACGTCTGACTCCAGCGGGCCGGTCGATCTCGCTTCCTTGCCCAAGGCCGAGTTCGCTTTCCCCGGTCCGTTGCGCGATGCGATCGTGGCGGCGATTCTTAACGGTCGCAAGACTGCTACGACCGCTCTGGCCGTCGAGTACGCGCATGAGGGCGAGCCGCTGCCCGAGCTCGGCGAGCGGTCGGTAGTGGTGGACTCCGCCGATCGCCCGGTGGCCGTCATCGAGGTGACGGGCGTGCGTGTTGTGGCGCTGGGGGAGGTGGATACCGCCCACGCAGTGGACGAGGGCGAAGGCCACACAACGATCGCGCAGTGGCGTGCGGCCCATGAGAGGTTCTGGCACAGTCAGGAGATGTGCTCGGCGCTGGGCGATGCCGGCTTCACCGTGGACGACACCACCCCGGTGGTCCTGGAACGCTTCCGCGTCATCACCGATCTCCGCACAGCATGAGGACCATCGGCACCTTGCGAGGTCGGACGCCGCTCCGGTGAGATCAGCTCGCTTACCGCAGCGGCTGGAACCGGACGCTCAGCCGCATCTCCAGAGCCTCCGCCGATCGCTCCGGCGTCGGGACGGTGGGCATCGTCCCGCCCGCTCGGAGCCGTACTCCTTGGAGGCCGTACTCCTTGGAGGAGGTCTTCCCGAGATCCGGGTTCGTCCGGTCCTCGTGAAAACCTCAAGCTCCTTTTCGGTCAGCCCGGCTTCGGCGTCACGCCTGGTCATGAGGATCTCCGGGACCGGGCGCCACCGGCCGGACAAGAATGGAGTCGCAAGATCTCTGGTAGACCAGGCTCCATGAGCCTCCCTACGACTCAACACCTGCGCGTCGTCTCTCCAGCGTTCGTCGTCGAGCAACTGCCGCATGCAGCGTCGCCCGGAGACGACTGGGTCGTGCTTGTCCGCGGGCCGGAAGGGCTGACCGTTGTCCGTGCGGCCCGGCCTGTGGACTCAGGGGAACGGTGGGTCGGTTTCTACAGCGGTGCCACAGCCCATGGCCTGGATGTTCCCGGAATGCTGGCGGCGATTGTCAAGCCGCTGGCGGAGGCGGCGATATCGGTATTCGTCGCCTCGACCTCCCACGCCGACCTGGTTCTGGTTCCCGAGCAGGAAGAGCAGCAGGCCGTCATCGTCCTGAAGGAGGCGGGACATCAGGTGGAGAGCGGGGACGACGAAACCCGTGAACCTTTCTGGTCACAGCACTGGAGCGAGCCGCCCCAGAGCTGATCACTGCCGAATCGTTCTCAGCGGTCTCATCGTCCCGCCGCTGCCAGCTCTTCGCCGGAAACCCCGACGGCGCCGTGCGCGGACACCGGCTTGGTGAGGGTGGCCGTCGCGCCGTCGGACGACTCCGTACGGTACCCCTGGGAGTGGTAGAGGCGGATGTTGTGCCGGCTCTGGGCGCCGGTGGACAGCACGATGCGGCTGCAGGAGGCGTCGGCCGCGGCTTCGGCCTCACGCAGCAGCCAGCGTCCCACGCCCTGGCCGCGCAGATCGGGGACGACGCCGAGGCGGCCCACGTGCCAGTCGCCGTCCACGCGGCGCGTACGCACCATGCCCAGGAGCCGGCCGTCCCGCCACAAGCCGGTGGTCTGCCAGGTGGCCAGCCATGCGCGCACCTGCTCCAGCGGCTCCTCCAGGGCGGGGATGGCCAGGGTGTCGTTGGCCGTCGCCTCCTCCACCCAGCAGCAACGCTGGAGCACCAGAACCTCCGCAGCGTCGTCCGGGGTCAGCGCCCTCACGTAGGACCCCGGCACCGGTCCGGCGTCTGAGCGGGTGCGCTCGCGCATCGGCCGCAGGGCGTGCGCGAGGCGGACGAGCTCGTCCAGGACCCCGACGGCGGCCTGGTCGCGGCCGGCGTCCGGGCGGAGCCGCCCGCCGTCGACCGCGTCGGCGATGCGCAGGGCGACCGTGGCGCCCAGCGGCACCAGCCGCAGCGTGGTCACCACCTGCTTGGCGTGCTGGACCGACCGGGTGCCCGCCGAGGTGTTGCCGTAGCTGACGAACCCCATCGGCTTCCACGCCCATTCCCGGCCCAGGTAGTCGAGGGCGTTCTTGAAGGCCGCGGGCATGCCGTAGTTGTACTCGGGGGTGACCGCGATGAAGCCGTCCGCCGCGTCCACCATCGCGCTCCACCGCTTGGTGTGCTCGTTCCGGTAGAGGCCGGACGCCGGCTCTTCCTCCTCGTCGAGGAACGGCAGGGCGAGGTCGCCGAGGGCCACCGGCAGCAGTTCCACGCCCAGTTCCGTGGCCCGCGGCGCGATCGCGTCGATCAGCCACTGCCCCACGGCCGGGCCGAGAGCACCGGGACGGGTGCTGCAGGTGAGGACGAGGACTCGCAGAGTTTTCGTTGACATGGAAACGAACATAGCTGGTAACTTGTTTACATGTCAAAGAAAAGTTCGGGGAAGTCCGGGAAGACGGTGCGCTGGCTCGACGCGGACGAAGAACGCGCCTGGCGCGCCCTCCGCCGGATGATGATCGCGATCCAGTCGCGCACCGCGCACGACCTGGCCGCGATCGGCCTGTCGGAAGCCGATTACGAGGTGCTCAGCACGCTCTCCGAGCGTCCGGGCCGCACCAGCACGCTGCGCGAGCAGGCCGCCAAGATGGGCTGGTCACGCAGCCGCCTGTCGCGGCACGCCACTCGCATGGAGACCCGCGGCCTCGTGCGGCGCGAGCCCGACCCGGACGACGGCCGTGGCTGTTACCTGGTCCTGACCGAGCACGGCATGGAGACGCTCGAGGACGCCGCCCCGGCACACCTGGAATCGGTCCGCCGCCACGTCATCGACCGGCTCTCGCCCGCAGACCTGTCCGCCCTGGAAAGCATCGCCCGCAAACTGGAAGAACCCGCATGAGCATCATGCGCCTTCCCGGGTCGGCCGATCGAAGCGTGCAGCACTCCTATCTCCCCGGCTCAGAGGGCGCATGGCCAAACAGGCGCTCAGAAGTGATCAGGCCGGTGCCGCGCACCGCGGTCGGCTCGTAGTGGCGCATCTCCTCGATCATCCGGCATAGGGCCCGAGAACGCTCAGGCCACGTTGGTGTTCTGCATGGCGCCGATCCACCAGGCGCCGTCCTTCTTGACCGCCACCACGGTGCCGTGGTTGGCGAAGGCTCCCTGAGGGGTCGTGGTGTCCTGACGAAGGTGGAGGATCGCGAGGCCGGGGGCGGGAGAGGAGATGTCCATGATCTCGATGCGGGTCGTCCAGCCGGTGACGGGGCCGTTCAGCCGGGCCGTGTGGTAGTCGAAC
Source organism: Planobispora rosea (assembly GCF_014648175.1). GTDB lineage: Bacteria > Actinomycetota > Actinomycetes > Streptosporangiales > Streptosporangiaceae > Planobispora > Planobispora rosea. The sequence goes on from NZ_BMQP01000039.1 coordinate 4,597, forward strand.
AGCTCGGACCAGCCGCGCAGGACGGTGCCGTCGGGGACGATCACGACGGCGTCGTCGCTGAACGGGCCGTCGAGCACGGCCGCGTCCTTCCGGTTGAAGCCGGTCTCGATCCGGGCGAGGAGCCGCTTCAGGTCACGCCGGTCCTGCTCGGTGACGGTGGGACCGTAAACGGTGGGTCGAGCGGTCATGGTGGTGCACCTTTCTCGGAGGTCGGGGTTCGGATGTCAGGCGTCGTCGAGGGCGGCCAGAATGTCCTGTTCTGAGGGGGTGCCACCGGTCGCGGGGCGGCCGGCGAACCGGAGGACGGGCACCCCGCGAACGCCGGTGCGGCGCACCCGTTCGAGCTCGGCGCGGGTCTCGGCGGCCCCCTCGTCGCTCCACCGGACACCGACCTCGGACGCGAGACGCCGGAGGACGTCGGGGTCGGCGACGTTGAGCTCATCGGTGTGGTGCGCGCGGAAGAGGCGCTCGACCATCTGCTCCCCGAGACCCTGGTCGCCGGCGAGGGCGACGAGACGGTGCGCTTCGAAGGTGTTGGAGAAGATCGCCTTGTCGTGCCTGAGGGTCAGGCCCTCGGCAGCCGCCAGTTCGGTGATCTCGGCCACGGCCTGTGCGGGGTCGATGCCGAACGCCCTGCGCAACACCTCCACCTTGAGCTCGCCCTCCGCGGTCGCCTCGGGGTCCAGTTGGAAGGGGCGGAAGACGACCTCGGCCCGCCCGCCTTCGGCGCGGAAATGGGTCAAGGCCCGCTGAAGCCGGGTGAAGGCGAAATATGACCACACGCAGGGGATGTCGAAGGTGAACTCGACCTGGGTGCTCGTACCGTTGTCGTTCATGCCGCCAACGTTAGGAAGGCATCCGGGTTCCCCTCCTCTGTCATGTGACCGGGTCCGCCCCGGTCGCCGGACCCGGTCACATGACAGAGGCGACCCCCGTCACGCGCCTCCTAGCGTCATCCTCGTCAACCCCGACCTGAGGAGAACGCGGGATGCTGAACGTAGCGATCATCATTGGCAGCGTCAGGGAAGGCCGGTTCGGGCCGGTCGTGGCCGACTGGTTCGTCGACCAGGCGAAGGCGAGCGGCCAGGTCGCCCTCGACGTGATCGACCTGGCCGAGGTGGACCTGCCGCTGGTCATGCCCGCGAGTGTGCCGCCCGCGCCGCAGATGACCGAGTTGTCCCGGCGGCTGCACGCGGCGGACGCCTTCGTCTTCGTGACACCCGAGTACAACCGGAGCTTCCCCGCCTCGGTGAAGAACGTCATCGACTGGCATTACACCGAGTGGCAGGCCAAGCCGGTGGGCCTCATCTCCTACGGTTCGATGTCAGGCGGTCAGCATGCGATCCAGGCGTTGCGTGCGGTCTTCGCCGAGCTGCACGCGGTCACGATCAGGGAGACGATCAGCTTCGTCCACCCCTGGAACCAGTTCGGCGAGGACGGCCGGCACCTCGACCCCTCGGCTCCGGAGCAGGCCGCCAGGGCGCTGCTGGACCAGCTCGGCTGGTGGGCGCGCGCGTTGAAGAACGCCAGGGCCGAGCACCCGTACGGGAGCTGACCGGTGAAGGCGGTCAAGCAGTACGCCTTCGGCGGCCCGCACGTGCTGGTCCATGAGGACGTCGACGAGCCGCGGCCCGGGCCGTGGCAGGTGCGTATCAAGGTGGCGGCGGCGGGGGTGTCCCGGCTGGATCTGGCCGTCCGCGCGGGAGTCCACCCGTGGTCGCCCACGCTGCCGATCATCCCGGGGAGGGAGGTGGCGGGGGTGGTCGAGGCCCTCGGTGACGGTGTTCCGAGCCGCTGGCTGGGGCGGCGGGTCGTCACCTGCCTGGGCCTGGCCGGCGGGGGCTACGCCGAGCTGGCCGTACGTGAGGTCGCGGCCGTGCACGAGATCGGTGACGAGGTCCCGGACGAGGCGGCCGTCGCGGCCGTCGTGACCGGCCGGACCGCCGTCGGCGTCCTGGACGCCGCTCGTGTCGCCGCCGGGGACGTGGTGCTGGTGCTCGGGGCCGCGGGCGGCGTCGGCGGCATGCTCGTGCAGGCCGCGGCGAACCTGGGCGCGACCGTCGTAGGGGTGGCGGGCGGCCCGGCCAGGTCCGCCGCCGCTCGCCGGCATGGCGCGGCCGTACCGGTGGACCATCACGAACCCGGCTGGGCCGGGCGGGTGACGCGGGAGCTGGCGGGCCGCCCGGTGACCACGCTGCTCGACGGGGTCGGCGGCGAGCTCGGGCGTCAGGCCGTGGACCTGCTCGGGTACGGCGGCCGTGCCGTCGTCTTCGGCTGGGCGAGCGGCACGCCCGTCGAGGTGCCCGCCCGCGACCTGTACGAGCGCGAGCTCACCCTGCGCGGCGCGCCCGGCCCGGCCCCTGGCTCCGGCGGGGTGCGCAGGCTGGAGGAACGCGCCCTGGCCGCCGTGCGCGACGGCGTCATCACTCCCCTGGTCCGGCGCTTCCCCCTCGCGGAGGCCGCCACCGCCCACGCCGAGCTGGAATCCAGACGTGCGACAGGAAAGATCATCCTCGTACCGTAGTTACACTTCTGCCCATGCTGTACGGACGAGCTGCGGAAACAGCCGTTATCGACCGGCTGCTGGAAGCGGCGCGCGCCGGCAGGAGCGGCGCGCTCGTCGTCCGGGGCGAAGCGGGGATCGGCAAGACGGCACTGCTCGATCACGCCGTCGCGGCCGCCGCCGAGCTGCGCGTGATCCGCGGGGCCGGGATCGAGGCGGAGAGCGAGCTGCCCTTCGCCGGCCTGCACCTGCTGCTCAGAGGGGTGCTCGATCGGGTCGCCGCGCTGCCTGAGCGGCAGGCCCGGGCCCTGAGCGGCGCGCTGGGCCTGAACGCGTCCGCCGAGGCCGTCGAAGGCGACAGGTTCATGGTCGGGACGGGCGTGCTCATGTTGCTCGCCGATCTGGCCGAGCAGGCCCCCGTGCTCTGCGTCGTCGACGACGCGCACTGGCTCGACGCCGCGTCCGCGGAGGCGCTGCTGTTCGCGGCCAGGCGGCTGGAGGCGGAGGGTGTCGTCATGCTGTTCGCCGTGCGCGAGGTGCATGCTCCGGCCTTCCCCGCGCCAGGTGTGGACGAGCTGCGGCTGTCCGGCCTGGACCCGGAGACCGCGGCGAGCCTGCTCGCCGACGAGGCGCGTGACCTGCCGGTTCACGTCCGCGACCAGATCGTCCACGAGTCCGCGGGCAACCCGCTGGCCCTGCTGGAGCTGCCGGCCGCGCAGCGTGAGGGGCAGCTGGCCGCCGAGCCGTACGGCGTGCGGGTCCCCTCGCCGCTCAGCCGCGTCCAGCACATGTTCGCCGACCGGATCGCCGCGCTGCCCGAGGCCACCCAGACGCTGCTGCTGGTCGCCGCCGCGGAGGGCGACGGCGACCCGGCGAGTGTGTTCGCCGCGGCCAAGTTGCTCGGTGCGGACGCGGCCGACCTGGAACCCGCCGAGGAGCGGCGGCTGCTGGGCCTGGCGGGTGACCGGCTGGTGTTCAGGCACCCGCTGATCAGGACTGCCGCCTATCGCGGCGCCACGGTCACCAGGCGCCTCGCCGTCCATCGGGCGCTCGCGGACGTGCTCGACGGCGACCGGCGCGCCTGGCAGCTCGCCGCCGCGGCCACGGGACCCGACGAGCAGGTCGCCGCCGAACTCGAACGCACCGCGGAGAGCGCGCGACGCCGCGGCGGGCACGCCGCGGTCGCCGCCGCCTACGAACGCGCCGCCAGGTTCAGCGTCGAGCCTCGCGAGCGCGGACGGCGCCTGGCCGCCGCCGCGCGGGCCGCGGCCGACGCCGGGCAGCACGACCGGGCGGCCGCCTTCGCCGACGACGCCGCCCATCTGGTCTCCGATCCGGTGATCGGGGCCGAGATGGCCAGGATCAGGGCGGGCCTGGCCGACGAGCGCAGCAGCGCGGCCTCGGCGCACCAGCTCCTGGCCGACGCGGCCGACGCGGTCGCCGAGCCGTCACCCGGCCTGGCGAGCGGGCTGCTCTTCACCGCCGTCGAGACGGCGTGGACCGCGGGCGACTTCGCCGCGGTACGGGCCGCGGCCGGACAGGCGCGGAGGCTGGGCCTCCCCGACGCCGCCCGCATCGGTGAACTGGCCACCTGCATCACCGCCCTCACCGAGCCGGACGGTGGGGTGGCCGAGGCGGCGCACGCCGTACGCCTGCTGCTCGATCGTGACCTCGCGGCCGGGTCCGGACTGCGGGACGAGGCCAGGATCGCCTGGTGGGAGCTGTTGCTCGGTGACTACGCCGCCGCGCATCGCCGGGCGGTGACCCTGGAGCGCGAGAGCAGAAGGCAGGGGGCGATCGGCGTGCTGCCCCGCGCGCTGATGCTGCTCGCCCGTACCCAGCTGTGGCGTGGCGCGCACCGCGACGCCCAGGTCAGCGCCACCGAGGGCATGCGCATCGCCCAGGACACCGGGCAGAGCCACCAGGTTGTCTTTCTCCGGGGAGTCCTCGCCCATCTCGCCGCGATCGAGGGCGACCAGGAGCGTTGCCGGCAGCTGACCGCCGAGATGACGGCACACGGCGCCGCGCCCGCCCACTCACGCGCCAAGGCCATTACCGCCCTGCTCGACCTGGGGCTGGGCAGGCACGAGGTCGCGCTGGAGGTCCTGTCGGCGACGGTGGCGGGCCCCAACAAACTGGGCACCGTGCACAGCCTGCCCGACCTGGTCGAGGCCGCGGTGCGGGCCGGACGGCCGGAACTCGGACGGGACGCCGCCCGTCACTACGCCGACTGGGCCGAGCACTCGGGACAGCCCTGGGCCCGGGCGATCGCCGCCCGCTGCGCCGCCCTGCTCGACGGCGACGGGCAGGCCTGGGACCGGGCCCTGCGCCTGGACGAGTCCCCGCCGTTCGAACGGGCCCGCACCGAACTCCTGCACGGCGAGTGGCTGCGCAGGCAGCACCGCCGGATCGACGCCCGCGGCCGGCTGAGATCGGCGCTGGAGACATTCGAACGGCTGGGCGCCAAGCCGTGGTCCGGGCGCGCCGCCACCGAGCTGCGCGCCACCGGCGAGACCCTGACCACCCGCGGCGACGACGCCGACCCGTTCGCCCGCCTCACCCCTCAGGAGCTTCAGGTGGTGCGGCTGGCCGCGGCAGGCCTGAGCAACAGGGACATCGGCGCCCAGCTCTTCCTCAGCCCGCGGACCGTCGGCTACCACCTCTACAACGCCTATCCCAAGCTCGGCGTCACTTCGCGCGGCGAACTGCCGTCCCTCCTGTCCACCGTCTCGCGCCCCGAGGCGTGAGCGGGTGCCACGGAACGCAAGGATCCCCGGAGGGACGCCCGCAGGGGCGCCCGCAGCCCGGCGTCACCGGCCCGGACGGCGCGGGGCAGCCTCCAGCGGGTGCTCCCTCAACCAGGTGAGGACCTGCTGGGCGTGCTCGTTCGGCGGGAAGATCGGATAGAAGACGTGCTCGATCCTTCCTTCCCGGATGATGAGCGTGTGGCGCCGGTAGAACCGCTTGCCGCCGGCCTGGAACGTCGGCAACCCCATGGTCTCGGCCAGTCGGAAGCCGGTGTCGGCGAGCATGGCGTACGGCAGCCGCAGCCGTTCCGCCACTCCGCGCAGATAGCCGGCCTCCTGCAGGGACATCCCGAAGACTCCGGCCGCGCCGGCGGCGATGAGGTCCTCGTAGTGGTCGCGGAAGTCGCACGCCTCCGGGGTGCAGCCGCGCGCGCCGGGGATGTTGTCCCAGCCGTCGGGCAGGTCGGCGTCCGGGGTGCCGATGAGCGGGAAGACATAGAGCACGTGGCGGCCTTCGCCCAGCGCGTGCAGGGGTACGGTCTCCCCCGTGGAACCGGCCAACTCGATCGTCGGCACTGCCATGCCGGGCAGGTGGTCGGCTGCGCCGTCGTCCTCGGGCACCGGCAGGTTCGCAGGCAGTTCGTGGACGTCCGTCATATCGATCGCCTCCAGGTCGTCTGGCTGTAGGGGGAAGTTGCGGGCCGCCGCATGGCGCAGCCGCTGGACCAGCACGGCTCTGCGTTCGGTGAGCGCGTCGATCCAGCTGGTCAGCTCGTCGATGGCGGCCCGGTAGCCGGCCAGCGACGAGGGGCAGTCGTCGGCATGCGCGTGGCCGACCTCGAGGCATTCGAGAAAGGGACGTGTCCGTTCCACGGGGATGCCCAGCCGGTTGAGCTCGCGGATCTCGCGAGCGCGCCGGACGTCCTCGGCCGAGTAGTCGCGATAGCCGTTGCCGAGCCTGGCGGGAGCGAGCAGTCCCAGCGACTCGTAGTAGCGGATCGCCTTCGTCGTCACCTGCGCATCGCGCGCGATTTCACTGATCTTCATCTGCATTCACCTGGGAGAACCTTAAACATTGCCCTCAGGGGCAAGGTCAAGGCGCAGGGCGGGCTCGTCCCTGCAGGTGGGGGCGTCTCTGCGGCTGATCACCGTATACGGGGAGGGCGATCGGCGGTCCGGGACTCCGTTCCCCCGCCCTGATCCATCGGAGATCGCGGTGATGCGGCGGCAGACTTCCCGGGCTGACAGAGCGGATCCGATCCCCGTCACCCGTTCCGCTCCTCCCCGCGCCGGTTCAGGTGGTCGATCAGAACACCCAGCAGGGTCCGGGGATCCCCACTATGAGGATCATGCCCTGTCCCCGGCGACACGTGCCGGCCTCTGCTGCGAACCGGAGCGGATGTGCCGCCTCACCAGGACGGCCAGCCCTGTCTGGAAGGCGAGCATCACCAGGGCGATCAGTCCCGAGGCGGCGGACATCTCCTCCTCCGAAAGCCCACCGATGCATTCCGTTATGTTGCCGCCCTCGTACAACACGACGCAGCTGCGCCCCAGGATCGCGGCGGTGATGAACCAGTCGGCGACCAGAAGGGGGACCGCTCCCAGGACGAGGGCCGGCACGACGTAATCCGCCCTGCCGCCTGCCGGGTCCGTCCTCACCGGAACAGGTTCGAGACGCCTGCCCATATCCGAATCAGGGCTCATACCGAACACCTAAGCACAGGCAAGTGATCTCGTACCAGATCCGTGTCAGAACGGACGGGAACCCACGAGAACGACATCCATACAGCCGAGCCGTCCTCATCGTCACGCCCGGCTCGGCGGTGAGCATTGAATCGTGCCGGGTGAACGTGTCGCCCGGGTGACGCGATTTGAGGACCGGCCTGTCTGCACAGCAGCACCGGGCAGAGCCGCAGGAGTACCCGGTTGCCGGCCAGGCGACGGCTCGTAATTCGATTGGGCGGATCCGGCGGGCTTGTTAACGTGCCTGAATGCCCTCCCCGCACCCCCTGCTGCCGCGCTCGACACCGGCCGCCTCAGGGATGTCCTCACGCGCGATCACCGCGCTGCTGGACCGGCTCGACGCCCACTCCGTCGAGTGCCACTCCCTCATGATCGTCCACCGCGGCCACGTCATCGCCGAAGGCTGGTGGGCACCCTACGACGCCGACCGCCCGCACCTGCTGTACTCCCTGACCAAGTCCTTCACCGCCATCGCCGTCGGACTCGCCGTCACCGACGGACTGCTGTCCCCGGACGACCGCATCGCCCAGATCCTGCCCGAACACGTCCCGGCCGACCTGCACCGGCAGGCCCACCGCCTGACCGTCCACCACCTGCTGTCCATGACCACCGGACACCGCACCGACAGCCTCGCCGAGGCCTGGCAGCGCGAACCAGGCGACCTGGTCACGGGCTTTTTGCGGGTCCCGTTCCCCGACCCCGTCGGCACCCGGCACGCCTACGACAACCCCACCACCTTCATCCTGGCCCGGATGGTGGAAAAGGTCACCGGCCGCCCCCTGCCGGACCTGCTCGATGAGCGCCTGTTCCTGCCGATGGGCATCGACCACGCCGAATGGGACCGGGTGGCCAGCGGCGCCGCCTTCGGCTTCCACGGCCTGCACCTGAGGACCGAGGCCGTGGCCGCCTTCGGCCAGCTGCTGCTACGTGAGGGCCGCTGGGGCGAGCGGCAGCTCATCCCCCGCTCCTGGGTACGGCTCGCCACCCGGCCGCACATCGACACCCAGCCATTCGAGGATGGATCGGGGAACGCCGACTACCTTCGCGGGTACGGCTACCAGTTCTGGATCTCGCGTCACGGCTACCACGGTGACGGCTCCTTCGGCCAGCTGTGCGTGGTGGTCCCCTCGCACGACCTCGTGGTCGCCGTCACCGGCGCCCACACGCGGGCCCAGGCCGTGCTCGACGCGATATGGGAGTGCCTGCTGCCCGGTGTGGGCCACGCGGCAAGCACCCCGGACGACGCGGCAAGCGCCCGCGACGACGCAGGAGACGCGGCGAGCACCCGCGACGACGCAGGAGACGCGGCGAGCGCCCGGGACGACGAGCTCCTCGCCGAGCGGCTGCGGCGGCTGTCGCTGCCGCCGGTGCCCGGATCGGCCGCCCCGCATCGGTCGGCCAAGGCCAGACTCGACGCCTCCACCGAGGACTCGGCGCTGCCCGACGCGACCACGGTGGCCGTCGATCCCGTGGGCGGCGGATGGCTCGTGCGCTTCGGGCCGTTCCCCGAGATCGGGTCGCTCCCCGGCGCAGAGACGTTCCTCGACGTCGAGGTCGGCCACGGCGAATGGCGGGAGAGCTCACCGCTGGGCCGCCCCGTCGTCGCGACCGGCGCCTGGCAGGGCGACACGTTCGTCGCCGAGCTGTATGTGATCACCACCCCGCACCGGGTCCGGCTGGTGGTCGACACCGGCACGGGCACCGCGGTGGCCACGTGGAACATCGCGCCGCTGACCGGCTCCGATCTGCGGGTGCATCTGCGGTCACCGCTGATGACACGGCCCGATGTGGCGTAGGCGATCCAGGCCGGACAGCGTTCAAGATCCTTCGGTGTCGAGCAGATGCCGGATCTTGACATCCCGACGGTCCGGTGAAGAGGCGCGGGGTCATTCGTCGTCCGGATCGGCCGGGCCCGCGGCCGGTGCGATCTGCGGCCGGGTAGCGGCCCCGTCGGCGATCTCACGTCCGTGGTTCAGCGTGTAGTCGAGCTGCCTGGCCAGGAGGGGGAGGTTCGCCGGAGGCAGATACGCCTCGGCGCCGGCGTCGAGCAGCCGTCGGACCGGGCCGGAGTACTGGATTCCCAGCTCGTGGTCCTCGATCTCGGTGACGATGACGCGGGCTTTCGGGAACATCGATCGAAGTGCCGCGATCAGCTGCGGACTGCCTGGAGGTATCAGGAGCACATCGGTCGTCGCGGGGGCCGCATGCATGTCGAGCACGACGTAGTCCTCCCCGAGCTGGGTCGAAAGCGCCACCCGGGCCGCGGTCGACAGCTTCATCGCGGTGGCCACGACCGTCACGCCCTCGTCATCCAGCGGTGCCTGATCGCCGGTCTCCTCTGACGCGCCGCGATCGACGACGGCGCCCTGGACCACGTCAACGGTGCTGGAGACCGTCGCGATCGACGCGCCGTCACGGGTGAGGACCAGGTTCTCACCCGGCTCGAGGGCGTCGATGAGCGCCACCACGTCTTCGGGAAGGCGGGTCACGTCGATTCGCCGCACGGAGCGTGGGGCGTGTTTCCGGGTCACCATTCCCGGAAATCGATCATGTCCACGCCATCGGCGGCGACACGAAGGTGAGGCCGCGGAAAGGTGACCCGCACACTCGTTGCGGCGACGACGGCCTGCGTCGTGCACGGCCCCGGCCGCCCGGCGCAAGGCCCGTCTGCCGTGACGTGGTCGCCCACCCCGAAGGCGCCGCTCAACCAGGTGATCATACGAACCCCCTCCGCTGCCTTGATCTTGTTGGACGCCGCCGGACGACCGTTGGTTCGATGCCACGCCGACCGCGTCATGTCGCTCTCACACGTACGGCGGCCCGTCAGGATACCCTGACGAATATGACGTTCAAGTCTCCTGACATCCCGGCCCACGAGGGCTTCGCCGCCCCGGTGCTCCCCACCGGTGAGCTGGCCTCATCCGCCGGCGCCTTCACCAAGACCTTCGTCGGCTACCAGGCCGCCTGTTCCTGCGGTTGGGCCGATCAGCGTCGGTTCCCGCCCACGCCGGAGGGGACCAAGGAGACGGAGTACCGGTGGTGGAGCCGGCACGCCGCCCCGCTGATCGCCGCCGCACCCCCCGGCGAGCTGGTGACCATGTCGGATCTCCTGTGCGAGCGGATCGTCAACCTCGCCGCCGAGCGTCCTCTCGCCGCCCTCACCCTGCTGTCCCGGCTGGAGAGCTGGCAGCGTACCCTGCTCGACCAGGCCGTCGCCGGAGCGCGGGAGACCGGTGCCTCCTGGGCGCAGATAGGGGAGGCGATGGGGATCTCCAAGCAGAGCGCCCACGAGCGGTTCAGGGCGCATGTGAGCTCATAGCCCGGTCCGCCGGACGCCTTCCCGGTACGCGGGGCAGGCACGGGGCAAGGAGGTGTCCCGCCGTTCCCGTCCGGCCGGATCACCCTCGCCATCCCAAGATCTCGCCATCCCACGATGAGGCTGGAATACTGACTGATCATGGACCTACGGCGGCTGATCCGCTCGTCCACCCTGCTGTACGCCGCGGCGGCCCCCTTGCTGTACGTCACGGCAACCATGATCGCGATCCAGCTCGCCGCCCACCCGACGGGACTCCACCCCTGGTACGAAACGCCCTGGAACGACGGACTGCTGGCGCAGCTGGACAGGGAGATCGCGTCGGCGCGGGGGTTCACGCTCGGCATCGCCTTCACCCTCGCCTTCGAGGCGGCCCTGCTCGCCGCGCTGGGTGACCGTCTGAACCGTCGGTCCACCATCGGCGGTCTCGTGCTGTGCGCGGCCACCGGCATGGTCTACCTGATGAGCCTCGCCTTGGCCGGACTGGCCACTTACGCGATCGTGCTGTATCCCTCGGGGGACGTCGATCTCGGATTGCTCTTCCCCGGCTGGTACTTTCCCGCACTGGTCGTCATCGGCGTCACGACCGTCGCCGCACTGGTCACTTGGCTGACCGTCGCGGTCAGGGACGCCTCAGCCGCCCAACGGTCAACGCTGTGATCGGAGCCGGGCGACGATACGGGGCCGGCCGGCCGGCGCGTCACGGCCTCAGGGCACGCGGTCCCGCCGTGGCCGGTTCGGCGAACGGCAGGGGACAACACGGACTGCCCGCGCACACCACCAGATCGTCGCATCCGGCGTCCACCGCCTGAAGCAGCGTCTCCCGGATCGTCTGAAGGTCGGCGATCCTCTGTTCCACCTCGGCCAGCTTGGCCACGGCCCGCGCCCGCAACCCCCGGTCGGGCCCGCCGTGACGGTGCCCGCCCGCCTCGACCAGGCCGGCCACCTCGTCCAGGGTGAAACCCAGCCGTTGCGCCGCTTTGATCACGCGCAGGACGGTCACGGTCTCCGGCGGGTACAGCCGGTGCCCGCCGTTGCTGCGCCGCGGCTCCCGCAACAGGCCCCGCCGGTGGTAGTAGCGCAACGTCTGGGCGCTGACGTCCGCCGCCTCGGCGACCTCGCCGGTCCGCAGCCAGCCTCCGGTCCTGGTCATGACGCCGCCCGCGGAGCCGTCCCGGTCGGCAGGGTGCGTTCCGCCGGCGCTCGCTCCATGAGTCCTCCCGGTGCCGCGGCCGCCCGTCTTCACCGCGAGCGGCTCCCTGCAGTCCAACGGTAATCCTGTACCCGGGTACAGGATGCAACCCCCGGAGCCCGCCGCCCTCACGAGCGCCTGAGCTCACCGGCGAAGCCTAGACTCGAACCATGCCGATCTCCCTGAGCCTGCTCGACGGTGTGCGGTGGCGGGAGCAGCCGGTGGTCGGCGAGAGGGCTCAGGCGCTGCTCGCCGCCCTCGCCCTGACCTGCCGGACCGTGAACGCCGACCGGCTCGTCACGGAGGTGTGGGGCGACGACGAGCCGGCCAACCCGGTGAAGGCGCTGCAGGTCCTGGTGTCCCGGATCAGGTCGGTCGTGGGACCGGAGGCGCTGGTCACGGAGGGGGGCGGCTACCGGCTCGCGGTACCGCCCGACCGGATCGACGCCGGCCGGCTGCACGCTCTGGCGGGCCGGGCACGGGCGCTGCTCGTCGAGAATCCGGCCTCGGCGGCCACGACGGCGGAGGAGGCGCTCGCGCTGGGCGCCGGGGCGCTGCCGCCCGAGGGCGGCGGCCCGCTGGCGGAGGTGCGCCGCCGCGCGGAACGCGACCTGGCGTCCGCGCGGACCGTGCTCGCCCGGGCCCGGAGCCGGAGCGGTGACCACGGCCCCGCCCTGCCGGCGCTCGAGGAGGCCGCGCGCGTCCATCCCGGAGACGAGGGGCTGCTCGCCGACCTTCTGCGCAGCGAGGCGGCGGTGCGCGGGACGGGCGCCGCGCTGGACCGCTTCGAGCGCCACCGTTCGGGCCTGCGCGACCGGGTCGGCGCCGACGTCGGCCCGGAGCTGCGGCGGGTCCACCGTGAGCTGCTGGCACTCGACAGCCCCGTGCGCGCGGGTGTGCTGTTCGACACGACCCCGCTGCTCGGCCGCGACGACGACCTCCGGCGGGTGCGGGCGCTGCTCACGACCTCCCGGGTGGTCTCGATCCTCGGCCCGGGCGGGCTCGGCAAGACCCGGCTCGCCCATACCGTCGCCCGCGGAGCCCCGCAGCCGGTGGTGCACTTCGTCGAACTGGTCGGCGTGACCGCGCCCGAGGACCTGGTCGGCGAGATCGGGTCGGCGCTCGGCGTCCGCGACTCGGTGACCGGCCGTCACGCGCTCACCCCGCAGCAGCGCGCCGACGTCCGGGCCCGGATCGCCCAGCAGCTCGACCTGGCCCCGGCGCTGCTGGTGCTCGACAACTGCGAGCATCTGGTGGAGGCGGTCGCCGACCTGGTCGCCTATCTGGCCGCGACCACGCGGGAGCTGCGCGTCCTCACCACGACCCGCTCGCCACTGGCGATCGCCGCCGAACGCGTCTACCCCCTGCCCCAGCTGGGAACCGGTGACGCCGTCGAGCTGTTCCGCGACCGCGCGACCGCGGCCCGGCCCGGTGTCCGCCTCGACGAGGACGACGTGCGCGCCGTCGTGGCCCGCCTGGACGGCCTGCCGCTCGCGATCGAACTGGCCGCCGCGAAGGTGCGGGTGATGTCACCGGCTGAGATCGCCCGCCGGCTTGGGGACAGGTTCGCGCTGCTGCGCGGCGGCGACCGGAGCGCCCCCTCCCGGCACCAGACGCTGCTGGCGGTGATCGACTGGTCCTGGAACCTGCTCGGCGAGCGGGAGCGCCGGGCCCTGCGCCGCCTGTCGGCCTTCCCGGACGGCTTCGCCCTCGACGCCGCGGAGGAGGTGCTCGGCGACGGCGCTCTCGGCGACGTCGAGACTCTCGTGGAGCAGTCCCTGCTCACCGTCGTGGAGACGACCGACGGCGTCCGGTACCGCATGCTCGAAACGGTGCGCGAGTTCGGCCGGGTGCGGCTGGACGCGGCCGGCGAGACCGCCGGGGCGCGGGCCGCGGTGCGCGCGTGGGCCGTCGGTCACGCCGACCGGCACGGCGTCCGGCTGTACTCGCCGGAGCAGGTCGATGCGATGGACCGGCTGCGCTCTGAGGAGACGAACCTCGCCGACATCCTCCGTGAGGCCCTCGCCGACCCCGACCCGGAGGCGGTGGTGGTGCTGTTCTCCGCCCTGGGCGGCTACTGGACGATCCGTGGAGACCATCCGCGCAGCATCGTCCTCACCCCGGCCGTCGCCGCCGCCCTGACCGGCTGGACGCCGCCGCCCCGGCTCCTGGACCGGACCCGGGTGGTCCTGAGCATCGCGCTGTTCAACACCGTCGTCTTCTCCTTCGAAGAGGCCGAGACGCTCGCGCGGATGCTGTCAGGGCTGGGCGCCGACTCGGCGAACCCGGCCGTCCGGGCGCTGGTGACGGTGATGCTCACCATGATGGCGGACCCCGTTGCGGGTCTCGACGGGCTGACCTGCGACCCCGACCCGCTGGTCCGCGGAATCGCCCTGCACTTCCTGAGCCACGGCCGGGAGAACGCCGGTGACCCGGCCGGCGCGATCGAGGCGACCCGGGCCGCCCTCGAACTCACCGGTGAGGACGGCGGTCCCTGGAGCCGGGCGGCCCTGCACACCCAGCTGGCCGGCCTGTACGCGAACTCCGGCGACTTCGTCCCCGCCGCCGGGCACGCCGCCGAGGCGCTCCCGGTGCTCGAACGCCTCGGGGCGGTGGAGGACGCCGTCCAGATCCGCGCCGCCCTCGCCATGGCGGCGCTCGCCGAGGGCCGCCGCGACGAGGCCGCGCGGATGATCGACGAGCTGGAGTCGCTCGCCTCCCGGAGCACCTACGGCGAGATCCTGGCGGTCGCCGTCGCCAGAGCCCAGCTGGCCCTCGTCGACGGCGACATCGCCGAAGGACTGCGACGGCACCGCGAGGCCGCCGAACTGCTCCGGGACCTGCGCGTCCCGCATGCGCCGGACGGTTTCACGCCGTGGGCCATCGTGGGCGAGGCCTTCGCGCTCTCGGCGTTCGCGCAGTACGGCGAGGGCGACGACGGCGCGGACCTCTTCGAGTCGCTGCGGGTCAGGATCCTGATCGTGCTCGGCCCGGACCACGAGTTCAGGGACTACCCGGTGGTGGGGATGGTGCTCGCCGGAATGGGCGCCTGGGGCCTGCTGAAGGGGGCGTCGCCCGCCGAGGAGGCGGTCCGGCTGCTGGCGCTCGCCGACCGGTTCGCCTACAACCGGTTCACCCCGACGATGCAGTGGCCGGTGCTGTCCGCGCACGCCGAGCGCCTCGCCCCCGGCGTCCTGTCCCGGATCGAGGCCGAGTACGGCGAACGGCGCGGCCCCGACCTGTTGGACGAGGCCCGTGCCGTCCTGAAGCGGGTGGTCTGACACCGTCTACATCTTGCGGGAGTACGAGCGGACCGCCAGCGGAGCGAACACCGCGACGACGATCACGCAGCCGAAGACCGCCCAGCCCACCTCAGCCGTCACGGCCCCGTCGTTGAACAGGTCGCGCACCGCGGAGACGACGTGCGACACCGGGTTGACCTTCACGAACGCCTCCAGCCAGCCGGGCAGCGTCTCGGCGGGGACGAAGGCGTTGGACAGGAAGGTGAGCGGGAACATGATCATCATTGAGATGCCCTGGACGCTCTGCGCCGAACGCACCATCGTGCCCAGCCAGGTGAAGATCCACGCCAGCGACCAGCCCGCGAACACGGTGAGGGCGATGCCGCCGATGGAGCCGAGCACGCCGCCGCCGGGACGGTAACCGATGAGCAGGCCGGTGACGAGCGTCAGCACCGAGGCGATGCCGTACCGGATCAGGTCGGCGATCATCGGGCCGGCCAGGGGGGCGATCCGTGCGATCGGCAGGGACTTGAAGCGGTCGAAGACCCCCTTGTCCATGTCCTCGCGCAGTTGCACGCCCGTCGCCATGCAGACGGTCAGGGCCGTCTGGGCGAGGATGCCGGGGATCAGCACCGGGAGGTAGTCCGCCACGCTGCCGGAGATCGCGCCGCCGAAGATGAACGCGAACATCGCCGTGAACAGCAGGGGCTGGATGAGGACGTCGAAGAACTGCTCGGGCTTGCGGCGCATCTTCTTCAGGGCCCGCCACGCCATCGCCAGGGTCTCGGTCCAGGTCTCCCGGAGCGAGCTGCGGGAGGTGGTGCGGGCGACCACGGCGGCCGGGTCGATGCGGCGGGGGTCACGGGCGGCCGGGGTCACCGGGGTCATGGGGTCCGTCGGGGTCGTGGGGTCCGTCGGGGTCACAGGGCTCGTGGGGGTCATCGGGCCGCCTCCAGCTGGGATTCGTCGTCGGCGCCGTGGCCGGTCAGCGTCAGGAAGACCTCGTCCAGCGTCGGCTTGGCGACGCTCACCGAGGAGATGCCGAGGCCCGCCTCCCGCAGGCCGATCAGGACGTCCGCGGCGCGGTCGGGGTCGGGGAGGGGGACGTTCATGCGTCCCGACTCCGGAGTCAGGACCGGGTCCTCGCCCAGCAGGCGGCGGACGACGTCGGCGGCCAGGGCGACGTCGGAGCCGTCCGCGAGGCGCAGCTGCAGGGTCGAGTCGCCGACCTGGGTCTTCAGGGCGTCGGGGGTGTCCTCGGCGACCTTCCGGCCCCGGTCGATCACGGCGACCCGGTCGGCCAGCTGGTCGGCCTCGTCCAGATACTGGGTGGTGAGGAGGATCGTGGAGCCGTCGGTGACCAGTTCACGGATGGTGTCCCACATCTGGCCCCGGGTTCTCGGGTCGAGGCCGGTCGTGGGCTCGTCCAGGAAGATCAGGGGCGGGCGGGTGATCAGGCTCGACGCCAGGTCCAGGCGGCGGCGCATGCCGCCGCTGAACTGGGACAGGGGACGGTCGGCCGCCTCCTGGAGGCCGAAGCGTTCGAGCAGGTCGCCGGCGACGGCCTTGGCCCGGGAGCCGGACAGGCCCTGCAGGCGGCCGAACAGCCAGAGGTTCTCCCGGGCGGTCAGGTCCTCGTCAACCGAGGCGTACTGGCCGGTGACACCCACCAGCTGCCGGATGCGGTGGGGTTCCCGCCGGACGTCGACACCGAAGATCTCCGCGTGGCCGCCGTCGATCGGGAGCAGGGTGGCGAGCATCCGGAGCGTGGTGGTCTTGCCCGCTCCGTTGGGGCCGAGCACTCCGAAGATCTCGCCCTGCCGTACGTGGAGATCGATCCCGTCCACGGCCCGGAAGTCCCCGAATCCTTTGACCAGGCCGTCGGCCCGGACGGCGCTGAGGTCCGCCATGACGCGTCTCCTCTCTCCGCCGGGTATCTCCCGGCGTCCGAGGAGAGCTTCCGCGTCATCGGCTTCGCCACGGCTTCACGCCGGTTTCGCCTCGCCCTCCCGCGCCCGGTCAGGCGGCTCCGCCGTCGAAGAAACCGGCCAGCGCGGAGGCCAGCACGTCGTCGGGCACGCCGTGCCAGTCACCCTTGAGCTCCAGGTGGCGGCCCTGGGGAAGGGCCGCCGCCACGTCCCCGGCCCAGCCGCGCAGGCGGTCGTCGCTGGAGTCGCTGTTGACGACGAGGGCCGGCACCGTGACGGACTGGAGCGTGGCGCGGGAGACGGCCGGGGTGATCCGGCTGTCGTAGGCGAGCGTGTGCGCGATGCCCTCCAGCATCGGGAAGAAGGGAGCCTGCCGCATCTCCGCGATCATCTCCTCGGGAACCCCGATGCTCCGGTTGAAGTGCTCGACCGCGTCCGCCCGGCGGCCGGCGGCGACGAGCTCCTCGATCTCGGCTGCGAGATCACCCTCGCCGGCCTCCGGGGACGGTCCGTCGAGCATGATCGGCGGTTCGAGGAGCGAGAGCATCGAGATCGGCAGCCCTGCCGCCGCCCCGAGCAGGGCCAGGACCGCGCCGGAGGAGAACCCGTGGACGAACGCCGGCCCCCCGGCCGCCCCGATCACGGCCGCGAGGTCCTCCACCTCCCGTTCCACGGCGTACGGCGGGGTGTCACCGCTCTCACCGCGTCCGCGCCGGTCGTAGGTCACCACCGTGAACCTGTCGGCGAGGTGCCCGGCGAGCGAGCCCATGGGCCCGAACCCGCGGAACCCGCCCGCCGCGTCGACCAGGACGAGCGTCGGCCCCGTGCCCGCCTGCTCGAACCCGATCCGCGTGCCATCACGTGACGTCGCTGTGGCCATGACGGTCCCTTCGTCCGCTGGTCTCCGACGCTACAGAGCGGCACCGACAGTTCAGCCCCGCGTACGGAGTCGCCGGAGCCGGCTGGACGCGGGCCGCTCTCCCGCGGGTCCGCGTCACGTACGGCGAGCCGCCCCACGGCTACCTCAGGACCTGCCGCACCGAGTGGGCCGAGGACTGACGGGCCCGCTCAGAGGGGCCGGTCCAGCAGCCGCCTCATCGGCGCGAATCCCGCGGTCCGGTAGAAGGCACGCGCCTCCTCGTTGAAGTCCCACACGTCCGTGACGAGGCGGCGGCACCCCGCCTCGCGGCCCGCCGCGGCCACCGCCTCCAGCAGCGCGGTGGCGACGCCGCGCCGGACCGCCGCGGGGTCCACCGCCAGGTGCTCCAGGAAGATGATCGACTCGGCGTGCATCAGCGGGTTCTCGGCCCGCCGGACGATGTTCGCCATGGCGTAGCCGACCGCGTGGTCCTCCCCGCCGGTCTGGTCGGGCCGGTCGATCTGGTCACCGGGGAGTTCGGCGATGAAGGCCCGGACGGATTCGCGCCCGAGCTGCTCGGCGAAACCGGGCGCGAGTTCCTCAAGCGGCGGGTTCGCCCGGTAGATGTCCGGCCGGTGCTCGGCGTGCGGATCGTGCACGAAGCGGTTGAGCCGGGCGAGCACCGGCGCGTCGCCGGGGGTCGCGCTAATGATCTTCATGCCGGGCACGGTACGCCTCCGCGCCCGGCCGCTCAACGCCTTAACCGCGCGAGGCCGCGTGAGGGCGGGGCCGCCCGGATAACCGCTGCCCTTTCCCCGCGGAGCCGCCTAGACTCGGCAGCATGAGACGACGACATTGATGAACTCCTAGAGGTCGGCGCGGGACGCGCTGCCGCGGACCGCCGGACGTGCGCAACGTCCGGAGTCCGAGTCCGTCCCGTGGAAAGACCTCATGATCATTCATTCTTCGCGCACGCGCGGCACGCGTGCGAGGCGGCTTACCGCCGTGCTCTACGTCTACACGTTCCTTGACGAGCTCATTCTGCTCTACCCGGTGTACGCGCTGTTGTTCGCCGACACCGGCCTGTCCGTCTCCGAGATCTCCTCGCTCTTCATCATCTGGTCGCTCACCGGAATCGTGCTGGAGGTCCCCTCCGGCGTCTGGGCCGACGCCGTCTCACGGCGGCTGCTGCTGATCCTGGCCCCGCTCCCGGCCGCCGCGGGTTACGCCCTCTGGGTCGCCGCCCCCTCCTACTGGGCGTTCGCCCTCGGGTTCGTCCTGTGGGGGGTGAGCGGGGCGATGACCTCGGGGGCCTTCGAGGCGCTCGCCTACGAGGAGCTCGACCGCCTGGGCGAGGCCGGGCGGTACGCCCAGATCATGGGCCGCGCCGAGGTCGTCGGTCTCTGCGCGGTGGCCCTGTCCACGGCCGCCGCGGCCCCGGTGTTCGCCGTCGGCGGCTACCCGGCGCTGGGCGGGGCGAGCGTGCTCGCCTGTCTGCTGTGCGCGGCCTGCGGGATGGCCCTGCCGGAGCATCGTTCACCGGACGCCCGCGGCGCGCGGGTCCCGGCGGCCCCGCTGGATCACCCTGACGCCTCCGGCGACCCGGACGGCCCAGACGCGGTGGACGCCGCGGACGGGGAAGGCGATCCGGACGGGGACGGCGGCCCGCGCGGTTACCGCGAGGTTCTGCGGGCCGGTCTCGCCGAGGTCCGCGGCAGCCGTTCCGTACGGCGGGCGCTGCTGCTCGTGCCCGCGACGGCGACCATCTGGGGGTCGCTGGAGGAGTACGTCGCCCTGCTCGTGGAGGGGATCGGCGTTCCGGCCCCCGCCGTTCCCCTGTGGGTGCTGCTCGTCTGGGCGGGCGTGACGGCCGGCGGCCTGCTCGCCGGGGCCGGACGGCGGATGACCTCCCGGGCGTTCGCCGCGGTCCTCGCCCTCGCCGCGCTCGCCCTGGGCGGCGGGGCCGCCGTCGCCCGGCCCGGCGGGCTCGTGCTGGTCGCGGCGGCTTTCTGCGTCTTCCAGATGGCGACCCTGGTGGCGGACGCACGGCTCCAGGACAGGATCACGGGGCCGAGCCGGGCGACGGTGACCTCCCTGGCCAACCTCGTCACGGAGCTGGCGACGGTCCTCGTCTACGGCGTCTACGCCGCCCTGTCGGTGTTCGCCGGACACGGTGTGATCTTCGCCTTGTTCGCGGTGCCGTACCTCGTTGTGGCACTCGTGATGACATGTGACGCGAAAGCCCGCAAAAAGGAGCGAATGAGAAGGGGAGTCACCCCTTGAACATGCTCACAACCGTATAAAACATCACACCAGAGCGGGCCGTACGTTTGCTCCCATGCCAGACTGGATCTTCCCGAGATTTCCGTGCGGACGGAGATTACATGGGCACTGACCATCTTCAGGGGAAAGATCCATATCAGGTGCTCGGCGTCCCGTCCACCGCCACCCCCGAGGATCTGCGGCAGGCCTACCGGCGCCTGGCCCGTCGCTACCACCCCGACAAGAATCCGCAGGGCGAGGCGGTGTTCGCCGAGATCGCGAGCGCGTACGGCCTGCTCTCGGACCCGGAGCGCCGCCTCCGCCACGACCTCGAACGGCAGTCCGCCCCGCCCGGACAGGCGGTGGCGGACGGCCACCGGACGACCCCCGCGCCGGAGACGACCACCGCCTCCACCGGCCGTACGGCGGCCGCTCCCCCGGGCGGGCCGTACGGCGACCGGCCGCGCGGGCGGCGGGCCCGGCCGGAGCCGGGAGACCGTCCGGAGGACCCCCTGGCCAGGCTGGAGCGCCTGTACGGCCCGCGGCCGACCGTCGGGACGGCCGTCAAGCTGGTGTTGTTCCATCTCCCGGCGGGGGGGTTCCTCTCCGTGCTGGCCAGCGCGTTCATCACCGTCTCCATGGGTGACGCGGCCAGGGACCTCGGCCGGTCGGCGGCCGTCCTGGTCTGGCTGGCCCTGTGGAGCGTCCTGGTCGCCGCCAAGGTCAGGCTGTGGCTGCTCTATCGCCGCGTCTCCGGCTCGGGCGGGAGATGAGCCGTTGGGCGCACGCGGTGAGCGGTGGGAGCCGTGAGAAAGGAGTGACGGGCGGGCCGCCGATCCGCCCTTCCGGAGCCCCGGAAGGTCCGCTCAGTTTTCCCAGTTCATGAAAGATCTACCTTATTAGCGAAACCTCCCTATAGAGGCCGTTGAGCTTGGCAAAGATATCCAAAATAAGTCGGTAAAACCCGCGCATCGTGCTGACAAGTGCGTCAAAATTTTCTTACTGGGAAACTTCACCAACCCGCGAGGCTGGGCCCGCATGAAGAAGATGTTGCCGCGGATGTCCGCGGAGTCGCTGCCCGAGAGACTCGACAACCTGCCCGTGGAGGCGAAGGAGTTCCTCCAACTCGTGGCCGTGGACTTCAACGGGACCTACCACGTCTACCTGGCGTCGAAGGACGAGCGGATCAAGATGACCCGGCTCTCCATGAGCCTGCTGGCCGCCCCGTTCGCCGCCGCGGTCGCGCTCGCCAGCGCGAAGGTGATCTCACCGTCCGCCCTGATCACCTGGGAGCAGGCCCCGGCCTACCTGTTCGCGATGATCGCCGCGTTCGGGCTGCTGAGCTTCCTGCCGTTCCTGCGGCTGATCGAGGCGGTCAACGCGCACATGCGCACCGCCCGGGCGCTCAACAACTTCCGGCTGCTCTACGTGGTCCAGCTCAAGGACCACTTCTCCGCCCTCGGCTGGTCCCCGAACCTGCCGGTGGACCCGCGCTATCCGGAGACCTACGCGCCCCTCGCCTGGCCGGGGGTCAACGTGATGATGCTGGCCCTGGTCAACAGCTCCTACATCGCGATCGGCACGCTCGGTCTGCTCCGCTCGGACCCCAACCCGGCCGTGCTCATAGTGATCATCGGCCTGCTCGCACTGGTCCACTACTTCGTCTACTACGTGCGCTCCAACGTCTCGCGCAAGCGCCGCCTTCCCCAGAATCCCTTCCATTTCCCCAACGTGGAGACTTGATGGCAGAACTCCTCCGATTCGCGTCCTGTGGGGAGACCTGGATCTGGCTGATGAATCACGTGAGGAGCAACGGCGGACCCGCCGAGGACGACAGGGGCCCGATCATCGAGGCCCCGCCGGTGCTCTTCGAGATCGCCGACCTCGGCTGGGACGATCCCGTCCTGGAGTCGTACGGCGACGCCGGCAAGATCGCGCTCTACAGCAGCAAGTTCAGCGAGCTGACGGTCGTGCCCCCGTTCAAGTACAGCTACGGCGGCCGGATCCGCCGTTTCCAGGGGGTGAACCAGCTGCGGTGGGTCACCGACGTGCTGCGCGCGAAGCCGTTCAGCAAGAGCGGCTGGATCTCGCTGACCGCGCCCGGGGAGCGGCAGGACGCCGTGCCCTGCCTGACCGCGCTGGCCTTCCGCCTGCGGGAGGGACGACTGGTCATGACCGCGACATTCCGATCCCAGAATGCCCTCACCTGCTACCTGAACTACGTGCCTCTGCGTAGTATCCAGTGCGAGGTCGCAGACGATCTCGAGGTGAGCTGTGGGGCAATGAGGATTTTCGTCGACGTTCCGCACATCTACGCCGTGGATGTGCCCGCGGTCGACGACATCCTCCGGCTGTCGGAGCGCGATGAGCTCAGCGAGGGAGAGTCGCTACCGGGTCCTGCTGGTCGATCTGGACGGGACCTTGATCGACTACGCCCGGACCGAGGACAGCGCGCTTCGTGAGATCCACCGCCGGTTCTTCCGCAGCGGCCTGAGATCGTTCCTCCGCGACTTCCACGCGGTCAACGGGCCGCTCTGGGCCGCCTACCGCGAGCACCGGATCGATCTGGAGGAGCTGCGGCTGGAACGCTGGGCCCGGATGGGCGCCGGGACCGCGGTCGCCTCCGCGTTCGAGGACGCCCTCGGTCGGCACGCGGTCCTGTTCCCCGAGGCGCGTGAGGCGCTGCGGCTGCTGTCCCGGCGCTTCCGGCTGGCCCTGGTGACCGACGGGCTCCCCGCCGTGCAGCGGGTCAAGCTCCGCCGTACACGCATCGAGAGGTTCTTCCAGCGGGTGGTGATCGCCCCCGAGGCGGGCCTGCGCAAGCCCGACGGCGCGCTGCTCCACCACACCCTGTCGCTGCTGGAGGCCAAGCCCGACGACTCCCTGATGGTCGGCGACTCCGTGGTGAGCGACGGCGGGTGCGCCAGGGAGGCCGGGGTGGACTTCTGCTGGGTCGATCGCGCCGGCGGCGCCCGGCCGCCCGACGTCTCCGGCATCCCGGTCCGCTGGATCGTCACGGATCTCGGCGTCATATGGTGGTCCGTCTCCACGGACGTCTCGATGAACGTCTCCACCGATGTCGCCGTGGATGACGCACCCGCATAGCCGGGCCACCGCCCCGCCCCCACCTCCACCCCTGCCCCCAGGAGACCGGATGCCGCTGAAGAACGTTCTGGTAGCCATCGCGCCCCACGTCGGCGGACGCCGGGCCGGGTCCGCGCTCGGCTCCCTGCTCGCCGGGCGCGCGCAGGTCACCGTGGTGGAGTCGCTCGACGAGGATCCGGAGGCGCTGCGCGGGGCCCAGGTCGTCCTCACCGCCCTGGTCCCCGTCACGGCCGCGCACCTGGACGCCGCTCCCGCCCTGGAGCTGGTCCAGTGCACCAGCCACGGATACGAGCACGTGGACGTCTCGGCGGCCCGCCTGCACGGGGTGCCCGTATGCACCATCGGCTCCAGCGACGCCGAGAGCCACAGCGTCGCCGAACAGACCTTCGCGCTCATGCTGGCCCTGGCCAAGCAGCTCGTCCCGGCGCACAACGCCCTGGCCGAGGGAGAGTGGCCGCTGCCCCGCGTGCGCGGGGCGCTGACCGAGCTGTCGGGCAAGACCCTCGGCATCGTCGGGCTGGGGGCGATCGGCCGGGAGGTCGCCCGCCGGGCCGCCGCGTTCGGCATGACGGTGGTGTACACCTCCCGCACCCCGGCCGCCCCGGAGGTCGAGGAGCGTCTGGGGGCACGCCGCCTGCCGCTGGAGGAGCTGCTGGGCACCTCCGACTACGTCAGCCTGCACGCCCCGCTCACCGGCGAGACCCGGCATCTGCTCGACGCCGGCCGCCTGGCCCTGCTCAAGCCCACCGCTTTCGTGGTCAACACCGCCCGCGGCGCGCTCATCGACCAGGACGCCCTCGCCGACGCCCTGGAGCGCGGCGCCGTCGCCGGGGCCGGGCTCGACGTCTACGATCCGGAACCCCCCGGCACCGGCCTGCGGCTGCTGCGGGCCCCCAACGTCGTGCTCTCCCCGCACGCCGGAGGGGTGACGCGGGAGGCCGTGGTCCGCATCGCCCTCGCCGCGGTGCAGAACGTGACCGACCACCTGGACGGCAAGCCGCCCCGGGACGTCGTCTCCTGAACTCCTCTGGCATGCTGATACGCCGTGAGGTCATTCGGAGGACGCCTGCGGGCACTCATCGACAGCCGGGGCCCGCTGTGCGTGGGGATCGACCCGAGTACGGCGCTGCTGGACGCGTGGGGGCTGGGGGACACCCCCGGCGGGCTGGAGAAGTTCGCCCGCCTCGCCGTCGAGGCGGTCGCCGGGTCGGTCGCGGTGGTCAAGCCGCAGTCGGCGTTCTTCGAGCGGTTCGGGAGCCGGGGCGTCGCCGTCCTCGAATCGGTGGTCGCGGACGCGCGGGCCATGGGCGCCCTAGTGATCATGGATGCCAAGCGGGGCGACATCGGCAGCACCACGGCCGCCTACGCCCAGGCCTACCTCCACCCGGACAGCCCGCTCGCCGCCGACGCCGTCACGATCAGCCCCTACCTGGGGTTCGGGTCGCTCCAGCCGATGGTCGACCTGGCTCGTGAGCACGGCGCCGGGCTGTTCGTGCTGGCCAGGACCTCCAATCCGGAGGCCGCCGAGGTGCAGCTGGCCACCGGTCCGGACGGGCGGACGGTGGCCGGCACGGTCATGGACCACGTCGCCGGGCTGAACCACGGCGCCGAACCGCTGGGCTCCGTGGGCGTGGTGCTCGGCGCGACGCTGACGGACCTCGACTATCCGGTGGCGCGGCTCAACGGGCCGATCCTCGCCCCGGGCGTGGGTGCGCAGGGCGCCACCTGCGCCGACACCGCCCGGCTCTTCGCCGCCGCCCGGCGCAACGTGCTGCCGTCGGTCTCCCGGGCCGTCCTCGCCGAGGGCCCCGACCCCATCCGCCTGCAGGACGCGGTGGACCGCCTCAACGACGAGGCCCGCGAGCACCTGTCCGCCTGATCGCCGCCCGACGTCTCCACATCCCGGCCTTCCGCTCTCCCGGCGTTCCCGTGTCTTGATGCCTGATGCCTGATGCCCTACTGTCCGTTTGATCCGTTATCGTCCGGTGTTCCTCCCACCGATTACCGGCCAGTAGGGTGACCGCGTGAACGGGACGAAGGTGTATCGCATCCTGCTGGTCACGGCGGGTCTGACAGGACTCGTCTGCACGTGGTGGCCGGCGGCCAGCCCGCTCAACCCGCCCGTCTACTTCACCGTGCAGAGCACCATCATGCTGGTGGCCTACTACGCCTGGCTGCTGTGGCGGGAGGTCCCCTCCGCGCTCCTCAAGGGGGCGGTGACCCTCTTCATCTCGATCACCGGTCTGGTCTACCACTTCGTCCTGATGCACGGCGCCAGCCCGCTCGGCATGCTTCCCGACGGCCGGGGCGACGACGTGCTCGACATGGGGAACCTGCTGCTGCACTACGTGACACCGATCATGGCGATCGCCGACTGGCTGGTCTTCGACCGCACGCTCCGCCCGGCCTGGACCGTCCCCCTCCTCTGGCTGGCCTACCCCGCCTTCTACCTCGTCTTCGCCCTCACCCGCGGCGCCCTGCTCGACCCCGGCACCGAGCGCCGCTATCCCTATCCCTTCCTGAACGTCGACAGGCTCGGCTACGACGGGGTCGCCCTGCAGGCCGTCCTCCTCACGGCCTTCTTCGCCGCCCTCGGCTACGTCCTGGTCGCCCTGCACCGCCTGGCCTCCCGTACGGCCAGGCCCGCCGTCACCGCGTGACCCGGCTCTTCCGGCGGCGAGGCCCCGGACCCCTGTGACGGGATCCGGGGCCTTGCGTGAACCGGCGGCTTACCGGAAGCGGCGGAGCCGGAGGCTGTTGCTGACCACGAAGACCGAGGAGAACGCCATCGCGGCTCCGGCGATCATCGGAGTGAGCAGGCCCAGCGCGGCCAGCGGCAGGGCGGCCACGTTGTAGGCGAATGCCCAGAACAGGTTGCCCTTGATGGTGCCGAGCGTGCGGCGCGACAGACGGATCGCGTCGGCGGCCACCCGCAGGTCGCCGCGGACCAGGGTCAGGTCGGAGGCCTCGATCGCCACGTCCGTGCCGGTGCCCATCGCCATGCCGAGGTCGGCCTGGGCGAGCGCGGCGGCGTCGTTGACGCCGTCACCGACCATGGCGACCGTACGGCCCTCGGCCTGCAGCCGCTTGACCACGTCGACCTTGTCGGCGGGCAGGACCTCGGCGATGACCTCCTCGATGCCCACCGCGGCGGCGACCTGGCGGGCGACCGTCTCGTTGTCGCCGGTCAGCAGGACCGGGCGCAGGCCCAGGGCACGGAGCTGCCGGACGGCCTCGGCCGAGGTGGGCTTGACCACGTCGGCGACGGTGAGCACCGCGCGGGCCCGGCCGTCCCAGCCGACCGCGACGGCGGTCTCTCCCCGGGCCTGCGCCTGGGCGAGCTCGCGCTCCAGGTCGGCGGGGAGGTGCTGGGACCACTCGGCCAGCAGCTGCGGCCGGCCGACGAGCACGGCGCGGCCGTCCACGATGCCCTGCACGCCCAGGCCCTCGACGTTGGCGAAGTCCTCGACCGCGGCGGTGGATCCCGCGGCGCGGGCGATCGCCTGGGCGATCGGGTGCTCGGAGGCCGACTCCAGCGCCCCCGCGAGCCGCAGGACCTCCTCCCGGTCCTCGCCCTCGGCGGTGAAGACGTCCTTGAGGGTCATCGTGCCGGAGGTCACGGTGCCGGTCTTGTCCAGGACGACGGTGTCGATCCTGCGGGTGGACTCCAGCACCTCGGGGCCCTTGATCAGGATGCCGAGCTGGGCGCCGCGGCCGGTGCCGACCATGAGCGCGGTCGGCGTGGCCAGGCCCAGGGCGCAGGGGCAGGCGATGATGAGGACCGCGACCGCGGCGGTGAAGGCGGCGGCCGTACCGCTGCCGGTGCCGAGCCAGAAGCCCAGGGTGGCCAGGGACAGGGCGATCACGATCGGGACGAAGATCCCGGAGATCCGGTCGGCCAGCCGCTGGACCTGCGCCTTGCCGTTCTGCGCCTCCTCCACCATCCTGGCCATCTGGGCGAGCTGGGTGTCCGAGCCGACCCGGGTGGCCCGGACCACGAGCCGCCCGCCGGCGTTCACCGTCGCGCCGACCACGGCGTCGCCGGGCCGGACCTCCACCGGCACCGACTCACCGGTCAGCATCGAGGTGTCCACCGCCGAGGCGCCCTCCTCGACCACGCCGTCGGTGGCGATCTTCTCGCCGGGCCGGACCAGGAAGCGGTCTCCGGTCTTGAGCCTCTCGACCGGAACGAGCTCCCCGGAGGCCAGCGTGACCTCCTTGGCGCCCATCGACAACAACGCCCGCAGCGCGGCGCCCGCCCGCCGCTTGGACCGGGCCTCGAAGTAGCGGCCGGCCAGGATGAAGGCGATCACTCCGGCGGCGGCCTCCAGGTAGATGTTGCCCGCCCCGTCGCCCCGGGCGAGGGTGAACTCGAAACCGTGCTTCATGCCGGGCGTGCCCGCCGTACCGAAGAACAGCGCCCACAACGACCAGCCGAACGCGGCGAGCGTGCCCAGCGAGACCAGGGTGTCCATGGTCGCGGCGCCGTGGCGCAGGTTGGTCCAGGCCGCCCGGTGGAACGGCCAGCCGCCGTAGGCCACGACCGGCCCGGCCAGCGCCAGCGAGAGCCACTGCCAGTTGTCGAACTGCAGCGCCGGGATCATCGCCATCGCGACGACCGGCACCGACAGCACGATGGAGGTGATCAGGCGCTGGCGGAGCGGGGCCAGCTCGTCACGCTCGTCCCCCGCCTCCTCCCGCCCGTCCTCTTCCCGTACGGCGGGCAGCTCGGCGGTGTAGCCCGCCTTCTCCACCTCGGCGACCAGGTCCTCGGGACTGACGTTCCCGCCGTAGGAGACCTTCGCCTTCTCGGTGGCGTAGTTGACCGTCGCGGTCACCCCGTCGAGCTTGTTGAGCTTGCGCTCGATCCGGTTCGCGCAGGAGGCGCACGTCATGCCGCCGATGGCGATCTCGATCTCGCCGCCGCCGGCGGGCGGCCTGGTGGTGGTCATGGACATCGCTACTCCCGTTGCATGCTCTCTCAATGGTGCGCGGTCCGCGACCGCGAGGGGTAATCGGGGCCCGGGTGGCGGAGCCGTGTCACCCGGGCCCGTGGGCGAGGATCAAGACCCTGGTCCGTGGACGAGGATCAGGAGCAGCCGCCCGAGCCGCAGCAGGCGCCGGCCTTCTCGGCCCCGGCGGCGTCGTCGTCCCGGGCCTCGACGCGCCCGGCGAGCTCGTAACCCGCCTCGTCCACCGCGGCGCCCACGGCGGTGTCGTCGAGGGCGGCGCCGCTGGTCACCGTGACCAGCTTGGCGGTCAGGTCGACGTTCACCCCGGTGACACCCTCGATCTTGCTCACCTCGGAGGTGACCGAGCTGACGCAGTGGCCGCAGGTCATGCCCTCGACCCGGTAGGTGGTGACGGTCATGGCTGTCTCTCTTCCTGTATCGGTGGTTGTGGTCGGCTTGTCGTTCGGTGGCTGTGGTCGTTCGGTGGCTGTGGTCGTTCAGTGGCTGTGGTCGTCGGAGTTGTGCGAGGTCTCCGGGCCCTCCGGGGCCTCCGAAGCACCATCGGAAGGGCTCTCCTCCCCGGCGGGCGTGTTCTCCTCCTCGGCGGGAGCGCTCTCGGTGGCCGGGACGGCCACCCCTCCGGCGGTCGCGGTGAACTCCGCGGTCCGCACGGTTCCGCCGTGCTTGAAGTCGAGGAACAGCCGGTAGGCCCCCGCGCTGGGCACCTCGGTGAAGAAGGTGATGCCGGGGCCCGCGGCGGTCCGCCCGTCCCCGGGCTCACCGTCGGGATGCACGTGCAGGTAGGCCAGGTCGCCGTCGCGCAGCGCGACCAGGTGGCCGTACGCGCCGAGGTAGGGCTCCAGATCGGTGACCGGCTTGCCGCCCTTGCTCACCGAGAGCGTGAGCCTGCTCGTCCGTCCGGGAGCGAGATCCCCGGCCAGCGCGACCGTGTACCCGTCGACGGTGGCGGTGCGGACGGGGGCGGCCAGCGGCTCGGGGCGGTAGTCGCCGGGGGCCGACAGGTCCATGCCGAGCGTCATCCCGCTCGCCCCTTCGGGGGCGAAGTCGGCGAAGGCGCGGTATTCACCCGCCGCGGGCAGGGTGAGCGGGACCGACCACACCCCGTCGCCCTTCTGCTCCGGGTGCAGGTGCTGGAACCCTGTCAGATCACGGCGGACCACGATGAAGTGCAGTTTCTTCTCATGTTGCGGGGTGAACCGGGTCACCGGACGGCCGTCGGGGCCGATCACCGAGAAACGGAAGTCCACGGACTCGCCCGGCTCGACGACATCGGTCCGGGGCATCAGGGTGTATCCCGCCGCCGACACCTGAAGGCCGCCGGGAACCTCCACGGCCCGCCCTGCCTGCGCCGTCTCCCCGGTGCCTCCGGTCTTCGCCGGGTTCGCGGAGTCGTGGCCCGCCCCGTGGGAGGTCCCCGCACCGGGGGAGGTCCCGGCCGCCGTGTCGCCGACCGGCCCGACGGCCTTCCCGACCCCCAGGGCTCCGCCGAACACCACCGCCAGTCCGAGCACGTACGCCCCCACCTTGGTTGCGCCGTTCATCTTCCCTCCTCCCGCTTTATACCCCCATGGGGTATCTCCACGCCGATAAGATGCCACATCCGCGCGAGATTCGCAACCCCCGGGGGGTATCTTCCGCATAGATCGTCCGCTCTCGGGCAGACCGGCATCCGGACGGACAGGAACGCCGCGGCGGAGAACGCGGCAGCAGGAACGTCGCAGGAGGAAACATGCTGCAGGGCAAGCCGATCGCCTTCCTCGTCGCACCGGAGGGCACCGAGCAGGTCGAGCTCACCGAACCCTGGAAGGCCGTCGAGCAGGCGGGCGGCACACCCCGCCTGATCTCCACCGAACCGGGGAGGATCCAGGCGTTCAACCACCTGGACAAGGGCGACACCTTCGAGGTCGACGCCACGGTCGACCAGGTCGCCGTCGCGGACTTCGAGGGCCTGGTCCTGCCCGGCGGCGTCGCCAACCCCGACTTCCTGCGCACGCAGGAGCAGGCCGTACGGTTCGTCAAGGACTTCTTCGACGCGGGCAAGCCGGTCGCGGTCATCTGCCACGGCCCGTGGACCCTGATCGAGGCCGACGTCGTGCGCGGGCGCACGATGACGTCCTGGCCGAGCGTGGCCACGGATCTGCGCAACGCCGGCGCCACCTGGGTGGACGAGGAGGTCAGGGTCTGCACCGGCGGGCCGAACACCCTGGTCAGCAGCCGCAAGCCGGACGACCTCAAGGCCTTCTGCCAGGCGGCCGTCACGGCTTTCGGCGGCTGACGGGGCGGCGGGTCGCCCGGCGGGCGACGGGCCGGGGGCCTTCCGGCGGGCCGACGGGTCAGCCGGCCTCGAATGCCTCCGCCACCACGGCCCTGACCTGGTCCATCGGGACGGCGGAGCCCTCGCGGGCGAGCGAGGTCATGTCCACCTCGGGCATGCCGCAGGGCACCGCCCAGTCCCACGGGGACAGGTCGCCGTCGACGTTGAGGGCGAACCCGTGACTGGTGACACCCCGGCTCTGGCGCATGCCGATGGAGACGATCTTCCGGCCGGTCTCGCTCGTCCACACGCCGGTGAGCAGTTCCGAGCCGGGCGGGGTGTCCCTGCGCTCGGCCGCGAGGCCCAGCACGGAGAGGGCGCGGACCAGCCGGAGCTCGACCTCGCGCACGTAGTCGACGATCCCCTCGTTCTCGCCGAGCTTGACGATGAGGTACCCGACCAGCTGGCCGGGGCCGTGGTAGGTGAGCTGGCCGCCGCGCCCGGTGCTCACGACGGGGATGCCGTGGGACGGGTCCGGCAGGTGCCCTTCCAGGGTGCGTCTGCCGACCGTGTAGACCTGCGGATGGCTGAGCAGCCAGAGTGTGTCCGGCCGCTCGTCGCGCTGCCGCTCTCCGACGAGCTCGGCCATGCGGTCCATGGCCTTGTCGTAGTCGACCAGATCATCCTGGATCAGGGACAGGGGGCGTTGCCTCATGCCCTCAGCTTATGGCGGCGCCGCCCGCCCGGGGCGGCGCCGTCGGCGGCAGGGGGTGTCCCGCCCGCCGCCGGCGTCCTCACTTCACGTAGCGGTTGCCGACGTAGCGGCTCTCGGGCGCCTTCGGGATGAGGATCCACATCAGGACGTAGGCCACCCACAGAGGTCCCGGGATCAGGGACAGCAGCAGCCACAGGACCCGGACGACCGTGGGCGCCATCCCGAGGCTCTCCGCGATGCCGCCGCAGACGCCGGCGATTATCTTGTGGTTTCTCGAACGGTGCATGTCTTGTCTCCCCGGATCGTTGTCTCTCACCCGGTAGAACGAGGGGCGAAGGAACTCCCGTTCCCTCCGGACCCCTGAGAAAACCCTGTCAGGGTTGGCCGGTGCCGGCCATCGATTCTCCTATGCCGCCGTCCTCGCCGGTCTCTCCCGTTCGTACGGTCTCCGACGTGACGCGCGCTACATAACTATTCGCACATCCCGGTCTTACCGCCCTAGTCGAAGAGGATTGATAACGGTACGTTCCGCTCTAGTACGGAATGGGGGACCCCCCAAAACTCCCGAGGAGCGTTATGCGCCTGAGATTCCGACGCGGCATGGTCCGAGGCCTCACCCTCGCCACGGCCCTTGCCCTCCCCCTCGCCCTCGCCCCGACTGCGAGCGCGTCCACGCCCGGACTCCCAGACGTCCTGGCCAACGCCGTGGCCCACAAGGTGACGGGCAAGAACGTCAACAAGCACCTGCAGAAGTTCCAGGAGATCGCCACCGCCAACGGCGGCAACCGCGCCGCGGGCACGCCCGGCTACGACGCCTCGCTCGCCTACGTGCAGGACAAGCTGCGCAAGGCCGGATACCGGACCTCCACCACGGACGTGCAGTTCCCGATCAGCTGGGAGGAGCTCAGCCCTCCGGTCCTGGAGCAGACCGCCCCGGACGCCAAGACCTACGTCACCCCCACGGACTACGTGACCGTGCAGTCCTCCGGCTCCGGTGACGTCACCGCGCAGATCCAGGTGGTCGACCCGGTCCTCCCGCCGACTCCGACCCCCAGTTCCACCGCGGGCTGCGAGCCCGAGGACTTCACCGGGTTCGTCGCCGGCCGGATCGCGCTGATCCAGCGCGGCACCTGCCCGTTCGTCCAGAAGGCCACCAACGCCAAGGCGGCGGGCGCGTCCGGTGTGATCTTCTTCAACGAGGGCCAGCCGGGCCGTACCGACCCGTTCGTCTTCGACATCGGCGAGTGGCGCTTCGGCATCCCGATCGTGTTCGCCAGCTTCGCCGTCGGCACGGACCTGGCCGAGCCCGCGGGCACGACCGTACGCCTGAAGGTGGACGCCAAGACCACGGTCGGCCAGACCAAGAACCTCATCGCCGACTCCCGCTGGGGCAAGAGCGGTGAGATCGTCATGGTCGGCGCCCACCTGGACAGCGTGCCCGAGGGTCCCGGCATCAACGACAACGGCTCCGGCAGCGCCGCCGTCCTGGAGACGGCGCTGAAGATGGCCTACGTCCCGACCAAGTACAAGCTGCGCTTCGCCTTCTGGGGCGCGGAGGAGCTGGGCCTGCTCGGTTCCACCCAGTACGTGGCCGAGCTCTCCCAGGCGGAGCAGGACAAGATCCGGCTCTACCTGAACTTCGACATGGTGGCCTCGCCCAACGACGCGACCTTCCTCTACGACGGTGACGACTCCGACGCCGAGGGCGCGGGCCCCGGCCCGGCGGGCTCCGCCGAGATCGAGAAGCGCCTGCAGGCGTTCTACGACAAGCGCAACCTGCCGTACGAGGGCACCGACTTCGACGGCCGCTCCGACTACGGCCCCTTCATCGCCAACGGCATCCCGTCCGGCGGCATCTTCACCGGCGCCGAGGGCATCAAGACCCCCGAGCAGGCCGCCAAGTTCGGCGGCACCGCGGGTGTCGCCTTCGACCCCTGCTACCACGCCGCGTGCGACACGATCACCAACATCAGCGCCGCCGCGCTGGAGCGCAACTCCAAGGCCGTCGCCTACACCTCGGCGTTCTTCGCCTTCGACCTGTCCACCATCCCCGACCGCAACGCCGCGGCTCTGATGAAGAAGTCCGGCGCCCCCACGGGCCACTCCCACTCCCACCACGGAGCGCCGGCCGAGTAAGGCCGTGAGGGTCACGCGTCCGAGCCGGACACGGGCCGCGCACACGGTCTGACCCCCGCGCGGCGACCCGAGGAGGTCGCCGCGCACGCACCACCGCGTTGTACGGCGCGCGCCCCGACCCGGGCGCGCGCCGCTCTCGGGACTCACCCCCCGTATCCCACCCGAGGAGCATCGATGCGCATTCTCCGGTCCATCGGAATGTCAGCGATCCTGACACTTCCCCTGACTCTCATCTCGCCCGCAGTGTCGGCCTCGGCGTCGGCAACAGTGCCGGCCGCCACGGCGTCGGCCGCGGCCGCGCCCGACATCCCGCTGGCGAACGTCAAGGCCCACCTGACCCAGTTCCAGTCGATCGCGAACGCCAACGGCGGCAACCGCGCCCACGGCCGGCCCGGCTATCTGGCCTCGGCCAACTACGTCAGGGGCCTGCTGGACGCCGCCGGGTTCACCACCACCCTGCAGTCGTTCACCTACAACGGCGCCACCGGATACAACGTCATCGCCGACTGGCCCGGCGGCGACCCGAACGACGTCCTGATGGTCGGCGCACACCTCGACAGCGTGTCCGCCGGTCCGGGCATCAACGACAACGGCTCCGGCAGCGCGGCCATCCTGGAGACCGCCCTGGAGGTCGCCCGGCAGGACCTGAACCCGACCAAGCACCTGCGCTTCGCCTGGTGGGGCGCCGAGGAGCTCGGCCTGCGCGGCTCGCAGTACTACGTCAACAACCTCCCGGCCGCCGAGCGCGCGAGGATCAAGGGCTACCTGAACTTCGACATGGTCGGCTCGCCCAACGCCGGATACTTCGTCTACGACGGCGACAACTCCGACGGCACCGGTTCGGGCCCCGGCCCGGCCGGCTCCGCCCAGCTGGAGAGAACCCTCCAGGACTACTTCACCTCGATCGGCGTGCCGACCCGGGGCACCGACTTCGACGGCCGCTCCGACTACGGTCCCTTCATCTCCGTCGGCATCCCGGCGGGCGGCACCTTCACCGGCGCGGAGGGCATCAAGTCCAGCGCGCAGGCCTCCCTGTGGGGCGGTACGGCGGGCGTCGCCTTCGACCGCTGCTACCACCGCTCCTGCGACACCACGGCCAACATCAACGACACCGCGCTGGACCGCAACGCCGACGCCATCGCCTACGCGGTGTGGACGATCGCGACCGCGACCCCGCCGACGGTCGTCTGGCAGGACACCTTCGAGACCGCGACCGGCTGGACCGCCAACCCGAACGGCACCGACACCGCCACCCTCGGCCAGTGGGAGCGCGGCGACCCGGAGGCCACCACCTCCAGCGGCGCCAAGCAGCTCGGCACCACGGTCAGCGGGACCAACGACCTGGTCAGCGGGCGTCTGGCGGGCACCTCTGCGGGCGCCTACGACATCGACGGCGGCGTCACCAGCATCCAGTCACCGCCGGTCGCCCTGCCGAGCGGCGGCACGCTCAAACTCGGCTTCTCCTGGTACCTGGCGCACGGTTCCAACGCCTCCAGCGCCGACTTCCTGCGCGTGAAGGTCGTCGGCTCGACCACGACCCAGGTGTTCCAGCAGCTCGGCGCGGCCACCGACCGTGACGGCGCCTGGAGCTCCGCCGAGGTCGACGTCTCCTCCTTCGCCGGGCAGAGCGTCCGGATCCTCGTCGAGGCGGCCGACGCCTCCGGCGCCTCCCTGGTCGAGGCCGGGGTGGACGACGTGAAGATCACGCGGCAGTAGGGCCGAGGCCCCGCGTGGTGGCCCTGCGTGGTGGCCCCGCGCGGGGCCGCCACGCGGCTACTGCAGGTCTTCGAGGTCATCGTCTTCCGAGGACTCCCCTTCCTGGTCCACCCCCTGCCCCTGCTCGGCGACGGAGCTCAGGAGGGGGTCGTTGTCGTCGGTCTTCGGGCTGCTCTCCTCTGGCATGCTCATAGCCGAGCAATGCCCGTTTCGGCCGGTTTTATGTCCAGATATCGGTAAGGCCGGGTTCAACGGACCGGAGCGGGGAAACGTCCTTCTGCACCGAGAAGGAGGACATCATGACCCAGCCGCAACAGAACGAGATCCGCAGGTCCGGAGGCGCTCCGACCAACGACGAGAACCTCGACGTCGTCCCCGAGAGCCCCAGCGGCAAGGTGTCCGGAGGTCATGCGCACGGCACCGACAAGGGCAACCGGGGCGGCGGGGAGGGCGGCGGCGTGCCGCCCGACCAGCAGCCGCCGCACCCGGCCTAGCATCGGCCACCCGGCTCGGAGCGCTCCACGAGGGGCGCACCATAAGCACGGAGGCCGCTCTCTAAAAAGTAGGAAAAATGTAGAAATCAGGCTTTTTGTCCTTTCTGGGCGGGGTACGAGTGCCCGACACGAGCAGAGGAGGACTCCATGACCAAGACGGTGGCTGACGTGATGACGGCCAACCCGGCGACCATCGACGCGAGCCAGCCCGTATCGGTGGCCGCGAAGATCATGAGCGACGAGGACACCGGCGCGGTGATCATCACCAACGACGGAGTGATCAGCGGGATCGTGACCGACCGCGACATCGCCGTCCGTGTCGTAGCCGAGGACAAGGGCCCCGGCACCCCGGTCCGGGACGCGTGCAGCGAGGACCTCGTGACGGTCGGGCCCGACACCAGCCTCGAACAGGTCGTGCAGCTGATGCGCTCCAAGGCCGTACGTCGCATGCCGGTGGTCGAGAACGACCACGCCGTCGGCATCATCAGCCTCGGTGACCTGGCGATCGAGCGCGACTCCGACTCGGCCCTGGCCGACATCTCGGCCGCGGAGGGGAACCGGTAGGTCCGCCGGGACGGCGCGGCTCCCGGGCCACACCGGCCCGTGAGCCGCGCCGTGGCATGACAGGACACCCGCCGCATGAGCGCGCAGGGCACCCGCCACATGGGCGCGCAGGGCACCTGTCGCATGCGGGCCGGCCGTACCGCCGTATGCGGGCCGTCGCGTGTGAGCTGCTCACACGCGGGAACCGGGAACCGTACCGCGGGAACCGGGAACCGTACGCCGAGAGGGAAGCGAGGTGGCGCCGTGGCCTCGGAGCCGTCCGTCATCACCAGTCTGCGGGATCTGGCGACGCTGCTGGAGGAGCGGCGAGGGCTGTTCATCCGATGGTCCCGGGACCTGGACGGCGACCGCGCCAGCGGCGGCAGCCGGGACTCCCTCACCGGTGCCGAGTTGCCCGGGCTGTCCGCCAATCCGCTGGACGTCGAGGAGTGGTGGGGCGAGCGCCCGATGCGATTGTGGGCCGCCCGGCGCCTGCACGACTACTCCCATCTCCGCCGCGACCGCGGTCCCGGCGTCAAGGCGTGGGTCCTGTCCGGCGAGGAGGTCGGCCGGGGCCCCGACAACGAGCCCCTCATCGAGTGCGACGACGTGGTGGCCATCGTCGACGAGGCGGTCATGAAAGAAGCCAGCGCGCTCGTCGAGGATCAGGGATGCCAGGAGTGGGGCCCGCTCGACCGGGGACAGGCCGGCCGGTGACGCCATCGGCCGGATGACCGAGTCACACACTTTCCGCCGCTCCGCTAGCCTCGCGTAGGTCACGCAAGCGCTGGGACGGAAGGTGTCCACGTTGATCGGCTGGTTCGAAGCGGTTGTCCTCGGGGTCCTGCAAGGACTGACGGAGTTCCTGCCGATCTCGTCAAGCGCCCACATCCGCGTGGTGGCGGCGCTCTTCGGCTGGGACGACCCCGGTGCCGCGTTCACCGCGGTGATCCAGCTCGGCACCGAGGCGGCGGTGCTGATCTATTTCCGCAAGGAGATCTGGGAGATCGTCTCCACCTGGACGCAGGCGCTGTGGAAGCCCGAGCTCCGCGGCCACCACGCCGCCCGGATGGGCTGGTACGTGATCGTCGGCACGCTCCCGATCCTCGTCCTCGGCCTGTTCTTCAAGGACAGCATCGAGACGGTCTTCCGGGACCTGCGCCTGATCGGCACCACGCTCATCGTCTTCGGCCTGATCCTGTGGTTCGCCGACCGCACCGCCCGCACCAAGCTCACCCTGGAGAAGCACCTCAGCTTCCCGCACGCGATCGTGTACGGCCTGGCCCAGTCACTCGCCCTGATCCCCGGCGTCTCCCGCTCCGGCGGCACCATCACCGCGGGCCTGCTGCTGGACTACCGCCGCGAGGAGGCCGCGCGATACTCCTTCCTGCTGGCCATCCCCGCCGTGCTGGGCGCGGGCGTCCTGGAGCTGTTCGAGATCGGCGAGGGCGGCGCCCCCGCCTGGGGGCCGACCATCCTGGCCACCGTGATCTCCTTCGCCGTCGGTTACGCGGCCGTGGCCTGGTTCCTGAAGTACATCAGCACCCACCGCTTCACCGGCTTCGTGATCTACCGGGTCGTCCTCGGCATCGTCATCATCGCTCTGGTGAGCTTCGGCGTCCTCGAACCCACCGCCGGAAAGCCCTAAGGTCCCGCTCCTCCGTCCCGAAAACCACGGCGGGAGTCACATCGGCGTCCCCGGACGGGCGAAGTGCGGTGTGAGGCCGCATATCGAGGCCGCGCCCGGGAACGCCATGTGACGCATCATTCACACACGGTTAGGTCAGCCTGGTCGGGTGCCGCCCTGGGGCGTCGCCGGAGTGGGGGCTTCGGGGCGAGGGAGGCGGTCTGTGCGAGGGACGGATCGTGAGCGTGCCTTGATCGCGCTGCTGGACGACGTCACGGCGGTGGCGAACACCGCGCGCGAACTCGAGCCGGCGGCACGGGCGACGATGGCGGCGGTCTGCGAGGTGACCGGCTGGCCGCTGGGCCACCTGTGCGTACCGTCGGGTCCCGGGAGAGACGAGTTCGTCTCCTCGAACGTGTGGGTGGGCGAGGCCGAGAAGTTCACCACCCTGCGCGAGGTGACCTCCCGCACCAGGTTCACGCTCGATTCGGGCATCGTCGGCCGGGTCGTGTCCACCGGCGAGCCGGTCTGGTCCGTCGACGTGACCCGCGACCCGACCTTCGTCCGGGCCCAGCAGGGAGTCGACCTCGGCGTCGGGGCCGCCTTCGCGTTCCCGATCGTCGCCGCCGACGGGGTGGCGGCGGTGCTGGAGTTCTTCTCCCACCGGGTGGCGGCGCCGGACGCCCCGCTGCTGCGGGTGATGGCCAGCCTCGGCCACCAGCTCGGACGGGTGGTCGACCGGCAGCGCGCCCGGGACGCGGTGGAGGCCGGCCGGCGCCGGCTGGAGCAGATGATCGAGAGCTCGGTCGAGGCGTTCGTGGCGATGGACGCCGCCGGGCGCATCGTCGCCTGGAACGCGGCGGCCGAGCGCATGTTCAAGCTCCCCCGCGGGCAGGCGCTCGGACGGGAACTGGCCGAGACGATCGTGCCGCCCCGCTACCGGGAGGCCCACCGGGCAGGGCTGGCCCGGTTCCTCACCACGGGCATACCGCGGGTGCTCAACCAGCGCTTCGAGATCACCGCCTGGCGGGCCGACCACAGCGAGTTCCCGGTCGAGCTGGCGATCTGGGCCGTCCAGGACGACGGGCAGTGGGTGTTCAACGCTTTCCTGCACGACATCACCGACCGCCGTCACGCGGAGGAGGCCCTGCGGGCCGCCTACGAGAAGGAGCAGGCCAACGTCGCCCGGCTCAGGGAGCTGGACCAGGCCAAGAACGACTTCATCGACACCGTCTCCCACGAGCTGCGCACCCCGCTGACCACCGTCATCGGCTACCTGGAGGTCCTGGCCAACGGAGACGCCGGACCGGTCCCCCCGCACCAGGACCGCATGCTGCGCACCATGGCCCGCAGCACCACACGGTTGCAGGACCTGGTCGAGGACCTGCTCACGGTCAACACCATGGGAGCCAGCCAGCTGGTCCTGAAGCCCGTCCCGGTCCCGGTCTCCGAACTCGTCGGCCAGACCGTGCGATCCGTCGAGGAGATCATCCGGAACCGCGGCCACCGCCTCGACGTCAGTGTGACGGCCGGGTCCGTCAACGCGGACCGCGAACACGCCGTCCGCGCTCTGCGCGCCCTGCTGTCCAACGCGATCAAATTCTCCGCCCCCGGCACGCCGATCACGGTGCGCGCCTCCGAGACGGACGGGAAGGTGGCGATCGAGGTCACCGACGTCGGCGCCGGCATCACCGCCGAAGAACTGCCCCGGATCTTCGACCGGTTCTACCGCACCCGCCTGGCCACCGAGCACGCCGTCCAGGGCATCGGCCTCGGCCTGACCATCGCCAGGAGCATCATCGAGGCCCACGGCGGCACCCTCACCGCCACCAGCGCCCTCGGCCACGGCTCCACCTTCACCATCACCTTGTCCTCCGTACCGGGACCGGAGGCGGACACCTGAGGAAATCCGCTCAGAAAAAACCGAAAAAAACCTCTGAGGAAACCTCAGCCCACCCACTCTTCCCCCGATAGGGGAGCAGAGCGGACCCACGGACGGAGCCGCACGCCCTCCCGGGAGGAAGATCATGGGCCTGCGCATCGATCAGAGCACCGGCGTGGCGAACGCCCATCGCCGCCCGCCCGCCGAGAGCAACCCGGCCGTCCCCGCGGGGACCCCGTCCGGTGACCTCCATACCGGCCGGCCGGTGAACGAGAGCGCGGAGCCGCCCTCCGGCGAGCACACGCGCGCCCAGGCCGACCAGCTCAGAACCGTCGTGCGCAGCGCCCAGGACGGTATCTCGGCCATCCAGGCCGTCGACGCGGCGCTCGCCCAGGCGTCTTCCGTCCTGCACCACATGCGCGGCCTGGCCGTCCAGGCCGCGAGCAGCGGCTTCCAGGACGCCCGGACCCAGCAGGCGGCCGACAGGAAGTTCACCCAGCTCAAGAGAGAGCTCGACCGGATCTCCGCCGTCGCCTCCGGTCACGGCGCGTCGCTGGGCGACGCATCCTCCGGCGGTCTCCGGGCCGACGGCGTCAACGCCGTCGGCCGGCGCATCAGCGACGCCGGCGGTTCCGGCGCCCCGTCACTGAGTCTGGGCCCGGCGTCCCTGGTGGACGCCACCGATCCCGAGAACCAGGCGCTGAACGCCGCCGCCGCCCAGGCCGCGGTCACTTCCATCGACACCACCCTCCAGGCGGTCTCGGACACCCGGGCGAGGCTCGGCGCCGCCCAGAACCGCTACGAGCACATGATCAGCAGCCTGAACGCGGTGATCGGGGACCTGTCCGCCCCGGGGTCCCGTATCCGGGACACGGCCATGGCCCGGCAGGTGGCCACCGCCGTCCGCGACCGGATCGTCCCCCAGGCCGACGCCTCGGTGCCGGCCCAGGCCAACCAGGCGCCGCGGTCCGCGCTGAAGTTCCTGAGCTGATCGTCCCCGGCCCGCCGGCGGGAGAACGGGCGTGCCCGTCCGCGGACGTCTGCGAACGGGCACGGGACCGGTCACCTCAGGCCGGTCACCTCAGGCCGGTCACCTCAGGCCGGTGTCGACGGCGGTGGTCAGGACACCGGTGTCACCGGACATCTCCCAGATCATCACGCCGAGCAGGCCCTTCTGCCGTACCCACGCGGTCTTGCGGGCGATCGACCAGGTGTCGTCGAAGGTCCACCACTGGCCGCCGTTGCCGGTGAAGCAGTAGGTGGCCACCGCCTGCTCGTCGTGCCGTACGGTGCAGCCCGGCACGCTCGCCACGAGGTTGGCGTATCCGCGGGTGCCCGCCTCCTCCTGGAACTGGCCGGGGGCGGCGCCGGTGGCCGCCTGCCACTCGCCGTGCCTGCCTCCGTCGGTGACGCCCTGCCAGCCTCGGCCGTAGTAGGCGAGACCGATGGTGATCTTCCTCGGGTTGACCCCGGCGTCCAGATACTCGTCGACCGCGTTCTCGACGCTGAAGTGGAAGGGGTACGGATCGTCGGCGTCGGCGTACAGGTTGCCCTGGTGGCCGGTCCGGTTCGGCTCCCAGGAGTTGTCGCTGCCCGAGCCGTGGAAGTCGTAGCCCTGGACGTTGAAGATGTCCAGGTGCCTGGCGACCTCGCCCAGCTCCCAGCCCGCCTCGATCTTGGCCGGGTCCGCCGGGGTGAAGGCGGTCAGCTGGTAGCGCTTACCGGTCTCCTCGGTCAGCGCGTCGAGCTGCCTGCGGAACTCGGCGATCAGCAGCGTGTTGTTCCGCTTGTCGGCGGGGCTGACGTGGTTGCCCGGGTGTCCCTCGGCCCCCGGCCACTCCCAGTCCAGGTCGATGCCGTCGAAGATCCCGGCGGCGGTGCCCGGCCCGCCCGCGCCGTTGTACACCGGCAGGTTGCCCTTGATGTAGACGTCGATGCAGGAGCTGACGAACTTGCGCCGGGCGGCGTCGGTGGCGGCCACGTCGGAGAAGTACTTCGAGTAGGTCCAGCCGCCCAGGGAGATCAGCACCTTCAGGTGGGGGTGCTTGGCCTTGAGCTTGCGGAGCTGGTTGTAGTTGCCGCGCAGCTTCTCCCAGCCGGTGTCGCCGACCCCGTCCACGGACTGCGCCGCGCTCATCGGCCTGCCGTAGTCGGCGTCCGCGTCGCCCGCGCCGTCCCCCTGGTTGGGGTCCTGCGGGTTGGACGAG
The DNA here is from genome assembly GCF_014648175.1 of Planobispora rosea. Classification (GTDB taxonomy): domain Bacteria; phylum Actinomycetota; class Actinomycetes; order Streptosporangiales; family Streptosporangiaceae; genus Planobispora; species Planobispora rosea. Next base: position 46,041 of record NZ_BMQP01000039.1, read on the forward strand.
GTGCCCTTGGTGACCCCGTGCAGACAGGTCAGGTTGACCGGGTCGACGTTGCCGAAGGCGTAGTTGATGTGGGTCAGCTTCGCCGCGGCCCCGGTGGTGTCGAGGTTGCGCACGAAGTACTGGCGACCGTAGATGCCCCACTGCACGAAGTAACCGACCCTGGCGTAACCGTCGCCGACGATGTCGGCGGTGCTCGCCTTCAGCTCGTTGCTCGGCGGTGAGACGTTGTCGTACAGATCGCGGGCCCGCACGGTGAAGGTGTACTCGGTGGACGGCGAGAGCCCGTTGACGGTCGCCGTGGTGCCGGGCACGGTCGTCTTCAGGGTCTCGCCGATGTAGACGTCGTACCCGGCGACGCCCGTGTTGTCGGTGGACGCCGTCCAGGCGAGCGAGACGCTCGCCGGGCCCCTGCCGGTGCTGCGCAGCCCGGTCGGCGCGGTGGGCGGCCGGGAGTCCTCACCGGGGTCGTTGGTCCTGACCTTCAGCCCGGAACTGGCCGGGGAGGTGTTCCCCTTGCGGTCCTTGGCCTTGACGCTGAAGGTGTACTCCGTGTTCGGGGTCAGGCCGGTGAGGGTCGTGCTCGTGCCGGTGACCGTCGCGGCGAGCGCGGCGCCGTTGTAGACCTCGTAGCCGGTGACCGGCAGGCTCCCGGGGACCGAGGCGTCCCAGGCCAGCGAGACGGTCTTCGTGGTCTTGACCGGCGAGCGCAGGTTCCCCGGCGCGGCGGGCGGCGTGTCCGCCGACCCGTCGCACCGGACGTCGTTGATCCGGCAGTTCTCCGGCTCCGCGGACGCGCTGAGGGTGAAGGCCGGGCTGTACGGCTCGGTGGATCCGCCCGCGGGCACGGTGGTGTTGTAGTGGGCGGGGGTGAGCGTGACCTGGCGGCCGCTCTGGCTCAGCGTCGCGTGCTGGGCCCCGCTCGCGGTGACCCCCGCGGGCAGGTCGAAGGTGATCGACCAGCCGCTGAGCGCGGTGGTGGTGTTGTTGGCGATCACGAACCCGCCCCGCGTCCCGCTGCCCGTGTAGGTGGCGGTGACCGGCGCGGGCGGGGGCGGCGGGTCGCCGCTCCCGTCGCAGCCGGCGTTGTTGATCGTGCAGCTCGTCGGCTGGGCCGGCGAGCTGAGGGTGAAGGTGGGGCTGTACGGTTCGGTGTTCCCGTTCGCCCGCACGGTGTTGATGTAGAACGCGGGGGTGAGCTTGACCCGCGTCCCGCTCTGGGTGGTGGTGGCGTGCTGGGGATTGCCGACGGTGACCCCGGGCGGCAGGTCGAAGGTGATCGACCAGCCGGTGACCGGGGTGCTGCCCGGGTTGCTCACCACGAACTTGCCCTGGCTGCCGGTCAGGGTGAACGCGGCGGTCAGGCGGGCGGCGGCCGCGGCGGGCGTGGCCGTGAGGGTGGCGGCCAGGGCCGCCAGGAGGATGAGAGCGCACAGGATGGGGGGTGTTCGGCGCATGCGGAAACTCTTTCTTATAGGAAAGTTTCCTAACAATTAAGCGGATCGTAACTCCGCCCTCCCCTGCCAACAAGGCCCAATCACCGCGCCGCGAAGGCGTCCCGAACCTCGCGGACGTCACGGCCGACCGGGCGCCGTGCCGGGAGCGCCAGCAGGACCAGGCCCAGCAGAGCCCATCCGCCCAGTACGGCCAGCGGCCGGGCCAGCGTCGCCCCGTCGAAGTGCACGACGTTGGTGACGGCGGCGGCGCCGGGGCCGATGGGCAGGAACTGGCCGATCGCGGCGTACCACTCCGGGATGAACCGGGCGCCGAGCGGGCCGCCGCCGGCGGGCAGGCCGATCGGGATGAACAGCAGGGCGGCCAGCCCGACCCCGCCCGGTCCCACGACCTTCATCAGGCCGGCGGCGACCAGGGCGACGGTCAGGGTGATGCCGGAGGAGACGGCCACCAGCCCGCCGAAGGCGCCGGGGAGCGCGCCGAGGACGACGTCGGCCAGCCAGGCGTTCGCCGTACCGGCCGCCAGGGAACCGGCCGCCAGCACGCCGAGGCGGGCGGCGAGACCGAGCCCGGGAGCGAGCCTCGAGAGCAGGACCGCCAGCGCGATACCCGGGATCACCAGGCTGAGCACGTAGAACAGACCCGAGATGCCGCCCGGGTCACCGGGCGGGAGCGGGACGGCGTCCTCCACGGCCAGCGACCGGCCCTGAGCCTGCGCCGCGGACTGGAAGACCTGCGTGACGACCGTCGCGGCGGTGCGCCCGCCCGCGCTGGCGACCACCAGCCTGCCCTCCTGCGGCAACAGGACCGCCTCGACGTCCCGATCGAGAAGCGCCTGGCGCGCGGCCTGCTCGGACGGGTAGCCGGACAGTTCGAAGGCGCCGGGTCCGCGCTGGTCCAGCGCCGTCCGCAGGTGCCGTGTCACCGGTTCCGGCGCCACCACCGCGACGGGCACCCCGTGCGGCTCGGGCTTGTGCAGGGCACCGAGGAACGATCCGGCGAACAGCATGCCCAGGACGGTCACCGCCGCGAGCAGAGCGATGATCTTTCTCATCTTTTTCACCATTCGTTGACTTCAACTGCGTTGAATTCAACGTAGACGAATTCAACGTGGTTGAATAGAGAGTGTGACGGAGCAGACAAAACGATCCGGACGACGGCGTGGGAGCGGTGAGTCCCCCCAGACGCGGGAGGCGATCCTGGCGGCCGCTCTGGGCGCGTTCGAGGAGAAGGGATACGGCGGGACGACGATCCGGGGTGTGGCCACGGCGGCCGGAGTGGACCCGGCGCTGGTCATGCACTTCTTCGGCAGCAAGGACGGCCTGTTCGACGCCGCGATCCGGGGACCGGGCATGCCCCTGCGGCGGCTGCGTGAGGTGATCGACGCCGGTCCCCCCGCCGAGCTGGGCGAACGCCTGATCCGGCGCTATCTGTCCCTGTGGGACGACCCGGCGGCCGCGCCCCGCCTCCGCGCCGTCATGCAGGCCGCGACGTCCGCCCCCGCCGCCGGGCAGATCCTCAGGGACTTCATGGTCGCCGAGATCCTCCGCCCGCTCGCCGAGCACCTGGGCGGCGACGACGGCGAGACGCGGGCCGTCCTGGTGGCGTCCCAGATGATCGGTGTGGCGCTCACCCGGTACCTGCTCCACGTGGAGCCGATGACCGCACTCAGCACAGAGCAGGTGACCGCCGCCCTCGGCCCCACTGTCCAGCGCTACCTCACCGGCGATCTCACCATCTGACCGCCCTCACCACCCCCGCCCCCACCCGCACCGCCATCCCGGCCTGCGGCCACCTCCACCTCCGCTCGCACCATCCCGGCCTCCGGCCACCCCCGCCTCCGCTCGCGCCTTCGGGGAGACTGGTCGGGTGCGTTCCGAGTGGTCCGGACTGCCCGTCCGGCATGTCCTTCCCGAGCTGGCCGCCGCCCTGGACGAGTACGGCGTCGCCGTACTCACCGCCCCTCCCGGCACCGGCAAGACCACGCTGCTCCCGCTCGCCCTGGCCGGGCTCCTCGACGGCCCGCCGACCAGGAAGGCGATCGTGGCCGAGCCGCGCCGGATGGCGGTACGGGCGGCGGCCCGGCGGATGGCCTGGCTGCTGGAGTCGCGGGTCGGCGCGGAGGTCGGCTTCTCGGTCCGGGGCGAGCGCAGGGCGGGGCCGGACACGATCGTCGAGGTCGTCACCACCGGGGTCCTCCTCCAGCGCCTTCAGCGTGACCCCGAGCTCGGCGGCGTGGACGTGGTCCTGCTGGACGAGTGCCATGAGCGCCATCTGGACGCCGACACCGCCCTCGCCTTCCTCCTCGACGTCCGCGCCACCCTCCGCCCCGACCTGCGGCTGCTCGCCACCTCCGCCACCGCCGACGCGGCTCCCTGGGCCCGCCTGCTCGGCACCGGCGAGGACGCGACGGCCCCGATCATCCACGCCTCCGGCACCCTGCACCCCGTCACCGCGATCTGGGCGCCGCCGCCCCGGCCCACGGCGCCCCCGCACGGTCTCCGGGTCGATCCCGCGTTCCTGTCCCACGTCGCCGACGTCGTACGGCGGGCGCTGGCCGAGCGGCACGGGGACGTGCTGTGCTTCCTGCCCGGTGTCGGCGAGATCGGCCGGGTCGCCGGGATGCTCGCCGGGCTCGACCCGGGCGGAGTCCAGATCCTCCAGGTCCACGGGCAGGCTCCGGCCCACGTCCAGGACGCGGTCCTGTCCCCCGGCCGGACGCGGCGGGTGATCCTCGCGACCTCGGTCGCCGAGTCGAGCCTGACCGTGCCCGGCGTCCGGGTCGTGGTCGACTCCGGCCTGGCTCGCGAGCCGCGCACCGACCACGCCCGTGGCCTCGGCTCGCTCACCACCGTCCGCGTCTCCCGCGCCTCGGCCGAGCAGCGAGCCGGACGCGCGGGCCGGGAGGCTCCCGGTACGGTCTACCGGTGCTGGTCCCGGGCCGAGCACGACCGCCTCCCCGAGTACTCCCGGCCCGAGATCGCCCTCGCCGATCTGACCGGCTTCGCGCTGCAGGCGGCCTGCTGGGGCGATCCCGCCGCGACCGGCCTGGCCCTGCTCGACCCGCCCCCGCCGGCCGCGATGGCCGCCGCCCGCCGTACCCTGCACGCCCTCGGCGCCCTCCGGCCCCGTGCCGCCTCCACCGGCCCGGACACGCGGGCCGGTGCCGGGCAGCCCGGTGACCCGGAGCTCTCCGACGCCGTCGTCACCGATCGGGGGAGGCGGATGTCCGCCGTCGGGGTCCACCCCCGCCTGGCCCGCGCCCTGATCGACCTCGGTCCTCGGGCCGCCGAGGTCGTCGCCCTCCTGTCCGAGCAGCTCCCCCGGGACGCGGGCGACGACCTCGTCGCGATCTGGCGGTCCGCCCGCCGGGGCGGAGACGGCTTCTCCGCCCGCTGGCGCCGGGAGGCCGAACGCCTGGCGCGGGCCGCACCCCGGGAGGACGGCTCCCCGGCCCCCGCCCGGCACACCGATCCGGCCGGCACCCGGACCATCGGCCCGATCGCCACCCGGAACGACGACCACCTGGCCGGGATGGTGGTCGCTCTGGCCTACCCCGAGCGGGTGGCCCGCAGGCGCGGCGGCGCCTACCTCATGGCCTCGGGAACGGCCGCCGAACTGCCCCCGGGATCGCGGCTCGGCACGGCCGAGTGGCTGGCCGTCGCGGTCGCGGACCGGCCCACCGGGTCGGCGACGGCACGGATCACGCAGGCCGTCGTGATCGACGAGGAGATCGCCAGGCTCGCCGCCGCTCCGCTGTACGGATCCGGTGACGAGATCACCTGGCGGATCCCTCCGGGACAGCGGCAGGGCGACGTCTCGGCCCGGCGGGTCGAGCGGCTCGGCGCGATCGAGCTCTCCTCGTCCCCGCTCCGCGACGCCGACGTCAGGCCCGCCGTCCTTGCGGGACTGCGCACCGAGGGACTGTCGGTGCTGCGCTGGTCTCCCGAGGCCGCGGCCCTGCGCGAACGCCTGGCGTTCTGCCGCCGCGCGCTCGGCGAGCCCTGGCACCCGGTGGACGACGACTCCCTCGTCGGCGCCGCCGACCTGTGGCTGGAACCCGAGTTGTCCCGTGCCCGCCGCCGTTCCGACCTGGAGCGCATCGACGTGGCCGCGGCCCTGCTCCGGCTGGTCCCGTGGAGCGCCCGCCTGGAGGAGACGGCTCCGGAGCGGATCGAGGTGCCGAGCGGGTCGCGGATCAGGATCGACTACTCCGGAGAGCGGCCGGTCCTCGCCGCCAAGCTGCAGGAGCTGTTCGGCTGGGACGAGGCCCCGAGCGTGGCCGGGGTGCCCCTCGTGGTCCACCTGCTCTCCCCCGCCGGGCGCCCGGCCGCCGTCACCGGCGACCTCGCCTCCTTCTGGCGCGAGGGCTACCGCGCGGTCCGCGCCGAACTGCGCGGCCGCTACCCGAAGCACCCCTGGCCCGAGGACCCGCTCTCCGCCGTGGCGACCCGCCGCACCGACCCCCGCCGCTGAACCCCGCGGGAGACCGCGGGAGACGGTGAGGCCGCGGGAGGCCGCGAGGCCGCCGCAGGCAGGCGCGCCCCGCCCCCGGAGCCGGAGCGGCCGGGACAGATCAGGCGGGCAGGCGGTCCTGGGTGGGGATGATGTCCTCAAGCCGGGTGACGGGCATGTCGTAGGAGGTGACGGTGGCGTCGAGGGCGGCGGCGAGGGAGACCGCGGTGCGGTAGAGGAGCTCCAGGCCCGGGTGGTTCGCGAGGTCCCTGGCGTCGAGCTCCAGGTCGATCACGTGGTCCTCGGGGTCCATCAGGTCGGAGGTCGGCCAGCTGTAGGAGGCCTTGACGACGCTGCCCGGCCCGCCTTCGAAGGAGCACAGGCCCAGCTCGTGATCGTGGCGGACGGTCCGCTCCCCGAGGACCGAGCGCACCAGCTCGGCCACCTCCTCGCAGTCGAGCACGCCGCGCTTGGCACCCAGGTTCACCTGGACGTCGACGTAGTCGTCCTGGATCTCCGGCGGGTACAGCGCTCCGCCGATCCGGCTGGCGAGGGCGTTGAGCACGAACCTGGCGGCGTCCTTGTCGCCGTCGGCGACGATCGCCCCCCTCCGGTCGGCCGGGATGCCCGCCTTGGCGGCCACGCCCTCGGTGACCTCCGTCCAGCGCACCTTGGCGTCCCGTACGACGAACCAGTCGCCCGAGACCTTGAGCGCGGGGTCGTACTGGCGGAGCAGGCTCTCCAGCCGCCCCGGCTCCGGGGGCCGGAAGGTGAGCAGGCAGGGGTTGGAACGGAGCTGACGAGCCGTCTTGTCGAGGAACCACATGGTTTCAGTATCCGGCCTCCCACTTGCGTTTCACTTGAAAGCCTCCAGGTCAAACGCTGTGCGACCACGGAAAGCCCGGCACCGCGGGCCTTTCCGTGCATCTGTCCGGCCCGCCGTACGACGTGCGCGCGACGCCCTCTGTCGGATATCGTGGTGATATCACTCCGATAGCAAAGGCAGGATTCATGGAGCGACAGGCTTTCCGGATGAGCGGGTTCGCGGTCCTGGTCGGGCTGCTGGTCGTGGCGGCGGTCGTGGGAGCGGTCGTGGTGGCGGCCGGATGGACCGACTCGGTTGCGGCGCTGGTCGCCACGGTCGGACCGTGGGGTCTCGCCGCGCTCGTCCTGCTCAGCGGGTTCACGGTCGTCAACCCCAACGAGGCGAAGGTCGTGCAGTTCCTCGGCCGCTACATCGGCACGGTGAGCACGCCGGGCTTCCAGTGGGTGCTGCCCTTCACCACCAAGCAGAACGTCACCCTCCGGATCCGGAACTTCGAGACGAACAAGCTCAAGGTGAACGACGCCGACGGCAACCCGGTGGAGATCGCGGCCGTGGTCGTCTACAAGGTCACCGACACCGCCAAGGCGGCGTTCTCCGTCGACGACTACGAGGAGTACGTCGCGATCCAGTCCGAGGCCGCCGTCCGGCACCTGGCCACCAGCCACCCCTACGACGCCCACCAGGAGGGCCGTACCAGCCTGCGCGACGGCGCCGAGGTCGCCGAGGAGCTCACCGCCGAACTGCGCGAGCGCACCCAGCTCGCCGGAGTCGAGGTGCTGGAGGCACGGATCACGCATCTCGCCTATGCTCCGGAGATCGCCCAGGCGATGCTCGTCCGCCAGCAGGCCGCCCAGGTCGTCGCGGCCCGCACGCACATCGTGTCCGGCGCGGTGGGCATGGTCCAGCTGGCCCTGACCAGGCTGGCCGAGGAGGGCGTGGTGGATCTCGACGAGGAGCGGAAGGCGCAGATGGTCTCCAACCTGCTGGTCGTCCTGTGCGGTGACCGGGCGACCCAGCCGGTGGTCAACGCCGGCAGTCTCTACTCCTAGACCATGCCCGAGCGGAAGAAACTCCTGCTCCGGCTCGACCCGGCCGTCTACGAGGCGATCGCCAAGTGGGCGGCCGACGACCTGCGCAGCGTCAACGCGCAGATCGAGTACGCGCTGCGCCTGGCGCTGAAGGAAGCGGGCCGCGCCGCGAAGAAGGACGGGACGCCCGACAACGGCGCGTCATCCGATTGAGACCCGATTGCGGCACAGGGCACTTCCCCTGACCGTGCCTGCGGGACCACACTCGGTGCATGTCGTGGGTGGGAAGATCCGCAATCGAGATCGCGGAAGCCGTACGACGGGGAAAGGCCACCGTCCCGGTGGTCGTCGAGGAGCATCTCCGGGCGATCGCCGAGCGTGACGGGAACGTGGGGGCGTTCCGCAGGGTCAGGGCCGAGGAGGCGGTCGCGGAGGCGCGTGCCGTACAGGAGCGGGAGGATCTGGCGGAGCTGCCGCTCGCCGGGGTGCCGATCGCGGTCAAGGACACCGTTCCGGTGCGGGGCGAGGCGGTGCGCCACGGCTCGGCCGCCACACCGGACGCGCCCGCGGCCGGGGACCATCCCGTGGTGGCCCGGTTGCGGGAGGCCGGCGCGGTGGTCGTCGGGATCACCAACGTGCCGGAGCTGTGCCTGGCGGGTTTCTCCGACAGCGTGTACGGCGTGACCCGCAACCCGTGGAACCTCGAACGCACCCCCGGCGGATCGTCGGGCGGGAGCGCGGCGGCCGTGGCGGCGGGGATGGTCCCGCTGGCCCACGGCACCGACGGGCTCGGCTCGCTGCGCATCCCGGCGGCCTGCTGCGGAATCGTCTCGATCAAGCCCGGCACGGGAGTGCTCCCGCCGCCGGAACCCGACTGGCACGGCCTGTCGGAGAACGGCCCGCTCGCCACGACGGTGGCCGACCTCGCCCTCGCCCTGGCCGTGATGTCCGGTGACATGTCCCTGGCCACGCCCGGTGAGACCGAGTCCCTCCGGGTCGGCGAGTCGATCGACGACTACCCGGGCGGGCTGACCACCTCCGAGCCGGTGAGGCTCAAGGTCGCCGTCGCGCCCCGGCCGCTGCCGCCGGGGTTCGCCGTGGACGGGGAGTTCCAGGAGGCGGTGAACGGCGCCGCGCGCCTGCTCGGCGAGGCCGGGCACACGGTCGTGGAGCACGACGTCCGGCTGCCCGTGTGGACCGGCACCGCCGCGGTGGCCACCTGGTTCGCGCTCGCGCGCGAGGACGCGGCCGGACTCGACCGGCGCAGGCTGGAGCGGCGGACCAGGGCACTGGCCCGCGCCGGGCGGATCCTGGGCGCGCTGAGATGGGACGGCGCGCGGGGCCGCGACCGCTGGCGCGCCCACGGGGCCGACCAGTGGTTCGGCGACGCCGACGTGCTCGTCACCCCGACGCTGGCGACGGCCCCGCCGCGCGCCGAGCGCTGGGGACACCGCGGCCTGCTCGGCAACGCCCGCGCCAACCTGACCTACGCTCCGGCGACCGCCGCGTGGAACATGGCGGGCTGGCCCGCCATGACCGTCCCGTACGGCAGGCACTCCACCGGCCTGCCGATCGGCGTGCAGCTCGTCGCGGCCCCCGGCGGCGAGACCCAGCTCCTGACCCTGGCCGCCCAGTTGGAGGCCGCCGCCCCCTGGCCCCGCCACGCCCCGCTCACCTGAGCGAGGCGCGGCGGAGGAGGATCAGAGGCCGGTGGGGTGCCAGACGGTCTTGGTCTCCAGGAAGGCCGTCATCCGCCTGGTGCCGGGGTCGGCGGACCAGTCGGGGGCGGACGGGCGCAGGACGCGCTTGAGGTTCTCCGCCGCGGCCTGCTCGCAGGTGACGGCCAGGTCCTCGTCGGCGACGCCGGTGAGGTCGATCGCGTTGACGTCCATGTGCGCGGCCAGCCAGGGGGCGATCTCCTTCACCGAGCCGGTGAGGATGTTCACCACGCCGCCGGGCAGGTCGGAGGTGGCGAGCACCTCGGCCAGGGTGATCGACGGCAGCGGGGCCCGCTCGCTGGCGACCACGACGCACGTGTTGCCCGTGACGATCACCGGGGCGACCACCGAGACCAGGCCGAGCAGCGGGTCGTCCGGCGCGACCACCGCGACGACGCCGGTCGGCTCGGGCGCGGAGATGTTGAAGTACGGCCCGGCGACGGGGTTGGCCGACCCCGCCACCGCGGAGATCTTGTCGGACCACCCGGCGTACCAGACCAGCCGGTCGATCGCCGCGTCCACGGCCTCCCCGGCCCGCTCGGTCCCGGCGTCGGCCAGCTCGGCGGCGAACTGGGCCCGGCGGCTCTCCAGCATCTCGGCGATCCGGTAGAGGATCTGCCCCCGGTTGTACGGCGTCGCGCCCGACCACCCGGCGAACGCCTTGCGCGCGGCGGACACCGCGTCGCGGGCGTCCTTGCGGGACGCCTTGGACGCGTTGGCCAGGAAACCGCCCGTGGAGGAGGTCACGACGTAGGACCTTCCGCTCTCCGAACGCGGGAACGCCCCGCCGATGTACAGCTTGTAGGTCTTGCGCACCGACAGCCGACCGGCCCGCTGCCCGTCCGACTCCCGGCCTGCCCCGGCGGCCGGGACGTCCGGTGCCACGGTGCCGGACGCCGGAGCCTGCGCCAGCGGGGCCTCCGCGACCAGGGCCGTGGCCACCGGGCCGCCGGCGGCCGGCGTCTCCTCCACCGGCATCTCCGTGACCGGCATCTCCGTGACCGGTTCCTTCACGGCCCGCGCCTTCCCGGCCCGCGCCTTGGCGGTCCGAGCCTTGGCCGCGTCCCGCTCGGTCTTACTCATCTCCGCGCCCTCTCCACATGGTCTGCTGCTGTGCCAGCCGTACCGGCACGAAGATCTGACCGCAGCGGCTCACCCCGCACCGGTGGGCGAACCACCCGCGCCGGTCCGGACGGCCGGCCCGGGCGAAGCCGTGGCCCCGGGTGCCCTGGGCCCGGCGGGCCCGGCGCCGGGACTCGCGATGCTCACACATCGAGATACGCCTCCAGCCCGTGACGGCCGCCCTCCCTGCCGTACCCGGACTCCTTGTAGCCGCCGAACGGCGAGGCCGGGTCGAACTTGTTGAAGGTGTTGGCCCACACGACGCCCGCGCGGAGCCGGTCCGCCATCCACAGGATGCGCGAGCCCTTCTCCGTCCAGACGCCGGCCGAGAGCCCGTAGGCCGTGTTGTTGGCCTTCTCCACGGCCTCGGCCGGGGTACGGAAGGTCAGCACGGCCAGGACCGGGCCGAAGACCTCGTCCCGGGCGATGCGGTGGGACTGGGCGACGCCGCTGAAGATCGTCGGCGGGAACCAGAAGCCGCGCTCCGGCAGCGCGCAGGCCGGGGACCAGCGCTCGGCGCCCTCGGCCTCGCCGATGTCGGACAGCTCGCGGACCCGGGCGAGCTGCTCGGCGGAGTTGATCGCGCCGATGTCGGTGTTCTTGTCCATCGGGTCACCGAGGCGGAGCATGCTCAGGCGACGCTTGAGCGCCTCCATCAGGTCCCCGGCGATCGACTCCTGGACCAGCAGCCGGGAGCCCGCGCAGCAGACGTGGCCCTGGTTGAAGAAGATGCCGTTGACGATGCCCTCGACCGCCTGGTCGATCGCGGCGTCCTCGAAGATGATGTTGGCGGCCTTGCCGCCCAGCTCCAGCGTCACCTTCTTGGCGGAGCCCGCGACGCTGCGCGCGATGATGCGGCCGACCTCGGTCGAGCCGGTGAAGGCGACCTTGTTGACGTCGGGGTGGTTGACCACGGCCGCGCCGGTCTCCCCGGCGCCGGTCACGATGTTCACCACGCCGGGCGGGAGCTCGGCCTGGCGGCAGATCTCGGCGAACAGCAGCGCGGTCAGCGGCGTCGTCTCGGCGGGCTTGAGCACCACCGTGTTGCCGCAGGCCAGCGCGGGGGCGATCTTCCAGGCGAGCATGAGCAGCGGGAAGTTCCACGGGATGACCTGGCCGGCCACGCCCAGGGGCCTCGGATCGGGACCGTATCCGGCGTAGCCGAGCTTGTCGGCCCAACCCGCGTAGTAGAAGAAGTGCGCGGCGACCAGCGGCAGGTCCACGTCGCGCGCCTCGCGGATCGGCTTGCCGTTGTCCAGCGTCTCCAGCACCGCCAGCTCGCGCGAGCGCTCCTGGACGATGCGGGCGATCCGGAACAGGTACTTGGCCCGCTCGGAGCCGGGCAGCGCCGACCAGGCGCCGAACGCCTTGCGCGCGGCCCGCACGGCGCGGTCCACGTCCGCCTGGGAGGCGGTGGCGACCTCGGCCAGCACCTCCTCGGTGGCGGGGTTGACCGTCTTGAAGGGCGTGCCCGCGCCGTCGGTGAACTCACCGTCGATGAACAGGCCGTAGGACGGCTTGATGTCGACGACGTCGCGGGACTCGGGTGCCGGTGCGTATTCGAACATCGCCTCAGTCCAGAGTGAAGTAGTCGGAGCCCGCGTACCGGCCGGTGGACAGCTTCTGGCGCTGCATCAGCAGGTCGTTGAGCAGGGTGGACGCACCCAGGCGGAACCAGTCGGGATCCAGCCAGCCCTCGCCGGCGGTCTCGTTGACCAGGACGAGCATCTTGATCGCGTCCTTGGTGGTCCGGATGCCGCCGGCGGGCTTCACGCCGACCTTGCGGCCGGTCATCGCGAGGAAGTCGCGGACCGCCTCCAGCATGATCATCGTCACGGAGGGGGTCGCGGCGGGCTGGACCTTGCCCGTGGAGGTCTTGATGAAGTCGCCCCCGGCCATCATGGCCAGCCAGGACGCGCGCCGTACGTTGTCGTAGGTCGCCAGCTCGCCGGTCTCCAGGATCACCTTCAGGTGCGCCGGGCCGCAGGCCTCCTTGATCGCGGCGATCTCCTCGAAGACCTTCACGTAGTCACCCGCGAGGAAGGCGCCCCGGTCGATCACCATGTCGATCTCGTCGGCCCCGGCGGCCACCGCGAGCGCGGTGTCGGCGACCTTGACCTCCAGGGACGAGCGTCCGCTCGGGAACGCGGTCGCGACGCTGGCGACCTTGACCCCGGAGCTCCCGAGCGCCTCCACCGCCTGGGCCACCAGGTCGGGGTAGACGCAGACCGCGGCCACCTTCGGCACGGACGGGTCGCTCGGATCGGGGTGGACGGCCTTGGCGCACATCGCGCGGACCTTGCCGGGCGTGTCCGCACCCTCAAGAGTCGTCAGGTCCACCATGCGGATGGCCAGGTCGATGGCGCCGGCCTTGGCGGTGGTCTTGATCGATCGGGTGCCGAGCATCGCGGCCCGCTGGTCGGCGCCCACCCGGTCGACACCGGGCAGGCCGTGCAGGAAGGCTCGCAGCGTGGCGTTGGACGAGGCCACGTCGGCGAGCGAAGTAGTCACAGTTGACACCACTCCAGCATGCCGACTGGTGTGTTTAGTTCCAAACTGGACGTGGCCGAGTCGTCTCACAGCTTTTCGTCAACATTCGCCGAGTCCCCGGCGCGGAACGGTCTGCCGTACGGGAAATCCCGGCGCGGACAGCCCGCGGACAGCCCTCCGCACAGGCGATCCCCGCGCGGACAGCCCTCCGCACGCACCCTCCTAAGGCGGTGCCCGGCCCTAAGGCGGCGGGGCGGGAGCCTCCTAGGCATCCCCGGGCGACATCGCCGCCGGAGATAAGGCATCCGTCCGATGTGGCGGTGGGGGCCTTAGACCGAACCTTGAGTGTGTAAGGAAATCGCAGCACTCAAGGAGAGATCCGAGATGATCCCGGAACTTCACTTCCAGACCATGACCGACCGCGCCGCCGAGCTCCGCGCCGAGGCCGCCGAGTACCGCCGCGCCCGCGAGGCCGTAGCCGCCAGGAAGGCGCGCTCCGGTGGGGAGCGCCGCCGGGGCCTGGGCCTCTTCCGCAAGATCAGCGCCGCATGACCACCTCACGAGAGCCCGGCCGCCGCCTCCCACCCGGCCGGGCCTCACGACCTCCGTAGGACATCCTCCAGCTCTGCCTGGCACGTCCCGCACCTCCCTGAAGCCCTCCGTTCTCCTTAGGACATCTCAAATGCCGAATAAGGAGAGGAGAGCACGACATAAGGCATGCCATGCTGGACGACATGATGGGTCGGGCGGTGAGCCCCGTCTTCGTGGGGCGGGAAGCGGAGCTCGCGGGCCTGGCCGAGGCCTTCGAGCAGGCGCGTGAGAAGGCCGCGACGGCCGTGCTTCTCGGGGGCGAAGCAGGGGTCGGCAAAACGCGGCTGGTCACGTGCTTCGCCGAACGCGCCGAGCGCGACGGCGCGCGCGTGCTGGTCGGCGGCTGCGTGGAGCTCTCCACCGAGGGCCTGGCCTACGCGCCGTTCACCGCGGTGATCCGCCAGCTCGTCCGCGAGCAGGGCGCCGAGGAGGTCGCGGCGCTCCTGCCCGACGGCGGGGCCCGCGACCTGGCCCGGCTGCTGCCCGAGTTCGGCGAGGCCGGCGACGCCGTGGAGAGCGAGACCGCCCGCGCCCGGCTCTTCGAGCAGATCCTCAATCTTCTGGAGCGCCTGGCCGAGTGCCGCCCCCTCCTGCTGGTCATCGAGGACATCCACTGGGCCGACCGCTCCAGCCGCGACCTGATCGCCTTCCTCAGCCGCAACCTGCGCGCCGCGCCGGTCCTGATGCTCCTCACCTACCGCTCCGACGACCTGCACCGCCAGCATCCGCTCCGGCCCGTCCTCGCCGAACTGGGCCGGGTGGACGGGGTCCTGCGGCTGGAACTCCCCCGGCTCACCCGGGACGAGGTGGCCGCCCAGATGGCCGGCATCCTCGGCACCACCCCGGAGTACCCCAAGGTCCGCGAGGTCTACCAGCGCAGCGAGGGCATCCCGCTGTTCGTCGAGGCCCTGCTGGAGTCCGGCGGCGGCTGCTCGCTGCCCGAATCCCTGCACGACCTGATCATCGGCTCGGTCGAGCGCCTGCCCGAGGAGACCCAGCGCGTGCTGCGCGTCGCCGCCGCCGGCGGCATCCGGGTCAGTCACGCGCTGCTGTCCGCCGTCACCGGCCTGTCCGACGTGGAACTGGAGGACGCGCTCCGGCCCGCCGTCGCGGCCAACGTGATCCAGGTCGCCGACGGCCGCGCCTACGTCTTCCGGCACTCGCTGATCCGCGAGGCCGTACACGAGGAGCTCCTGCCGGGCGAGCACGTGCGGACGCACGCCCGCTTCGCCGAGGAGATCGAGAAGAACCGCAGGCTGGTCCCGCCCGGCCGGGCCGCGATCGAGATCGCGCACCACTGGTACTCCGCCCGCGACGACCTGTGGGCCCTCGTCTCCGCCTGGGACGCCGCGGGCAAGGCCGCCAACGCCTTCGCCTACAACGAGCAGATGCAGCTGCTGGAACGGGTGCTCTCGCTCTGGAACAAGGTGCCCGACGCCACCGAGCGGATCGGCGCGGACCAGACCACGGTCCTGGAACACGCCTCGGAGGCGGCCCAGGCCTGCGGTGAGCTCGACCGGGGCATCAAGTTCGTCAAGGCCGCACTGTCCGAGCTGGACGAGGAGGCCGAGCCCGAGCGGGTGGCGGAGCTGGTCGTACGGCTCTCGCAGCTCAAGATCTCCAAGCGGAAGCCGGGGGCGCTCGACGACCTCCGCTACGCCGAGCGGCTGGTGCCCCAGCCGAGCCTCGCCCGTACCCGGACGCTCGCCCGGCTCGGTTCCTACCTGATGTTCCAGGGCGAGGTGGCCGAGGGAACGGCGCTCACCGAGGAGGCGCTGGCCATCGCCCGCGCCCACGGTGAGGAGTGCCTGGAGGCGGACCTGCTGCTCAACCTCGCCGTGGGCCACTCCATCGCCGGGGACATGGAGCGGACCATCACGATCAACGAGACCGCCATGGCGATCGGCGAGCGCCTCCGCTCCGGCCGGATCCTCCTGCGTGCCCTGGCCAACACCGTGGACGCGCTGAACAACGTGGGCCGCTCGGCCGAGGCCGTGGAGCTGGCGCTCAAGGGGGAGCAGCTGGCCAAGAAGTACGGCCTCTACCGCGTCCAGGGCACCTTCATCTCCAACAACCGCGCCGAGGCGCTGGAGTCACTGGGCCGCTTCGACGAGGCCGCCGAGGCCGCCGAGTACACCCTCACCATGGACCCCACCCTGCGGACCCGGCACCACCTGCGTCGCGTCCGGGCCGATGTGGCGCTCGCCCGCGGCGAAGCGGAGGTGATCAGGTCCGTGCTGGCGGAGGTGGACGCCTTCACCGTCGAGGAGGAGTTCACCCAGGAGCTGACGGCCAACACCCGCCTCAAGATGGGTCTCCACCTGCTGGAGGGCGAGCCGCTCGCCGCCCTGGAGGCGGCCGAGCGGGTCCAGGTCGACACGCAGATCCTCAGCAAGCCGCTGCTCGGCTGGCGGCTGCTCGGGCTCATCGCCGACGTGTGCGACGCCGCCGGGGTCGTCGCCCCCGAGCGGGCGGCGGCGCTGCGGGCCCGCGCCGAGAAGGTCGGGACCACGATGGCGGCCGACAATCCGGTCTCCGAGGCCTACCGGCTCGATCTCCTGCGCGACCACGACGCCGCGGCCGCCGCCTGGGAGCGGCTGGAGCGGCCGTTCCTGCAGGCCGCGTCACTGCTGCGCGCGGCCCGGACCGCCGCGACGGCGGGTGACCGGGAGGGCGCCGCCGTACGGCTCCGCGCGGCCCGCCCGATCGCGGTCGCGCTGTCGGCCCGGCCGCTGGTCGCCGAGATCGAGGCCCTGGCCCGCAGGATCGGCGTCGCGCTCCCGGCGGAGGCCGGGCGGGAGCCGTCCGGCCGGGAGCCCGGGGGCGTCCCGCTGCTCACCCCGCGCGAGCAGGAGGTGCTCCGGCTCGTCGCCCAGGGGCGCTCGAACCGGGACATCGCCTCCGAGCTGTTCATCTCCGCCAAGACGGTGAGCGTGCACGTCTCGAACATCCTGGGCAAGCTCGGCGTCTCCACACGCGGCGAGGCCGCCGCGGCGGCCCACCGTCTCTCTCTGATCGGCTGAGCGGCCCCGCCGCGGGCCGTCACCGGGCCGCCGGGGCGAGCAGGGGGACCTGGGCGAGCAGGGTGACCTGGGCGACCTGGGCGACCTGGGTGTGATCAGGGGATCTCGCCCCGCCGGATCTCCTCAAGGGTGGTCCGCATCGCGTCGGCGGCCCGGGTGAACCAGTCGGCCAGCACGCCGACCTCCTGCGCCGAGTAGCCGGCGGACAGCTCGGCGAGCCGCCGGTAGAAGGGGGCGTACACCGCCACGACCCGGGCGACGGCTCCCTCGTCGGGAACGATCCGCACCCGCCTGCGGTCCGCCGGATCGGCCTGCCGTCGCGCGTACCCGGCCCGTTCCAGGCGGTTGAGGACCCCGGTGACGGCCCCGGTGGTGAGGTTCGCCCGCTCGGCGAGCTCTCCCGCGGTGAGGTGCTTCTCCCCGGCCTCCAGGATGTGGGCGAAGCAGGTGAGGTCGGTGACGTTCAGCCCGAGCCGCTGAGCGATGTCGTGCTGCCCGACGAGGCTCAGCGAGATGAGGCGGTCCATGGCGGCCACCGCCTGTTCGGCCGAGGCCGCGGGACGGGAGTTGCCCTCCACGGCTAATCTCCTTAGCATCTAAGATGTTTAGTAAGTGAGATAAATTTTTGCCCACTCTGACGGACCGTACACGGCCAGCCGAGGAGAGAGAACATGAGCGCCATCCACGGCGACTACGACATGGGCCACACCGTCGCCGGGTGGAGCGGCGTCGGAATCGCCCTCACCGGGTTCGCCGGGGCCGGGGCCGCCCTGTGCGCGGCCTGGGTTCCCGGCATCTGGATCGGCCTGGGCGTCACGGCGCTCGGCGGGCTGGTCTCCTGGGCGCTGCACCTGGCGGGCTGGGGCAAGCCCAGCGGGGTCCGGCCACGCGACGAGCGGGACTGGAGGATGAAGGACCCCATGACGGGCCACGCCGACTGCCTCGGCTGCCGCCTTGCGGGCAGGCGGGTGAGGACGGCGGCGCACGGCCCGGCCGTCCCCGGTCCGGCGGCACACCACCTCTCTCCGGCCGCCTCGTGATCCGGGGAGTCCCGCCTCTCGTGGTGAGGCGGGACTCCCCGGATCACGAAGGCACACGTATCACATTCCGGAGAACACGGGCTCCAGCAGCAGGATCACGCCGAAGACGGCGAACGCGGCGGCGGCGCCGTACCGGATGACCTTCTCGGGCAGGTTCTTGCCCAGCATGCGGCCGACCGCGATGGCCAGGGCGTCCGCGGCCACCATGCCGACCGTCGAACCGACCCACGTGCCGAACCAGCCGTGCTGGGTGGCCAGGGTGATGGTGGCGAGCATGGTCTTGTCACCGAGCTCGGCGAGGAAGAAGGCGACGGTCACCGCGATGATCGCCGAGCGTGTGGTACGGCGGGCCTTCTGCGCCTCCTCCTCGGTCAGCTCGTCCCCGCGCAGCGTCCAGAGCGCGAAGCCGAGGAACGCCAGACCCGCGACGATCGAGATGGCGGTGGTGGACAGGAAGTCCCCCACCAGGCCACCGAGACCGACGCTGACGAGGTGGACCACCGCGGTGGCCAGAGTGATGCCGGCCAGAACGGGCCACGGCTTGAACCGGGTGGCGAAGGTCATCGCCATGAGCTGGCTCTTGTCACCGAGCTCGGCAACGAAGATCACAGCAAGACTGATCCAGAACGCTTCCAACGGGGTCGCCCTTCAACGCGCATGCGACCGGGCCGGAAGAAGGCACCCGGGGAGTTTCGGGCACGGCTTCGGCCCGGCGGCATTTTCGGTATGCCTGCCAGGCCGAAGGTCTCGTCCGCCCGCGCCGGGAAGACCGCCGAGATCCGCGTCTTCACCGGGGCAGGGCCCGCGCGACCGGGCG
The DNA here is from genome assembly GCF_014648175.1 of Planobispora rosea. GTDB lineage: Bacteria > Actinomycetota > Actinomycetes > Streptosporangiales > Streptosporangiaceae > Planobispora > Planobispora rosea. The sequence goes on from NZ_BMQP01000039.1 coordinate 64,603, forward strand.
CCGGGGCGCCAGTATGTCGATCACGCGATTGGGACTACTCCCCTTCGGGTGTTTCCACCCGACCTTAACACCCGGACCGGTGTGCACATTCCCGGCAGACACTTCATCTCCCCCGCGCTCGACGGCACGGCGCCGCCCGGCCGGGTGAGGGATGCGGTCAGGCGTGATGCGGCCGGAGGCGATGCGGCCGGGGATGACGGGTCACAGGCGGGTGCCGACCATCACGGGTTCGTTGACGAGCGTCACGCCGAACTTCTCGCGTACTCCGTCGCGGACCTCGCGAGCCAGGTCGAGGAGGTCCTCGGTGGTCGCCCTGAGCTCAGGATTGGTCATGGCGAGGGTGTGCTTGGTGGAGATCCGGGCCGGGCCGCGCCGGTACCCCTTGGGGAACCCGGCGTTCTCGATCAGCCAGGCGGCGGGGACCTTCACGCCGTCCCCGCCGGGCATCTCCCACCGGGGGAAACCGGGGGCGCGCAACTCCAGCTCGGCCGCCTGCTCGGCGGTGAGGATGGGGTTGGTGAAGAACGAGCCCGCGCTGCGGGTGTCCGGGTCGCCGGCGTCCAGGACCATGCCCTTGCCCGCGCGCAGCTCCAGGACCGCCCGCCGGGCCTCGGCGAGCGGTACCCGGGCGCCGAGTTCGACGCCGAGCCGTACGGCCAGCTCCTGGTAGGCGATCGGACCCGACAGCCCGTCCGCGGGCAGGGCGTAGGTGACCGCGAGCACGACATGCCGCCCGGGGTCCTCCTTGAAGGAACTGTGCCGGTAGGCGAACCCGCACTCGGCGGCGTCCAGGTCCCGCACCTGCCCGGTCACCCTGTCGTAGACCCGCACCCCCGTGATCGTCTGGGACACGTCCTGCCCGTAGGCCCCGACGTTCTGGATCGGCGTCGAACCGACCAGCCCGGGAATCCCGGACAGGCACTCGATCCCGGACCGCCCCCGGGTCACGGCCCACTCGACCAGCGCGTCCCAGTCCTCTCCGGCCTGTACGGTGACCCGGTCCCCCTCGGCCTCGATGCCCCGCGAGGCGATCCGCACGACCAGCCCGGCGAACCCGTCGTCCGCGACGACCAGGTTGCTCCCGCCGCCGAGCACGAGCACCGGCTCCCTCGCGCGATCGGCCCCGGCGACCAGCTCGACGATCTCCTCGGCCGACCCCGCCGCCACGAAGGTCCGCGCGGGCCCGCCCAGTCCCAACGTCGTGTACGGCGCGAGCCGCACTCCTGCCACCCGTTCAGCCATGCCACATTCCCTCGGGGGTCGATCCGCGAATCCGCCGACAACCCTATGCGGCGCGGGACACCCCCGGCACCGGCCCCCGCCGGTGGGTCACCGCGTCGTCCCGCCGTCCGCGTCCCGCGTCCCCGCGGGATCCTCGTCCTGCCCGCGGGGCATGGCCTCGTCGATCCGCGACGTCGCCGTGGCCCCGTCCCAGAACCGCTGCGAGGCGGCCACCCGCTGAGGATTGCCCTCCAGCTCGTTGTCGCCGCCACGGCCGACCAGCTCCGAGCCCTCGGGCTGCTGCTCCGGCGCGGCCTCCTCGTCGGCGAGCTCCTTGGCGTCGGGTTGTTCGATCCGCGCCGCGGAACCACCCGGCCGCGCGGCCTTCTCGGTCTCCGCGGCCTCTTCCGTCGGCCGCTCTGTGACCTGCCCCCCGGTCCGCTCGTCGGCCCGTCCGCTCACGTAACGTGGTGTTTCGCTCATTTCCTGACGCTACCCACGGGCCGGGGGAAGATTCTCCGCCCCGGCCCCGCGGGTGTGGAGGTCAGGAGAGCTGGACCACCGCGCGGGCCTTGGAGAGCACCCGGGAGTCGGCGCACTTGGCGGTCAGAGCGATCACCACGCGCTTGTCCTCCAGCTTCTCCTCCACGACACCGCTGACCGTGATGACGGTGCCTTCGTCGTCGTCCGGGACGACGACCATGGACGAGAAGCGCACACCGTAGTCGACGACGGCGCCCGGGTCACCGGCCCAGTCGGTGACGAAGCGCCCCGCCTGGGCCATGGTGAACATGCCGTGGGCGATGACGTCGGGCAGGCCGACGGTCTTGGCGAAACGCTCGTTCCAGTGGATCTGGTTGAAGTCCCCCGAGGCTCCGGCGTACATCACCAGGTTGATACGGCGGACCGGGTAGTCCGCCGCCGGGATCTCCTGGCCGACCTCGACCTCGTCGTACTTGACCGTCGCAGCCATGTCAGCCCGCTCCTCCACGCTCGACGATGGTGTTGTAGGTCGTGCAGACGAGCTCGCCGTCGACGGTGGTGACATCGCTCTTGACGGTGATGAACTCGTTGCGGCCGACACTGCGGATGTCGGTCACCGTCGAGACGGTGACCAGCTCGTCACCCGCGTGGATCGGCCGGCGGTACTCGAAGCGCTGCTCGCCGTGGACCACCATCGCGAAGTTCAGGCCGAGCTCGGGGTCGGCCAGGAGGGCCCCTCCACCGAGGCTGAACACGATCGGGAAGGTCGGCGGGGCGATGACGTCCGGGTGGCCCGCGGCCTGCGCGGCCTCCCTGTCCCGGTAGATCGGATTGTTGTCGCCGATCGCCGTCGCGAACTCTCTGATCTTCACGCGGCTGACCTCGTAGGGCGCCGACGGCGCAGACGCCCGCCCGATGAAGTCACGGTTCAGAGCCATCCTGCTCCTTTACGGAATCCGAGCTGGTGAAACCGACAGTAACAGAACAAGATTCGGGAGGCGACCTTCCGATCGGTCGCGACCCTCCTGCGGCCGATCACCAGGAAACCCACCAGGAAACCGTAGCCCGGCACACCCGGCCCCCGGGTGTCGAGCACGGTCAACACCCGCAGCAGAAAGCTGTTCGGATACGACAAACCCGGATACGACGGGCCGGAAACACGACGAACCGGCGTCCTCCGAGAGGACGCCGGTTCGTGTCGCGTATGCGAGCGTTGGAGAAGTCGCCGTCTCCCGCCGGGGCGGGAGGCTCCGCGGAGGACTCAGCGGGTCTCGCGGTGCGCCTGGTGCGTCTTGCAGTTCGGGCAGTACTTCTTGAGCTCAAGCCGGTCCGGGTCGTTACGCCGGTTCTTCCGCGTGATGTAGTTGCGGTGCTTGCACTCCTGGCAGGCCAGCGTGATCTTCGGCCTAACGTCGGTGGCAGCCACTTGGGAGTGCCTTTCTACGTTTGGGACTGGGACAACCCATGCCAGAGCCCCTGTTGTCATGTGGGGCCCGGGAGGGTAGTAGCGGAGGCCGGACTTGAACCGGCGACACAACGATTATGAGCCGTTTGCTCTGCCTGACTGAGCTACTCCGCCTTGAGGCCGACGAAATCGGCCGACCTCGCAAGGATACCCGACCCGCGGAGCGGCTGCGCACTTGCGTACACCAGGGGCTGTTCCGGATTTTCCGGTATGCCCATCCGCACGACGGGAACCTTGAGCCTTTCGCGGGTGGTCGTTGAACCCACCCAAGCCGAATGCCCCGACCTCAGGGTCAGGGCATTCAGACTGTGGAGCCCCCAAACGGAATCGAACCGTTGACCTTCTCCTTACCATGGAGACGCTCTGCCGACTGAGCTATAGGGGCCTGCCCGCTGTCACTTTCGCTCCTGCGGACAGGTGTAACCATACACGGCTCCCGGGCGCGATGCGAAATCGAATGCCCGCTCTCACCGAGGCCCGTTGCCACGAGGTGCCCAGGTCGGCCGGGTGCTCGTTGATCTCCGCCTGCGGCGCACCGGGTAACCGGGTACACGTGATACGACGCCAGACTAGGGACCGGTTGTCACCGTTCGATCAGGGACGCAACCGGACGGTGGACGGAGCGGAGCGGAGCAGGGGATGCTGCAGGACGAGCGCAGGCATGTGATCCGGGCGCTGGACGAGAGCGACCAGCCGCGCCTGTACTGGCACGGCATGGACGATGCGGGCCGTATCTGGCTGTTCGAGACCGTCACCGGCGACGGCGGCGAGTACTGGCCGGTGCGCCACGCGGAACTCGGCCCGGACGGCGTCCCGCGGATGTACTCCTGGCGCCGCCTGGAGGACGAGTACGGCTTCCTGGCGGAGGGTCCGCTCTACCCCGACGACTTCGGCCTGGCCGCCCTGACCGCCGAGGAGTTCACCACCCTGTGGGCTGCGCTCGACCGTTAATCCCGTCGATTCCGTCGATTCCGCTGATCCCGCGACGACCGGATAGCCAGACAGCCGGACAGCAGCCGATTAATAGACGAAAGGCACACCCTAAGGGACTCATGGGCAGTTCGCGGTCAACTGGGCAGCATGAGGACATGAATCGCCCGCCGCACCCGAAGCGAACAGACAACCCTGATGATTTGAATCTTCCGGCCGGAACGTCCATGCCGCCCGATTCACCCGACTTTCCCGGGCAGCCCGCCCCGCAGGATCCGCCCGGCCCACCCCGCGCCCGGCGGCCGTCCGGGGCCGTCCGGCTGCGCCGCCTGATCACCTCGCGCTGGACGACCTTCGTCCCGGTGCTCGCGATCATGACGCTGGTCTTCGTCTGGGGACGTGACCTCCCGCCGGTCGGGGTGATGATCGCGGCCGTGCTCCTGGCCGCCGCGGTGCTGGCGGCCGTCCATCACGCCGAGGTCGTCGCCCACCGGGTGGGTGAGCCGTTCGGCTCCCTCGTCCTCGCCGTGGCCGTGACGATCATCGAGGTGGCGTTGATCGTCAGCCTGATGGTGTCCGGCGGCCCGGAGACGGCGTCCCTGGCCCGCGACACCGTCTTCGCCGCGGTGATGATCACATGCAACGGGATCGTCGGTCTGTCGCTGCTGGTCGGAGCACTCCGCCGACGGGTGGCCGTGTTCAACGCCGAGGGTACGGGCGGTGCGCTCGCCACCGTGGCGACGCTCGCCACGGTGACCCTGGTCCTGCCGACGTTCACCACGAGCACGCCGGGGCCGGTCTTCTCCACGGCGCAGCTGGCGTTCGCGGCGGTGGCCTCGATCGCGCTGTACGGGTTGTTCGTCTTCACCCAGACGGTCCGGCACCGGAGCTACTTCCTGCCGGTCACGACCGACGGCACCGTCATCGACGCCGACGACCACGCCGCCCCGCCCACAGGACGGCAGACCCTGGTGAGCCTCGGCCTGCTGCTGGTGGCGCTGGTCGCGGTCGTCGGACTGGCGAAGGTCGAGTCCCCGGCGATCGAGGCGGCCGTCGCGTCCGCGGGCCTGCCCCAGGCCGTGGTCGGCGTGGTGATCGCGCTGCTCGTGCTCCTGCCGGAGACGATCGCCGCGGTCCGGGCCGCCCGCCGTGACCGGGTGCAGACCAGCCTCAACCTCGCGCTGGGCTCCGCGATGGCGAGCATCGGACTGACCATCCCGGCCATCGCCGTCGCGTCGATCTGGCTCGACGGCCCGCTCCTGCTCGGCCTGGGCGCCACTCACATGGTGCTGCTCGCCATCACGGTCGCCGTGACCACCCTCACCGTCGTCCCGGGACGCGCGACCCTTCTGCAGGGCGGCGTCCACCTCGTCCTGCTGGCCTGCTTCCTGTTCCTGGCCGTCAGCCCGTGAGCGCTACCGCAGAACATGAGCCCGGTGTGGTTGTCGCCGAGCGGCTTCATCATGCCGGTCAGGATCTCGAACAGCCGCTCGTCGCCGGTGCGGGCGTTCGCCTTCGGCCGGTACCGGTCCCGCAGCGCCGCCCAGTCGACCTTCTTGGCCGCGAACCCCGGATAGTTCTCCGCGAAGGTCGTCCAGAAGACGTCGAACGTCGTCAGCGGGTCCTTGGGCATGGGACGCGAGCAGCGGTCGGGCAGCGCGCGCAGCCGTACCAGGTCGATGTCGGCGACGGCGCTCGCGTAGCGGGCCCGCGGGCGGTCACGGCCCTGAGCCCGTACCGTCAGCGTGGGAACTCCGTCGGCGCCGAACCTCACCGCCCCGTCGCGGTCCGTCCCGAGCCGCTTCAGCGCGTCCTCGCCGGGAAGGCAGCTGATCGACGTGGTCTCGTAGGACCGCAGGCAGCCGTTCCCGATCGAGAGGACCAGGCCGTATCCGTCGGTCTTCCAGACCCCGTCCAGGGGCGGCCGTGGAGCGGCGTTCACGGGTGCCGCGAACGCCGTCGCCATCAGGGCCGCCACAGCCGTCGACGCCGCCCTCACGGGACCCGCGTCCCAACCGGGGATCGGGCATTGGTACGAGTCTCCGGAATCGAAAGGAGGAGCTCCGTCATCCTCCCGGGGCACCACCGACCCGTCCGGTCCGGTGTCACAAGCCGACGTACCGGACGGTGGGCGTACCGGACGGTGTATGCCGCGGTGGCCGCGGACGGCCGCGGCGGCCCCAATCGGGCGTCTGCGTATTCTCTGCGTATTCATCGCATCACGCACACGGAATCAACCCTCAGGAAGCACCGCCGGGAGCCGATGGGGTCATCGTGACCGAGTACGTTCATTCCCTGGAGGCCCGGGGCAAGACCTTCTCCGGACTGCTGGAGCATCCTCACACACGCGTCGTCGCCCTGGCACCCGACGGACGCCGGATAGCGGCGCCCGCCTCCCTGGACGTCGACGGTGACCGGCTGGTCCCCGTACCGGAGGACAACGCCAACCTCCTGGAGATGCTGCACCCGGCGGACGTGCTGGCGGCCTTGGCGGCGTGGGACCGCACCTGCAGAACGGGAGTGGGGACGGTCAAGGCCCGGCTGCGCGACGAGCCGGACCGCCACTACGAGCTGACGGCCATCGACATGCGGCACCGCTACGGCGTGTTCGTCTGCATGCTCATGGACCTCGGCACCGATCAGACCGATCCCTCCGTCCGGAGCGAGCAGCCGCTGGCGTCCCTGCGTCCCCGCTCGGCCCGCATGCTCAAGCGGTTCGACGGAGTCATCGTCGACGCCGACGACCGGGCGACCAAGATGCTCGGCTGGAGCAGGGATCATCTGATCGGCTCCCGGTCGACGCACTTCTTCCACGAGGAGGACGTGCAGCGGTCCATCAGCGCCTGGCTCGACATGCTGAGCACCAGGCAGAACTCGCGGGTGCGGGTGCGCCACCTCTGCGCGGACGGCAGCTGGTTGTGGATTGAGGTGGAGAACATCTACCAGGAGGCGCCGGACCTCCAGGAAGCCATCATGATCAGCCACATCAGCGACATCTCCGAGGAGATGGCCGCCTACGAGGCGGTGCGCCAGCGCGAGCACCTGTTCCGCAGGCTGACCGACTCACTGCCCGTGGGCCTGCTCCAGCTCGGGCAGGACGGCTCCGTCGTCTACGCCAACTCCCTGCTCACCACGATGCTGGGGACCAGAACGGCGAAAACCGCCCGGGAGCAGCTCGCGAACGTCGCCGAGCAGGACCGCGCGAATCTGGACACGGCGCTCCAGAGCGTCCTCGGGGGAGGCCCCGACCGGGAGCTCGAAGTCACCGTCCAGCCCTCCCCCGCCTCCGGGGAACAGCGCCGTTGCGCGATCACCCTGATCGGGCTGTCGAACGAGGAAGGCGCGCCCGGGGCACTCGCCTGCGTGCGGGACATCACCGAGAGCGTGCGCTCGCGTGAGGAACTGCGGGTCAAAGCGACGTTCGATCACCTCACGGGCTGCTACAACCGTGCTTCCAGCCTGGCGATCCTCAATCAGGAACTCTCCACGGAGAATCACCACCTCACCGGAGTGATCTTCGTCGACCTCAACGAGTTCAAGAGCGTCAACGACTCTCTCGGGCACGCCGCGGGCGACGAGCTCCTCGTGACCGCCGCGAGCCGGATCAAGAGCGTGCTCCGCAGCGACGACGTCGTCGGCCGGATCGGCGGGGACGAGTTCCTGCTGATCTGCCCGCGGCTCGAACAGGCCGCCGAGGTGGTCAACATCGCCGAACGGGTCGGCAAGGTCCTGGAGGACGATGTCGCGCTGTCGGCCGGTGTCGCGCGGCTCAGCGCCGCCATCGGCGTGGCCTGCTCGACCGACGGCTCCACGGGCGACGGCCTCATCGCGCAGGCGGACGCGGCCATGTACGAGTCCAAGCGCTGCCGGCCCCGCCGCCCGGTCCTCTTCGAGGCGTGAACCCGCCCGGCTCAAGGCGTGAACCCGCCCGGGGCCGGCCGGTCCAGCTCGTGGCCCGCGGTGACGTCGATGTGATCGGGTACGGCCTCATGCCGGTCGCCCACGGTCGCCGTACCGGCCGGTTCGAACATCAGGATCGAGGCACCGTCCGGTGAGAAGGGTCTGTGCTCGACACCGCGCGGCACCACGAACACCGCTCCCGCGGGCAGCGTGACGACCCGCTGCCCGGCCTCCGCCTCGCCCCGGCCTTCTCTCCGATCTCCCCGGTCTTCCCGGTCTCCCTGATCCTCAGGGTCTCCCTGGTCTTCCCGGTCTCTCAGGGCGATGCGCAGCTCGCCGTCCAGGACGAGGAAGAACTCGTCGGTGTCGTCGTGGGCGTGCCAGATGTGCTCGCCCGCCACTTTGGCGATGCGGACGTCGTAGTCGTTGACACGCGTGACGATACGCGGGCTCCAGAGCGCGTCGAAGGAGCTCAGTGCGGTCGTCAGATCGATGGGTTCGTCGGTCACCGGCCTATCGTCGAGGCTGGCGGCCGGTCCGCGCGAGTGCTAGGAATCGCATATGCCGCATGGATCCTCGCAGGGCCGTCATCGGATCGCGCTGATCGCCGACGAGGGTTCCAACCCCTTCGAGCTGGGGGTGGCCACCGAGTTGTTCGGCCTGCGCCGTCCGGAGCTCGACCGGCCCTGGTACGACTTCGCGATCTGCACCCCGCGACCGGACGTCCGGATGCACCGCGGCATGTTCACGCTGTCCGGCACGGCCGGCCTGGAGGCGGTGGACGACGCCGGCACCGTGATCGCCCCCAACCGTCCCGACCCCGAGACACCCCCTTCCCGAGAGGTGATCGAAGCCATCCGGCGGGCGGCCTCGCGCGGCGCACGACTGGTGGGCTTCTGCACCGGGGCCTTCACGCTGGCGGCGGCCGGTGTCCTCGACGGCCGCCCGGCCGCCACGCACTGGCGTTGGGCCGCCCTCTTCGCCGCCCGTCACCCCGCGGTGCTGCTCCGGCCGGATGTGCTGTTCGTGGACGACGGGGATGTGCTGACGGCCGCGGGAAGCGCGGCGGCGCTGGATCTGGGCCTGCACCTGATCCGCCGCGACCACGGCGCCGAGGTGGTCAACTCCGTCAGCCGCCGCCTGGTGTTCGCCGCCCACCGCGACGGCGGCCAGCGCCAGTTCGTCGAACGCCCGATGCCCGCCGTACGCGACACGTCACTCGCACCCGTACTCGCCTGGGCCCAGCAGCACCTGAACCGGCCGCTCACCGTGGCGGACCTGGCCGCGCGGGCCGCGACCAGCCCGGCCACCCTGCACCGGCGCTTCCAGGCCGAGCTCGGCACCACCCCGCTGGCCTGGCTGACCGCCGAACGGGTGGCCCTGGCCTGCCGGTTGATCGAGCGCGGTGAGCTGCGGCTGGACGCGGTCGCCCAGGCCAGCGGTCTGGGTACGGCCGCGAATCTGCGAACCCAGATGCGGCGCAGAACGGGACTCAGCCCCTCCGCCTACCGCCGCCGGTTCGGACCAGGCGGCAGGTGACACGGGAGACGCGGATGAGGACGCGTCGTCCGCCCGGGTGTCCTCATGTCCGCCGGATGGACAGGGCCCGGGAGGGGCACAGGCGGACGGCGTCGCGTGCCCGTGCCATGGTCCCGTCATCGGGGTGGTCGGTCAGCAGGGTCACGATGCCGTCCTCGTCCTGGTCGAAGACGGCCGGCTCGGTCAGGACGCACTGGCCGGAGCCGACGCACAGGCCGGTGTCCGCTGTGATCCACATCACACCCTCCTCACCAGGTGACGGGGAGCCCATGAACGCCGTAGACGGCGGCGTCGGACTTGAACGGAAGGTCCTCGACCGGTGCGGCCAGCCGCAGCGTGGGGACGCGGCGGAACAGCGTGTCGAAGACGATCTGCAGTTCCATCCGAGCCAGGTTCTGGCCGAGGAACTGGTGCGGGCCGAATCCGAAGGCGAGGTGGTGGCGGGCCCCGCGCTCGACGTCCAGTTCGGCCGGATCGGTGAACACCTCCGGGTCCCAGTCGGCCGACAGGGTCGAGACGATGACGCCCTCGCCGGCCCTGATGCCTACCCCGCCGATCTCCACGTCTTCGACGGCCACCCGGGAGGTGACCCCGTCGGCGATGGTGAAGTAACGCAGCAGCTCCTCCACGGCCATGGGCGTCCTGCCCGGGTCAGCCTTGATCAGGGCCAGTTGCTCCGGACGGGTGAGCAGCCCGATCACACCGAGCGAGATCATGCTCGCCGTGGTCTCGTGTCCGGCGGTCAGCAGCAGGAAGGCCAGGCTCACCAGGCCCCGTGGTCGAGGGCGCCCTCCTGCCGTTGCCGGACGATCTGCCGGCCGAACAGGTCGTCGCCGGGCTCGGACTCCTTGCGGGTGATCAGGTCGTCGATGTAGGCCCGCAGTTCGGCGAAGGCTCGCTGGCGGTCTTCCACCGAGGTCCATCGCACCAGCATGCCGGTGCGGCTCTGGAAGAAGTCGTGGTCGCCGTAGGGCACACCGAGCAGCTCGCAGATCACCAGTGAGGGCACCGGCAGGGACAGCGCCCGCACCAGGTCGACCGGCCGCCGGTCGGCGGCAAGCATGTCGTCGATGAAGCGGTCGACGATGTCCTGGATCCGCGGGCGCAGCCCGGCCAGCCGCTTCACGGTGAACTCGCCGATCACCGGACGGCGGGCCGCGGCGTGTTCCGTGCCGTCCATGCCGAGCATCAACGGCGGCTGGCTGCGGAGCTGCTGCAGGGTCACCGCGTCGAGGGTGAAGAGCGGGAACCCGTCGTTGCGCTTGTCCGAGGAGAAGCGGCCGTCGGCGAGGACGGCACGAGCCTCCTCGTACCCGGACACCCACCACGCCTCGCCGCCGCTGGTCAGGCGGATCTTGTTGATCGATGCTCGCTCGCGCAGTCGCTCGTAGGCGGCGGGCGGGGCGAACGGGCAACCGGGCTCGACCGGCAGTTCCAGGCCAGCGGGGTCACCGGCGACGTTCTTCGCCATGAAGAGCCTCCTGGTAAGAGATCTGGTTGAGTCCGTTCGGGCTGCTCAACGCTGCTCGCGGCTGCTCTGTGATCCCGCTGCGACGCCGGCGGCGCGGCGCGCGCGCAGGCCGCCGGCCAGGCACAGCACCGCGCCGAACGCGAACCAGGCGACCAGGACGATGACGGAGTGGGTGGCCCCGCGGCCGTCGAAGAACGCGGTGGAGCGCAGCAGCTGGCCACCCGCCCCCGGAGGCAGCAACTGGCCGAACGCTCCGGACCAGCCGGGCAGCATCTCGGGCGCGGTCGAGGTGCCTGACAGGGGATTGCCGATGAGCATCATGGTGACGGCGCCAAGACCGAGGCCGACGTACCCGAGCAGTGACTCCAGCCCGAGGATGCTCAGGGAGATGGCCGCGACGGTCAGGGCGACGGCGCCGCTGTTGACCCAGTAGGCGCCGTTGAGCGCGCCGAGCCAGAACTGCAGGATCGCTGCCACGGCCAGGCCACCGGTGATCGCGAAGGCGAGCGCCCCCGCGACCCGGCGGGCGGCGCCGCGGACGAGTCTGGTCAGCAGCAGCGCCGTGAGCAGACCGCCCATGACCAGGGGCAGGGCTCCGGCGGCCAGACCGGCGCCGCGTGGATCGTCGGCCGGCAGGGCGACGAGGTCGCGTACGGCGACCGCCGTACCGGTGCCCTGTGTCTGTGCCTGGCTCAGCGCGGTCGCGACACTCTGCAGGGTCTGGGCGACCGCCGCGCCGGCGGCCGAAGCGATGATGACCCGCGGGGTACCGGAGCTGACATCGATAGCCCCGTACACCTCCCGGTCGCGGATCAACCGTTCGGCCGCCGCAGTGTCGGCGACCTCGGTCGTCTCGAAGCCGCCCGGCAGGCGCCGGTCGAGAGCGGCGCCGACTCGCTCGACTGCGGTGGCCGACCCGGCGACGGCGATCGGCACATCGTGGAGCGACGACCGCACCGAGGGCCAAGCGAAGGCGGCGAGCAGCACGGAGGTGATCGCCGTGAGCAGGACGACCGCCCCGGCCACCGTCGGCCAGGATGATGGCGGTGTGGTGGCTGCTGGCGGGGCCTGAACGGCCATGTCTCCTCCTCGGATACAGCGTTTGCGTGATGGACGTGGTGATGGGCGGGCCGGTACGCGCCTGTGCCGGTGAGCGGATGCCCTCGCCCGCGGCGCTCCGCCCTGCCAGGGCGTCTTGATCAAGAGGTGGCGGCTGGAGGATCACTTCACCGTGAGGGGGGTCTCCGATGCGATGCGGGTCAGCTTCCGCGGGTTGCGGACGTAGTAGAGGCCCGCGATGCGGGCGGCCTCGACCCGGACCGCGATGACACCGTCGATCTCACCGTCCACGCGGAGGAGGAGCGCCGGGTTGCCGTTGACCACGGTGGGTTCGCCGGTGAGCGCGATCCGGGCCTTGCCGAGGCCACCGACGATCATGCGGGCCACCCTCTCGGCGCCGATGACCGGCCGTGGCGCGGCCTGCTTGACGCCTCCGCCGTCACTGATCATGACGACCTCGGGGGCGAGCACGTCGAGCAGGCCCTGCAGGTCCCTGGTGTCCAGCGCGCGCTGGAACGACGCCAGGACCTCCCGGGCCTGGCTCGGGGAGACCGCCTCACGAGGCCGTCGGGCGTCGACGTGCCGGCGGGCCCGGTGTGCGATCTGACGGACGGTCGCCAGAGTCTTGCCGACGGCGGCGGCGATCTCCTCGTAGCCGACGTCGAAAACCTCGCGCAGCACGAAGACGGCGCGCTCGGTCGGCGACAGCGTCTCCAGGACGAGCATCAGCGCCATCGACACGCTCTCGGCGAGCTCGGCGTCATCGGCCACGTCCGGCGCGGTGAGCAGCGGCTCTGGCAGCCAGGGCCCGACGTACGCCTCCCTGCGGCGCTTCATGACACGCAACCGGTCCAGCGAGCGCCGGGTGGTGATCCGCACCAGGTAGGCACGCCAATCGCGCACCTGCCCCAGGTCGACCTTGGCCCACCGCAGCCAGGTCTCCTGCAGGACGTCCTCGGCGTCGGCGGCCGAGCCGAGCATCTCGTAGGCGACGGTGAACAGCAGGTTGCGGTGGGCGAGGAACGCCTCGGTCGCCTCGGTGACGGGATCCGTCCGGCCACCGCCGGCGAGCGGCCCGGTCGTGCCCGTCGTCAGCTTGCCGCGCTCGCTCATGCCTGGCTTCGTCGGCTCGCCGCGCTCGCTCATGCCTGGCTCCTGTCCGTCACCCGAAGCTCCCACTCCATGCACAAGACGCCGGCCCCCACCTCCGTGTGACACCCCATGCCCGGTGACGTACATCACATGACCGCGCTGTCACAGATACCGGATCACCGGCGCCTCATGGTCGTCAGGTCGCCGCGCGAACAATCCGCGCGGCACACGACTCCCCGAGCGATCGCCTCGGCCCCGTCGCGTGACGTCCGTCGCGCGACCGCCGCCATGGGGAGCCATGGAGAACGGAGAAGCCATCATGAGCAAGGTCTGGTTCGTCACCGGCTCGTCGCGCGGCCTGGGCCGCAGCTTCGCCGAAGCCGCCCTGTCGCACGGTGACAAGGTGGCCGCCACCGCCCGCAGCGCCGGGAGTCTCGGTGATCTGGTCGCCGCCCACGGCGACGCGGTGCTCCCGCTGGAGATGGACGTGACCGACAAGGCCGCCGTCTTCGAAGGCGTGAAGCGGGCCGCGGAGCACTTCGGCCGGCTCGACGTCATCGTGAACAACGCCGGCTACGCCCAGGTCGGCGCGGTCGAGGAGCTGACCGAGCAGGACCTGCGCGACCAACTGGAGACCAACCTGTTCGGCGCGGTGTGGGTGATCCAGGCCGCGCTGCCCTACCTGCGCGCGCAGCGCTCCGGGCACATCGTCCAGCTGTCCTCGGCGGCCGGTCTCATGGCGATGCCGCTCAGCGGCGCCTACAGCGCCTCCAAGTGGGCCCTGGAGGCCGTGAACGAATCCCTCGCCCAGGAGGTCGCCGGCTTCGGCATCAAAGTGACCATCATCGAGCCCGGCGGCTTCGCCACCCGATCCGGCAGGAACCCCGATCCGCTCAACAACGGCCACATGTCCGCGCCCAACCCGATCTACGACGGCCTCCGCCGGCGCATCGCCGGGTTCGCGGGCAAGCAGCCCGCCGGCGACCCGGCCGCCGCGGCCGAGGCACTCCTCAAGATCGTCGAATTCGAGAACCCGCCTCTGCGGATGTTGTTCGGGCAGGGCTTCTACCCGATGCTCCAGCAGGTCTACGCCGACCGGCTCAAGACCTGGGCCGACTGGCAGGACCTGTCGGCGCAGGCCCACGGCGCCCCCGGCCGAGAAGACCGGTGACCCGGGACCGAATCACGCACCCAGAGCAAGCCAACCGACAGGAGCAGCGCATGAAACACCGCATCGTCATCCTCGGCGCCGGTTACGCCGGGGCCTACGTGGCGGGGAACCTGGCCCGCCGGCTGTCCCCGGCGGACACCGAGATCACCGTGGTCAACGCCGTGCCGGACTTCGTCCAGCGAATGCGGCTGCACCAGCTCGCGGCCGGCCGGGACATCGAGGCCCCGAAGCTCGCCGACGTCTTCGCGGACACGGGGATACGGTTGTGCCTGGCTCGTGTCACCGCCGTCGACCCCGAGCGGCGGGTCGTCACCCTGGCCGACGCCGACGCCGAGCTGGGTTACGACACGCTCGTGTACGCACTCGGCAGCCACGGCGACGGCGGCGGTGTCCCCGGCGCCGCCGAGCACGCCTTCGACGTCTCCGCCCGTCCCTCGGCGCTGCGCCTGCGCGAGCGCCTGGACAGGCGGGACAGGCGGGGCGGCGGGAGCGTGCTGGTCGTCGGCGACGGGTTGACCGGCATCGAGAGCGCCACCGAGATCGCCGAATCCCGGCCCGGCCTGTCGGTGACGCTCATCGCCCGCGGTGAACTGGGCGCCCGGCTCTCCGCCGGAGCCCGCAGCCACCTGCGCCGGGCCTGCGACCGGCTGGGTGTCACCGTCCTGGAGCACACCACCGTCGAGGCCGTCGAAGCGACGCGGGTGCTGTGCGCCGACGGCACCGTCCTGGCATCCGACGCAACCGTGTGGACGGCCGGGTTCGCGGTCACCCCCATCGCCGCCGCCGGCGGGCTGAAGGTCACCGGGAACGGTCGGATCGTCGTCGATCGCACCATGCGGTCGGTCTCGCACCCGGACGTCTACGCCGTCGGTGACAGCGCCCACGCCCTCGGCGACAACGGCCGGCCGCTGCCGATGTCCTGCGCGTCGGCCGGCTGCACCGGCCGGCAGGCCATCGAGGCGATCGTGGGACGCCTGACCGGCCGCGAGATCGCGAACGTCACGCTGGTCTACACGTACAACCACATCAGCCTCGGACGGCGGGACGGCATCCTGCAGACGGTCGACGACCAAGCGCGGGCGAAGCCGACGTACACGGGCGGCCGGAAGGCCGCGTGGGTCAAGTCGGGCGTCCTCAAGATGGCACTGTGGGCCACCTGGCACCCCACCCTCGGCCTGCCTAAGCGCAGGCACCGCCTGACCGCCGCACCGGCCGCGTCCGCCGGGAAGGCGGTCGCGTAACCGCCCGGGGTGGCCCGCGCGGGCAGCACCACCGCGGACGCGCCATCCCACGGCGGCGCGGAACGTCAGGCAGGCGTGGCCGTACGGGCGTAGTGCTCGGCGATCTCGTCGCTGGTGGTCAGCCACACACCCTCGTGGCCGGTGAT
>NZ_BMQP01000040.1 GCF_014648175.1 Planobispora rosea
GGAAGCCTTCGGCGCCCAGCCAGTGCTGGACCAGGAAGGTGGTGTGGAAGCCGATGAACAACGTCCAGAAGTGCACCTTGCCGAGCGTGTCGTTGAGCATCTTGCCGGTGAACTTCGGCCACCAGAAGTAGAAGCCGGCGAACATCGCGAAGACCACGGTGCCGAAGACCACGTAGTGGAAGTGGGCCACCACGAAGTAGGTGTCGGTGACGTGGAAGTCCATGGGGGGCGAGGCCAGGATGATGCCGGTCAGGCCGCCCAGCAGGAAGGTGACCAGGAAGCCGATCGAGAACAGCATCGGCGACTCGAAGGTCAGGTGGCCGCGCCACATGGTGCCGATCCAGTTGAAGAACTTCACCCCGGTCGGGACCGCGATCAGGAAGGTCATGAACGAGAAGAACGGCAGCAGCACCTGGCCGGTCGGGAACATGTGGTGCGCCCACACGGCCACGGAGAGCCCCGCGATCGCGATGGTGGCCCCGATCAGGCTGATGTAGCCGAACAGCGGCTTGCGGCTGAAGACCGGGATCACCTCGGTGATGATGCCGAAGAACGGCAGCGCGATGATGTAGACCTCGGGGTGGCCGAAGAACCAGAACAGGTGCTGCCAGAGCAGCGGGCCGCCGGTGGCCGCGTCGAAGATGTGCGTGCCGAGCTTGCGGTCGGCCTCCAGGGCCAGCAGCGCGGCGGCCAGCACCGGGAAGGCGATGAGCACGAGAAGCGAGGTCAGCAGCACGTTCCAGGTGAAGATCGGCATGCGGAACATGGTCATGCCGGGCGCGCGCATGCAGATGATCGTGGTGATGAAGTTGACCGAGCCGAGGATGGTGCCCAGACCGGCGATCACCAGACCCATGATCCACAGGTCGCCGCCGACACCGGGCGAGGCGATCGCGTTCGACAGCGGGGTGTAGGCGAACCAGCCGAAGGCGGCCGCGCCGTCCGGGGTGAGGAACCCGGAGATCACGATGATACCGCCGAAGGCGAACAGCCAGTAGCTGACCATGTTCAGGCGCGGGAAGGCCACGTCCGGCGCACCGATCTGCAGCGGCATGACCTCGTTGGCGAAGCCGGCGAACAGCGGCGTGGCGAACAGCAACAACATGATCGTGCCGTGCATGGTGAACAGCTGGTTGAACTGCTCGTTGCTGGTGAGCTGGAGGCCCGGCTGGGCCAGCTCCGCCCGGATGACCAGCGCCATGACGCCGCCGATCAGGAAGAACACGAACGAGGTGATCAGGTAGAGGTGCCCGATGACCTTGTGATCGGTGGACGACATCCACTTCGTGAGGATGGTGCCCCTGCGCTCGGTGCGGACCGGCGCGACGGCCAGCGGCTCACCGGCGGGCGGCTTGTAGGTCGTCACGACGCCCTCCCGATGACCGGCGAACCGCTGCGGATCTCCGCAGCCCTGTGTTGTGCTGCCTGCCGTACTGCGTAGCGCTAGTACTCCGGCATATCACGGCGAACTCGCTCAGGGAACCGCCGGCGGGAACCCACCCGCGGACACCGTACGGCCCGCGCCTCCAGGGGACGGAGGCGCGGGCCGTACGGTGTCCGGAGTCCGGGGAATCGCCCGCAGGCTCAGCCGTTCTTGCCCATCGCCTGACGGATCACGTCGCGGATCCGGTCCACCATCGCCACCGGCGTGCCGACCAGCAGGTTCTTGGTCGCCGACTCCACACCCGGGTGCGGGTGCGTCGGGGCCATCGCCTCGGCCGCCTTCACCCCGGCCGCCATGGCCCGCCGCTCGGCATCGGAGGCGTAGGCGCGCAGCTTCTGGAACTCGTAGCGCTCCTCGCTGCGGGCGTGAGCCTCCACGGCCGCGCGCAGCAGGGCCAGGTTCGTCAGGAACTGCGGGTCCTCGGGACCCGCCTGGTCCATCCGCATGAGCAGTTCCTTGGCCTCGCGCTCCTCGGCCAGGCGGTCGTCGACCACCGCGTCCCCGCCCTCCAGCTTGAGACGGGCGTACGGGTGCACGACCTCCTCCTCGGCCGTCTCGTGGACCGCCAGCATCCGCACCAGCCGCTGGAACGCCTCCGGCCGTTCACCCGGGGTGGCCTTCTCGACCTCGTCGAACATGTCCCTGATCAGGGCGTGCTGCGCCAGCAGCAGGTCGACGACATCGGTCTCTTCCATGGTCTCCGGGCGGGGGTAGGTGTTGGTCATATCGCTCTCCCTTCGCGTTTCTCGCGCCCGCCTGCCCTACCCACACCCGGCAGCCGAACACCACCGCGCGGCGGCCGGCGTGCCCCGGGCCGTTTCCCACCGGCGGTTTCACCGCCCGCGGCGCGGGCATTCCAGCGCCTATGTTTCTGCCGGACAACACGATCCCTCTCCTGCTCCAGGGTTACGCCTGGCTGCCCCAGCTGCGGCGGCGCGCCTCCGGCGAGGTTGTGCACACCCGGGTGGGGGGCCAGCGCGCCGTCGCGCTGCGCGGGCCGGACGCCGCCCGGTTCTTCTACGACGAGGACCACGTCGAGCGGCACACCGCCCTGCCCGGTCCCATCAAGAGCACCCTGTTCGGCCATGGAGCCGTGCACACCCTGGACGGCACCGGCCACCGGGTGCGCAAGGCGATGTTCCTGTCCCTCCTGACCGGTGACGGCATCGGCTCCCTGGTCAGGTACACCACCGCGGCCTGGGACGAGGCGGCCGCCTCCTGGGCCGATGGGCGGCGCGTGGTGCTCTTCGACGAGGCCGCCGCGATCCTGGCCCGGGGCGTGTGCCGGTGGACCGGCATCCCGCTGGCCGAGTCCGAGGTGCCCGCCCTGGCCTCCGACCTGGTGGCCATGGTCGACGGCTTCGCCACCCCGGGGTCCCGGCACTGGCGGGCCCGGACCGCCCGCGCACGCCGCGAGGCGTGGCTGAGGTACCTCGTGGAGTACGTACGCGACGGTGTGGCCACCGTTCCCGCGGGCTCGGCGCTCGACGTCGTCGCCCACCACCGCGACGCCGACGGCGAACAGCTCGATCCGCACACGGCGGCGGTGGAACTGCTCAACATCATCCGGCCGACCACAGCCGTGTGCTGGTTCGTCTCGTTCGCCGCCCACGCCCTGCACCGCTGGCCGCGGCACCGCGCACCGCTGCGCGAGGGAGACGACGCCTTCGCCGAGGCGTTCACGCATGAGATCCGTCGTTTCTACCCGTTCGCCCCGTTCCTCGGCGGCCGGGCGGTCCGGGACCTGACCTGGCGCGGAGAGAAGATCCCCGCCAGAAGCCTGGTGCTGCTCGACGTCTACGGCCAGCACCATGACCCCGCCCTGTGGAAGGAGCCCTACACCTTCGACCCACGGCGGTTCATCGGCCGCGAGATCGACGCGTTCGAGCTGATCCCGCAGGGCGGTGGCGACCCCGCCGCAGGTCACCGCTGCCCGGGCGAGGCCATCACCGTCGCGCTGCTGAAGGCGCTGAGCATGCGGCTGGCCCAGCTGGACTACGACGTCCCGGAGCAGGACCTGGACATCTCCCTGCGCCGTATCCCCGCCCGCCCGGCGAGCGGCTTCGTGCTGACCGGCGCCCGCGCCGCCGCGGGGTCCGCGACGGCACGCCACGCGTCCACGGCCCGGAGCTGAGCCCGCACGTTTGACCGCTCCATACACAGCGATGACCCGGGCCCGCGCATCGGTTCTCTCCTGCGGGAAACGACTACCCATGGCCGGAGTGGTGCCGCGCAGAACCGCGCTCACCACTCACACGGCCTGCCGACGTTATCGTTGGACGCACATCACCCTGTACGGACAGTCCGAGCCGGCCGTGTCAGCGGCCGGGCCTCGGGCCGACCTCGGCGTGGAGAGACCATGACGACACCCGGACCCGATCATGTCGACGACGGCGCCGACATCGATCTGGACGACCTGCTGCCCGATCCGGACGACCGGTTGCCCTGGGCCGACGCCGACGACTACGACTGGACGCGATAGGAACGCGGCCACAGTGCGGAGACCGGGGGCGTCCGGTCCTTCCACGGCATAGCCCGCTCCAGTTCGGCGGCGACCTGGAACAGCAGGTCCTCGCGCCCGTGGGCGGCGACGATCTGCACCCCGATCGGCAGCCCGTTCCCGCTCCAGCCCAGCGGCAGGCTGATCGCGGGCTGGCCGGTGACGTTGAACACCACGGTGAACGGCCCGTAGTCGGCCAGCGACTCCAGCCAGCTCAGCAGGGTGTGGCCGGGGTCGTCCTGACGCAGTGTGCCGTGCGGCGCCGGGAGGCGGCCCAGCGTCGGGGTGACGAGCAGGTCGTACTCGGTGAGGAAGGCGCTCACCGAGCGGGTCACCCGGTTCTGCGCGTCGAAGGCGGCCATCATGTCCATCGCCGTGTACTCCCCGGCGACTTTCAGGAACTGCCGGGAGACGGCCTCCATCATGGCCGGGTCGGGCTTTCGGGGGGCCAGCAGCAGGGTGGAGGAGAGCGCCACCCCTTCCAGCACCCAGCTCCGCATGACCGCGTCCCAGTCGACGCGCGGGCCGTCCTCGGAGACGAGGTGCCCGGCCTGCTCCAGCACCAGACCGGTCCGTATCGCGGCCGCGGCCACCTCGGCGTCCACCGGCGTCCCGGACCATGCCCGGGTGGTCACCGCCACCCGCAACCGGCCCGGGCGGGCCGCGATCTCCTCGGCGTAGGGGCGCAGCGGCGGCGGAGCGGTGTACTTGTCGCCGATCCCCGGTCCGCAGACGGCGTCCAGCAGGTGGGCGGCGTCGCGGACGGTGCGCGTGAGAGCGAACTCGCAGGCCATGCCCAGCATGGGCTCTCCCAGGTCGGGCCCGCTGGTGATACGGCCCCGGCTCGGCTTGAGCCCGACCAGGCCGCAGCAGGAGGCCGGGACGCGGATGGAACCGGCCCCGTCGCTGGCGTGCGCGACGGGCACGGCCCCGGCGGCCACCAGGGCGGCGGCGCCACCGCTGGACCCGCCCGCTCCCCTGTCCGGATCCCACGGGTTGCGGGTCGTTCCGAACCTGACCGATTCGGTGGAGAAGCTGACGCACATCTCCGGCGAGGTGGTGAGGCCCAGAGTGACCAGGCCCGCGGCCCGGAAGCGGGCCATCAGATCGCTGTCGTGGTCCGGGACGACGCCCGGCAGGCTCCGGCTGCCGAGGAAGAACGGCACCCCCTCCGCCACCGGCCCGTGGTCCTTGATCAGGAACGGTACCCCGGTGAACGGCCCGTCCCCGGCGTGGTCGAGCGCCGGGCTGAACACCGGCAGCGCCAGGCCGTTCACCTGCTCGTCCGCCGCGGCCAGGGCCTTCCTGGCGGTGGCCTCGACCTCCTCGGCGGTGACGTCACCTGCCTTGATCAGCGTCCGGAGGCCGACGGCGTCGTACCTTGCGTACTCGTGAAGTTCCATGGAGAGTCCTTCTCCGGGCGTCCCCGACGCCCGTACATCGATCACAGGGGATCCTTCGGCGGATCCGCTCGTCAGTGAGGCAGCGCGGCAGGCCGCTGAGCGGGTGCTGAGCGGGGCGCTGCGATGGGATACAGCCTGAACGAGACGACGGTCGCTCCACCGGGTCAGCAGCCCGGGAAACCGTCGCCGGTGATCGAGGTGGTTCTACGCTCGGTACATCACCGCCCATGCTGCCGGACACCGTGCCGGGACGTCCACACGATTTGAGGCGTCCTCCGCGGCAGGCCGTAGACCCGGCGCGCGGTCGCCCCGAACACGGCGGCGCGGCCGGCCGGGTCCAGATCCGCCAGCATCGAGGAGCCGACCAGCCCCGACGACGTCCTCGGTCACGCCGCGATCCGCCGCGGGGTCGCCCCGGTCAGGGTCGCCACCGGGGAGCACTGCGCCAACCGGGTGATGTTCAAGCAGTTCCTGCAGGCCGAGGCGGTCGACGTGCTCCAGCTCGACGCCTGCCGGGTCGCCGGGGTCACCGAGAACGTGGCGATCCTGCTGCTGGCCGCGCGGTTCGGCGTGCCGGTCTGCCCGCACGCCGACGGCGTCGGGCTGTGCGAGGTCGTGCAGCACCTGGCGATGTTCGACTACGTCGCGGTCAGCGGCAGCGTCCAGGACCGGGTGATCGAGTACATCGACCACCTGCACGAGCACTTCGTCGACCCGGTGACGGTGCGCGACGGCCGGTACGCGGCGCCCACGGCTCCGGGCATGTCGGCCGAGCTGCGGTCCGAGTCGCTGGCCGCCCACCGCTATCCCGACGGACCCGTCTGGCGGAACGTGAGGAATGCCGATGTCTGAGCCCACCGGGTCCACTGAGCCCATCGACCCCATCGAGTCCCAGGAGCCCCATGAGCCCGGCGAGTTCCGTGGGCTCGCCGCGCTGGTCACCGGCGGGGCCTCGGGGATCGGCCTGGCCACCGCGCCCACCCGAGGACTCCGGCGCGGGTGCCCGTGTCACCTGCGCCGGAGCGGTGGAGACCGGCGCAGGCGCCGGCATCACGCGTTCACCGGGAAACGTCTCACTTCGGGACGTCGAACGGCAGGTCGGCGTAGGGAGCGTGGCTGCGCCACGTATCGCCGCTGAGCCTTCCCAAGGTGTATCCCGCATCCAGCAGCCGGCTCACGAAGTACCTGGCGATGATCTCGTACACCGCCTCGGTCGGGTGCGCCAGGTCACTGGTCGTGATGCACCGCCGCATCTTCGCCATCTCGGGAGTGTCCTTCGGCTGCGGCGAGACGCTCCCGTGGTAGATGGGGCGCACGCCGCGCTGCTGGGCCTTCTTGGACAGGTTCCACTGGTCCATCTGCGCGCTGACGTGGTCCATCCACGCACTCATGCGCACGAGGTGGACGTTGTCGGCGCCGGGTGCGTGCGGTCCGGCCGGCCACTTCTCCACGAGGCTTTCGAGCATCGCGTCGTAACGGCGGATGACCGGGTCGATGCTTCCCGCCAGGGGAATCCACGAAGGGTCTCCGAGGCCCTCGATGAACCGGATGGCGTTGTACACGCTCGGCAGGTCGAGCACCATGAAGTGGTGGCGGTCCTTCGTCTCGGGGAAGCTGGAGTTGACCAGTTCGACCAGGGACTGGATCTCCGCCACGGCGGGGAACACCCCGACGCCGCCGGTGAGCTCCTTCGGATACGTCTGGCTCCACGACAGCCATGCCGAGTAGTCCGGCGTGGTCGGCAGGGTCTTGATTTTCCTCGGGTCGTAGTCGGGACGCTCCGCGGTGACGAAGTCGTTGAGGCCGATCCAGATGACGTGCATCGTGTCACCCTCGAAGGGCTTGGTCAGGAGCCTGCGCTGTGCGACGTAGTCTTTGACCTGATCCCGCAGGTAGGTGAGCGCACCGAATTTGGGTGCCCAGTCCGTGGTGACGATGGCCCCGCCCATGGCGTAGTTGACGTACTTGATCTCCGGCAGGGCTCCGGTCTCCTCCGACGGCTTCCTCATCTGCTTGAGGTATTCGTCGAGGTCCACCGGGGGCTTCGGTTCGGCCCGTCCCCCCTGGGGTTCGACGCCGAGGACGGAATAGCCGGACAGGGTGCGGTAGTCGTTGGACTTTCTGATCGACAGGTCCTTGTTGCCCCACATGAGGGTCTCACCGGTGGACCACTCCACGAGGAAGTCGGTCCAGTTTCTTCCGTCGCTGTAGCGGCCCGCCTCGTTCACGCGCATGGCGCGGAACAGCCGGGCGAGCTCTCCCGTCGGCCACAACCACTTGTTCCCGATGTCGGACATGCTGTCGCCGAGGATGACGACGTTTTTGATGTCGATCTTTCGGCCCGATGCCGGAGGAGCGTCGATCTTTCTCCTCGAAGTCGAAGGGGTGTCCATTTTCCTCTCCAGTCCCGAAGAAATTACAGCCAGGATCCGAAACCGTTTACGGGCGGCTTCCAGCCGTCCACGGAGAACACGAAAGATCGAATGCACTCCGGCCCGGACTGGACGTCTCGGCTCACCATAGAGCGCGAATCCGACACTGCCTAGGGCCCGCCCGCCGCCGGAATGATTACAGACAACATGTAAGGATATTTCTCTTGATTCTCTTTCAGTGACGCCGCCAAAGGATTCTGACGGCCTGCCGTCAGAATCCGGGGAGCAGATCTCCGAGATTTCTCGGCAAATCATCCGATAACGAGACAAAATCGAGCCATACCGAACGGGATCGCGGCGAACGGCGATCACCGGGAACCACAAGGGCGGCAGTGATCGAAAAGCGTCTGCCGGATAGCCGAAACCCCCCTTCCCGTCGAACCGAAACGCAGATCATCCACTCGGGACAATCACTACTCCTGAAATGCCCGAAGTTTCCGAAAAGCCGTTGTTCTCCGGGGCGTGGCCACAGCGTTGCGGGCCGCATGCGGTCTCGTGGTCGCGGTCTCGCAGGTGGGTGCCGCGTTCGACGGTACGGGCGAGGTGGACCGGCCGGAGTCGCCGTCTTCGACGCGGAATGCCGGCCCGTCGACGGCGAGAAGCTTCCCCGTTGTGTGCACAACGACACAGACTCCCCCGCCTTTCGTCGTTTCAATTCTGCTTCGACAGCACTGGAACTCTCAATGAAAGGAGTCGCGATGGAGCACGGCACAGCGCTGGTGGCTTCCCCGGCCGAGCAATTCCTGAGGCTGACCCAGACCGATGACGGACTCAGGGCGCAGCTCCGGGGAATGTCGAGCGAGGACCTGGTGGAGGCGGCGGTGAAACTCGCCGCCGAGCGGGGCCTCGTCTTCTCCGGCACCGAACTCGAAGACGAACTGGCCAGACAGCTCGGCCTCGAGGAGCACGACCTGCTGCAATTCGCGCCGCCGACGAACTGCTCGTCGGCCAGCGGCTGCCGCACGCCGTGCATGTACTGCAACTACTAATCCGATAACGGGGGATGCGATGTTCGGGGATTTGCACCTGTCACTGAACAAAGGCGTTTCGATGAAGTCGGAGGGCGACGTCGTGACGCTGGAGCGCGACGGGCATCGCATCTCCATCGCCGCTGCGGGCCATGAGCTCGCCGCGGCCGTGAAGGAGCTGTCCGCCGGGGGTGTCACGCTGGCGCGGCTGACCGGGGATCCCGTACGGCTGCCGATGGTGATGCGCCGGCTGGCGCGTGGCGGCTGGCTGCGTTACTCGATCATGGACGGCGCCGTCGTGGCCACACCGGTGGCGACGCCCGAGACCGAGTGGCCGGCTCTGGACCCTGACGCTCGTTATGCGCTCTCACGCTTCGCCTACCTGCACCGCGACGGGGACACGCTGCTGCTCAGGTCGCCGCTGTCGTACCTGGAGGTGGCCGTCGCCGACCCCCGGGCGATCGCGCTGGTGGCGCGCCTGGCCGCGCCGCGCCCGTACGACGAGCTCGTCGAGACGGACCTCGACGCCCAGGTCATGCGCCTGTTCAGGCACGCCCGCCTGGTCTGCGAGCCGGACGGCGAGGACGGCGAGGACGGCGACCCGGCGATCAGGCAGTGGGAGTTCCACGACCTGCTCTTCCACGCCTCCACGCGCGACGGGCGGCACGACCGGCCCACGGGCGGCACGTACAGGTTCCGGGGCGAGATCGACCCGCTGCCCGCCGTACGCCCCGCGATCGGGGAGCTCGTCACCCTGCCCGCGCCCCGCGCCGAGCGGCCGGAGACGTCGCTGTTCGACGTGCTCGACCGGCGGCGGAGCATCCGGCGGCACGGCGAGCGGCCCCTGACCAAGGAGGAACTCGGCGAGTTCCTGCACCGGTCGGCCAGGCTGAGCGGGGTCTTCAGAGCCGGGGACGAGGAGGTCGGCCGGCGGCCCTATCCGGGCGGCGGCGGCCTGCACGAGCTGGAGATATACGTCGTGGCCGGAAAATGCGCCGACCTGCCTGCCGGTCTTTACCACTATCGCGCCCGCGAGCACGCGCTCGGCCGGGTCAGCGAAATGACGGCACCAGTCGAGGCGTTGCTGCGCGACGCCGCCTTCTCGACCGCCAATCCGGAGGGCCCGCAGGTGCTGATCGTCATCGCCGCGCGTTTCCAACGGCTTTCCTGGAAATACCAGCGGATCGCGTACTCGCTGATTCTCAAACACGTGGGCTGCCTCATCCAGACCATGTACCTGGTCGCCACGGCCCTCGAACTCGCGCCGTGCGCGATAGGCGGCGGCAATTCCGAGCTGTTCACCCGGGCGCTCGGAGAATCGTATTTCACTGAGACGTCCGTCGGAGAGTTCGCCTTGGGGACCCGGCCGGACCGTGACGCTGAGGAGTGAGCCGGATGCTCGAGCGCCCCCAGTTCAAACCGCATTTCCAGGTGGAGGTGTCGCCGCCTGACACGGTGTTCCTCCTGAGTGAGGACGGCGCCTTCTCCCTGACCGGATCCGTGTACGTGCTGCTGGCGTCCCTGCTGGACGGCACACGGGACAGGCAGGAGATCCTCGACGCCGTGGCCGGGCGCTATTCCGAGGTCGCGGCGCACTTCGCGCTGTCGCGCCTGGAGCGCATGGGGTACCTGTGCGAGCGGGTCCAGGGGAACCCCGCCGAGGCGGCCTACTGGTCGATGCGGAACGTCCCGCCGGCGGAGGGCCGCGGGATCGCCGTGGCGGCGCTGGGCTCCGTGCCCGCCGCCGAGTTCGAGACCGCCCTGAAGGCGCTGCACGTCCGGGTCGAGTCCGGCCCCGAGGCAGCCGACCTGGTCATGGTCGTCGCCGACGACTACCTCGACCCGCGCCTGGCCGAGTGGAACGAGACCGCCCTGCGCGCCGGACGCCCCTGGATGCTGGTCAAGCCGGTGGGCCGGGTGCTGTGGCTGGGCCCGATCCTGGTCCCGGGGGTCACGGCCTGCTGGCGGTGCCTGGCGGAGCGGCTGACGGACAACCGGCCGGTCGAGACGTTCGTGGCGCTGCGCAGGGGCCGGCCGGGGCCGATCTCGGTGGCGGCGCTGCCGTCCACCGTCCAGACGGCCGTGCACGCGGCGGCCACGCTCGCCGCCGACTGGCTGCTCACCGACGCCGACGACCTGCGGGGAACGCTTGTCTCGCTCGACTCCGCGGGGCTGGACAGCCGGCGACATCGGCTGATCCGCGACACGACCTGCCGTGCGTGCGGCACCGGCGACGCAGAGCCCGACCGGCGGCCGATCGAGCTGACGAGCAGGAAGAAGACGTTCACCACCGACGGCGGACACCGTACCGTGTCCCCCGAGGAGACGCTGCGCCGCCATGAGCACCTGATCAGCCCGATCACCGGCGTGGTGCGGGATCTCCGCGCGTTCGAGACCGGCAGCCCGCTGATCACCGTGTACGCGGGCGCGCACAGCTTCGGCCGCCCCGGCCACGACCTGGCGGACCTGCGCCGCCTCCTCGTCACCGAGAGCGCCGGCAAGGGGCGCAGCGACGCGCAGGCCAAGGCCAGCGCCCTGTCGGAGGCCATCGAGCGGCACTCCGGCGTCTTCACCGGCCGCGAGCCGCGCGTCTCGGCGACGTACGCGGGACTGGGCGAGTCGGCCGTGCATCCGGCGGCCTGCCTGCAGTTCAGCGACGAGCAGTACCGGGGGCGTGAGCGGTGGAACCGCGAGCACTCCAGCTACGCCTGGGTCCCCGAGCCCTTCGACGAGTCGCGCGAGATCGAGTGGACGCCGGTGTGGTCGCTGAGCCTGGGCCGGTGGCGGTACCTGCCGACGGCGTTCTGCTACTACGGCTACCCGCTGCCGGACGGCCACCGGTTCTGCGTCGGCGACTCCAACGGCAACGCCTCGGGGAACAACCTCGAGGAGGCGATCCTGCAAGGGTTCATGGAACTGGTCGAGCGCGACAGCGTGGCCGTGTGGTGGTACAACCGGCTGCGCCGTCCCGCTCTGGACCTGGACAGCGTGGCCGATCCGTACCTGGCCGAGGTGCGCGCCGAGTACGCGCGGCGCGGGCGCGAGATGTGGGTGCTCGACCTCACCGGCGACCTCGGCATCCCGACGTACGCGGCGGTCTCCGCGCGCGTCGGCCGGCCGGACGAGCACATCATCCAGGGGTACGGCGCCCACCTCGACCCCGGGATCGCCCTGCTGCGCGCCGTGACCGAGATGAACCAGATGATGGCCCTGACCATGAACGAGCCGCTGGACTTCACCGGCGATCCGGACAACCGGTACTGGTACGAGCACGCCACCCTCGCCAACCAGCCCTACCTCCTGCCCCACCCCGGCCTGGAGCCCGCCAGGCTCTCCGACCACGCCCGCCGGTGGAGCGACGACCTCAGGGACGACATCCGGACCTGCGTGGACATCGTCGCCGCGCACGGCATGGAGACCCTGATCCTCGACCAGACCCGTCCCGGCATCGGGATGAACGTGGTCAAGGTGATCGTCCCCGGACTGCGGCACTTCTGGGCGCGTTTCGCGCCCGGCCGCCTGTACGACGTGCCCGTGAAGCTGGGGTGGCTGCCGCGGCGGCTGCGCGAGGACCAGCTCAACCCGTTGCCGATCAGCTCATGAACGCCATGGCACGCTCCTTCACGGGCGTCTTCACCGCCGCTCAGGTCGCGGCGCTGGTACGCGAGGCCGCCGCGGCGTACTCGGGATCGCGGCAGGTGCTGGTCGAGGGGTACCGGGTGAACGGCGCGCAGCTGCTCTCGCCGACCCGTTACCGCTACGCGCGTACCGGCTCGGAACTGGACGGGCACAAGAACGGGGTGCTGACCTCGCTCGTACGGGAGCACTTCGGGGCCCGCCTGACGACGGTGACCTCCTCGTACAACTTCTACGGGGTCGGCGACCACATCGGGATCCATCGCGACGCGCCCGACTGCCGGTACGCCGCGCTGATCTCGCTGTCCGGGAACCTCGGACCGCTCGACGTCTACCCGCACCTGGCCGGGTGCGACGGCGGTGAGCTGCTGAAGCGGATCGAGAACGACGCGGCCGGCACCCCCGTGCGGCTGCCGGTCCCGTACGGCGGCGTGGTGGTCGTCCAGGGCAGCGTGCTGCCGCACGCCCGGCCGCCGGCGACGCTCCCGTGCGCCGTGGCGACCGTCTGCTTCGGCTGACAGGCTCATCAGCGAAGATCACGACGCCTATGGTGTCACGGTGGTTTTGCCGGGTGGGCTCGTCCGGGCACCGAGAAACCCGCCGGAGACATCCGGTACCGGAGTGCACGCTCTCGCAGGTGATTAAAACGTTCTATCCACGGTCGTACGGACCCCGCCCGCCGGAAGCGTTCGGGGGTTCGGCAGCTCACGCGCGCAGCCTTCACCGCTGCGGCCGTCCGGCCGATCAGCGCAGAACCCCAGGAAGATGAAGCCCGGCTTTCTCGGCCCGCCGGGTCCGCACCCGGAGGGGCTCGACAGCCCGGCTATCTGAGGCATTATTGTTAAAACGTTTCATTTTCCTCTCGAGCGACTGCCCGGGGAACGGAGCCATCGACATGAGCCATCTGGACCAGTCCGCCCGTGACGGCGTCAAGCGGGCGTTGCGGGAGCAGCGGATCGAGACGCCGTCCTGGGCGTACGCCAACTCGGGCACCCGCTTCAAGGTGTTCGCCCAGCCGGGCGTGCCGCGCGATCCGTACGAGAAGATCGCCGACGCGGCCGTCGTCCACCGGCTGACCGGCGTGGCCCCCACCGTGGCGCTGCACATCCCGTGGGACCGGGTGGACGACTACGCCGCCCTGGCGAAGTACGCCTCCGACCGGGGCGTGGCGCTGGGAGCGATCAACTCCAACGTCTTCCAGGACGACGACTACAAGCTGGGATCGGTGACCAACCCCGACCCGCGGGTGCGCCGCAGAGCCGTCGACCACCTGCTGGAGTGCGTCGGCATCATGGACGCCACCGGCTCGCGGGACCTGAAGCTGTGGTTCTCCGACGGCACCAACTACCCCGGCCAGGACGACATCCGCGCCCGCCAGGACCGGCTGGCCGAGGCTTTGTCGGAGGTGTACGACCGCCTCGGCGCGGAGCAGCGGATGCTGCTGGAGTACAAGCTGTTCGAGCCGGCCTTCTACACCACCGACGTGCCCGACTGGGGCACCGCCTATGCGCACTGCCTGCGGCTGGGGCCCAGGGCCCAGGTCGTCATCGACACCGGGCACCACGCCCCGGGCACCAACATCGAGTTCATCGTGGCGTTCCTGCTGCGCGAGGACAAGCTCGGCGCCTTCGACTTCAACTCCCGCTTCTACGCCGACGACGACCTCATGGTGGGCTCGGCCGACCCGTTCCAGCTCTTCCGGATCATGAACGAGATCGTCGCCGCCGACGCGCTCCGGCCGGAGTACGGCATCGCGTTCATGCTGGACCAGTGCCACAACATCGAGCCGAAGATCCCGGCGATCATCCGCTCGGTGATGAACGTGCAGGAGGCCACCGCCAAGGCGCTGCTGGTGGACCGCGAGGCGCTGGCGGCGGCCCAGGCCGCCGGTGACGTGCTGGGCGCCAACGCCGTCCTGATGGACGCCTACGACACCGACGTCCGGCCGCTCCTGGCCGGGCTCCGTGCCGACCTCGGCCTCGACCCCGACCCGATCGCCGCCTACCGGCGCTCCGGTTACGCCGAGAAGATCGCCGCTGAGCGCGTCGGCGGGCGGCAGGCCGGGTGGGGCGCCTGAACCGCGTCCCGATCCGCCCGCGTCACCGGCCCCTATCCCAGGAAGACCGATCATGAGCAATCCCCCTGTCTCCCCGGTCCACGACCTGCTGGCCCGGAGCAACCGGCTCGGTTCCGATCCGCGCACCACCAACTACGCCGGCGGCAACACCTCCGCCAAGGGCGAGGCCGTCGACCCCGTCACCGGTACCCCGGCCGAGCTGCTGTGGGTCAAAGGCTCCGGCGGCGACCTGGGCACCCTGACCGAGCAGGGCCTGGCCGTCCTCCGCC
Organism: Planobispora rosea; assembly: GCF_014648175.1. Taxonomy (GTDB): domain Bacteria; phylum Actinomycetota; class Actinomycetes; order Streptosporangiales; family Streptosporangiaceae; genus Planobispora; species Planobispora rosea. The sequence goes on from NZ_BMQP01000040.1 coordinate 14,730, forward strand.
TGGACCGGCTGCGCGCCCTCGTGGACGTCTACCCGGGGGTGGAGCGCGAGGACGAGATGGTCGCCGCGTTCGACTTCTGCCTGCACGGCCGGGGCGGCGCCGCGCCCAGCATCGACACCGCCATGCACGGGCTGGTGGAGGCCCCGCACGTCGACCACCTGCACCCCGACTCCGGCATCGCCGTCGCCACCGCCGCCGACGGCCCCGCGCTGACGAAGGAGATCTTCGGCGAGCGGGTCGTGTGGGTGCCCTGGCGGCGCCCCGGCTTCCAGCTCGGCCTGGACATCGCCGCCGTCCGGAAGGCCAACCCGCAGGCCATCGGGGTCATCCTCGGCGGGCACGGCATCACCGCCTGGGGCGCGACCAGCGAGGAGTGCGAGCGCAACTCGCTGGAGATCATCCGTACGACCGAGGAGTACATCGCCGAGCACGGCCGGCCCGAGCCGTTCGGCCCGGTCGTGTACGAGACGCCGCCCGAGGCCGAGCGGCACGCGCGGGCCGCCGCGCTCTTCCCGGTCCTGCGCGGCCTGGCCTCGACCGACCGGCCGCAGGTCGGCCACTACACCGACACCGACGTCGTGCTCGACTTCGTCACCCGTGCCGAGCACCCCCGGCTGGCCGCGCTCGGCACCTCCTGCCCGGACCACTTCCTGCGCACCAAGGTCCGGCCGATGGTGGTGGACCTGCCGCCGGCCGCGCCGCTGGAGGACGTCGTCGCGCGCGTCAGGGAGCTGCACGCCGCCTACCGTGAGGACTACCGCGCCTACTACGAGCGGCACGCCGGCCCGGACTCCCCGCCGATGCGCGGCGCCGACCCGGCGATCGTGCTCATGCCCGGCGTCGGCATGTTCAGCTTCGGCGCCGACAAGCAGACCGCCCGGGTGGCGGGCGAGTTCTACGTCAACGCGATCAACGTGATGCGCGGGGCGGAGGCCGTCTCGGCGTACGCGCCGATCGACGAGGCGGAGAAGTTCCGCATCGAGTACTGGGAGCTGGAGGAGGCCAAACTCCGGCGCAGGCCCAGGCCCAGGGCACTGGCCACCCGGATCGCCCTGGTCACCGGCGGCGGGTCCGGCATCGGCCGGGCGACCGCGCTCCGGCTGGCCGCCGAGGGCGCCTGCGTGGTAGTGGCCGACCGCGACGCCGAGGCCGCCGCGAAGGTCGCCGCCGAGATCGGCGGGCCCGACGCGGCGGTCGCCGCCGCGGCCGACGTGACCGACGCCGAGGCGGTGGCGCGGGCGGTGCGCGAGGCGGTGCTGGCCTTCGGCGGGGTGGACCTCGTGGTCAACAACGCCGGCCTGTCCATCTCCAAGCCGCTCCTGGAGACCAGCGAGACCGACTGGGACCTCCAGCACGACGTCATGGCCAAGGGTTCCTTCCTCGTCTCCCGCGAGACGGCCCGGGTGATGATCGTGCAGGGCATGGGCGGCGACATCGTCTACATCTGCAGCAAGAACTCCCTGTTCGCCGGGCCCAACAACGTCGCGTACGGCGCCGCCAAGGCCGACCAGGCCCACCAGGTCCGGCTGCTCGCCGCCGAGCTCGGCGAGCACGGCATCCGCGTCAACGGCGTCAACCCCGACGGCGTGGTCCGCGGCTCCGGGATCTTCGCCGGCGGCTGGGGCGCCCGGCGCGCGGCCGTGTACGGCGTGCCCGAGGAGAAACTGGGCGAGTTCTACGCCCGGCGCACGCTGCTCAAGCGGGAGGTGCTGCCCGAGCACGTCGCAGGCGCCGTGTTCGTGCTGACCGGCGGGGAGCTGTCGCACACCACCGGCCTGCACGTCCCGGTCGACGCCGGCGTCGCCGCGGCGTTCCTGCGGTGACGGCGGCACTCGCCGTCGCGGCGGTCGACCTCGGTGCGGCCAGCGGCCGCGTCATGGTCGGCCGTCTCGGCCCCGGCCGCCTCGAACTGACCGAGGCGCACCGCTTCGCCAACGAGCCGGTGCGCCTGGGCGTCACCCTGCACTGGGACGTCCTCGCGCTGTACGCGGGCGTGCTGCGCGGGCTGCGCACCGCCGGGCCGGTCGCCGGCGTCGGCATCGACTCCTGGGCGGTCGACTACGGGCTGCTGGACGCCTCCGGCGCGCTGCTGGGCAACCCGGTCCACTACCGCGACGCCCGCACCGACGGCCTGGCCGACCGGGTGGCCGACGAACTCGGCCGCGAGCGCCTGTACGGCGTCACAGGCCTGCAGCACCTGCCCTTCAACACCCTCTACCAGGTGGCCGCCGAGCTGGGCACGCCCCGGTACGAGGCGGCCCACCGGCTGCTGCTCATCCCCGATCTGCTCTCCTACTGGCTCACCGGCGAGATCGGCGCGGAGATCACCAACGCCTCCACCACCCAGCTGTACGACCTGAACCGCCGTGCCTGGGCCGCCGAGCTGATGGTCGAGGCGGGCATCCGGCCGGAGCTGCTGGCGCCGCTGCGCGAACCCGGCACCCGCATCGGCCCGGTCCTGCCCGGGACCGGCCTGCCCGGCGCTCCGGAGGTGGTGGCGGTGGCCTCCCACGACACGGCCTCCGCCGTCGTCGCGGTGCCCGCCTCCGGGCCGGACTTCGCCTACATCTCCTGCGGCACCTGGTCCCTGGTCGGCGTCGAGCTGGACCGGCCGGTGCTCAGCGAGGCGAGCCGGCGGGCCAACTTCACCAACGAGACCGGCGTGGACGGCACGATCCGCTACCTGCGCAACGTGATGGGACTCTGGCTGCTGCAGGAGTCGCTGCGCGCATGGGGCGAGACGGACCTGCCCGGCCTGCTGCGCCGGGCGACGCAGGAGCCGGCGTTCGCGTCGGTGATCGACGTGGACGACGCGGTGTTCCTGCCGCCCGGCGACATGCCCGCCCGCATCGCCGGCGCCTGCCGGGCCACCGGCCAGCCCGTGCCGCAGACCCCGGCCGCCGTCGTGCGCTGCGTCCTCGACAGCCTGGCCCTGGCCCACCGCCGGGCCGTACGGCAGGCGCAGGAGCTGTCGGGACGGCACGTCGACGCCGTGCACATCGTCGGCGGCGGCGCCCGCAACGCGCTGCTGTGCCAGCTGACCGCCGACGCCTGCGGCCTGCCCGTGGTGGCCGGGCCGGTGGAGGCCACCGCGCTGGGCAACGTGCTCGTCCAGGCCCGCGCCGCCGGGGCAGCCGGTCCCGGCCTGGCGGACCTGCGGGCGCTGGTCCGCCAGACCCAGGACCTGGTGCGGTACGAGCCGCGCGGCGGCGCGCGCGCGTGGGCGGCGGCCGAAGCGCGGCTGGACGGGGAGGGCTGAGCGCGCGCATCGCGTGGTTCGCCACCTGCCTGGCCGACACCCTGAACGGCCGCGCCCGCGTCCCGTGCCGCTCGGACGCCTGAACGGCGCGGAACGTGTCCGGCGGGTCTCCCCGACCGGCATGGCCGTACGGCGGAGACCCGCGGGACGTTCCCGTCCTCAGTGGCCCCGGCTGATCCACTCCTGCAGGTGGGGCGCCTCCGCTCCGATCGTCGTGCTCGCGCCGTGCCCGGTGTGGACGGCCGTCTCCCCGGGCAGCGTCAGCAGGCGCTCGCGGATCGAGTCGACGATGACGCCGAAGTCGGAGAACGACCGTCCGGTGGCGCCCGGCCCGCCCTGGAAGAGGGTGTCACCGGTGAAGACGGCGCCGAGCTCCGGGGCGTGGAAGCAGCAGGCGCCCGGGGCGTGACCCGGTGTGTGCAGGACCTCCAGGCGGGTGCCGCCGACCTCGATGACCTGTCCGTCGGCCAGGGCGCCGTCAGGCCGGCGATCCGGATGGGTGAGCTCCCACAGCGGCAGGTCGGCCGGGTGCAGCAGGACGGGCGCCCCGGTGGCCTCGGCCAGGGCCGGGGCCACCCGGACGTGGTCGTCGTGGGCGTGGGTGGCGAGGACGGCGACGACCCTGCGGCCGGCGACCAGCTCGGTGATGGCCGCCACGTCGTGCGGGGCGTCGACGACCACGCACTCGTCGTCGTCGCCGAGCACCCAGACGTTGTTGTCGACGTCGAAGGTCTGGCCGTCCAGGCTGAAGGTGCCGGAGGTGACGGCGTGGCCGATGCGGACGCCGCCCATCAGAACACCACCACGGAGCGCAGGACCTCGCCGTGGTGCATCTTGGTGAACGCCTGCTCGACCTGGTCCAGGGGGATGGTCTCGGTGACGAAGCCGCCGAGGTCCAGCCGTCCCTGCAGGTACAGGTCGATCAGCATCGGGAAGTCGCGAGACGGCAGGCAGTCGCCGTACCAGGAGGACTTCAGCGCGCCGCCGCGCCCGAAGACGTCCAGCAGCGGCAGCTCCAGCGTCATGTCCGGGGTGGGGACACCGACCAGGACCACGGTCCCGGCCAGGTCGCGGGCGTAGAAGGCCTGCTGGTAGGTCTCCGGGCGGCCGACCGCCTCGATCACCACATCGGCGCCGACGCCGCCGGTCAGCTCCCGGATCGCCTCGACCGGGTCGGTGGTCCGGGAGTTGACCGTGTGGGTCGCGCCGAAGCCCCTGGCCCATTCCAGCTTGCGGTCGTCGATGTCCACCGCGATGATCTTCGCGGCTCCGGCCAGCGACGCGCCCAGGACGGCCGCGCCGCCGACGCCGCCGCAGCCGATGACGGCCACGCTGTCGCCGCGGGTGACCCCGCCGGTGTTGATGGCCGCGCCGAGGCCCGCCATCACGCCGCAGCCCAGCAGACCGGCCACGGCCGGGGACGCCGCCGGATCCACCTTGGTGCACTGCCCGGCCGCCACCAGGGTCTTGTCCGCGAACGCCCCGATGCCCAGCGCCGGGCTGAGCTCCGTACCGTCACCCAGGGTCATCTTCTGCGTCGCGTTGTGGGTGTCGAAGCAGTACCACGGACGGCCGCGCAGGCACGCCCGGCACTGGCCGCAGACCGCCCGCCAGTTGAGGATCACGTAGTCGCCCGGGGCGAGACCGGTCACGCCCTCGCCGACGGCCTCGACCACGCCCGCGGCCTCGTGGCCGAGCAGGAACGGGAAGACGTTGCTAGGTAATTGTCCCCTGGTTGTTACCTAGTCAGCAGTGATCGTCATTCCTTAGACGAGGCGCTGAGCTGGCCGTTCGGCCCGCTAGGACGATCAGCGACGAAGCTTCCCATCCCCGGCTCCGTGCGGATGAGCCCATCGTTCCGCAACGCCCGATGGACCTTCTGACCGGTTGCAGTGGCAATGCCGTATATCTGCTGAAGCTTCAGCACAGACGGCACCTGATCACCAGGAGCAAGCTCCCCGCTCTCGATCTGCCCCTTGAGGATCTCGTAGACCTGCACCCAGCGGGGAACACCGGGCTTCCACTCTCGCTCCTGATCAACCACACGGACACGCTAAGCGGGGCATAGTCTGGCAGGCGAGATATAACATGCCTGGCTAGGTATAGCATGGTGTACTACAGTGCCTTTCATGAGGAGCTATTCAGAGCAGCCCGAGGGGGAAGGGCACGCACCCATCGAAGGCCGACCGCTTACGGCATCCACGAGGTTCCCGGTCCCACACCAAGACAGTCCTTCCGAACCACTCATCTACGCATGGACCGCGCACGGCGAGGACGGGCAGGGCTCGCGTGGAGTCACAACCGAGCCCCATAACGCGACAGCCCGTTTAAGTGAAGCCCTCTACGCGCTGGGGCCGGGCGCGAAAGGCTCAATTCGGCTGGCACGTCTCGATTATTTGGCCGTGAATCCATCGTACGTGTACGGAGAAGTACTCCTAAGCGCTCATCGGGAATGGCTAACGGGCGCGGTAGTAGTACGAGGAACCGGGCAGAGATATGACGCTCGTTGAATGGAAGCCATACACCCGGTCAGAACGAGACCGCATCAGGATCACTGAGACATCCTGCTGCGCAGCCTATGAATGGGCGTGCCAGGGTGGCCACTTTCTCATTCTCCGGCGTTCGGGAAAACGTTACGAAGAGGCCGCGAGGGGCCTTTATCGCCAAGCGCGCGATACATGGGAATCCCTAATTCTGGAGCATGCGCGGGACCATATGGAACGACAGAAGGGTAAGGGCAATTCCAATGGGCAGACCGGCCGCGTTCCGAAAAATCGCAAGCGTTCTGTGCGAGCGGATAGAGACAGGGGAATACCCGATAGGCGGTAGCCTCCCTTCAGAATCAGAGCTGTCTCGGGAGTTTGGCGTTGCACGAACAACTCTCCGGCGCGCCTTGATCGCGATGGAGGCCAAAGGACTGATCGAGTCGATTCCCGCTAAAGGACGCATCGTAAAGGGAGGCCAGGAAACGCCTCACTACCGATATCAGGCCATCGCCGATGATCTGCGTGAGCAGATCCGTCAGCAGGAAATTCCTCCTGGGAGTTCATTGCCGAGCGAGGCCACATTACGACGCCGATACGCTGCATCGCGTAACACTGTGAGACATGCTCTTGCCGTCCTGGAAAGCGATGGATGGCTATTGCGCGGAACAGGAATGAGGCGCGTGGTGCGTCTTCAGGGAGAAGACGCACCACACTGTCATTGTTAGTCCGATACTTCGACCTGCCCCGACGTTAGCGATGCCCACGGGATGTCCGAGATCTCAATTATCTGTCCAGGACCGATGAAGCGGGAAGCCACAAGGACACCCGCGTCATGTGCGTACTGGCCTGCGTGACTAGCCGACGCATCCTTGATCAGGCGCGGTGTAAGATCGCGCTCAAATGCGTCCACTACCGTTTTCAGCACGCAGCTTTCAGTATCGAGACCGCACACGTATAGGTCGGTCCAGCCGTGCTCTCGAACAAGCGCCTCGCCCTGTTCATTGAAGAAGCTGTATATGGTCTTATCCAAAACAACCGTTGCCTTGTTGGCGAATGGGGCGAGCTCAGGCACGATGTCAATTTCCGGAGAGCTTTTTAGCTTCGACCAGCGGATCAGTCTTTCGTAAGGGCTCCCCTCATAGTTGATGTATCGCGTGAAGACGACATCGCCGCCCGCTTCCTGCCACCTGTCAACCAGCTCCGCTATCACTGGTATCACAGGGCTCGAATGCTCACTGATGAAGCCGTTCTGCGCGTCGATAACGACCAGCACCGCCGACTTGTTGAACACTGACTTGCCTTCCGTCTTACTATCGCAGAATTTCGATTGCCTCTGACATGTGATCAAGGACGCCGCTAGTATCTAAAATCGCCTTGCGCATGCACTTGTGATATTCGGTCTCCTGCGGGCGAGCATTTATAAGACGCGACCGGGCGGCACGCAGGAAGCGCCAGCCATACTGATCCGGAACCCTGGGATCAAGCCCTTGCTCTACCTGAGTATTGATGGATTCGCAGTAGGCCCACATTGCTTGTGCGGCAAGCTCAACGTTCACTATCTCGTCTTCTGACAGCGCTCTACGCGGTGCGGCGGGGTAATAAACGACTCCGGACCATGCCGCATATCCAATGGAAATTCCCTTGAAGCCGAAAGGGACCATTTCTGCGTGCTCGAAGCCCTCCGCGAGAAGTGACCGCTCCACTAATTCAGCATGAGCAAGAGATGAGTCGGACATCTCCGAGTCACGCTCGTGAAGTATTCGGGGGATACACATGATCCGTAAAGCGGTGTCTAGCTCGTGCGCTTGCCATGATGGAGTGTGAACCCAGTACGCGCTTAAGACATAAGAGGCGTCCACTGGAGAAGACAGGGAGCAGCGCAGAGCCTGAGATGCCCATTCAAGGTCACGGGCATACGTTTTCCTTCGCCATATCGCTAGGTGCGCGAGGCTTGGTAGCTCCAGTTCCTCAACGAGATGGAACATGGCCACACCAAACGGCCACACATAAAGCGCGCATTCACCATTAGCATTGGAAACGTTCACACAGTGGCATTCGAGCCCAAATTTAGCTTCCGCAGCCTCCATTCCCTCAGCGTGAATTAGATCAGGTACGCGTCGCGCCTCGATATACGCTGGGATGAATTTATGAGACCGGACGCCAGAGAGCTGATTAGCCGAAGCCGCTACCGGATTTATGTCACCAAAGAGTTCTTGGGCGGTAGCCTCATAGACCACGCAATACAGCTCGATATAGAGAGGGTCTTGGCACGCCGCGCGGCCGGTCTCGTGACGATATATAGACTTTTCGATTGCTTCAGGCTCGGGAAGCCCGCGACTCGCACCCAATCGATGCAATTCCTGGGCTGCGCGCTTTCTACTCCACTGGCGCGCCTTGCGCTTCGCGATCAAGACCCTATTGGGTTCTAGTTGTTTGCTCTGATCCCTGAGGTGCGGGACTTCGGACATGCACCATGTCCTCTCGTGTCCAGTCCTGTCATCTGCCGCGCTGTTGCTTCAGCTCCGAAGCTGAAGGCATGACACAGAGACACCGCACCGATCAGAGCCCCCGGGCTCGAATGCAAAGCGATTCACGCGGCGGACGGGAAACGCCCGTGGCTGGTTGCGCATCATCTGACCTGCCCGCGAGACGGAGGGTCGAGGGACTTGCCAATCCTAGACCGGCGGTACTCAACCTGTCCCGTCCGGTAGCGATTCAAGTCCAGGCGACGGCGCACCCCTACACCGCGAGCAGTGATCGCTTCGCTGGTCACAGCACTGATGGCACGTTCGCGCTCGCCGGAACCTCGTCGGCTCGGCGGGCTCCGGTGAGCAGCCAAAAGCCGCCGCATGGCTCCGCTATGCCGAGCAATCACAAGATCGCCAGATATGGCGACTCCCCTTCCCCTACCCCCCTCTACGCCCGTACGAGCAACGCCAAAACGGAAAGGAAGTGATCAATCATGTCAACTACGAAACGACAGCACCGATCCGAAGTAATCTCCGGAATCCGCATGCTCGCAGATTTCCTGGAACGCCATTCCGATTTGCCCGTTCCATACAGCGTCGATGTTCTGGTTTTCCCGGGAATCGACAAGGGCTATGCCATACAGCGCGCAGCGGTCGAACGCCTCGCCGAACTCCATGACGTTGCTTTCAAGGATCAGGCGGGGCACTACACGGCAAGCATCGAGTTCGGTCGCGCCAGCTACCGTATGGTGGCCATTTCCGAGGAAGCCTATGCACGGCATAGCGCACTCATGTCCTACCAGGACTCCGTCATCCCTGATACGCCATCCCGTGTAGAAAGAGAAACGAACACACGCATAAACATCCCCGCACCCGAAAATTATGGGCGCAAGTGCGAATGCGGCGCTCTGGCCGACAAGGGCACGAGCCTGTGCCGGAAGTGCCGTAGCCGTAGCCGTTGGAATCGGCGTAAGGCTCCCTTCTCCCGAGAGGGAGACCAGTGGTGATCCCCCTCATTTCAATGGTTCTCGGACTGATCGGCTTCGTTGCTACGGCCGTCATGCTGGCCCGCGTCGCCATAGACGTCCGCGCCCGTGATCGGGCCACCGTGGCACGCCACGTCATGGCACTACAGCTCCGGAACCACCGATGTTCCTGACCGTCGTCATCGCATGCAGTCTCAGCGTGATCGTGCTGGCGGCCCTGGCCGTCGCCGTCCTGGCCATGAAACGCGAGGACAAGCGCATGCGCCTTCATCGCACGCCACGGACCACGCTGGAGCGCTACTCCCGGCGAGTCATGGGGCTGTACGTCCGCGATGAAGAGTGCGCTTTCTGCCCCGACCTACCCGCCTCAGCCTCAGCCTCAGCGAAAGGAGGTGATCAACGATGACCCTCTCTCTGCCACTCGTGGTCATCCTCGGTGCCGTCGTGTGGGTGCTGCTCAGACACTCCTCACTGAAGTTCCTTCATGCGGTGGTGTGCATCCTGTTCGGCTTCTACCTGGCGTCCACCATCGCCGCCCCGGAAGTCCGCCGTCTCGTATCGACCGTCATTCGCACTATCACCGGAGCGTTCTGACCGAGCGTGACCACAAGCGATCACCAAACAGTCCGTACGGCGCTAGACCAATCGAGAAGGACGGTTGATCGCGAAGCACGGAGTCTACAAGTAATACCAGCTAGTGACCTCGCCGGCCCGAACCGCGGAAAGGAAAATGATCATGAACCAGGAACGAACCACTGCACCACGAGCGACCATGCGCGCACCATCAGGATTGGTCACTCACCGTCAGATTCCAACCTACGGGCGGCCCGACTTCCGCCCACGATCTTGGGAGGTGATGCCGTACGAACACCCCACTCCACAACGTCAACGTCCAGGCAGCCCGCCTTAACCACGCCCACGCCCTACTCCTGATCAACGGCCCCCTCTGGGTGCCGTTCCACAAGACCGAAACCGTCTCCGCCGTCCTTACGGCCCTCGACGACATTCCCGATCTCTGTGACGACCTTGAGCGCCTTCGCGATCACGTCGCCAGCATCCGGCTCCACCACGCCAACCTGAAAGCCGCCGTTCTCGCCTCGCTCAACGCCCACCACGAGGGAGAAGACGATCCCTTCTGGTACGTGCGTGACGAGCTCGCCAACCAGGGCGACGCCCCTCCCCCGCTTCGCTACCCCCGCCCGTACACCGACGCTCCCACGCGAGGTGAGGGCCGATGACGAAGCACCGCCTATCCCGTAGCCGCTTGCGGCGCGATGCGCGCCGTATGCGCCGCGCGGGAATCGAACCCATGATCATCATGGATGACATCGAGTTCGACTCCATCGCGATCGTCATCTTCTTCCGCCTGATCTGGCGCTACCGGTCCGAACTGGCCCCCTTGGGGCTGGCTCTGCTGGTCGAGGCCGCCGCCGTGGCGCTGCACATCTCCCAGCCGACCTGGTGGGTAGGCATCAGCATCGGAGCCGCCTTCCTGACCATGACCGTCCTGATCTTCGGTCGGCATGTCGGTCTGTCCCGTGGCCTGGAACGCGTGTACGCCGCGTACCTGGTCGCGATGATCGGGGGCTGGGTCGCAACGGCGACAGCCATCGGACCCGGCAAACCTCCCCTCCCCTCGATCCTGATCATCGGTGGCTTCGTCTCGGCCCTCCCCTGGTGGGTCCACCGTCGCCGACGCGCCAAGGTCCGGGTAGAACGCAAGCTCGCCGCATGGCCCGAACTCGCCGAACAGATCGGCCTCGCCGGATCACGCATTCAGTCCGCGATCGTCGATCTGTGGGGCTACCGCTTCCGCCTCGCGCTGGCCCGTGGCCAGACCGTCGAGGACGCCATTACCAAGATCGGAAACGTTGAATCGGCGCTGGGCGCGCGGCGCGGTGGTGTGCGCATTCAGCCGGTACCCGAGCAACGCGCCGACCGCGCCGACGTGCGCATCATCGAGACCGACCCCCACGCCGACGCGATCACCTGGCCCGGCCCGTCGATCACCTCCGTCACCCAACCGATGGAGCTTGGCCTATGGGAGGACGGGACCCCCGTAGCCGTCTCCCTGCTGCGTCGTCACGCCCTGTTCGGCGGGGTGGCGGGAGCGGGCAAGTCCGGTGCCGTGAACGTCGTCATGGGCAATCTCACGGCCGCCGCCGACGTGATCGTCTGGGGTATCGATCTCAAACGCGGCATGGAGCTCCAGCCGTGGGCATCCTGCCTCGATCGCATCGCCACCACACCGCAGGAAGCATGCACGCTGCTCCGTGATGCGGTGGCGATCCTCGACGGCCGCGCTGAGTGGCTGGCCTCCCACGGGCTTCGTGTGTGGGAACCCACGCCGGACGCGCCCGCCCTGGTGATCATCATCGATGAGTACGCCGAACTCGTCGATGACGCCCCTGAGGCGGTCACCTACGCCGACTCCATCGCCAGACGGGGCCGCGCTCCCGCTGTCACGCTGCTCATCGCGACGCAACGCCCCTCACAGCGCGCGATGGGGCACAGCGCCGTCCGTTCTCAGATGGATGTCCGTCTGGCCTGCCGTGTCCGCGAACGCGGGGACGCCGACCTGATCTTGGGTGCGGGCATGCACAAGGCCGGATGGCACGCCGACAAGCTCAACGCGCCTGGAAAGTTCCTGCTCAGCGCCCCTGAGCACGACATCCCCCGTCGTGGGCGCGCCTACCTGCTCACCGATGAGATCGTTCAGCGCACCGCCGAACGGCACGCCGAGCGCCGTCCGTCGCTTGACCCCATCTCGGCCGAAGCAAGGGAAACGCCTCTGTACGCCCCTGAGACGGCCTCTGAGCCACCGTCGCCGCTTCCCGCAGCCAGGGGACGGCATGCCCGCCAGGAAGCCGCGAGCGCCGCCGAGGACGCTTTGAAGGCAGCGCTCGCCAACGCACCCGGAGAGGGCACCTCGATCGGTGACCTGATCACCGCAACGTCGATGAGTCGCCCGTGGATCTATCAACGGCTGCGGCAGCTCGCCAGCGATGGACACGCCGTCCAAGTGTCCCGGGGCCGTTGGCGTGACAGGCGCGAGGACCACTCTCCGTAATTGTCTTCGTCTATGTCCACACGCGCGTCTGCGCGCATAGGGCGAGCGCGGCCCATAGACGAAGACGAAGACAATCACTCAGCGTATCGAGGAAGGAGGTGATGCCTAACGAGCCCTGAAGATCGCGAGAGCTACCGGACGGCCGGAGCCGAGCACGGACGACGCTCACGCGTCGAGCAGGGACTTCCCGAGCGGATCGAAGACCCCGCAACCGTCGCGGTCATAGTCCTGCTGTTCCGCGATCTCCCGCCCCGCGCACGATCCAAGAAAAGAGCGAGAAACAGAAATGGTTAATCCACAATCCAGTCGTCCAAACCAAAGGGAGCCAGTCAAATGACCGGCTCCCTTTTGGGTTCATACGAGGCGTATCGCTCTAGACTCTCCAGTTGAAATCTACGCGCTGCCTCAGCCTCTTGAGCTCCAACTCTATTTTCTGTGCCGCGTCCGCATGCAGACTGGGAAGATTGCTCCGCATGTCCTCCGGAACCGGCCTTATCTTGATGTCGATGAGAACCGATCTGATCGCAGCACGTTTACGTTCTATCGTCCAGCCTTCCCAGGCATCGCGAACCTCGTCGCCCGGAGGGATGTCCCCTAGAATGACAACCTTCCCGGAGAGCCTGTCATACTCACGCTGAAGCTCCGTGATGCGCGAGTTGACTTGCGCTCTGATGTCTAGCCATTCCTCCCGATCTATAATTTCTCCACCGTAGTCCAGTCGCGCCTCCTCCTTTCGCTCCTTGGCTTTCTTTATCTGCTTCAGGATCAAGATGCGCTGTTTTTCTTCGGCCTTGTCTGTTCCCTTCCGAAGTGCCTCTTGGATACGAGGGGACTCCAGAGCGTCTAAGACGGCTCCGGTTACATATTCCTCAAGAGAGTCCGCTTTGATCCGCGTCCCTCCGCATCCGCCACGCATCCCCCAGGCGCAGGCGTAGCTGTTGGCTCGCGGAGCCTTCTCCCCACGGAAGTACATCTTCTTTTCGCATTTCGAGCACAGCAGGATGCCCGAGAGAAGATGCTTCTGACGACGGGTGACGTCTGCCTTGCGCCCTGGATCACTGAACAGTCTGCGGAGTCGCTCGTGGGTATCGATGTCGATGATTGCAGGCCAGTCGCCGGGATATTTCTCGCCTTCCCATTCACGGAGACCGGCGATAAACGCTGAGGTTAGGATTCCGCGTAGCGTATTGGGATCCCAGCGGCTACCCGTGACCGTCGGAATATTTCTTGACTGCCAGTCTCGGACTATACCGCCTAGCGATTCTCCATGATCGAGGAGACGGGTAGCCGCTTCTCTGATCAGGTCAGGCTCGGCAGGATCTAGCTCTATTCGGATGACCCGACGCTTTCGATCAGTCTCGTGAGGATTGTCGTAGATATTGCGATAGCCGAATCTACGCTTTCCCGCTCCCGGGCGACGGCCTTTCCTTGCGTTTCGCTCTACGGCCTCGCGTACACGTGCCGACTTGACGGCGCTTTCCCTGCGGGCTCTCAGAGTCTCCATGCCACCGTAATACGCACCTTCCGGTGTGCTCAGGTCGAGATCCCCGCCGGTGTACGCGGAGAGGATGACGCCGTTACGCACGCAAGCGCGCTCGAATTGATTCCAGTCGTCGAGATTTCGCGTGAGCCGGTCGATGTCACGCACTATTACTACGTCGAGTTCACCGCGTTCGATCGCGGCGATGAGCTGCATGAATCCGTCTCGCGATATCTCCTTGTATCCCGAAACGCCGTCGTCTTTGAAAGAGGCAACCAACCGGTCTCCCCTGCGCGCAGCGTGACGCGCTCCGTTCTCAAGCTGTGTGGGGACCGACTCCGCCGCGTCGTAGGTCTCACTGAGCCGGGCGTAGACACCGGCCCTGAGCTGGGGTTCCGCCTTCTTACCGCGCTTGTTCTGTGTCATGCCTCCAGCATGGGAGAAAAACCTAGTGACGGGAAGTCGTCGTTGATGCCGCCCTCACGGTAGTGCAGGTCGGTGTGGCAGACTCCGCAGGCCTGGACGGTGACCACCGCCTCCCCCGGACCCGGATCGGGCACGAGGACCGACTCCACCGACACGGCCTGGCCCTTGCCTCGCGCGATCACGCCGCGTACTTCGTATGCCATCCGACTGCTGCCTTTCCTTCGTTCCGGTGCCCCGGGAGCCCGCACTGGGGCGGTAAGGACATGATCACGCGCGGTGCGCCCGGACGGAAGGGACCGCCGGGCGCACCGCGTGTCGCCGGATCCCGCGCGGGGGCGGGGGTGTGCCTACTCGGCCGGAGCGGCGTTGAGCGGCGTGGCCGGGACGGTCAGGACGGTGGCCACCAGGGCGGCCAGCACCAGCGACGCGACGCCGATCACCGCCAGGGACAGGCCGAGCCCTCCGGTCACCGCGGCCAGGGCGCTGACGAGCAGCGGGGAGAGGAACTCCCCGAGGAACAGGGCGCCGGTCCACAGCCCGGTGCCGCGGCCGCGCTGCGCGAACGGCAGCCTGTTGACCGCCCAGGTGAGCAGGGTCGGCAGGAGCAGTCCGGTGGCGAAGCCGGTGAGCACGGCGCCCGCGACGATCACGGGGACGGCCTCGGTCGCGGAGATCAGGAGCAGGCCCAGGCCGGACAGGGCGAACTCCGCGATGAGCAGCACGCGCGCGCCGCGGCCGGAGGCCCTGGCGAACAGGCCGGCTCCGACGGCGGTCGCCAGCGACATGAGCGCGGTGACGCCGCCGATGACCGCCGGGTCGGAGACCCCCACCCCGTCCAGGACGTAGGAGAGCTGAACGATCAGCGTGTAGAAGACGACGCCTCCGCCGATGGTGACCAGGGAGGGGACGGCCAGGGCCCGCCAGGGCCAGGGCTCCCGGTCGCCGTGGTGCGGTCCTCCGTCGTGGGGGCCTCCGTCGTGGGGGCCTCCGTCGTGGGGGCCTCCGTGGTGTGCGGCGGCGGGCTGCCAGAGGAGGAGCGCCATGGGGATCGCGGCGAGCGCGGCGACGGCGTACAGCCAGAACGGGGTGCGCCAGCCGCCGGCCCCGAGCAGCCCGCCGAGCGCGAAGAAGGCCGTCGCGGCGACGGTGGTGACGAGGGTCTGCAGGCCCAGGTAGCGGATGCGGCGCGGACCGGACCAGTAGTCGGCGATCAGAGTGGTGCAGCAGGTCATGATGGCCGCCTCGCAGACGCCGACGAGCACGCGGCTGGCCAGGATGGCCTGGATCGAGTCCAGGTAGAGCGGCGCGGTTCCGGAGATCGCGTAGCCGACCATGGCGGCGATCAGCAGGCGTTTGCGGTCGAACTTGTCGGCGACGGCGCCGGCGAAGGGGGCGCCGAGCGCGATGAACAGCGCCGGGACGGTCAGGATCACCGGGACCAGGACGTCGGATCCCGGTGTGGCGGCGAAGTGTTCACTGATGCGGGGCAGGACCGGCGAGAGCAGGACGGCGCCGAGCACGGGCATGCAGCTTCCGATGAGCAGCAAGACGAGCTGGGGCGGGCCAGCCTGCTTCGCGATGGCCGGCTGGGACATGCGGGCCTCGCTAGATGTCGCGGGGGATGGTGCACAGCACTGTCGGGCAAGGGACGCGACGCGCGGAAGACCGGAAGTTCTGATATCCCTCATCCACGGGGTGGATGGTCCTGCTCCCGCAGCGCCCGCCCGACCTCGGCCGCCCTCTCGCGGAGCCAGATGTGCGCCGCGTCCTGGCTGTGCACGGGATGCCACCACAGGGCCTCCTGCAGCGCCGCCTCGAACGGGCAGGGCAGCACGCGGACCGGAGCGAGCCCGCGCAGCATCTCGGCCAGGCGCCGCTGGACCAGGGTGACCCGGCGGGTCCCGGCCACCAGGTTGGGCAGCAGGGAGAAGCTCTGCACGGACACCTCCACGCGGGGTTCCAGTCCCAGCGTGCTCAGCTGCCGGGTGACCGGGGCGTCGAAGAAGCGCCGGTAGACCGCCCAGGGCAGCCGGGCCAGGTCGTCCAGGGTGATGTGGTCGCCGATGTCGGGATGGTCGTCGGCGACCAGGCACACCCACTCGTCGCGGTACAGCTCCACGGCGGGGAAACCCCTGATCACACCGTGCGGCATGAGCACGCCGTCGACGCCGCCGAGCACCGTGCCGGTGTCCTCCACGATCCTGCCGTCCAGGTTCCGGAAGTGCAGCCGGACACCGGGCGCCTCGGCGTGCAGGGCGCGGGCGAGCTCGGCGCCGAAGACCGCGATGGCGTAGTCGGAGGAGAGCAGGGTGAACTCGCGCTGCTCGACGGCCGGCTGGAAGTCCGCCCGGCTGGTGAAGAGCCGCTCCAGCATGACGCAGGCGCTGGCCGCCGGTTCCCGCAGTGCGCTGCCCAGGGCGGTCAGCTCGTAGGTGTTGCCCTTCCTGACCAGCAGGTCGTCGGAGAAGTGGCGGCGGAGCCTGGCCAGCGCGGCGCTGGTCGCCGGCTGGCTGAGCCCGATCCGCAGCCCGGCCCGGGTCACGCTGCGCTCCTCCAGCAGCGCGCGCAGGGCGACCACGAGATTCAGATCCAGGCTGGCGAGGTTCACGGCATCCCTTCCGCTATCCATCCGATGGATTACTCCGATCTGGAGAATCGATTTCCCAGATCCGTCCGGTTGGCTCAAGGTTAAGGGCACCGCACCGGGAGGAAACATCGTGGAAACACACCCGCCTCTTGCCGGCCCGTTCGCGATCGGCACCTTCTCCGCAGGGAACGGCCCGGCCTTCCCCGGTCTCGTTACCGGAGACCGGGTCCTGGACCTGCGCACCGTCCCCGCGCTCGGCGCACCGGATCCGACCACGCGGCTGACCACGCGGGTCCTGCTGGAACGCTGGGACACCGCGCTGCCGCTGCTGCACGACGCCGCCGGATCGGTGGAGGGCACGTGGCTGCCGCTGGCGGAGCTGCGGGTGCACGCCCCCGTCGAGCCCCGGCAGATCCTGCAGTCCGGCGCCAACTACCGCACGCACGTCATCGACCTGGCGGTGGCACACGAGCCCGCGGACGGCCGCCCCGCCGAGCAGGTGCGGGCCGAGGTCGCCGCGATGATGGACCGCCGCGCCGCCGAGGACCGGCCGTACGTGTTCATCGGCCTGCCCTCCTCGGTCACCGGCCCGTACGACGACGTGGTGATCCCCGCCTGGTGCGCCAAGCCGGACTGGGAACTGGAACTCGCCGCGGTGATCGGCCGCCCGGCCTTCCGGGTCCCGGCCGAGCACGCGCTGGAGCATGTCGCCGCCTACACCATCGCCAACGACCTCACGGCCCGCGAGCTGGTGTTCCGCCGTGACATGCCGGAGATCGGCACCGACTGGCTACGGGCCAAGAACGCCCCGACCTTCACCCCGCTCGGGCCCTACCTGGTGCCGTCCGCCTTCGTCGCCGACCCCGGCGACCTGCGGGTGACCCTGCGGCTCAACGGCGAGGCGATGCAGGACGAGTCCACCAAGGACATGATCTTCGACGTGGCGCGGCTGGTGTCCTACGTCTCACAGACCGTGGAGCTGTTCCCGGGCGACCTGGTGCTCACCGGCAGCCCGGCCGGGAACGGCATGCACTGGGGCCGGTTGCTCCGCCCCGGCGACGTGATGGAGGGGACGATCACCGGTCTGGGCGTCCAGCGCAACCGGTGCGTGGCCGAGCCGCCCCCGATGACCGGGCCGTCTTCGGTGACCGGGCCGTCTTCGGTGACCGGGCCGTCCCCGCGGGAGGCGTGATGCTCCACCGCACCGGCATGCCCGACCGAGCCGACCCCGAGGGCGCCATCGCCGAGGCCGCCGCGAAGTACTCCAACTGGGGCCGCTGGGGGGACGACGACGTCCTGGGCACCGTCAACTTCATCGACGGGGCCAAGCGCCGCGAGGCCGCCGCGCTGGTACGGCAGGGCACGTCCTTCTCGCTCTCCCAGCGTTTCGACACCGACGGCCCGCAGAAGGGCTGGCGGCGCCGTACCAACCCGGTGCACACCATGACCGACACCGGCACGGACGCCGTCCACGGCGACCAGGGCTTCCCGCACGGGTTCGGCGGCGCGGACGACGTCATCGCCATGCCGCTGCAGTGCTCCACCCAGTGGGACGGCCTGGGCCACATCTTCGACCACGGCCTGGCCTGGAACGGCCGCCCCGCCGACAGGGTCGTCACCTCCGCCGGTGACCTGGTCACCGGCATCGAGCACCTGGCCGCGGCCGTGGCGGGCCGCGGCGTCCTGCTCGACGTCGGCCGCGTGCTCGGCGACGACGGCGAGCTGCCGGACGGCTTCGCCGTCACCGAGGAGCACCTGACCGCCACCGCCGAGGCGCACGGCGTCGCGATCGGCCGGGGCGACATCGTGTGCGTGCGCACCGGGCAGCTCACCCGGGCCCGCCGCGACGGCTGGGGCGACTACGCCGGCGGCCCGGCCCCGGGCCTGTCGTTCACCACCGCCGGCTGGCTGCACCGTACCGAGATCGCCGCCATCGCCACCGACACCTGGGGTTTCGAGGTCCGGCCGAACGAGTTCGACCACGCCTTCCAGCCCCTGCACCAGGTCGTCATCCCCCACATCGGACTCCTCATCGGCGAGATGTGGGACCTGGACGCCCTCGCGGCGCACTGCGCCGCCGACGGCGTCCACGAGTTCTTCCTCACCGCCGCCCCGCTGCCCGTCACCGGAGCGGTCGGCTCCCCCGTCAACCCCATCGCCATCAAGTGAGATCTCCATGACAGCACTGGGCAACGCCCTCATCGTCGGCGGCGGCACCGCCGGATCGGCCCTGGCGATCCTGCTCGCGCGCGGCGGCGTCACCGTGGACATCGCGGAGATCAATCCGGAGCCCGCCACGCTCGGCTCGGGCATCACGCTGCAGGGCAACGCGCTGCGGGTACTGCGCGACCTCGGCGTCTGGGACCGGGTCGGCGCCGCGGGCTTCGCCTTCGACTCCCTCGGGCTGCGGACCCCCGGCGGGGACCTGATCGCCGAGATCCCCGACGCCCGCACCGGCGGTCCCGACCTGCCGGCGACGCTCGGCATGAACCGCCCCGAGCTGGCCGCGATCCTCGCCGACGCCGTACGGGACGCCGGTGCGCGGCTCCGGCCGGGCCTGACCGTGAACGCCCTCACCGACACCGGCGACGGCGTGCGGGCCGAGCTGTCCGACGGCACCACGGCCACCTACGACCTGGTGGTGGGCGCCGACGGCATCCGCTCCACGGTCCGCCGGCTCATCGGGATCGACGTCGTCCCCCAACCGACCGGTATGGGCATCTGGCGTGTCCACACCCGCCGTCCCAAGGAGGTCGAGCGCACCGACCTGATCTACGGCGGCCCGTGCTTCATCGCCGGATACTGCCCCACCGGTGCCGACACCATGTACGCCTACCTGGTGGAGAGGGCCCGGCCGCGCGAGTCGGTCGCGGACGCCGACAAGCCCGCCCACATGCTGGCCCTCGCCCGGGGGTACGGCGGCGCCTGGGACGAGATCCGCACCGGCATCACCGACCCGGACCGCATCAACTACACCTGGTTCGAGTCGCTGCTGGTGGACCGACCCTGGAACCGCGGGCGCACCGTCCTGATCGGCGACGCCGCGCACGCCTGCCCGCCCACCCTCGCCCAGGGCGCCGCCCAGTGCCTGGAGGACGCCGCCGTCCTGGCCGAGCTGCTGCTCGGCGCCGACCGGATCGACCAGTCGTTGTTCGACGCCTTCATGGACCGCCGTCACGAGCGTGCGAAGGCCGTGGTCGAGGCGTCCGTGCAGCTGGCCTCCTGGCAGCTGAACCCGGTGCCGGACGCGG
The DNA here is from genome assembly GCF_014648175.1 of Planobispora rosea. GTDB lineage: Bacteria > Actinomycetota > Actinomycetes > Streptosporangiales > Streptosporangiaceae > Planobispora > Planobispora rosea. The sequence continues at coordinate 34,743 of NZ_BMQP01000040.1, forward strand.
ACGTGCCGGGTCTGATGGGGCGGATCGCCGCGATGGTGACGCAGCGCCCATGAACACCGTTTCCCTGAACGCCGTACCCGTGAGGACCGTCGACGCGCACGCGCACGTGATCCTGCCGCAGGTCGAGCAGGCCGTGGCCGGGCAGCCGGGGCTGCGGGCGCACCGCGAGCTGGACGCCCGGCGCAACGGTCCCGAGTCCATGGCGGTCTCGGGCCGGATGGTCGCAGAGCGGATCGCGCGGCTCACGCAGGTGCCGGCACGGCTGGCCGGCATGGACGCCGCCGGGGTGGACGTGCAGATCGTCAGCCCCTCCCCCTCGCACTACCACTACTGGGCCGGCGAGGAGCTCGCCGAGCAGGTCTGCCGCCTGGCCGGCGAGGGCGTCGCCGGACACTGCGCGCAGGCCCCCGACCGGCTGTACGGCCTGGGCCTGGTCCCGCTCCAGCATCCCTCGCTGATGGTCGAGCTCCTGGACCACGCCCTGGGGCTGGGCCTGAAGGGTGTGGAGATCTCCTCCCACGCCCCCGGCCGCGAGTTGTCGGATCCGGCGTACGAGGAGTTCTGGGCGCGGGCGGCGGAGGCGGGGGCGGTGGTGTTCCTGCATCCGTTCGGCTGCACCCTGGACGAGCGCCTGGACCGCTTCTACCTGTCCAACATCGTCGGCCAGCCGGTCGAGAACGCCGTCGCCCTCTCCCACCTGATCTTCTCCGGGGCGCTGGACCGGCACCCTGCGCTGAAGATCCTCGCCGCGCACGGCGGCGGCTACCTGCCGACGTACCTGGGCCGGGCCGACCACGGCCGGCGGGTGCGGCCCGAAGCGCGGGGCTGCGCCGAGCCGCCCAGCGCCTACCTGGGGCGGATCTGGTTCGACTCGCTCGTCTACGAGCCCGCCGCCCTGCGCTCCCTCGTCGGCGCCGCCGGGGCGTCCCAGGTGGTGCTCGGCTCCGACTACCCCTTCGACATGGGCGTCGAGGACCCCCTCGACCGGCTGCGCGCCGCCGGATTCGGCCCCGCCGCCCACGACGCGATCCGCGGCGGCAACGCCGTCGCCCTCTTCGATCTCTGAAGACTCCGAGGACCCCGAGGAACAACGACCATGACCGATCGCCTCATCACCCACCTGCGCCACGTCGACCTGGCGGTGCCCGACTACGCCCGGCAGCGTGAGTTCTACTCCGGCGTCTGGGGCCTGACCGAGGTCGCCAACGACGGCGGCATCTCGTTCCTGGCCGCCGAGGGCTCGCCCGAGCAGTACGTCATCCGGCTGCGCCGGGCCGACGAGAAGCGCCTGGACCTGGTCGCCTTCGGCGCCGCCACCCCGGCCGACGTCGACGCCCTCGCCGAGCGGCTGCGCGCCGCGGGCGTCCGGTTGATCTCCGAGCCCGGGAAGGTCGACACTCCCGGCGGCGGGTACGGTTTCCGCTTCTTCGACGTCGACGGCCGCACCGTCGAGGTCTCCGCCGACGTCGCCGTGCGCGTCCACCGCAAGCTGGAGGCCAAGGAGTCCGTACCGGTCCGGCTCTCGCACGTGGTGCTCAACGCCCCCGACATCGACGCCACCCGCGCCTGGTACGAGACCCACCTGGGCTTCGCGCTCTCCGACACCCTGGCCCACCCGCGCATGGGCCAGGTCATGCACTTCATGCGCTGCAACCCCCAGCACCACAGCATGGCCATCGCCCGCGGCCCGCACGCCTCGCTGCACCACATCAGCTTCGAGCTTCGCGGCCTGGACGAGTACATGTACGGCACCGGCCGGCTGCTGCGCGCCGGCGTGCGGATGATCTGGGGGCCGGGCCGCCACCTGGCGGGCGACAACACCTTCTCCTACTTCATGGACCCGCACGGCAACACCGTGGAGTACACCACCGAGCTGGAGGAACTGGACGAGGACGCCTGGCACCCGCACGTCTACGACTTCTCCCAGCCGGAGGTCACCGACCAGTGGGGCACCGCCAACCCGATGAACGAGCTGGTCGCCAAGGAGTCGTTCAACGACGTCGACCGCGGCGTCTTCGTCGCCCCGCCGGTCTGACCGTCCGATCCCCCGTTGGAGAGCATCATGCGCCTGGCCACCTTCCAGTACCAGGGTCTGCGCCGCAGCGGCGTCGTCGACGGCGACGCGATCCTGCCCTTCCCGCGGGGAGCCGAGCTCCTCGACGTCATCCGTACCGGCTCCGTCCCGGACACCGGGGCCGCCGTGCCCCTGACCGAGGTGCGGCTGCTCCCGCCGGTCGAGCCGCCCGCGGTCCGCGACTTCGTCACCTTCGAGGAGCACGTCGAGGGCGTCCGCCGCAGCGTGAGCGGCGCGGCGGGCGTCCCGGACGCCTGGTACGACGCGCCGACCTTCTATTTCACCAACCCCTACGCGATGATCGGCGCCCACGACGACGTCCCCGTGCCGCCGGGCTGCCGCGCCCTGGACTTCGAGCTGGAGGTGGCCGCGGTCATCGGCCGCGAGGGCCGCGACCTCTCCCCCGCGCAGGCCCGCGACCACATCTTCGGCTACACGATCTTCAATGACTGGTCGGCCCGAGACCTGCAGTCCCGTGAGATGCAGGTGGGGCTGGGCCCCTGCAAGGGCAAGGACTCCGCCACCACCCTCGGCCCGTGGCTGGTCACGGCCGACGAGCTGGAGCCGTACCGCGACGCCGAGGGTTTCCTCCGGCTCGCGCTGACGGCCGAGGTCAACGGGGCCGTGGTGGGCCGGGACCTGCTGTCGAACATGGGCTGGCCGTTCGAGGACCTGGTCGCCTACGCCTCCCGGGGCGCCCCGGTGCGGCCCGGCGACGTGCTCGGCTCGGGCACCTGCGGCAACGGCGGCTGCCTCGCCGAGCTGTGGGGGCTGCGAGGCCGCCAGGACCCGCCGCCGCTGAAGCCCGGCGACGTCGTCACCCTCACCGTCGAGGGCATCGGCGCCGTCTCCAACACCGTCGTCCCCGGAACCGTCCCGGAACCGGTCCCTCCCGCCCGCAAACGCCCCCGAGACCGCCCCCGAGACCGCCCCTGACCGCGATCCCGGCCAGGTCCCGCACCCAGTCAACGGTGAACGCGTCGTTTGATCTCCGACAATCCTCAGCCGGTGTACCGAGGCGGGCAGGACCGGTCCCGGACGCCTCCCCTCCGGTTCGCCGCGTTCGGGCGCGGCTCCGGAAGCGATGCCCCAGAATGGGGAACGTGATCTCACGACGGCTCTATCACGGCACAGGACCGGGACCGATCACTCCGGACGGCTGCGCGGTCGACTACTACGCCACCCTCACCGCGCGCGGCGAACCCGAGCTCATCCATGCGGCCGTCCCGCCCGGAGCGTCCATCCTGGAGCTGGGCGCCGGCACCGGGCGGATCACCCACCCGCTGCTCGCCCTCGGCCACGAGGTCGTCGCGGTCGACGAATCCCCCGACATGCTCGCCCACATCACCGGCGCCGAGACCGTCCTCTCCCCCATCCAGAGCCTGGAGCTGAACCGGACCTTCGACCTGGTGCTGCTGATGTCGTTCGTCGTCGAGACCGCCGACGACGACCTGCGCGCCGCCTTCCTGCGCACCTGCCACCGCCACGTCAGCGCCGGAGGCTGCGTCATCCTGCAGCGCAAACCGCCCGAGTGGTACGACACCGTCCAGCCGTCCGAACGTGTCCCCGGCGACGGCAGCACCGTCCGCATGACCGACGTCCACCGGCCCGGACCCGGTCTGCTGGAGGCCACCATGGAGTACACCGTCGGCGACCGGCACTGGACGCACACCTTCCTCAGCCGCCGCCTCGACGACGACCTCCTGGAGAGCGAGCTCAACCGGGCGGGACTGACGATCTCCGAGTTCCTGGAGCCGAGTCGCGAATGGGTGCGCGCCGTACCCCGCTGAGCACGGTACCTCCGCAGGGTCCGGCCGCGATCGGCGCGTCCGGTGCCGCGGTGGCGTCCCAGGCGCAGTGCCGCCGTCTCCCCTGTCCGCGCGGCCGGGCGGCTCAGCCCGCGGCCCGGTCGCCGGGCAGGCGCCGCCGGCGGGCGGCGTCCGTCAGGGCGGGCGGCTGCCAGACGCCGTCGGGCCGGTACAGGTTCGTGCCCGGCGGCACGATCTCGTCGATCCGGTCCAGGGTCGCGTCGTCGAGGGTGAGAGGAGCGCCCTTGAGCGTGGCCTCCAGTTGCCCCATGGTGCGCGGGCCGACGATGACCGAGGTGACCGCCGGGTGCGTCACGGGGAAGGCGACGGCGAGTTCGGGCAGCGTGCGGCCGATGTCCGTCGCGAGCTCGACGAGCCGCTCGACGACGTCGAACTTGACGGCGTTCTCGGGGATCGAGGGATCGAAGCGGTGCGGAGTGATCGACGGGCGGCCGGTGGACAGGTCGACGGGCCGCCCCTTCCGGTAGGCGCCCGACAGGAATCCCGACGCCAGCGGGCTCCAGGTCAGAGCGCCCATGCCGTACCGCTGGCACACCGGCAGCACGTCGGCCTCGATGCCGCGGGCGAGCAGCGAGTACGGCGGCTGCTCGGTCCTGAAGCGCCGCAGGGCGCGCCGCTCGGCCACGTGGTGCGCCTCGACGATGTCGGCGGCCGGGAACGTCGAGCAGCCGAACGCCCTGATCTTGCCCTGGGTGACCAGGTCACCCAGCACACCGAGGGTCTCCTCGACGTCGGTCGCGGGGTCGGGGCGGTGGATCTGGTAGAGGTCGATCCAGTCGGTCCGAAGCCGCCGGAGGCTCCCCTCGACCGCCTTGATGATCCATCGGCGCGAGTTCCCGCTCCTGTTGCGGCCCTTCCCCATCGGGAAGTGCGCCTTGGTGGCGAGCACGACGTCGTCGCGCCGGCCGGCCAGCGCCTTGCCGACGATCTCCTCCGACTCGCCGGCCGAGTACATGTCGGCGGTGTCGATGAAGTTGATCCCGTGATGGAGTGCGTGGTGGATGATGCGGGCGCAGTCGTCGTGGTCGGGGTTGCCGACCGCGCCGAACATCATCGCGCCCAGGCAGTGGACGCTCACCTCGATGCCGGTGCCGCCGAGAACGCGGTAACGCATGATCAGGCTCCTGGAAGACGTCATGGGGTGCCGGAACGACCCGCGCCGAGAACCGGGGGGCGGGCGTGCGGGGAGCCTACGAGTTGGAGCCGACTCTAGATCAAGTCGTAGGGTGGGCGGCATGGCGGAGACGAACCAGGGGCTCAGCATCGGACAGGTCGCCGAGCGCACCGGGCTGAGCGTCCACACGCTGCGCTTCTACGAGCGTGAAGGCATCCTGGCCGCCCCGGTGCGACGTGGCCCCGGTGGTCGGCGCGTCTACAGCGACGGTGACGTGGAGTGGCTCCACCTGTGCGTCAACCTGCGCTCCGCCGGCATGCCGCTGCCCGCCATCCGGCAGTACGCGGAGCTCGTCAGGCAGGGAGCGGACGGGGAGGAGCATCTCCTGGCCCTCCTGCGGCAGCACCGCGACCAGGTCACCACAGAGATCGAACAGCTCACCGAGTCCCTCGGCCTGATCACCCGCAAGATCGGCGCGTATGCCGAGCGGCTCGCCCGGGGCGTCACCGGTCCGGTCCGCTGCACGCCCCCGCCCACCGGGCGGCCTTCCGGGGAAGAACCGAGACGGTCCTGGAGGGCCGGACCCGCCTGACCGGAGGGAGGTGCGCAGGACGTCGTCGTGACGCCGGAGGGGCGTGATCAGGCCCGCCTCGTGTAGCACGGTGGCGCCGCGACCTCACGGGAGACCTCCGGCAGTGGACCTCTCCGAGGGCTCTCCAGACGTCTCTCTGTGTTTAATTACATGATTACAGACTTAATCATAGGTTCGGCGCGCAGATCGAGATCAGCCGATGCGGCAGGCGTCGGGGCCGGATCGGATGACACCGGACCCGCGAAACGGCCACGGGCCGGGAGAGCCCGTGCCCAGCGGTCCGGGGCGGTCAGTGCGCGACGGTGACCACGATCTTGCCGATCTGGGCGTTGCGCTCCAGGTAGCGGTGGGCCTCCACGATGTCACCCAGTTCGAAGGTACGGTCCACCACGGGCCGGAAGGCCCCCGAGCGCAGCCCGGAGGTCACGAAGGCGACCGCCCTGCGCAGCCGCTCGGGCCGCCTGGCCGTCTCCAGCATCGTGTACGTGCGCATGTTCAGCGCGGGCATGCCGAGCTCGAATCCCGGATAAGGAGTCGCCTCACCGCTCAGCGCGCCGTACAGCATCAGCATGCCGTCGTCGGCGACCACCTTGGCCAGGTCCCGCACCCCGGCGCCGGCGACGGCGTCGAAGACGTACTCCGCACCCCGCCCGCCGGTCGCCGTCAGCACCCGCTCGACCACGTCCTCCGACTCACTGACGATCACTTCCGTGGCGCCCTCCTTCAGCAGCGCCGGCTTCTTGGCGGCGGTGCGGGTGACGGCGATCGGCGTGGCGCCGATCCGTTCGGCGACGTGGATGGCGGCCAGACCGACACTGCTGGACGCCGCGTTCAGCACGACCGTGTCCCCGGGACGCATCCCACCGACCTCCACGAGCCCGCCGTAGGCCGTGATGTACGGCATCCACACCGCCGCCCCCTCCACCGCGTCAAGCCCCTCGGGGCGCCGCACCAGTGCCGCGGCAGGCACGATCGCGCGCTCGGCGTAGACGCCGTGGTCGTTCTGCGAGAAGGCCGGGACGGTGCTGACCTCGTCCCCGGGCCGGAACCCGCTCACGCCCTCGCCCACCGCCTCGACCACACCGGCCGCCTCCGTGCCCAGCCGGGCCGGGAACCGTCTCACCGGCTCTATGTAGTTCCCCGTGCGGAACAGCACCTCGGCCCGGTTCAGGCCGATCGCGTCCACCCGGATCAGCACCTCGCCCGGGCCCGGCTCACCGATTTCCACGTCCTCCAGCCGCATCACCTCGGGCCCGCCGAGTTCGTGGAACAGCACCGCCTTGGTCATCGCCCCGTCCTTCCGCTCCGGTAGATGATGATCCACTCAAGCATCAAAGTACGACCGTCGTCAAACTTTGATTGTCATCATACTTTGATGGGTGTCGTACTATAGAGTTATGGAGGCCGACCGCATTCCCCACCACCCCGACGTACGGACGATCACGCTCCAACGGGTCCTCGATGCCATCGTCGATCCGGTACGGCGGAGCATCGTCACGCAGTTGTACGGCGCCTCCGGCGACATCGCCTGCGGCGGGTTCGATCTGCCCGTGAGCAAGTCCACGGCCACGCACCACTTCCGGACCCTGCGCGAGGCAGGTCTCATCCGGCAGTACTACGCCGGCACCTCACGGATGAACGCCCTGAGACGCGATGAGATCGACGAGGTCTTCCCCGGCCTCCTCGCCGCCGTCGTCACAGCCGACCGCGGCTCTCGCGAGACGGCGAATCCCCCTGAACCGACTGGTCAGGGCCTATCGGCAGCCGGATCGGGTTGACGCCGCACACCGTGATCCATTGACCGGGACGGTTCCCTGACGGAGCCTCCGGTCCCGTCAGGTCGGCGGTGCCACGGCCGATGGGATCCCCGTGAACCCGTTTCCCCCGCTGAAGTGCGCGCTCTACGTCTGCATCGATGACGACGCCGGGCACCGTTCCCGGCTGGAGGCCGTCACCGACGGGGGGATCGTCGTCGCCACGCCCGCGGACGTCGCCCATCTTGATTCCGTCCACGTCGGCAGCCACCTGGTACTGTTCTGGATCAACGCCGACGGGCGCGTGGTGCTTCCGGTGCGGCTGACCGGCATCCTCCCCGGCCCGCCGGAGCGCTGGGAGGTACAGCCGCTGGGCGAGGCCCGCCGGCTCGGACGCCGGCGGCACGAGCGGGGCGGAGGCGGGGAGCCGATGCGCCTGTCCACCTTCGCCACTCAGCCCGCCGTCACCTTCGACAGCACGTTGCTGGACCTCAGCGAGAAGGCGCTGCGCTGCTGGACGCCGGCCTTCGACATCGCCGTAGGTGAGCGGGTGCACGTCCGGGCCTTGCTCAGCATCGGAACCCTGAGCCAGATCGGCACCGTCACCGCCGTGCGCGAGGCGCCCAACGGGCTGGGGCAGCACCTCGTGGTGGTTTTCCAGTCGCCGTCGGCGTCCACCGTCCAGCTGATCCGCCGGTACCTGTTCGTGTGGGGACCCGTGTACCGCCGCGCCCGGCGGGGCGCCGAAGAGAACGAGTGACCCGGGGCCGGGCCTCACGGTCCACGACGGCGTAGGCGGCCGATCTCGGGGACCGGAAGCTCATGATCGGCTCCGGACCGGGTAGGGGCGCGGGTGCGGCACCGGCCGCTGTCCACCAGCTGTTCGGCGGCGACACGCTGGACGCCGTCGTCCACGGCGTCCCGGAGAGGCGGTCATGAAGACGATCGTGGTCACCGGCGGGACCCGGGGCATCGGTCTCGGGCTCGTCCGGGCCTTCCTGGAGAGCGGGCACCGGGTCGCGTTCTGCGGCAGCCGCGCGGAGACGGTGGAGAAGGCGACCGCCGGACTGCCCGGGCCGGACGTCCTGGGCGTGGTGGCCGACGTCACCGACCGGACCCAGGTGCGAGAGCTGTGGGAGGCGGCCACCGGGCGCTTCGGCGCGGTGGACGTCTGGATCAACAACGCCGGGGTCTCCCACACCCGGGCCCCGCTGTGGGAGCTGCCCGACGCCGAGGTCCGCGCCGTGGTCGGGACGAACCTGGTCGGAGTGCTCAACGGATCGGCGGTGGCGCTCGCCGGGATGGCCGCCCAGGGACGCGGCCACGTGTGGAACATGGAGGGACTGGGCAGCGACGGCCGGGCGGTCTCCGGGCTGAGCGTGTACGGCTCGACCAAGCGGGCGCTGACCTACCTGACCCGGACGCTGGCCGGGGAGGTGCCGCCGGGGGTGTCGGTCGGGCTGCTCAGCCCCGGGATGGTCGTCACGGACCTGCTCACCCGCGGCTACGACCCGGAATCCTTCGAGAAGGCCAAGAGGATCTTCAACATCCTGGCCGACCGGGTCGAGACCGTCGCCCCGTGGCTGGCCGAGCGGGCACTGTCCCAGGCTCGCAACGGTGCACACGTCCGCTGGCTGACCCCGGCGAAGATCGCGGCCCGCTTCGCGCTCGCCCCCGTCCGCAGACGCGACCTGTTCTCCGGCGGGGAGTGACGACGGCCTGCCCGTATGGCCGTGCCTTGTCGGAAACGCTGTGACCTGCGGGCCCCGAGCCACCCGTTGGGCACGGAAGGCGCCGTGGCTGAATGGAGGGATTGCGATCGGGGCCAGGGGGGACGAGAAAAGTGCTGATGATGTCGGGGGGATGAGCGTCATGGGCACGCAGTCAGAGCAGGATGACGACCGGCCGCTGGATTCTTCTGGACCGCGGGCGCCGGTGGGGCAGCCGGACCCTGCCGCCCTGACCCGCATGCCGCCAGAGCGCCAGCAGACGTTCCTGGCCACCCTGCTGGACAGCCTGGCCTCGGGAGTGGTGGCCTGCGACGCCGAGGGCGACGTGGTGGTGTTCAACCAGTCGATGCGCCAGGTCCGCCCGTACATCCCCGGGCTGCACATCCGCGACATCGCCGTGGCCTTTCATCTGTACGCCGCTGACGGGCACACCCCGCTGCAACCGCGGCAGGTGCCGCTGGCGCGGGCGCTGGCCGGTGAACGCATCGACGGCGAACAGGTGATCGTGCATCCGCCCGGCCGGCACCCGCGCCGCTTCGCCGTCACCGGCCGGCCGATCGACACCCCCGACGGGCAGCGGCTGGGCGCGCTGGTGGTCCTGGACGACATCACCGAGGTACACCGGGCCGGCGTGCTGGCCGCCGCCCAGCACGCGGTGGCCCAGGCGCTGGCCGACGCCGTCTCCGCCGAGCAGGCCGCCGTCGCCGTGGTCGCCGCCGTCACCGAGGCGCTGGGCTGGAGCTACGGCGAGTATTGGCAGGTCAGCGCGGACCAGGCGGCGATTGTGCGGATCGGCTCCTGGACCGCGCCCCGCCGGGACTTGTCGGCCTTCCTGGTCAGCCGGCCGGAGCGGATGCGGCCCGGCCAGGGCGTGGCCGGCATCACCTGGGCCGGTGGCCGGGCGATGTGGATCAGCGACCTGGCCGACGACCCGCGCGCCATCATCAGCAAACCGCAGGCGCTGCAGGCCGGTCTGCGGGCCGCCATCGGCCTGCCGGTGCGCAGCGGCCACCAGATCCTGGGCGTGCTGACCTTCTTCACCGACACCGTCCAACCGGCCGACGATGACCTGACCATGCTGCTGGACGGTGTCTGCGCCCACGTCGGCCGGTACGTGGAACGGCGCCGCGCCGAGGAGCTCGCCGTGGCGCTGGCCACCAGCCGCCGCCACTTCGAACAGGTCATCGCCCAGATCACCGACAACGTGTGGACCGCCGAGGTCACCCCCGGCGGCTCGACGCGCTCGGTGTATCAGAGCCAGAACGCCGCCCCGCTGTTCGGCCGCCCGCTGCCCGAGGGCGCGGATCTGGCCGAAGTGATGGCCCGCCGCGTCCACTCCGACGACCAGCCGGCCTACGCCGCCTTCACCCAGGCGCTGGGCCGCGGCGAGCGGGCCGAGATCGAGTGCCGCATCCGTGGCCTGGATGAGGTGACCCGGTGGATCTGGATCCGCGCCACCCCGCGCCGCGATGGTGACCGGCTGTTCATCGACGGCATCTCCACCGACGTGACCGAACGCCATCGCCTGGCCGAACAGCGCGAACACCTGCTGGCTCAACAGCAGCAGCAGGTGCGGAAACTGCGCGAGATGGACCGGATGAAGGACGAGCTGATGGCGATGGTCACTCACGAGCTGCGCAACCCCATCGGCGCCATCCGCGGTTATGCCGAGATGCTCGCCGACGATGCGGACCTGACCCCGGACCAGCAGACCTTCGTCGACGTCATCGACCGCAAAAGCGCCCAGCTGCAACGCCTCGTCGAGGATCTGCTGGACCTGGCCCGCCTGGACTCCGGGCAGCTGAGCATCGACATCCGTCCCATGGATCTGGCCCAGCTGATCCGCCAGACCCTGGAGGACCACCGGCCCGCCGCCCAGGCCAAACACCTCACCCTGACCGCCGAGCTACCGGAACGGCTGCCCCTGCGCGCCGATCCGCTCCGGCTGCGCCAGGTGCTGGACAACCTGCTGTCGAATGCGATCAAGTACACCCCCGAGAAGGGCGCCGTCACCCTCACCGCAGGACCCGTCACCGGCGACGACAGCGAGGATCGCGGCCGGGCTCCGTGCGCGATGGCCGTGCTCACCATCGCCGACACCGGCATCGGCATCCCGCCCGAGCAGTACGAGCACCTGTTCTCCCGGTTCTTCCGCGCCTCCACCGCCAAGGACGCCGGGATCAAGGGCACCGGCCTGGGCCTGGCCATCGTCCGCGCGATCGTCACCGCCCACGGCGGCACCGTCACCGCCGCCCCCCGGACGGGTGGCGGCACCGTCTTCACCGTGGCCCTGCCGGTGGAGCCGTCGGCCCGGCCGTCATGACGGTCTCCGGCGGCTGTGATGCTGCCGTGGGCGCGATGGCCGAATTCCGTTCCGGCCCGGATAATGCCGTTCCGGTCCGGATAATGGATGAGCAGGAACGGCTGCGGCACCGGACGGACACGTAAGCTGTAGTGGCCTCGGTGCGCCCTACCGACCGACAGAAGCATGGTGAAGGTGATGACGACCCCGGTGGACCGGCTCACGCCGGGTGATCACATCTGCTGGCCTTTCCGCACCGACGACGAGCGGTTGACGACGATGCTGGAGTTCGTCGGCGCCGGTCTGGGCGCGGGTGAGAAGGTGCTGTGCTTCACAGAGGAGATCGCACCGCGGACACTGCAGTCGGCGCTCGCGGAGCGCGGGGTCGACGTCGAGACGGCCGACGCTCTCGGGCAGGCGCGGTTCCACACCGCCGACACCTCCTATCTGGCCACCGGGCGCTTCGACGCCGAGGCGGTGCTGGACGGCTGGCACCGGCAGCTCGCCGAGGCCCGCCAGGAGGGATATGCGGGCCTGCGGGTGATCGCGGACATGGCGTGGGCGGCGCGTCGGCCGCAGGTGGACGGCACCGAGCGGCTGGCCTGGTACGAAGCGCAGGCCAGCCGGATCTTCGCCGACGCCTACGCCACCGTGGTGTGCATGTACGATCAGCGGCTGTTCCCCGGCGACCGGCTGCGCGGCATCGCCGCCGCCCACCCGGCGGCTGTCTTCCCCCGCACCGGGGACGACTGGCACCCGCGGCTGCGGCTGGTACGCACCACGGACCCGGCCGGACTGCGCCTGATCGGCGAGGCCGACCGCGCCTGCCGCGACGCTCTGGAGGCGGTGCTGGCCGGGCTGGCTGAGGACCTGCCGGCCGGGAGCCCCGCGACCGTGGACGTGAGCCGGCTGGCCTTCGCCGACGTCAGTTGCGCGGCGGCGCTGGTGCGCACCGCCGGCGCCCTGCCGTACGGTATGCGGATCGTGGGCGCCTCGGCCGCGCTGCGCAGGCTCCTCGACATGATCGGGGCTGAGGCGCCAGGGCTGACGGTCCTACCGGCCGATGGCGTGTCTCCGGCTGCCGCGACGGGTCGCCGATGAGCGCTCTGACCGACGACCTCGCGATCAGCGGCGGCCACCTCGGCGCGTTCGAGCATGTGGGCCTGCTCTACGACGGCGTCGAGGACTACCTGGCCGGCGTCTTGCCGTTCGTGCACGACGCCCTGGCCGCGGGCCAGCCGGTGCTGGTCGCCGTGCCGCATCCGAGCCTCGGTCCCATCCGCACCGCGCTGGCAGCCGCCCTGAACACTCCGCCTGCGTCCTGCACGAAGCCATGGTCAACATGGCCTTCGCCGGAAGGGACGCGCTCATCGTCTGCCCGTATGACGCCCGTCTCGATGCCCGCGTACTGACTGAGGCGCAGCGTACCCACCCGGTCATGATGCGCGAAGGATCACGCTTGCCCAGCCCTCGTTACGACGACCCGCTGGTCGTGATCGACGAGCTCAACCTGCCGCTGCCCCCGGTGCCCGCCCACGCGGTCGCCATCGCTTACCACGGCAACGCCTGCCTGGCCGAGGTGCGGCGTTTCACCGCCGAGCGGGCCGCCGCGATCGGCCTTCGTCCCGGCCGGGTGCAGGAACTGGTCGTGGCCGTCAACGAGCTGGCCACCAACACCCTGGAGCACACCAGCGCCGGCGGCCGGCTCAGCATGTGGAGCGAGCAGCGGATGCTGGTGTGCCAGGTCGACGACGACGGCCACGTGGTCGATCCGCTCGCCAGTCGCGTGCAGCCTGCGGGGGCACGTGGCCACGGGCTGATGGTCGTCAACCGGCTGTGCGACCTCATGCGTGTGCACAGCCGGCCCGGCCGCACGATGATCCGGCTGCACATGCTGATCTGAATCCCGCCTGAGCGGTTCAGACGGGCAGGCGGCGGCCGGTCTCCCGATCAGGGACGGAAGGCTCCGGCGTTCTCCTCGGCCCACTCCGCGAAGCCCCGCGCCTCCCGGCCGGTGATCTCCTTCACGGTCGGGACCACGGTGTAGCCGGCCTCCGGCGTGTTGCCCAGGGCTTCCATGAGGAATTCGACGGTCTCCTCCCCCATGCCGTCGGCGCGCCACTTGGCCCGCGCCTCGTCCACGGTCAGCTCCACGAACTCCACGTCCTTGCCGATGGCGGCGCCCAGGATCGCGATCTTCTGCCTGAGCGTGATCGCCTCGGGTCCGGTCAGCATGTACGTCCTGCCACCGTGTCCGCCCTCGACCAGTACGGTCGCGGCCACGGCGGCGATGTCGCGCTCGTGCACCAGCGCGCTCAGCCGGTCGCCGAACGGCTCCTTGACGACGCCGTCCGTCTTGATCGTCTGTGCCCACCAGCGCAGCGTGTTGGACATGAACTCGACCGGCTCCAGCAGCGTCCACTCGACGTCCGTGGCGGCGAGCGCCTGCTCCAGGTCGCTCTCGGCACGTCCGCCGAGCACCGTGACCCGGCGCACGCCCGCCTCGGTGATCAGCTTCACCAGGCCGGCGCCGTCGGGCAGGGGCGAGTAGTCATCGCCGGCGAAGTTGATGAGGTGCGCGGCCTCGACGCCGTCGAAGACGCCGGCCAGCGAGTCGAGTCGGGCGAGGTCCCCGGCGACGACCTCGACGCCTTCGGGCAGGTCCGCCTTGCCGGGGTTCCTGGTCAGGGCCCGCACCTGCCGTCCGGCGGCGAGGAGCTCCTCGACGACGAGGCGGCCGACGGTCCCGGTGGCGCCGGTGACGAGGAAAGTCATGGTGAACCCCTATCTTTTCGGAACGGAACGTTCTGATCTCAGAATATCAGAACGGAACGTTTCATTCCAGTAGATTCCCCTAGGAGCCGTACGCGAACAGAAGACGTGCGAGGCACCGGGGCGCCCTCGTCCCCTGGGGACCGTTTCCGGATCGGGCCGGATCGGCGATCGTCCGCCGGCGACTGCGGCAGGACGGACGGGCCGGGTGAGCGGCGGATGTCCCGTACCGTGGACGGCGGGGAGGTCGATGATGTCCGTCTGGATCACACGCGGCGTGCCGGCCCTGCTCGTGCTCGCCCTCCTGGTGGTCGGCCTGGCCTGGCTGTTCCAGCGCAGTCTGATCTACCTGCCCGACGGCTCCCCGGTCCCGCCGGCCGCCACGGTCCTGCCCGGGGCGCGCGACGTCACCCTCATCACCGCCGACGGCCTGCGCCTGGGCGCCTGGCACGTGCCCGCCGCCGGACCCGCGCGCGGTGTGTCGGTGCTCGTCGCGGGCGGCAACGCGGGAAACCGGATGCACCGGGCGCCGCTCGCCCGCGCCCTGGCCTCCCGGGGGCTGTCGGTGCTGCTCATGGACTACCGGGGCTACGGCGGCAACCCCGGCCGGCCCAGCGAGGCCGGCCTGGCCCTGGACGTCCGGGCGGCGCGGGAGCACCTGGCCCGCTCCGGCGACGCCGTGATCTACTTCGGGGAGAGCCTGGGCGCCGCCGTGGTCACGGAACTGGCCGCCGAGCATCCGCCCGCGGCGCTGCTGCTGCGCTCCCCCTTCACCGACCTGGCCGACGCCGGTCAGGTGAACTACCCCTTCCTGCCGGTGCGTCCCCTGCTGTGGGACCGCTTCCCGGTGACCGAGCATCTGGCGGGCGTGCACGTGCCCACGACGGTCGTCTTCGGCTCCCGCGACACCATCGTGCCCGCCCGCCTGAGCCGGGCGGTGGCCGAGGCCGCACCGGGACTGGTCCGCGGTGTCGAGATCGCGGGCGCGGGCCACAACGACCGCGTCTTCCTGGACGGGTCCGAACTGGTCGGCGCGGTCCTGGAACTGGCCGAACGGGCAGCCTGACGGCCTCGTGAGCACCGGGAGTCCGGCGGCCGGGGAGCGGTCCGGACGGGAGCGGCCGGCCGGAGGACCCGGTGCGGCTGGACTCTCCCACTGTGGGAGGCCTCATGCTCCTTCCATCGGCCCCAGCGGTTGATCACGAAGGTGTCAGGGACGGGGACGGCGTGACCGTTCGCCGGGTCAGTGTGAGGAGAGCGACGCGTGACCATTGTGAAGGACGTCGAGACCCGCGGCATGCACCACTGCGAGACGACGGCGCTGGGAGTGCTGCTGCGGCACGAGGGGCTCGACCTGTCCGAGCCCATGCTGTTCGGGCTGGGCTCGGGCCTGTCCTTTATCTACTGGGACGGCAAGGGCATGCCGTTCCCCTTCCTCGGCGGCCGCGTCAGGCCTTTCGACCTCACCAGGAACCTGGCCGCCAGGCTGGGGCTGACGTTGACGGTCGAGGAGACCGCCTCGCCGCGCAAGGCGTGGCAGAACGTGGCCACCCCCATCGACGCCGGCCGCCCGGTCGGCCTCCAGCTCGACTGTTACCACCTGGACTATTTCCAGTCCAAGGTGCACTTCGGCGGTCATGTCGTCGCCATGTACGGCTACGACGAGCACGACGCCTACCTGGTGGACACCGGCCAGCAGGGCGGAGCGGTGCGCACCAGCCGCGACAGCCTCGCCAGGGCGCGGGCCGAACGCGGCCCGATGACCGCCAGGAACCGCTCCTTCACCGTCACCCTGCCGGCCCGTCCGCCGTCCTGGCAGGACCAGATCATCCCGGCCGTCAGAGACTGCGCCGAGGCCTTCCTCGCCGCCCCCATCGCGAACCTGGGTTACCGCGGCATCGCGAAAGCCGCCGGACAGGTGCCCGGATGGCTGCTGCGCGCCGGCGAGCCGCGGCGGGACCTGCCGCAGGCCGCCCTCCTCATGGAGAAGGGCGGCACCGGCGGCGGTCTGTTCCGCGCCCTCTACCGCGACTTCCTCGACGAGTGCACCCGGCTGATCGACGACGGCGGCCTGCGCACCGGCCACCGGCTGTACGCCGAGGCCGCCGCGCTGTGGACGGACGTGGCCGCACTGATCACCAAGGCCGGGGAGAGCGGCGACCCGGGATATCTGGATCAGGCCGGCGCCGTCCTCCACGAGCTCTCACGCATCGAGAGGGACGCCATGCAGACGCTGCGTCAGTTGTGAGCCCCCGGGTCTCCCGGGTACGGGCTCCCAGGCCGCGTGGGTGAGGGCTACCCAGACCTACCGAGGCCGGACGTTGCGGTTGCGGGCGAACAGGTTGCCGGGGTCGTACCGGCGCTTGACCGCCGCGAACCGCCGCCAGGTCCGGCTCATCGCCGTCGAAGGCGACGTGGATCTCGACCGGCGCTCCTGGGCCGCAGCACATAGGCCGGGCTGCCCGAAGATGGCAGAGTCAGGAACGAAAGGGCGGGGAGGCGGTTATGAGCACACCCGGCGAGCAGACGACGGACACAGCCGGGCCCTCGCCCGTGGCAGCGGTACGGATCCCACCCCGGACCCGCCAAACCGATCAGGAATGAAGAAGCGACGGTCGTGAAGCCGCCCTAGCGTGACTCCTGTGTGCATCCCCAACCCACGAAGGAGACAAGGCATGAAAGCGCACGTGAGCTCGATCCTCCTCGGCGTCCGGGACATGGAGCAGTCCAAGCGGTTCTACACCGAGGGTCTCGGCTGGAAGGTCCAGCAGGACTACGGCGTCTCGGTGTTCTTCGAGCCGGACGGCGGTTCGCCCGTCGGCTTCTACGGCCGCGAGGGCCTGGCCGAACAGGTGGGCGCGAGCCCGGAGGGCAGCGGCTTCAGCGGGCTGGTCCTCACCTACGTCGTCCGCAGCGAGGCACGAGTCGACCAGATCATGGCGGAGGCCGAGAAGGCCGGCGCCACGATCCTCAAGCCCGCCGGCCCCCTGCCGTGGGGCGGGTACGGCGGTTCCTTCGCCGACCCGGACGGTTACATCTGGAGCCTCGGCTACAGCGCCCAGGGAGAGGACCAGCCCTACGCGGAATAGCGGAACAGCCGCCGGGGACGGGACGGCGATGAGGTGACGCCGCGCGAGGCCCCTGTGACGCCTCTCAGCCCGTCTCAGCTTCGCCACAGCGCCTCCCGCATAGCGTGCGGGGACATGGCGAGCACACTGCGCATCACCGCGGCGTTCCGGTGGTGGGGGCATGGTTGAGAACGCGCGTACGGTGAACGCGGCGCCTGGCCGGTGGCGCCGGTGGTCGTCCTCGGCTGGGTACGCGGCCTTCGGCTGGGCACTGCTGTACGGCGGGTTCGGCCTGGTCGCGGTGTCGAACGGAACTGCGGTGTTCTACCGCGCCGGCGAACCGCTGCCGGTCGGCCTGAACTGGATCATCGTGATCCTGGCCGTCGTGGCGTCGGTGACGATCCTGGCCGCCGTACGGCCTCGGGGCCGGCGGGTCCACCGGCCTGCCGTCTCCGCCACGCTGACCGGACTGGGCGTGCTGACCGGTGCTGCCGTATGCGGCCATGAAGACGACGTGGGCGCTGGGCGGGACCTTCGCCGGGGTCGGCGGTGCGCAGATGCTGGCGACGATGGAACGCGACGGCGCCTCCGGAGTGCTGCTCACCCTTGAGCACTGGGGCATCGACGCCACGGTTCTGCTGGCCGCGCTGGGGGCGTTCCTCATCCTCGGCCTGGTACGGCCGTGGGGACAGCGCTTCCCCCGCTGGGCACCCGCCCTGCGCGGCCGTCGGGTGCCGCGCTGGCTGCCGCTGATCCCCGCGTTGCTCGGTGCCGCCACACTCGCGCCGTACGGAGCCGCCGGACTCGTCTGCGCCGCGCTCGGCACGTCAGGTGTCGTGAGTGTCTCCCGGGGCGACTTTCCCACCCCGGGGGACGCCCTGCTGGTGACCTGGATCGGACTGGGTGCCTTCGCCGTATACGGCATCGCGCTGGGTGTGGCCGCCTGGTCCTACCTGCGCCGCACCCGGCCGGTCTGCGCGGCCGCCTGAGGCGCCCGCCACCCCGTGCGGGGCTGTTCGGCGGGCGGCCGGCCTCGCCCAGGAGGGACAGGACGGCGTGATCATCCGGTCCGCGGCTCCCGGGCCTCTCTTGAGAGGACAGAACGCGGCGGCCTCATCCGGAAGCGGATGAGGCACCGGCGCGGGCCTGCAGCGCATCCAGCACCTCCACCTGCCCCGGCGGGACGGCCACCTCCAGCGCCAGGGTGCCGTCGGCGACGATGAGAGTGAAGGTGAAGAAGGAGCAGCAGCCGTTCTCCCGCACCGCCAGCTCGGCGGCGCGGGCGGCGTTGTCCGGGCTGGAGACGAGCTCCAGGTGCAGCCGCGTGCGCTGCGGGCGCCGTACCGACCGGACCGCCGCGGCGAAAAGGGCGTCGAACTCGGCCACTCGCAGCGGCTGCTCAGTCGTGGGCAGCGTGCACGCCGAGGGCACCCAGCCCTGGTCAAGGGGGATGTCTTGTCTCATGCCCCGACGGTAAGCCTGTACCCGGGTACCGGATGCAAGCCCCGCAGCCGGCCTTCTCCCGTGCCGCCGGGTCCCGTACCCATGCCTGCACGCCGATCCGCGTGATCCGTTGCGTGACTGAAGGTCATCGGCGCCCAGCGCACGACCGTCGGGAGATGACTGCCCGGCGGGTGCCCGGCCGGGCTTCAGGGCCGGACGCCGAGCTCGCGGTTCCGCCACGCCACACGCTGGATGAGCAGGGTCGCCAGGCCGGCCAGGACCATTCCGGCGAGGTTCACCGCCAGCTGGGCCAGCGACCCCGTGACCTCGTCCCAGCGGGTCAGGGCGACCGCCACGGCCACGCTGCCCGCGGCGGGGATCGTGGTGACGGAGATGAAGACCCCGACCAGCGCCGAGGACTTGCCCCCCGTGATCGACAAGACGCCCGCCGCCCCCGCGAGCAGGGCCACGATGAACGACCATTTGTCCGGCTTGACGATGAACTCCAGCTCCCGGTCGACGGCGTCGAGCCAGGAGGGGTCGATCCAGCCCCACCACCGGGACACGGTCGCGGCCGCGAAAGTGATCACGATAGCCAGGGCGAACCCTGCCGCGAGGGTGCGGACGGCGGCGCCGACAAGAGAGAGATCCCGGCGGAGGAGGCCGAAGCACACCGCCGCGACGGGACCGAACTCCGGCCCCAGCACCATCGCCCCCACGATCAGAATGGGAGAGTCGAGCAGCACGCCGATCCCCGCGATCTGGGTGGCGATCACGATGAAGGCCAGGAAAACCCAGGTCAAGCGGGCGTCGTCGGAGGCTCGCTGAGCGATTTCCTCCCAGACGACCGCGTCGTCGCCATATCCGGGAGCCGCTTCCTGGGCGGCTGCCGCGGTCTCCGAGAGCGACACGTCGACGTTCTCTACCGCGATCGACCCGTCCTGGTCGAGCCCGAGTTCCTGCAGCCGCTCCAGCAGCTCGCTGGCGGCCTCCCGGGCGACGTCGCAGAAGACCACGTCCCCTGCCGGCCGGTGCGCCGCTCCCGGAAGGACGACGATATTGGTCACCGCGACGCAGTCGGTGAGCATCGAGCTCACTTCGCCGGTGCGCTCTGCGGGAACGATCATTCGGAGATGAAGCACCTGATCGACTTTATCGGGGGGACTACCGGGTTCCCAGCCCCGCCGGGGCTGGGAGCCGGCCGCGCGGTGACGGCCCCGCCGTTCACGGCAACACGACGGTGCCCACACCCAGCAGGGCGCAGACACCCAGGATGCGCAGCATCGGCCACTTCAGGGCGAACGTCATGAGCAGTGCGGCCACCGTGATCGCCAGGGCGACGGGGCTGAGCGTGCCGGGGTCGGGCAGCCGGACGCCGAACGGACCCCAGGCCCAGATGGAGGTGCGGGTGAACAGGGTGTGCTCGGCGAAGTACAGCGCCAGGTTGGCGATGACTCCGACGACCGCGGCGGTGATGCCGGTCAGGGCCGCGCCGACGGCGGTGTTGTGGCGCAGGCGCTCGACGTGGGGAGCGCCCAGGAAGATGAACAGGAAGCAGGGCACGAAGGTGACCCACGTGGTCAGCAGGGCGCCGAGCAGGGCGCCGGCCCAGGGGGTCAGGGCGCCGGGATCGCGGTAGGCGCCCAGGAAGGCGACGAACTGCACCACCATGATCAGCGGGCCCGGGGTGGTCTCGGCCAGGGCCAGCCCGCGCACCATCTCTCCCGGGCTCAGCCAGGCGTAGGTCTCCACGGCGCGCTGGGCGACGAAGGCCAGCACCGCGTAGGCGCCGCCGAAGGTGACCAGGGCGGTGCCGGAGAAGAACAGGCCCTGGGTGGTGAAGACGCTGTCGGGGCCGGTGAGCAGCGCCACGGCGGCCACCGGCAGCCACCAGGCGGCCAGTCCGACGGCGAGGATCCTCCTCGCCGAGCGCCAGGACGGCCGGGCGTGGTGCAGGGCGTCGTCGGAGATCAGCGGGGCGGGTCCGCCGTCACCGCCGTGCCCGTCGCTTCCGGCGAAGACGTGCGGGGCCAGCCGGTGCACCGTCCAGCCGATGAGGGCGGCCACGGCGACCACGACGGGGAACGGCACGCCGAACAGCGCCAGCGCGCCGAAGGCGGCCACCGCCACGGCGACGAGCACCGGATGGGTCAGGGAGCGTCTGGCGACCCGGATGACGGCCTGGGCGACGATGGCCAGCACGGCCGGGGCGATCCCGGCGAACAGGGCGGCCACCACGGTGGTGTCGCGCCACAGGACGTAGACGGCCGACAGGGCCAGCAGCGCGAGCATGCCGGGCAGCACGAACAACGTACCGGCGACCAGGCCGCCCCGGGTGCCGTTGAGCAGCCAGCCGACGTAGACGGCCAGTTGCTGGGCCTCCGGACCGGGCAGCAGCATGCAGTACGACAGGGCGTGGTTGAAGCGCCGCTGGCCGATCCAGCGTTTCTCCTCCACCAGGGTGCGCTGCATGACGGCGATCTGCCCGGCCGGGCCACCGAAGGTCTGCAGACTGATCAGGAACCAGGCGCGTACGGCCTGGCGGAACGGGACCACATCGCCGGCGGGCACCGGTCCGGTGGCGACGGGCTGCGGATCGGTCACGAGACGCTCTTTCGTCAGGTCGTCAGGTCGTCAGATTGTCAGGTCGTCAGGCGGGCTGGCGGTTCAGGCGGGCGGGCGGCCGAGCAGGAACGCCCGCCGGTAGTACTCGTACATCCCGTCGAACAGCGGGCCGGTCAGCTCCAGAACGCGCTCGTCGGCGCACGTCATCGACAGGCCGCGCAGGATCACGTCCAGGCCGGGAGCCTCGGGGGCGTCGAAGCGCCCGTCGTCGAGGTCCGCCTCGTGCACGATCTCAGCGATCTTCCACAGCACCGGATCGGTCAGCTCGTAACGGCGCAGGACGGTCTCGAAACTGCAGTCACCGCCGTGGTGACCGAGCTCGACGCCGCGCATGTCGAAGGCGATGACCCCGGACGGGACCTGGGCGGGGTCGTCGACGAAGACGAACTCGGCCTCGGCGTCGATGCGGCGGCGGATCAGCCACGCGCACGCGGCCCGGTCGATGTGCACCCCGGCTCGGGTGGCCCACTTCATCGCGGTTCCCCTCCGGCCGCCTCGACGCTGTCCCCGGTCGTCTCCGTCACGTCAGGGGCGCTCCGCCGGCTCAGCTCCTGCACGGCCAGGCGGGCGGCGTCGCGTTCGGCGGGCGGGAAGAAGTCCCGGCGGCCGATGCGGCGCAGTTCGGCCTGGAGCCGCTTGGCGGTGCGGGCCCGCTCGCCCGGACGGGCCGAGGCGGCGGCCCGGGCCTGGGTGATGACCGCCTGGTACTCGGCCGAGCGGGCCTGGCGCATACCGGCGGCGATGGCCTGTTCCTGGGCTGTGCTGCCCGGCCTGGCCAGCCACAGGGTGACACTGCCGCCCATCTCGGTGATCTCCTCGGCGATCCAGTCCAGTTGCTCGCGGGTGCGGGCGTCGGCGGGCAGCGCCACCAGGCCGTCACCGAGGCGGGCCACGCCCAGGCGGTCCAGCTTTCGCCAGACCGCGATGCGCGGAGTGGAGGGCTGGCGGGGCATGCGATAGGCCAGCAGCACCCACCGGTCGGCCGTGCCCCTCACGCGTCCGGCTCCCGGGCCAGCTCCCGGGCCAGTTCCCGGGCCCGATCACGTAGTTCGGCGGCCATGCGCTCGTCGAAGTCCGGGTGGTGCAGGCGCCACTCCACCGCGCCGGCGACAGCGCCCGGCGGGCAGTCGATCGTCACCGTCAGCGCGGGATCGGTGATCGCCGACAGCGGGCGCGGCAGTTCCTCGTCCAGGAGGTGCTCCACACCGCTGCCGGCCAACAGTCGTGGGGCATGCACGCTGACCTGGGGCTGCGGCTCCAGCCCCGCGGTGGTCACCGCCCAGCCCGGCGGCGCCGCCCGGGCGAACCAGGCGGCGGCGATCCGGCTCTTGCCCGCGCCGTGCGGGCAGACGAACAGCACCGTCCTACCCATTCTCGACCTCCCTGATGCAACCATGGTAACTGTAACCACGGTTGCATCAGGGAGGAAGGCCCGTGGCCGAAGAACCCCAGAGTGGACACCGGAGGTCAAAGATCTACCTCCAGCCCGGTTTACACCCATATATTTAGCTAAATGATCACTTACCCTCTGTAGGCCAACATGTACGGATTCGATAAGAATCGCATCCGAATGATTCGCCCTCTCAGGGACGAGAGGGCCGACAGGGAGTAGTCCGATGAGGCGATGGATCGCCACCCTCAGCACCGCGGCCGTCGCCGCGATGATCACGCCCGTGCTGGCCGCGCCCGCCCACGCGGCGCAGCCGGTTCCGGCAGGCCCGGTCACGGCGCTCAAGCGGCAGTTCGCCGCCGGTCACGGCGTCAAGGTCACCCAGACGATGACGTCGGTCGATTTCTACGGCGGCTCGGCGAAGAACTCGATGACCACCCGGTACGAGCAGAAGGGCACCTATCTGTTCGGCTCCTCCAAGGTGGTCGGCTCCGACCTCACCTTCCAGTTCAAGGGCCCGGGAGGCGCCTGGGGATCACCGCTGCGGCTCATCTCGTTCCCGAAGGTCTCCTACCTGCGCGACGATGATCTTCTCGGCAATCTGCCGGAAGGCAAGGAATGGTTGCGCGGCAGCGGAGACGAGCCCTTCCTGATGTCCTTCCAGCCGGTCAACGTGCTGGAGCCGGCCACCCTCAAGCGACTGCTGGCCACCACCGCGTCCACCGGCCGCGGTGGAAGGATCGACGGAGCGCGCACCACCCTGCACAGGGGGGTCATCACCGTCGACCAGCTGTACGCGGTCTCGCCGTCGTTCCGCTCCATGGTCGGCGAGAAGCCGCGCGGAGACAGCGCCACGATGCAGGTGCGCTGGAAGCTGTGGCTGGACGGCAGGCAGCGCACCCGCCAGCTGGTCAGCGCCTACGCCGAATCCACGCAGAACCTGCGTTACAGCTCCCGCAGCGCCGTCACCGTCAAGACCAGGTTCAGCGGCTGGGGCGCGAAGGTCGCACTGTACGTTCCCCCCGCCGCCTCGGTCGCCGGCTGGGAGGACCTGCAGTTCGACGAGTCCGTGCCCGCGCGGCCGCGCCTGTCCGTCCCGGTCCCCGGACGCGGTGCCTGACACCTCACCGCTTCACCGCGCGCGCCGCCGGTTCGGGCCCGGCGACGGGACTCCTCACCCCGGCGGTGCGCGTTCGGGAGCGGCCCGGTCACCGCGCGATCGCTTCGCTGTCCACCGACTTCTGGGCGGTTCTATGCGCGCGGTGAGCGGACCACGGCCACGGCGCCGCGGGCGTGGTGCAGAACCCCGCGGCTGACCGAGCCCAGCGCCAGGGAGCCGAGGGCACCGCGGCCGTGGGAGCCCACCACGACCAGGTCCGCCTGCTCCGAGGCCGCGCTCAGCGCCTCGACCGGGTGGGCCGGGCGGACGTCCTCCACCACGGTCGCCTTCGGGTACGTCTGCCGCCATGAGGCGAGCTTGTCGGCCACGACCCGGCGCCGGGCCCGGCGGATCTCCTCCATATCGGACAGGAGCTCCGGGGCGTAGGCGTGCACCGGCAGCTGCCAGGCGTGGACCGCCCGCAGCCGGGCGCCGCGCAGCGCGGCCTGCTCGAAGGCGTAGGCGAGGGCGGGATCGCACTGCGGCGAGTCGTCGATGCCGACCACGATCTCCCCGTACGTCTCCCGGGCGCCGGAGTGGACGACGACCACCGGCCCGCGGGCGTGCCCGGCCACGTGCACGCTCACCGAACCGAGCACGGCGCCGGCGAAGCCGCCCAGACCCCTGCTGCCGATCACGACCTCGGCGGCGCTCTCGGCCTGCTCACGCAGGACCACCGCGGGCGCGCCCTCGATCACCCGGGTGGTGACCTTGATCTCCGGCTGCCGCTTGCGGGCGAGGGCCTCGGCCTCGGCCAGCACCCGCTCGGCGTTGCGGGTCAGGGCGTCGCCCCACTCCTGGGCGGAGAGTCTGGGGATGTCGTACGGCGGGCGGTCGGCGGCGAAGACGACGCGCAAGGGCGCGCGCATGCGCGCCGCGTCGTCGGCGGCCCATTCCACCGCGGCCGAACCGGCGGCCGAACCGTCGGTGCCCACGACAACGGGATCGGGCATGGCCTCTCTCCTTTACTTCCGCTTGGTCGTCCCTTCCATCCCAGCTCTCCCGCGTGAAGACATCCAGGGCCAATCGGCCCGCGATTCCAGGCTCATCAGCGCTGCCCGCCGGGGCGCGGTCCGGCACGGGGTCAGCCGGACGCCTTGATCCTGCCGAGGACGACGTCGACGGCCAGGAAGGCGAGCAGGGAGATGCCCAGCAGCGGGATGAACACCCCCACCGCGACCGCGGCCGCGCCCACGGGCAGCAGCACGGCCGTGGGCACCGTCCGCCAGGTGCCGCGCGCGTACGGCGCGGCGAACCCGCGGGTGGGGCGGCGCTGCCACCACATCCGGTAGCCCCAGAAGATCATGAAGATCAGCCCGGCCGCCAGCGCCATCAGCAGGATCTGGTTGGGCAGGCCGAACAGCACGCCCATGTGCCCGTCGATGCCCCACCGGATCAGCTTGGCCACCAGCGGGAAGTCGTCGAAGCGCAGTTCCCCGGCGATCCGGCCGGTCTCCGCGTCGACGGCGACCTGGTCGTTGCGCTGGGGCCACTCGCGGTCCATCTCCTTGACGGTGAAGGCCACGCCGGGCTCGGCCGGCCAGACGACCTCCAGCGGACCCGACAGCCCTGCGCCGGCCGCCGCGGCCACGATCCGGTCGGCATCGGCCTCGACGGAAGCACCGCCGGAGTGCCCCGCATGGCCGGAGTGGTCCCCACTCGAGGAGGACAGGGCCGGGGTGGTCCAGCCGAGCGCGGTCTGGATCTTGTCGACGTTCGCCCCGGCATAGGCCGACCAGGTCAGCCCGGTCGCCGAGAGGAACAGCAGGCCGATGGCGATCCACAGTCCCACCGAGCCGTGCCAGGACAGCGTACGGCGCAGGCCCCTGATCGTGCGGTCGGGCCGGAAGGCGCGGCGGCGGTGACTCAGCCACAGCACCACCCCGCCCAGCGCGACGGCCCACAGCCAGCTGGCGGCCAGTTCGCTGTAGAGGCGGCCGGGCTCGCCCAGCTGCAGGTGGCGGTGGAGCGTGGAGATCCAGGCGCGCACCGGCAGGGCTCCGGAGCTGCCGTAGCTTTCCAGGGTGCCGCGTACCCGGCCGGTGTAGGGGTCGACGAAGACCGCCAGCCGGGTGGACTCGGCCAGGCCCTCCACATCCAGCAGGACGCGGGTGGTCGCCCCGGGCTCGGCGGGCCGTACCGCGCCGATCGTGCCCTGCGGGTGCGCGGCCCGGGCTGCGGCGATCTGCCGGGTCAGCGGGAGCATCGCCTGCCCGGCCGGGACGGGGGCGGTGAGCTCGTGGGCGTAGACGGCTTTCTCGATCTGGAAGGAGGCGGCGTACAGCAGGCCGGTGGTGGCGGCCACCAGCAGGAAGGGCGCGACGAGGATGCCGGCGTAGAAGTGCAGGCGCAGCAGCAGGGCGCGCAGCGCGGGCCAGGTGGCGGGACGGGGCTGTTCGGCGGCGGGCGGGAGCTCGCGTACGTCAGAGGTCATGAAGGGGTTCTCCGTTTTGCGGGGACGCGCACAGGGAGATACGCATCACGGCAGGGATTCGTCATGGTCGATGCCGCCGCGGTGACCGGAGTCCTCGGGCGCGGTCACCGTGCCCGGCGGCACGGTGGCAGGCGCCCCTGGCGGACGGCACAGGCAGGTGGCACTGCGGCGCGGGCTCGGACGGCCCGCACTCGCGGCGCATGATGGACGGGCACACGGTCCGGGTCAGACGCCCGGGTCAGACGCCCGGGTCAGACGGCCCGGATCAGACGGCCCGGATCAGATGACGGAGAACCCCACCGGCGGCCCGCGCCGGGAGACGGCCGCGGCCAGCAGCCGGGTGATGAACGAGGGCCCGCTGTGCGAGGGGGGCCGCGAGACGGCGGGCCGTACGGCCGGCACCCACCCGGCCAGGAGGATGAGGACGGAGGCCACCAGCAGACGCAGCAGCGTGGCCAGCGCGCTCTCACCGCGCTCCAGCCAGTGGGCCGACAGCAGCGCCGTCACCGCGTGCGCCAGCACCATGGCCACGTCCGCGGCCAGGCCCCCGTGGGCGTGGGCGGGGAGCGGCGGCACCGCGGCCACGGAGAAGACGTGGTGCAGGCCGTACTGGGTGGCGAAGGCCGCGGCCAGCAGGACGCCCAGGCCCCGCTCCCGCCGGGCCAGCACGAACGCCCCACCCATGATCGGCGGCATGGTCCCGGCGAGGACGGCCGGGTCGACGGCGGCGCCTCCGGCCAGCACGTGCATGCCCAGCGACGCCATCGCGCACACGATCGCGAACACCGCGGCGCGCATCAGGCGGAGGACAGGCACGCCCTCATCATGACAGAAGATATCGATCGCGCCAGTTCGCGTCATGGCGGCCGGGCGGGCGGCCCGGTGCGGAGATCGGCAGACCCGGGAGCACGACCCGGTGGCAGGCCACCCGGAGGAACGATCCGGTCCTGGAAACGATCCAGCCCCGGGTTGCGAAATCATATTTCCATATGGAAATATGACCACATGAGCGCCTACGCAGCCCTGGCGGAGCCGCACCGCAGACAGATTCTCGACCTGCTGCGCGACGGCGAGCGGCCCGCCGGAGAACTGGTGGAACACCTCGACCTCAGCCAGCCCGGCGTGTCCAAGCACCTCAAAGTGCTGCGCGAGGCCGGACTCGTCGCGGTGCGCACGCAGGGCAAGCAGCGCGTGTACGCGCTGCGTCCCGAACCGCTCGCCGAGGTCGACCGGTGGCTGGAGCCCTACCGCGCGTTCTGGTCGCAGCGCCTCGACGCCCTGGAACACCATCTGGAGGAGAACCCATGAACGAAGGAACCCTGGAAACGATCGACGGCCGCCCCGCGCTGCGTTTCGAGCGCACCCTCGCCTACCCGGTCGAGCGCGTGTGGCGGGCCGTCAGCGTGCCGGCCGAGCTCGGCCGCTGGTTCCCCGCGGCCGTCGACTGGACACCGGCGGTGGGTGAGACCTTCGAGGCCGCCGGCGCGACCGTCGAGGTGACCGAGGTCGATCCGCCCCGTCGCCTGGCGTGGACCTACGCCGGCCAGCCGTACAGCTTCGACCTGGCCCCCGAGGGAGACGGTTGCCGCCTGGTCTTCGTCCACGTCATCGACGACCGCGGCATCGCGGCGCAGACCGCCGCCGGCTGGGACGCCTACCTCTCGCGGCTCGAACCTCATCTCGCCGGCGAGGACGTCTCCGAAGAGGAGGCGCACGAGCGGTGGGAGGAGGTTCACGAACGTTACGCCGAGCGCTTCGGGGTCGACCCGGCGCCGGGCCGGCGCTTCGCGGCGGCTCTGCGCGGGAACGACGGCGACGCCTGAGCCGCTCCGCCGCCGCACCGGGGTCTGCGCGGATCAGCTGATCGGATGTTCCGCGGTCCCGGCGGCCGCTCCCGGGCGGCGGGGCGGCGGGGCGGGAATCGCGGGACCCTCCGGGACCGTTGTGACTGGGGTGCTCGCCTGGTGACGGGCGCCGTTCCCGGTGATCGCCTGTTCGATCGCCGTCGTCACCACGCAGCGCCTTGTTACCATCCGTTGATCCGCCCCCTCGACCCACCGCTGTGCCAGGAGTGTGCATGACCGACCGTCTCACCGCCGCGATGATCAGCCAGGCGGCCGAGCGGTTGCGGCCGGTGGTGCGCCGTACCGCGCTGGAGCCGAACCAGCGGCTGTCCGATCTGCTCGGTGGCCGGGTACTGCTCAAGCGCGAGGACTCGCAGGTCTGCCGCTCCTACAAGGTGCGCGGAGCGTTCAACCTGATCGCCTCCCTCACGGAGGGGGAACGGCGGCGCGGCGTGGTCTGCGCCAGCGCGGGCAACCACGGGCAGGGAGTCGCGTTCGCCTGCGCGCGTCTGGGGATCGACGGGCGCGTGTACGTCCCGTCCACCACGCCCCGGCAGAAGCGCGAGCGCATCGCGGCGCTCGGCGGCGACCGGGTGCAGGTCGTGGTCGGCGGCGGCACCTACGACGAGGCGAGCACCGCCGCGCACGCCGACAGCGAGCGCACCGGCGCGATCTATGTGCATCCGTTCGACGACGTCAGGACGATGGCCGGGCAGGGCACGGTCGGCCTGGAGATCCTGGCGCAGTGCGGGGAGGCGCCGCACACCGTGGTCGTCCCGGTCGGCGGGGGCGGCCTGATCAGCGGAATCGCCGTCTGGCTCCGCGAGCACTCACCCGCCACCCGCATCGTGGGAGCCGAGCCCGCCGGAGCGGCCAGCATGCGCGCCGCCCTCGACCACGGCGGGCCTCTCGCCCTGCCCGAGCTGGACACCTTCGTGGACGGCGCCGCCGTCGGAAAGGTGGGAGGCGCCACGTTCCCCCTGGTGAAGGACCTGGTCGACGAGGTCGTCGCGGTCGACGAGGGGGCGGTCTGCACCGAGATGCTGGACCTCTACCAGACCGACGGCATCATCGCCGAACCCGCCGGAGCCCTCGCGGGAGCCGCGGCCCGCGAGCTGCTGCCGTCCTCCTCCGCAGGGCCGGTGGTCTGCGTGGTGTCGGGCGGCAACAACGACGTCAGCCGGTACAACGAGGTGCTGGAGCGCTCGCTCGTGCACATCGGGCTGCGGCACTACTTTCTGGTGACCTTCCCGCAGCGTCCCGGTGCCCTGCGCCACTTCCTGGACGAGGTCCTGGGCGAGGGCGAGGACATCATCGCCTTCGAGTACGTCAAGAAGAACAACCGCGAAACCGGCCCGGCGCTCGTCGGCATCGAGCTGGAGCGGGCCGGTCACCTCGACAGCCTCCTGTTCCGGATGAAGGCCAGCCCGCTCACGGTTGAACGCATCCCGCCCGGCTCGCCGCTGTTCACCTTCCTTCTCTGACCTCCCGCGCCACGGCGCGCCCGGCGACGTCCTCATCCGGCCGGGTTCCGCGGCGAGGCGGGGAAGACGACGATCAGCACCTCCCCAGGTGAGATGGACCCTGCCCCTGCCCTTGGCCAGGAACTCGCCCGAGTGGTCGAGACCGCTGTGGCCCTCTTCCCACGCCTGGATTCCGCCTGTGCTCACCCACATGGCGGCCCGGACCCGCCGTACCGTCGTCCGGCAGGTCGCCGAAGTGCCGGTGCGCGTAGCACAGGTACATCAGCTGCCGGTCCTGCGGCTCGACCGCCGCGGCTCCCGGAGGGCCGTTCATCCCCATGAACATGGGGCATCCACGCTCCTGCGCGGGATCCTGCGGCAACGGAGCGGAGCCGCTGAAGTGCGGCACCGCCAGGGCGAACAGGAGCACCGCCATCCCCAGGGCGACCCACCAGCGTGGACGGCGCAGTCCTGGCACAGCGGATCAGTGATTCCTTCCCAGGGCGGAAACCCTATCCCTCGACCGTGAGCAGCGCATCAGCCAGCACCCCGGGATCGGCCGTGGCCGGCCAGTCGCTCACCTGCCCGTCACCCGCCTCGATGACCCGCCAGAGCCCGTCGGCCCGCCGTACCAGATCGGTCGTGACGAACCGGGCGCCGAGGCTCCGCACCGCCTCGCGCACCTCACCCATGATCCCAGGCTGCTCGACGGCCTCATCGGGACTGTCGGGGTGCGGCCCGGCGAACACCGCTTCCCCGTCCACCCACCACACCCGCACCTGGGCCCCGGTGAAGCGCTCGAACCGCCGGATCACCAGGCCACCGGTCAGGTCCTCGCCCTGCAGCTCGACGAAGCGCGCGGCGACCCGTTCCAGCGCGTCCAGGCCGGGCGCGTAACACGCCTCCGCCCACTCGTGCTTGCGCGACTTCACATAGTCCTTGACCACGAAGCCCGCCTCCCCCAGCCCGCCCGCCGGCCGGGTCAGCCGCTCCCCGGACGGCGCACGCTCACCCGGCGCCATCGGCACCACGGCCGTGCGCGGGGTCAGTTCCCGGAAGCAGTCCAGCCAGCCGGGCAGCTCATGGGCTCGGCGGTAGGCGCGGGCGTCGGTGAGCAGGCGGCATCCTCTGGCCCGTGACGCCTCCTCCAGCGCCGCGTACTGCTCGGAGCGCACCATCCAGCCGCGGTACCAGACCGGGCCGAACCCGTCCGGCACCCGCGCCACCGCCTCCTCGGCCCGGCCCGCCACCAGAGCGTCATGATCGATCAGCGCCAGGCGTCCTCCCCTGTCCCGTACGGCCAGTGCCTCCGGCGCGAAGTGCGGATCGACCCGCCGGGGCCGGAGCGGATCGGCGCAGAACAGAAAGCCCACGGTCATGATCCATGAGGATACGAGCCTTGCGTACCGGTCTCACCTGGATATCCGCTCACCGTGAAGGGGATCAGGAGCCGGTGGGCACGGCGACGGGTCCGCCGTGAGGTGCTCAATTCGCGTTGCCCCTGGCGGGGATGGGACCGTAAGGTCCTTGGACTGTGATGCGGAGGGTAATCGGGCGGTTTGTGCCCGAACGGCTGGGGTCATCGTTCCGATGGTTGCTGGGATCGAGCTGGGTGACCAACTTCGGCGACGGCGTGGCGATGGCTGCGGCGCCGCTGCTCATCGCGTCGCTGACGCGCGACCCGTTCCTGATCTCCCTGGGGGCGCTGATCGGCTGGGCGCCGCCGCTGGCGTTCAGCCTCTACGCGGGGGTGCTGTCGGACCGGCTGGACCGGCGGCGGATCGTGCTGACGGCCAATGCCGTACGGCTGGCGATCCTGGCCGGGCTGGTCACGATGATCGTCACCGGGACCGTCACCGTGACCTGGGCGCTGATCGCCCTGGCGCTCATCGGGATCACCGAGGTGTTCGCCGACAACACCACCTCGACGCTCACCCCGATGCTGGTCGCCCGCGACGATCTCGCGGTCGCGAACGCCCGGCTGCAGACCGGGTTCCTCACCCTCAACCAGCTGGCCGGACCGCCGTTGGGCGCGCTGCTCTTCACCGCGGGGGCGACCTGGCCGTTCGCCGGGCAGCTCCTGCTCGTCACGGCCGGGCTCGTCATGATCTCCCGGGTCACGCTGCCGCCGCACGGGCGGGAGAACGGCGCCGGCGGCGCGGGCCTCTGGCACGACCTCAGGGAAGGGATCGGCTGGACGGTCCGGCACGCCGCCGTACGGACTCTGGCTCTCACCATCCTGATCTTCAACATCACGTTCGGCGCCGCCTGGTCGGTGCTGGTCCTCTACAGCCTGGAACGACTCGACCTCGGCCCGATCGGCTTCGGCCTGCTCACCACGATCAGCGCCATCGGCGGGCTCATCGGCACCTCCCTCTACGGGGCGATCACCCGCCGGTTCAGCCTCGGAGTGATCATGCGCGTCGGACTGATCCTGGAGACGCTCACCCATCTCGGTCTCGCGCTCACCACCTCCCCATGGGCAGCCTCGGTGATCTTCTTGATATTCGGCGCGCACGCGTTCATCTGGGGCACCACGTCGGTCACCGTCCGCCAGCGAGCCGTCCCGGCCGAGCTGCAGGGCCGGGTGGGCAGCGTGAACACCATCTGCGTCTTCGGCGGCCTGGTCGTCGGCTCGCTCATCGGCGGGACGCTGGCCGCCCGGTACGGCGTGACCGCCCCCTTCTGGTTCGCCTTCGCCGGCTCCGCCGTCTTCGTGGTGGCGCTCTGGCGCCAGCTCATGCACATCACCCACGACGAACCCGAGGCCGCCTTGAAGGGGTGACCCCGGCGGGGTGCAAGAGGGTCCCGGCGCGGTTTAAGCGCAACAATCTTCATCGGGGTGTCGTATCGGCCTGACCGCGAATCGTCTTGCTGGTGAAGGCCCGTGAGCAGGCCGCCCGGCAGGGTGACGGACGAGGAGACCACCGTCCGATCACCGCGCCGGAGCGGCGGTCCTCATCGAGCCGGGACAGATCGACGATCCCTGGAATGGAGCAGGTCATGAATCCGACGCTGAACACCGTCGACATCGTGGTGTCCGACATGCAGGCCGCCATCGCCTTCTACGCCCGCCTCGGGCTGGAGTTCAAGCTCGACCCGGACACCTCCGAGCACGCCTCCTGCGACCTGCCGGGCGGGTTGCACCTGATGCTCGACAGCGAGGCCCTCCGCACCCCGTTCCTGCCCGGCTGGAGCGCCCCGGCCGGTGGCCCGCGCGCCCTGCTGTGTTTTGAGTTCGACTCCCCGGCCGCCGTGGACGCCAAGTACGCCGAGCTGACCGAGGCCGGCTACCGCGGGCTCGCCGAGCCGTTCGACGCGTTCTGGGGGATGCGCTATGCCACCGTGACCGATCCGGACGGCACCGGCATCGACCTGTACGCCGCCCTGCCCGCCACCTGACCCCCGAGTCCGGCACCGCAACGCGTGAGGAGAACGCGCATGAAGTACGTGCTGATGTTCGTCGAGACCGAGCAGTTCGCCCGGGACCTGGAGGCGATGGACGAGGCCGGGCGGGAGGCGGCGTACGAGGCGGTGGGCCGCTGGTTCGCCGAGCACGCCGACAAGATCACCCATCACACCCACCTGCACCCGGTGCACACCGCCACCACGGTCCGGCTGGGCGGCGCGGAGCCGATCGTCACCGACGGGCCGTTCGTGGAGGGCAAGGAGGTGGTCAGCGGGTTCGCCGAGGTCGAGGTGGCTGATCTGGACGAGGCGCTGGCGCTGGCGCGATCCTGGCCGGCGTGCCCGGTGGTGGAGATCCGTCCCGCTTCGTGATCGGCGGGGTGAGCGAGAGCAGAGGCGTGGACGAGCCGGCGACGCACGAGGCGCTGGCCCTCGTGGTGCGCGAGCACGCGGGCCGGCTGGCCGCATCCCTGATGTCGCTGCTGGGGGACTTCTCCGCGGCCGAGGACCTGGTGCAGGACGCCGTCGAGATCGCCCTCGAGCGCTGGCCGCTTGAGGGCGTCCCGGACCGGCCGGACGCCTGGTTGTTCACCGTGGCCCGGCGGCGCGGTCTGGACGTGCTGCGCCGCGAGTCGACCTACCGGGCCAAGCTGGCCCAGCTGACCTGGCCGGTGCCCGCCGAGCCGGACGACCGGCTGCGGCTGGTCTTCACCTGCTGCCACCCGGCGCTGTCACGGCCCGCGCAGATCGCGCTGACGTTGCGGGTGGTGTGCGGGTTGAGCACCGCGCAGATCGCCGCGGCGTTCCTGGTTCCCGAGGCCACCGTGGCCCAGCGGATCACCCGCGCCAAAAAGAAGATCGCCGAGGCCGGAATCCCGTACCGCATCCCGGCGGGCGAGGAACTGCCGGCGCGGCTGGAGCAGGTGCTGGCGGTCATCTACCTGCTGTTCAACGAGGGATACCTGTCCAGCACCGCCGAGCGCGCCCAGGCGCGGGACCTGGCCGACGACGCCGAGTGGCTGGCCGCGCTGCTGGCGAACCTGCTGCCCAAGGAACCGGAGGCGGCCGGGCTGCTGGCGTTGATCCGGCTGCACCGGGCGCGCGGCGCGGCCCGCTTCAACGCCGACGGCCGCCTGGTGCTGCTGGCCGACCAGGACCGCACCCGCTGGGACCGCAAGGTGATCGAGGACGCCATCGCGTTGCTCACCCGTACGGCCCGCACGCACCGGCGGCCGGGGCCGTACCAGCTGCAGGCCGCCATCGTGGCCTGTCACGCCGAGGCCGAACGGTTTGAGGACACCGACTGGCGGCAGATCGTGGTGCTGTACGACCTGCTGCTGGCGCTGGCGCCGTCCCCGGTGACCCGGCTGCACCGGGCCGTCGCGGTGCGCTACGCCTCCGGTCCGGAGGCGGCGCTGGCCGAGCTAGAGCAGCTGGGTGGGGTGCTGGAGCGCTATGCGCTGCTGCACGCCACCCGCGCCGAACTGCTGCGGGATCTGGGCCGCCATGCCGAGGCACGCCAGGCCGATGGGCGGGCGCTGGAGCTGACCGCCAACCCTGCTCAGCAGGCCCTGCTGGAAGAACGGCTGCGCTGGGACTGAACCGGCTCCTCGGCGGTCAGATGCTCGACTTGGCCGTGCGGACTGCGGCACGGGATGAGCGTCCCTTCCTGCACATGACCGAGGTGCATACCGGCGCAATCGCTCTTTGGGAGCGGGTGGGAAAGACCCGGTGGATCGCCCTGCCCGACCACGGCAGGCGGAAGGCGAACAGGTGGCACTCGGTCAGCACGCCCAGGCGGATCCGCATCTCACCGAAGTCGACCTCGGAGCCGGGACGGGAGATGAACGGTTTACCGGGGTCCAGCCGCGATCCGGGTGGAGGTGGTTTTTCTACAGATTTGTGCTGATCGGTGATTTCCGGAGGGAGACGCGGTGCAGATCCCCTTCCCCGGAGGCGAGGGGTCTCCCCTGTCGTCCGGCGGGGTGGGGTCAGCTCCAGGCGACCGGGAGCGTCACCGGGCCGGTGACCGCGCGGTCGGCCTTGTAGGCGATGCTGTCGGCGGGCACGGCCAGCCGCAGGCCGGGGGCGTTGCGGACGAGCGTGTCGATCGCGATCACGATCTCCTCGTGGCCGAGGTGCTGGCCGACGCAGCGGTGGGGGCCCCATCCGAACGTCAGCGGCTGCCTGGCGAACCGGCGGGCGAAGTCCATGCGGTAGGGGTCGGGGAACACCTCCCGGTCGTAGTTGGCGGCGTCATGGCTGGGGATGGCGATGTCGCCCTCGTGGAGCCGGGCTCCGCTGGGAAGGGTGATGTCCCGGGTGACGTAGCGGGGCATGCTGTCGGCCGCGGAGCTGGAGAACATACGCTCCAGCTCGCGGGCGGCGCCGGGGACCGCCTCGGGGTGATCGACGAGGTAGGCGTACGCGGTGTCGTGGGCGTCGTACGGGCGGATCAGCAGCTGGTGGACGAACGCCGCGACGGAGGAGGCCGTGGTCTCCCATCCTCCGACGATCAGGGAGATCGGCAGCATCACCTCCCGGGCCTCGGGCAGGTTCGCCGCGGCGATCTGCGACAGCAGGTCGCCGGTCGGCTGCTCGCGCCGCTGCTTCAGTAGCTCGCCGAGGTAGCCGAACATCGTCAACAGCGCTTGTCGCGCCTCGGCGGGGTCGTCATGGCTGGTACCGAGGAAAGGCCGGCTCCACCGGAGGAAGTCCGCGCGGTCCCCCGGGGGGACGCCCAGCATGTCGCTGATGGTGCCCATGGCCACGGGCAGCGCGAACGCCTCCAGCAGATCCGCCGGTTCGCCCCGCTCTCTCATGAGGGTCAGCTGCGCTTCGGTGCGCCGCCGGATGCCGTCGGTGAGCGCGGCGACGTTCTGCGGGCCGAAGGCCCTCTTGATCGGCTCGCGCAGCTCACTGTGGTCCTCGGCGTCCAGGCCGAGAAGGGTGTCGGCCAGGCCCTCGACGGGGTCGGCGCCGGCGGCCGCAGCCCGGCTGCGGGAGAACACCGGGTTGCGGGACACCTCCACGACGTCCGCGTAGCGGGTGACGAGCCAGGCCTCGACATCCCTCCCGGCGAGCCGCACCCTGGCGACGCCGGTGTCGGTTTCGTCGCGGATCCTGTGGTACTCGCCGTTGAGTTCCGGGCCGGGCCGGTTGACGCCGTCGTCGTCCAGGTCGAACGGGTGGATCGGACAGGTGCCGTTGGTGGACATCAGAGGGGTTCCTTTCCGGCTCCATCCCGCCGACCTTGCTGACGCCGGACCCGGATACCGTCGTACGGCTTGTCATCCCGACCTGACCGCCTCGGGGCGTTGCGAGAGTAAGCACGCTCATCCGCCGGTGTCCAGTTATCCGCCGGTGTCCAGCGGGCATCGCCGCACCGCCCCGCTTCCGCCCGGCGTGTCCGGCGTGCCCGGCGTGCCCGGCGCCTCCAGATCCGTCAGCCGCCGCCGCTCACGGTGAAGAAGGGGCCGTCCTCGGCGCTCGGCGCCGGACCCTGACAGCCGGGATCACTGAGCGGCAACGCCCTCACGTCCCAGCTACGCGAGAGGAACCAGACCCATCCGCCCGTCGGGAAACGACGGACTTCGGGATCCGACAGGTCCGGTGGAGACGGGGGGTTCTGCTCGGTCCCCCGGAGCCAGTAGCGGAGCCTCACGCAGTATCCCGGTCCGATGTAGACACCTGCGGTGCTCGGATAGCCCGAAAGCCGCCCGGGCGGGATCAGGTCGTCGTAATAAGGATGATGCTTGTACTGGCCGTCCCTGTACTGCACGGCGCCGATGCTGATCGTGCTCGTATTGCGGACCTCGGTGGCCGCGACCGAGGCCTCCGACGCGGACGGCGTCAGACTGGCGAGGAGTGCGGCCGCCAGGGCGGTGGCGGATGCCCATGCCATTTTCTTCATTTCTCCCTCTCGTGCTTTCTGATTTTGCACCGGGCATTCCCGGCACGATGCCGTCCCTCCCGACCTGCAACCCGGCCCTGTGGATCGCGGTTCCTTTTCCGGGACAAAGAACAGCTACTGCTGGAAAGGTATTCTTTCGCCCCCATGGCAACCAGGGCAGTGACCGGCCATTTCGCGGACTTTCAATTCCTTCTCATTCTGCGCGCACAGTTCGAATACGCAGGGCCTCAGGGCCGCCGCGGTGAGCTGCGCCCGTTCCCGCGTGTCCAGGCCCAGCGCCTCGGCCAGCAACCGGATCGACGCGTTCCGGGGGCGCCCCACGGCGTCGCCTTCGAGCCTGCGGATGGTGCGTACGTTGACGCCCGCCCGGTCGGCGAGCTGCTCCTGGGTCAGCAGTGCCCGGTCACGCCAGGCCCGGATGAGCCTTCCCAGGCTCCGGTGCTCCTCCTCGGGATCGTCCCGGCCGTCCTGTCGTCCCCTGGTGGACATGACACTCCCCTCGTCGCTCCCCCTCGTCCGAGTCGTGGTTCGACTGTCCAGGGGGTCGGGCGGGCGCGCCAAGGGCGGCATCGGGACATGTCCGGAAACTTGGACTCCCCGTCCTTTGTGACATACGGTCGCGTCATGACCCGACGGCGTGTGGTCATGGTCGGTTACCAGGCCGCGGAGCTGCTGGACATCGCGTGCGTGACGTCAAGCCTCGTGATGGCGAACCTCCACGGCGGCGCCCCGCTCTACGACGTCCTCCTGGCCACTCCGTCGGGTCTGCCCATCACCTGCGCGAGCGGGCTGACGCTCCAGGGACAGCTGGTCCTCGAACGCGTCACCGGACCTCTGGACACACTCGTGGTGGCAGGGGGGATCGGGCACGAGGCGGCGGCCGCCAACCAGTCGATCGTCGGTCACATCCGTCGCCTGGCACGGGAGAGCCGGCGCATCGCGTCCGTGTGCACGGGTGCGACCGTGCTGGCCGCCACCGGCCTGCTCGACGGGCGGCGCGTCACCACCCACTGGCGGTACGCGCACGTGCTCGCCGCCCGCCATCCGGAGGTCGTCGTCGACTCCGCGCCGATCTTCATCCGTGACGGCGAGGTCGTCACGGCCGCCGGCGTCACCAGTGCCCTGGACCTGGCCCTCGCCTTCATCGAGGAGGACCACGGCACCGCCCTCGCCCGGGAGGTGGCCCGCTACGCGGTGACCTACCTGCAACGGCCCGGCGACCAGGCGCAGATGAGCATCTTCACTCAGGGCCCGCCGCCCTCGGACGGCCTGGTCAAACGGGTCGTCGATCACATCACCGGCCATCTGGACACCGACCTGACCCTGGCCGCCCTGGCCGACGGCGCGGGGGTGAGCCAGCGCCATCTGACCCGGCTGTTCCTCAGACACCTGGGCCAGACTCCGGGCCGGTTCGTACGCCGGGCCCGCGCCGAGGCCGCCGCCCACCTCCTGACCTCCACCGCGCTGCCCATGACCGCCGTCGCGGCCCGTTGCGGTTTCGGCACCGTCGAGGCGCTCCGCCAGGCGTTCGTCGACCGGTACGGCGTCCCGCCGTCGCACTACCGCCTGGCCCGGACCCCCGTGTAGTCAGGCCGGATCAGAAACGTTGTCCCGGCCGGTTCACGATCCTGGCTTCGAGCTGCGCGGGCAGGTTCACCGTGCCCGCCTTGAAGGTCTCCGTACCGCCGCCGGCCCACTCGTAGGTCCGGTCCTTCAGCCGCGTCGAGTTGGTGCCCAGATACCGGAAGGTCCGCGGATCCAGGACGAGATGGTCCCGTACCCCGGCGGCGGCGAAACTCCTTGATCGCTCTCATGGCAGCTCCTCGTCCCCGAGCACGTTCCTGGCCTTCCTCCGCGCACGGTGTCAGCTGTGACCGTACGGGCCCCACCGGGATGTCCAGCGCCCCCGCCAGCTCGCGGTCCCCGCCCTGCGCCGTCACCCGGCGCGTCACGGTGTCGGCCGGCGCCTCGGGGAGAGGGTCCGTCCCGGTACGGCTCAGCGCCCGCAGCAGCCGCTCCTCCTGCCGCCGATGTCTGGCGATCAACGTGGCGGAAGACCGCCGGGAACGTCTCGGCCACGATGCCGTCGGCGGCCTGAGTGCCGAGCCGCCGGGCCGCGTACAGGTGGATCTGCCATGCGTTCGGCCGATCCCGACGCCTTCACCCGGTGACGACGAATTCCACGGAGGCGAAATACGGTAGGGGGGTATAGTGTTGTCATGGTGGACCGGGCGGAGACGACGGGAGGCGGGACATGGCCGGATACAGCCACGACAAGGATGACCACCTGCGGCGGCTGCGCCGCATCGAGGGGCAGGTGCGCGGCCTGCAGCGCATGGTCGACGAGGACAAGTACTGCATCGACATCCTGACCCAGGTCTCGGCGGCCAACCGGGCCCTGCAGTCCTTCGCCCTGGCCCTGCTGGAGGAGCACATGGCGCACTGCGTGGCCGACGCCACCGCCAGGGGCGGTGCCGAGGCCGAGGCCAAGGTCAGGGAGGCCGCCGACGCCATCGCGCGCCTCGTCCGCTCCTGACCGCCCGGCCGATCGGCCCCGACGAGACGCGGGGCGATGCGGCGTGGACCCGTCACCGGCGGATCCGCCTCAGAGGGGCGCTCCGGACCGTCTACGATGGCGCGTCGTAGAATGGTCGGGTCAACGGCCCGGTTGCCGGCGCGAGGGGGGACGATGGACGGCACTGTCCGGCGGCCCGCCACGCGTGCGGCGCGCTGGCTTCTCCTTGTCGTCCTGGCCCTGGGCGTCGCCGGGATGCACACGCTCGGACATCTCGGTCACGAGCGCGGGCACAGCGGCATGACCGTCCCCGCCGTACACGCACCGGCCTCCGGGCACGGCGGGGCGCACGAGCACTCCACCGCGGTGATCGATGGCACACGGTGGGTCCCGGCCCTCGACGGCATGCCGGTCGGCTTCGATCCGACCTCGGTCTGCCTGGCCGCGCTCGCCTCGCTTCTCCTCGCCGCCGCCGCGGCTCTGACGTGGGTGCGGCGATCCCGCGAAGCCGGGACCCGGGGTGCTCAGCCGGCCCCGTCCGCCGCCCGGCCTCCGCCCCGGCGCACGGCTCTGCGTCTGGCGAGTCTTTCGGTGCTGCGCATATAGGCCGACTCCTCCGGCGGGCGGTGTTCACACCCTGCCCGCAGACGGTCACGCACAGCAACGACAGACCGGAAAGAGCCAGAGATGTTCACCGATCGATTCACTATGCCCCGGATCGCACTCACCGCCGCGGCCGGGATCGCCACCCTCGGACTGCTCACCGCCTGCGGCGGCCAGGAGCATTCGACGGCCGGCCCCGGGCACTCGGCGGCCACCCACGGCACCACGAGCGGCGGCGCTCCCGCGGCCACCTCGAACGCGCAACCGTCGGCCTCCTTCAACGACGCCGACGTCACCTTCGCCCAGATGATGATCCCGCACCACGAACAGGCCGTGGAGATGGCCAGGCTCGCCGAGACCCGCGCCGCCGATGCGGAGATCAAGGAACTGGCGGCGAAGATCCAGGCCGCCCAGGACCCGGAGATCGCCACCATGACCGGCTGGCTGACCACCTGGGGCAAGGCCGCCGCGCCCGAAGACGGCCACGGCGGTCACGACATGCCGGGCATGATGACCGAGCAGGACATGGCCAAGCTCCAGCAGGCCGAGGGCGCCGCCTTCGACCGCATGTTCGCCGAGTTGATGATCGCCCACCACAGGGGCGCGATCGAGATGGCCAAGACCGAGCAGGCCCAGGGCGCCAGCCCCGAGGCCGTACAGCTGGCCAAGACCATCGAGGCCGCCCAGCAGGCCGAGATCGAGCAGATGGAGAAACTCCTCAAGCGGCTCTGAGCCGTGTCACGGCCGGTGACGCCCAGGCCCGGACGCGGTCCGGGGGTCACCGGCCCGGACGGTCATGGGAACGATCGGGGGCGCTTCCCCTCGGGGGAGCCGTCCGAAAGGGGGTTCCCCGCACGGTGGGAGGAGACGTGCGCGTCGGCCGCCCGGCGTCTGCGTGACTCATGATCCGAGCGATGTGCAGCGCATCCACGGTGATGTCGCACAATGATTCGCGGACAACGCCGTCCGTCATGCGAGGAGTTCCGATCGTGTCCCACCCGCCCGCCGAGGCCGTCACCCTGATCGAGTCCCTGGCCGACTACGGCGAGCGCTACCGGCTGCAGATCGGCCTGAGCGCCGACGGGGACTGGGTCGCCGCCGACCGGCTGCTGGATCCCGCCTCCGAGGAGCTGACCCGGGTGCTGGAGGCCGAGCGGCTGGCCAGCGGGCAGGTGTCGGCGCACGCGACGGCGCTGACCGTGATGGCGGTCTACGCCGGCACCGTGACGGCTCCCGCGCTGCTGGCCTGGGCGTTGTACGGCCGGGTGCTGGACGTCCGGCCGCCGAACGTGGCGCTGACGCTCGACGACCACCACGGGTTCGGCGCGGTCGCGCTGCGTCGGCCGTACCTGGACGACACCTCGGGCATGTCCGCGGGCGAACGGCTGAAACTGCTTGTCGGTCAGATACTCGACGGGCACCTGTTCCCGCTCGCCGAGGCGCTGCGGGCCCGCAGCCGCGCGGGCCGCAGGCAGCTCAACGGGGGCATCGCCCAGGGGTGCGCCGCGGCCTTCGGCGTCGCGAGCAGGGCGCCCGGCGCCGATGTCGATCTGCTGGAGCGCGCCTACCGGGAGTTCCTCGCCGCCTGCCCGGCGGAGCTGGGCAGCCTCGGTGAGATGGTCAGGCTCGCCGAGGACGGCAGGCAGGGCCT
Organism: Planobispora rosea; assembly: GCF_014648175.1. Taxonomy (GTDB): domain Bacteria; phylum Actinomycetota; class Actinomycetes; order Streptosporangiales; family Streptosporangiaceae; genus Planobispora; species Planobispora rosea. Next base: position 76,426 of record NZ_BMQP01000040.1, read on the forward strand.
GTTCTACCTGCGCCGCACGTGCTGCCTGTTCTACACCGCCGAACACGGTGAGAAGTGCGCCAGCTGCTGTCTCGACAGTACGGCCGACCGCATCGCGAACTACCGCCGGGTCCTGTCCGGCAACCCTGCCCCGCACTGATCCGATCGTGCACGCCGCCGACGGGGCCGCAGCGACGATCATCCTCGCTCCCCGAACGGGTAGACCCTGAGCGCGGCCTCCAGCGCCTGCGCCTCCCCCGGGGTCAGCCGCTCCAGGAAATGCACCAGCGTGGCCGCCTGGTTGCCACCGGAGACCAGCGTGGCGCGCATCAGCTCGGCGGTGTAGGCCTCCTTGCTGGTCACCGTCTCGTAGACGTAGGCCCGGCCGACCTGCTCGCGGCGGAGCAGTCCCTTGGTGTGCAGTTTGTCCATCACCGTCATGACGGTGGTGTAGGCGATCTCCCGGTCACGGCGCAGGTCACCGAGCACGTCCCGGACCGAGGCGGGCCTCCGATACGACCACAGGCAATCCATGATCGCGGACTCCAGGCCTCCCAGGCCACGCACCATGTGTGATTTCCCTCCACCCGTGGACGTTCTGATACTACCGACCGTCGTAGACACCCTCCAGATCCTCGCGACCTTCCCCGGAGAGCATGGCCGGAGTGGATCGGCCGCCTCCCGTCGGCCCTTCGGTGAAGCCCGGTTGCGTTATACCCCTAGGGGGTATAACTTGAGGGTGTCAGCCATGAACCGCCGGAGAAGGAGAGAGCGATGTCCGAACCGACGCACCACCTGGACCACGCTCGACGCGAGGAGAACCACCGCCACGAAGGACACGGGGCGGACCACCACCACGAAGGACACGGGGCGCACGGAGGACACGCGCACGGAGGACACGCGCACGGCGACCACCCGCAGAAGACGACCTGGCGGACGGCGGCCTCGGCCACTCTGCACTGCCTGACCGGCTGCGCCATCGGCGAGGTCCTCGGCCTGGTCATCGGCACCGCGCTGGGCTGGTCCACCGCGCCCACCATCGTCCTGGCCGTCGCACTGGCCTTCTTCTTCGGCTACCTGCTCACCCTGATCCCGCTGCGCCGCGCCGGAGTGGACTGGGGAACCGCGATCAAGCTCGCCCTGGCCGCCGACACCGTCTCCATCATCGTGATGGAGGTCGTCGACAACGGCGTCATGCTGGTCATCCCCGGCGCGATGGACGCCGGCCTGACCAGTGGCCTGTTCTGGGGCGCGCTGGCCTTCGCCTTCCTGGTGGCCTTCCTGGTCACCACCCCGGTCAACAAGTGGATCATCGGCCGGGGCAAGGGCCACGCCGTCGTCCACGCCTACCACCACTGACTCCCGTCCCGCCGGAGAAGGGCCGGAGCCTGGATACGGGATCGGCCGCCTCGACGGCCGCACGGAAAAGAGCTGGACGGAAAAGAGCTGGACGGAGCGACGTTCGCGACGGTAATGTGCCGCGAACCGTGACAGGCCGCGAGGAGGTGAGACCCGTGAACGTTGAGTCGATGTGGGTGCTCCCCCTCGCAGTCACGGCCGAGCGGCTGACATAGGTGTCGCCGGGAGCGCCTCGACAAGGCAATCCCGAAAGGCGGCAACCAATGGATTCAGCGCGTTCCACCCCAGGCATGGACGACCATGCCGTAGCGATCACGCGGGTCGCGGAGACGCAATGGCACGCCGTGGAGGACGACCTGACGGTCGGTCGCGGCTACACCTCGCGCAGGCCCGACGGGCGGATGTTCCTCAGCATCGACGCGTGGCACGGCGCGGCCTTCGACCGGCTCGCCGACGCCATGCTGGCGGACCTGCCGAAGCCGCTGTACACGGTGATCGACGAGGCGGACCTCGATTCGGCGGTGAAGTGGAAGCGATCCGGTTTCACGACCCGGCGCCGCGAGTGGGAGTACCTCGTACCCACCGATCCGCAGATCACGGGGCTCGGTTCAGCGCTACCGCCGGCGGGCGTGACGATAGTGGCCGTCGGCCGGGCCGAGAAGGGGCCTCTGCTCGCACTGGATCGCGTGATTCGCGATGAGGTCGAGGCCACCGTCGGATGGCGGGAGATGCCCGCCGAGGTGCCGCCCCACCCGGACGGCGTCACCACGACAGACCCGTCGGAGTACGCGGTGGCGGCGCAGGCCGGCGAATACGTGGGACTGCTCCGGGTGACGACGGTGTCCCGGCGGCCACGGTGCAGGCGGATCAGGCTGATCGCGATCCGGTCCGACCGGCGGCGCCGCGGCATCGCCCGGGCGCTGCTCGCCCATGTGCTGGGTTCGATGCACCGCTGCGGGATCGAGACGGCATGGGCTGATGTCAACGAATCCAACGAGGCGGCCGTGGCGCTGTTCGAGGGCGTCGGCGCCCGGCGGGCGAGCAGCAACCTGGAACTGGTGCTGCGCTGACGCCTCCCGTCACCGCGCGACCTCACAGGCACCGACCGGACAGGGAAGAGAACATGGCGAGAACATCAGAGGGCATCGAAGTCGAGGGCACCGTCGTCGAGTGTCTGCGCAACGCCACCTTCAGAGTGGAACTCGAGAACGGGCACAGGGTGCTGGCGCACATCAGCGGGAAGATACGGAGGAACTACATCAAGATCTTGCCGTACGACCGGGTGCTCGTGGAGCTCAGCCCGTACGACCTCACCCGCGGCAGGATCCTCTTCCGTTACCGGACGTAGCGGCGGCCGACGGGTGCGGGCCCCGCGCGGCGGAGAGATCAGGCCTGGAGCCTCAGCTCCACCGACGGGACCCCCAGCAGGCGCTTGGCCTCGCGGATGCCGGAGGTGAAGGCGCCGTCGGCGTCGATGAGGACACCGAGCGTCGTCTCCCGCCCGCTCCCCGCGGCGCCGCCCGGAGCGGTGAGTTTCACCGCGGCGTCTTCGAAGCTGGCCGCGCTGCGGATCAGGCTCGACCGGAGCGAGCTGCGCACCCGCGCGCCTCCCTCGCCCACCAGCGCGACCCCGGCGATCAGGTCGTCCAGGGTGTAGGGCAGCCGCGGGATGCCCGCCCGCTCGCACAGCCGGGTCAGCGGGTTGCCCCGGGGGTCGTGGATCCACGCGGCGCCCAGGTCGATGTCGCTCCCGCCGATCTCAGCGGTGCGGATCCGCCCGCCCAGGCGATCTCTGGCCTCCATGACCAGCGCACCCGCACCGGCACCTGGCGGGACCGGATCCGGGCACTGTGCCAGGCCCTGCGGCAGGTCGCCCACGCCCATCCACGACTGTTTCCCTACCTGGCCTCCTATCCCGAAAGCACC
>NZ_BMQP01000041.1 GCF_014648175.1 Planobispora rosea
GTGTCGCCCGGCTCGATCGTGTAGGACGGCAGCATGCCCAGACCGGCGAACTTGGTGAAGACGTCGACGTCCACCTGCGTCATGACCGTGTCCAGGTGCATGAACGCCCGCGTCTTCGGCAGGTTCAGCGCGACGATCCGCTCCGCCGCTCCCCGGGAGAACAGGCTCATGGCCAGCATCTCCACGGCCTGCGGCTGGGTGCGCTCGCTCATCCCGACCAGGACGGCGCCGCGCCCGATGACCAGCACGTCCCCGCCCTCGATGGTGGCCGGGGCGGCGGCCATGCCGGGCATCCACACGTGGTAGCCGCCCTCGGTGTCCGGCCGGTCGTAGCCGGAGGCGAACATCGGGTGGTAGCGGTAGATCGCCTCGTAGTTGACCGTCTCGCGCCGGCGGGCCTTCTTGCGCATGGCGTTGATGGACACCCCGCCGTAGATCCAGCAGGAGGTGTCCCGGGTGAACAGGTGGTTGGGCAGCGGCGGCAGCACGAAGTCGTCGGGACCCATCGCGTGGAAGACCACGCTCTCGGGCTCGCAGCCCAGTTCCATGACCTCCCGTTTGGTGATGCCGCCGGTCAGGAACCGCGCCAGCATGGCGGTGTCCAGGCTGTCCAGGGTGTTGCGGATGGCGTCGGTGGCCATCGGCCCGAGCCCGCGCTCGTCGACGCCGCCGTCGAGGATGTGCTTGCGGGCCTCGGGGATGTCGACCGTGGTCCGGAGCAGGTCCGACAACATGTGCACGGTGATGCCGCGGTCCCGCAGCACCTGCTGCCATTCTTCGTGCTCCTCCACCGCGCGCTGCACCCACAGCACCTCGTCGAAGAGCAGGTCGTCCTTGTTGGACGGGGTCAGCCGCTTGAGCGCCAGATCGGGCCTGTCCACGATGACCTGCCGGAGCCGGCCGACCTCGGAGCCGACGTGGAAGGTCATCGTGCCCCTCCAGTGGTTCGCATCCTCTTCCTCCGCCTCCCGCTGCCGAAGACCGTCCAGAGGTCACGTCCCCTCCCCCGGCGGCTCTAATCCCGTGGGCCACGGCGGTCCGGACGGGCCCGGCAGCGGCGGCGCCGCGAAAGTTGGGCCTTACCGGAAAGAACCTTTACTATTAGCCTCTCGGTGTGGATCTCGAGATTCGTCACCTCCGGGCGATCTGCGCCATAGCCGAGGCCGGCAGCATCTCCAGGGCCGCGGTCGGCCTCAAGATGTCCCAGCCCGCCCTCGCCGCGCAGCTCCGGCGCATCGAGCGCATGTTCGGCGGCGCGCTGTTCGAACGGGGACGCGACGGCGCCCGTCCCACCCAGCTCGGCGAGTGGGTGCTGATGCGGGCGCGGTCCCTGCTCCCCGCCTTCGACGAACTGCGGCGCGACGGCATGCGCTACGCCGGGCGGACGGCCGAGCGGCTCACGATCCGGGTCGGCTGCATGTCCAGCCACCTGGCGATCAGCGTCATCTCCTGCCTGGGCGACCTGTTCGCCGACGCCGACATCGTGGCGCGCACCGAGGAGGCCATGGACCTGCTGCCCGGCCTGCTGGAGTCCCAGCGGCTGGAGCTGGCCACCCTCGGCGACTATCCCGGCCACGAGCTCTCCCCTCCGCCGGGGGTGGCCTACGCCGGCATCGCCGACGAGCCCATCTTCGTCGGGCTGGCCGCGTCCCACCCGCTGGCCGCGCGGGAGGAGATCGAGCTGCGGGACCTCGCCGGCGAGGACTGGAGCATGCACGCGCTGGCCGAGGCGGGACACCGCGAGCATTTCTGGACGGCCTGCGCCGAGCAGGGGTTCGAGCCCCGGGTCGCCTACTCCGCCGACCTCAGCCTCGCCGTCGACCTGATCGCCTCGGCCCGGTGCGTGGGCATGTTCCAGGCGACCAGCAAGGGCTACGCCGGGATCGCCATCCGCCCGCTGGCCGGGACCCCGCTCCGGTTCCGTCACCTGCTCGGCTGGACCGAGCAGGGACCGGTCGCCCCGCACGCCGCCGAACTCGTCCGGGCGGTCACCCGGTCCTACTGGGCCGAGGTACGGCAGGCCCCCGTCTACGCCGCCTGGCTGGACCGGCACGGCCCGCTCGGCGACAGGCCGCGCCACCCGTGATCCATATGACGGCGTTATGGAATTTCGTGGGGTATCCGGCTCCGTACCCGGACTGTCAGCTTTGGTCCAGCCCAAACCGTCGGGGGAAGGCCGGCCGGTCACGCGGCGCAGTGGCGTGACCGGCCGTTCTCCCTCGGGCTCCTTGTATCCCTCAACCCCCCAAGGGACATCGAGAGGAGTCACCCCGAGTGAACCCCAAGGCCAGGCTGGGCGCGGTCGCCGTACTGACGGCCGCCGCCCTGACCACCACCTCGGTCGTGAGCGCCACAAGCGCCACCGCGACCCCGGCCGGCACCGGCTCCCGGGCCCCGGCCGCGCAGGCGTTCGCCCCACCGGACCCCGAATCCCGCACCCGCGCGCTCAACAACGCCCACAGCGCCCTGATCGTCGAGGCGGACGCCCTCTTCGCGGGCGCGGACGACGAGTTCCGGCTCAAGGAGAGCACCTCGGGCCCCGGCGGCCTGCAGTTCCTGAACTACACCCGCACCCACCGCGGGCTGCCGGTCTACGGCGGCGACGTGGTCGTCACCACCGACAAGACCGGCCGCCAGGTGGGCCTCGTCGACACCGCCCAGACCGTCAGGCTGAAAGTGAACACCACCGCGAAGGTGACCGCGGACGCGGCGGCCGTGACGGCCCGCGGGCAGCTGGCCTCCGTCGAGAGCGTGAGCACTCCCGTCCTGCTCGTGCACGCCGCCACGGACAGGCCGCGGCTCGCCTGGGAGGTGGTGGTCACCGGCCAGGGCGAGAAGGCCCCGAGCGTGCTGCACGTCTTCGTGGACGCCAGAACCGGAGCCGTCATCGACTCCTGGGACGAGGTCCGCGCCGGCACCGGCCACGGTTTCTACAACGGCGCCGGGCTGAACATCACGACCTCCGGTTCCGGCGGTTCCTACTCGATGACCGACACCACCCGCCCGGGTCTGCGCTGCGGCGGCCAGAACGGCTCGGCCTACACCGGCACCGACGACAACTGGGGCAACGGCCAGGGCACCAACCTGGAGACCGCCTGCGTCGACGCGATGTACGCGGCGCAGAAGGAATGGGACATGCTCCGCGAGTGGTTCCAGTACAACGGCTTCAACGCGGCCGGCGGCGCCTTCCCCGCCCGCGTCGGCCTGAACCAGGTCAACGCCTTCTGGAACGGCTCCTACACCAACTTCGGCCGCAACCAGGCCAACACCCAGCAGGCCACCCCGATCGACGTGGTCGCCCACGAGTACGGCCACGCGATCTACCAGTTCGCCGGGACCGACGGCGCGGGCGGCGGCAACGAGGCCGGCGGCCTGAACGAGTCCACCGGCGACATCTTCGGCGCGCTGACCGAGCACTACGCCAACAACCCCAACGACCCGCCGGACTACCTGGTCGGCGAGGAAGTGAACCTGGTCGGGCAGGGTCCGATCCGCAACATGTACAACCCGGGCGCGCTGGGCGATCCCAACTGCTACAGCTCCTCCATCCCCAACACCGAGGTGCACGCCGCGGCCGGTCCGCAGAACCACTGGTTCTACCTGCTGGCCGAGGGCACCAACCCGCCCGGCAAGCCGGCCAGCACGGTCTGCTCCGGCCCGGCCACGCTGACCGGCATCGGCATCCAGAAGGCCGGCCAGATCTTCCTCGCCGGCCTGGCCATGAAGACCGGCGGGTCCCGGACCCACGCCCAGGCGCGCGTCCACACCCTGACCGCCGCCCGGCAGTTGTTCCCGGGGAGCTGCGCCGAGTTCAACGCGACCAAGGCGGCCTGGAACGCGATCAACGTCCCGGCGCAGAGCAACGAGCCGGCCTGCCAGACGCCCGGCGACGACTACTCGGCCTCGATCGCCCCGTCCTCGGCGAACGTGGAGCCGGGCCAGTCCGCCACCGCCACCATCAGCACCACGGTGACCGGCGGCAGCGCCCAGTCCATCACCCTGCGGGCGGGCACCCTGCCCTCCGGGGTGACCGCCACCTTCACCCCGGCCGTCATCACCGCCGGGCAGTCCTCCACCCTGAGGTTGTCGACCACGTCGGGCACCCCTACCGGGACCCACGCGATCACGATCACGGCCGACGGCGCGAGCGCGGACAAGCAGCTCGGCTTCAGCCTGGTCGTGGGCGGCGGAGGCCCGGGTGGTGAGGCTCCGGACATCCCGGTCGCCAACGTCACCGCGCACCTGAACCAGCTGCAGTCGATCGCCTCCGGCAACGGCGGCAACCGGGCCTCCGGCACCGCCGGTTACACCGCCTCGCTCAACTACATCAAGGGCAGACTGGACGCGGCCGGCTACCAGACCCGGACCCAGTCCTTCACCCTGAGCGGCCGGACCCACACCAACCTGATCGCGGACTGGCCCGGCGGCCCGGCGAACCAGACCGTGATGCTCGGCGCCCACCTGGACAGCGTGCCGGCCGGGCCGGGCGTCAACGACAACGGTTCGGGCTCGTCCACCCTCCTGGAGGTCGCCCTCGCCGTGTCCGCCGAGCGGCCCACGCTCACCAAGCACGTACGCTTCGCCTGGTGGGCCGCGGAGGAGTCGGGTCTGAACGGTTCGACCTACTACGTCCAGAACGGCGGGGCGGCCGGGGTCGAGGCGTACCTCAACTTCGACATGACCGGCTCGCCGAACCCCGGTTACTTCGTCTACGACGACGACCGGACCATCGAGGGGCACTTCAAGGAGTTCTACGCATCGATCAACGTCCCGACCGAGATCGAGACCGAGGGTGACGGCCGCAGCGACCACGCCCCGTTCAAGAACGCGGGCGTGCGGGTCGGCGGCGTGTTCACCGGCGCGTCGAACATCAAGACCTCCGCCCAGGCCGCCAAGTGGGGCGGGACCGCGGGCCAGGCGTTCGACCGCTGCTACCACTCCGCCTGCGACACCACGGGCAACGTCAACGCCACCGCGCTCGACCGCAACGCCGACGCCGCCGCCCACGTCCTGTGGAGGCTCGCCGCCGGGGACACCCCGCCGCCGGTGGACGACTACTCGATGTCGGTGAGCCCGTCCTCGGCCACGGTCCAGCCGGGACAGTCCGCCTCCGCCACGCTGAGCACCACGGTCACCTCCGGAAACGCGCAGAGCGTCGCGCTGAGCGCCGCCGGTCTTCCCGCCGGCGCCACGGTGACCTTCAGCCCGGCGACGATCACCTCGGGGCAGTCGTCCGCGGTGACCGTCACCACCTCGGCGGGCACTCCCCCGGGCACCTACACCGTCACGCTCAACGGCGACGGCGCCGCCGCCGACCGGTCGGCCTCCTTCACCCTCACCGTCGGCGGCGGGCAGGGCGGGACCGACTGGGAGGTGTGGAAGCAGTACGCCGCGGGCGACACCGTGACCTACGACGGCGTCGGCTACCGGTGCCTGCAGGCGCACACCTCACTGCCGGGCTGGGAGCCGCCGAACGTCCCGGCCCTCTGGCAGCGGATCTGATCCGGCCTGATCCGGTGGAACCGGTACGGCGGGCGGGCATGGCCGCCCGCCGTACCTCACCCGGGGTGGCGCGGGGCGGCCTCTCCCGCACGTCGCAGGACAGGCTTACGGCAGCGGCGGAAGGTCCATGGAGATGACGTGGAACGGAGCGGCCGGTTCGGCTCTGGTGAGCTGGGAGTTGACCACGAGCAGCCGTCGTCGCGCGAGTGCGATCGTCGTCGGGGTGTCGAACCGGGGGTCGTCCCACTTGCCCACCGGAACGGCCTTCCGAGCGGCGGCGTCCAATGCCACGGCGGCGAGGGAGAAGACGATCGTGCCCTCGCGGGTCTCGTTGACCACGCCGAGAAGCAGGCGATCGCCGAGCAGGAGAAGCCCGTCCGCGCAGAAGCCGCAGCCCTCGGGCAGGTGGACCTGCTCGACCGCGCCGGAAGCCGTCTCCACTCGCCACAGCGTCCCTGTGCCCTGCGCGGCGACCAGCAGCGCCGTTCCGTCGGCTGTGGCGGTGATCCCGTTGAGGAAGGCGTTCGCTCCGGCGCTGGAGAGGTCGGCGAAGACCTCCGGTTCGCCGATGGCCTGCGGCGTGGCGCCCAGGGGGAGCCGCCAGAGCACGGGGCGGGCCGAGTCGGTGACGAAGGCGGCCCCGCCCACGGTCCACACGTCGTTGAGGAGGGTCTTCGCCGCCGGGACGGTGCGCCGGGCGACCAGGGCGGAGTCGGCCATGTCGTAGACGAACAGGTGGCCCGTCTCACCGCCGCACGCGACCAGCCATTGATCCCGGTGCACGGCCATACCCAGAACGCAGGTACGGGCGTCTTTCCCGGGGGGCTGCCAGACCTGGGCCAGTTCGTCGTCGAGAGAGCCGCGGAAGATCGTGCCGTCGGCGATGCTCCCGGCGTAGAAACCGTGGGCGGAGCTGTATGCGATGCCTTCCGGCAGGACTCTCTCACCGGGCAGCGTGTACGCCGAGATGATCGCCACGGAAGCCATCCTAGGCATGCCTCGTCGATCGTGAGAGCCCGGTGAGAATGTCGACCGGTATGACTCCGGCTCCCTCCAGATCAGGCTTTGGGGCCGCCCAGCACCCGGAAGGTGATCCCCGCCCGGCGCAGGCGCTCGATCAGCGCGTCGCCCATGGCCACGGCGGTGGTCACCTGGCCCGAGACCTCCGGCAGGTCGTCGAAGGCCAGGCAGAGCGCCGACTCGCCGAACATCTTGGCGGTCTCGTCGTATCCGGGGTCGCCGCCCGCGACCTCTGTGACGACGCGCTCGCCGCCGCCGCGCCCGTCGAAGGTGACCTTGAACCAGCTCGCGGCCCGCTGCTCGGGGGTGGGCCCGGAACCGGGCAGGACCCGGCCGAGCAACCACGAGCGCGCGGGAGGGATCTGCGCGAGGACGGCCAGCGCCCCGGCCCCGGCGGCCAGGCCGAGGGCGCCGCCCAGGTGCTTGACGGCCATGTGGTGCCGGTAGACGAAGTGCGGGCCGTACCGCTCCAGGGCGCGGGCCGAGCGGGCGACGATCTGCGGATCGATCGTGGGCAGCGGCAGCGCCCAGCCGCCCACGTAGCGGAGCGTGCCGGGCCGCCCGGCGACCCGGCGCCCGGCGGGGCGCTCCTCGATCCGGCGCCGGTCGAGGGCGGCCCGCGCGGCCTGCGGAGCGCGGGACAGGGCCGTGACGGCCGAGTGCAGGGTCCCGCCCGACGGCCTGCCGTTCCCGCGAAGGTACCCGTCGACCTGGATCGGCACGTCCTCGGGCAGGAGGCCGACGGTGAAGTAGACGCCCAGGTCGTACGGGATCGAGTCGAAGCCGCAGGCGTGCACGATCTTCGCGCCGGTCTCCCTCGCCCTGGCGTGGTGCCGGGTGAACATCAGATCGACGAACTCCGGCTCGCCGGTGAGATCGGCGTAGTGGGTGCCCGCACGCGCGCAGGCGGCCACGAGCGGCTCGCCGTAGGACAGGTAGGGGCCCACGGTGGTGGCGATCACCCGCGTCCGCCGGGCGATGCCGTCCAGGGAGGCGGGGTCGCCCGCATCGGCGTGGAGCAGAGGCAGGCCGGGCAGGCCGATCCGCTCCCTGACCGCCTCGAGCTTGGCGGGGTCGCGCCCGGCCAGCGCCCAGCGGCAGCCGGGGCCGGCGTTGCGCGCGAGATACCCGGCGGTCAGGGCACCGGTGAACCCGGTGGCGCCGAACAGCACGATGTCATAGGGGCGGTCGTCAGGCATGGGCAGCGATCTCCTTCGGCGCCACGGGCTCTCCTCGGCTTCCTTGATCTCCCCCGGGCACCACATTGGCACGGGCGGGCGGCGGATGGGAACCCGGCCGGCGATCCGGCCGGGCGTCCGCCGAACCGTTCCGTCGCCGGATACGTCATGGTCGTTGGCGGCCGCGGCACTTCCAGGAGGTCTCATGCGTCGCGTTCTCGGTCCCGTCACCGGTCTCGTCGCCGGTCTCGCCCTCGTTTCCGCGGCCCCGGCCCCGGCCGCCGCCGCCCAGGCCGTTCCCGTCTCCGCGGCGGCCTGCCGTACGGACACCGCGGAGTGCGGGCGCGACCCGCTCATCTCCATCGCGGTGAAGGTGCGCGCCACGCCCGCGGTCCGCCCGGGGGACAGGGTCACCTACGTCATCGACTACTCCCAGACCTGGACGCCGTCCTTCGCGCCCTACCGGGGTGCCTTCTGGGTCGGGGGCCGGTTCCCCGAGGGAGCGCGCGGACCCTCCCGCGCCGTGCTCTACGACACGGCGGGAAAGCGCCTGGCCGTCCTGCCCTGCCGCCGGTACGCCGACGGGACCTGGTGCGACGCCCACGGCCCGATGCCGCACCGGGGGCGGGTCGTCATGTCCGCCCGGCTGCCCGCCCCGGCGAAGGGAACGGCCACGGCCGGGCGTGCGAAGCTCGGCTTCGACAGCTTCGAGGCGCTGGACGAGGCGGAGTACGCCCGGCACCGCGGCAGGAGGGAACTGCGGGAGAGGTTCTGCGAGTTCCGCTTCACCGAGTCCGTCACCACCAGAGTGCGCAGCTGATCACAGACGACATGTCAGGTTCGTCTCCCGCCTGCCGATGGGAGGTCCGTGTGGAATGTGATCAAAGGCGAGACCGGCCGGACCGTCCGGCCGTCCGGCGTGCTGGCCGTCCTCGCGGCGTTGCTGGTCGCGATCACCGGGACGGGCCTGTCCGTCGGGGCCGGCGTCGCGCTGCGGACCGTCCAGCAGCGTGCCGCCGACGAGGCCGTGAGCCGGCGGATGGAGCTGGCGGGCGCGGCGGTGGCCGCGGAGAGCGGCCGCTACGTCGACACGATGCGCATGATCGCCGCCTCGGCCGGGACGATACGGCCGCTGACGAGGACCGGGTTCACCCAGGCCGTGCAGCCGCTGGAGAAGATGGGCCTGATCGGCGCGACCTCGATCACATTCATGGTGGCCGCCACCGACGAGCAGATCCCCCGGCTGCGGGCGACCTGGCGCGACCGCGGAGCGGCGGACCTCGGGCCGGGCGTCACGGATCCCGGGCACGAGCGGGAGTACGAGCAGCAGCACGAGCACATCTTCCCCGTCTTCAACCACCCCCTGGCCGGGTTCGCCGCCCCGGCTGACGGCACCGCCCTGTCCCCGGCGGCCACTCAGGCCCTCATCGAGGCCCGCCACAGCGGCCAGGTCACGATCTCGGACAGCTATGTGCCGAGCCGGGACGCGCTGCTGCCGCCGCACCGGCAGCAGCGGTCGTTCGTGCTGGCCGCCCCGGTCCACGGACCGCCCCCGGCCGCCGGCTCGCCGCGGCCGTTCCTCGGCTGGATCCTGATGGAGGTACGCGGACAGGACTTCATCGGCGCCACCCTGCAGCACGTCACCCACGGCAGCGCCGACGTGCGGCTGCGCGCCCACCACAGCGACGGCACCGACGTGACGGTGACCACCCTGAAGGCCGCCGGTGACGGCACGCGCGACCTGCGCCGCACCGGTCAGGTACGCGTCGCCCAGCGCCACTGGCAGCTGGAGCTCTCCGCCACCAGCGCCCATCTGCCCGGGACGCACAGCGCCCTGCCCGTGATCGTGACCGGAGCGGGGGTCGTGGCGAGCGCGTTGCTGGCGGCGCTGACCTTCGCCCTGGCCGGCAGCCGGGCCCGGGCCCGGGCCCAGGTCGTCGAGGCCACCGCCGAGCTGCGCGCCGCCGAGGAGGCCTCCAGCCGCCAGGCCGCCCTGCTCTCGGCGGTCCTGGACAGTGTCAGCGACGGTGTGAGCGTCATCGACGAGCACGGCGCGTTCCTGCTGCACAACCCGGCCGCCAAGACGATCCTCGGCATCCCCTCCACCAACGACCGGATCGGCACCTGGCAGCGCCACTACGGCATCTTCACCGCCGACGGCGAGGATCCGTTCCCCACCGAGCAGCTGCCGCTGGTGCGCGCCCTGGCCGGCGAGTCGGCCGAGCAGGTGCCGATGATGATCCGCAACCTGGGGCATCCCGACGGGGTGATCATCTCGGTGTCGGCCCGGCCGCTGGACGCCGCCGCCGGGCAGGCAGGCGCGGTCGCGGTCTTCCACGACATCACCGCGGTACGCGAGCGCGAGGACAAGCTGGCCGCCACCAGCGCCGCTCTGCACGAGGAACTGGCCCGTCACGAGGCCGACCAGGCCGAGCTGCGCGCCACCCGCGACGAGCTGGTCGCCCAGAAGGCCTACCTGACCCAGATCCTGGACGCCATCAACGTCTCCGTGATGACCGTCGACACCGGCGGGCGGCTCGTGCACGGCAACCGCATCGCCCGCGCCGTCCTGCCGGCCGGTGACGCGCCGACCCTCACCGAGATCGCCGCGAAGCTGGACATGGCCTACCCCGACGACAAGCTCATGCCCGTGGAGGAAACCCCGCTGGCGCGGGCACTGCGCGCCGAGAAGGTCAACGCCGTGGAAGCCCTCGTGGCGGTACCCGACGGCACCCGGCGGGCCGTCATGGTGCACGCCCAGCCGCTGCACCATGACGGCCAGATCGTGGGCGCCGTCGCCTCCGCCTTCGACATCACCGCGCTGCGCGAGCGTGAGGCCGAGCTGGCCGCGTTCGCCGGCATCGTCGCCCACGACCTCAAACGCCCGCTGGCCGCGGTGCGCGGGTTCGCCGAGCTGGTGCACGAGAGCCTGTCCGACCAGGTGGGCCTGGACGAGCAGGTACTCCACCTGGAGCGCGTCGTGGCCGCCACCTGGCGGATGAGCCGGCTGATCGACGACCTGCTCACCTACGCCACCGCCCGTGACGCCCCCCTGGCCCTGGCTCCCCTCCGTCTGGGCACGCTGGTGCGCGAGGTCGTCGACGAGCACCTGGCCGCGGCCGCCGCCGTCCCGTCGGCCCCGATGCCGCAGGTGTACATCGGATCGCTTCCGGCCATCCGCGCCGATGCGGCCCTGATCCGCCAGCTGGTGGACAACCTGGTCGGCAACGCCATCAAGTACACGCCGCCGGGCCGGGCCGCCCACGTCGACGTCACCGCCCACCCCGCCGGTGACGGCTGGGTGCGCCTGGAGGTCACCGACCGCGGCATCGGCATCCCGCCGAGCGAGCACCAGGCGATCTTCGCCAGCTTCCACCGGGTCGCCACCGCCTACAGCGGCACCGGTCTGGGCCTGGCCATCTGCCAGCGCATCGCCGAACGTCACGGCGGCACCATCGCCGCCGGCGACAACCCCGGCGGCGGCGCCCGCTTCAGCGTCACCCTGCCGGCCGCCTGAGGGCATCCGGGGGCCGGGGAGATCCGGCGCCGGACGGAACCGGAGAACTCGGACGCCCCGCGCTCCCGCGGGGCCGGGCAGCGGAGAGGAAGGAATCACGGACCACCCGGCGCCGGGACGGTCCCGGTATGACTCGATATCAGAAGACGGAAGCTCCACCGCTTCTGGTAGACCTGCTTACCACACGCTTTTTGACATGCCGTAATATCTTCCCCTTCGAGGCGACGGCCGCCATGGGCCGCTAAAGTACGCATCAGCACATCACCATTTGGAGCATGACATGGCTAAGAAGGTCGTGGAGACTTTCATCGACGATCTTGACGGCGGCAAGGCGTCGGGAACCATTTCCTTCGCCATCGAAGGCGCCGCCTACGAGATCGACCTGAGTGACGAGAACGCCGACAAGCTGCGCAAGGCGCTGGCCCCCTTCATCAACGCCGCCCGGCCGGTCCGCCGCGAGCGGACCGAGCGTGGCCGCCGGGGCGGCGGGATCGCGAGCCGGGCCGTGGAGCGCGAGAAGAGCGCCAGGATCCGGGAGTGGGCCAAGTCCCGCGGTATGACCGTCAGCGAGCGCGGCCGGATCGCCTCCTCGATCGTGGAACAGTACGAGGCCGCCCATTAGGACATGCCGTGAGGCCCCCCCTTCCGCAGGGGGGCTCTTTTCTTTGGAAGCCCGTATTCGGCACAGGACATAAACCAACCGAAGAAGCGCCGGCGCACCGCCCCCAAAGGCTGCCGCAGGCGCTCGGCACGAGTTCCCGCGACCCTTCGCGACCGCCATCACCGAACAGCTCCGGGAGCGATTGACGCCGCCTGCGCCCTGAGACCACCTTGGTGGTAGCCAAGGACGGAAGGGGTTCACACGCGGTGGTCACCAACCCCCTCAGATCGGACGTCAGGCTTTTCGACCAGTACATGGCCGCCCTCGACGATGTCCTCACCGGCGAGGAGATCCGTTCAGCGGTGGAGGAACTGGCTGTCTCGATCGCCCGTATCCGTATAGAGATGGTGAGCAACGCCGGAAACATCCTGAGAACGGCCGACCGGGCGTTCACCACCTACGAACAGGCCTTCGCCCGCTATGGCACGCAAGCCAGCGAAGCGGGGCGCATGCTCACCCTGGTCCTGGGTCTGTTCGCGGTCGCCTGCGGGCTGGGCGGCCTGACCATGCTGGCGCTGGGCGTCTGGACGGCATGGGCATGGGCCGAGTCGGCCACGTGGGCCGGGTCGACGCTCCTGGTGGCCTCGGCCCTGGCCCTGATCGCCAGCAGGTTCAAGAGCACCCTGCTGGGCCATGGCATCATGACCACCGATCTGTCTGATGTCCGGTTGAACCTGGCGCGGGACAATCTGATCGGTGTCATCAGCGGGACCGCCCTCGTCTCCGAGGTCCGCAGTCGCATCAACGCGGCACGTGAGGACAAGTTCGCGCACGCCATGGCGGTGGTCAGCAGCCCAGGACTGAGCGAGGTGCACGACCGCTCCTACCACGTGTCCACCGGCGTCGCAGCCCGGCTCGACGGACTGCTCGATCGGCTGGCCGGAGCCAGCGTCGGAGTGGCGGGCCCCCGGGGAGCGGGAAAGTCGACGCTTGTGCGCCGCTACTGCGAGGATCTGCCCGGAGGCGGGCGGACGGACCTTCGGTGCATGGTCTCGGCCCCGGTCGACTACGTCGCCAAGGACTTCGTGCTCCACCTGTTCGGCGTGTTCTGCCGTAGCGTGATCCGGTACTTCACCAGAGAGCAGGCGAAACACCGGACGGACCGCTCGCTCCTCTTCTCCCGGGCACTCGGGTTCGTCCGCTGGCTGACACTGCGTTTCCCTCTCTACATCCTCGCCCCGGCCGCGACGCTCCACTGGCGGACCGAGATCGTCAACGCCACGGGTATTTCACTTATCGCGATCTGGGCCGTCGCGGGACCGGTGCTCATCGTCGGCATCGTGTCGGACGTGCTTCTCCTGGCGCGCACGTTATGGGCTTGGCGGCGGAATTCGCCCCGCAGGATCCCCGAGCTGGCCATCGCCGACGCCAAACGCAACCTTGACCGCTGCCGCCACCTGCAGACCCATTCGACCGGCTGGACGGGAACCGTACAACTGCCGGTGTCCGTCAGCGGCCAGGCCGTGCGCACCTTCGCCAGGGCCGAGCAACCGCTCAGCTACCCGGAGATCGTCGAGCAGTTCCGCGGCTTCGCCCGCCGTATCGCCCGGGTGATGCACCAGCGCGGCCACCGTGTGTGCATCGGCGTCGACGAACTCGACAAGATCGGCTCACCGGAGCAGGCCGAGCGGTTCCTCAACGAGATCAAGGGTGTGTTCGGCGTGCCCTACGTCTACTTCATCGTCTCGGTCTCGGACGACGCCCTGACCGCCTTCGAACGCCGGGGCCTTCCGCTCCGCGACACCTTCGACAGTTCCTTCGACGAGATCGTCAGGGTCGGCCCCCTGCCGTACGTGGAATCCCGGCGACTGCTCCACCGCCGGGTCATCGGGCTGACCGAACCGTACGTCGCGCTGTGCCACTGCCTGGCCGGAGGGCTGCCGCGTGATCTCATCAGGGCGGCCCGCCAGGTCATCGAGGCGGCCAAACATCCCGCACCAGAGAATGCCGACGAACTGGCGAGAACGGCTGCGGCCATCGTCGCCGGAGAGATCCACCGCAAGGCCGACGCCATGAACGCGGCGCTGCCCTCCGTCTATCAGGACCTACGCCGCTTCCTTCACGCAGTCGCCCGGGGCGAGTACGCCCGCAGCGCCACGCTGAAGATCCTCAACGAGCAGCCCGAGGCCGCGGCCGACGAACCCCCGGACGTCATCCAGCTACGCCGGGACTTCGCCACCTACGTCTACTTCTGCGCCACGATCGAGGAAGTCTTCGACGAACGTCTCGACGCGGGGCGCATGACCGCCGCCACGGCCGAGGAGAGCGGCCCGAGCTCCTTCGACGCCCTGGCCGCCGCCCGGTACGTCTTCGCCCGGGACACCCACCTCGCCTGGAACTCCATCAGCGGATTCCGTACCGCCTGGGGTCTGGAGGTCCGCCCGGCGCCCTGACCGGACCTCCGGGCGCGGACTCGGCGGTCGAGGGGTTCACACCGTGCGGAGGAAGTCCTCCAGGATCCCGTTGAAGACGTCCGGGCGCTCCATGTTGGGGTAGTGGGCGGTTCCGTCGATCGAGATCACACGACCGTCGGCGACGGTACGGGCGAGGCGTTCGGCCATGCCGATGTGGTCGGGGGAATCGAGAGCGCCGTTGACGGCCAGCACGGGAACGGTGATGTCGGCGGCGCGCTCCCAGGTGTCCCGTACCGGGATGAGATAGTCGGGTTCGTCTTTGGTGTGTTTGGACATGGTGCCCCGGGTCATCCGGCGCAGCCGGTTCACGACCTCGGGGTCGAGATCGCCGAGGGCGCGGTGCGGGCCCGCGGCGAAAAGCGTCAGCCCTTCGACCGAGGCCTCCAGATCGCCGGCGGTCATCGCCGCGTGCCACGCGGTCCAGACCCGGGTGGTCCAGGGGTCGGTGAAGTACGGTTCGCTGGTCCCGGCGCCGACGACGACCACGGCGCTGACCAGTTCCGGATGCTCCAGCGCGGTGTCGACCGCGGTCGAGGCCCCCATGGAGACTCCCGCCAGGATCGCGGGCCCGGTGTCCAGGTGGCGCAGGAGGGCGGCGAGGTCGTCGGTGCGCCGGTACGGTCCGGTGGCGTTGGCGGAGCGGCCGTGCCCGCGGGCGTCGGGCGCGATGACGCGGTACCGCGAGGCGAAGACGGGGATCTGGTCGTCCCACATGCCGTGGTCCAGGAAGCCTCCGTGCAGCAGGACGAGGGGTCGGCCGGTGCCCGTATCGGTCCAGAACATGTCATTCATGACAACCAAGGTGTCATTTTTGATGAAAGATGGCAACCCAGGTGTCATCATGGTGGGGTGAGTGAGGCAAGCCGCGCCCCGGCATCCGATGAACTGGCCGACCGGCTCATCGAGGTGTTCGATCTGGTGGGCCCGCTGTATCGCCGGGCCCAGCGCAAGGTGGAGCAGGACGCGCCCATCGAGGGGTTGTCGGTGGGGGTGCGGGCCGTACTCAACCTGCTGCGTGAGCACGGGCCCATGACCGTCCCCCAGATGGGCCGGGCCCAGGCGTTGAGCCGCCAGTTCGTGCAGCGCATGATCAATGACGCGGCCGCGCGCCGCCTGGTCGAAGCCGTGCCCAACCCGGCGCACAAGAGGTCCTCCCTCATCCGGCTGACCGAGGAGGGCCGCAACGCCATCGGCGCCGTGATCGACCGCGAGCGCGCGGTGCTGCGCCAGATCGACGGCGACCTCACCGAGGCCGACATCGCCGCCTGCGTCCACGTCCTCTCGCGCCTCCTCCGCCTTCTCGACGACGTCGACGTGGACTGAGAGACGAGACCCCGCGCCACTTCAACGATCCGGCGTCACTTCAACGATCAGGCGCCCGCCCGTCGCCGGACGCGCTTGCCCGCACCGTCCCGAATCGTCACGAGACGTGCTGTTGGTAGGTTCTTGGCAACGACCGAGATGCGGATGGGCGCTATATGAACGAGCGGAGGATCAGCGCGGTGGAAGTCGAGCAGACGGTGCTGCCGGGGATCGGGTTGCGGCACGAGTTCACCACACGGTCCGGGCGGCGAATCGGGATCGTCTCGCACCGCACCGGCCGCCGCGACCTGGTGATCTACGATCTCGACGACCCCGATCGGGCGTGCGAGACGGTGAAGCTGACCGACGAGGAGGCCGACACGCTGGTCGAGCTGCTGGGCGCCCCGCGCATCGTGCAGCGCCTCAACGCCCTGCACCGCGACGTCGAAGGGCTCGTCAGCCTGCAGCTGCCGATCCCGTCCGGCTCGCCCTACGCCGGGCGCCCGATGGGCGACGCCCAGGTGCGCACCCGCACCGGCGCCTCCATCGTGGCCGTGGTCCGCTCCGGCCAGGTCGTCGCCAGCCCGGGACCGGAGTTCCGGCTCACCGGGGACGACATCGTGGTCGTGGTGGGCAGCCCGGAGAGCACCGCCGCCGTCGCCGACATCTTCTCCCACGGATAGGCCGGCGAGTGCACCACACCGCAATCCTCTTCCTCGAGTTCGGTGCCGTCCTGCTCGGGCTGGGCATCCTCGGAGCTCTGGCCCTGCGTGTCGGCATCTCGCCCATCCCCCTCTACCTGATCGCCGGGCTGGCCTTCGGCACCGGCGGCATCGTCCCCCTGGCCACCAGCGAGGAGTTCATCGCCACCGGCGCCGAGATCGGCGTCGTCCTCCTGCTGCTCACCCTCGGGCTGGAGTACAACGCCGACGAACTGGTGACCAGCCTCAAGAGCAACGCCCCGGCCGGCCTGGTGGACCTGGTGCTCAACGCCGCGCCCGGCGCGATCTGCGCGCTGCTGCTCGGCTGGGGCCCGGTCGCCGCCGTGGCCATGGCCGGAGTCACCTACGCCACCTCCTCCGGCATCACCGCCAAGGTCCTGTCCGACCTGGGCTGGATCGGTAACCGCGAGACCCCTGTGGTGCTGTCGCTGCTGGTCTTCGAGGACCTGACCATGGCGATCTACCTGCCGGTGCTGACGGCCATGCTGGCCGGTCTCAGCTTCGCCGGCGGCGCGGTCACCGTGGGCATCGCGCTGGCCACCGTCAGCGTGGTGCTGCTGGTGGCGCTGCGCTTCGGGCGGTTCATCGAGGCGTTCGTGTCCAGTCCCAACTCCGAGGTGCTGCTGCTGAAGGTGGTCGGCCTGGCCCTGCTGGTGGCCGGGGCCGCCCAGCAGCTGCAGGTGTCGGCCGCGGTGGGGGCGTTCCTGGTCGGCATCGCCCTGTCGGGGGAACTGGCCCACGAGACCCAGGCGCTGCTGGCGCCGTTGCGCGACCTGTTCGCCGCGATCTTCTTCGTCTTCTTCGGCCTGCAGACCGATCCGGCGAAGATCCTGCCCGTGGCGGGGCTCGCCGCGTTGCTGGCCCTGACCAGCATGATCACCAAGCTGCTGACCGGCGTGTACGCCGCCCGGCGGGCGGGCATCGGCCAGGCCGGACGGGTCCGCGCCGGCATCGCGCTCATCCCCCGCGGCGAGTTCAACATCGTGATCGCCGGGCTGGCGGTGGCCGCCGGCGCCCACCCGGACCTGGGCCCGCTGGCCGCCGCCTACGTGCTCATCCTGGCCGCGTTCGGCCCGCTGGCCGCCCGGCTGATACAGCCGTTCATCGCCACCATCGCCAAACGCGCCTGACCACCGGCCGCACCCCGGATCTGGTAGGCATGGGCGGGTGATGCGATCCCTCGCCGTCCCGGCCGCCGTCCTCCTGGCCCTGGCCGCCGCTCCCGCGACGGCCGCGGCCTCTTCCGGCGGGGCCGGGGCCCCGTCCGCGGGGTCCGCGGACGGTCCCGGCAGGCCCGAGGTCCCGCCCGGGACGGCCGCCGGATACGTGGTCTTCGACCGGCAGGCGGGCAGGATCGTCGCGCACCGGTCGGCGCACCGGAAGTTCAGGTCCGCCTCGGTGGTGAAGATCCTGATCGCGATCGACTACCTGGAGTCCCACCCGAGCGTGCCCCGGCGGGACCAGGCACTGCTCCGGACCATGTTGCGGGTCAGCGACGACGCCGCCGCCACGGCGTTCTGGAACCGGGGCGGCCGGGGCAGGATCATCACACGCACGGCCCGGAAGCTGGGCCTGACCGACCCCGCTCCCCCGCCCGCCGACCTGCCCGGATTCTGGGGCTACACCTCGCTCAGCGCGCTGGACGTCGTCAGGACCTACCGCTACCTGCTCGACCGCGCCGACCGGAGGGTCGGCGACCTCATCCTCGGTCACCTGCGCAAGGCCGGGCGGTGCGGCTCCGACGGCTTCGACCAGTTCTTCGGGATCCCGCGCGGGGTGCCCGGCCCGTGGGCGGTCAAGCAGGGCTGGTCCGGGTACGGTTCCACGCCCCCGGTCCGCTGCGTCCGCGGGGCCGCCGCGTCGGGCACGACGACCGGGAGCACGACCGCGGCGACCACCGTGAGCACGGCGCGCGCCGGTACGGGAGCCGGCGGCCTCTCCGCCGCCGGGACGGGTCCGGTCCCCGATCTGGACCGTCCGGTGCTGCACACCACCGGCCTCGTCGGCCCGGGAGAACGATGGATCATGGTGCTGCTCACCGCCCATCCCGCGGGGACCGGCTGGCGGCGTTCCACCGACCGGACGACCAGGCTCGCCAGGGAGCTCTACCGCGGCGTCGCCTCCTGACCCGATGCGCCCCGGCTCCGCGGCCGCCGACTCAGTCGATGACCGCGGTGGCCTCGACCTCGACCAGCAGATCGGGTTCGCCCAGCGCCGCGACGCCCAGCAGTGTGATCGGCTTGACCGGGTCGGCCCCCAGCTTCGCGGCAGCCCGGGCGACGCCCTCTCCCAGCAGCGGCATCTTGTCGGGTGTCCAGTCGACGACGTAGACGGTCAGCTTGGCCACGTCGTCGAAGGATCCGCCGGCCGCGGCCAGGGCGGTGCCGATGTTGAGATAGGCCTGCTCGACCTGGGCGGCCAGATCTCCTTCGCCGACGCGCCGGCCCTCGGCGTCGCGGGCCACCTGACCTGCCAGGAACACCAGTTTCGACCCGGTGGCGATCGACATCTGGCGGTAGACCTCGGGTTTCGGCAGTCCGTCGGGGTTGAGCAGTGTCACGGTCATGTCCGCTCCTTGAGTCGGCGCAGGCGGTTCGGCATACGTCGAAAACATAGCAGCGTTATGTATTGTGGTGCCATGGTGAGAGTGAAGGACCCGGCGGTCCGCTCCCTGCTGATCGACCGGGCCGCACAACTGCTCGCCGCCCGGCAGCCGGTCACACTCCGCTCGCTGGTGGCCGGGACCGGCGTCTCGACCATGGCCGTCTACACCTACTTCGACGGCATGGACGGCCTGTGGAGCGCCGTGCGGCAGGAAGGGTTCACCCGTCTGGAGGCCCGGCTCGCCGCGGTCGCGCCGTCGGCGGATCCGGTACGGGACCTGGCCGCCCTCGGCGCCGCCTACCTGTCCAACGCCATGGCCGGCCCCGACCTCTACCGGGTCATGTTCGACGCCGCATTCGAGCTGGAGGACGCCGCGGCCGCGGACGGCACGCTGCACCATCTGGTCCGCGGCGTCGAACGGGCCGCGGCCGCCGGTCGTCTCCGCGACGACGTCGACCCGCTGGAGCTCGCCACGCAGAGCTGGACCGTCGGCCACGGGCTCGCGTCGCTGGTCGCGACCGGCCCTCTGCCCCGACAGGCGCTCGCCCACGGCGTGCCGCTGCTGACCGCCCTGTTCACCGGCGCGGGCGACGACCCCGGACGGTGCCGCCGGTCAGTCGAGCGCGGCTGGCGCCCTCTGACGTCCGGGCGCCGTTCCGCGTCCTGCGGTACGGCACCCGCGGACGTCCCGCCCGGATGACGACGGCTCACCCGTACGGGGGCACGACCACGACCGGGGCCGGCATCGCCGGTGCGGCGGCCGTCAGGGAAGGGGGCAGCCGTCAGGGAAGGGGGCGGCGACCGGCGAAACCGAGTTCGTCGCGGTGGTACCAGCCCAGCTCGCGGTCCCCTTCGAGCCAGCACAGCCGCACGGAGATCCCGTCGAGCACCGAGGGGAAGTCGACCAGCAGCGGCGCGATCCCCTTGACCTCGATGCCGTGCGCGCTGAACCAGCCGAGGATCTCGTCCAGGCGCGCCTCCAGCGCCTTGACCTCCGGCAGCCCGCCCCGCTCCGACTCTCCCCGGTCCCTGAGGTCCTGGGCGAGCTCCGCCAGATCACCGCGCATGCGCACGAACTCGTCGGCCCGTTCCCGCACGGCGGGCATCATCGCCCGCGCCTCCTCGACGGTGAAGATCCTGTCCACCCCTGCACCGTAGCGCCTGGACGCACCGGGCCGGAGGTCCCCCCACCACCGCTCCGCGTACTTCATGGTTCGGTGGATTCCATAGAATCCACCGAAAGTGGACACTTTCGGTCGTTCCCTCGAATCTCATCACCCCCCGGGGCGTTACCGGGTCCGCAGACCTGGTAGGACAGAGGCAGCCCGCCCTGCCACCCGCGGGCGGAGGAGTATGGAATGCCCCTTTTCACCGTCTCATCAGACGTGTACGACTCAGTGCTCGTCGTCCATGCCGACGGCGAACTCGACTACGGCCACGCCCCCGTTTTCCGCAGTGAGATGACCAGGGTCTGGGAGGCCGGGACCCCCGCGCTGGTCGTCATCGACGTCGCCGGGCTCACCTTCTGCGACTCCGCGGGGGTCGCGGAGCTCATCTGGAGCCTCCAGCGCAGCCGCGCCCTGAACACCAGGCTCGTCCTGGCCGGCGTGCACGGCACCCTGGAGCGGATCCTGGCCATCACCGGCCTGCGCTCGGCCTTCGAGGTCTCCCCGACCGTTGAGGAGGCCGTCCAGGGGACCTCCTAGCGGACCCGCTCGCCGAGCCGCCGGGCCCGCTCACGGTGGCGGACGGGAACGGCGGCCCGGCGTGACCGGGGACGGCGGTTCAGCTCTTCCGCTCGACCTTCTCCGCCCCGATCACGCGCGGCGCGTCCACGATCACGTCGGAGAAGATGTCGACGAGCAGGGCGATGACCCCACCCACCGCGATGACGCCCACGCCCGCCCAGACCAGCGGCCAGTTCGGACCGAGGCACAGCGCCACGCCGCCGAGTGTGAATCCCGCCAGGATGACGACCACCGCGAGCCAGGACTTGGGGCTCCCTGCGTGACTTCCGGCCATGACGTCTCCCTGTTCCTCTCAATATGGATCATCTATTCGCGTTGTTCGCGGCGGCGATCACGCGGGTCAGCGTCTGGCGGAGGCCTTGCGGTTCGGCAAGTTCCATGTGCAGCCGCCCCACGATCGTAGGCGGTGCCCACCTCGCCCCGCTCCGCAGGTCCGTCCTTACGGGGCGAGGGCGCCGGGCGGCGCCGGGCGGCGCCGGCCGGTTCCCGCCGCATGAGCAGCGGGGAGAGCGTACCCGAATCGAGGATGGGCAATCCGCCGGACGTGCCGGTCGGGAGCACTCCGACATGTCTCATATTTACATAAATTTCCGACACAGTAGGATTTTCTGGGTACAAACCGCTGTTATCCCAATAGTCCAGAACAATTCTCCGGTCGAGGAGCCCCATGTTCCACAGCAAGTCCATCGAGGAGCGGATCGCCGAGCGGCAGGCCGGGCGCGGTCCCCTCAAGGAGGGCGAGCACTTCGAGCACGGGCCGGCCAAGTTCCTGTTCATCTTCATCATCGGCTTCGTCGTCGTGGGCCACATCGCCGGCCTGCTTTTCCTGATGGCCCTGGGCCTCCACTGAGCCCCGGCCGGATCGGCCTCGCGTCCGGAACGAGATTTCGGACATGAGAGGATGATGATCCGGTTGGCCGGAGTTGGACTACCCGTCCGGATCAGGAGGTCACATGGCTGATGTCACGCCGGAGCCCGAGGGCGCCGAGGACGAGCTGAAGCGCAAGTTCCGTGAGGCTCTCGAGCGCAAGAAGCTCGCCCAGACGGAGGCGAACGCGGGCGGGCGGGGGAAGAACGCCTCGAAGATCCACAGCGCCCACGGCCCTGTCGGGGGCAAGCGTTCCTTCCGCCGCAAGAGCGGCTGAGAGCATCCGGGAGGCCACGCGCGACGGCGGGCCGGCGGGCGTGGCCTCCCGGTCCGTCCCGTCCCGGACCCGTCTGCCCGTCTTCCCGGCGGCCACCACCCCGTCCCGCCGGCGCCTACCGGCTCGTCTCGTCGGTGACGATCTGGAATGCGGCGGCGGATCCGGCGGCCACCGACTCGGCGGCGCTCTGCTCCTCGGTGGTGAGGTCCCCGGCGGCGTAGACGCCGGGGACGCTGGTGCGGTGGTACTCGTCCACCTTGACGTAGCAGTCGCCGTTCAGCGCCAGGCCCAGGCACTTCGCCAGCCGGGCGACCAGGGGGACCGGCCGCTGGTCGGGCTGCCAGAACAGGGTCTGGCGGGCGATGACCCGGCCGTCGTCCAGTTCGACCGCGCGCAGATCCCCGTCGGTGTGGTGCAGCCTGCGGATCTCGCCCTCGATCACTTCCGCCCCGTCGTCCCCGTCCGGCACGCCACCCGCCGGTCCCGCCTCACCGGTGAAGACGATCACGTTGTCGCTCCAGGCGGCGAATCCGGTGGCCGATTTCCGTGCGAACTCCGGGTCCGAGGTGACCACGCCCCAGGCGCGGTCACGGTTCTCCCAGCCCGCGCAGAGCGGGCAGTGCACGACCGTCCTGCCCCAGCACTCGCCGAACCCCTCCACCTCCGGGTGGACGTCGACCACTCCGGTGGCGAGCAGCACCCGCCGGGCCCAGACCCTGGCCCCGCTCTCGGCGGTCACGTCGAAGCCGCCCTCCGCGGCGTGCGCCACGTCGACGACGCCCTCCTCGCGCAGTTCCGCCATGCCGTAGGCGTCCAGGTCGGCCCAGGCGCGGCGGCGGTACTCGGCATGGCTCACCCCGTCCAGGCCGACGATGCCGTGGACTCCGTGGGAGGCGGCGTTGCGCGGCGGCCCCCCCGAGTCGAACACCACCGTGCGCCGCATGGACCGGCTGAGCGTCATGGCCGCGGTCAGCCCGGCCGGACCGCCCCCGATGATCGCGACATCGTAATGCTGCATGGTGGCTGTCTGCCCCGCAGCGGGCGGCCGTCACCCGGACCCTTCGGTAACAATTTTTGAGCACTGCTCATATTTATCTTGACCGGGGAGTTGACACGGCAGACCATGAGGCACCCGCTTCTCCGCGTACGCAGAGGTGCCCCATGGTCAAAATCCCCAGACCCAGATCCCTCGCCGTCGTGTTATCTCTCATCGGGGTCCTGACTATGGCGGCCACGGCCGCCATCGCCGCCCCGGCCCCTCCCGGCCCGGAGGTCGGCGCCGTCGGGGAGCCGCCGGGGAGCGCCGCCCCGGTCCGGGGGTTCGTCGACGGGCACTCCCACCTCATGTCGTACGAGGCGTTCGGCGGCATGCTGCTGTGCGGCAAGCCGTTCGACCCCGACGGCATCGAGCACGCCCTGACGGACTGCCCCGACCACTTCCCGAACGGCGAGGCGGCCTGGTTCGAGAACTTCACCCGGACCGGCTCCCCCGTCGGCACCCACGACCCGGTCGGCTGGCCGACCTTCCGCAGTTGGCCCGCCCACGACTCGCTCACCCACCAGCAGGCCTACCACAGCTGGGTCGAGCGGGCCTGGCGCGGCGGCCTGCGCGTCCTGGTCAACCACCTGGTCGCCAACCGGCAGCTGTGCGCGATCTACCCGCTCAAGCGCAACTCCTGCGACGAGATGGCCTCGCTGCGCCTCCAGGCGCAGCGCACCTTCGAGCTCCAGGACTTCATCGACGCCCAGGCGGGCGGCCCGGGGCGGGGCTGGTTCCGCGTCGTCCGCTCCCCCGCCGAGGCGCGGCAGGTGATCGCCGGCGGCAAGCTCGCGGTGATCCTCGGCGTGGAGACCTCCGAGCCGTTCGGTTGCCGCCAGACGCTGGGCGTCCCGCACTGCACCAGGGCGCAGATCGACCGGGGCCTGGACGAGATGTACGCCCTCGGCGTGCGCAGCATGTTCGTCTGCCACAAGTACGACAACGCGCTGTGCGGGGTGCGCTTCGACTCCGGCACCCAGGGCGTCATCGTCAACCTCGGAAACTTCCTGTCCACCGGAAGGTTCTGGACCGCCCGCACCTGCACCGGGCCCGAGCACGACAACACGATCGAGAAGGCCGGGGCGATCCCTCCCCCGCTCGACCGGCTGCTCCCCCGGGGCGTCGGACTGCCGCTGTATCCCCCCGCCCCGCACTGCAACACCAGAGGGCTGACCGGCCTGGGCGAGCACATGATCAGAGGCATGATGGCGCGCGGCATGATCGTCGAGATCGACCACATGAGCGTCAAGGCCGCCGACCAGGCCCTCGACCTGCTGGAGGCCGAGGGGTACGCCGGGGTGGTCTCCTCGCACAGCTGGACCGACCCGCGCTACCTCAGCCGGATCTACCGGCTGGGCGGCATGGTCACCGCCTACGGCCACCAGGCCGAGGAGTTCGCCGCCACCTGGCGGGAGAGCCGGCCGCTGCGGGCGGAGCTCGGGCGCCCCGGGTACGGCTACGGCCTGGACGCCAACGGCCTGGGCGCGCTGCCCTCGCCCCGCCCCGGCAACGCCTCCAACCCGGTGACCTACCCCTTCACCTCCTTCGACGGCGCGGTCACGCTCGACCGGCAGCGCACCGGGGAGCGGGTCTGGGACGTCAACGTCGACGGGGTCGCCCACTACGGCCTGGTCCCCGACTGGATCGAGGACATGCGGCTGGTCGCGGGGGACGAGCTCGTCCAGGACATGGCCGCCGGAGCCGAGGCCTACCTGCGCACCTGGGAGGCCGCGGCCTCACGGGCCCCGTGACGCGGCCCCACCGACCCCGCGGGGAGAGCCCCGGCGGGAAGGCGCCGGAAGGAAAGCACTGGCGCCGTCTCCGGGCGGTCGGATACCCTCACCGCATGAAGCGCGCCCACGTGACGACGACGCCGGAGACCGTCCCGGCGCGCTGACATCTGTCGTGAAACGAAGCCCCGGGCGAGCGCCCGGGGCTTCGTCGTTGGTCGCTCGCCTCCCGTCCGAAGCGAGGAGACCGCCATGCACGACCACCCCCGTCCCGACCACCGCTGTCCCGACCACCGCCGTCCCGGTCATGACCGGCCCGGGCGCGGCCGTCCCGACCACCGCCGTCTCGGCCGCGAGCTCGACCTGTTCGACACCGACCCGCTCATCGGCAGGGGCCTTCCGTTCTGGCTGCCGGCGGGCGCCGCCGTACGGCACGCCGTGGAGGGCTACGTGCGCCGGGCCGAGCGCCTCGCCGGCTACCGGCACGTCCACTCCCCCATCATGGGCAAACGTGAGCTGTACGAGATATCCGGGCACTGGGCGCACTACCGCGAGGACATGTTCCCTCCCATGATCGTCGGCGGCGAGGAGTTCGTGCTCCGCCCCAGCCTGTGCCCGCACCACGCGCTGGTCTTCCGCTCCCGGCCGCGCAGTCACCGGGACCTGCCGCTGCGCCTGGCCGAGCTGGGCGGCATGCACCGGGCCGAGCTGTCGGGGGTGCTCGGCGGGCTGTCCCGGGTCCGGGCCATCCAGCTCAACGACGGCCACGTGTTCTGCGCCGAGGAGGACGCGGGCCGGGAGGTGGCGGCGGCGCTGGCGATGATCGCCGAGGCCCACCGGGCGCTGGGCGTCACCGCCTCCGGGTACCGGCTCTCGCTCCGGGGCGACGGGGACAAGTACATCGACGACCCGGCCATGTGGGAACGGGCCGAGGTGATCCTGCGCGGGGCGCTGGAGGAGCGCGGCCTGCCGTACGAGGAGGCGGCGGGTGAGGGCGCCTTCTACGGACCGAAGATCGATGTGCAGATCACCGACCCGGCCGGGCGCGAGTCGACCCTGTCGACCGTGCAGGTGGACCTGTTCCAGCCGGGCCGGTTCGGACTGGAGTACATCGGCCCGGACCAGCGCATGCGCCGGCCGGTGATGGTGCACCGCAGTGTGGTCGGGAGCATGGAGCGGCTGATGGCCCACCTGATCGAGGTGTACGGCGGGGCCTTCCCGGCCTGGCTCGCCCCGGTCCAGGTGGTGGCGCTCCCGGTCTCGGACACCGAACGGCACGCGGCCGGGGAGTTCGTCAGGGCGTGTGAGGAGGCGGGGCTCCGGGCCGAGCTGTCGGGGCCGGAGGACGGCACCCTGGGGGCCCGGATCCGCGAGAGCAGGCTGGTGCCGTACCAGGCGGTGATCGGGCCGCGGGAGGCCGGGGCCGGGCAGGTCTCACTCCGCCTGCGCGACGGCTCCCGCCGGGAGCCGCTCCCCGCCTCCGAGGTGGTCGCGTGGTTGTCACGGGAGGCCGCGCCCCATCGGTGACGGCCTCCCGGACGACGGGGGATATCAAGGGATCTAAGGGCGTTCCTCCTCCCCCGCCAGGCCCGCCGCGCGCATCGCGGCGTGCAGCGGTTCCAGCAGCGCCGCCGCCTGCTCCTCCCGTGTCACCAGGGCGGGCAGCGGCCCGTACGGCGCGGCCACCGGCGCGTACGCCCCCACGGGGGCGACTCCGGCCGCGACCGCGGCGTCGGGCACCCCGGCGCCGACCCGCGACGGGTCCAGCTGCGGGAGCGGCCGGCAGGACGCTCTGATGATCTCGAAGAGCCGGTCGACCCGGACGCTGTCGCGCACCGCCTGGGAGCGGCCGGGCTCCGGCCGGAACATCGGGTGGTGGGCCAGCACCGGGGCGGCGACCGCGGCCACATGCGCCGCCGCGGTGGCCGTTCCGCCGCGGGGCCCGTAGCTGGTGGGCGGCAGCCCGGAGACGATCACCAGGCCGGGGGCGCAGCAGTCCAGCCCCGGCCCACCGGCGCTGAAGCGCGGCACGAAGACGCCCTCCGGCGTGGGCAGTCCGTCCAGGTGGACCAGGTCGGCGCTGTCCGGCGGGAACGTGCCCAGCCGGCCGAGCGCGCCCACCGCCAGTACGCCGGGCAGGGCGGCCGGGTAGGTCAGCGCTCCGCCGGAGTCACCGGCGGCGGCCACGCACACCACCCCGTTGCGGCGCGCTTCCTCGGTCTTGGCGGCGACCAGGGGGAGTGCCCGGGGAAACCGTAGGCGATCAGGGCGACGTCGATCCGCTGCTCGATGCAGTAGTCGAGGGCCTCCACCAGGTCCAGGGTCGTCCCCTCGGGCGCGACCCGGCACCCGTACACCTCCGCCTCGGGGGTCAGCCCCACCACGCCCGAGGCGATCACCGCGATCCGCACGCCGTGCCCGCGGTGGGTCGGGGGCAGCCGGTCGAATCCCATCGCCCGCGTCCCCCAGGAGTCGAGCTGCTGGTCGGGGAAGCCCGGGTGGGTCTCGGTGATCCGCAGGCAGGTCACCGTGCTGGGCGCGTCCACGTTCAGGAGCGGCTGGTTGACCATGGCCGGCCAGCAGCCCCGCGGCGGGCGCACCACCAGTGCCCGGACCGAGGCCAGGGCGTCCGGGGGCACGGCCAGCTCCGCCCGGCCCTCCGCCCCGGTGTAGGCGGTGAACGCGACGCCGTACAGGCTCACCTCCGCTCCCTCGGTCGGCCTCCCGCCGTCGTCGCGGACCTCGACGGCCACCGTGCGACGGCTCCGGCAATAGACCTGAAATGCCCGTGGAATCGGACAGAAAAGACCGGTAATGCCTAGCCGACGGTCCCGATCCCGCCTAGGTTCGTCAGGGGGACCACATAACACCACACAGTCAACCAGCTATGTGCCTGGGAAGTGCGTCATGCGCATTGTGCGATGGCCCGGCCCGCCGGTGGTTGTCAAGGTCAAAACTCGAGGCGTCCTCACCGTCGCCGTCTCCCCGGCCCTGACGGACCGGGAGATCCTCGATCTGGCCAGCCTTGTCCTGTCCGGCAGCGAATACCAGGGATTCCGCAGGGAGATCGGTCATACCCCGCCCGCCTCCGGGAGCACGTGAACACATATGCGAACACACCTACATATCCGTCGCGCGGACGAGTGAGAGCGAGGACCGGCCTGCGACAGGCCGGACGGAACACCGGCCGGCGGCCTGCCGACCGGGGCGTCAGCCTGCGGAGGAACCCGCGGGCGAGTCCTCGGAGGCCGTACGTACCGGACCGAACACGGCGCGGGTGTCGATGACCTTCCCGAAGGGCGCCCAGTGACCCTCCTCGAACCTGGCCAGCATCATCGACTCGATCGGAAAGCCGTCGCCGGGACCGGTGGACAGCGTGATCCCGGGGAGCAGGGTGTCGACGGGCACGTCGTCGAGGTTGCGGACCGCCTCGAGCAGCCCTTCGCGGGTGGGGCACTCCATCCGCCGGAGCGCCTCGACGAAGGCCTGCGCGACGGTCCAGCCGAACACGGTCTGCGGGGCGGCGGGATCGGCCTCGGGAGCGTAGCTCAGCAGGCTCCTGCGGTAGACCTCGACCGCAGGATCGTCCTCCCACTCCGGGTTCGCGGGGTCCTTCTGGTACACGGCGGACACGATCTCCGGCACCTTCCCCGTGTCCACGGTCTCCATCACGGCCGGGGACACGGCCACGCTGTTGAGGATGTGCAGGGGGTTCCAGGAGGTGACCGCGGCGTCGACGGCGAGCGCCTGGGCCCCGAACTTCGGGGTGGTGACGCTCAGCAGCACGTCGGCCCCGGAGGAGGCGAGGTTCGCCAGCTGTCCCTGCACCCCGGGGTCGGTGACCTCGTAGCTCTGCTCCGCGACGATCCGGACCTCGCTGCCGCGGATCGCGTCGGCGAAGCCGTCGCGCAGGTCCCTGCCGAAGTCGTCGTTCTGGTAGAGAACCGCCACCGTCGCCCACGGCATCGTCTCCTTCAGGTGCTGGGCGTAGACCCTTGCCTCGGCCACGTAGCTGGGCTGGTACCCGATGGTCCAGGGGTAGCCCCCGTCGGTCCCCCAGCGGGAGGCGCCGGTCGCCACGAAGACCTGGGGCACCCGCCGGCGGCCGGCGTAGTCGCGCACCGCGGCGGTCGAGGGCGTCCCGACCGTCTGGAAGATCGTGAACACCTCCTCCAGCTCGACGAGCCTGCGGACCTCCTCCACGGCTCTGGCGGGCTGGTAGCCGTCGTCGCGGACGAGGAACTCGATCTTCCTGCCGTCCACCCCTCCCCCGTCGTTGACGTGACCGAAGTAGGCCCGCACACCCGAGGCGATCAGCCCGTAGGCGGAGGCGGGCCCGGACAGGGGATAGATCCCGCCGACCTTGACGGTGTCCTCGGTGATACCCGTGACCTGTTGTCCCGCACAGGAACCGGTGGCCACGGCCTCGGGACCGCCGGTGAGGCGGCACCCGCCCAGCGGGAGCACCAGGACGAGCGCGGCGGCCATCGCCGCACCGCGGACCGCCGCACCGCGGACCGCCGGGCCGCGGGCCGCGCCGCGTGGCGTGCTCCGGGCCACCGCACGGGCCGCGCCGTACGACATGCCCCCGGTCACCGCACCGGTCCTGGTCCTTCCCCGCACGATCAGCCCCTCCCGAGCCGGCGCGCCACCCCGCCGGCCGCCATGCGCAGCAGCCCGGCCAGTCCGGTCGGCGCGAAACAGACGACCACGATGATCAGCAGTCCCGAGACGATGCCCGGGATCGCGTCCCCGGCCCGCTGCGCGGCGGCGGGGACGAACGTCACGAAGACCCCGCCCAGGAGCGGGCCGGCCAGCGAGCCCGGTCCGCCGATCACGACGGCGGCGAGCAGGACGATCGAGAGCGTCACGGTGAAGGAGTCAGGGGAGACGAACCCGACCACCCACGCGTAGAGCGTTCCCGCCACCCCCGCGTACATCGCGCTCCACCCGAACGCCAGTGCCCGGTGGGAGCCGGGCCGTACCCCCAGGATCTCGGCCGCGGCCGGATTCTCCCGGACCGCCGTCAGCGCCCGCCCGGCACGCGACTCCAGCAGGTTGCGGGCCGCGGCGAAGGCCACCGCCGCCACGGCGAGGACCAGGAGGTAGAGCCACTGGTCCTCGGCGAGCCCGGTCCAGGACGGCGGGGACGGCACGGGCACCGACAGCCCCATCGAGCCCCCGGTCACCGTCCCGAAGCGTTTGATCACCGGTGGGACGACCGCGGCGGTCACGAAGGTCACCACCGCCAGGTAGGGCCCGCTCAGCCGCAGGGCGGGCCGGCCGAGGGCGAGACCGAGGCCGAAGGTGACCAGCGCGGCCACCGGCAGGGCCAGCGGGTACGGCACGCCGAGCCGGCCCGTCATGATCGCCGCGATGTACGCGCCGATCGCGAGGAACGCCCCGTGCCCGAGGGACACCCGGCCGCCGTGCCCGACGACGAGGTTCAGCCCGAGCAGGGCGATCCCGTAGACGAGGACCATGGTCAGCTGGAAGACCCGGTACGGCTCCAGGACGAACGGGGCTGCGCAGGCGGCCACGGCCAGCGCCGCCAGCGTCGTCCGCTGCCAGGGCCACACCCGCCTGCGGTCCCCGGCCATCCGGCCGACCGCGAGCCTGCGGTGCCCGGTCTGCGCGACGGCGTTCACGCCGGTCCCCTCTCGCCCGTCGTTCCCGTGCCGCACCGCACCGCGCTCACCACTGTCCCGCCGTTCCCGCCGTTCCCGCCGGGCCGCGGCGGAGCACCAGGACCGCGACGATGACCAGCAGCGGCACGATCACCTTGAGGTCGGCGCCGACGAACGCCACATACGTCCCGGCCAGCGTCTCGGCCACACCGAGCCCCAGTCCCGCGACGACGGCCGCCACGGGGTCGCGGAAGCCGCCCACGACGGCGGCGGCGAAGGCGTACACCAGGACGCCTCCCATCATGTTCGGCTCCAGGAACAGCAGGGGGGCCACGAGGATCCCGGCGATCGCCCCGACGGCGGCGGCCAGCCCCCAGCCGAGGCCCAGCACCCTGCCGACCCGGACGCCGGACAGGCGGGCCGCCACCGGATCGGCCGCGACCGCCCGCATGATCAGCCCCGCGCCGGTGTGCCGGAAGAACGCGTGGAGCAGCAGCATCATGACGGCGACGACCCCGAGCACGCCCAGCGCGGAGAACCCGCTCTGCGCGCTGCCGAAGCTGAGCGCGGCGGGGAAGGGGTTGGGGAAGGAACGGACGGCGAAGGACCACACCAGGCCCGCGGCCGCGTTGACGAAGACCATCAGTCCCACCGTCACGGCCACCGGCGCCAGTTCCCGGTCGCCCTCGACCCGCCGGATGATCGAACGTTCCACCAGCATGCCGCCCACGAGCGAGACGGCGAGGGTGACCGGCAGCGCGGCCCAGAACGGCAGGCCCGCGTCGAGGAGCTGCCAGGCGACGTACGCCGAGAGCATGGCCAGCTCGCCCTGGGCGAAGTTGACGATCCCGTTGAAGCGGTGGACGAGCACCAGGGCCAGGGCGAGCCCGGCGTAGACGGCTCCCAGACTCAGTCCCTGCACGATCTGGAGCAGCAGTCCTGCCACCGCCGGTCACCTCCCCGGCCGGAAGAGGGAGGGACGGCGGCCGGCCTGCGGCCATCCCGCCGGGCCGCCCACGGTCAGGCGCCCCGACTCCATGACGAGGGCACGGCTGGTGAACTCCAGCGCCAGCCGCGCGTCCTGCTCGACCAGGAGCATCGCGACCCGGTCGTGGGAGCCGACCGCGCGGAGCACGTCGAACATCCTCCGGGTGGCGACGGGCGCCAGCCCCCGGGAGGGCTCGTCGAGCAGGAGCAGACGGGGCCGCGTCATCAGGGCGCGGCCGACCGCGAGCATCTGCTGCTCGCCCCCGCTCAGGCTCCCGGCGGGCTGGCTCAGGTGCGCCCGCAGGACCGGGAACCAGGCCAGGACACGGCGCATGTCCTCGGCCCGTTCGGCGGCGGGCCGCAGGTGCGCGCCGATCCGCAGGTTCTCCTCCACGGTGAGGGGGGCGAACAGGCCCCGGCCCTCCGGGACGTGCGCCACCCCCAGCCGGACGATCTCCTCCGGGGCCCTGCCGAGCAGCTCGGTCCCGTCCAGAAGGACCGATCCCCGGCCGCGTACCAGGCCGGACAGCGCCCGCAGCATGGTCGTCTTGCCCGCGCCGTTCGGTCCGAGGACGGCGACCATCTCCCCCGCGGCCAGTTCCAGATCGACGCCGTGCAGGACCCGCGCCGGACCGTAGCCCGCGCGCAGGCCGTGCACCCGCAGCAGGGCCGCTGGACCGTTCCCCGTCCCGGGCGGGGCTTCGAAGAGGGACCGCGGGTGATCCCCCGGGCCGTTCACGGTCATGGGGCGACTCCCAGGCACGCGTCGATGACGGCCGGATCGCGGCCGACCCGGTCCGGCGGCCCGTCCGCGATCTTCCTGCCGGAGTCGAGGCAGACGATCCGGTCGCACAGGCCCATCACGAACCCCATGTGGTGCTCGACGACGATGATCGCGGCACCGGAGGCGGAGTGCACGTCCTGGATGACGCGGCCGATGTCCGCCGCCTCGTCCTGGCCCAGGCCGCTGATCGGCTCGTCGAGCAGGAGCAGGCGGGGCCGTACGGCCAGCGCGCGGGCGATCTCGATCCGCTTCAGCGTCCCGTGCGGGAGGTGGGCGGCCGGGTGGTCGGCCAGCGGGAGCAGGTCCATGTGCTCCAGGATCCCGTCGGTGATCC
This sequence comes from Planobispora rosea, assembly GCF_014648175.1. Classification (GTDB taxonomy): domain Bacteria; phylum Actinomycetota; class Actinomycetes; order Streptosporangiales; family Streptosporangiaceae; genus Planobispora; species Planobispora rosea. Next base: position 32,315 of record NZ_BMQP01000041.1, read on the forward strand.
GGCGGATCTGTTGTTCCTCCCGGCGGCTGCGGCCCAGCCGGAGCGCGGCCGCGCCGAACCCGGACCGTCCGTGGCGGTGGGCGCCGACCATGACGTTCTCGCGTACCGACAGCCCGGGGAAGAGGCCGAGGTGCTGGAAGGTCCGGGCGATGCCGCGCCGGGCGACCTCGTACGGGGCAAGCCCGCCCAGTTCCCCGGTCTCGAAGCGCATCCGGCCCGCGACGGGGTCACGCCGCCGGGTCAGGCAGTCGAACAGGGTGGTCTTGCCCGCCCCGTTCGGCCCGATCAGGCCGACCAGCTCACCGGGGCGGACCGTGAGATCGACCTCCGACAGGGCGGTGACGCCGCCGAACCGCACGGTCAGCCCGCCGATCTCAAGTGTCACCGTCTCTCCTCGGGAGGGCGTGGCCGGTCAGGGCAATGACGAGGGCCGGGTGGGAGAAGGGAAGTCTCCGGGCTCCGCGCCGGTGTGCGCATCGGTGAAATCACCGGTCTTGGAGACGTCCGCGCAGATGTCGACACCGGTCCGACACCGGCTCTTCTCAGTGGTGACACATCCGCGTAACACTGGGCCATGTCCTGCGCTTCTCCCGCCCCCCTGGCATCGATGCCGCATCTGCGCCCATCCGCGCCGCACACCCGCACACCGGTGCTCCACGGCCGCGCCGCGGAGCTGGACACGCTGCGCGGCCTCGCCGCCGGCGCCCTCCTCGGCGCGGGCGGCGCGCTGCTCCTGCTGGGCGCGCCGGGAACGGGCAAGTCCGCGCTGCTCGACGCCGTCGCCGAGGCCGTCACCGGAACCACCACCGGAGCCGCTTCAGGGACCGCTTCGGGGACCGCTTCAGGGACCACTTCGGGGACCACCGCCGACGCCGTCCCCGGCGGGGAGGAGACCGGCCGCTTCCTGGTGCTGCGGGCGCGCGGCACCAGAACCGAGGAGCACCTGCCGTACGCCGGGCTGCACGCCCTGCTCCGGCCGATCGCGGGCGGGACGGCACCGCCGCTGCCCCCCGCCCAGGCCGCGGTGCTGGCACGGGCGCTGGAGCTGGGCACGGCCGACGGCGGGCTGGCGTTGCCCGCCGCGGTCCTGTCCCTGCTGCGCGCCGTGGACCGGCCGATCCTGATCTGCGCCGACGACGTCCACCTCCTCGACGCGCCCAGCCGCGAGATCCTGTTCTTCGTGGCCCGGCGCCTGGCCGGGGAGCGGATCGCGATGCTGCTCACGGCCACGGAGAAGGCCGCCGAGGAGACCGCGGAGAACGCCACGGGAAATGCCGCGGGCGATGCCGCCGAGGGGGCTCCCGGGGGCGACGGCGCCTTCCCCGGTACCTCTCACGACGCCTCCCGCGCTGTCTCCCGCCCCGCCTTCCGCGGTGTTCCCGGCGGCATCCCCGGTGACGTCCCCACGCTCGTGCTCGGCGGGCTCGACGAGGAGGCGTCCCGGCGGGTGCTCACCGATCTGGCGCCGGAGATGACCGAGGACCTGCGCGCGTCGCTGGCGCAGACCGCCCACGGCAACCCGCTGGCCCTGCGCGAGCTCGTCGGCTCGCTGACCCCCGCGCAGCTGAGCGGCACGGCCGCGCCGCCGGAGACGCCCCCGCCCGGCGGGCGGCTGTGGCGCGCGCACGCCGAGCGGCTCTCCCGGCTGCCCCGCGACACCGGCAACCTCCTGCTGCTGATCGCGGCCGACCCGGAACTGGACACGGCCACGCTCCTGCGCGCCGCCGAGCCGGGATGCGCGCTCACCGCGCTGGAGGCGGCCGAACGGGCGGGGATCATCGTCCGGCTGCCCGAGGACCGCTACGACTTCCGGGAACCGGTGGTGCGGGCGGTGGTGTACGGCGACGCCCCGGCCGCCCGGCGGCGCGCGGCGCACCTGGCCCTCACGAGGCTCCTGAACCAGGAGCACCAGCGCCTGCGGCGGGCGTGGCACCGGGCGGCCGCGCTGGACGGGCCCGCCGAGCGGCTGGCCGACGAGCTGGTGGAGGAGCTGGCGGCCGCGCCGGCCGGCGGGCGGGGGGCGTTCCCCGAACCGTTCCGCGTCCTGGAGCGGGCCGCCGAGCTGACGACCCGTGGCGGCACCAGGGCGGCCCGCCTGGCCGCCGCCGCCCGGCACGCCTGGCACGCGGGGCTGCCGCAGCGCGCCCGGTCGCTGCTCAACCGGCTCAACCGGCTCAACTCCCTGACGATCTCCGAGGAGGTGCGGGGGCGCGCGGAGCTGGTCCGGGGCAGCCTGGAGCTGCGCAGCGGCAAGACCGGCAGCGCCTGCGACGAACTGCTGGCGGCGGCCGAGTGGCTGCTCGACCGGGACCGGGAGGAGGCCGTGCGCGCGCTGGTGCGGGCGAGCGAGGCCAGTTACATGGCCGGCGACACCCAGCGGTTCCTGTCCATCGTGCGGCGTTCTGCCGCGTTGCGGCGCCCGGACGACCCTCCCGTCACCCAGCTGATGTTCGAGTACCTGGAGGGCATCGCGGCGACCTTCCGCGGGCACCACCGGGACGCGGCGGCGCCGCTGCGCCGCGTACTGGAGCTGGCCCCCTCGGTGGACACCCCCTCCGTGCTGGTCTGGGCCTGCGTGTCCAGCCTCCTGCTGGGCGACGACGCCCAGGCGCTGAAGCTGTCCACCAGGGCCATGGAGACCGCGCGTGCCCAGGGGGCCGTCTCCACCGTGCCGCAGGTGCTGGAGTTCCTCATCCAGGCCGAGCTCTGGCTGGGCCGCTACGCCTCCGTGGCGGCCAACGCGATGGAGGGCCTGCGCCTGGCCCAGGAGACCGGCCGGCTCAACAGCGCGGCCCAGCACCTGGCCTGGCTCGCCCTGGCCGCCGCCGTGGAGGGCGACGAGGAGACGTGCCGGATCAGGGCCGGCAGCGCGATCGAGCTGGCCGACGCCCACGGCCTCGGCGTCGTCGGCGCGCTCGGCGGCTGGGCCCTGGCCCACCTCGACGTCGCCGCGGGCCGCCACGCCAACGCGGCCGGGAGATTGCGGGCGGTGGCCCGGGCCGACGGGACGGGCGGCCATCTCGTCATCCGGGTGATGGCGACGCCCCACTTCGTCGAGGCGGCGGCGCGGACCGGCGACCTCGAACCCGCGCGGGCGGCCCTGGCCGTGCTGGACCGCTGGGTGGCCAGCACCGGGAGCCCCGACCGGCTGGCGCTGGCGGCGCGCTGCCACGCGCTGCTGGCGGAGCCGGGAGAGAGCGAGGAACGTTTCCGTGAGGCGCTGGACCTGCACCACCGGGGCTCCTGCGCGTTCGAGACGGCCCGCACGCAACTGCTGTTCGGCGGGGCGCTGCGCCGCAACCGGCGGCCCGGCGCGGCCAGGGAGCATCTGCACGGCGCGCTGGAGACCTTCGAGCGGTACGGTGCCCGGCTCTGGGCCGAGCAGGCGCGCAGCGAGCTGCGGGCCGCGGGAGACGCGCCGCCCCGGCCGGGGGGTCACACCCTCGTGACCGGCACGGCGGCGCCGGCGGAGGCGGCGGAGTCCCCGGCGGTCCAGGCGCTCACGGCGCAGCAGCTGCAGATCGCCCGGCTGGTCGCGGACGGGGCCACCAACCGGGAGGTGGCCGCCCGGCTGTTCCTGAGCCCGCGCACCGTCGAGCACCACCTGCGCAACATCTTCTCCCGGCTCGGTATCCGCTCCCGGGTCGAGCTCACCCGGCTGCTGCTCGGCTGACATGTTCTATGGGGACACGTGCCGTTCTCGGGCGAAATGGGTGATTTCACCGATGCACTGAAGAACCTGACAGCGCGAAAGTATCTGCCGTCAACGTTCCGAGGGAACCGAGGCACCCCGGAGTCCCGCCGCCCCGGCGGCGCGCCGACGGGGACGGCCCTCCCCCTGCGGGGGTCGTCACCCGGTTTCCCTCCTACGGACAGGAGTACGTCACGTGCAGTCACACCCCCCGATCTCAGCAAGCCGCACGGCCCGGACGCTCGCCAAGCTGACCCTCGCGCTGGCTCTCGCCGCCGGGACCGGCGCGGTCGCCCCCGTCGCCGCCCACGCCGCCGTCGGGTACGAGCGCGGCCCCAACCCGACCGAGTCCATCCTGGCCGCCACCCGCGGCCCGTTCTCCGTCTCCGACACCAACGTCTCCTCGCTGGTCGTCAGCGGCTTCGGCGGAGGCACGATCTACTACCCGACCGACACCAGCCAGGGGACGTTCGGCGGCGTCGTCATCGCCCCCGGCTACACCGCGAGCAAGTCCAGCATGGCCTGGCTCGCCGAGCGGCTCGCCTCGCACGGGTTCGTGGTGTTCAACATCGACACCAACACGCGCTCCGACCAGCCCGACAGCCGCGGCCGGCAGATCCTGGCCGCCGCCGACTACCTGGCCGAGGACAGCAGCTCGACGGTCCGCAGCCGGCTCGACTCCAGCCGCATGGGCGTCATGGGCCACTCCATGGGCGGCGGCGGCACCCTCGCGGCGGCCGACAGCCGCCCGTCGCTGCAGGCGGCCATCCCCCTGACCCCCTGGCACCTCGACAAGACCTGGGGAGGCGTCCGGGTCCCGACGATGATCATCGGCGCCGAGAACGACTCGATCGCCTCGGTGAGCTCGCACTCCGAGCCGTTCTACAACAGCCTCTCCGCCGCCCCGGAGAAGGCCTACCTGGAGCTCAACGGCGCCAGCCACTTCGCGCCGAACAGCGACAACGACACCATCGCCAAGTACGCCATCTCGTGGATGAAGCGCTTCGTCGACGACGACCTGCGCTACGACCAGTTCCTGTGCCCCGCTCCGGGTCGCAGCACCACCATCGAGGAGTACCGCTCCTCCTGCCCCCACTCCTAGCGGACCGTCCCCGCGCGGGGATCGGATGATCACCGTCTGCTACACGGGGATCGCGTGATCACGGCGGCCGTCCTCCGGGGCGGCCGCCGTTCCGCGGTCGCGGCGGCCGGCCCGGGCCGGCCGGGCCTGCAGGACGGCGGCCGAGGACAGGACGAGCAGGCCGCCGGCGAGCTGCACCGGGGTGAGGAACTCCGCCAGGGTGAGGGCGGCCAGCGCTGTGGTGACGACCGGTTCGAAGGTCGACAGGATGGCCGCGGTGGAGGGGCCGGTGCGCCGCAGGCCCGCGAAGAAGGCGAGCATCGCCACGACGGTGGACACGACGGCGATGCACGCCAGCCAGAACCACCCCCGCGCGCCGAAGCCGAGGTCGACGCCGCCGGTGAGCAGGGCGCGGACGGCCAGGGTGAAGGTGGCTCCGGTCATCACCAGCGCGGAGAGCACGACCGGCGGCAGCCGGTGCACGACGGTGTCGGAGACCAGGATGTAGACGGTGTAGGTGATCGAGGTGCCGACGGCCAGGAGCGCGCCGAGCGGGTTGAAGTCCAGCCCGCCGCTACCGAGCAGGACGAGCAGCGTTCCGCAGGACGCGGCCACCAGCGCGGCGGCCCGGCCGGGCGTCAGGCGGTCGCGGCCGAGCAGGACGGCCGCCACGGTGACCAGGAGCGGATAGGTGTAGAAGATCAGGGACAGCAGCGAGGCGTCCACCAGTTCCAGAGCCGAGAAGTACAGGCTCGCCTGCGCGGCGTACCCGACCGCGCCCAGCCCGACGGCCGTTCCCAGGACGCCCGCGGTCACGCGGCCGGAATGCGGCACCGGAGCCGGGGACGGAGGGCTGTGGCGAAGACCCGGCCGCAGGAGCAGCAGAGCCGCCAGTACGGCGGCCGCCAGACCGAAGCGCACCAGCAGCAGCGCTTCGGGCGAGACGCCCGCGGAGTAGGCGAGCTTGCCGAAGATCGCCATGGCGCCGAAGCACGCCGCTGACACCAGACACAGTGCGGGACCCATGTCCCACAGGATCGTCGGCCACGACTCATCACGTCCAGCGATGATTGATGGACCTCATTCATTAGCATTTATGCATGGTTACGTTCGATCTCCACCGGCTCCGCCTCCTGCGGGAACTCGCGGAGCGCGGGACGCTGGCCGCGGTCGCGGCGGCTCTGGGGTACAGCCCGTCCGCGGTCTCGCAGCAGTTGAGCGTCCTGGAGAAGGAGACCGGCGCACGGCTGCTGGAGAAGGCCGGCCGCGGTGTGCGGCTGACCGACGCCGGACTCCTGCTGGCCCAGCACGCAGGAGTCCTGCTGGCGGCGGCCGAGGCCGCGACGGCGGACCTGGCGGCCCTGGGCGGCGAGGTCCGCGGCACCGTACGCGCTGGCGGCCTGCAGTCGGGAGCGCGCCGCCTGCTGATCCCCGCCGTGGCCCGCATGATGCCCGCGCACCCGCTGGTGCGCGTGGAGGTCTCCGAACTGGAGCTTGAGCAGGCGCTTCCGGGACTGCGGCTGGGAGCGGTCGACCTGGTCATCAGCGACGAGTACGACGGTCACCCGCGCCCCCGGCCGGCGGGGCTGCGCTTCATGCCGTTGCACGAGGAACCGCTCAAGCTGGTGCTCTCGCCGACGCATCCACTGGCCCGCCGGGAAGGGCCCGTCGCCCTGGCCGCGCTGCGCGAGGAGGCCTGGGTCGCCTCCGCCGCGGGCACCGGCCACCACGCCATGGTCGTGGGGACCTGCCGGTCCCTGGGAGGCTACGAACCCGATGTGCGGCACCGCTCCAACGACGCGGACATCCAGCTCGAACTCGTGCGCGCCACGGGGGCCGTCGGACTGCTGCCGGTCCTGACGTTGCCGGCGGCGGACGCGTCCCTGGCGATCCGTGACGTCGCCGAGGCCGAGATCCGGCGCCGCCTCGTCGCGGTCACCCGGGACGGCCCGACGGCCCCCGCGCTGAGGGCGCTCCTGAGGGCTGTGACCGACCAGGTGCGCGACGTCGGCTGACGTTCAGACACGCCAGGGCATGTGCTGGAGGGTCCAGGTGTTGCCGTCCGGGTCGGCGAAACGGGCGTAGTAGACACCGCCCAGGTCCTCGACCGGCTCCACGTCCGCGCCGCGCTCGATGAGTTCCGCGCGGGCCTTGTCGATGTCGCTCACCACCAGGTGCAGGCCGCGCAACGTGCCGGCCGGCATGTCGAGGGACTCGACGCCCTCGGTCAAAACGATCGAGCAGGCCGAGCCCGGCGGGGTGAGCTGGACGATGCGGACCCCGTCGGCGGGCCGCACGTCGACGTCCACGTGGAAGCCGAGGCGGTCGGCGTAGAAGGCCTTGGCCCGCTCGATGTCGGTGACGGGCACCGGGACGAGTTCGAGCAGGAACGCGCCGGGACGGACGGGCGGCGCGCTCTGGTCCACCGGGACGTCGGCGACGTCGGCCGGGATCTCGGTCTGCGCGGGCCGGGCCGGAGTGGACTGGGTGTCGGTCATCGCAACTCGCCTTTCAGGGTCATCTCGTCGAGCATCTCGGCGAGACGGTCGTACGCCTCGCCCGCGCCGCGTTCCATGGGGGTACGGAGCACGCCGTCGCGGATCTCCCGCGAGGGGTAGCGCACCGTGGTGGTCATCTCGGTCCGGCCGTCCCGCTCGCCGAAGACGGTCGTGACGAGAGCCTCGCCCTCCTCCCAGCCGTCGTGGATCTCGCTGTGGACCAGCCGGCCGGGCGCGTCGACCTCGTGGTAGGTCCCGCCGAGGCCCATCTCGGCGCCGTCCGGCCCGCGCGACACGAAGCGCCAGGCGCCGCCCGCACGCAGGTCGACCTCGCAGACGACGAGATGCCAGCCGCGCGCGCCGTGCCAGCGCCGCAGCAGTTCGGGACGGGTGAAGGCGTCGAAGACGAGCCGGCGGGGTGCGGCGAAGGTCCTGGTGAGCAGGAGACCGGTGCCGGACAGCGCCCGTACCGTCAGGCCTTCGCCCTGCTCCCGCGACGTCACGGGATGTCCCGCTCGGTGGCGTCCGGCCCGTTCTGATTGAGTTCGCCGAGCAGAGCGTCCAGCTTCTGGTAGCTCTCCTCCCAGTAGGAGCGGTAGTTCGCCAGCCAGTCCACGGCGTCCTTGAGCGGGGCGGCCTCCAGCCGGCAGGGCCTGCGCTGCGCGTCGCGCCCGCGGGAGACCAGTCCGGCCCGTTCCAGCACCCGCAGGTGCTTGGAGATGCCCGGCTGGGTCATCGCGAACGGCGCGGCCAGTTCGGTCACCGTGGCCTCGCCCTCCCTCAGCCGGGCCAGGATCGCCCGCCGGGTCGGGTCGGCCAGTGCGGCGAACGTCGCGTCCAGAACATCGGCAGCCATGTTCATTACCTTTCGGATTTATAACCAGATGGTTTTATATCGTGCCGGGTTCGATCATGTCAAGGAACCGGCCCGGGTGCCCCGGACGAGAACGCCCAGCGAGCCGGTGCAAGGCGTGTACAAGTGGGCTCCGGCATCGTGGAGCCATGAGGAAGAACCGCCGTGGAGGCACGAACAGGCTCCGCCGGTACGGCACGAGCCGGGGTCACGCCGGAGGCGCCGGCGAAAACACGGGCACCGGCGTCGGCGAGGCGCGCACCGGACAGACCGGCGACCGTCCGGCCGCGGCCGCCGTCTCCACGAAGCGGGCCCCCGGGCCGATCGGGATGATCGTGCTGATTCTGCTGTGGGCGGGCGCGTTCCTGGTGCCGATCCCCCTGTCCGTGCCGGGCATCCGGCTGGCGGCGGGCGGCGTCGGCACACCCGGGACGCTCACCGTGGAGGTGTGCGTGCACATCAGCCGGAGCGACGACGACTGCGAGGGCACGTTCGTGCCCGACGACGGCGGCCCGGCGCTCAGGGTCTCCGCCCCGCCCCACCTGGAGGCGGGCGACGAGATACCGGCTCAGCTCACTCCCGAGGGCGACCGGGCGGCGCAGGCGGGACTGCGCGGCGTGCTCGGCTCACTGATCCTGCCCTTCCTGTGCGTCGGAGGGCTCGGCTTCCTGCCGTACGTCATCCTCTACTCGGCCTCCCGCGCCACCCGCCGCCACCTGCGCACGGCGGCGATCGCGGGCGGGGTGGCGACCGCCGTCTCAGCAGCGGGCATGGCCGCCGGGCTCATCGCGGTCTACTCCACCTGACCGGAACCGCGCGGGGTCACCAGGCCGGACTCGTAGGCGAGGACCACCAGCTGGGCGCGGTCCCGGGCGCGGAGCTTGGCCATGGCCCGGTTGACGTGGGTTTTCGCGGTCATCGGGCTGATCACCATGTGGTCGGCGATCTGGTCGTTGGACAGGCCCCGCGCGACCAGGGCGACGGCCTCGCGTTCCCGCCCGGTCAGCTCCTCCAGTCCGGTTCCGGCGCCGGCGGGGAGCGGCTGGGCGACGTACCGGCTGATCAGTTTTCGGGTGATGGACGGGGCGAGCAGCGCGTCACCGCGCGCGGCGACGCGTACGGCGTGCAGGAAGTCCTCCGGCACGATGTCCTTGACGAGGAACCCGGCCGCGCCGGCGCGCAGCGCGCTGAAGACGTATTCGTCGAAGCCGTAGTTGGTCAGGATGACGACGTGCACTCCGGCCAGGGCCGGGTCCGCGGCGATGCGCCGGGTCGCCTCGATGCCGTCGGCGACCGGCATCTGGATGTCGATGAGCGCGACGTCGGGCAGGTGTTCCCTGGCGAGGGCGACCCCCTCCTCCCCGTCACCGCCCTCGGCCACCACCTCGATGTCGTCTTCGAGGTCGAGGAGCGCGCGGAATCCACTGCGGATGAGCGGCTGGTCGTCGACCAGCAGGACACGGATCACGGCGTCTGCTCCACCGGCAGTTCGGCGTGGACGGTGAAGCCTCCCCCGCCGCGCGGCCCGGCCCGCAGCCGGCCGCCCAGGGCGGCGACCCGTTCGCGCATCCCCAGCAGCCCGGCGCCGGGCACCGGGGCGGTGCCCGTGGCGGCCCCGCCGTCGTCGTCGATGCGTACGTCGAGGGTGCCGGGCCGGTAGCCGATCCGGACCGACGCGGTCGCGGCGGAGGCGTGCCGGGCGGCGTTGGTCAGCGACTCCTGGACGATCCGGTAGACGGTCCGGCCCACCGCGGCCGGAACGTCGTGTCGTCGCCCCTCGATCGTCAGCGTCGCCTCCAGGCCGATGGCACGGGCCCGTTCCACCAGCTCCGGGAGGTGGTCGAGCCCACGCGGCGGGGCCGTGCCGTCATCGCGCAGCGCCTGCAGGGTCGCGTGCAGTTCCCGGGTCGCCTCACGGCCGGCCTCCTGGATCGCCAGCAGGGCCTCCGGCACGTGCTCACCACGCCTGCGGGCCACGTGGACGGCGACTTCGGCCTGCACCTTGATGATCGAGATCTGGTGGGTGAGCGAGTCGTGCAGCTCTCGCGCGATGTGCAGCCGCTCCTCGTCGGCGCGGTGCCGCGCGGCCTCCTCCCGGGAGCGCTCGGCTTCCTCCGCCCGCCGCTCGGCCTGCCGCAGCGCCTCCCCCGCGGCCCCGGCCGCGATCAGCCAGGCCAGTTCGAGAGCGCCTCGCGCCTGCGCGAACGCCTCACCCGTGTCGTGCAGGCCCGACGCCAGGGCCGCGAGGGGAAGGGCGGCCAGCATGGTCACGCTCGCCGCCACCGCGACGGCGCGGTGTCCCGCCCGTACGGCGGCGTACACCGCGAACAGGTACGCCACGGCGGGCACGTCGGAACCGGCCGCCTGGTACCCCACCGCGCACAGTCCGGTGACGGCCAGGACGGGCACCGGAGCCCGGCGGCGCGCGGCCAGCGCCAGGCCGCCGGCCACGAGCAGCGCGTAGCCGGGCAGGCCGGGCTCCGTGGCGGAGTCCCGCCCGGACAGCCCGGTGACCAGCGACGCCGCCGCCACGCCGACGGCGATCATCCAGTCGCCGGCACCGGCCGGAACACCGAACCGTCCTGCTCCCATGCGCGAACCCTAGCCGGATGTCCGCGCGGGCGGCTCCTGCGCACGGATGACCGGCCGCCTACCGCGCACGCGGTACCTCCACGGCTCCTACGGCGTCCGCGGCAGCCGGCTGCGGCACCGGCGGCAGCGTGAATCGTCTGCGTCCGCGGGACGACCGGCGGCGGTTCCGGCGGGCAGGATCGGGCGACATCAGCCGTAGGAGAAGTCGCAGGAGAAGGAGCGCCTCATGTCCGTCCGTCATCTGCTCGCCGCCACCGCCCCGGCCGCCCTGTCCGGAGGGCTCGGGCCCGCCGCGCCGGCGGTCGCGCGCGTCCTGGCCCAGCCGGACCCCGTCGGCGCCTACGCCCTGACCTCCGGGCGGCTGTGGTCCCTGGTGGCCGCGGCGCTGGGGCTGGCCGGCGTCGTCGTCGGCGGGCTGGCGCTGGCCCGCGCCACCGGCCGTATCGGGACCGGCGCCGGGAGGAGGGGATCCGTCGCGGCCCTGGCGGCGGGGCTGATCGGCGCGGTCGTCGGCGGGCTCGTCGTGGCCGCCGCCGAGGGCGGCCCCGGCACCGGCTACGGAATAGTCGGGGGCTATCTGGCCCTGGCGGTGGGGCTGATCGCCATGGCCCTCGGCGGCCTGGCGCTGGCCCGCTCCCGCCGCAAGAGAGCCCCGGCCGTCTCTTGAGCCGCTGCCGTGCCCTCCGGATCCAGCAGAAGCCGGTGGAGAGCCGCGGACGGTCACCCGGTGGCGGCCAGGCGGCGCCGGAGCTCGTCCTCCGGAACGTCTTCGATGTGGGTCAGGAACACCCAGATGTGGCCCGAGGGGTCCTTGAGGATGACCGTGCGGTCGCCGTGGAACATGTCCTTCGGCGGCTGGAGGATCTCGGCTCCGGCGGCCTCGGCGCGCTCCGCCAGGCTGTCGACGTCCGGGACGAAGACGTGCAGCGTGACGGATGTGCCGCCGCCGAGTGAGGCCGGCGCGGCGAAGGCCGCGGCCTCCGCCTCGTCCACGCTGGCGTCGCCCAGCATCAGGACCGACCGGCCGATGCTGATCTCGGCGTGCAGGACCCCGCCGCCCGGAGCGTCGACCCGGAAATCCTCCCGGGCACCGAACGCCCGCCGGTAGAAATCGATCGCCGCGGCGGCGTCGTCGACCATGATGTGCGGGACCACGGCGTAGTGGTAACGCTCGGGGATCTCGGTCGGGGCAGTCTGCTCGGTCATGTCGGACCTCCTGGAGAGGACACCGCCGGCCGGTCCGGCGGTTCCAGGAGGACCCTAAAAGCTCAAGTTTGGTTCAGGTCAACCGCTCAGATCAGCAGCCGGTAGAACCGCCAGAAGCCGAAGTCCTCGATCGGCAGGACCTCGACGTCCCGGAAGCCCGCCTCGGCGGCGTAGCGGCGCAGCGTGTCCGGGCGCATCACGGTGCCGGTGGCCGCCGAGGGCTGATGGGCCATCCCGTCCGGCAGGCAGACGAGCAGGCTGAAGCCGTACAGCAGCCGCTCGGTGTCGTCGGCCGGGGCGGTGAGGGACTCCGCGGCGGCCTCGTCCATGACGACGACCGATCCGCCGGGCTTGATCGCCCGCCGGATCGCGGCCAGGGTCTCCACCGGCCGGGACATGTCGTGCAGGCACTCGAAGGCGAAGACCGCGTCGTGGCCGCCCTCGGCGGCGCGGGCCGACAGCGCGTCCAGGAGCATCCGGCCGACGCCGCGTCCCCGGTGGTCGTCCACCACGGAGAACGCCGCCTCGGCGGTGTCTCCCCGGCCCGCGGCGACCACGTAACGGCCGATGCCGACGGCCCGCGTCCCCGCGGTCGCGACCACGGGCGGCGGCGCGGCGACAGTGATCATGAGAACCTCCGGAGACGGGTGGATTCGATGGATTCCGCCACCATCGGCGGTCCGGCTGTCGGAGGCCTTGCAGCCCGCTGTCATCCGGATGGAACCGTCCGGAGTTCCTCCTGTTGAAGGTGGGGCAATAGGGTTGGGACGCTATGACCGGGAACATAGATAATCGTCTGCGCAAGCCCTATCTGTGGCTGCTCGGCTTCGGTGGTACGGCCACGCTCCTCATCAGCGGCAGCACCGCCGTGAACGGCCCGGTCACCACCCCGCCCCCGCCGGCCCCCACCGTGCTGGCCCAGCCCACGACCCCGCCCACGCTCACCCCGGCGGTGACCCCGGCGGTGACCCCGGCGGTGACCCCGGCGGTGACCCCGGCGGTGATCCCGACGATGTCCCAGCCGGCGGTGACCACGGCGACGTCCCAGCCGACGACCACGCCCCACGTGACCAGCGCGCCCCAGATCGCGATCACCCCTCAGGCGACGATCACCTCCCAACCGGCGGTCACCCCCCGGATGACGGCCGCGCCCCAGCCGACGACCGCCCCCACCCCGCCGCCCGGCCCGGAGGCCGGGACTCGGCAGGCACGCCTGTTCACCAACGGGCGGTGGCAGCCGGAGAAGGTCCGGGTGCCCCGCTCCGGGAGCGGCCGCTACCGGGTCGTCCCCGGTCAGGCCCGGCCGCCCCGGGGCAAGGGGAAGGTCGTGCGCTACATCGTCGAGGTCGAGCGCGGCCTCCCGTTCGACCGGGAGGAGTTCGCCCTGCAGGTGCACCGCATCCTCAACGACCCCCGCGGCTGGGGGTTCCGCTTCCACCGGGTCTCGCGAGGGCCGGTGGACATCCGCGTGTCGCTGTCCAGCCCGGCGATGACGGACCGCCGCTGCCTGCCGCTGCGCACCCTCGGCCTGCTGTCCTGCTGGAACGGCGGGCGGGCGGTCATCAACGCGATGCGCTGGAACGAGGGCGCGCCGGGCTACCGCGGCGACGTCGCCTCCTACCGGGAGTACGTCATCAGCCACGAGGTCGGCCACGGCCTGGGCCACGGCCACGTCTCCTGCCCCGGCCGGGGCAGGCGCGCCCCCGTCATGCTCCAGCAGACCAAGTCCCTGCACGGCTGCCGCCCCAACCCCTGGCCCTTCCCCGAACGCGGTCCGCGCGCCCTCGGGTGAGAATGGTCTTGATACGGGCCACCGGCACGCCCGTCAGGGCGGTGGTGTCCCGTTCAGCGACCCGAGGCGGCCGGTGGCGGCACGGTGCTCTCGCGGACCATGAGCCGGTAGCCGGCCCGCAGTTCCCTCGGGGCGTGGGCGCGGCCGTCGATCCGCTGCTTGAGCAGGTCCACCGCGATGTGCGCCAGCTGGCTCTTGTCCGGGGCCACGGTGGTCAGGGTCGGCGTGCTGTAGCGGCCGTCCTCGATGTCGTCGAGCCCGGCCAGCGCGATGTCCTCGGGCACCCGGAGCCCGGAGGAGAGGATGGCCCGCATCGCCCCCAGGGCCAGCAGGTCGTTGAAGCAGAACACCGCGTCGGGCCGCTCCCCCGCGCCGCCCGTGCCTCCCACGCCCCCCGCGTCCCCGATGCCCCCCGCGTCCTCGATGCCCCCCGCGTCCTCGGTGCCCCCCGCGTCTCCGGTGCCCCCGGTGAGCAGCGCGGTCATCGCCGCGAACCCGTCGGCCCGGTGGTAGCGCTCGACCGTGGCCACGATCTCCGGCAGCCCGTGCGCGGCCATCGCCTGCCGGTAGCCGGCCAGCCGGAGCGGCGCGGTACCGCTGATGGAGCTGTCCTGCGCACCGAGCGCGGCGATGCGGGTGCGGCCCAGGCCGATCAGGTGCTCGGTGATGTCCCGGGCCGCCCGTACGTTGTCGATGGCCACGTGGTCGGCCGGGCCGTCATGGATGCGCTCGCCCAGCAGTACCAGGGCGGTGTCGTCGGTGCGGGCGGCGAGCTCGTCGGCGCCGATCGCGATGGGGCTGAAGATGAGCCCGTCCACCCGGTGGTCGCGCACCCCGTCGAGGATCTGCCGTTCGCGCTCCAGGCGCCCGTCGGTCTGCTCGATGACCACCAGCCACCGCTGCTCGGCCGCGGCGTCGATGACGAACCGGGACAGCTCGGCGAAGTAGGGGGCGTCGAGCTCGGGCAGGGCCAGGGCGATCACCCCGGTGCGCCCCTGCCGCAGGTTGCGGGCCGACAGGTTGGGCCGGTAGTCGAGCCGGGCCAGCGCCTCCTCCACCTTGGCCCGGGTCGCGGGTGAGACGTGCGCGTACCCGTTGACGACGTTGGAGACGGTCTTCACCGACACCCCCGCCAGGACCGCGACATCACGCAGGCTCGTTCCCACCCGCTCTCACCTCCTTGGCCGTACGGCTGCCGCGAGCCGTACACGATTCGACGGGGTCGATCGTAACGCCCCGGTATCGACCTGCGCGCAGCCCGTTTACAACGTTGGAACAACGTTGTAGAAACTGCCTACCCGTAATGCCGCGTTAACAGAGAGGTCGTGTCTTGGCGACCAGCGCTCGTCTCACCCTTGACCCCTCCTTCCGGATCGCCCCGGTGGAGCCCCGGCTGTTCGGCTCGTTCGTCGAGCACATGGGCCGCTGCGTCTACACCGGCGTCTTCGAACCCGGGCACCCGCTGGCCGACGCCGACGGCTTCCGCACCGACGTGCTGGAGCTGACCCGGGAGCTCGGCGTGACCCTGGTCCGCTACCCCGGCGGCAACTTCGTCTCCAACTACCGCTGGGAGGACGGCGTCGGCCCCGTCGAGGACCGCCCCGCCCGGCTGGACCTGGCCTGGCGGAGCCTGGAGGGCAACGCCTTCGGGCTCAACGAGTTCATGGCGTGGGCGGCGAAGGCGGGCGTGGAGCCGATGATGGCGCTCAACCTGGGCACCCGGGGCGTGGCCGAGGCCCTGGAACTGGTGGAGTACGCCAACTACCCCGGCGGCACCCGCCTGTCGGACCTGCGCCGGTCGCACGGCGTGGACAAGCCGCACGACGTGCGGCTGTGGTGCCTGGGCAACGAACTGGACGGCCCCTGGCAGATGGGCCACAAGACCGCCCGGGAGTACGGCCGGCTCGCCGCGGAGACGGCCCGCGCGCTCAAGCGCTTCGACCGGGACCTGTCCCTGGTGGCCTGCGGCAGCTCCAACAGCGGCATGCCGACCTTCGGGTCGTGGGAGGCCGAGGTCCTGGAGGCCACCTACGAGATGGTCGACTACATCTCGCTGCACGCCTACTACGACCCGTCCGACGGCGACGCCGACTCCTTCCTGGCCAGCGGCGCCGACATGGACCACATGATCCGCTCGATCGCCGCCACCGCCGACCACGTGGGCGCGAAGCTGCGCAGCCGCAGGCAGATCAAGCTCTCCTTCGACGAGTGGAACGTCTGGTACCAGAGCCGCTTCCACGGCGAGTCGTCGCTGGAGTGGGCCGAGCACCCCCGGCTGATCGAGGACGACTACGACGTCACCGACGCGGTCGTGGTCGGCAGCCTGCTCATCACGCTGCTGCGCAACGCCGACCGGGTGGGCGTCGCCTGCCAGGCCCAGCTGGCCAACGTGATCGCGCCGATCAGGACCGAGCCGGGCGGCCCGGCCTGGCGGCAGACCGTCTTCCACCCGTTCGCGCTGACCGCCCGGCACGCCCGCGGCGAGGTGCTGCGGGTGGAGCCGGAGTGCCCGACCGTCTCCACCGCCAGGTACGGCGAGACCCCCGCGATCTGGGCCACCGCCACCCACCGGGAGGCCACCGGGGAGATCACGCTGTTCGTGGTCAACCGCGACCGGCGCAACCCCTGCGCCCTCGACGTCACCCTGCCGGCGGGCCTGGCCCCCGTGGAGCACCTGGAGCTCGCCGACGAGGACCCGTCGGCCACCAACACCGCCGCCGATCCCGACCGGGTCGTCCCCCGCCCCGGCACCGGCCTCCGCCTGGACGGCCGCCGGGCCACTCTTACCCTTCCCCCAGTTTCGTGGAGTATTGTCCGCTTTGCCCCCCAGGAGTAAGACATGACCAGCCCTCTCTCCCGCCGCTCCTTCCTCACGCTGTCCGGCGCCGCCGGCCTCACCGCCGCCCTGGCCGCCTGCGGCGGCGGCACGAAGATCGGATCGGGCTCCACGGCCCCCGCCTCGGCCGCGCCGACGTTCTCCGGCGGCGAGTACACCGGTCCCAAGGTGACCCTCGACTACTGGAACGGCTTCACCGGCGGCGACGGCCCGCACATGCGGACCATGCTGGACTCCTTCAACAAGGAGTTCTCCGGCCGGATCGAGGTCCGCAACGTCACCCGGCGCTGGGAGGACCTCTACCCCGCGATGCCCACCGCCATCACCGCAGGCAAGGGCCCCGACGTGGCGATCATCCACAACGACTGGATCGGCACCTTCGCCGCCCGCCGGACGCTCGTCCCGCTGGACGACGTGGTCGGCGCGCTGGAGCTGACCGAGGCCGACTTCATCCCCGCCGTGTGGAACGCCGGCGTCTACGACGGCAAGCGCTACAGCGTCCCCCTCGACGTGCACAGCCTGGCCGACTACTGGAACAAGAAGCACCTGGAGAAGATCGGCCTGTCGGAGGCCCCCGCTGACAAGGAGTCCTACGAGAAGGCCCTGGCCGACCTCAAGGACGCCGGGATCGCCAACCCGTTCTGGATGCCGAACAAGTGGCCGGCGCACCTGATGTTCATGAGCCTGCTCTGGCAGCACGGCGGGCAGCTCTACAGCGAGGACGGAGCCAAGGCGCTGTGGGGCGCCGAGCAGGGCGAGCAGGCGCTGGCCTGGATGGTGGAGCAGATCGACAAGGGCTACAGCCCGGCCAAGGTCGCCATCGACACCCAGTACGCCGCCTTCAAAAACGACAAGGTCAGCTTCACCTGGGACGGCATCTGGCAGATCAACGACCTGAAGACCAACGCGAAGTCCCTGGAGTGGGGCCTGTCCCCGGTGCCCAACATCGGCGGCACCCCGGCGGTGTGGAGCGCCTCCCACAACTTCGTGCTCACCTCCCAGGCGGGCAAGGACCCGAACAAGGTGCAGGCCGCGAAGTTCTTCATCGACTACATGAGCCGCCAGTCCGTCGAGTGGGCCAAGGCCGGGATGATCCCGGCCCGCAACTCCGCCCGCCAGGACCCCAGCGTCGCCGACCTGCCCCAGGTGCGCATGGCCGAGGACGTGAGCATCTTCCACTTCCTGCCCGCGCTGCCGGGCGTCGGCGACGTCCAGTTCAAGGCCCTGGAGCTCGCGGTGGCCAAGGCCGTGCTCAAGGACGCGAGCCCCGCCGACGCCCTGAAGGAGGGCGTGGCCACCGCCGACAAGCTCCTGGCCGACAACAAGCGGAAGTACGGCCAGTGATCACCGTGCGGCCGAGCCCCGGGAGGCCCCGATGAGCCTTCTGACCCGGCAGAAGAGCCCGTCCGGGGCGGCGGAGCCCGCCGCCCCGGCGGGGACCGCGCGGAGGATGCGGTGGTGGACGCCGTACGCCTTCCTCGCGCCCTACCTCACGCTGTTCGCCGTCTTCATGGTCCTGCCGATCGGCTTCGGGTTCTGGACCAGCCTGCACGAGTGGGACATCAACCTCCCGGCCAAGCCGTTCGTCGGGCTGGACAACTACGCCGACCTGTTCGACCCGGCCGGCGTGGACGGCGGGCGGTTCTGGACGGCGATGCGCGCCACCGCGATCTTCACCCTGTTCTCGGTGCCGCTGCTGATCGTGCTGCCCCTGCTGGTGGCGCTGCTGATGAACGGCCGTTTCCGGGGGCGCAACCTCTACCGGGCCGTCTACTTCGCGCCGTACGTGCTGGGCGTGGCGGTGGTCGGATTCCTCTGGCGCTTCCTGCTCGACGGCAACATCGGCCTGGTCAACCACTATCTCGGCCTCGACGTGCAGTGGACCACCGACGAGCCGCCCGTCTGGGTCGCCCTGGTCGGGGTGACCGTGTGGTGGACGCTGGGACTGAACGCGGTGATCTTCCTGGCCGGACTCCAGGACATCCCGCGTGAGCTGCACGAGGCGGCGATGGTCGACGGGGCCTCGGCCTGGCGCCGGTTCCTCGCGGTGACCCTGCCGGGCCTGCGGCCGGTCACCGTGTTCGTGGTCAACGCCACGATCCTGGCCTCGGCCAACATGTTCGGCCAGTCCTACCTGATCACGGCGGGCGCCCCGGCGGACCGGACCAAGACCGCGATCTACCTCATCGCCGAGACCGGCCTGCGCCAGTTCGACATGGGCACCGCCTCGGCCATGAGCTTCATCCTCGCGGCCTTCCTGATGGCGGCCAGCGCCCTGGTCTTCGGGGCCTTCAGAGACAGGAGCCGGCGATGACCCGTGACACCCGCGGCCTGCGCCGCGCGCTGCTCCACCTGGTCCTGGCGGTGGTGGCCGCGCTGTACCTGAGCCCGCTGGTCTACATGGTCTCCACCTCGTTCAAGACCCGCGAGGGCGCCGGGTCCACCGATCCCCAGTGGATCCCGGACCCGCTCACCGCCGACGCCTACCGGGAGATCCTCAACAGCGCGGACAGCCCGATCCTCACCTGGTTCGTCAACAGCCTCGCCGCCGCCACCGGCCACGCCGCGCTGGTGCTGGTCACCGCGGCCCCGGCCGCCTACGCGCTGGCCCGGCTCCGCTTCCGGGGCCGCAACACGATCTTCACCGTGGTCGTGGCGACGCTGTTCGTGCCGCCGGTGGTGCTGCTGATCCCCAACTTCCTCATCGTCAACGAGCTCGCGTGGGTCGACAGCCTCCCGGCGGTGATCGTCCCGGCGGCGGCGGGCGCGTTCGGGGTGTTCTTCCTGCGGCAGTTCTTCCTCACCCTGCCCGGCGAACTGGAGGAGGCCGCCGAGCTGGACGGCTGCAACCGCTGGCAGATCTTCACCTCCGTGGTGCTGCCGCTGGCCCGCCCCGCGCTGGTGACGCTGTTCCTGCTGTCGTTCCTCACCAACTGGAACGACTTCCTGTGGCCGATCTACGTCCTGCTCAGTCCCGAGTCCCTGACCCTGCCGGCGGGTCTGGGCAACTTCCAGGGCGCCAACAACATCCGCTACGACCTGCTGATGGCCGGAGCGGTGATCGCCAGCTTGCCGGTGATCGCGCTCTACCTCGTCGCCCAGCGCTGGGTGATCGAGGGCATCTCCCGCTCGGGCCTCAAGGGCTGAGGACGCCGGGACGCGTCACAGGGCCTTGCCGAAGCAGAAGAACCGCTCGGGCGTGTGAACATACTTGCCGTAGTGCGGGATCGGCTCGTAGCCGGAGCTGCGGTACAGGTTGACCGCCTCCGGCTGCAGGTAGCCGGTGGTCAGCCGGAGCGCCGTGTTGCCCTGCGCCCTCGCCAGGTCCTCCAGTGCGCTCAGCAGGGAACGGGCGACGCCCCGGCCGCGGTGCTCCGGCACGACGTACATCCGCTTGACCTCGCCGGTCGCGGGGTCCACCGGCTGCACGGCTCCGCACCCCACGGCCCTGCCGTCGACCACCGCGACGAGGAAGCGCGCCCCGGGGTCCACCCCGGAGCGCCCCTCGGCGCCGTACTTGGCGACCAGCTCCGCGAAGGCGGCGTCCACCAGGGCGGAGAGTGCCTCGTCGGCCAGGGGGCGTTCCTCGATCAGCATGGTGATCATTTTAGGGGCGTCCGTACGGCCGCGCGAGGCGCGCCCTTCGCGGAGCCGTACGGGGCGGGCCGGAGCGCGGGGTCTCAGGACTTGCGGCCGACCCCGGCCAGGATGTCGAGACGGGGGCCGTCCCACCGGTCCTCGGGCTCCCGGTCCGGCCGCCATGACGCGACGGGAACCAGGCCGGGCTCGACCAGGTCGAACCCGTCGAACAGCCGGCGGATCTCCTCGGGAGAGCGGTTCGCCGCCTGGGAGGTCGCCCGGTCGTAGACCGCCTGCGCCTTCTCCTCGTCCTCGGGCCTGACGCCACCGCTGCCGTGCGAGATCACCAGATAGCTGCCCGGGGCCATCCGGTCGCGGAAGCTCGCGACGATGCCGTGCGGGTCCTCGGCGTCGGTGATGAAGTGCAGGACCGATACGAACAGGACGGCGACCGGCTCGCCGAAGTCGATGAGCTCCAGCAGCCTCGGGTCCTCCAGGATGGCCTGCGGCTCGCGCATGTCGCCCTGGACGATGGCCGTGGTGCCGTCCGTCGCCAGCAGCGCGCGGCCGTGGATGAGGACGATCGGGTCGTGGTCCACGTAGACGACCCGGGCCTTGGGGTCGACGCGCTGGGCGACCTGGTGGACGTTCTCCTGGGTGGGCAGGCCCGCGCCCAGGTCGAGGAACTGACGGATCCCGGCCTCGGCCAGGAAGCGGACGGCCCGCCCGAGGAAGGCGCGGTTCTCCCTGGCCATCACCGGCGCCTCGGGGAGCGCGGCGCGCACCAGCTCGGCGGCCTCGCGGTCGGCGGCGAAGTTGTCCTTGCCGCCGAGCATGTAGTCGTAGATCCGGGCGGTGCTGGGGATCGAGACGTCGATCCCGGCCGGAGGGCGTGGCTGATCGGTCACGAAAGTTGATCATAGTGAGCGCCGGGCCGCACCGGGAGGACTCCCCTCCCCGCGCTCCACCGAATTGAGGTTTTCCTGATATTTCCGGACACCGTCTGACCTCCGCTCCGCCTAGGGTGAGAGATCGACCGGATGGGGAGGGCCGATGGAACGGCGGGACGACGAAGAGGTGCTGGACAGCCCGACGGGCTGGGTGGCCAAGCACGTCCGCGACTACGTCGCCTCGGACGGCGCCAGGGGGCACCTCTACCACGGCATCCCGACCCTGCTGCTGACCACGCGGGGGCGGAGGTCCGGGAAGCTGCGCCGTACCGCGCTGATCTACGGCGAGGACGGCGACCGCCATCTGCTGGCGGCCTCCAACGGAGGGTCCGCCGGGCACCCGGCCTGGTATCTCAACCTGACCGCCGACCCGGACGTCCACGTCCAGGTCGGCCCGGAGCGGTTCGCGGCGCGAGCCCGTACGGCCACCGCCGAGGAGAAGGCCGCACTGTGGCCGATCATGGTGAAGCTCTTCCCGACGTACGCCCGCTACCAGGCCATGACAGCCCGGGACATCCCCCTCGTCATCCTCGAACGATCGGAGTGAGGCCCGTCGCCGTCAGGCGCCGGGCTCCGCGCGGGCGGACTCCAGCACCCGCGCGGCGTCGCGCTCGAAGAAGCCGCGGGCGGAGAGGCTGAGCAGGCCGCCGAGCACCATGGGCACGATCAGCACGTACATGGCGGTGACCAGGGAACCGCTCCGGTCGGAGGCGATGCCCACGGCCAGCGGCCCGAACGCCGAACCGGCCGCCAGGAGCAGCTGCAGGACGGCGAAGCCGAGCCCGCGCGAGGCGGCGGCGACCACGTCGGCGAGGGAGGCGGTCATGTTGGGGATGGCCGTCGCGGACAGGAACGCCGACAGCAGCAGCAGCACGACGAACACGGTCAGCGAGTCCATGGCGATGGCCAGGCCCTGGACCAGCGAACCCAGGGTGATGCCGACGCCGCCGACGAGCAGCCGGCCGCCCTTGCGCGTGCCGTGCACGCGCCGGCCCAGCCACGCGCCGACCAGGGTACCGCCCACCACTCCGGCCACGGTGATCAGGCCGGCCAGGGAGCCGGCGGCGGCGGTGTCGACGCCGAACTTCCGGACCATCAGGGTGGGCAGCCAGAAATGGATCCCGGCGAGACCGAGGGTGAGCAGCATCAGCCCGACGCTGACCACGGTGAGGGTGGGAATCCGCAGGACCTCGCGGAACTGGCTGCCGAACCGGAGGCGGTCGGACAGCCGCTCGGCGACGCCGGCGACCTCGGCGGAGCGCGGCGCGGACGGCCCGGGGACGGGAACCGGCTCCTCGGATCCGCGGGCGACCACCCGGTCCAGGAACCCGCGGGAGGGCTCCCGCAGCCACCAGACGAGCAGGGCGGTCAGCACCCCGGGGATGGCCATGATCATGAAGGCGGTGCGCCAGTCTCCGAAGGCCTTGCCCAGCACGCCGCCGAGCGCGGTGCCGAACCCGCCGAGGTAGGTGGTGAGGCGGACCAGCCCGTACGCCTTGGCCCGCGTGACCGGGGGGTAGTAGTCGGCGATCAGGCTGCCGGAGGCGGGGTTGTCGATGCTCTCGGCCGCCGCCAGGAAGACCCGCATCGCGTAGAACACGGCGAACCCGGTGGCCAGTCCCGACCCCAGGGTGGCCAGTCCCCAGCAGAAGACGACGACGGCGATGATCCGGGTGCGGCTGTACCGGTCGGCCAGGTACCCGGCGGGCAGGGTGACGACCGCCGCGGCCAGCGCGGAGGCGGCGGGGATGGACCCGGCGACCGTGTCGCTGATCCCCCACTCCGCCTGGATGTACGGCAGCAGGCCGGACAGCAGGTTGTGCTCGATCCGGTCGACCAGCCCGACCAGGAACAGCACCGCCAGGGGCGCCCACCCGTAGGGGGCGTGATCCTTCACGCTGATCCCCCGCCGCGGAGGCGCTCCCAGCCCCCGGCGCGGCGTTCCCCGGACTCCGTGTTCCCCGGTGACGACCTCGGCCAATGCACTCTCCTGCGCTGGGGTGCCGGAAGGCACGCGACGTGCGGGCCCACACCAGAAGGAAGCTCTAAAACTTCGTTCTAGTAGGTGCCCATAAAGTGCCATAAATCACATCCGTTTTACAGAGGCAGTCAGTAGCGGTCAGAGGACATCCCGTGACGGGCCTGGCCCTGCCTCCGGATCCGGCTGGAGTTTCCCGCTGGCGAGGCCGTCGAGCGCGAGACGGCTCAGCAGTTCCCCCGCCGCGCCCGCCCGGCGCAGCGCCTCCTCGAAACGTTCCAACCTCTGGAAGGCCCGCCCGTACCGCCGCTGCTCGGCGAGCGGCAACCGGGGCAGCTGCGTACGGCGCACGTCCACGCGGGCGGCCCCCGGCGCCGAGCCGGCCGGCTGCCGGGCCGAGGCCCTGAGGAACCCGGCGACGAAGTGGGGGTCGAAGAGCTCCGGGTCGAGCCGGATGAGGACCAGCTGGGGGCCGAGCGCGGTCTTCTCCTCGATCACTCTCGCGGCCGGCGTCCGGGTGGAGAGGGAGGTGACGACGTCGCCCGGTTGCGCGACGACCAGGCCGGGCCCGCCGGTCCCCCGGCCGGTCGCGGCCCGCCCCAGCACCACGTCCTGGGCGGTCAGCACCGCCAGCTCCCCGGGGCCGGGCTCCGTCCGCAGCGGACCCGGGACGATCTGCAGACTCCCCGCCCGCGCCAGCTCGCCCAGAGAGATCATGGAGAAGGGATCGCGCGGCGACTCGCTTCCCGTGGGCAGCAGGCCGGTCAGCTCGGCGGTCGCGCTCAGCAGCTCCTCCCGGGCCCCGGCCATCCCGCCGGGGCTGGTCACCGGCCTGACCAGGTAACGCCCCGGGGTGAGATCCACCTCGTCGTCGAGCAGATCGACGACCGGGACGGCACGACCGCCCGGCACCGTCTCACGTCGCGGGTCCGTCACGAAGGAGTGCCAGGTCGGGACCACGGCCTCCGGTGACACGGTGGCGTCGATCATCAGCACGTGCGAGGGGACCTGGTCCTCGGCGGCCGGCCGCCGCAGCAGCCACAGGTGGGGCGGCATCGCCGACTGGGGCGCCGCGCCGGAGGGCAGGGCCACCACGGCGCGCAGCGCGCCCGCCCGGATGAGCTGGGAGCGGATGCGCCGTCCGGACCTGCGGCCGGCGGCGGCCGGCGGCATGAGGACCACCACCTGCCCGCCCGGGCGGGCGTGGGCCAGGCAGTGCTGGACCCAGGCCAGCTCGGACTCGCCGCGCGGCGGCAGGCCGTACCGCCAGCGCGGGTCACCGGCCAGTTCCTCGTATCCCCAGCCGCGCTCGCTGAACGGCGGGCTGCACAGTACGGCGTCGGCCTGGAGGCCGGGGAACGCGTCACCGGTCAGGGCGTCCCCCCGGCGCACGTCGGAGTCGATGCCGCGCACCGCCAGCCGGGCGCCGGCGAGCCGGGCCGTGGCCGCGTCGCGTTCCTGGCCCACCGCCCTGACCTTCCCGGGCTCGCTCCCGGCGGCGATCAGAAGCCCGCCGTGGCCGCACGACGGGTCGAACACCTCCCCCGTCCACGGCTGGATCAACGCCGCCATGAGCTGGGCGACCTCGGGAGAGATCTCCTGGATCCGGCGCGAGTGCGCCTCGGTGTAGCGGGTGTAGAGGAACTCCACGGTCTCCTCGCGCCCGCGGGCCTCGGCCAGCGCGGCGGTGGCGCGGATCAGCGGCACGTCGCCCTCGGCCGCCACCAGCTCGGGGAGGGCCTGGGCGATCTCGGAGTCCTCCCCCCGCAGAAGCGTTCCCAGCCTCCGGTGCGCGACGGCCGCGGCCAGCCGGCTGACGAGGGAGAGCAGCCGCAGGTCGTCGGCCGAGTTGCGGACCCGCTGCCAGAGGAGCTCGTCCTCGGGGAGTCGCTGGAGCTTTCCCTGGGCGCGCAGCCAGGTCTCGACCTCCGCGAGCGAGAACAACGGGCTGGAGGCGGTGCCGCCGACGGGCGCGGGGAAGTCACCGAACCGGCGGCGCCAGTTGCTCACCGCTGCCCGCCCGACCCCCGCAAGCCTGGCGATGTCCCCCGCGGTCACCGTCGCGCCGCCCTCCGAGATCACTCTCACCCCTCCACTCGAACCGGAAGCCCTCGCCGAGGTCCTCGCCGCGCGCGCCGCGCCTCCCCGGCACCGGTCGGCGAAAGCGGCTCAGACGTGCATCTTCGCACCCTCTGCGGTCTGTTTCCCACCTAACCTGTACCGGTTCCGAAACAACCGGCGCGGGCGGAGGTCTCCTCGTCCGGCGCGCCGCCTTCTACCGGGTCCGGTCGCCCCTGTTGTCCTCGAACAGGTCCCGGGTACGGCGCAGCAGCGCCTCCCGCACCGGGTCCGGTGACAGGACCCGCAGTGTGGTGCCCAGACCGAGAAGGTAGTCGGCGAGCTGGTCGGCGTCGTTGCCGCCGATTTCGACGACGGTGGCGTCGGGGCCGTCCGGGCGGTGGGAGCCGATCGTCGGCGGGATCAGCCGTAGCGCCCGGTCCAGGGGGTGCGGTAGCCGGACCGTCGCATACAGCGGGTACACGACGCCCGCGATGCCCCGGGAGACGAGGAGCGCCGGGTCGGGCGGGTCGGGGATTTCGACCGCGTGTCCGGTCGGCTCCACCTGTACCACCCGGTCGGCCCGGAACGTCCGCCACTGGTCCCGGGCCACGTCCCGGGCGACGAAGTACCAGCGGAGCCCCGTGAACACCAGGCGATAGGGGTCGACGTCCCGGACGGTGGCCTTCCCCGCGTGGTCTCGGTAGGACAGGCGGGTGCGCTCACCGCGGCGGCAGGCGGAGGCCAGTTCCAGTAGCGTGCCGGGCGAGATCTGACGGCCCCCGGGCCTGGGGGTGTGGACGAAGACGGCGTCCATCTCGCCCAGCCGGCCTGCGGTCCGAGGCGGCAGCACCGCCCGTAGTTTCAACAGCGCCGACAGCGCGGCCTGGTCGCCGCCGAGGACGCCGCTGAGCGCGGCCTCGCGCAGTGCGACGGCCACGGCGAGCGCCTCCTCGTCATCGAGGATCAGCGGCGGCACCCGGGTGCCGCCGCCGAGGCGGTAGCCGCCCCACGGTCCGGGGTCGGACTCGACGCCGTAGCCGAGTTCCCGCAGCCGGGCGATGTCCCGCCGGACCGTGCGGTCGGTGACCGCCATCCGCTCGGCCAGCTCCCGGCAGGTCCACGCCGGCCGGGTGGACAACAAAGAGACCAATCGCAGCAGGCGGGCGGAAGTACTGATCACATCCTGAAGTGTCCCCGATGACCGGGACCGCACCTGTCCCGGTCCCGCCAGTGGAAAAGCGGGCGTGGCCCAAGCACCTCACCCGCCGAGGTGAGATATCCCGGCGGCCGGGCAGGGACAGCCCATGACGACGCGATCCTTCTGGATGGAATCAGCGGAAGGGCGGGCGTATCCGGCGCTCACCCAGGACATCGAGGCCGACGTCGCCGTGGTGGGCGCGGGGATCGCCGGGCTGAGCGCGGCCTGGGAGCTCACCAGGGCCGGCCGGTCGGTGGTGGTGCTGGAGGCGGGACGCGTGGCGGCGGGGGTCACCGGGCACACCACGGCCAAGCTCTCCGCCCAGCACACCCTGATCTACGCGAAGCTGAGGAAGTCCGCCGGGAAGGAGGCCGCCCACCTCTACGCCCGGTCCCAGCAGGAGGCGGTCGAGCACCTGGCGCGGACCGCCGCCGAACTCGGGATCGACTGTGACCTGGAGCGGGTCCCCGCGTTCACCTACACCGAGTCGCCGGACGAGGTCGGGGAGATCCGCGCGGAGGCGGAGGCCGCCGCGGAGGCGGGGCTGCCGGCCGCG
The DNA here is from genome assembly GCF_014648175.1 of Planobispora rosea. Lineage (GTDB taxonomy): Bacteria > Actinomycetota > Actinomycetes > Streptosporangiales > Streptosporangiaceae > Planobispora > Planobispora rosea. The sequence goes on from NZ_BMQP01000041.1 coordinate 59,186, forward strand.
TTCACGACCGAGTCCGCGCTGCCGTTCCCGATCGCCGGAGCGGTGCGGGTGGAGGACCAGGCGCAGTTCCACCCCCGCAAATACCTCCTCGGGCTCGCCGAGGCAGTGGTCTCCCGCGGCGCGGCCGTCTTCGAGGACACCCGGATCGTGGCGCTCGACGAGGGCACGCCGTGCCGTCTGCGCACCTCCACCGGGGTGACGGTCACCGCCCGGGACGTCGTCGTCGCCACCCACTACCCCGTGTTCGACCGGGCCCTGCTGTTCGCCAGGATGGAGCCCCGGCGCGAACTGGTCGTCGCCGCTCCCATCCCGGCCGGGAGCGATCCCGGTGGCATGTTCATCACCCCCGAGCAGAACACCCGCTCGGTCCGGACCGCGCCCTACGGGGACGGGCGGCGCCTGCTGATCGTCACCGGTGAGCACTTCAAGCCGGGTTCCGGCGGGGTCGGCGAGCGCTTCGACCGGCTGGCCGCGTGGACGGCCGAGCGGTTCGGCGCGACCGAGATCGTCTATCGCTGGGCGGCCCAGGACAACACCACCACCGACGGACTGCCGTTCGCCGGACCCCTGCACGTGGGCGCCCGCCACACCTATGTGGCCACCGGCTTCGCCGGCTGGGGCATGAGCAACGGCGTCATGGCGGGCCTGCTGCTCGCCGACCTGATCACCGACCGGAAGAGTCCCTGGGCGCGGCTGTACGACCCGCGGCGGCTGCACCCGCTCCGGGAGGCCGGCCCGGCGCTGCGGATGCAGGCGTCGGTCGCGGCCCACTTCGTCGGGGACCGGCTGGGCTCGAAGCCGGCGGACGCGGTGGACCGGCTCGCCGCCGGGCAGGGCGCGGTCCTGAAGGTGGGCGGCAAGCAGTGCGCGGTCTACCGCGACGACGACGGCCGCATCCACGCCGTCTCGGCCGTCTGCACCCACCTGGGATGCATCGTGGGCTTCAACGACGCCGAGCGCACCTGGGAGTGCCCCTGCCACGGCTCGCGGTTCGACGTGGACGGGCAGGTCCTGCAGGGACCCGCCACCGAACCCCTCGACCGGTTCGAGCTGCCGGACGCCGAGACGCAGCGTCCCGCGATCCAGTGAGGACGGCGGGGAACGCGGTCATGCGGAGGATCAAGGGGGACGGCGTCGAACTGGCCGTCTACGAGCGGGGCGGCGGCCCGGCGCGGCCGGTCGTGCTCCTGGTGCACGGCTACCCGGACGACCACCGGATCTGGGACCGGGTCGCGGAGCACCTGTCCGGCCGGTTCCACGTGGTGACCTACGACGTCCGGGGCGCCGGGGCCTCGGACCGGCCGCGCGGGCGGGAGCCGTACGCCTTCGCCCATCTGCTGGCCGACCTGCGCGCCGTGATCGACGCGGTGAGCCCCGGACGGCCGGTGCACCTGGCCGGGCACGACTGGGGGTCCATCCAGGGGTGGGAGGCGGTGTGCACGATGCCGGAGCGGTTCGTGTCCTTCACCTCGATCGGCGGACCCTGCCTCGACCACGCGGGCCACTGGTTCCGGGAGGCGGGCCGGGCGCAGACCGTGCGGCAGCTGCTGGCCTCCTGGTACATCGGCTTCTTCCGGCTGCCGCTCCTGCCGGAGCTGTTCTGGCGCTCCGGGCTCGGCGGGCGGCTGCTCGCCCTGGCCGCAGGGCACCGTCCCTCCTCCCGGCACGACGCGGTGGCGGGCCTGGGGCTCTACCGCGCGAACATCCGCCCCCGGACGCGCCACCCGCTGGAGCGGCGCACCACGGTGCCGGTGCAGGTCGTCGTACCGATCCGGGACGCCTACGTGACACCGGACCTCGCCGAGGCCGCCCGGCGCCGGATCCCCGGCGCCGGGATCCGCAGGTTCGACGCCCCGCACTGGATGCCGGAGACCCACCCCGGTCCACTCGCCCGCCTCATCGCCGAACACGCCGAACACGCCGAGCGGGCAGAGCGGGCCGGGCGGGCCGCCGCGGGCGAGCGGTCCACCGGATGAGGCCTTGCCCCGAAAAACATTAAGTGGTTAACTGATCTCGGAATGGAGAACGGTTACTCGCTGCTGGACAGCACGCTGTACGCCATGGTCGTGCACCTCGGCTCCCACAAGCGCCGGATCGCGGCCGGGCTGGAGAGGCTGGGCCTGCACCTGGGCCAGGAGATCTATCTGGCCCAGCTCTGGCGCGAGGACGGGCTGTGCCAGGGGCGATTGGCCGGGTGCGCCAAGGTGTCGGCCGCCAACGTCACCCAGGTGCTGCGCGGCCTGGAGAGGCAGGGCCTGGTGGTACGGCGCCGCGACGAGGCGGACGGCCGGGTCCAGCGGATCTGGCTGACCGACGAGGGCCGGGCCCTGGAGGGGCCGGTGACCGAGGTCTGGCGGAACGCCGAGGCCGACTGGCTCGCGGGCCTGACCCCGGAGCAGCGTGAAGCGATCTCCCGTCTGCTGTGAGGGCCCCCACTGCTCCGGAGCATAATCCGGGCAACTAGTTAACCAGTTAACAACATTTAGTTAATCACTTAAGAGGTTGACATGGATCTGGGATTGAAGGGCCGTACGGTGATCGTGACCGGCGCCACCGGCGGCATCGGGCGGGAGATCGCCCGGGGCTACGCCGCCGAGGGGGCCGACGTCGTCCTCACCCACCGGGACACCCCCGGCGAGGCCGGGAAACTGGCCGAGGAGGTCGGCGGCCTGGCCCTGCCGTACGAGATGGGCGACCCCGCCTCGGCCGCCGCCCTGGTGACCGGGGCGCTGGAGCGGACCGGCAGGATCGACGTGCTGGTCAACAACGCGGTCCGCTGGGGCGGTCGCGCGCCCCGGCCGGACGCCTCGTTCGAGGACGTGGCCGACGACGAGTGGCTGGAGACGATCCGGCACAACATCGAGGGCGCCCTGCGGCTCAGCCGTCTGGCCGCCCCCGTCATGCGCGAGCGCGGCTTCGGCAGGCTCGTGCACGTCTCCTCCGGCATCGTCACCGAGGGCATGGCGGGCGGCGAGTACTACGGGGCCGCCAAGGGCGCGCTGCACGGCTTCAGCCGCTCGGCGGCCTTCAGTCTCGGCCGCGACGGCGACATCCTGTCCAACGTGGTCATGCCGGGATTCACCAGGACCGCGCGGAACGGCGAGATGGCCGCGGCCGTGGGGCACCGGTACAGCGCCCGGGCCCCGATCGGGCGGCTGCTGGACGCCGCGGAGGTCGCCAACGCGGTCGTCTATCTGGGCTCGGCCGCCAACACCGGCATCACCGGCCAGGTCATCGCGGTCACCGGCGGCGTCTGACCCGGCACCGGCCCTAACGCGGCCGGGGGCGGCTGTTCCAGCGGGAGGAGCGGAACAGGTCGCGGCGCTGGAGGAGGTAGGCGAGCTTGGCGGCGGCGACCCGGACGGTCTCCTCGTGGCGGTGGCGCCTGGCGGGGGCGACGGCGCTCCACTGGTCGAGCGCGTGGGCCATCTCGTCGGCGACCTCGCCGATCACCCGGTAGCGGGTGCCGAAGGCGTGCAGATCACCGTGGACCTCGCCGACCAGGTCCTCGTCCACCCGGCGGGTCAGCGGCCTGATCTTCTGGAGGATGCCCGCCTCCATCGCCGCGGTCACCGGGGCCCGGCGGGCGTCGCCCTCGGGGATCATGACGAGGGCCCGCACCCGGGCCAGCGCCAGGGCCCGCTCGGCCTCGGGGGTCGAGGGATGCTCGGCGAGGTCCAGCAGGCGGCGCAGCGTCTCCTGCGTCTTGTCGTCGAACATCCGAGAACCCGTCCCCGTCGCGTGGTGTCCGGCACATGCTATTCGACCGGGACTATTCGACCAGGACGCAGCGGGTTCTGCGGTAGGTGGTCGGCATGCACCGATTGCAATGGATACAGGCGGATACGACGGTCCTGTCCTTGCGGACGCGGTCGGGCAGATCGGGCTCCATGAGCAGGGCCCGGCCCATCGCGGCGAACGCGAAGCCCTCCCTCATGGCCAGGTCCATGGTCGCGGCGCCGGTGATCCCGCCGAGCAGGACCAGCGGCGTCCGCAGCGCGGCGCGGAAGGCGCGGGCGTCGTCCAGGAGGTAGGCGTCCCGGTAGGGGTAGGCGCGCAGGAGCCTGCCGCCCAGCAGGCGCACGCCCAGCCGCTGCGGCTGCGGGAAGACCGCGGCGAAGTCCTTCAGCGGGGCGTCACCCCGGAACAGGTACATCGGGTTGAGCAGCGAGCTGCCGGCGGTCAGCTCGATGGCGTCGAGGCTGCCGTCCTCCTCCAGCCAGGCCGCGACCTGCAGGCTCTCCTCGGGCACGAGGCCGCCGCGGACCCCGTCGTCCATGTTGAGCTTGGCGAGGATCGCGATCCGGTCGCCGACGGCGTCGCGCACGGCGCGCGTCACCTCCCGCGCCAGCCGGGCGCGGCCCGCGAGGCCGCCGCCGTACTCGTCGCCGCGTCTGTTGAGGCGGGGGCTGAGGAAGGCGCTGACCAGGTAGTTGTGACCGAGATGGACCTCCACCGCGTCGAAGCCCGACTCCGCGGCCAGCAGCGCCGCCTCGGCGTGGGCGCGGACGATCCGGTCGATGTCGGCCCTGGTCGCCGCGCGGGTCGCGGTCATGCCCAGCGGGTTGAACCGCCGGGACGGCCCCAGCGCGGGGAGCCGGGTGGAGGCCGGGTTCGCCACCGGCCCGGCGTGCCCGATCTGCGCGGAGACGGCCGCCCCCTCGGCGTGTACGGCCTCCGCCAGGCGGCGCAGCCCCGCCACGGCCTCGGGGCGCATCCAGATCTGCTTGCGCGTGGTACGGCCCTCCGGGGCGACCGCGCAGTAGGCCACCGTGGTCATCGCCACTCCCCCGGCGGCCGTCCGCCGGTGGAACTCGATCAGGTCGTCGGAGACCAGCGCCTCGGGGGTCCTGCCCTCGAAGGTCGCGGCCTTGATCAGGCGGTTGCGCAAGGTGATCGGCCCGAGCTTCGCGGGGGCGAAGACGTCGGCCGGGTTCCCGGTCATGACCCCTGTCTACCAAACAAGCGCTTGCCTGCAACAGTCCTCCGCCACCACCCCGGCCAGCGCCCAGCCCCGCACCGCGACCTTCGGCCTCGCCAGACCGAACGCGATCCGCGCGGCGTACGGCCGTCCGGTCATGCAGATCCACACACCCGGGTCCACCCCGGCGGCGCGCACCCGGACCAGCACCTCGTTCTCCCCGATCGGCGGCCGGTCCACCTCACGCAGCCGGAGCACGTCCGCCGAACCGTACACGTCCTGAACGATCACTCTCATCCCGTCTCCTCTCCTGGGCGCGCGTCCAGCTCAGCCGGGAGCAGGTGCTGCGCGGTCGCGGTCGCCGACCGGGCCGGGATCGCTTCGGTGACGATCCGCTCGCTCGCCCAGGAGCTCGGCGTCAAGCCGATGTCGCTCTACTACTACGTGGCGAACAAGGAGGAGATCCTCGACGCCCTCGCCGCGTGGATCCCCGGTGACCGCGGAACCCCCTCCCCTGCCCCCCCTCCCGGCATCGGCGGACCAGGAGCCGTCCGGGGTTCGAGAGCACCCGCGGCGGAACGCGCAAGAGACGCGGAAGGGGCGCGGAAGGGACATCGCGCCGCATCCGGCGGTGATCCGCGGCGGAACCGGCTCTCGTAGCATGGTGGGGTGCACCGCTTCCTTCGCTCCGTGTGGAACGAGCCCCGCCCCCCTCACCCACCGGCGCGGGTGTGGCGCGACTGGGCGCTCGTGGGGGTGATCGTGCCGGTCGCGGTGCTCGAAGGGGTCCTGCGGCCGGACCTTCCGTGGCGGATCCCCTCCGTGGTCCTCACCGTGGCGCTGGTTCCCACGCTGCTGTGGCGCCGGACCAGGCCGCTGGCGATGCTCGTCGTCGTCTTCGCCGTCACGAGCCTGGCCCCGCTGCTGATGGGCGGTGACGCCGTCGAGACGTACACGATGGCGTACATCCTGGTCCTGGTCTACGCGCTGTTCCGGTGGGGGTCCGGGCGCGAGGCCGTGATCGGGCTGACGATCATGCTGGTCTCGGTCCCCGTGTCGATACTCCTCGGCCGCACCGCCCCCGCCGACATGATCGGCGCGTTCACCTTCATATTCGCGGTCGTCGCCGCGGCCGGGACGTTCCGGTACCGGGCCGGGGCGAGGATGCGCGAGCTCGACCAGGTCAAGCTGCTCGAACGCGAGCAGCTCGCCCGCGACCTGCACGACACCGTCGCCCATCACGTCTCGGCGATGGCGATACGCGCCCAGGCGGGTCTGGCCACCGCGGCGTCGCAGCCCGACGCCGCGGCCGACGCGCTCCGCGTGATCGAGGCCGAGGCGTCGCGCGCCCTCGCCGAGATGCGCGCCATGGTCCGCGTCCTGCGCCTGAACGAACCGGCGGAGCGGGCGCCCGGCCGGACCGTCACCGACCTGCGGCAGCTCGCCGGCCGGCCCCTCACCGGCCCGTCCGTCGATGTGGAGATCGCGGGCGACCTCGGTGACCTCTCCCCGTCGGTCGAGGCCGCGGTCTACCGCATCGCGCAGGAGGCGGTCACCAACGCCAGACGGCACGCGCGGCACGCCACCCGCGTCGAGGTCCGCGTCGACGCCGACGACACCTCGGTGCGCCTGCGGGTCAGCGACGACGGCGACGGCGGCTCCGGCCGCCCGGCCGCGTCGCCGGGGTACGGCCTCATCGGCATGGCGGAACGCGCCGACCTGCTCGGCGGCACCTGCCACGCCGGCCCGGGTCCCGGCCGGGGCTGGACCGTCACCGCCGTGCTCCCCCGGGCCGGGGCGGCGGCATGAGCATCCGCGTGATCGTCGCCGACGACCAGGAGATCACCCGCACCGGGCTCAGGATGATCCTCGACGCCCAGCCGGGCATCGAGGTCGTCGGCGAGGCCGCCGACGGGCGGCGGGCCGTCGAGCTCGCACGGCGCCTGCGCCCCGACGTGTGCCTGTTCGACATCCGCATGCCCGGCCTCGACGGCATCGAGGCCACCCGCTCCCTCGCCGGACCGGCCGTCGAGGACCCCCTCGCCGTGGTCGTCATCACCACCTTCGACCTCGACGAGTACGTCTACGCAGCGCTCAGGGCCGGCGCCCGGGGTTTCCTCCTCAAGGACGCCGGCCCCGACCTGCTCGCCCAGGCCATCCGCGCCGCCGCCAACGGTGACGCGCTCATCGCCCCGAGCGTCACCGCGCGGCTGCTCGACGCCTTCGCCGTCGCCGGGCGCGCCTCGCCCGCGGCGCAGCCCGTCGAGGCGCTCACGGACCGGGAGGAGGAGATCCTCCTCACCGTGGCGCGCGGGCGGACCAACAAGGAGATCGCCACCGAGCTGCACATCTCTCTCAGCACGGTCAAGAGCCACATCGCGAGCCTGATGACCAAGCTCGGGGTGCGCAACCGCGTCGAGATCGCCATGTGGGCCTACGAGACCAACCGCGTCAGGAACTGATCCGGATCGGCTCCCGCGTCAGGAACCGGCGCGGGCGCGGGCGCCGTTCCCGCGGATGATCCATTCGGCCATCGCGAGGTTGATCGCCCAACCGGCGCCCATGAGGAGCGCCCTGCTGGTCTCGCCCGGCTCGCCGAAGATCAGAAACCAGGGCAGGTTGGTCAGCACCTGCGTGCCCGCGCCGAGGCCGATCGCGTATCCGCGGATCATCCAGGCGCGGTGCCGGGTGACGTCCCGCCGCCGGATCGCGGCGAGGCCGAGGACGATGGACAGGGCCATGGCCGAGCCGAACACGAGCCGGAAGCCGCTGAGCAGAGCGCCGTCACCGTCGGGGAGGGGATAGAACAGGGTCATCCACAGTCCCGAGAGCGCCGCGAGAAGCCCGCACGGGACCAGGATCCGCCCCGCGGCGCGGTGCCAGCCGGGCCTGCGGCGGCGGAAGCCGGGCGCGAACTGGAAGGCGCCCAGCAGGCCGTACACGCTGACGGTGAGGATGTGCAGCACGACGGGCACGGGCGCCGCGAAGAACCGCGCGTTCTGGGCCGTGATCTCGGCGCCCGCGGTCAGTTCGCCGAGCCGGACCGCGCCGGCGATCACGGGAACGGCGCAGAGAGCGATCAACCCGGCGGGCACGAGCCATCCCGTCCTGGCGGAGGACGTCAACGTCACATCGGTCATGACTCGATCGTGACGGCCGGGGCGGTGGCGGCTCATCGATAGAACGGCCCGATCCGAGCCGTCCGATCGGCCATGGAGAAGTCGTACTTTCGGCTGTTGAGCCGCCTCTCGGAGCGCGGAGACACTTCACTCGCACACCGCTCCCGCACCCCGCAGCGAATCTGGAGAATGCGATGAAGGCGTTCGTTCTACGCTCGTACGGCCCGCCCGACGGCCTCGACCTCACCGAGATCGACACACCCTCACCCGGCGACGACGAGGTGCTGGTCCGGGTCCGGGCCACCTGCGTCCAGCCGGCCGACTGGCATCTCATGAGGGGCGAACCGTACGTCGCGCGCCTGATGCCCGGCCCCCTCGGACTGCGCAAGCCGAAGGTCGAGATCCTGGGCGCCGACATCGCGGGGCGGGTCGAGGCGGTCGGGAAGGATGTGACGGAGTTCCGCCCCGGCGACGAGGTGTTCGCGATGCCCAAGCAGGGCGGCTTCGCCGAGTACGTGTGCGTGCGGGAGAGCGAGCTGGCGCCGAAACCGGCGAACCTCTCGTTCGAGCAGGCCGCGGCGGTTCCGCTGTCGGCCCTCACCGCCCTGCTGGCCCTGCGCGACCAGGGACGGATCCGGCCGGGGCAGCGGGTCCTCGTCAACGGCGCCTCGGGAGGCGTCGGCACGTTCGCCGTGCAGATCGCCAAGGCGTTCGGCGCGGAGGTGACGGGCGTCTGCGGCACGCGGAACACGGACCTGGTCCGGTCGATCGGCGCGGACGAGGTCATCGACTACACCAAGGAGGATTTCACGCGGGGCGAGCGCCGCTACGACCTGCTCCTGGACATCGTGGGGAGCCGCCCGGGGTCGGCCTGCCGCCGGGTGCTGACCCGGAAGGGGACCTACGTCGTCATCGGCGGTCCGCCCGGCCGGTGGCTGCAGCCCGTCGGGCACTTCTTCGGTGCGCTCGCGGCGGGGCCGTTCGTGTCCCAGAGGCTCCTCCAGGCGGACGTGATCGGGGCCACCGAGAACAAGCGGAACCTGATGACCCTGACCGAGCTCATCGAGGCCGGCAAGGTCACCCCGGTCATCGACCGGCGCTACCCGTTCGAGGAGATCCCGGCGGCCATCAGGTACCAGGAGGAGGGCCACACCACGGGGAAGGTCGTCATCGCGGTCTGAGCCCCGCAGGCCGCGTACAGCAGACGGCATGGTAGACGGTGTGGCGCTCCGCGTCGCGTCATCCATCAAATCCGGCATTCATCACCCAATCGCCCGACTTATCCGTGTTCACCTGAATAAAGTTCGGCTTGATCGGACGGTGACCACCGCCTTCGCGGAAGGGCGGAGGCGAGGGGACGGAGCGGCGGGCGCCCATGGATCGGATCGGGGACGATCTGCTGAAGGTCATGGTGGCGGAGCTCGGCTACCGCGAAGGCGCCGGGCAGCGCACCAAGTTCGGCGAGTGGTACTCCACCCACATGGTCCAGGACTCCCAGTACCGTACGGCCCCCTGGTGCGACATGTTCATCGCCTGGGCGGCGGAGCGGGCGGGGGTGGAGGAGTATGTCGGACAGTTCGCCTGGACCCCCTCGCACGCCCGCTGGTTCGAGACCCAGGGCGCCTGGTCGGCCACGCCGGAGCCGGGGGCGCTGGTCTTCTTCGACTGGTCGGGCGGGAAGGACATCAAGGGAGTGGACCACGTCGGCGTGGTCGAGCGGGTGGAGGGTGGAACGATCCACACCATCGAGGCGAACGTCGACCGGGTCTGGCTGAAGCGCAAGGCCCGCGACGAGAGCAAGGTCGTCGGCTACGGGCTGCCCCGCAAGGTCGCGGAGAACCTCAGACAGGGACCCGGCGATGATCCCGCCCCTCCCCAGGTCGAGGTGACCCCGGCGCCCGCCGCCGGCACCGCGTCCCTCATCCTGTACGACACGGAGGGGACGTTCCCGCTCCTGGAGCCCTTCCCGCTGGCGACGCTGATCGCCTTCGTCCTCGGCTGGACGTTCCTCGTCGCCAAGTGGCACCCCCGCCCTCCGGCGGGCGGCCGGCACCGCAGACGGAGCGAGCGGGGCCCGCGGGACACACCTGGATCCCGGCGCTCCGCACGAGTTGATTAATTAGGATAGGCAAAGCTAAGTTGCTCTCGGAGGCATCCCCGAACGAAGGCGGCGAATCACCGTGAGCATCGAGCAGTCCCTGGAGCAGGCCGAGACGCGGGCCGCCGGGAGCACCGCGGCAGAGGGTGAGGAGATTCCCTCCTTCCGGGCCTTCCACCTCCAGGTCCTGCGGACGCGGCGGCTCAGCCCGAGCTTCATGCGGATCACCTTCACCGGTGACGACCTGGACTCCTTCGCCGACAACGGCTTCGACCAGCGGGTCAAGGTGATCCTCCCGCTGGCCGACGGCACCTTCACCCCGATCGGCGACGACTCCGACTGGTACCTCCGGTGGCGGGCGCTCCCCGAGGCGCTGCGCAACCCGATCCGCACCTACACCGTGCGCGCCGTACGGCAGGAGCCGCTCAAGCCCGCGGAGCTCGACATCGACTTCGTGCTCCACGGCGACACCAGCCCCGCGTCCCGGTGGGCGACCTACGCCGCCCCCGGCCACCGCGTCGTGGTGATCGGCCCCAACGCCGCCTTCCCCGGCCCAGCCGGCGGCCAGGAGTGGGCGCCCCCGGCCGGGACGTCCCGCATCCTGCTGGCAGGCGACGAGACCGCGGTCCCGGCGATCGCCTCGATCGCCGAGTCCCTCCCCGCGGACGCGCGGGCCCGGGTGCTGCTGGAGGTGCCGGAGGCCGCCGACGCGCTCCCCCTCTCCGTCCCGCCGGGAGTGGAGGTCACGTGGCTGCCCCGCGAGGGCGCCCGCCACGGTGACCTGCTCGTGCCCGCCGTACGCGAGGCCCTCACCGGACTCGGCGTGTCCGGCGGCGCGCAGGAGACCCTGGAGGACGTCGACGTGGACGCCGAGATCCTCTGGGAGGTGCCCGAGGCCGCTCCCCGGGACGGCGGCTTCTACGCCTGGCTGGCCGGTGAGGCCGGGGTGGTCAAGACGCTCCGCCGCCACCTGGTGCAGGAGGCCGGGGTCGACCGCTCGTCGGTGGCCTTCATGGGCTACTGGCGGATGGGCCGCTCCGAGATCGACTAGACCTGTGCCGGAGGGCGCCCGCACGCCGCGAGGAGCGCCGGGCCGGTCCATCCGGGCGCGGCGGCGGCATCCTCCGCGGCGCGCGTGACGGGGGCCTGGTCGGCAGGCTCGCCCGGCACCCAGGTGGTGACGATCCAGGGTCGCGGAAACCGCGCGGAGGGCTCGCCGAGGCGCTGCGGGACCGGGACCGGCAGCGGGAGGCGCGGGGCGAGAGCGGGCAGCCAGGCGTGCTCCTTGCGCAGCAGCTCCCGCACCAGCTCCGCGCTGATCTCGATCTCGATGTGAGTCATGCGAAGCAACGGTAGCCGGATACCCCTCTTGCGTTCACATCGTCATATATGAATATCATCACCATATGACGATTGATGGTGGTGCCGGCTCCTGTATCAACACCGACATCGCCGCCGGTGTCCCCCCGGCGGCCGCGTTGTTCCACTCCCTGGCCGACGAGACCCGGCTGCGCATCGTGCAACGCCTGGCCCGCGGCGAAGCCCGGGTGGCGGACCTGACGGCCGAGCTCGGGCTGGCCCAGTCCACCGTCTCCAAGCACCTCGCCTGCCTGCGCGACTGTCACCTGGTCGACTTCCGCGCCGAGGGGCGGCAGTCGTTCTACTCCCTCACCCGGCCCGAGCTGCTGGACCTGCTGACCTCGGCCGAGCTGCTGCTGGCCGCCACCGGCCACGCCGTGGCACTGCGCCCCGCACTCGCCGCCGGCGCCGATCCCGGTGCCGGTGCCGACGACCCGGCAGACGGTGACGGCGCCGCGCTCACGGCCGGAGGGGCACCGGCATGACCGCGCTCAACCTGCCCGGCCCCTCCCCCGCGCGGCACACGCTGCTGGCGCGCCGCATCCGGCTGCTGGTCGCCGCCACCATCACCTACAACGTCGTCGAGGCGGCCGTGGCCATCACGGCCGGCACCGTCGCCTCCTCGGCGGCGCTGATCGGCTTCGGCCTGGACTCCATCGTCGAGGTCGCCTCCGCCGCCGCGGTGGCCTGGCAGTTCTCCGCCGCCGACCATGAGCGCCGGGAGAAGACGGCGCTGCGCGTCATCGCCGTCTCGTTCTTCGCGCTGGCCGCCTACGTCACCTTCGACGCCGTACGCGCGCTGCTGGGCGCCGGGGAGGCCGGGCACTCCACTCCGGGGCTGATCCTGGCCGCGCTGTCGCTGGTGATCATGCCGTTCCTGTCGTACGCCCAGCGCCGCGCCGGCCGCGAACTCGGATCGGCCTCGGCCGTGGCCGACTCCAAGCAGACCCTGCTGTGCACCTATCTGTCGGCGGTACTGCTGGCGGGCCTGGCGTTCAACAGCCTGTTCGGCTGGTCCTGGGCCGATCCGCTCGCCGCGCTGGTGATCGCCGCGGTCGCGGTCAAGGAGGGGTGGGAGGCCTGGCGCGGTGACACCTGCTGCCGGAGCGACGCCATCTGAGTACGGGCGGATCCTCCTCGGCCTGAAGGCCGGGGCCTTCGGTCAGGCGCGGTCCGGTGCCGGCTCCGTCTCGGCGGGGGGCGCCGTGGCGCGCCGGGGCAGCAGCAGCGGGGTCGCCAGCAGGAGCACCCCGGCCAGGCCGATGGCCGTGCGCGGGCCGAGCAGGCCGCCCAGTACGCCCCAGACAGCCGTCAGGAGCGCGGTCGACGCCTTGGTCGTCACCGCCCAGGCGGACAGCGTGCGGGCGACCCGGCCGGTCGCGGTGCGCTCGAGGCGGTAGGTGGCGTAGACGGGATTGAAGACCGCGCAGCAGAAGATGAGCCCGAGTTCGACGCCCATCACCAGCAGCAGCCCTCCGGTGCCCGGTCCTGGAAAGGCCAGGCCGATGGGCCAGACCGCGCGCAGCGTCCCGGCCAGGACCAGGACCCGGTGCTGGCCGAACCGGGTGACGAGCGGCCGGGCCAGCCGAGCGCCGAGCAGCCCGCCGAGCGCGGGCGCGGCGAAGGCGAGGCCGTACTGCCACGGCGCGAACCCGAGGTGGCCGAGCATCAGGACGGCCAGCAGCGCGTCGGCGGCCATCACCAGGCCGTTGAACACGGCGGTGTTGAAGAACAGCGGACGCAGCACCGCGTCGGCGAGGATGTGGCGCCAGCCGTCGAGCAGGTCTCCGGCCCGCACGCGCGCGGTCTCCCGATGCGCGGGCCGCGGCTCCCGGCCGCCCATCGCGCGGATGCCCAGGGCCGAGAGCAGGTAGCTGACCGCGTCCGCCGTCACCGTCGCCGCCGGACCGAGGAGCCCGATCGCGGCACCGCCCAGCGGCGGTCCGATGATCGTGGTCGCCCAGGCCGCAGACTCGAACCGGGCGTTGGCGATGAGCAGGTGCTCGGCCGGGAGCAGCGTCTTCAGGTACGCCCCGGAGGCGGCGCGGAAGGTGATGTCGGCCGCCGCGACGACGATTGAGACCAGCAGGAGCTGGACGAAGGAGAGCACGCCGAGCGCGAACGCGACGGGGATCGTCAGCAGTGCCGCGAACCGCGCCAGGTCCGTCCCGATCAGCACCGGCCGCTTGCGGCGGAACTCCGTCCACGGGCCGAGCGGCACCGCCACGGCCGCGCCCGCCAGAGCTCCCGCCGCCGACAACGCCGCGACCTCCACCGGTCCGGCGTGCAGCACCTGGATGGCGATCAGCGGGAACGCGCCGAAGGCCAGCCACGTGCCGAGCGCGCTGATCCCGTACGCCCCCCAGAGCCACCCGAACTGCCGCCCCAACCGGTGCCCGTTCCGCATGCCCGACGCTCCTCGCCACTCATCCGCACAACCGAATCGCGATCGCAGGCATCAAAGCGCACGTCGAATCAGGAGATCAAACAACCGATAGACCGTACGGACACAACCAGGAGTTGTATCTGTAGGGTGTCCACATGGATCTCGCCGCCGTCCGGACCTTCGTCGCCGCCGCCGACGCGGGGCAGTTCCAGGAGGCCGCCGCCGAGCTGGCCGTCACCCAGCAGGCCGTCTCCAAGCGCATCGCCGCACTGGAGCGCGACCTCGGCGTCCGGCTGTTCACCCGCACGCCGCGCGGCGCCGAACTCACCATCGACGGCCAGGCGTTCCTGCCCCACGCCCGCGAACTGCTGCGCGCCGCCGGCCGGGCGGTCGCGTCCGTGCGCCCCGGCAGCCGTCCGCTGCGCGTCGACGTGATCACCTCGCGCGGCGCGCCGTCGGGTCTGATGCGCGACTTCCACCGCGCGCACCCCGAGATCGAGCTCGACGTGGTGATGTTGTTCGACATCGGCGCGGCCGTCGCCGCCATCCGATCCGGCGCGATCGACGCGTCCTTCCGCGCCGTCGCCGCGCCCGGCCGCCCCCTTCCCGAGGACGTCGAGTCCGTCCGGGTGCTCGACGAGCCGCTCCAGCTCCTCACCGGTCCCGCCCACGCGCTGGCGTCCGCCCGGTCGGTGACCGTCGCCCAGCTCGCCGGGCACCGCATCTGGATGCCCGGCATCGTCCCCGGTACCGAGTGGGCCGCCTACTACGACGACCTCGTCGCCGGGTTCGGCCTCACCATCGAGGCGACCGGCCCCAACTTCGGCTCCGACGCGCTCCTCGACACCGTCGCCGACACCCCGGCCCTGGCCACTTTCATGGGCGGGCAGACCCGCCTGGTCTGGCCCGCCGACCACGGCCTGCGCCGCATCCCGGTGACCGACCCCACGCCCGTCTACCCGCACTCGCTCCTGTGGCACCGCGACAATCCCCACCCCGCGCTGCCCACCCTCCGCGGCCACCTCGCCGCCGCAGCGGCCGACCACGGCGCCGCCGGGACCTGGGTGCCGGACTGGACGATCCCGCGCTGAACGCCGCCTCGGCGGGCCGGGCCGACGGCCCGGTCCCTCCGCATATCTCGCGATATCTCGCATGAGGCGCTCCCGCGACTCTGACAGGATGGGATCATGCCTATCGACCCCCACCTCCTCGCCCTCTTCACCGTGACCACGATCGTCGCCATGATCACGCCGGGACCGGACATGTTGTTCGTGCTGGGGTGCGGGATGCGCGGCGGTCCGCGCGCCGGCCTGCTCGCCACGGCCGGCGTGGCGAGCAGCGAGGCCGTCCACGTCGCCGTGGCCGCCGCGGGACTGGCCGCCTTGTTCGAGGCGGTGCCGCTCGCGTTCACGGTCGTGCGGATCGTCGGAGCCGCGTATCTGATCTATCTCGGCGTCCAGATCCTCCGCAACCGCGGCAACGGCGACCTCGAGACGGCCGCCACCGGTGGAGGGATGTCAGGCCGCCGCGCGTATCTCAGCGGTCTGATGACCAACCTGCTGAACCCCAAGATGGTCACCTTCACGATCGCCTTCCTGCCCCAGTTCATCGATCCGGCGCTGGGACAGGTGTGGCTGCAGTTCACGATTCTCGGCGCCATTCTGATCGCGCTGGAGTTCCTGGTCGACGGCACGGTCGGCGTGCTCGCCGGGCGGATCGGCGGCTGGCTGCGCGCCCGGCACACCGCCCGGCGCCGCATCGACACCGCCACGGGCGGCATCTTCGTCGGGCTCGGGGTGAAGCTCGCCGTCGAGAACTGACGCGCGCGCCGTCCGGCGGCCTGTCGTCACAGCACCTTGTTCCCGTACATCTCGCCGAGCGGGTCGGCGATGAGTTCGATGCGGGCCCCGTCGGGGTCCCGGAAGTACACCGAGACATCGCTGTGGATCGCGTACTCGACGCCCGCGCCGTCGAGGCGGCGCACGATCTCCTCCCAGCGCCGAGGTTCCACCGAGATCGCGAGATGGTGCAGGCCGCCGAGGACCTCGGCGTACGGGCCGACGTCGAGGCCGGGGAAGTCGAAGAAGGCCAGGAGGTTGTGGTTGCCGATGTCGAAGAAGAAATGCGAGGAGCCGGGGTAGTCGCGGTTCTCGATCAGCTCGGTGAGCGGGAAGCCGAGCAGGTCCTGGTAGAACCGGACGGTGCGCTCGACGTCGCCGCTGATCAGTGCGGTGTGGTGCAGGCCCCGGGCGGTGGACGGCTCCCGTTCGGCGGGCGGTCGGAGGTGGGTGTCCCGGATGCGCCGGCGCTCGGCTTCGAGCGAGGCCAGATCGGTCCCGGTCGCGTCAGTCCCGGTCCTGTCGGTCCCGGTCGCGTCAGTCCCGGTCGTCTCGGTCTCGGTCGCGTCAGTCCCGGTCCTGTCGGTCTCGGCCATGGGTCCTCACTTACTGGTTCGCGGCGGCGGACGGCACGTACCGCCTGTACCCCGGCACCCGGTGCGACGGACGCCCCTTGAAGGGTCTCTGACCTGCGGCCAGAGAGTCGCATCGATCGTTTACCCGGTCAATCGCGCACCGGACCTCGCCGGGTACGGGCTCGCCGTCCGCGAAATAAATGACGTGTCATACATGTTGCACCGACAGCATATGACAGGTCATCTACAAGTGGACGGGGAACGCCATGCAGTTCGGTGTCTTTTCGGTCAGCGACCTCACCACCGATCCCACCACCGGCCGTGCGCCCAGCGAGGCCGAGCGGATCCAGGCGATCGTCACGATCGCCAAGAAGACCGAGGAGGCCGGCCTGGACGTGTTCGCCCTGGGTGAGCACCACAACCCGCCGTTCTTCTCGTCCTCCCCCACCACGACGCTGGGCTACATCGCCGCGCAGACCCGGCGGCTGCAGCTGTCCACCGCGACCACGCTGATCACCACCAACGACCCGGTGAAGATCGCCGAGGACTACGCCATGCTCCAGCACCTGGCCGGCGGGCGCGTCGACCTCATGCTGGGCCGCGGCAACACCGCGCCCGTCTATCCCTGGTTCGGCCAGGACATCCGCAACGGCATCCCGCTGGCCGTCGAGAACTACGCGCTGCTGCACAAACTATGGCGCGAGGACGTGGTCGACTGGCAGGGCCGCTTCCGCACACCCCTGCAGGGCTTCACC
>NZ_BMQP01000042.1 GCF_014648175.1 Planobispora rosea
TGGACGGGGTGTTGTTGTGTTCGCCGCGGTTGTCGAACCGGGTGATTGAGCGGCTGCGGGCGCAGGTGCCGTTCGTGGTGGTCAATCGGCGGGTGAAGGGGTTGGCCACGGTGTTGATGGATGTGGGTCAGGGGGTGCGGGCGGCGGTGGGGCATCTGGCGGAGCTGGGGCATCGGCATGTGGGTCTGTTGTCCGGGCCGAGCGGCTCCTGGACCAGTGAGGAGATGCACGTCGCCGCCACCGCCGCCGCCGCGGAGTTCGACGTGGAGCTCACGGTGCTCCGGCCGAACGAGCCGACCGAGCGGGGCGGGCTGACGGCGGCCGCGGGGGTGGCGGCCTCGGGGGTGACGGGGGTGCTGTGCTACAACGACCTGGTCGCGCTGGGCCTGATCGAAGGGCTGCGCGAGCGGGGACTGCGGGTGCCGGAGGACGTGAGCGTCATCGGCGTGGACGACAGCCTGCCCGGCCGGTTGAACAGGCCGAAGCTGACGACGATCACGATGCCGACCGCGGCCGCCGGGCGGATGGCGGTCGACCTGCTGCTGGCCGCGGTCAGCGCCGGGGATTCGGGGACGTCCACGCTGGCCCGGCTGGAGACCACCCTCGTCGTGCGCGAGTCCACCGGTGTCTCCACCGGTGTCTCGGGCGGCGTCGCCCACCGGGTCGCCGGCGCGGCCGAGCCGAGCCTGCGCGGATGACCGGGGAGCGCCCGGCCTCGCCTCCGCAAACGATGTGATCAGCAAAATCCCTGCACACCAGACTTTCCACTCCATCTGCCGGTAACTTCTCAGCAAGCACCCCATCGCCGGTTACCGGTGCGTTTGCTGCGAGGTGGTGTGGAGATGACGGCAGAGGCTCCTCCCGTCTGGCGGTGGCGGCGGGCGCGGCGGTTCCCCGGCTCCCCGGGCGCGCAGCCCGGCGGGTTCCCTCACAGGTGCGGCTCGGCGCAGAAGACGACGCCGGTGCCGCGCAGGGTGACCCGGCCGTCCTTCGCCGGGAGGAAGGCGGACTGCCCGGCTCCCAGCGTCCCGCCCTCCAGCGTGACGGAGCCGGACGTGCACAGCACGATGCGCGGGACCGGGCGGTCGAGGCTGTGGCCGAGGCGGGGGCCGTACACCGCGAGCCTGAACTCCGGAGCCGGCGGCAGGTGGTGGCCGCCGGCCCCGGCGACCGGCAGCGGCTGGGCGTCGGGCCGGAGGACGCGCAGCAGGCCGGGCACGTCGACGGGTTTGCTCGTCAGCCCGGCGCGCAGGACGTTGTCGGAGGCGCCCATGACCTCCACGCCGAATCCGCTGACGTAGCTGTGCAGCACGCCCGCCCCCAGGAACAGCGCCTGCCCGGGGGCCAGCTCGTGCCGGTGCAGCAGGAGCGGCGCCAGCACGGCGGGGTCGTCCGGGTAGCGCTCGGCCAGCCGCCGGACGAGCCGGAAGCCGGGCCCGCCGAGTGGCCCGGCGGCGTCGGCGACGGCCCGCACCAGCGCGGGCCGTTCACCGGCCGGCCACTCCAGCAGCGTCCGCAGCGCCGCGGCGGTGCTCTCCCCGCCGTTTCCCCCACCGTCCTTCCCGCCGTCCCCGCCGGTCCCCTCGCGCAGGGTTTCGAGCACCGGGCGCAGCGGTTCGAGCGCGAGCCGCGCCACGAGCTCCGCGGCCTGCCCGGCGGGCCGGAGCCCGGCGAGCGCGGTGAAGTCGCTCAGCGCGTAGATCATCTCCGGCTTCGCCCAGGGGTCGGCGTAGTGCGGGTCGCCCGCCGCGTGCCCGGCCGCGGCCTGCGCCGCCGTCGGGTGCACCTGCAGGGACAGGGGGCTGTCCACCGCGATGAGCTTGACGAGGTACGGCAGGCGCTCCCCGAACCGCTGGACCGTCTCGTGCCCCAGCTCGGCCACCGGATCGTCGGCGATCACCTCGGCCAGGGTGCGCCGCCGCCCGTCCCTGACCAGGCGGGAGGGACCGGCGGGGTGGGCGCCGAGCCACATCTCGGCCTCGGGCCCGCCGGAGGGCCGCCCGGTCAGCCCGGCGATGTGGTGCCGGGATCCCCAGGGGTAGTCCTTGACGGGGTTGGATAATACGTCCACAGTCAGCCGTCCCTGTCGTTTTTGATCATTTCGCGGTACCGGATCGCGCTCTGCTTGGGGACGCGGCGTTGCGTCCGGTAGCCGACCCGGACCAGCCCGAACCGGGGACCGTAGCCGTGTCCCCACTCGAAGTCGTCCAGGAACGACCAGGCGAGGTAGCCCCGCACGTCGGCGCCCTTCTCCCGGGCCGGCCGCACCGCATCGACGTGCGCGGCGGTAGTGGTCGCAGGCCACGTCACCGGTGTCCCCGTTCGCCACGGCGCCGGGCGTCCGGCAGAAGGTGTCCCAGATCGAGGGGGTGCGGCCGTCGGCGGTCGTGGCGCCCTCGACCTGGTAGGCGGAGGTCGCCACTCCCCAGCGGAAGCGCATCGGATGATCCTTCTCGTGTCTCAGAATGCGTCGAGCGGGTGGAGGGGGAGGCTCTCCTCCCGGGTGAGGGCGGCCGGGGGGTGCAGGGCCAGCGCGGCGGCGCCGTACAGGCCGGCGTCCCGGCCCAGGGCCGTGGGCTCCACCGTCAGGCGGCGCAGGAAGCCCATCCCGGCCCCGGCCGCGACGGCCCGGCGCAACGGGCCCAGCAGGGTCTCGCCCGCGGCGGCGACCCCGCCGCCGATGACGACGCGGTCGACGTCGCAGAGCGCCGCCGCGGACAGCAGCGCCCCGGCCAGGGCCCGTGCGGCCCGGTCGAAGGCGGCGACCGCGACCGGATCCCCCGCGCGGGCGGAGGCGGCCAGCGCGCGGGCGTCCCGGCCCGCGCCGGGGGCGGGACGCCAGCCGCCGGCCAGCGCCCAGCGGGCCATCGAGGTGCCGCTGGCGATCGTCTCCACGCACCCGGTGCCGCCGCACGGGCAGGGCTCGGCACCGGCGTCGCCGGGGAGAGCGGGGGAGGGCATGTGCCCGATGTGGCCGGCGTTGCCGGTCGGTCCCAGGTAGGGGACGCCGTCGACGACCAGACCGCCGCCCACGCCGGTCGAGACGACGACGCCGAGCAGGACCCGCGTGTCCTCGCCCCGGGCGCCGCGCCACCACTCGCCCAGCGCCATGCACTGGGCGTCACCCGCCAGGGCGACCGGGAGGCCGCCCAGCAGGCCGGAGACCGTCGCGGTGAGCGGGAAGCCGCGCCAGGCCGGGATGTTGACCGGGCTGACCGTGCCGCGCACCGGGTCGACCGGCCCGGCCGAGCCGATGCCCGCGCCGGTCAGTCCCGGTACGGCCAGCTCACGCACGAGCACGCCGAGCGTGGCGGTCGGGTCGGGGCCCACCGGGAGCTCGCGGCGGGCCAGGACCGCGCCGGTGGCGTCGACCACGGCGGCGGCGAAGGTGGTGCCGCCGATGTCGAGCGCCAGCACGGCGGTCACGGCCGGGCCTCGTTGACGCAGCGCAGCACCGGGTAGGCGGTGAGCGCGGCCGGATCCAGGTCCCGCGCGCCGGTGACGCGGAAGGTGACGCTCTCCCCCGGCAGCAGGGTGACGAGCTGGTCGTCGACCGTG
This sequence comes from Planobispora rosea, assembly GCF_014648175.1. GTDB lineage: Bacteria > Actinomycetota > Actinomycetes > Streptosporangiales > Streptosporangiaceae > Planobispora > Planobispora rosea. The sequence goes on from NZ_BMQP01000042.1 coordinate 3,559, forward strand.
GCGGCGGGGTCCAGCCGGTCGGGGAAGATCGCCAGCTCGCGCAGGATGGTCGTGGCGGTGACGGTGACCTCCAGCCCGCCGTTTTCCGGATCACCGCCGACCGGCTCGACGGTCGCGGTGAACTCCGCCGGGGGGTAGGCGACGGCCGGGTCCTCGGCGAAGAAGAACAGCCCGCGCCGCTCGCCGAGCTCCGCGCTGAGCAGTTCCGCGGCCGGGTCGTCCGGCGTCTCCCGCATCGGGATACCGAGGGTGGCGCGGGCCGGGACGGCGACCTGTTCGTCCCGGCCGGACAGCACCTGCCCGGACAGGTCGCGCCGGGCCAGCCGGAGTGTCCCGGCCCACTCCCCGTCGGTGTCGTTGACCAGGACGATCTCGTCGTCCCTGCGGGTGACGAGCCGGTCGGCGTAGGCGCGGCGCAGGCCGTACCACAGGGGCTTGCGGCGGCCGGCGCCGTCGACGGCGGCCCAGGAGGTGACCGGCCAGCAGTCGTTGAGCTGCCAGACCACCGTGCCCATGCAGTACGGCATGAGCGAGCGGAAGCGCTCCACCCCGAAGGCGACGGCGCGGGCCTGGTTGAGCTGGGTGTAGTAGTGCCAGTCGTCGAAGGTCTCCGGCTGCGGCAGGTGCTCGCCGAGCCCGGTCAGCAGCCGGGCGTTGCCGTCGACCGCCTTCTGGTGGTGGAGGACGCCGGGGGAGTCCGGGGTGAGCGGCTCGTCGGAGACGGAGGCCCGGAGGGTGGCGTGGGACGGCGGCCCCTGGTAGCCGAACTCGGCCACGAAGCGCGGCGTGTAGTCGCCGTAGTGGGTGTAGTCGCGCGAGCCCCACACGGTCCAGATGTGGATCGTCCCGGTGGCGGGGTCGCGCACGTCCCGGTCCGGCGCGCCGGAGTAGGGGCTGCCCGGCCAGTACGGCCGGGTCGGGTCGAGCCCGGCGACGACGCCCGGCAGCAGGTCGTAGTAGAAGCCGGCGCCCCAGCTGCGCTCGCCGAGCGGCTCCTGCCAGTCCCAGTGCTGGTGGCCCTCGATGTTCTCGTTGTTGCCGCACCACAGCACCAGGCTGGGGTGGGCCGACAGCCGGGCCACGTTCTGGCGGGCCTCGGCCTCGACCTCGGAGCGGAAGGGCTCCTCCTCCGGGTAGGCCGCGCAGGCGAACGGGAAGTCCTGCCAGATCAGCAGGCCGTGCCGGTCGGCCAGGTCGTAGAAGTCCTCGGACTCGTAGACGCCGCCGCCCCAGACCCGCAGCGCGTTGGCGCCGGCGTCCATGGCCTGCCCGAAGCGCTCGGCCAGGCGCTCGGGGGTGACCCGGGCGGGGAAGCAGTCGTCGGGGATCCAGTTGAACCCGCGGACGAAGACGGGACGGCCGTTGACGATCAGCCGGAAGGCGTCCTCGTCGAGTTCGACGGTGCGGAAGCCGATCTCCTTGCGCCACCGGTCGGTGCCCGCGGTGACGGTGAGCGGGTAGAGCGGCTGCGCGCCGTACCCGAGCGGCCACCACAGCTCGGCGCCGGGCACGTCCAGGCGGAGCACCCCCTCGTTCTGGCCGCGGTCGAGCTTCACTTCGGCGCCGACGCCCGCGACGTCGGCGGTGACGGTGACCGGCGCGTCCCCGGCCCGCTCCACCCGCACGTGCACGTCCACGCCGTCGGCGCGGACCAGCGGGCGGACCTCGGCCAGCCGCGCCTCCGACCAGGAGTGCAGGCCGATGGAGCGCCAGATCCCGCTGGTCACCAGCGTCGGCCCCCAGTCCCAGCCGAAGTTGCACGCCATCTTGCGGATGAACGGGTACGGCTCGGCGTACGCCCCGGGCCGCTCGCCCAGCTCCGCCCGCCGCCGCTCGGCGTAGCGGTACGGCGAGCCGAACCGCACCTCCAGGGTGTTCTCACCGTCCCGGAGCAGGTCCCGAACGGCGAAGCGGTACGACCGGTGCATGTTCGCGGTGGCGGCGACCTCCACCCCGTTGAGCAGCACCGTGGCCACCGTGTCGAGTCCCTCGCAGACCAGGTCGGTCCGGTCGGACCCGTCCGGCCGCCAGGTGAAGGCGGTCCGGTAGGACCACTCCGCCCGGCCGATCCAGGCCAGCCGGTTCTCGTTGTCGTCCAGGTACGGATCGTCGATCAGCCCGGCCGCGAGCAGGTCCGTGTGCACGCAGCCGGGCACCGTCGCCGGGATGTCGTGGTGCCCGGCTCCGGACAGGGTCCAGCCTTCGTGCAGCGGACGGTACATCGGACTCCTCATCGGGTTGTGTCACTCCTGGGATAGGCGGCTGGGGTAGGCGACGACCTGGTCGACGGTGAGGCGGCCACTCCCGGGCCCGCCGCCGACGTCGATCGACAGTTGTTCGGACCTATTTGGTGGCGCCTCTGGTGAAGCCGTTGTAGATGTAGCGCTGGAGCGCCAGGAAGACGATCAATGTGGGGATGACGGTGATGACGATCCCGGCGGAGATGACCTCCCACTGCGTGCCGGTCGGCCCCTGGAAGCGGAACAGCGAGGTGGACACCACGCCCAGGTCGCGCGAGGGCATGTAGAGGAAGGGGATGTAGAACTCGTTGTAGACGGCCACGCCCTTGACGATCACCACGGTGACGATCGCCGGCTTCAGCAGCGGGAGGATGATCGTGCGGTAGATCTTCCAGTGCGTGGCGCCGTCGAGCATCGCGGCCTCGTCGACCGAGCGCGGGATCCCGCGCAGGAACTGCAGGAAGATGTAGATCGAGATGATGTCCGTCCCCGTGAACAGCGCGATCGCCGCCCAGCGGGTGTTGAACAGCCCGAGCCCGGTGACCACCTGGAAGGTGGCGACCTGGGTGGTCACGCCCGGCACCAGCGCCGCCAGCAGGAACAGGAACATCGTCAGCCGCCTGCCGCGGAAGTCGAACCGGCTCACCGCGTAGGCCGCCATGGACCCGATCAGCACCGTGCCGGTCAGCGAGATGACCAGGATGATCGTGGTGTTGACGAAGGCGTCCACCAGCTGGCCCTCCTCGAAGGCCGTGCGGTAGTTGTCCAGGTTGAACCAGTTCGCGGGCGGCGCGAACGGCGTCTCTCCGTACAGCTCGTCCTCGCTCTTCAGTGAGGCGAGGAAGACGACCAGCAACGGTACGGCGGCGACCAGGCACCCCGCTGCCAGCGACGCGTACTTCAGCGTGACGGCGAGCCGGGCACGGGCCGGCGTGGTCCGCGCGCGGGCTCGCGTGGTCTGCGTGCGGGCTCGCGTGGTCATCACGACAGCTCCGTCGTGTCGTCGGGGATGGTGCGCCGCTGGATCCAGGTGACGATCAGGACCAGCGCCAGGAGGACGACGGCCATCGCGGAGGCGAGACCGACCTTGTGGTACTTGAACGCGGTGTTGACGGTCTGGATGACGAACGTCGCGCTGCCGTTGGCGCCGCCCGTCATGATGTAGGGGATCTCGAAGACCGACAGGGCGCCCGATACGCCGAGGATGAGGTTCAGGCCGATGACCGGCCGGATGCCCGGCACGATGATGTGCCTGAACTGCTGCCACCGGGTGGCGCCGTCCATCTGCGCCGCCTCGAACAGGTGGGCCGGGATCGACTGGATCGCGCCGAGGAACAGCACCAGGTTCAGCCCGAAGTACCGCCAGATGGAGACACCGGTCAGCGAGTGGTTGACGACCGACCGGTCGCCGAGCCAGAGCGGCTTGTCCTCCACGCCCAGCAGGCCGAGAAGGGTGTCCAGGACGCCGTCGGGCTTGAAGACGTACAGGAAGATGAACCCGATCGCGACGCCGTTGATCAGGTAGGGGAAGAACAGCACGCCCTTGAAGAAGTTCCGGAACCTGACCTTGAAGCTCAGGATGGCGGCGAAGTAGAGCGCCGCCGCGAGCTGGACGACGGTGCCGCCGAAGTAGTACAGGCTGACGGTGAACACCCCGAACAACTCGGGACGGGTGACCAGCTCGGCGTAGTTGCCGGCGCCCACGAACTCGCTCACCGGGTCCAGACCGTCCCAGTCGAGCAGGCTGTAGCCGAACATGCTGACGACGGGCACGTAGGTGAACACCACGAGCAGGACCAGCGCCGCCGCGATGAACAGGTACGGCGTGGCCCGCCGCCGGGCGCGCTCGGCGAGGGGCCGCCGCACCCGCTGGTGGCGGGCTGCGGGCACGGCGGCCCCGGCCGGTTCCGCGACCTTCGGGGCCGGGTGGCCGGTGCGGGATCGGACCATCGTCAGTTCCCGGCCAGCGCGGCCCGCGCCGTCTTCCACTTGGCGTTGAGGTCGGTGAAGATCGCTTCCAGGCTCTCCTCGGAGGCGCCGCGCCCGGCGTCCACGATGCGCTGCCGGTACTCGGGCTGGTTCAGGCCGATCTCCGACTTCTCGTCGATGTCGTTGGTCAGGCCGGTCTCGTTCGCGGGAGCGGGGTTCTGCTCGACGAACTGGACGTCCTTGTCCTCGAGGGGCTTGAGCTGCTCGGGCAGCGGGGCGTCGGCGACCGGCGGGATGGAGCCGGAGTCCGCGGCGTAGCCGGACCGGTCGACGAAGAAGTCCAGCCAGGCGCGCGCGGTGACCTTGTTCTCCGAGTGCTTGTTGATCGCGATCTTCCAGTCACCGGCGATCGTCGCGTGGAACTTTCCGGCGTTCTGCTGCGGGAACGGCATGAACCCGATGTCGTCGGGGCTGGCCGCGGCCTCCTGCATCTGGACGATCGCCCACGAGCCGAGCGCCATCGAGGCGACCTTGCCGCTGCCGATGAGCTTCTTGGACTCCTCCCAGTCGCTCGTCGTCGGGTCCTTCTCGATCAGGCCCTCGGCGGCGATCCGGTGCAGCAGCGAGTCGATGGTGTGGTGGTCGGTCCCGGCGGCCCACGGCGCGTCGGTGTGCGCGAGCCCGGAGACGTAGTCGCGGTCGGCGCTGAGCGAGCCGCGGAAGGACTCCCACATGGTCAGGGGCCACCCGGCGGCGTAGTTGGTGTAGTACGGGATCGCCCCGGTCTTCTCCCTGACCAGCTTGAGGTCGGCGATGAACTCGTCGGGCGTGGTCGGCCAGTCGGTGACGCCGGCCGCCTCGAAGACCCGCTTGTTGTAGACGAAGCCCTGGGCGTTGCCGAAGGTGGCGATGCCGTACACCTTGCCGTCGTAGGCCTGCTCGTTGATGAAGCGGTACTTCTTGCCGAGCTCCTGCGTGCTGCCCAGCGGCTCGAAGAAGGACGGGAGCTGGCTGGGCGTCACCGAGTTGGGGATGAGGAGGACGTCACCGTACTCCGGGGTGTTCATCCGGATGCGGACTTCGTCCTCGTAGTTGGTGATGCCCTCGAACTTCACCTCGACGCCCGGGTGGAGCTCGGTGAACCGCTTGGCGTACTCCTTGAACGCGGTGTCCACCAGGTCGGTCCGGTTCGTCAGGACGGTGATGGTGCCGGAGGGTTTGGCGTCTGCCGGTTGCTCGGTCGCCGGGCCGTTGCCCGCGCAGGCGGCGGTGGCGAGAAGAAGACCGGCGGTCAGCAGCGTGAGTCGAGCGCGCATATAGCTCTCCTGTGGTCGGGGGGCGGCAGCTGAACCGGATAAGTAACCGGGACGATATGACCGCAGTGACAACGTTGTCAACAGGACAAAATAGGTAAGTGATGGCTGCTGACCAGTTATGATGTTGTGATAGGAGGTGGCGTAACCGGTTCACTTATCCGGTCGATATGCTGCCCGACGGCACCCGGCCCGGCCGCGCCCGGGTGGACGGCTCTTGTCGGGGTTGTCACCGAATGACATTCTGGTTCCGCTGGGGGCGGACGCCGCGGCGATCGTCCGCGGCCGCCCGGCGTCCCGGCCGCCCGACCTCCGCCATGCCCCCGGGAGCGCGTATGACCGTCGCCGGACGTCCCGCCAGAGCCGATGACATCCCCGCAGGCGGCGCCGACGACAGTGCCGGTGTCAAGGCCGCCGCAGGCGGCGCGGTCGACAAGGAGGCCCTGCGCCGGAAGTACCGTCAGGAGCGCGACAAGCGGCTCCGCCCCGACGGCAACGACCAGTACATCCGGCTGACCGGCAGGTTCGCGCACTACCTCGACGACCCCTACACGCCGCGGGTCCCGCGCGAGCCGAGGACCGACCACGTGACCGTCGCGTTCATCGGCGGCGGCTTCGCCGGCCTCGTCACCGGCGCCCGGCTGAAGGAGGCCGGCGTCGGTGACGTCCGCATCGTCGAGAAGGGCGGCGACTTCGGCGGCACCTGGTACTGGAACCGCTACCCGGGCGCGCAGTGCGACACGGCCTCGTTCGTCTACATGCCGCTCCTGGAGGAGACCGGCCACATGCCGACGGAGAAGTACGCGCACGGGCCCGAGATCCTCGAACACTGCCGGCGCATCGGCAAGCACTACGACCTGTACGGCGACGCGCTCTTCCACACCGAGGTCACGGACCTCGAATGGGACGCGGCGCGGTCGCGCTGGATCATCCGTACCGACCGGGGCGACGAGTTCACCGCCCGGTTCGTCGCCATGGGCGTCGGCCCGCTGCACGTGCCGAAGCTGCCGGGCATCCCCGGGATCGACTCGTTCGCGGGGCACTCGTTCCACACGAGCCGGTGGGACTACGGCTACACCGGCGGCGACCCCTCGGGAGCGCCGATGGACAGGCTCGCCGGCCGGCGGGTCGCCGTCATCGGGACCGGGGCGACGGCCGTGCAGTGCGTGCCCCACCTGGCACGGGCGTGCGGGGAGCTGTACGTGTTCCAGCGCACGCCGTCGTCGGTCGACGTCCGCGGCAACCGGCCGACGGACCCCGAGTGGTTCGCCCGGATCGCGACCCCCGGCTGGCAACGGCGCTGGCTGGAGAACTTCACGGCCAACCAGACCGGCGGCGTCGCGGCGGAGGACCTGGTGATGGACGGCTGGACCGACATCGCCCGGCGGGTGCGCTCCAGGATCATGGAGCTCGCGCCCGAGGACCGCACCCCGGAGAAGATGCTGGAGGCCTACGAGGACTCCGACTTCGAGAAGATGGAGGAGATCCGCGCGCGCGTCGACGCGATCGTCGAGGATCCCGAGACCGCCCGGAGGCTCAAGGCCTGGTACCGCCAGCTGTGCAAGCGGCCGTGCTTCCACGACGAGTACCTTCAGGCGTTCAACGTCCCCGGAACCCACCTCGTCGACACCGACGGCAGGGGCGTGGAGCGGATCACCGAGCGGGGGGTCGTCGCCGCGGGACGGGAGTACGAGGTCGACTGCATCGTCTACGCCTCCGGCTTCGAGGTCGGCACCGAGTACACGCGGCGGGCCGGCTACGACCTGACCGGCCGGGGCGGCGTCAAGCTCTCCGCGTACTGGGCCGAGGGCATGCGCACCCTGCACGGCACCCACGTGCACGGCTTCCCCAACGCCTTCATCGTGCAGCCGACGCAGGGCGCCAACCTCATCTCCAACATCCCGCACAACCTCACGGAGGCGGGCGGCACGATCGCCATGATCGTCAAGTACGCCCTGGACAACGGGTTCGACGAGGTCGAGGTCACCGAGGAGGCCGAGGACGCGTGGGTCGGACTCCTGCTGGGGCATCCGGGGACGCTGCTGGGGTCGCCGGACTGCACACCGGGCTACTACAACAACGAGGGACAGGACCCGGGACCGCGGGGACGGCTCAACGTCGGCTACCCGCACGGGGCGACGGCCTACTTCGGCTACCTCGACCGGTGGCGCGCGTCCGGGACTTTCGAGGGCCTGGAGTTCCGCCGGGGCGCGGCTTAGGTACGGCCGGTCGCTGTCTTTCCATCCCGAACTGGGATAATACGGACGGCGACGTCGCGGCACCCACCACGCGGCGGGAAGACCGGAGGCCGGCCATGAACGATCCTCCCGGCGGCCGGGACGGGCGTCCGGAGGCGGCGCGCGACCTCGCCGCGCTGACGCGGGAGAAGCGGCTCGCCGTCGTCGGTCTGATCAGCGCGTACATCCACTCCCCGGACATGGACGAGGACCTGGTCGCCGACGTGGTCGCGGAGTTCCTGCCCACCGTGGACGACCGGTCGGACAGCGGCGTCGCCGCGGTGCAGAACGCGTACATGAACGTGATCGCCCATCTGCTGGGGGAGCTGGCGCGCGAGCGCGGCGAGCCGGTCGGGCAGGTGTGGCGGCGGACCGCGGTGGAGCTGCTGGTCGAGCAGGCCGGCGGAACGGGAGAATCCGGATGACGCCGTTGCCGTCCCCCGGACGGCTCGCCGGTGAACCCCGTGCCCCCTATGCCCGTGTCCCCTATGACGGTGAACCCCGTGCCCCCTATGCCCGTGTCCCCTATGACGGTGAACCCCGTGCCCCTATGACATGGCCAGGTACCGGAGGTACTCCGTCCGGTCCAGCGGGTTGCCGTCGGTCCGGGGGCGGGTGGGCGGCCATCCGCGGGCCCGCCTGTCACCCGAGGGCCGGGACCACCACACGCCCTCACCGCGGGTCAGCCCCGGCAGGTGGCGTCTGGCCTCGTTGACCAGGCGAGCGGGGATCGAACCCGTGACGAGCGAGGGGGAGACGTCGGCCAGCTCCGCCTCCAGCGCGGACAACCTGGCGGCGACGGGACCGAACACCCCGGGCGGGATCTCCACCTCGAAGGCGTGGCAGGGTTCGTACACCTGGGTGCCCGCGCGGGACAGGGCGGACATCAGCACCATCGGGGTCAGGTTGCGGAAGTCGGCCGCGGTGCTGACGGGAGGCTGGAAACCGGACCTGGTCAGGGTGACCGTGCAGTCGGTGACCGGCCAGCCGTACAGGCCCTCGCGGAGAGTGGCGTGTACGGCGTCCTCGATCGCCTGGTTGAAGGCGTGCGAGAGCGAGCCCAGCTCGACCTCCCGGCGGAACGTGAAACCCGTTCCGGGCTCGACGCGCAGGCCGACGGTGGCCCAGAAGTCGTGGTCACCGTGCCTGTCGAACTCCGTGTGGTCCTCTCCCACGCCGACGGGTCTCTCCAGGTAGATCTGGGTGCTGTCGGCGAAGACCGCCTCGACGCCGAACTCCTCGCGCAACCGCTCGGCCAGCACCTCCTTCTGGACCTCGCCGTAGAGAAGCACGGAGGTACCGCCGCCGGGCCGGGCCCGGGTGCCGATGAGCGGATCCTGCTCGGCCAGCCAGAGCAGGGCCGCGTGCAGGCGGGAGGCGTCGCCCGGGTGCGACGCCCGCACCACGGTCTCCAGGCTGGGCGGGACGAAGGCGGGCGTCCGGCTCCCGCCGGGGGACAGGTGATCGCCGACGCGGGCGCGCGACAGACCCCAGATCCTGGCGATGTCACCCGCCGCCAGCCGGTCGTCGGCGCCGGAGCCCACGACCTGCAGTCCGGTCACCCGGCCGGATCCGAGTCTCTGCCGCCGGTGCACCTCGCCGGAGAACAGGCGCAGGTAGGAGACCTTCCGCCCGTCCCGGTCGCGTTCGATGGCGAAGATCGTTCCTCGGAGGGAGCCGTCCCGGGGGACGGGCACGGGAAGCAGATCGCGGATGCCGCCCATGAGCCCGGCCACCCCCTGGCCGCCGATCGCCGATCCGTGGAACACGGGATGGACCAGGCACGCGGCGGTCTGCGCGGCCAGCGCCGCACGCAGCTCGTCCGGTCCGGGAGCGCGTCCTTCGACGAGGCATTCCAGCAGGGCGTCGTCGTGCTCGGCGAGAACCTCGGCGTCGAGGGGCACCGGCACGACGCGGACCTGCCGTACCGCGCCGGACGCGCAGGCGTTCACCGCGCCTGCGTTCGCTGTGCTTATATCCGCTGTGCTCGTGTCCGCTGCGACGGCGTTCACCGCGACGACGCGCAGCCCGGCGAGGATGTCACGCTGGAGCGCGCCCATCCGATCGATCTTGTTGACGAACAGCAGGGTGGGCAGGCGCATCTTCCGCAGGGCCTTCAGCAGGATCCGGGTCTGCGCCTGGATGCCCTCGACCGCGGAGATCACCAGGATGGCGCCGTCGAGCACGCCGAGAGCCCGCTCGACCTCGGCGACGAAGTCGGCGTGCCCGGGGGTGTCGATGAGGTTGACCTGGAGATCACCGATGCCGAACGAGGCGACGGCCGAGCGGATGGTGATGCCGCGGCGCCGCTCGATGCCGCCGGTGTCGGTCTGGGTGTCTCCGGCGTCGACGCTGCCGAGCCTGCCGATGGCGCCCGAGTCGAAGAGAAGTCGTTCGGTGAGACTGGTCTTACCCGCGTCGACGTGCGCGAGCACGCCGATGTTCACAGTGGGCATGGATGTCTGAGACCTCGGTCGGACGGACAGGACGCTGCGTTGTCGCGAAGCTCTGCCGCATCTGATCCTCCCGAGGTCTCGTGGAGGCCCCACGCTACCGGGGCCGCATCCGCCGGGCCGAACGGTTTTCCCTCCGGGGCGCCGTCACAGGTCGGTGGCGATGATCTTCTCGATGTTCCGTTCGGCGAGCGCCGTGATGGTGACGAACGGGTTGACGGTGGTGTTGCCGGGGATCAGCGCGCCGTCGATGACGTACAGGCCGGGATAGGCGGTGAGACGGCCGTAGTTGTCGGTGGCCCTGTTCAGCACCGCGCCGCCGAGCGGGTGGTAGGTGAGGTGGTCGCCCCAGATCTTGTAGACGCCGAACAGGTCGGTCCGGTAGATCGTCCCCTCCCTGGAATTGATCTTGTCGAAGATCGTCTTGGCCATGGTGATGGATGCCTGCTTCCAGGCGGCCTGCCAGTTCAACTCGACCTTCCCGGCCGAGGCGTTCCAGGAGAACTGGGCGCGGTTCGGGTTGTTGGTGATCGACAGGTAGAACGAGGCGTAGGTCTCGATCCCGGTGGGCAGCGGGGCGACCTCGGCGAACGCGCCGCCGGCGGCCCAGTTGTCGATGCCGCAGCAGGGGATGGCCGACTGGAGCGCGCCGGTCGGGTCCCACATGTGGTTGGCGCGGCCGCACATGACGTTGCCGTTGTCGCCCCAGCCCCTGCCGACCTCGCCGTTGAGGCCGGGCAGCGCGCCGGTGGCCTTCAGCCTGACCAGCAGCTTGCTGGTGCCGACGCTCCCGGCGGCGAAGAACACCCGGTCCGCGGTCACGTTCTTGACGGCCGTGACGGCGCCGGTGGTGCCGATCTGCTCGATGACGACCGTGTAGCGGCCGCCGGCCGCCGGGGCGACCGAGGTGACCCGGTGCAGGGGTGAGATGGCGACCCTGCCGGTGGCCCTGGCGCGGGCGAGGTAGGTCTGCTGCAGTGATCTCTTGCCGTGGTTGTTGCCGTAGAGGATCTCCCCGGCCAGCGCCGACCTGGTGACGGTCCCGGCCGCCTCCCGCTCCATGTAGTCCCAGTCGTACACGTCGGGCACGAAGACGAACGGGAAGCCGGAGCGCTGGGCGTGCTTGCGGCCGACCCGGGCGTACTGGTAGCAGGCGGTGGAGTCGAACCAGGCCGGGTCGACGACGCCGACCCCGAGCTCGGCGTTGGCCCGCGGGTAGTAGACGCCGTACATCTCGTCGGCGTTGACCGAGGGCAGGACGGCGCCGAAGTTCTCGCGCCGGGGGGTGACGGCCATGCCGCCGTTGACCAGCGAACCGCCGCCGACGCCGCGGCCCTGGTAGACCGTGATGCCGCCGAACTCCTCGGCGTCCAGGATCCCGGTGTGGCGGGGGATGTCCCGGTCGATGGGGAGGCCGAGGAAGTAGTTCAGGGGCGCCTTGGTGCGGGTGCGCAGCCAGTAGGACCGGTAGTCCGGCTCGCGCGTGTTGCAGAAGATCTTGCCGTCCGGGCCGGGGGTGTCCCAGGCCATGCCCATCTCGACCATGTGCACGTCGACGCCCGCCTGGGCGAGGCGCAGGGCGGCGACGGAGCCGCCGTATCCGGTGCCGATCACCAGGACCGGGACGCGGGCCCCGTCGGCGATCGGCGCGGGTGCGGGGGCGGCCGCCGCGCGGGCCGGGGCGGCGTGGACGCCGAGGGCGGTGGCTCCCAGGACGGAGCCGGTTCCGGCGATGAATCCGCGACGTGAGATCTCTCGGAGGACGGGGTTTTCCGGGGCGCGGGCACTCATTGACGCTCCTCACTCTCAACAAGCTGAGAACAAGCCCTGCACAGTGCTCGCGCCTTGAGTTACTGCGTGGTCGTGGTAGCCGTCACAAATCCGTCCGTCACAAATCCGTCTGTCACAACTCAGCCCGTCGCGCCTCGGTCTGCTGGTACTCGGTCCGTTGAAGATGGGTCTGCTGAAAACTCGGTCCGCGTGCCCGGGACGTCAGGCCGCGGCGTGGCCGTTCCCCCGCCGGGGTGACGAGCCGCCGGGCAGCACGCACACGGTGTCGAGGCCCAGCACGCGGTTGAGCCTGCCGAACGCCAGCCAGGAACCGATGCTCATGCTCAGCTCCACGATCTCGCGCTGGCTGTAGTGCGCGGTCATCCGCGCCCAGAACTCCTCGTCGAGGCCGTGGTGGTCCAGGGCGTACCGCTCGGCGTACTCGGCGGCCAGCCGGGTGCGGTCGTCGAAGGCGCTGGTGGTGCGCCACTCGCTCACCGCGTCGGCGAACTCCTCCTCGACCCTCTGCCCGTCCCGCTCGGTCCGCCAGTCGAGGCAGAAAGCACATCCGTTGAGCTGCGCGATCCGCAGCCGCGCGGCCTCGAACTCGCGGAGGCCGAGGGTCGTGTGGGCGTACACCGACAGGGAGAAGTTCGAGGCGGCGGCCCCGATGCCGGGGACCATCTCCCCCCACACGTACGCGATCGGGTCCTTTCCCTCGGGAATGTCGATCCTCATAACTGCTTCCTTCCGAGCCTGCCGGCCGCGGGACGGAGCGGGACGTCGAGCGCGTCGTAGAGCCCGGGTCCCGCCTCCAGCAGCCAGTCGATCGCGCCCACCAGCCGGCCGGCCGCGGTGGCGTTCCCGCCCGCGGACCGGTTGCCTCCCTCGTCGACGGCCTCGACCGTGACCTCGATGCGCGGGCGGCCCTCGATGATCACCCGGTGTGCCCCGTCGCCGCCGGGCGGCACCGGCCAGTCCGGAGCGCAGGACGGGTGGATGCGGGTGACGTGCTCGATGACGATGCGGGGTTCGCCCTCGACGACGCCCTGGACCTCGAACCGGACCGCGCCCTGGGTCCCCGCCTCGAAGCGGCCCATCGCCTCGGTGCTCACCGCGGCGCCGAGCGGACGCCGCTCCACGGTCTCGCGGATCTCGTCGAGCTCGACCCCGAGGGCGCGGGCCATCAGCCGTACCTGCCCGCCCCAGACCATGGACGGGACCGTCGGCGCGATCATCGGCGGTTCGTAGTCCATCGGCTGGCCCATGCCGACCAGGTACCGGACGGAGTCGGGCTGGTCGTAGGTGGAGTAGTCGAAGATCTCCTGGCAGCGGATCACGTCCACGACGGTGCCGAGCCCGCTGATCAGCAGGGGCAGGACGTCGTTGCCCCAGCCGGGGTCGACGCCGGAGACGAACAGCGAGCCGCCGCCCTCCGCGATCGCGGCCAGCACCGGCTCCCGCACCTCCGGCGGGGCGCCGCGCTGGTCGTAGAGGGCGTACAGCGAGGGGGTGACGACCACGGCCCCGACCCGGATCGCCCGGACGACGTCGGCCAGGGCCTCGTCGGGTCGGACGTCGCCGGAGGCCGCGTACACCACGGCGCCGGGACCGGCGGCCAGCGCCGCGTCGACGTCGCCGGTCGCCGCGACCCCCAGATCGCGGCCGAGCCCGCCGAGGTCGCCCGCGTCGCGGCCGACCTTGCGCGGGTCGTGGACGACCACACCCGCGAGCTCCAGCGCGGGGTGCGCCTCGACGGCGCGGATGGCCGCGCGGCCGACGTTGCCGGTGCCCCAGACGATGGTGGCTGTCATGACCGGAGCGTAGCAAGCGCTTGGTAGACTGAATAGATACTAATCTTTACGATTCTCCGCAACCGGGGAAACGTCACGCCTCCCGGAGTGCGCCGCCGGACACGCCGCCGGACATGCCGCGGTTTTCCGGTGACGGCGGCATTCGGCGGGTGTCGCGGCATGGCGTGTATCGCCGGTATTCGAATCTTTTTTCGATTACACTCGGCGGGTATGCCATCCCCCCTCGATCTCAGCCTGGAGTCCGCGCGGCGGCTGGCCGTCGCCTGCCAGCACCTGGCCGGGCCCCGGCCCGGCGGTGACCCGCAAGGACTGCGGCGGGTGCTGCGCACGCTGCGGTGCCTGCAGCTCGACCCGGTCAACGTGGTGGCGCGCAGCCACCTGCTGGTGCTCTGGAGCAGGGTCGGCGGTTACGACCCGGCCGACCTCGACGCGCTGCTGTGGCGGGAACGCTGGCTGTTCGAGTACTGGGCCCATGCCGCGTCGATCGTGCTGGCCGAGGACTACCCGATCCACCAGGTCATGATGCGCGGCTATCCGTCCGCCCGCTCACGTTACGGGCAGCGGGTGCGCGACTGGCTGGAGGCGAACGCCGCGCTCCGCGACCACGTGCTCGACCGCCTCCGGCGGGAGGGGCCGCTCCCGGCCGCCGGTTTCGACGACCTCGCGGCCGTGCCCTGGGAGTCGAGCGGGTGGACCGGCGGCCGGAGCGTCGATCGGATGCTGGACTTCCTGTGGCTTCAGGGCCACATCATGGTGGCGGGGCGGGAGGGGCGCAGGCGCCGGTGGGATCTGGCCGGCAACTGGCTGCCGGAGTGGGCCGGGACCGAGCCGCCACCGCCGGAGGAGGCGGTCGCGCGGGCGACCGGGCACGCCCTGCGTGCGCTCGGCGTGGCCCGCGCGGCCGACATCGAGCGGCACTTCACCCGCGAGCGCTATCCCGGCCTCGCCGGGGTGCTGGAGCGGCTGGAGGCCGCGGGCCAGGTCGTTCCCGCGGAGGTCGAGGGCGGCGCCGAGCGCTGGTACGTCCACCGTGACGTCCTGGGCCTGCTGGAGCACACCTGGGAGCCGCGCACCACGCTGCTGTCGCCGTTCGACAACCTCATCTGCGACAGGGAGCGGACCGAGCGGCTGTGGGGCTTCGCGTTCCGCACGGAGATGTACGTGCCCAGGCACAGGCGGCAGTACGGCCACTACATCATGCCGATCCTGCACGGCGACCGGCTGATCGGCAGGCTCGTGCCGCGCCTGGACCGCCGCCGCGGCGTGCTGGAGGTCGAGGGGGTGTTCCCCGAGGCGGACACGCCCGCGGACGAGGCGGTCACCGGGGCCGTCGGGCGGGCGGTCGCCGAACTGGCCGCGTTCACCGGGGCCCGCGAGGTCGCCTACGGGGACGGGGTGGCGCGGCCGTGGCGACCGGCCGGAGTCAGGTGAGCGCGGGTGCGGTCTGCGATCATTGGCGCATGCCGCACGCAGACCCTGTCGCGCATTGTCAGGGTTTGCTCAATGTCGCCCAGTGGCTGGATGTCGGGATGTCGTGGACCGTCATCCAGCCACTCGCCGAGCCGATGGAGATCGAAGACGTCGTCGAGCTGATCGCGGGGCCCGACTACGAGCTCCGGGAGGCGGAGGTGGAGGGGGACGACGTCTTCGTCGACGAGTCCGGTCCGTCGATCATGCTCCTCGACCTCGAAGGCGGCTTCCTCTCACCGTATGAGCCCGCGGGGCTGGAACGGCTCAGCCTCGGCGCCCGTCTGTGGAACCTGTCGTGGAACGTCAACGGGGGCTCCTGCCTCGTCTACGCGGCCGACGGGCGCGTCCGCCTCACCATGAGCGAACTGGACCCGCGAGAGGCTCGCGGACCGGACCCGCACGCGCTGGACCACCTGCTGCGTTTCCTGCCGGAGCCGTTCACCCGGCTGTCGCACGCGAGCGCCATGGCGCTCGTCGAGATGGACAGCGGCGCCCATCTCGACGTGGAATGGCTGGACGCCCCGCAGCTCAAGGTGATCTTCAATACGGGTGGGTGAGGCCGCAGTCCGTACGGACGTCCGCGAAGTCCTCCCGAGCCGCGACGGGTGCGCGCGGGGGAGGGGTCACAGTCCGGCGCCGCCCGTCGCGTCGATGACCCTGCCGGTGACCCAGCGGGCGTCGTCGGAGGCGAGGAAGGCCACGATGTCGGCGATGTCCTCCGGCTGCCCGACCCGGCCCAGGGCGGCCAGGGACGCGGCGTGGGCCTCGGCCTGGGCGTTGCCGCGCAGCCATCCCGCGTTGACGTCGGTGTCGACGATTCCCGGGGCCACCGAGTTCACCGTGATGCCCCGCGGACCCAGTTGCTTGGCCAGGTTGAGGGTGAAGGTGTCCAGGGCGCCCTTGGTGGAGCCGTAGGCGATGATCTCCGGCATGGCGAGGCGGGCCGCGCCGCTGGAGATGTTGACGATCCGGCCTCCGTCGCGCAGCCGCCGGAGACCTTCCCGCACGATGAAGAACGGTGCCCGGACGTTCACCGCGAAGACCTCGTCGAAGCCCTCCTCGGTGAGCGAGGCCAGATCCGTGCTGCGGCCGATGCCCGCGTTGTTGACGATGACGTCGACGCCTCCGCCGGGTGCGTGCTGATCGATCTGCGCGTCGAAGGCGGCCCAGAGCGCGGCGGCGTCACCGTGCCTGCCCAGTTCCGCCTGGATCGGGAAGGCGCGACCACCGTCCTTGCGGATCCGCTCGACGACCCCGTCGGCCGCGGCCCGGTCGCGGGCGAAGGCGACGGCGACGACGGCTCCGTCGCGGCCGAGCCGTTCCGCGATGGCCCGGCCTATCCCCCGGCTGCCCCCGGTGACGAGGGCGACCTTGCCGTCCAGCGTGCGGACGGCCTCGTCGTTCAGCGTACGGGCGACCATCGGCGTCGACCACCTTTCTTTCTTGAACGATCACTCAAGAAGTACGGTAGCACAGTTTTTTGAGTGAGCGTTCTACAATGTCGGGTGTGGAGAAGACGGGTGCGGCGCGGGGCCGTCCGCGCAGCTTCGACCGGGACGCCGCTCTGGCCGCGGCCACCCGGCTGTTCTGGGAACGCGGCTACGAGGCGACCTCGGTGGGCGAACTGACCGAGGCGATGGGCATCAGGCCGGGCAGCCTGTACGCCGCCTTCGGTGACAAGGCGGGGCTGTTCCGGGAGGTGGTGCACGCCTACGGGCGCTCACCCGTCGGCGCCTTCATCGGCCGGGCCCTGAGCGAGGAGCCCACGGCGTACCGGGCGTTCGCCCGCATCCTGCGCGAGGCCGCGGCGATCTACCCGGACCCCTCGCACCCGGCGGGCTGCCTGACCATCAGCGCGGCCACGAACGTCACCGTCCAGGACACCGGGATCGCGGTGTTCCTGCGCGACCTGCGCAACGCCAACCTCGCCGCCTTCCGGGACCGCCTGCGTGAGGCGCAACGCGAGGGCGAACTGCCCGCCGGGGCCGACCCCCGGGCGCTGGCCGGATACTTCGCCGCGGTCGTCCAGGGCATGTCCCAGCGTTCCCGGGACGGAGCCGGTCCGGCCGAGCTCACCGAGATCGCCGAACTGGCCCTGACCGTCTGGCCCGGCCGGAGGCCGGACTCATGAGACCGCCGCAGCCGGGCCGGACGGGGCGCCTTCCCGCGCGATGTTGAGCAGCCCGGCTCCCAGCCCCAGGCACAGTACGGTGATCACGCCCTCGGGCCAGTAGATGTGGCTGCCCAGCCACAGGACGGAGGCGGCGATCAGGATCGTGCCGCCGGTGGCCACGCGCCGGGTGCCGTACCGCGAGGCCAGGGCGACGGTCGTCGCGACCGAGGCCAGCAGGAAGCCCGACGACCCGATCAGGCCGAGCGCCCCGCCGACCACGTCGATGGCCGTACCGGCACGGGTCAGGGACGCAGGGTCGTCGGTGTTGGCGAGCAAGGTGCCGTAGGCGACCCCCGCGATCGCGTCGAGGGCCGTATAGAAGATCGCGTAGAGATAGGAGCCCACCCGCGCGACCGTGACCCAGGGACCCCGCAGCCCTCGCAGGAGGAACAGCAACGAGCCCGCCAGCAGGGGGAACACCGGCAGGAGCAGCAGGTGCAGGGTGATCCACCGTCCGGCGGTGTCCTGCGTCAGGTGGTGCGGATGCAGCAGGCCGGCCGCGGCCAGGACGACGGGAACGAGAGCCACGGCGGCGGTGCCGAGAACGATCCGGCGTGTGGAAACCGGTTCCCGGCGGGCGGGATCGGCCGAAGGAAGAACGGAGGTCGGCATGCCAAGGATCTTTCCGGCGCCCCGGCCGCGGGCGCTTCGGCTGAAAAGGCGATCCGGGATGTACGACTTCCGCGGAAGGAGGTGCGACCACAGGCGGACCCGCCGGATGACCGGTACCCACCCGTACGGCGGACGGAGAGGCCGCCGGGCGCCTGGCGGTGTCGGCGGCCTCTCCGGTCGGCGATCTCTCGGGTCGCCGGTCCTGCGTGCGTCAGCCGGCCAGGGCCTTGACGAAGTCGCCGAGGACGATCTGGGCGGCGAGCGGGGCGCCGCGGGTGCTCCAGACCGAGCCGTCGACGGAGACCACGTGGTCGTTCTTGACGGCCTTCAGCTCCTTGAACGCCGGGGTCTTCTTCACGTCCTCAAGGGCCTTCTCGCCGTCGGCCGTGAGGCTGGACACGAACAGCCACTCACCGTCGATGTCGGCCAGCGCCTCCAGGCTGAGCGGCATGGAGTGGGCGGTGCCGTCCTTGTCCTGGGCCTTGGGCCGGGTGAGACCGAGGTCGGTGGCGACGAAGCTGGCGAACTGCCGCTTCTCCATCCAGCTCGGGCCCTGCGGGTTCCACCGCACGATGCTCACCTCGGCGGGCTTCACCTTGCCCTTGGCCTCGGCGATCTTGGCGTCGTAGTCGGCCAGGACCTGCTTGGCGGCGTCGAGCTTGTTCAGCGTGTTGGCGATGCCCATGAACGACAGCTTCCAGTCGTCGGTGGGGGCCATCGTGACGACCGTCGCAGGAGTGATCTTGCGGAGCTGGTCGAGGATCTGCTGGTCCTGCATGTCGCCGGCGAGGATCAGGTCGGGCTGGACCTCGACGACCTTGTCGATCACGGGCTGGAGCAGGTTGCCGACCACGGGGATGCCCTGAACCTTGTCGGCGAGGTACGCCGGGGGAGTGTCGATGCCCTGGCCGTTGGTGATGCCCACGGGGGCGACGCCGAGGGCCAGTGCGGCGTCGAGGTCCTCCTGGGTGAGCGTGACCACGCGCTTCGGCTCGGCGGGGACCTTGATGAGGGTGCCGGTGGCGTCCTTGACCTCGCGCGTGGCGGCGGCCGGGGCCGCCGACGAGGAGGCTGCGGCGGGCGCCGCGGAAGACGTCGTGGAGGACCCCGTGGAGGAGGAACCGCACGCTGCGACGGTCAGGGCGGCGAGAGCGGCGGCGAACAGGCCGCCGACCCTGCGGAGGGGGGACATGGGCACTCCCGTATAGGTTACGTATAGGTTAGGTAAGGCTTTCCTATATTAGGTTAGCCTTACCTTATGTTTACGCAACTCCGGCGTCCCCTCCTGGTGTTCGGGCTGAACGTTGCCGGGCTCGCCGTCCTCCTGGCGGCCTCGATGCTGACCGGAGCCGGCCGGATCGGCACCGGACAGGTCGTGGACTATCTGCTGGGCGCCGCCGGGGACGCCCACCTGGAGATGGTGGTCACCACGATCCGGCTGCCCCGGACGCTCGCCGCGCTCGCGGTGGGCGCGGCCCTCGGCGTCTCGGGGATGTTGCTGCAGGCCGTCACCCGCAACCCGCTCGCCGAGACGGGCCTGCTCGGAGTGAACTCGGGAGCCGCACTCGGCGTCGTCCTGGGCATCGTCTACGCGGGCGCGCAGACGGGAGGCGCCTACCTGGCATGGGCGCTCGGCGGCGCGCTCCTGACCACCGGCGTCGTGCTGCTGATCGGCGCCCGGTTCTCCCCGCTCAAGCTGGTCCTCGCGGGCGCGGCGCTCTCGGCGACGCTCACCGGGATCACCTCGGCCCTGCTGGTCGCCGACCCCGTCACCTTCGACCGGTACCGGTTCTGGGTGCTCGGATCGCTCGCCGGGATCCCGATGGACCGGGTCCTGGCGGTCTCCCCGGCGATCCTGGCCGGGCTGGTCATGGCGGCCTTCGCCGCCCGCCCGCTGGCCGCGCTCTCCCTCGGTGACGACGTGGCCGTCGCGCTGGGCCACCGGCCGGGCCGTACCCGGGCCGCGGTGACGGTGGCGGTGACCCTGCTCAGCGCCGCCGCCGTGGCGGTGGCCGGGCCGATCGGCTTCCTCGGGCTGCTCGCGGGCTACCTGGCCAGGACCGTCCTCGGCAACAGGGTCGGCTCCCGGATCGTGCTGTCCGGGCTGGCCGGGGCCACGGTGCTGCTCGGCGCGGACGTGCTCGCCCGGGTGGTCATGCGCCCGTACGAGGCCCCCGTCTCGCTGCTGGTCGCCGTCATCGGCGGGCCCGTGCTGATCGCGGTCGCCCGCTCCCGGTCGGTCTCCGCGGGCGCGGGCGACCTGCTCGCGGACAAGGCCGCGCGCGGCGGCCGGAGGATCCGCGTCCTCCCCGCGGGGGACCGGCTCCGGCCACGCCCCTCCGACACCTTCCCGGTACGGCTCGGCGCCTGCTCGGCCCTCGTCCCGGTCCGCTCCTGCCTGGCCGCCGTCGCGCTGGCCCTGCTCGCCTGCGCGGCCGTGCTGGCGGCGATCCTGGCCGGGCAGTCCGCCATGACGGCGGGACAGGCGCTGGACGCGCTGCGCGGGATCGGCACCGGCGGGCAGGTCATGCTCGTCCAGGAGATCCGGCTGCCCAGGATCGTCGCGGGGCTGGTGGCGGGGGCCGCACTGGGGCTGTCGGGCTGCCTGACCCAGGCGCTGGCCCGCAACCGGCTGGCCACCCCCGACATGCTGGGCGTCAACCAGGGCGCCGTCATCGCCATCATGATCTCCGGGCTGCTGTCGTCCGCGGCGACGCTCTTCGAGCACTGGTGGACCGGGCCGCTCGGCGCCCTCGTCGCGGCCGTGGCGGTCTTCGCGATCTCCGGTGGGATCGGCACCCAGGGCTACCGGTTCATCGTGACGGGCCTGGCGGTCACCACCCTGGGCGGGGCCGTCACCCAGGCGGTGCTGGCCTGGAACGGCCTCAGCGCGGCCACGGCCATCCACTCCTGGAGCGTCGGCAGCCTCGCCGGGCGCGGCTACCCGGTGGCGCTGCCCGTCGCCGCCGGGCTGGCCGTGCTGCTCCCCGCCGCCCTGGCCGTCTCCCGGAGGCTGGCCGTACTGCGCTTCAGCGAGGACATCGGCACCGTGCTCGGGACGAGTCCCCGCGTGACCCGGCCGGCGGTCCTCGCCCTGGCCGTCGTCCTGGCCGGGCTCGCGATCGGCATCGGCGGGCCCGTCGCCTTCGTCGCGCTGGCCGCTCCCGTCCTCGCCGCCCGCCTGTCCGGATCCGTACGGCTCCCGCTGGTCGGGGCCCCGCTCGTCGGAGCCGCGCTCGTCGTGGCCGCCGACACGATCGGCCGCGTCGTCACCTCCGGCGCGGAGGTCCCGGCGGGTGTCGTGACGAGCATCCTGGGCGGCCCCTTCCTGCTGTGGACCCTGCTGTCGGACCGGAGGCCATGAAATGTCATTCGACCGGATCGGAGATCATGAAATGCCGGTAGGGCCGGAGAACCGGATCACCCCGCTGATCGAACCCGCCGCGACACCGGGCAGGAACCGGGTCACGTTCCTGTGGCGGGCCCGCAGCGAGGACGAGAAGGCCGTCGTCCTGATCAACACGCTGACCGACCGGGACCGCCACGCGGGCGACATCAGCGGCCACGTGATGCGCCGGACGCCGGGCGACGACGTGCTCCGGCTGACCTACGAACTGGACGCGGACCTGCGGGCCAGCTACCAGATCCTGCCCTGTGCGGAGATCCCCGGCACCGACCGCGACTCCTGGCTCCGCGTCATGACGACCGCGCTCCCCGACCCCGGAAACCCCGTCCGGGTCCCCGGGAGCCACGGCCGCAACCCCTCCTCCCTGCTGGAACTGCCGGACGCCCCCGCGCAGCCGTACCGGGACCGGCGGGCCGGAGTCCCCGAGGGCAGGGTCCACGAGAGCGAGGCCGCGGGGCGGCGGGTCTGGGTCTACACGCCGCCCGGGTACGGCCCCGGAGACGGCGCGGGCGGGCCGTACCCGGTGATGGTCCTGCTCGACGGGGACGTGTGGGCCGGGCGGATCGCACCGACGATGGACAACCTGATCGTGGAGGGCCGGATCCCGCCGATGGTCGTGCTGCTGCCCGACGCGGTGGACCGGCCGACCCGCCTGAGGGAGATGGCCTGCCACGAGCCGTTCGTCCGGCACCTGGCCGGCGAGCTGCTGCCTTGGGCCGTACGCGAGTGGCGGGTGACGCGGGATCCGGAGCTGACCGTCGTCGCGGGGCAGAGCTTCGGCGGGCTCACCTCCTCCTACGCGGCGCTGGTCGCCCCGGAGCGCTTCGGCAACGTGCTGTCGCAGTCCGGTTCCTACTGGTGGAGCGACGAGGACCCGGAGTGGCTGACCCGGCGGTATGAGCGCTCACCCCGGCTCCCGGTCCGCTTCCACGTGGAGGCCGGGCGGCTGGAGTGGATGCTCCTGGCGGAGAACCGCCGCTTCGCCGAGACGCTGGCGGCCAAGGGGTACGAGGTGACCTTCACCGAGTACCGGGGCGGCCACGACCCGGCCTGCTGGCTCGGCGGTCTGGCCGGAGGGCTCGCGGGGCTGGCCGCGGGGTGGTTGTGATGGAGGTCGGCGGGATGGAGACCGGCGGGTTGAAGACGGCGGTCCGTGCGCGGGTCATGGACCACGCCGAGGTGCTGACCGGGCTGAGCCATCGCATCCACGCCCACCCCGAGACCGCGTTCGAGGAGCGCCGGGCGGCGGAGTGGACGGCCGGCGTCCTGCGCTCGGCAGGTTTCGCGGTGGAGGCGGGAGCGGGCGGGCTGCCGACCGCGTTCTCGGCCTCGTCCGGCTCGGGCCCGGTGACCGTGGCGTTCTGCGCCGAGTACGACGCGCTCCCCGGGCTGGGCCACGCCTGCGGGCACAACGTCATCGCCGCCGCCTCCGCCGGGGCGGGCCTGGCGCTGGCACCGTTCGCCGACGAGCTGGGCCTGACCGTGAAGGTGGTCGGCACCCCCGCCGAGGAGCGCGGCGGAGGCAAGGCGCTGCTGCTTCAGGCGGGCGTCTTCGACGGCGTGGACGCGGCGATGATGGTCCACCCGGGACCGTTCGAGACCGTACGGTTCCGCTCGTTCGCCCTGGGCACCCTGGACGCGGAGTACCTCGGCCGACCCGCCCACGCCACCCTCGCCCCGCACGAGGGCCGCAACGCCGCCGACGCGATGACGCTGGCCCAGGTCGCGATCGGGCTGCTCCGCCAGCAGCTCCCGCGCGACTGGCACGTCCACGGCGTGGTCACGGCGGCGGGGGAGGCGCCCAACGTCATCCCGGCCCGGTCGGCGGCGAGCTACGAGATCAGGGCGGCCAGGGCCGAGGACCTCGCGGAGCTGCGTGAGCGGGTGGAGGCCTGTTTCCGGGGCGCGGCCGTGGCGACCGGCTGCGAGCTGAGGCTGACCCGCCCGGAACCCGACTACCTCGACTTTCGCGACGACGCGGGCCTGGCCGGGCTGTACGCGGCCAACGCCGCAGCCCTCGGCCGTCCTGCTCCGGTCGAGCGCGAGCCGTTCGCGATGACCGACATGGCCAACGTCTCCCACGCGGTCCGCGCCATCCACCCGATGCTCGACATCGGCGCGGGCGGGGCCGTCCCGCACGATCCCGCCTTCGCCGCGGCCGCGGTCACCCCGGCCGCCGACCGCGCCCTCCTCGACGCCGCCGTCCTGCTCGCCTGGACCGCCGCCGACCTGGCACGATCATGACACCTTCGCCTTTCAGGCGTCCCCGAATCCCTGTGCTGTCACTGCGGTCTCGCAGGTCTGCGCTCATTCGCGAATTCGGCTGCTACACGTGTTCGATACACTACAGTGAGTTGCTTTGCCATCCCCTCAACATGACTCACTCATCGACCTGTTCCGCAATCGCCCGCAGCTGGCCGTGGAGATCCTCCGCGACCTGCTGGGGCGTGACCTGCCCGCCACGACGCTGGTCCGGGAGGAGAATTCGACGTTCAACACCCGGCCCTCCGACGACCTCGAGGCCGACCTGGTCCTCGTCCTGGGGCCGCCGGCCGGTCCGGTGCACGCCATCGTCGTCGAGATCCAGAAGGACACGTCCAAAGATCCCCGGCAGCTGGCCCGCTACGCCGCCGCATCCTGGCTGCTGCTGCGCTGCGCGGTCACCGTTCTGGTGGTCTGCCCCGACGTCCGTACGGCCGCCCACTACGCCCGGCCGATCGACTCCGGCCTGCCCGGCTACCGGCTGCAGGCGTGCGTGCTGGGCCCGGATGACATCCCGGCCATCACCGACCCGCAGCAGGCCGCGGCCCAGCCGGAGCTGGCGACCCTGGCGGTGATGGTGCACGGCCGCGAGCGCAAGGTGGTGGAGGCCTTCGCCGCGGCGCTGGCGGATCTGCCGGACGATCACGCTCCGAAGTACTATGAATACGCCTACAGCATGTCCGCGCCCGACGTTCGGCGACTCCTGGAGGAGATCATGAAGTCCACCACTTGGCCCGTCTACAGCCCTTTCGCCCGCGAGCACTACGGCCGTGGCCGGGAGGAAGGCAGAGCCGAGGGCAAGGCAGAGGGCAAGGCAGAGGGCATAGTGGAAGGCGAGGCGAAGGGCAGGGAGCGGGAAGCGGCCCGGATGGTGCTGCTGGTGCTGGCCGCTCGCGGCCTGGAGGTGCCGGACGAGGCTCGGGAGCGGATCACCACCTGCGCCGACCTCGCGCAACTGGAGGCCTGGGCAAGTCGCGCGGTGACCGCCTCGACCGTGCACGATCTGTTCGGCGAGACGGCCGGAGAGGATCGCTGACCGCTGGACCTGGGGCTCGCCTCGGGCGCGGGACCCCGGTGGCGGGCTGAGCTGAGGGAAAACTTGTGATCCGGGGAGTCGCGCCTCGTCGCGGGAGACGTGACTTCCTGGATCATGAAGGTGTGACGGATGCTCCGGGGGTAGGGCGGGGATTCAGGGGTCATTCGCCGCCGTCGCCGCATCCACAGCTTTCGCGGATGCGTCCGTATCGATGCACGATCATCTCGGCGTGGAGACCGCCGTACCGGTTCGGTTAAGATCGATATTTCCCCTATGGGGGAATAATCTTCATAATGTCACCATTTTTCGGTGACCCACATGAAGGTGAGAGCGTCCTCGGTGAGGGAGAGGCCCGCCGAGCGCATGGTCTTCGCGGGCCTGGCCGGGATAATCCTTCCATTCATCGTTCTGCCGGGAGTGTTCGCGGCGGTCGCCATTCTCCCGGAACCTGAGCAGTGCGGGCACTTCGGGTGCCTGCAGGTCATCGCTTACGCGTGGGCGGGGGCCCCCTGGCGGCGATCATCCTCGCCTGGCCGCTGCTGTACCTGCTCCGGGTGCGCCCGGCCTGGACCGTCGCGCTGGTGGCTCCCGTCTTCCTGATGCCCATCTGGCGCCTCGCCGAGACCGGTGCCGGTGATCTCGTGACACTGATCGTGCTCAGCGGCGCCATCGCCTACCCGTTCGCCGCCCTGGTCACCATGCCCCGCCTCGCCCTGCCGTGGCGCGTCCTCCCGGCCATCCCCTTCGCCGCGCTCTATCTGATCACCTGGGTGTGATCAGGACCGAGGCGAGGAAGGCGGACAGGAGGAAGGCGGCGGACAGCAGGAGGGCGGCGGGGTAGCCGAGGGGGAGGACCAGGCCGCAGGCGCCCACGCCCAGCGCGCCGGCGAGCATGCGCAGCGACTGGAACAGGGTCATGGCCCGGCCCATCACCTCCGGGCCGATGCTCGTGAACGCCGACACCTGGACCGCCGTGACCGCCTGGCCGAGGACCAGACCGACGGAGAACATGATCGCTCTCAGTGTCCACGGGCCGGGGGTGGTCAGGGCGAGGACGGCGAACAGGGCCGCGCCTCCGAGCAGGCCGAGCGCGGTCACCCGCCGCTCACCCCACCGGGCGCAGGTGCGGTCGACCAGGAACCCGGCCGCCATCAGTCCCAGCGCCTCCGGGAAGACCACCAGCCCGGCGTCCGCCGCCGAGGCGCCCAGCGCGTCCTGGTACATCAGCGGGAAGGCGAACAGCATGCCCATCAGGCCCGCCGCGGCGAGGGACGCCGTGGCGGTGCCGCGCAGGAAGCCGCGGTCGGCCAGCACCCGCAGGGCCAGCAGCCCGGCCAGTCCGGACCGACCGGATCCGCGGGGCTCCGGCACCTCTCCGTCGGCTGTCCCGGGCTCCGGGGCCGTGTCCTCGGCTGTCCTCTCCGCTGCGCCGGGTACGGCCCGCAGGCTGCCGCCCATGGCCACCAGGCCCAGGGTCACCGCCGCCAGCCCGAAGGGCACGTTGATGAGGAACGCCCACCGCCAGGAGAGGTGCTCGGCCAGCAGTCCGCCCAGGACCGGGCCGAGCACCGGTGCGAGGGCGGTCGGCACCACGATGTAGCGCGAGAGGCGCATCCGCTCCTCGGGCGGGTAGGCGGTGAAGAGCATGGTCATCCCGGCCGGGGTCAGCACCCCGCCGCCGATGCCCTGCAGCACCCGGAAGGCCACCAGGGACTCCAGGTTCCAGGCGATCCCGCACAGCGCCGAGGCGGCGGTGAACAGCGCCAGCGCGCCGAGGAACACCCGCGCCGCGCCGTACCGGTCGCACAACCACCCGGCGACCGGCATGATCACTGCGAGGGTGGCCAGGAACGCCCCCTCCACCAGGTTGGAGGCGGCCGGGGTGACGCCCAGGTCGGTGGCGATGACGAACAGGGCCGGGTTGACGATCGTCGCGTCCAGCCCGTTCATGCACATGGCGACGACGTAGACGGTCAGTACGGCCCCGCGCGCGGGCGACCGGGCTCCTGCCGGATCCGGTTCCGCCGCTGCGTCCGTTCCTGACGGGCCGGGTCCCGCCGTCGTTTCCGTTCCCGATGGGCCGGGGCCCGTCCGGTCCCGCGAGATCACGGGATCAGACGTCTCCGTCGAGGCGGACTCACCGGTCCGGACGGAGTCCTGCACGGGGGTGGCCTCGTTCACCGGGTCAGGCTCCGGGGCCGCAGGTCGGTCCAGTGCGCGGAGACGTAGGCCAGGCAGGCGGCGCGGACCTCGGGGCCGAAGCGGACCGCCCAGCCCTGCGGGACCTCGGCGAACGACGGCCAGATGGAGTGCTGCTCCTCGTCGTTGGCCAGGACGAGGAACGCGCCGTCGGGGTCGTCGAAGGGGTTCACGGGTTCAGCTCCTGAAGTTCCTGAAGGTCCTGGAGTTCCTGCAGCCGGGTCGCGACGATCGCGCCGATCTCGGCGATCGGTCCCGGCTGGGTCATGTCCTTGTGGCTGCAGGCCACGTCGTGGTTGTCGATCACCCCGGTGACGTGCGGCCGCCACGTCTCGGCGGTCAGCGCGTCGTCGATCGTGTCGACGGTGGCGCGGAAGAACAGCACGTCACCGTCGAATACGCGGGTGTCGAGGCCGCGCACCAGGTGGTTGGTGTTGAGGTACAGGTCCTTGAGCGACCTGAGCGTCTCCACCGGCAGGCCCGCCAGCGGGCTGCCCTCCCGGCGCAGCACCTCGATCGCCTCCTCCAGCGTGGAGACCGCGTCCGGGGCGAAGCCGCCCATGGTGAGCAGCGCCTCCAGCGCCTCGGCCTCGTCGGAGACCGGCAGGTCCCGCAGCCCCTCGGCCGGGTAGGCGTCCAGCACCGCGAGCAGCGCGACCTCCTGCCCGGCGAGCCGGAGCTGAACGGCCATCTCCTGCGCGATGACGCCGCCGGTGGACCAGCCCAGCAGGTGGTACGGCCCGGCGGGCTGGACGGCCCGCAGCTGCTCGACGTAGTCGGCGGCCAGCTCCCGCAGCGAGGCGGGCAGCGGGTCGTGACGGGCCTGGAGGCCGTAGATCGGGCGGTCCGGGATGTGCCGGATCAGGCCGCTGTAGCACCAGCTCAGCCCGCCCGCCGGGTGCACGCAGAACAGCGGCGGCCGCGATCCGGACTCCCGCAGCGGCAGCAGCACGGCCAGCGGGTCGGTCCGGGAGCCGCTCTCGGTGAGCGCGGCGAGCCCGGCGGCCGTGGGCGCCTCGAAGAGCGCGCCGATGGTCACCTCGGCCCCGAGCACCTCCTTGATCCGGGAGACGAGCCGTACCGCCAGCAGCGAGTGTCCGCCCAGGTCGAAGAAGCCGTCGTCGGCCCCGACCCGGGGCAGGTCCAGCACCTCGGCGAAGAGCGCGCAGAGCGTCTCCTCGCGCGGCGTGGCCGGAGGCCGCCCCGAGGCGGCGGGCGCGGCGGGCGCGGGCAGCGCCCGGCGGTCGAGCTTGCCGTTGACGGTCAGCGGCAGCGCCTCCAGCTCCACGATCGCCGCCGGGACCATGTAGTCCGGCAGCGTCCGCCCCGCGAACGCCCGCAGCTCGGCCGTGTCCAACCCGGATGCCACCGATACCGTGTCCAGCCCGGATGCCACCGATACCGTGTCCAGCCCGGCTGCCGTGGGCACCGCGTAGGCGACCAGGCGCTTGTCGCCCGGCCGGTCCTCGCGCACGACCACCGCCGCCTGCTCGACCGCGGGGTGGCACAGCAGCGCCGCCTCGATCTCGCCCAGCTCGATCCGGAAGCCGCGGACCTTGACCTGCTGGTCGGCGCGGCCGATGTAGTCGAGGGTGCCGTCCGGCCTCCACCGGGCCAGGTCGCCCGAGCGGTACATGCGCGAGCCGGGCGGGCCGTAGGGGTTGGCGACGAACCGTCCGGCGGTCAGCTCCGGGCGGCCGAGGTAGCCGCGGGCCAGACCGTCCCCGGCGACGTACATCTCGCCCACCACCCCCGGCGGCACCGGCTGCAGCGCGTCGTCCAGCAGGTAGACCCGCAGGTCGGGGATGCCCTGGCCGATCAGGCTGCCCTCGCGGTGGTCCGGGGAGAGCGGCATGTACGTGACGTGCACGGTCGTCTCGGTGATGCCGTACATGTTCACCAGCAGGGGAGCGTTCGGCTCGGGACGCAGGCGCGAGGAGTACGGCCTGCGGGCGTACCACTCGCCCAGCCGCGACAGCTCCAGCGCCTCCCCGCCGAAGATCACGTACCGCAGCGCCAGCTCCCGCCCGTCGTCGGCGGCGACCAGCTGGTAGAAGGCCGACGGCGTCTGGTTCAGCACGGTGACCCGCTCGCGCGCCAGCAGCTCCAGGAAGTCCTTCGGGGACCTGCTGACCTCGTACGGCACCACGACCAGGCGTCCGCCGTACAGCAGCGCCCCCCACAGCTCCCACACCGAGAAGTCGAACGCGTAGGAGTGGAACAGCGTCCAGACGTCGCCGGGGCCGAAGCCGAACCAGTGGTCGGTGGCCGACATCAACCGGACCACGTTGTGGTGGGTGACCGGCACGCCCTTGGGCCGCCCGGTCGAGCCGGAGGTGTAGATGACGTAGGCGGCGTTGCCCGGCTCCAGCGACCGCTCCGGGTCGTGGTCGAGCCAGTCGTCCAGGTTCTCCAGCCAGTCCGGTCCCACCACGCAGACCGGTCCGGCGTCGGCGATCATGTAGTGCAGCCGGTCGGCGGGGTAGGTCGGGTCGAGCGGCAGGTAGGCGGCGCCCGCCTTCACGACCGCGAGCAGCGCGACGACCAGGTCGGCCGAGCGTGGCAGGGACAGCGCCACGACGCTCTCCGGCCGTGCGCCGTGCGCGATGAGCTTGTGCGCCAGCCGGTTGGCCCGCGCGTTCAGCTCGGCGTAGGTGAGGTCCTCCACGGCGGTTGCGTCCGGGGTCCGGCGGACCTGGGCCTCGAACAGGTCGGGCAGGGTCGCGCCGGGCGCGCTGACCAGGTCGCCGTTCCACTCCTCGACCAGCATGCGGCGCTCGCCCTCGCCCAGGACGTCCAGCCGGCCGATCGGCCGGTCCGGGTCGGCGACGGCGCGGGCCAGCAGGCGGGTGAAGCGCTCGGCGAGGGTCCGGGCGGTGGCGTGGTCGAACAGGTCCGCGTTGTACTCCAGGAACCCGGAGCCGGTCGGGTCGAGGTTCAGGGTCAGGTCGAACTTGGCGGTGCCGGTGTGCACGACCTCCACTCCCGCCTCGGGGGCCTCCTGGTGGACGAGCATCACCTGGAAGAGCGGGTGCCGGTTGCGGGCGCGCGCCGGGTTGAGCGCCTCCACCAGCCGGTCGAACGGCGTCTCGGCGTGGTCGAACGCGCCCAGGTCGGCCGTCCGCACCCGCTGGAGCAGCTCGGCGAAGGACGGGTCGCCGGAGGTGTCGGTCCGCAGCACGAGCGTGTTGACGAAGAAGCCGACCGCGTCGTCCAGCGCGCTGTCGGTCCGGCCCGCGACCGGAGTGCCGATCGGGATGTCGGTGCCCGCGCCGAGCCGGGTGAGCAGGGCCGCGAGCGCGGCGTGCAGGACCATGAAGACGCTCGTACGGCTCGCGCGGGCCAGCGCCCCGACTCCGGCGACGAGCTCGGGACCGAGGTGGACGGGGACCGTGCCGCCCGCGCCGCTCGACACCGCCGGACGGGGCCGGTCGGCCGGGAGCTCCAGCCGGTCGGGCAGGCCCGCGAGCGTCTCGGTCCAGTACGACAGGTCGGTGCCGGGCAGGTCGAGCTGCCAGAGCGCGTAGTCGGCGTACTGCACCGGGAGCGGCTCGAACGCGGGAGCCGCGCCGGACCTGCGGGCCTCGTAGGCGGTCATGAGGTCGCGGACGAGGGGCCCGGTGGACCAGCCGTCCCCGGCGATGTGGTGCAGGAGCAGCATCAGCACGTGCTCGCCGGCCTCGCCCCGGAGCAGGGTGGCGCGCAGCGGCGGCTCGACGGCCAGGTCGAATCCGTGCCGCGTGACCGTCCGCATCGCCTCGGCCAGGTGCTCGCCCGGCTGCCAGACCTGCAGCGCCACCGGCCCCGGGTCCAGGATCCGCTGCTCGGGAACGCCGTCCCGCTCGGGGAAGACCGTGCGCAGGATCTCGTGCCGGGCCACGACGTCGGCGAGCGCGGCCCGGAGCGCGGAGTGGTCCACCGGTCCGGTCAGGTGGACGGCGAGCGGGATGTTGTAGGTCGGGTTCGGGCCCTCGATCCGGTACAGGAACCAGAGCCTGGCCTGCGCGGACGAGAGCGGGATCCGGTCGGGTCTGGGACGGGGCCGCAGCGGCGGCCGGACGGCCTTCCCTGCGGGCAGGCGCGCGACGAGCCCGGCGGGCGTCGGCTCCTCGAAGATCGTGGCGATCGGCACGCGGACGCCGAAGGACTCCCTGATCCGCACGGCCAGCCGGGCGGCCAGCAGCGAGTGCCCGCCCAGGTCGAAGAAGCCGTCGTCGGCCCCGACGGGGGAGCGCGCGGGCGTCCCGGCGGAGGAGCCGGCATCGGCCCCGGCACCGGGCAGGTCCGGGTCCCCGGCACCGGGCAGGCCGAGCACCTCGGCGAAGAGCTCGCACATCGCGCGCTCCTCGCCGGTCTCAGGCTCCCGTCGGGGCCGGGCGGCCACCTGGAGGTCGGGCAGCGCGGCCCGGTCCAGTTTCCCGTTGGGCGTGCGGGGCAGCGCGTCCAGCCAGGCGACGGCCGAGGGCACCATCCCGGCGGGCAGCCGTACAGCGGCGAACTCGCGGAGCTCGCGGAGGTCCTGCCCGGTGCCGGTGGTCTCCGGCTCGGGCCGCTCCGCGGCGGTCTTTCCGGCGGGCGGATCCGCGGCCTGCGCCGTACGGGACTCCCCGGCCGGGACCGCGTAGGCCAGCAGCCGCCCCCCGCGCACCGTCACCGCGGCGGCGGCGACGGCCGGGTGCTCCTCCAGGACGGCCTCGATCTCGCCGGGCTCGATCCGGACCCCGCGCACCTTGATCTGGTCGTCGGTGCGGCCGAGCAGTTCCAGCCGCCCGTCCGGAGTCCAGCGGGCCCGGTCGCCGGTGCGGTACAGGCGCGAGCCGCCCGGCCCGGCCACGAACCGCTCGGCGGTCAGCTCCGGCCGCCCGAGGTAGCCGCGGGCCAGCCCGTCCCCGGACAGGTACAGCTCGCCCGCGACCCCGGGCGGGGCCGGGTGCAGGGCGTGGTCGAGCACGTGGGCGCGGGTGCCCGGGACGGGGCCCTCGGTGCCGTCGCCGAACCAGGTGTAGGCGTCGACGGTGGCCTCGGTGGGACCGTAGTGGTCGACGGCCAGGGTGCCGCTCTTGCGGAGCGCGCGCCACAGCGCCTCCGGCACGGCCTCGCCGCCGACCACCGTGATCCGGGGCGGGTCCGCCAGCAGGGCGGGCATCTCCCGCAGGTGGGAGGGGGTCAGGTCGAGGTAGTCGATGCCGTGCTCGCGCACGTGGGCGGTGAGGGCCTCGGGGTCGCGGTAGGTGTCGTCGTCGAGCAGGTGCAGCTCGTGCCCGCCGATCATCCACAGGACCGGGTCGAGCGAGGCGTCGAACGAGAACGACGCGGTGTGCGCCACCCGGAGCCGCGCCCCGGCGGGGAACAGCCGCTCGCGATGGCCGGCGAACAGCGCGGCGAGCCCCCGGTGGGTCGCCACCACGCCCTTGGGCCGTCCGGTCGAGCCCGAGGTGTAGATCACGTACGCGGCGTCGCCGGGACGGGGGGACGGAAGGGCCGTAGGTTCCGCCGGGTCCTGACCGCCGGCGGAGTTCTGCGGATCACGGCCTTCCGGAAACCGGAGATCGTCGCCCGCCGCCAGCCACTCCGGGGTCACGACGATCGACGGCCGGGCGTCGGCGAGCATGAACTCCCGCCGGTCCGCCGGGTAGGAGGGGTCGACGGGCAGGAACGCGGCGCCGCTCTTCAGTACGGCCAGCAACGCGACGACCAGGTCCGCCGAGCGGGGGAGCGCCAGCGCGACGATCCGCTCGGCACCCGCCCCCTCCCGGACCAGCCGCCGGGCCAGCCGGTCGGCCCGGGCGCCCAGCTCCTCGAAGGTCAGCGACTCGCCGGCGCAGGTCAGCGCGGTCGCGTCGGGCGTGAGCCGTACCTGTTCGTCGAAGGCCTCGATCACGGTGCGCGGTGCGGCTGCGGGAAGCACGGCGGGCGGATCCGAGGCGGGTGAGCCCGGACCGGAGGGAAGCGCGGCGGCGGGGAGTGCGGCGGCGGGGAGCGCGGAGGGGACGGCGCCGGCCGGGAGGGCGGCCTCGTCCTCCTCGGTGAGCAGGGACAGGCGGCCGACGGGGGTGTCGGGCGGGGTGAGGGCCAGCGACGACAGGAGCCGGGCCAGCCGGCGGGCGTGGACGGCCAGCGCCTCCTCCGTGTAGAGGGCGGCGTTGCCGTCGAGCTCCAGGGTGAGGCGGTCGCCGTCCAGCAGCAGGGTGACGGCCAGGTCGTCGACGGGGCCGGCGGCCAGGTTGCGGACCTCCGCCGGGACGGCGCCGAGCTTCACGTCGGACGCGAAGGGCTTGATGTTCAGCATCGGTCCGAACAGCGCCCGCGAGCTGCCGGACAGGCCCAGGTCACGGCGGAGGTCCTCGATCCGGTAGCGGCCGTGGCGGCGGGCCTCGGCCAGCCGCCGGGCCGCCTGACCGACCAGGTCGCCGAGCCGGGTCCCGGGGCGGGCGTCGAGCCGGAGCGGGACCACGTTGACCGTCAGGCACGGCACCCGCAGGGCCGCGCCGGAACGGTTCATCAGCGGCAGGCCGACCAGGACGTCGGTGGTCCCGGTGAGCCGTGACAGGTAGACGGCCAGCCCGGCGGCGGCCACCTCCGCCCAGGTCGCCCGGGTCTCGCGGGCGAGCGCGTCCCAGTGCCCGACCGGCGGCAGGGCCTCGCGGTGCCGTACCACCTCGCGTGCGGACATCGCGGGCACGCCCGCCAGCCCGGCGGGCTCCGGGGCGCCGGCCATCTGGTCCAGCCAGTAGGCCCGATCCCTGTCACGGCGTTCGGAGGCGAGATAGGCGGATTCCTCCTCCAGTACGGGCAGCAGCCCGCCGAACGGGCTCGCGCCGGGGGGCAGGCCCTCGGCCAGCGCGCCGTAGATCTCCGCCACCCGGGAGACCAGCATCGACAGCGCGTAGGCGTCGATCAGAAGGTGGTGGACGCGCAGGTACCAGACGAAGTGATCATCGGCCAGGCGGATCAGGGCGTTGCGGACCATCGACCCGGTGGACGGATCCGCCGGGTCCACCGGCGTGCCCAGGTCGGCGCGCATCCACGCCTCGGCGGTGGCCTCCGGATCGGGCTCACCGCCCAGGTCGAGGACGGTGACCATGTCGCGCAGGCAGTCGGAGGCCGGGAGGTACTGCGCGGGCTCCTCGGTGAAGTGCAGCCGGAGCGGCTCCGCCTCGGCCAGGCACCGGAGCAGGGCCCGCTCGAACAGCACCGGGTCGACGGGGCCGCGGATGTCGACGCGGTCGGCGGTGTTGTAGACGGGGTTGGCGGGGTCCAGCCGCTGGGCGAACCAGATGCCCGCCTGCGCCCCGGTCAGCGGGAACGCCTCGTGGCTCATCCGAGCAGCTCCGCCCAGGCCGCGATGGTGGGCCTCTCCGCCAGGTCGGGGAAGCCGAGCTCGACGCCCTCGCGCTTCCAGCGCTCGATCAGCGTCATCACCCGGATCGAGTCCAGTCCGGCGTCCATGAGGTTCTCGTCGAAGTCCAGTTCCTCCGGGTCCAGGTAGAGCAGTTCGGCGATCTCGGCGCGGAGCCGTACGGCGGTCGCAGGGATCCCAGACGGGATCTCGGGCGGGGTCTCAGACACCGGCCACCTCCCGGGCGAGGGCACGGCTGATCTGCCGGGTGGTGACCGTGACCGCGCAGCGCTCGGCCGCGTAGGTCAGCGCCATCCGGTGGTGGTCGGCGGAGAAGTCGGCCACCGCGTCGGCGACCACGAAGGGCTGCACGTCCCGCATGAACGCCTCGCAGGCCGTCATCAGCACGCCGATGTGCGCGTAGATCCCGCAGACGATGAGCTGGTCGCGGCCCTGCGCCGCCATCAGCTCGGCCAGCTCGGTCCGCTGGTAGGCGCTGTAGCGCCACTTGGTGAGCAGCACGTCGCCCGCGCGCGGCGCCAGCTCGGGCGTGATCTCCGCCTCCTGCGGGTCGGTGCCGATGCCGCCGCCCCAGAAGTCCAGGAGCAGCCCGCGCTGCTCGCTGCTCTGCCCGCCGGGCTGCGCCGAGTAGACGACGGGGATGCCGAGGTCGGAGCAGCGCGCGCGCAGCGCCAGCACGTTGGACATCAGGTCGACCAGCGGCGACTGACCGGGGGTGAAGGCCCGCAGGAAGTAGTTCTGCATGTCGTGCACGAGCAGGACGGCGCGGCGGGCGTCCGGCTGCCAGTCCACCCGGCTGGCGGGCAGGTCGCTGACGTCCGGCATGGGGTACGGCGTGATCGGGGGGATGGCCATGGTGTCAGGTCCTTTCGCGGAGGTGGCGCTTGCTGACCTTGCCGACGGCGGTCTGCGGGAAGGCGTCGACGAACTCGAACATGTCGGGGATCTTGAAGGCGGCGATGCCGCGGTCCCGGAGGAACGCCCGGAGCTCGGACTTCTTCGGCGTCTCACCCCGGCAGATCAGGTAGGCGCAGGTGCGCTCACCGAGGTAGGCGTCGGGGACGGCGACCACGCTGGCGTCGTGGATCGCGGGGTGGGCCAGGAGGTGGTTCTCGACCTCCTCGGCGGCGATCTTCTCGCCGCCCCGGTTGATCTGGTCCTTGGCCCGGCCCTCGACGACCAGGTAGCCCTCCGGGGTACGGCGGACGATGTCGCCGGTCCGGTAGAAGCCGTCCTCGGTGAACGCGGTCCTGTTGTGCTCGTCGGCCCGCCAGTAGCCGCGGATGGTGTACGGCCCGCGGGTGAGCAGGTGGCCGTAGTCGCTCTCGCGTCCCTCGTCGTCCAGGATGAGGATCTCGTCGTCGGGTGAGATGGGACGGCCCTGGGTGGAGACGACGATCCCCTCGGGGTCGTCCAGCCGGGTGTAGTTGACCAACCCCTCGGCCATCCCGAAGACCTGCTGGAGCGCGCAGCCCAGCTCGGGCCGGACCCGCTTGGCCGCCTCCTCGCTGAACTTCGCCCCGCCCACCTGGAGCACCCGCAGGCTCGACAGGTCGTGCGGGGTGGAGGCGGCGGCGTCCAGCCAGACCAGCGCGAGCGGCGGGACCAGCGCGGCGATGGTGACCCGCTCCCGCTCGATCAGCGGGAAGCAGGTGCCGGGGCTGGGGTCGGGCGCGAGCACGCTGGCCGCCCCGGCGCTGAGCGCGCCGAAGACGCCGGGAGAGCTCATCGGGAAGTTGTGCGCGGCCGGCAGCGCGCACAGGTAGACGCTGTCCGGGGTCAGCTCGCAGATCTCCGCGCTCGCCCGGAAGCTGTAGATGTAGTCGTCGTGGGTCCGGGGGATCAGCTTGGGCAGGCCGGTGCTGCCCCCGGAGAGCTGGAGGAACGCCACGTCCGACGGCTCCGGGCCGGGCAGCCCGTCGAGCACGGCCGGGTCGCCCTCGGGCAGCTCGCCCAGTGTGATCGCGGGAGTGCCCGGGGCGTAGGCGCGGTGCGCGTCGTCCGGGCAGATGTAGGCGGCGGCCTCGGTGAACTCGCAGAAGTAGGAGATCTCGGCGGAGCGGTGCGCGGGCAGAGCGAACACCGGCCACGCGCCGAGCCGGAACAGCGCGAAGCAGACCTGGTGGAACCCGGGCACGTTCGGCAGCTGCACCACGACCCGGTCGCCGCGCCGGACGCCGGAACCGTACAGCCCGGCGGCGAGCCGGTCGGCCCGCTCCTGCAGGTCGCGGAAGCTCCAGCGGACCCCGGGGACCTCCGGGGCGCCGGGGGTTCCCGGGGAGATCAGCGCGGGGCGGGAGCCGTACCGGGAGACCAGGTCGCGCAGCATGCCGCCGAAGGTCTCGCCGCGCCAGTATCCGGCGGCGCGGTAGCGGGCGGCGACGTCGTCAGGCCAGTGCATCGGTGTCCACTCCCAGGGCGCGCAGCATGGTGCGGAACTTGGCGGAGGTCTCCGCGAGCTCCTTGTCGGGATCGGAGCCGGGCACGATCCCGGCCCCCGCGTACAGCCGGAGCAGACGCCCGGCCGCCTCGGCGCAGCGGATCGTCACCGCCCACTCGCCGTCCCCGGCCGCGTCGGTCCAGCCGACCAGGCCGGTGTAGAAACCGCGGTCGAACGGCTCCAGCTCCTCGATCGCCCGCCGGGCCCGCACGCGGGGCGTCCCGCACACGGCGGGGGTGGGGTGCAGGGCGGCGGCCAGGGCGAGCACGGGGGTGTCCGGGTCGCGCAGCACGCCGGTGACGCGCGTCGACAGGTGCCACATCGTCTCGGTGGAGGTCAGCTCGGGCCCGCTCGGGACGTCCAGGTCCACGCAGTACGGCTGGAGCGCGTCGGCGACGGCCTCCACCACCAGGCGGTGCTCGTGCAGGTCCTTGGAGGAGGCGGCCAGGGCGGCGGCCCGGCGGCGGTCCTCGGCGGGATCGGCGCTGCGGGCGGCCGAACCCGCCAGGGGGTTGGAGACCACGGTCCGGCCCCGGCGGGAGACGAGCAGCTCGGGGCTGGCGCCGATGAGGGTGCGGCCGCCGGGCAGCGGCGCGGCGAAGGACATGTCCCGGCCGGCCAGGGGACGCAGCAGGTCGAGCACGTCGACGGGCTCGTCGCGGGAGAGTTCGAGCGTCCGGGCGAGCACCACCTTGCGCAGGCCGTCCGGGACGGGGCCCGCGGCGTCCCCGAGGTCCCCGAGGTCCCCGACGTCTCCGAGGTCTCCGGTCCGCGCGCTTCCGTCCCCGGCGGCTCCTCCGTTCTCGGCGTCCATGAGCTCCAGCGCCAGCCGTACCGCCTTGGCATAGTCCTCGGGAGCCGGGACGGCCCGCACCCTCCAGCCGTCCAGCGACGGCGCGGCGCCCGGCTCCAGCGGGCCGGACCAGGTGACGGAGGCCGGGACGACCAGGTGCGCCGCGCCGTCGAAACCGACCGCCCCGGCGGCCAGACGGCTGCCGTCGTGCCCGCCGACCTCGCCGAGCACGGCGGTCACCCGCTCGGCCAGGGTGGCGAGATCACCGCCGGCCACGGCCCGCACGCCGCGGGTCAGCAGCGTGCCCCGGGACGAGGCGAACAGCACCGAGCCACCGGGTTCGTAGCCCGCCAGCGGGTCCGCGGCGGTCGTCAGCAAACGCATGGGGATCCAATCCGTTGAGTTCGTCGAGTCCGTCAGTCCGTTGAGCTCGTCGCGTCCGTTCAGGCGCGGAGAGTCGCGCCGCCGTCCACCAGGAGGTCGTGCATGGTGATGTGCCGGGCACGGTCCGAGGCGAGGAAGAGCACGGCGTCGGCGATGTCGCGGGGCTCGGCGATGCGGCCGAGCGGGATGCCGGTCCGGAAGGCGGCGGGATCGCCGTGGAGGGTGGCGCTCCACGCGTCGGCGGGGTCCCTGTCATCCCAGAGCGCGCGGAGCATCGGGGTGTCGGTCGAGCCGGGGGAGACGGTGTTGCACCGGATTCCGTACGGGCCCAGCTCCAGGCCCAGGCAGCGGGTGAACATGGTCGCCGCGGCCTTGGAGGCGGCGTAGGCCGCCATGTTCACCCGTGGCACCGAGGCGGCGTTGGACCCCACGGTGACGATCGCTCCGGCCCGCCGGGGGAGCATCCTGCGGGCGACGGCGCGGCAGGTGTGGAAGACACCGTCGGCGTTGACCGCGAAGGTCTGCTGCCAGGCGTCGTCACCGGTCTCCACGACCGGCCCGGGCCGGAGCACGCCCGCGACGTTGACGAGGATGCCGATCGGGCCCAGGTCGCGCTCGACGGCGGTGACCACCTCGTCCACCGCGTGCGGGTCGCGGACGTCCAGCGGGTACGGCACCGCGCCGGAGGACCCCCCCTGCTCGCCGATCCGGAGATCGGCGGCGGCGACCTTGGCCCCCGCACTGGTCAGAGCCTCGCAGACGGCCGCCCCGATACCCCGGCCCGCACCCGTCACCAGAGCGATGCGGCCTTCGATCCCGTCCACTCGGATACCTCGCGTTCAAATTAGGTTTGCCTAAGTAAGGTTAGCCTCGCCTAATTTGATGTCTTTGCGGTGATCTGTCAACTCGGCTCGTCGGTTGTGAGGAACACCGGTCCGACGGGCGACATGAGGCGGTCGCGACGACCTGGGCGGCCGGCGGCGGGAACCGGCGTGGGGCGTCGCCTCGATCCCGTCACCCACGGGAGAGGCGGCCGGGGCGGATGTTGACAGGTCTGAGATGCTGTCGGCATGCGGAACCCCTCGCGCAAGCAGGCGGCGCGATCGCGAACCGTCTGGTCCGCGGCCGCCCGGCTGGGACAGCTCCACTGGTTCTTCGGCAACGTCTACGAGGCGATGGTGGACATGCCCCGGTTGCTGGCGGACGCCCGACCGAACCGGGCGCCGGAGCTTCTGGGGTCTGGGAGCCCGCTGCGCTACTACCTTCCGGTGGTGCCGCCGACCTTGGCGGGCACCGCGGCCACGCTGATCGATGACTGGCGATCCGGCGGTGACAGGCGGGCCGTCGTCACGGCCGCGGCGAGCACGGTGGTGGCGGTGGTGTTGACGGTCCATCTGGTGCGGACCGTCAACCTGACGCTGTTACGCGGCAAGGAGCCGTTGAGCGCGGAGGAAGTCCGTAAGCTGCTCCAGACCTGGCACCGTGGCAACCTGGCCCGCCTGGCGGCCCTCGTCGTCGCGATGTGGGCCCTGCGGCGGAGTGCCGCTCGCTGATTTCCCGCGAGTTCCCTCCGGTCTTCCCGGGGGGCGCGCAACGGTCTGCTCCTCGCCTCGCTCTCACCGCGTGCGCATGCCGCGACGTCCGTGACCGGCGCTCCGGTCACGGACGCGAGGGGGCGATCGCGGTCAGCTGAGGTTCTTGCGCATGACCTGCCATGGGCCGGAGCACAGCCCGCAGTTCGGGCCGACGAACATCGCCTTGGCCGCGGCGTCGCCCTTGAGCTGCCACTTGAGCCAGGCCGCGCCCACCCGGCCGAACTCCCCGCCGTTGGGCTGGGAGTAGGTGCCCAGGTGGCCGACGTCCAGGTTGCCCATGAACGCGGGCAGGCCGGCGGGGAGACGGTTCCAGTCGTCGAGGGCGTTGCCGTAGGCGATGTCGCTGGGACCGCCGACGAAGTATCCGATCGGCGCGTGCAGGCGGGCGAGCTGGTAGTTGTCGGCGTCGCTCAGCATGCCGCTGTTCCAGATGCCGGTGGTGGTGACGCGCGGGTCGTCCGAGACCTCGTACGCCTCCAGCCCGCCGCACGACTGGCCCATCACGGCGACCTTCGTGGTGTCGATCCTGCCCCGGAGCCTGCTGCCGAAGCGGCTGTTCTCCGCGATCGCCCAGTCCACGGCGTCGGTCAGCATCTCCGCGTCGGTGCTGCCGGTGCCGCCCGGCCGGCCGTTGGCGATGACGAGGAAGCCGTGGGAGGCCAGTTCCTTGAGGAAGTTCTCGAAGAGGGTGCCGTCGGCGCGGCAGGCTCCGTTGCCCCAGGCCACGATGGGCAGGCGAACGCCGGTGGGCAGGACCGCGGGCCGGTAGATCGTGTGACGGGGCAGGCGGAGCGTGGTCTCGTAGTCGGCCGGGTAGGGGCCGGAGCCGCCGGGGGCGGCGTGCGCGGGCGCGGACGGCACCGTCAGGAGCGCGCCGGCCACCACGATCCCGGCACCGGCCGCGGCGACGCGCCGGATGAGCTGCCTGATCTTCATGAGTCCTCCTGTGGTCGGGTCGACTCAGTGCCGCGACCTTCGCACAGGCCCTCAAAAACCCTCAATGAATAAATGTCATGACTGGTGATATTACCGATATAAACACATATTTGTTCTGATGGTTTTCCGTCCTGATGATCGCCCATTGCGCGCGGCCCGTTTCGAGCGCCGCTCTCCCGGTGTGGCCCGGGTGAAGCCCCTGGCCACGATGGCGCCACACGGACGCTGCGATAGACGCTGCGATAGACGCTGTAATGGACGCTGTGATAGAAGCGGCGCCGGCCGCGAAAAGGGCGTCAGCGCAGTGTGATCCCCTTGATGATCTCGTTCAGCTCCCGGACGAGAGGCCGGCTGGCCATTACCGTGATCATGACGCCTTCGCGTTCGACCCAGCCCGCGTAACGGCCGTGTCCCAGTGCCCCGTCCCCTTCCTTGGTGAGCACCGTGCGCTTGCCGACCTTCACCCGCCGCACGTCGCCCGTGAAGGTTCCCTCGAGGAACGGGGCCGTTCTCAGCTTCGCCGGTCCGGTGGCCTCGGGCCAGCAGGCGACGCGCACCCACAGCGACCGGTGGCGCCGGTCGACGTCGTCCCGGTCGTCGGACCAGAGGTAGCCGTACTCGGTCATGCCGTCGTGGGTGGAGACGCCGACCTGCCCCCAGGAGAAGCCCGCCGGGAGGTGGCCGAGGCGCAGTCCTGCGATCGCGCGGGCGCCTCTCGGCGGCTGGTCGGTCCGGCCCTCCTCGGCTCGCCTGATCTCTGCCGAGGTGGGGGCCGGGCAGTCGGGGAGAGCCTGGGCCCGGGCGGGCGGGGCGGCCAGGAGCTGGCCGGCGAGCAGGATCAGTGCCGCCAGCGTGCGGTGTGTCCTCATGAACGTTTGGAGTGCGGCCCGCGGCGAAAGGTTCGCCTCAGTGTGTGGGCGACCGTTCGTGTTCGCGGCGGTAGGCGTCCAGGACGAGGCCGTGGAAGTGGTGGACCGCGTGCTCCGACAGCCCGGAGCCGCCGGGGTCGTAAACGATCTTTCCCTGGGTGAACGCGGGGGTGCGCATCCCGCGCTGGACGCTCTCCACCAGGGCGATGTCCTCCGCCTGGAGAACCTCGTCGATGTAGCGGATGCTGTCCAGCTCGGCCTCGTCGGGCTCCGCGGTCTCCAGGTAGAAGTCCCAGATCTCGCGGGTGCGTTCCGGGCCGTCCGGGATGATCTGCAGCACCATGAAGTTGCCGCGGCCGGGATAGCGCAGCAGGCAGGTGTTGGGCCACAGCCACCAGACCGCGTGCTCGGTGACCGTCGCGCCGGACACGTCGTAGGCGGAGTTGTCCGCCGTGCCGGCCTGGGCCATGTGGCTGGAGTAGATCCCGTACGTGGTGACCTTGTAGGTGCTCATGTCGACCAGGGACACGAAGTCCTTGTGGGCCACATGGCAGTGGTAGCACTCCAGGAAGTTGTCCACGACGTTCTTCCAGTTGGAGGCGATGTCGTAGGTGAGCCGGCGGGCGAGGGTGAGCCCGGCCACGTCCGGCGCCCGCGCCTCGATCTCCGCCTCCAGGTCTCCGGCCTGCTCCGGCAGGGGGGCCGCCCCGGGGTCGAGGTTGACGTAGACCATGCCGCCGAACTCGGTGACCTGGATCTGGTCCAGGCGCACCGCGGAGGTGTCGAAGTCCGGCATGCCGCCGGTGCCGCGCGCCCGCCTCAACCGGCCGGTCAGGTCGAAGTTCCAGGCGTGGTACGGGCACACGATGCTGCGCCGGACGCCGGAGCCGGACAGCAGCTCGTGCGCCCGGTGCTTGCACACGTTGTAGAACGCCCGCAGCGTGCCGGCCTCGTCCCGGACGGCGACGATCGGCATGCCGGCCACCGTGCCCGTCACGTAGCTTCCCGGCTCCCGCAGTTTCTCCACGTGGCACAGCCACTGCCAGGTGCGCGCGAAGATCGCCCGCTGGTCGATCGCGAACCACGCCGGATCCGTGTAGGCGTCGGCGTGCAACGACATCGACAGCGCGGGGTCGGGGTGGTATCCGGCCGAGATGTGATCGACTGCAGGGATCGAATCCGGTGTCACCGTACCTCCGAAACATGACACCGGGCGCACGGTGCCCGGGGAGTCGTCCTGGGACGGGACAGGCGTTCTGTGCCGACCGAATTGAGAGTAATAACCCCTCTGATCGAGATTCAAGGCTCCCGGGCGTCCAATGGGGCCGCGGGGAGCCCGGCCGGGACCGCCGGGGGTCCGGGCGGGGTCTCGCGGGGGCTGGGTGGATATCGTCTTTGTCGGCTCGTCGCGGGCGTGAAACCCCAGCGTACGCGGGGAAAAAACTGGAAAGTTACTTTACCGTAAGGGAAAATGATCATTGCGGTGCCGCCCGTCCGTCTGCCATCCTGCTGCCGCGACACGCCCCAGCGGAACGCCGGCCGTACGGTGCCGGCAGGAGGGATGGCGATGGAGTCCCTCGTTCACGACGAGATCCGTCCGAGCCACGACGAGAACGGCGAGTCGCCGCTCTCACCCGGTCAGGAACGCATGTGGTTCCTCGACCGCCTGGACCGGGCCGGTGAAACCACCGGCGCGCCCCGTGCGGCGGGCGCCGCCGGGACCGCCGGGGCCGATGGAAGCGGCGGGAGCGGCGGTGCCGCGCACAACGTGTTCGTCGCCGAGATCCTCCGGGGACCGCTCGACACCGGCGCGCTGACCCGCGCGCTCACCGAGATCGCGGCCCGTCACGAGGTGCTGCGGGCCCGCCACCCGAGCCGGGACGGAGCCCCGGTCCAGGTCGTCGGCGACGGCCCGGAGCTGGAGCTGCTGGACCTGACCGGGCTGCCGGAGGCCGGGCGGGTGGCCGAGGCGTGCCGGCTCGGCCGTGAGCGCATCGAGCGGCGGTTCGACCTGGAGAACGGGCCGCCGGTCCGGATGACCCTGATGCGCCTGGCGGAGCGGGAGCACGCGCTGTGCGTGGTGTTCCACCACATCGCGGTGGACGGCTGGTCCGTCGGCGTGTTCCTGAGGGAGCTGGCCGCGCTGTACGGGGCGTTCCTCGCCGGGGACCCGTCCCCGCTGCCGCCGCTGCCGATCCGGTACGGCGACTTCGCCCGCTGGCAGCGCGAGCGCCTCGACGGCCTGCTGGAGGAGCACCTCGGCCACTGGCGGAAGGTGCTGGCCGACCCGCCGACGCTGGAGCTCCCCACCGACCGGCCGCGTCCCGCGGTCAGGACCGCCAACGGCGGCTACGTCACGCTCAGCCTCCCCCGGCCGGTGAGCGACGGCCTCGACCGGCTCGCCCGGCAGGCGCGCTGCACCCCCTTCATCACGATGCTCAGCGCCTACCTGGTCCTGCTGTCGCGTTACTCCGGCCAGCGGGACATCTGCGTCGGGACACCGGTCGCGGGCCGCGGCCGGCCCGAGCTGGAACCGCTCATCGGGCTCTTCCTCAACACCCTCGTGATCCGGGGCGACCTGTCCGGCGACCCGACCTTCGCCGAACTGCTCCGCCGCGTCCGCTCCGCAGCGCTCTCCGCCTACACCAGGGACGAGCTCCCCTTCGACCGGCTGGTCGGCGAACTGAACCTGCCCCGGGACCTCAGCCGCACGCCGCTCTTCCAGGCCCAGATCGTCCAGCACGACTACGCGGGCATCCGGTCGGCGCTTCCCGGGCTCACCGTCGAACCCCTCGACGTCGTCATCCGCCCGGCGGCCGTCGACCTGTCCCTGGAGTTCGGCCGCCGTGACGGCCGCCTCGACCTCGACCTCGTCTACAACGCCGACCTGTTCGACCGCGGTACGGCGGAGCGGATGCTCGGCCACCTGGCGACCATGCTGGCCCGCGCCGCCGAGGACCCGGCCCGCCGCCTGTCCGAGATCGCCCGCCTGGACGAGGCGGAACGCGGACGGCTGCTCACCGCCTGGAACGACACCGCCGCGCCCCTGCCGGAGACGACGCTCCACGACCTCGTCGCGGGCCTCGCCGCGGGTGCGCCCGGCGCGGTCGCGGCGAGCTGCGAGGGACGGAGTCTGACCTACGCCGAGCTGGAGACGGCGGCCAGCCGGCTGGCCAACCGGCTGCGGCGCGAGGGAGTACGGCCCGGCGTCCTCGTCGCCGTGTGCGCGGGCCGCTCGCTGGAGACGCTGACCGCGCTGCTGGCCGTGGCGAAGGCGGGCGGCGCGTACGTGCCGCTCGACCCGGACTACCCCGCCGACCGGCTCTCCTACGTGCTGGAGGACTCGGGCGCCGCGCTGCTGCTGACGGAGGAGCGCCTGCGCGGCCTGTTCCCGCACGGCACCGTACCGGCCCTGCTCATCGAGGACCCGGAGGCGTTCGCCGCCGAGTCCGCCTCCCCGCCCCCGCCGCTGGCCACCCCCGGCGACCTGGTGTACGTGCTCTACACCTCGGGCTCGACGGGCCG
Organism: Planobispora rosea; assembly: GCF_014648175.1. Classification (GTDB taxonomy): domain Bacteria; phylum Actinomycetota; class Actinomycetes; order Streptosporangiales; family Streptosporangiaceae; genus Planobispora; species Planobispora rosea. The sequence continues at coordinate 48,375 of NZ_BMQP01000042.1, forward strand.
CCCCAAGGGCGTCGCCATCGAGCACCGCGCCCTGGTCAACCTGCTGCTGGCGATGCGGGAGGTGCTGGACGCCGGACCGGACCACCGCTGGCTGGCGCTCACGTCCCTGTCGTTCGACATCTCCGCGCTGGAGCTGTACCTGCCGCTGGTCACCGGCGGGCAGCTGGTCATCGCCGGGAGCGCGCAGGCCGCCGACGCGTCCGCGCTGGCCGGGCTCGCCTCCGGGCACGGGGTGACGCACGTCCAGGCGACGCCGTCCGGCTGGCAGGCGATGCTCGACGCGGGCTTCGACCTGCCGTCGGTGACCGCGCTCACCGGCGGCGAGGCGCTGCCGCCGGCCCTCGCCCGCGAACTGCGCAGCCGCGTGCGTGCCCTGTGGAACGTCTACGGCCCCACCGAGACGACGATCTGGTCGACCTTCGCGCCGGTGACCGGAGAACCGGGGACGGTGACGATCGGCGGACCGCTGGCCAACACCCGGGTCTACGTGCTGGACGAGGACTTCGAGCCGGTGCCCGTGGGAGTGGTGGGCGAGCTGTTCATCGCCGGCGCGGGACTGGCCCGGGGCTACCTGAACCGTCCCGGCCTGACCGCCGAGCGCTTCCCGGCCGACCCGTTCGGCCCGCCCGGGGCGCGGATGTACCGGACGGGCGACCACGTCAGGTGGCGGGCCGACGGCCGGATCGAGTATCTCGGCCGGGCCGACGGCCAGGTGAAGCTCCGCGGTCACCGCATCGAGCTGGGGGAGATCGAGGCCGTCCTGGAGACGCACCCCGGCGTCTCCCGCGCGGTCGCCGCGGTCGTCGACGACACCCTGGTCGCCTACGTCGTCGGGGACCTCGGCGGTTCCGGGGACCGCGGGGACCTCCGCGAGCACGCCGCCCGCACCCTGCCCGCGATCATGGTCCCGGCGGTGGTCGTGCACCTGCCCGCGCTGCCGCTGACCCCCAACGGCAAGATCGACCGCAAGGCGCTGCCCGCGCCCGACCGGTCGCCCACCGGCCGGGGCCGGGAGCCGCGGACCCCGCTGGAGCGTCAGGTCGCCGAGGTCTTCGCCGAGGTGCTGGGCCTGGACGAGTCCCGGGCGGCCGGGCTGGGAACGGACGACGACTTCTTCACCCTGGGCGGTCACTCCCTGCTGGCCGTCAAGGTCACCGCCCGGATGACGGCGCTGCTCGGCGCGGAGATCCCGCTCCGGGACCTGTTCACCCGGCCGACCGTCGCCGGCTTCGCGGCGGCCGTACGGGAACGCCTGACAGAGGGCCCCCGCGAGGCCGGCAACGCCGGAGAGACCGGGAACGCAGGGAACACCGGGAACGCCGCGGTTCCGGGCCCGCGCCCGCCCGGCACGCCGCCGCCGCTCTCGCCCGCCCAGGAACGGCTCTGGTTCCTGCACCGGCTCGACCCCGCCGACGCGTCCTACAACATGTACAACGTCTGGCGGCTGGGCGGCGCGCTGGACACCGGAGCGCTGGCCCGCGCCTTCCGCGACCTGGCGGCGCGGCACGAGATCCTGCGCACCCGCTACCCCGACGTGGACGGCAACCCGGTCGCGGTCGTGGTCCCGGACGGCGGGCCGGTCATCGAGTACGTGGACCTGCTCGCCGGGGAGCGGGCCGGGGAGGCGCCCGCCGGGACGGTCCCGGCCCGGGAGGGCGGCGGCCCGGATCCGGCCGGGGCGGCCCGGCCGGAGGAGACCGCCCGGAGGCTGGTCGCCGAGCGCACCAACGCCCCCTTCGACCTCACCGCGGCGCCCCCGTTCCGGGTCACCCTGATCCGCCTGGCCGAGGACGACCACGTCCTGTGCTCCGTGCTCCACCACATCGCGGGGGACGGCTGGTCGCTCAACGTCATGGGCGACGACCTGACCGCCCTGTACGCGGCGCACCGCGACGGGACCGCCCCCGCGCTCGCCGAGCCGCCGCTGCAGTACGGGGACGTGGCGTTCTGGCAGCGCGGCCGCGACGACGGCGCCGCCCTCGCCTACTGGCGCGACCGGCTCGCCGATCCCCCCGTCCTGGACCTGCCGCTCGACCGTCCCCGGCCGCGCGTGCCCGCCCACGCGGGAGGCTTCCACGCCTTCCGGCTCCCGGCCGGGCTCTCGGCGGACCTGGAGCGGCTCGGGCAGGAGCACGGCGCGACGCTGTTCATGGTGCTGCTCGCCGCCTACCAGGTGCTGCTGGCCCGGCACACCGGGCAGGACGACATCACCGTCGGCTCCCCGGCGGCGGGCCGGGACCACGTGGCGTTCGAGCCGGTCGTCGGCTACTTCGCCAACACCCTCGTGCTCCGCGGGGACCTGTCGGGTGACCCGTCCTTCGCCGACCTGCTCCGCCGTACCCGCACGACCGTCCTGGAGGCGCTGGCCCACCAGGAGGTGCCGTTCGAGAGACTCCTGACGGAACTGGACGTGGAGCGCGACCTGAGCCGTACCCCGCTGTTCCAGACCATGGCCATCCTGCACACCCAGGACGAGGAGGGCGAGCCCCGGACGACCTTCGCGGATCTGTCCCTGGAGTACTTCGACGCCGGGTTCCGCCAGGCCAAGTTCGACCTCATGCTGGAGGGGCGGCGCGACGCCGGCGGGCTCTCCCTATCGCTCGGCTACGACGCCGAGCTGTTCGAGGCGGGGACCGTCGCCGCCCTCGCCGGCCGGTTCGCCGTCCTGTGCGGCGCGATCGCGGCCGACCCCGGCCGCCCGCTCTCCGCGCTGCCGATCCGTACGGACGGCGACGACGCCCGGCTGCGGGAGCTGGAGGAGGCCGAGCCCTGCCCGGCGGGCCCCCTCGTGCCCGCGCTGATCGCCGCGGCGACCGCCGCCCGTCCCGGTGCCGTCGCGGTGAGCTCCGATTCGGAGACGGTGACCTACGCCGCCCTGGACCGCCGGGTGACTGCGCTCGCCGCCCTGCTGCGCGAGCACGGGGCCGCCCGGGGGACGGTCGTCGCGGTCCGGCTGGACCGGTCGGCCGACGCCATGGCGGCGCTGCTGGCGGTGTGGCGGTCCGGCGCCGCCTACCTGCCCGTCGATCCCGAGCTTCCCGACGAGCGGACCGGGCTGCTGCTGGCCGACAGCGGAGCCGTCCTGCTGGTGACGTCCGCTCGGGCCGGCACCCCGCCGCCGTCGGACGTGCCGGTGGTGTCGCTGGAAGAGGCGCTGCCGCAGGGGGCGCTCCCCGGGGACGGGCCGGCGCCGCCGGAGGAACCGCTTCCCGGGACGGAGGGCTCCGACGCTCTCGAACCCGTCCGGGACGACGACGCCGCCTATGTGATCTACACCTCGGGCTCCACCGGCGTCCCCAAGGGCGTGGTGGTGGAGCACCGGGCCCTGGCCGCCCGGGTGGCCTGGATGCGCGAGAACTACGGGCTGGGGCCGGGGGACCGGGTGGTCCAGTTCGCCTCGCTCAGCTTCGACGCGCACGCCGAGGAGATCTATCCCGCCCTCGCCGCCGGTGCGACGCTGGAGCTCCTGCCCGGGGGCGCCATCACGCTGCCCGAGGTCCTCGCCGGGCCGCGCGGGGACGCGGTGACGGTGCTGGACCTGCCTACCGCTTACTGGCACCGGCTGGTGGACCAGATCGACGAGGTGGCCTGGCCCGCCCGGTTGCGGCTGGTCATCCTCGGCGGCGAGCAGGTGCACGCCTCCGCCGTGGCCCGCTGGCGGGAACGGTTCGGTGACCGGGTCCGTCTGGTGAACACCTACGGGCCCACCGAGGCCACGATCATCGCGACCGCGGCCGACCTCGGCCCTGCCGGAAGCGGCGCCGACGCCGGGGCCAGGGCTGGGGCCGAGACCGGTGCCGGGGAGCGCCCGCCGATCGGGCGGCCGATCGCCGGGACCCGGGCGGTCGTCGCCGACGCCCGCGGTCGCCGCGTGCCGCCCGGCGCTCCCGGAGAGCTGCTCCTCGGCGGCGCCGGGCTGGCCCGCGGCTACCTGAACCGGCCGGACCTCACCGCCGAACGGTTCGTGACCGCCCGGTACGGCGAGGACCGCCTCTACCGGACCGGAGACGCCACCCGAGAGGGCGGGGACCGCCTCTACCGGACCGGTGACCGGGTCCGCTGGCGGCCGGACGGGCAGCTGGAGTTCCTCGGCCGTCTCGACGACCAGCTGAAGGTCCGCGGCTACCGGATCGAGCCCGGGGAGATCGAGGAGCGCCTGCTCGCCTTCCCCGGCGTGCGCCAGGCGGCCGTCACCGCCCGCGACGACCGGCTCGTCGCCTACGTCGCGGGCTCCGCCGATCCGGAGGAACTACGGCGGCACCTGGCCGAGGGGCTGGCGCCGTACATGGTGCCCGAGGTCTGGGTGGTGCTGCCCGAACTGCCGGTGACCACGGGCGGGAAGATCGCCCGCAGGGCGCTGCCCGCCCCGGACCTCGACGCCGACCGGCCGTTCACCAGGCCCCGGAACGACGCCGAGGAACTGGTGGCGAAGGTCTGGCAGGAGGTGCTGGGGGTCGGCCGGGTCGGCGCGTTCGACGACTTCTTCGCCCTCGGCGGCCACTCGCTGCTGATCGCCCGGGTCGGTGCGCGGCTGCGGGCCTCCATCGGGATCGACGTCCCCATTCGCACGCTTTTCGTTAACCGTACGGTGGCCGGCCTCGCGGTGGAGGTGGAGCGGCTCCTCATCGAGGAGCTGTCCGATCTCACCGACGAGGAGGCCGCCCGGCTGCTTGAGACGGAGACTCCGTGACCACGTTGTCGGCGGCCAAGAAGGCCCTGCTCGCCCAGCGGCTGCGAGGCGGTCTCGCCACCCCGGCCCCGCCCTCGATCGTCCCGCGCCCGCCCGGTGCGGAGAGCCTGCCGCTCTCCTCCGGGCAGGAGCGGATCTGGTTCCTCGACCAGCTCGACCCCGGCGACAGCGCGTTCGCCATGTCCCTCGCCCAGCGCTGGCGCGGCCCGCTCGACGTCCCGGTCCTGCGCCGGGCGTTCGACCACATCGTGGCCCGGCACGAGATCCTCCGTACCCGCTTCGTCGACGAGGACGGCAGCCCCGTCCAGGTCGTGGACCCGCCGTCCCCCCTGGACGTGGAGTATCTGGAGGTGCCGGAGGCCGACGCCCCGGCGCTGATCGCCGAGCGCGTGGCCGTCCCCTTCGACCTGGGGACCGGGCCGCTGCTCCGGGTCGCGCTGCTCCGCCTCGGCGACGACGACCACGTGCTGAGCCTGGTGTGCCACCACATCATCGCCGACGGCGTCTCCATCACCCTGCTCATGCGCGAGCTGGCCGTCGTCTACCAGGCGTTCCTGAACGGGGAGCCCTCGAACGGCGGATCCTCGAACGGGGAGCTCGCAGACGGCGAGTCCCCGGACGGGGAGCCGCCGCTGGAGCCGCTCGCCGTCCAGTACGCCGACTACGCGCTCTGGCAGCGCGAGCAGCTGCGCGGCGAGGACGCGCGGCGCTCCCTGGAGTACTGGCGCGGGCAGCTCGCCGACGCCCCCGTCCTGGACCTGCCCGTCGACCGGCCCCGGCCGCCCGTGCAGACCTCCGAGGGCGACACCCTGAGCCGCCGCCTGGACGCCGCCACGGCCGCCCGGCTCGAACGGCTCGCCGCGGACGAGGGCTGCACCCTGTTCATGGCGCTGCTCGCCGCCTACCAGACGCTGCTCATGCGGCACACCGGGCAGAAGGACATCTGCGTGGGCTCGCCCACCGGCGGGCGGGCCCGGCTCGAACTGGAACCGCTGATCGGGTACTTCCTCAACACGCTGGTCCTGCGCGGCGACCTGACGGGCGACCCGACCTTCCGGGAGCTGCTGGGCCGTACCCGGTCGGTCGCGATGGACGCCTTCACCCACCAGGAGATCCCCTTCGAACGGGTGATGGCCGACCTGAAGGTCGAACGCGACCTCAGCCGCTCGGCGCTGTTCCAGACCATGCTCGTCGTGCACACCCAGGACGACCCGCGCCAGGCGTCCGGCATGCCGGGCCTGACCGTCGAGGGGTTCGACACCGGGTACACCGCGGCCAAGTTCGAGGTGACCCTGGAAGCCTGGCGCGACCCGGACGGGCTGACTCTCGGCTTCGGCTACCGCAGCGACCTGTTCGACCGGTCCACGATCGAGGCGCTGGCCGACCGGTTCGTCCGGCTGCTGCGCGCTGTGACGGCCGACCCGGAGGTACGGCTGTCCGCCGTCGACCTGCTGGGCGAGGAGGAACGGGCCCGCCTGCTGGAGTGGGGCACCGGCCCCGCCGGCCCCGCCGGTGAGGCGACCGTACCCGGCATGATCGCCGAGGCGGTCGCGGCGGCCCCGGACGCGACGGCGCTGAGCCACGGAGGCGTCCGGCTGACCTACGCGGACCTGGACGCGCGGTCCGACCGGCTCGCGCGGGCGCTGCGCGAGGCGGGCGCCGGGCCCGAGTCGATCGTCGGGGTCTGCCTGGAGCGCTCGCCCGAGCTGATCGTGACGCTGCTCGCCGTCTGGAAGGCGGGCGCCGCGTACCTGCCGCTCGATCCCGCCTACCCGGCCGAACGGCTGGCCTACATGCTCACCGACAGCGAGGCCCGGATCCTGGTCGGCGCCCCCGGGACGGGCAGCGCTCCCGGGACGGGCAGCGCCTCCGGGGCGGACGGTGATCCCGGGGCGGACGGCGTCCCCGCCGGGGTGCTGCGGCTCGACCCCGCGGCGGAGCCGCGTGAGGGCGGGGGAGAACTGCCCGCCCCCGACCCCGCCCGCGCCGCGTACGTCATCTACACCTCGGGCTCCACCGGCCGTCCCAAGGGCGTGCTGGTCACCCACCGCGCGCTGGCGGCCCGGGTGCGCTGGATGCGCGACGCCTACGGACTGGGCCCGGCCGACCGGGTGCTCCAGTTCGCCTCGGTCAGCTTCGACACCCACGTCGAAGAGGTCTACCCGTGCCTGACCTCCGGCGCCACGCTCACCCTGCTGCCCAGCGGGGGCGAGTTCCTGCCGGACTTCCTGGCCACGGCGGAGGGGGCCGGACTGACCGTGCTCGACCTGCCCACGCCGTACTGGCACGAGCTCGCCGCCGACATCGACGCCGTCGCCTGGCCCCCCGGCCTGCGCCTGACCATCCTCGGCGCCGACCAGGCGCAGCCGTGGGCCGTACGGGCCTGGCACCGGCGCTTCGGCGGTGCGGTCCGGCTGGTCAACACCTACGGCCCGACCGAGACGACGGTCATCGCCACCTGCGCGGAGCTCCGCGACTCCGACGAGCGCCCGCCCATCGGCCGGCCCCTCGCGGAGACCTCGCTGTACGTGTTCGACGAGGCCGGAGGCCTGGTCCCCACCGGGGTGCCCGGCGAGCTGTACATCGGCGGCACCGGGCTGGCCCGCGGCTACCTGAACCGGCCGGAGCTGACCGCCGAGCGGTTCCCCGTGGTGGAGGGGGAACGGCTGTACCGGACCGGCGACCGGGTCCGCTGGCGCGCCGACGGACAGCTGGAGTTCCTGGGCCGCTTCGACGACCAGGTGAAGCTGCGCGGCTACCGGATCGAGCTCGGCGAGATCGAGTCCCGCCTGCTCGAGGAGCCCGGCGTGGCGCAGGCGGTCGTCGTCGTGGACCGGGACGCGCTGGTCGCCTACGTCGTCGGCGACGCCGAACCGGCCCGGCTCCGGGAACGCCTGGCCGACGGCGTCCCCGCCTACATGGTGCCCAAAGCCGTGGTGGTGCTCGACCGGCTGCCGCTGACGCCCAACGGCAAGCTCGACCGGCGCGCCCTCCCCGCCCCGGAGGCGGAACGCCGGGAGCCCGCCGATCTCCCCGCCACCGGGACCGAACGCGTCATCGCGGAGATCTGGTCGCAGGTGCTCGGGATCGACGCGGTGGGAGCCGAGGAGGACTTCTTCGACCTCGGCGGGCACTCGTTGTCGGCGACCAAGGCGATCGCGAGGATGCGCCGCGAGCTGGGCGACGGCGTGTCCCTGATGGACCTGTTCCGCAACCCCACGGTACGGCGGCTCGCCGCGCTCGTCGACCGCCCGGACGACGGCTCCGGGCGCCCGCTGCTGCACGAGCTCACCCCCCCGGGACCCGCGACGGTGACGTACGTGTGCGTGCCGTACGGCGGCGCCAGCGCGCTGGTCTACCGCCCGCTGGCCGAGGCGCTGCCCGAGGGCCACCGGCTGCTGGCGGTCGCCGTCCCCGGCAACGACCTGGGGCTGGACGAGGAGCCGCTGCCCTTCGAGGAACTGGCCGAACGCTGCGTGGAGGAGATCATCCGCCGGGTGGACGGTCCCCTGGTCCTGTACGGCCACAGCAGCGTCGGATCGGCCCTCACCGTGGAGATCGCCCGCCGGGCCGAGGCGGCCGGGCGCGACCTGGAGGCCGTCTGCATCGGCGCGGCCTTCCCCTTCACCAAGCCGCGTGGCCGGCTGATGCGCGGACTGTCCAGGCTGGCGCGGGCCTCGGCCGTCTCCTCCGACCGCGCCTACGGCAACTGGCTCGCCTCGATGGGCGTGGACCTGAGCGACCTCGAACCCGAGCACGCCCTGCGCATCGTGCGGAACATGCGCCGGGAGGCCGAACGCGCCGAGGAGTACTTCACCGGCGTCGTCGGCACCGACCCCGCCACCGGCACGGGCACGGACACCGGCACCGACGCTGGCGCTGGCGCCGGTACGGACCTCGGCACCGGCACCGGCACCGGCACCGGCACCGGTGCACGGCTGCGCGCCCCGCTGGTCACCCTGGTCGGCGACCGCGACCCGGCCACGGAGTTCTACGAGGAGCGCTACCGCGAGTGGCACTTCCTGACGGACACCTCCGTTCTCGTCGTCATCCGCGAGGCCGGGCACTTCTTCCTGAAGTACCGGGCCGCTGAGCTGGCCCGGATCCTCACGGAGGTTCCGTCGTTCGGTTCCGCGCCCGCGCTGCGGGCCGTACCGTCCACGCCCGAGTCGTGGGCCCCGGCCGCCGGGACCGCCGACGCCGGAGCGGCGGACGTCACCTGGCGGCTGGCCGGGGTCTCCCGGCGCGGCCAGGGCCCCGGCGCGCCCGGTGGTTCGCGCGAGTCCGGCGAGGTGTCGGAGCCCAGCGTGCGACGCTTCGCCGCGGTGGCCGCCGGGCAGCTCGTGTCGATCCTCGGATCGGCGCTCACCGAGTTCGCCGTGCCGATCTGGATCTACCAGACCACCGGTTCCGTGGCGAACTTCACCCTGTTCGCCGTGCTCGCGCTGGTGCCCGGACTACTGGTGACACCGTTCGCGGGGGCGATCGTCGACCGGATGGACCGGCGCCGGGTGATGCTGGCGGGCGACGTCGGGGCGTTCGGCAGCCAGCTCGCGCTGGGGCTGCTGCTGTGGACCGGGAACCTGCAGGTGTGGCACGTCTACCTGCCGCTGGTCACCCTGTCGGTGTCCCTGACCTTCCAGCGGCTCGCCTACGCCTCGGCGATCCCGCAGCTCGTCCCCAAACGACTCCTCGGGCACGCCAACGGCGTCGTGCAGATGGTCAACTCCTCCGCCCAGCTCGTGGTCCCCCTCGTCGCGGTCGGCCTGATGTCTCTGATCGGCCTGGAGGGCATCGTCGCCCTCGACGTGATCAGCTACACCTTCGCGATCGGCACGCTGCTGCTGATCAAGTTCCCGGCCGCAATGGCCTGGCGGCGCAGGGAGACGCTGCTCTCCGAGATCGCCGGGGGGTTCCGCTACTCGTGGGGCAACCCCGGTTTCCGGGCCATGCTGCTGTTCTTCGCCGGCCTGAACGTCTTCCTGTCGCCGCTGTTCCTGATGGTCACCCCGCTGGTGTTGTCGTTCGCGACCCTCGACGACGTCGGCCGGGTCGCCTTCGCCTCCGGGGCGGCGGGTTTCCTCGGTGGCCTGGTCATGAGCGTGTGGGGCGGGCCCCGCGTCCTGCGGATGCGCGGCGTGCTGCTGTTCACCCTGGCCCTGGGCGGGTGCGCGGCCGTCACCGGCCTCCGCGCCGACCTGGTCGTGGTGGGGGCCGGCGCGTTCGGGATGACCCTGTGCCTGACGCTGCTCAACGGCATCTACGCGACGATCGTCCAGGTGAAGGTGCCGCAGCGTTTCCACGGCCGGGTCTTCGCGATGAACACGGTTATCTCCTGGTCCACGCTGCCGCTCGGGTTCGGCGTCGTGGCCCCCGTGGTCAGCTCGCTGTTCGAGCCGCTGCTCGCCGAGGGCGGCGCGCTGGCCTCCACCGCCGGCGCGCTCATCGGGACCGGCCCGGGGCGCGGGATCGGGTTCATGTACGTGCTCTTCGCGGTCTGCATCGCCGCCACGGCGCTCATCGCCCTCCGGACGCGCGCCCTGGCCGGATTCGACCGTGAGGTCCCCGACGCGATCGCCGACGACCTCGTCGGCGCCAGGACGATCGCCGCCTCCCGCCGTCGGCCTTCCGCCGAGGTCAGCCGGTGACGGAGATCGTCCAGGTCTTCTGGCAGTCGGAGCCGAAGATCCCGGTGTCGCAGCCCTTGATGTTCCAGCGGTAGCCGCTGTTGGTGTGGATGCGGACGGCGGTACGGCCGCGGACGCCGCCGACGATGTCCTGCTGGGCACCGTCCGGATCGGCGGCGCTGGTCCAGCGGACGATGAACTTGTCGAAGGCGCGATCGGTCGTCCGCCAGTTGACGTGGGCGTAACCGCGGTCCGACCAGGCGGCCACCACCAGTTTGGAACCGTTCTTGGGGGACCAGGCCATCTCGCCGCGGGCGAACGTCTGGCGGCGACCGGCCCAGCCGACGCCGTTCTGGTAGATGTCGCGCTCGGTTGTCGTCGGGCAGCCGAGCTTGCCGTTCTCGCCGCCGAGCTGGGCCCAGCGGGCGCCGATGAGGCCGTACGGCTGGATGCCGCAGCCGTTCGCCCCGGTGGTGCCGGCGTGGGCGGGGAGGGCGGTGAACGACAGGGCGGAGGAGAGGGCGGCGGTCACCGAGAGGATCGTGCGGCGTTTCATGGTGGACTCCCGAGGGTGAGACCCGCCGTGCTGCTCGCTGCGGGTACGTGCCTCATTGGTACGGCGTACCGCTTGCCGGAGGCTTGCGCACCGCCTGCGCGGGCCTGCGCACCGCGGCCACGGCGTGCCCGGCCGGATTTCCCGGATTCCGGCCGAGGTGCCACCCCCGGTTCTGTTTGCACGTGCGCCGGGCGGGCAGATTCACATCATTCATCAAGCGTGTCCGCCCGAGCGCGCTGGCCGCAGGGAGGGAAAGAGCCGTCAGGATCTGCGCGACCCCCGGTGCGGATCCCTCTCATCGCCACAGCACCTTCTGCGCTAAAGGCGCGGAGAAGCAGGTGATTCGTCCTGGCGACCCCAACGGATCGGGGAGGAGAGATGGTACGGCCTCCGCCACGGGTGGGCCGGATCTTCACGGAGTTGGCCGACACCCTGGCCGATGACTTCGACATCATGGACTACCTCGACAATCTCGCCTGCCACGGGGTCTCGGTGACCGGGGTGGCCGCCTGTGCCGTGCTGCTGGCCGATCCCGTCGGTCCGCTCAGCATGGTGGCGGCCTCCAGCGGACCCGCCCACGTCCTGGGGACGCTCCAGCTCCGGTGCCAGGAAGGCCCGGCCCTGGAGGCCTATCAGAACCGGACGCCGGTGTCCTGCACGGATCTGGCGGTCGCCGCCGAGCGCTGGCCGCGGTTCGCCCCGGCCGCGGTGGCGGCCGGTTTCGCCGCGGTGCACGCGGTGCCGATGAGGTGGCGCAAGCAGGCCGTCGGCGCGCTCAGCCTGCTGGACACCGCCCCGGCGCCGTTGGACGTCAAGGCCGTCAGCTGGGGAGAGGATCTGGCCGACGCGGCCACCATCGGCCTGATGCACCGGCGCACGGTGCGTCACCAGGAGAGCGTCACCCAGCAGCTTCAGCGCGCGCTGAACAGCCGGGTGCTGATCGAGCAGGCCAAGGGCATGCTGGCCGAGCGCCTGAACCTGACCCCCGATCAGGCGTTCGTGCAGTTACGCGCCCACGCTCGTGCGCACCATCTCAAACTGACCGCGTTCAGCCGCGCCTTCATCCAGGGAGAGATCGACATCCCGGTGTCCGGCAACGGGCCGGACCGGCCGAGGCTACCGAGCTGACCCGGGTCGAGGACAGGCCGGCGGGCCGTGACGGTCTGTGACGCGGGGGTGATCCGAATGATCCGACCGTGTGCTCGGACGCCGGTTCGCTGGTTCGTACCGCGCCCGCTTGATACCTTCTTGCAGGTGGTGGCATAAAGGTCGCAGGATCGACCCGAGCAGGTGACGATCATGCCCCTGGACCGGAGGGAGACGGGCAACCTGCCGGCGGAGACCACTCGCCTGGTCGGCCGCCGGGCGGAGCTGGCCGAGCTGCGGCGGTTGTGCGAGCGGTCGCGGCTGGTGACGGTGACCGGGCCGGGCGGGGTGGGAAAGACCCGCCTGGCACTGCGCGCCGTCGCCGAGATGGCCCCGGACCTGGCCGACGGGGCCTGGTGGGTGACGTTGTCGCCGCTGGAGCTGGGCGCCTCGCTGCCGTACGCCATCGCTGAGGCGCTGTGGCTGGTCAACCAGACCACCGACCCGATGATCGAGGTGCTGGCCGACTACCTGGCAGGCCGGGAGGCGCTGCTGCTGTGGGACACCTGCGAGCACCTGGCCGAGGCGTGCGCGCCGGTCGCCGAGCGCCTGCTGGCCGCCGCGCCGGGCCTGCGCATTCTGGCCACCAGCCGCCGCCGTCTGGGCGCGCCCTCCGAGGAGACCTTCGCCCTGGAGCCGCTGTCGGTCGAGGACGGGGACGCCGTGGCGTTGCTCGCCGAACGGGCGGCCGAGGCACTGCCCGGCTTCGCCGTCACCGTGCGCAACCGGCAGGCCGTGCTGCGCATCTGCCGGCGGCTGGAGGGGCTGCCGCTGGCCATCGAGCTGGCCGCCGCCCGGCTGGGGGAGTGGCCGCTGGAGCAGCTGGCCGCGCGGCTGGATGATCGCTTCGCCGCGCTGGAGACCGAGGCCGCCGCCTACTCCGCCGACCCGCCCTGGCATCAGGCCCTGCGCACCGCGATCGGGTGGAGCCACCAGTGGTGCAGCCCGGCCGAGCGGTTGCTCTGGGCCCGGCTGTCGGTTTTCGCGGGTTCCTTCGAGGCGGACGCGGCGGCACAGGTGTGCGCCGACGCCCACCTGCCCGCCGCGCGGATTCCGGACCTGCTGACCGCGCTGACCGACAAGTCCCTGCTCACCTGGACGCTCACCGGCGACGGGGAGCGCTACCGGATGCTGGACACCCTCCGTGAATTCGGCGCGTTCTGGCTGGCGCAGCTGGGCGAGCACGACAGGATGCGGCGCCGGCACCGCGACCACTACCGCACGCTGGCCCGTCAGGGCGCCGCCGCCTGGATGGGGCCTGAGCAGTTCGCCTGGTACGACCGGGTCACCGCCGAGCTGGACAACCTGCGCGCCGCGCTGGAGTTCGCCCTGGCCGAACCGGAGGAGCACTGCGCCGCGGAGCTGGCCGGCAACCTGTGGTTCTGCTGGATCTGCTGCGGGTTCCCCCAGGAGGGCCGGCACTACCTGGAGCGGGCGCTGGCCGTCGACACCGAACTCAGCCCGGAGCGCACGCAGGCTCTGTGGGCCTGCGGCATGGTCCTGGTGGCGTTGGGCGACGGCGAGGGCGCCCGGACCCGGGGCGCCGAATGCGTCGCCGCGGCCGAGAGCCTCGGCGACGCCCGGCTGAGGGAGCACGGCCTGATGACGGCCGTGTCCGCGATGCTGCTCGACGACCCGGCCCGAGGACCGGCCTCACACGACCATAGGATCGCCGAGATACCACTGCGGGAGGACGAGCTGACCCTGCCCCCGATCTCGGCCCGGCAGGCCCGCGCCATCATGCTCACCGCCGCCGGCCGTACCGACGAGGCCGTCGCCGCGCTGCAGGACCTGCGCGCCGTCTGCGCACGGTACGGCGAGCGCTGGGCGCGCGCCTACTGCGAGGCGTTCCTCGCCCGAGCCGAGCTGGCCCGCGGTTCGCCCCACGCCGCAGACGTCTACGCCCGGTCGTCGCTGGAGGTCAGGCACCGGTTACGCGACCGCCTCGGTGCGGCGATGGCCCTCGACGTGCTCGCCTGCGCCGCGGCCGACACGGGCCGTGCCGAACGGGCGGCCTGGTTGCTCGGCCTGGCCCAGCGACTCTGGGACACCCTGGGCAGGCCGCAGGCCGGCATCCCCGAATGGGTCGCCGCCCGCCAGGCCTGCGAGAAACAGGCGCTCGGCGCCCTGGGGGATCACGCCTACCGGCGGGCCTTCCGGTCCGGTCACGGCACCGACCTCGACACCGGTGTCGCCTACGCCCTCAGTGATCTCGACGTCCGTCCGCCACGGCCCACCGGCACGTGACGGACGGCCTGTCGCCATTCGGCTCCGTCGTTCCAGGCTCCTCCCGAGTGTCGTGGTCAGTGGTCCGGGTTGTTGGTCAGCGGGATCTCGATGCTGATCGGTCGTGCCTCGGAGAGGTAGACCAGGACGATCTTGCGAAGGAGCTCGTCGAAGAGCCAGTAGACGTTCTCCGTCCCCGGGAACGTCTTGAGCGTGCCTTCGCGGACGGCGATGAAGGGCTCCCAGAGCGTGTTGAGGATCCCGTCCCAGAACGGATACCTGGAGATCTTCAGCCACCCGGCGATCTGGTCGCCGAGCAGGAAGCGCGTGAACGCGCCGAGGACGCGCTTGCTGAGGATGCCGGCGTCGATCGCGGCGCCGAGGTTGAGGAGGATGTCGGCCAGTTTGACGCCCTCGGGCGTCGGGGCCAGCACCGGGTCCAGGACCTGTCGGGCCTGGGAGTCGGCTTCCTGCCACGACGCGGGGATGTACTCGTTCTTGATGCCGAGCAGGTGCGCGGCCAGCTGCCACGAGTGCAGGAAGGCCGCGGACTCGTGGGCGGGGATCGGCACCCTCCAGGCGGTCAGGTTCTTCATGACGGTCGTGGGAAGGCTGTGCCAGGTGACCATCATGTCGGCCTGGCTGATCGGGATCTCCTCGTCGGCGGCCCGCTGCCAGTGCGGGGACTTCGGCAGCAGGTGGCGCACGGCGGCGTGCACCAGCCGGGTCTTGACGCAGGTCACGATCATCTCGCCGTCGGCGTCGTAGGCCTTCCGGGACCCGATGTCGTACCCGAGCTTGGCGGTCTTGGAGATGCGGTCCTTCATGTCCGCGCCGCCCTTGGAGTAGTAGACCGCGCGTGCCTCCTTGGGGATGACCGTGCTCATCATGCCGCTGGCGAAGCCGTACAGCACGCCGAGGTAGATCCCCCGCTTGTCGTTGAACTCGACCGCGGTGGCGAGCTTGCCCCGGTCGGCCCACGGCGGCAGCTGACGGGCCCGCTCCATGAAGTCCCGCAGGTCCGCCGGGAGCCCGGCCGGCAGCGGCTGGCCGTTCTTGGTCCAGGTCCGCAGCAGCCGGTTGACCTCGGGTACGGCGCCGCGGTCGATCAGTGAGGCGACCAGCGGGTCGGCCTCCTCGTCCCAGACCCATCGCGGGTCGGCGCCCGCCCCGGTGCCCGCCACCGAGCCGCTGGGGGACCAGGTCCACACGCGTGCCTGTGCGGGGGTGGCGACGCTCAGCGCACCGATGGCGCCCAGTGTCCCCCCCGCCTTCAGCATGTCGCGTCTGCTGAGTTTGCCCATGCCGTCGTTCCTCCTTCTCGCGAGGTCGAGATCACTTGCTGATACGATGAAACAAACAATGAATCTCTGTATCACTCATGTCAGCACACTGTGGCGGGCATCACAAGACCGCGACACCGGTTGTCAGTGGGGGAGGCAGAATCAGGTGCAGGAGGTGATCGTGGAATCTGCGCTGTCCGGGCTCATGGCGCCGTCGGACTCGGAGTCGTTGCTGGAGCGCGCGTACATCGATGCCGTCGAGCGGGTCGACGACATGGACGACACCAGCACGCGCATACTCGACGCGGCCTATGAGCAGTTCTGCCGCATGGGGATCCGGCGGTCGACCGTGGAGGACGTCGCCCGCCGGGCCGGGGTGTCGCGGATCACGGTCTACCGGCGGTTCGCCACGAAGGACGCGCTGGTCGAACACGTGGTACGCCGGGAGTTCCGCCGGTATTTCGACCGGTTCCTCATCGATATCGAACAGGCCCGCACCGCAGCCGACCGGGTGGTCCTGGGCTTCGTGAGCTCGCTGCGCGCGATCCGGAGCAACCCGCTGATTGGCGGTCTGATCGCCGCGGAGCCGGATCTGCTCGTCCCCTCCATGATCAACGACGGGGGCCGTACCCTCGCCACCGTCCGGCAGTTCGTCGCGGGCCAGCTGCGCCGCGAGCAACGCGCGGGCCACGTGCCGGGCGACCTGAACGCCGACCTCGTGGCCGAGCTGATGGTCCGGATCTCCGCGTCCTTCCTGGCGATCCCCAGTCACGTCGTCGACCTCGACGACGACGCGCAACTGGCCGCGGTGGCCCGGCGGTTCCTCGTGCCCATGCTGGAGACGGCCGACTCCCCGGACTGACCGCCGGGAAGGGCGGACAGGGAACCGGCGGCGGCCGGCCGCGGATCAGATCGGCTTCAACGCGCGGGGGCCGCCGGGGTGCGGCTCCACGCGCCTGCGGGGCTCGGACCGCACCACCGCTGTACGGGCGTGCCCGCGGCTGCCTCCGACGTCCACCTTGACCGCCCGCTTGGCCTTGCGTACGCCGCGGTCGCCCTCCTCGATCGATCTCACCGGCCAGGGCAGCCCGATCTTCACCTCGTCGGCGGTCCTGGACGGGTCGGAGACCGCGAGCCGTACCCGCTCGTCGTCGCGGCGGGCCAGCAGCACGCACGGGCCGTCGGCGGAGAGCGGCCCGTCCGCGGTCTCGACGGTCCCCGCGCGCCAGAAGACGGCGGCGAGCAGGTCGTCGCGGGAGATGGCCTGCACGGTTCCGGAGTTGGCGAGGATCTCGACCCGCCGTCCGTAGGCCGCGGTCTGCGCGGCGGAGGCGCCGGGCAGCACGGCGTAGGCGTAGCGCGCCTTGCGCGGATCGACGCCGTGGTCGATGAGGATCGTCGTGTAGTGCCTGGTGACGCGGGTCCTGTCGCCTCCGGTGGTGGCGCCCTCGTCGATGTCCCGCCAGCGGCCGGTACGCCTTTCGCGGATCACCTTCGCGTCGGCTCCGTCGAGCAGCGCGTAGCCCGCCACACCGCACAGGTGGACCCAGCCGTCACCCCGGCTCAGCGGCGGGTGCGCGTCGTGGGTGTTGCGGTTCTCCACGACGGTCTCGATGCGGCGGCCGTCGGAGGCGGTGATGCCGGTGCCGAGGGCGATCACCGCGTCGTCGAGGAGGAACCACGCCTTCTTGGCCCGCAGCGAGGAGCCGTCGGCGATCAGCTTCATGGCCGCCGCGCCGTACTCGCCGCCGAGCGCCACGCCGCCGGCCCACGGGGTGGGCGGCAGGCGGCGCCCGCCGTGCCGGAGATCGGCGCGCCTGCGGGTGTCCACCGTCGTGCCCGGCAGCCGGTACGGATCGATCGTGGGCCACAGGTCGTCGTTCCAGTGGGTGAGGTCATCGGTATAGAGGTAGGTCATGCCGTCGCCGGTGTACCAGCCGTGCAGGTTCTCGCGGTTCATGGCCTCGGCCGCGCCGATGCGCTCCGAGCTCATCGCGATCGCGTAGGCCCAGTCCGGACGGCGGTGCACGATCCGGTCCATGTCGGCGAAGACATACGTGCCCGTCATGCGCGGACCGACCGGCACCGACGGGTCCTCCAGCAGGGCTCTGGCCTTGGCGATGCTCGCCGGCGGCGCGAGCGTGTCGTAGGGGAGGGCCCGGTTGCGGGTGAGCCAGCCCTTCACCAGTGGCCGCCAGCGCCGGGCGTGGCGCTCGGGCGCCGCCTCCAGCAAGGTGAGGATGGCCTCGACCGCTTTCTGTCCCGCGTGGTAGTCGCGGTGGCCCTGACGCGAGACGGCCCGGCCGCGTACGCAGTCCATCATCAGCCCGTCGAAGATGAACGGCATGAAGGAGCGGTCCACGATGCCGTAGACGTTCCCGATGTCGGGGATCTCCCAGGGCGAGTGCGCGAGCATGGCGATGAGCTCGGCAACGCTCTCCAGGTAGTCCACGCCGTAGCTGCCGTTGTAGGGGTACACGTCGTGCTGGATGAACGACCCGTCACGGCGGAAGCCGTCGCCCGGGCCCCGGGTCGTCCGCAGCAGGTCTGAGACCGCGTCCCTGGCCCGCCTGACGAGACGCGCGTCGTGGGTGAGCAGCCCGCGCATCGCCACCGCCATGGCCTTGCCCGCCCGGTTGGCACCGGTCTCGACCACGCCGGGGTGACTGACGCGGCGCTCCGGGTCGGGGCACCAGCGGCGTACCGGGCGCAGCCAGCGCTTGAGGCGGTCCTCGGGCAGGCCGTCGTAGAGCAGGGCGCAGGTGTCGGTCAGCGAGCGCGGAACACCGATCTCCCACCAGAACCAGTTGCTGTCGCGCCGGTCGAGCCCTTCGTGGTAGGCGTGCTCGTACAGGAAGTCCAGTGCCCCGGCCGCGGTCTCGGCGACCTGCTCGTCCCGGTACATGGCGGTGCCCGGCGTGGCCCAGCCCAGCGCCAGGGTGCGCATGCGGTTGTAGGCGCGGTTGAAGTTGCCCGTCCGGGGGTCGTCCAGCGGCAGATCGGGCCAGAGGCTCGGGCGGTCGGGGGAGGGCTGCAGCTTGCGCAGCACCGCGTTGGCCGAGCCCTCGACCGCCTTCGTCTTGTCGGCATGGGCGGCGTCGTACGACTCACCGGCCAGCAGGCTCACCCATCGCTCACGCGCGGCGTCGAACGCGGCCCTGCCGGCAGGGGCCCTACCGGTAGAGGTGCTGCCGGCAGGGGCGCCGCCGACCGCCTCGGCCGGCCTGTCCCAGAGGGCGAGGCCGGCCACGGCCGCGGCGCCCAGCAGAGCGGACCGCCGGCTGAGGGGGTGGGTCATGGAGGCCTTCCGACAATCGGGCGAACACCAAACGAAAAGATCCTATGTCGATAGGCGGGTGGCTATTTCGACGCGGCGGCGAGCCCGCGCGCGAACGAATCGCGACGGGGTCCGTACCCGGATCACCTCTGGCGCGCTCCGCGACGCCAGACGTCGGTGATGGATCCGACGGCGGCGATGTCACGGGTGGGGTCGCCTTCGACCAGCACCAGATCCGCGCGGAGGCCGGGGACGACCCGGCCGCGGTCGGACAGCCCGAAGTGCCGGGCGGGCAGGCTGGTCGCGGCGGCGAGCGCTTCCTCGGCACTGAGCCCGGCCTCGGTGAGCAGCCGCAGCTCACGATGCATGCCGGCGCCGTGGGCGGGCACGAAGGGGGTGGCGTCGGTCCCGGCGAGCAGGGGCACACCGGCCCGGCGCAGGGCCCGCAGCGCACCCACGGCGTTGGCGGAGCTGCCGGGACGCGCGCAGTCGGGGGTCTCGGCGTGCCGGGCGGTGATCGCCTCGAAGTAGGCGAGCGTGGTCACGACGAAGACCTCCCGGGCCCGGACCCGCTCGGCCAGCCGCTGCGCGGCCGGGTCGCCCGGGGCCAGGTCGGTCCACACGTGGGCCAGGCCGTCCACCCCGGCGTCGAGCGCGATCCCCACCTCGGACGCGGTGATCGCATGGGCGATGACCCGTAGCCCGGCGTCGTGCGCGGAGGCGGTGAGGGCGGCGGCGGTCTCCGGCGTCATGACCGGGAGGTCGGCACCGTGCACCGTGCCGTCATCAATGACGATCTTGAGATAGTCGGCCCCCTCGGCCAGCCGGGCCTGGACGAAGGCCGGAGCCTGCGCGGGGTCGGAGACGGAGTCCAACGCGGTGGGGTCGAGACCGTCGAGGACGGTGCCGGCCGGGGCCGCCAGCAGATGGGTCGGGTGACCGCCCGGTGCGGTGGCCAGGGTGCCCGCGCTGCGGAGATCGGCCACGTCGTCGTCCTCGGCGGCCAGGCGTCGCTGACCCTGGAGGATCTGCGGGAGGCAGAACATGTCGAGCTCGGTGGTGACCCGGTACCGCAGCGCCTCGGCCAGGCTGCCGTCGAACACGTGTGCGCGTCGATCAGGCCGGGCAGCAACGTCCTGCCCGTCCCGTCGACCTCGACGTCGGCCGGGTGGCCGGCACCGGTTCCGACCGCGGTGATCAGATCGTCCTCACACCGGCTGCGGTCCGCCAGCTCGCGGCCCGCGCGCGCCGTCACGTTCACGCGCGCCGCCCCCGCCACCGGGCCGAACCGGACGTTCACGCCCGGGTCACCGAGCGGTTCGCCGAGGCCGCCCTCGGCGGTGACCTTCGGGCCCTGCTGGAGGTGCTGGCGCCGGACGTGACGTTGTGGACCGACGGAGGCGGCAAGGGGCCCGCAACGGGTCTGCGGCCCGTACACGGCCGCGACCGGGTCGCCGCGCTGTTCATGTCGGTCGCGGAGACGATGCCCGCCGACGGGCTGGAAATCCGCTACCGGCTGGTGGCCGGGGACCCGTGCGCGCTCGTCTTCTCCGGAGGCGGCCCGCTCGCCGTGGTCGTCGTGGACCTCACGCCCGGCAGTGACCGGATCACCCGCATCTACTCGGTCACCAACCCCGACAAGCTCACCGGAGTCCGTGCCCGGTCGGGCCGGAGCCCTGCTGGAGAGCCCTGACGTGTGCGCCCGGGCCGAGACACGGCGCGGACACGGACACGGACACGGACGTGGTCGTGGTCACGGCAGGAGTTTGACGAGCAGGTCGCGCAGGTCGCGGACGCCGTCGGGGCCGAGGGCGTCCGCGATGTCGCGCTCGATGCCGGTCAGGGCGTCGAGGACGACGGGAACGCGGGCGCGGCCGAGGTCGGTGAGCCCGAGGGCGTAGCGGCGGCGGTCGTGCGGGTCCTGCCCGCGCTCGACGAGTCCGGCCTGAACCAGTTCGTCCACCAGGGACGCGGTGGCCGGTTCGGTGAGGTGCAGGTGGTGGGCGAGTCGCTGCTGCGGGCAGGGGGCGAGGAGTTCCAGCGCGGGCAGCAGGGCGAAGTGGCGGGTGCGCAGGCCGTACTCCTTCAGTCTCTGGTCGCCGAGGCGGCGCAGCCGGTAGTGGGCCTGGGCGACGAGGTGCTCGACGCCGGCGCCCGCGGGCCGCTCGTCGTCGGCGATCAGCCTGGTCAGCAGTTCGATGAGGCGCCGGCGTTCGTCCGGGGACAGCGGGGCGGTGAGCCGGGCGTCGCGGTCGGCGACGGCACGGCGCATGTCCTTCAGCGCGGCCCGGCCCTGCGGCGTCAGGGACAGGACATGGGTGCGGCGGTTCGCCGGGTTGCGGGTACGGGTGATGTAGCCGGCCTGCTGGAGCCGGTCGAGCAGCTTCACCATGATCGTGCGGTTGATGCCGAGGCGGTGGACGAGGTCCTGCTGTGAGGGGGCACTCTCATCGGCGAGGACGTCGAGCACGACGAAATCGCGCGCCTGCGTCCCGTCCTGCACGGCCTGGGCGGTGATGCCGGTGAAGACGCGGCGCAGCAGATGGCCGACGGTGCCGGACACGGGGGCATCCTCCTCGCCGGAGGACCGGTGGTCGGCGCGGCTCTCCATCGTCACGGTCGGATGTTAACAGCCCTGATAGTGCGGTCATCTGATAGATGGAGAAATGATAGTTGGATTATTGACAGTTGGATGATGCAGATCTACAGTCGAGATCGCTGAGAGTGCTGACCACGCCAGGATCCACGCCCTCGAACGGATCACCGATCGGCTCGACGGGGCATCCGTCCGCGCCGTGCCGCTCCCGTTCCCCGACCCCCGCTCCGACACGATGTGAGGACCGACTCATGCCTGAGATCGATGTGCTCGACTCGACGATGTACTACGAGGAGACCGGCAGCGGCGCCGCCTGGGTGTTCCTGCACGGCAACCCCGGTTCGTCCCGGCTGTGGCGCAACGTGCTGCCCGCCGTCGGCGCGGACACCCGGTCGCTGGCTCCCGACCTCATCGGCATGGGCCGTTCCGGCAAGCCGGACGTGCCGTACCGGTTCGGCGACCACGCCCGTTACCTGGACGCCTGGTTCGACCGGCTGGGCCTGGACGAGGTGGTCCTGGTCGGCCATGACTGGGGCGGGGCGCTGGCATTCGACTGGGCCGCCCGCCACCCCGGCCGCGTCCGCGGTGTGGTCTTCCTCGAAACGATCATCCGCCCGATGTCCTGGGCCGAACTGGGCGACGGCCCGCGCTCGCGCGCCGAGGCCATGCGCGGCCCACAGGGCGAAAGCCTGGTGCTCGACCAGGACTTCTTCGTACGGACGGCCTTCACCGGCGGCGTGCTCACCCCGCTGAGCGAACAGGAACTGCTGGCCTATCTGGAGCCCTATCCCACCCGGGAGAGCCGCCGTCCCATCCTGGAGTGGGCCCGCTCACTGCCCCTGGACGGCGAGCCCGCCGACGTCACCGAACGTGTCGAACGATACGACCGGTGGCTGGCGGCCAGCACCGACGTGCCCAAGCTCCTGCTCACCTTCGACTCCTCCCCGACCCTCCTCGTCGACGACCGGATGGTCGAATGGTGCGCGGCCAACATCGCCGCCCTGGAGATCGAGCCCTGCGGCCCCTCGGGGCACCACGCCCCCGAGGACCGGCCCGAGGCCATCGCCGGAGCGATCACCGCCTGGGCCGTCCGCCACGGCCTGTGACCGCCCGCGGATCCGGCGTGCGACTGGTCGAACCGGTCGGGGTCAGCGGGTCCTGGCGACTTCCCTCGCCGTGGCGCGGAAGGCGGCCAGCGCCTCCTGCTGGTCCGGCCGGCCCGCGCCGATCGTCGACTTGACGATGACCACCCCGTACTGGGGGGAGACGTAGATGTACTGGCCGCCGAGCCCGGCCGCCATGAAGTCCCCGCCCCGGCCGAGCCACCAGTGCAGGCCGTACGACGGGTTCCGCGGTGAGGGCCTGGTGGACGCCTCGACCCAGGAGGCGGGGACGACCTGGCGCCCGCCGGACCTGCCGCCGCGCAGGTAGAGCAGCCCGAACCGGGCGAAGTCGCGGGCGGTGGCGTGGTAGCAGCAGTAGCCGAGGCCGTCACCGCCCGAGTCGTCACCGATCCCCGCCGTGGACTCCATGCCGGCGGGCTGCCATATCTTGCGCTCCACGTACCGGTGGTAGGGCACGCCGGTGGTCTCGGCGACGAGCCGGGCCAGCACGAAGGAGTTCATGCTGGTGTACTCGAAACGGCTGCCGGGCTTCCAGCCGCGCACCTGCCGCGCGGCCGTCTTCCTGAGCGGCAGGCCCCGGTTGGCGGCGGCGTGCAGGCGCGGCACGTCGGTGGCCTCGTCCCACGCGATGCCGGACGACATGCGCAGCAGGTCGCGGATGGACACCCCGGCATAACCCGAGCGGGCCAGCTCGGGCAGGTAGGCGTCCACCGGGTCGTCCAGCGAGCGGATCCTGCCCTCGCCGAGCGCGATGCCCACGGCGGCCGAGGTGAACGACTTGGCCACCGACCAGGACTGGAACCGGGTGGTGCGGCCCGCGCCCGTGTAGCGCTCGGCCACGACGTCCTGGCCGTCCAGGACGACGAATCCGCTCGTCTTCGTGCGGGCCAGGAAATCGTCCAGGGTGTGCCGGCGGCCCCGGTGGACGTAGGCGACCGAGAGCCTGCGCGGTGCGTCGCGCAACACGACGGCACGTGCAGAGGGACTGATCATGTCGACGGTCTCGGCGGAGGCCGCCGGAACGGCCACCGGGGTCGGGAAGGCCGCCATCACCACCGCCAGGGCGGCGGTCGTCGCGTACCGGGTGATGCGCACGTCGTCTCCTCCGAGGGGGGTGCGGTCCGCTCCGGAAGATAGTGACACGGTTTCCTCGCGATGCTCCGGCAAAGGGCCGCGCCTGCCGCCATGGATCCTCTGGAGCGCGCCGCCGGTGCGGTCATCGGGTCAGCGGTGGGAGACGTCCTCGGAGCTCCGTTCGAGTTCGGCCTGGCGGAGGCGTTCTCCGCGCGGTTCCCGGCACCAGGCGACGGTATTGTTCTGCCGGGATGTCACCGTGTGCCGGGCCGTACCGCGACACGCGAACAATCACCGAGCAAACATGGACCCTGGACCGGGGCCGTGCCCAGACCGGCTCAGGCGACCTTCACAGTGTGGTCGCCGAAGTCGGCCACCACGTCCAGCGTCCCCCCCAGGGCGACGACATAGGAACGCAGGGTGTCCAGGCCGCCGATCTGGCCGTGCTCGATCTGGGACACGCGCGCCTGGGAGATGCCCATGCGCTCAGCCAGGAGCTTCTGGGAGACGCCCAGGCGCTTGCGCGTCTCGGCGAGCTGGGCGCCGCGCAGCTCCGCCCGGAGCTGCTCGCGGCTGGCCTCTCGGGCGGCGACGCGCTCGGGGGAGTCCCACTCGGGGTCGATCTCACGGACCCTGGCCTTGGTGTCGGACCACTTCACGAATTCGCTCATCGCCGTTCCTCCTTCTCCTTCTCGGCACGGTATGCGGCGTAGCGTTCCTCCGCCAAGGGGATCGCCGTGCGGTATCACCGGTTCCATTCCCCGGTCTTGTCACCGGCGACCAGCACGATGGCCTCCCGGGTGGGATCGAAGACGGACAGTAGGCGGATCTCCGCCTCGCCCGGTACTCGGGGCCGTAGCTCCTTGAGGTTGTGCAGGACGCGGGAGTGGTGGATCCGGTCGACCAGCGGACGGCCGAGCTTCGGACCCTGTAGGGCGAGCTCGTCCAGTGCCTCCTCGATCTTCTCCGCGGTGGCCGGGTCGTTCTTGCAGATGTCGAGGAACCAGGCGTTCACTTCGGCGTGCAGTGTGATCTCCCAGACCATACAACGAATATAAATAATCCTTATATCGAGTCCGGACTGTTGCGGGAAAGTCGTATCACCGTTGACGCTGAGGCGGACCGCCGCGGTTCGGGCACCCGCCGAACAGATTCACCACGGCCGAGGGGGCGCCGCTGCGGCCGGACTACCTCACGGGCCGGTTCCACAGCCTGGTGACGGCCTCGGGGCTTCCTCCGATCCGGCTGCACGATCTGCGGCACGACACTGCGACACTGGGGATGGCGGCGCACACCGCCCTGAAGGTGGTCCAGGTGATGCCCCGGCATGCCAACATCGTGCTCACCGCCGACGCCTATGTCTCAGTGCTGCCGGTGGTCGCCCACGAGGCGGCCTGGGGGACGGCTCGGTTGGTGCTGACCGCCGCAGCGGCTCTCGGCCGTGATCGGGAGAGCCTGACCCGCATCTGCCCCAGGTCTGCCCCAGACTGTGGCGGTTCGCGGGCACGGTGAGGATTTCCGCAAATCAAAGCGCGCCCTGCAGGATTCGAACCTGCGACCGTCGGATTAGAAGGCGGTTGCCCGGTGCGGTGATCAGGGTTTCCGGATGCCGGTTGGTGGTGTTTCGTCCGCACTCCGCCCGGATCCGGTGACGGGTCGTGGCGGGGCCTGACGGCGCGTTCCGGGGCATGCGAGCACGTCGCGAGCACGCGTGATCGGGTCCATCGGCATCACGGCAGGGCCACCGCCGATGGGAAAGGGATGGATCGAGGGTTCCCCTGGTCCGTAGCCTGCCGTCATGGATCGTCTGGAGCGTGCCGCCGGCGCGGTCGTCGGCTCGGCGGTGGGCGACGCCCTCGGTGCCCCGCTCGAGTTCGGCCCGGCGGGGGCGTTCTCCGCCCGGTTCCCGGCGCCGGGCGCCGGGGGAGAGATGCATGCGGGCGGCGGCTGGGAGGCCGGTGAGGCCACCGACGACACGCAGATGGCCGTGCACGTGGCCGAGTCGCTGCTGGAGCGCGGCGGGTTGGACCTGCCGGACGTCTTCGCCCGCTTCCAGCGGTGGGCGGCCGACGACCCCAAGGACATCGGGGTGCAGACCGAGGACGTGCTGAGCCGCCGCCTGCCCTGGGATCAGGCGGCTGACGCCCACTACCGCAGCAGCCACCGCGCCGCCGGCAACGGCGCGCTGATGCGGGCGGCCACGTCGGCGGTGTACTTCGCCCGCGACGGGAGAGCTGCCACGATGCAGGCCGGTCGCCGCCTGGCCGCGCTCACCCACGGCGACCCGGCGGCGTGGGAGGGCACCGCGATCTTCCACGAGCTGGTGCGCCTCGCCCTAGACGGCGCCGACCCGCTGGCGGCGCTGCCGGAGATCCTCGCCGCCGTCCAGTCGGAGCAGCGGGAGCGCTACGCCGTCGTCCTGGACCCCGCCTGGCACCCGAGCCGGGCGACCGAGTTCAACGGCGCCGTCTGGCCCTGCCTGGGATCGGCGGTGTGGGCGGTGCGCACCACCTCCGCCTTCGAGGACGCACTCCGGGCCGCGATCGACCTGGGCGGGGACACCGACACCGTGGCCGCGGTCACCGGCGGCCTGGCCGGCGCCGTGCACGGCCTCGGCGCGATCCCGGCCCGCTGGACCGAGCCGCTGCACGTCCCGCTGCCCGGCAGCGGCGGCCGGGTGCTGCGCCTGCCGCACCTGCTCGATCTCGCCCGCCGCCTGCTGGCGCGAGTCCCCGTACAGGATGGCTCAGCCGGGTGATGTAGTCGATGCCGTGCTTGAGCCGAACGGCTTCGTGGAGGTGGGATCACCACTCGCAGGACGCTGACCTCGGAAGTTGAACCTGCAGATCAAAGCCGATTTGATCAATGACGTCTACTGTCACGGCGTGCCACCTGATGGCCCCCTGTCCGGGGCCGTCCTTTTCGTCCTGTCGGGTGATGGTGTCGCGTGCCGCCCAGGGCGACGACATAAGGACGCAGGATGTCGAGGCCGCCGATCTGACCGTGCTCGATCTGGGACACGCGCGCCTGGGAGATGCCCATCCGCTCGGCCGGGAGCTGCTGGGAGATGCCCAGGCGCTTACGCATCTCGGCGAGCTGGGCGCTGCGCGGCTCCGCCAGATCCGCGCAGGCCTACCGGCTGGTGGCCATGGCCGTCACGACGGACTGGCTGGTGGACCCGGCCACCGAACCGGTCGGCGTGTCCCCGCGGAAGGCATCGTCCTGCTTAGTGACTGTTGCGAAACGTCCTCCAAGAGAGTGAGCGTTCGTTGAAGATCACTCTC
>NZ_BMQP01000043.1 GCF_014648175.1 Planobispora rosea
AAACGGACGCGTACACCGCCCGAGCCGATCATTTCCTTGATCGTCCCGATCCGGGGCGTTTTGTTCGCTTCGTTGTGGCTTTATTCTTTCAGATCCGCTTTTCCGTGTCAATTTGACCGGTTCGAGCTGATCTTTCGGGAATTCGGCCTGCCCCGTCTCCGAGGCAACCCCTCTAACTTACCAGCCATCGAGCGGCTCTGCGAACCGATCTCTGAAACCGCGAGT
This sequence comes from Planobispora rosea, assembly GCF_014648175.1. Lineage (GTDB taxonomy): Bacteria > Actinomycetota > Actinomycetes > Streptosporangiales > Streptosporangiaceae > Planobispora > Planobispora rosea. The sequence goes on from NZ_BMQP01000043.1 coordinate 226, forward strand.
TTCAAGGGGTTATCGACATATACGGGACAGCCCACACCGGAGTCACCTGAGTGATTGGAGTGGGTTGCGCCGGATCTTGCCGACGTCAAAAGATTAGCAGTCCCCGGCGACCGCTCGAGACGGAACGCCGAAACCGGAGCCGGGCGGGACCGGAAACATAGACTCGGCGCGTGAGCATCGAGACGCCGCCTACGGCGAAGAAGGTTCCCAGCGAGCGCGTGCACCACGGGGACACCGTGGTGGATGACTACGCCTGGCTGACGGTCAAGGACGACCCCGAGACGATCGCCTATCTCGAGGCCGAGAACGCCTACACCCAGCAGGTGACCTCACACCTGAAACCCCTCCAGGAAACGATCTTCCAGGAGATCAAGGGGCGGACGCTGGAGACCGACCTCTCCGTCCCCACCCGCAAGGGCGACTGGTGGTACTACTCCCGCACGGAGGAGGGCAAGCAGTACGGCATCCAGTGCCGGGTCGCCGCGGAGGGCGACACTCCTCCCGAGCTGAAGCCGGGCGAGTCGCTGCCCGGGGAGCAGGTCATGCTCGACGCCAACGAGCTGGCCGGCGACAGCGACTTCTTCGCCCTCGGCACCAGCTCGGTGAGCCCCGACGGCACCCTGCTGGCCTACTCCGTCAACTTCACCGGCGACGAGCGCTTCACCCTGAAGGTGAAGAACCTCCTCACCGGCGAGGCCCTCCCCGACGAGATCCCCGGCATCTTCTACGGCGGGGCCTGGTCGGCGGACGGCACCACGTTCTTCTACACGACGGTCGACGAGACCTGGCGCCCGCACAAGGTCCACCGGCATGTGATCGGTACCCCGGCCGCCGACGACGCCCTCGTCTACGAGGAGACCGACGAGCGGTTCTGGATCGGCGTCGGCCTGACCCGCAGCGAGCGCTATCTCGTCCTCTCCTCCGGCAGCAAGATCACCAGCGAGGTCCGCATCCTGGAGGCGGACGACCCGACCGGCGAGTTCCGTGTCGTACGGCCCCGCAAGACCGGCATCGAGTACGGCATCGACCACGCGGGCGACCGCTTCCTGGTCCTGCACAACCGCAACGCCGAGAACTTCGAGCTGGCCACGGCCCCGATCGACGACCCCGGCACCTGGACGCCGCTGATCGAGCACCGCGAGGACACCCGCCTGCTCGACGTCGACGCCTTCTCCAGCCACACCGTCGTCCACTTCCGCCGGGACGGGTTGACCGGCATCCGCATCCTGCCCGCGGACGGCGAGCCGTACGAGATCTCCTTCCCTGAGCCGATCTACGACGCGGCGCCCTCCGGGAACCCCGAGTTCGTCACCGAACGGCTCCGCCTCGGCTACACGAGCATGATCACTCCGCCGTCGGTCTACGACTACGACCTCCAGGCGCGCGAGCTGATCCTGCTCAAGCGCAGACCCGTGCTCGGCGGCTACGACCCGGACGACTACGAACAGTTCCGCGAATGGGCGACCGCCTCGGACGGCACCCGGGTCCCGATCTCGATCGCGGTCAAGAAGGGCACCGACCGGCCGGCGCCCACCGTCCTGTACGGCTACGGCAGCTACGAGATCTCGATCGATCCGTCGTTCTCGGTGGCCCGGCTGAGCCTGCTGGACCGGGGGTTCGTCTTCGCCGTCGCGCACGTCCGGGGCGGCGGTGAGATGGGCCGCCGCTGGTACGAGGACGGGAAGTTCCAGCGGAAGAAGAACACCTTCACCGACTTCGTCGCCTGCGCCGAGCACCTCAAGGCGGCGGGCTGGTCGTCCGAGATCATCGCGCGGGGCGGCTCGGCCGGCGGGCTGCTGATGGGCGCGGTGGCCAACCTCGCTCCGGAGATCTTCGCGGGCGTGGTCGCCGAGGTGCCGTTCGTGGACCCGCTGACCTCGGTCCTCGATCCGTCGCTCCCCCTCACCGTCATCGAGTGGGACGAGTGGGGCGACCCGCTGCACAACCCGGACGTCTACCACTACATGAAGTCCTACTCGCCGTACGAGAACGTGGAGACGAAGGTCTACCCGCCGATCCTGGCGATCACGAGCCTCAACGACACCCGTGTCCTCTACCACGAGCCGGCCAAGTGGATCGCCCGGCTCCGCGACACCGCGCGGGGCGGGCCGTTCCTGCTCAAGACCGAGATGGGCGCCGGGCACGGCGGCCGCAGCGGCAGGTACGACTCCTGGCGCGAGGAGGCGTTCACCCTCTCCTGGATCCTCAACACCGCGAAGGTCGCCGAGTGATGACGTATATCGCCGCGGACGACCGTTACGACGGGCGGCAGCCGTACAACCGGGTGGGCAGGAGCGGGCTCAGGCTCCCCGCGGTCTCACTCGGGTTGTGGCACAACTTCGGCGACGACAAGCCTTTCGAGGTGCAGCGGGACATCCTGCGCCGGGCCTTCGACCTCGGGGTGACCCACTTCGACCTGGCCAACAACTACGGACCGCCGTACGGCTCGGCGGAGACCAACTTCGGGCGGCACTTCCGCGAGGACTTCGCGCGTCACCGGGACGAGCTGATCATCTCGACCAAGGCCGGGTACGACATGTGGCCCGGGCCGTACGGCGAGTGGGGCTCCCGGAAGTACCTGCTGGCCAGCCTGGACCAGTCGCTCAAGCGGATGGGCCTGGACTACGTCGACATCTTCTACAGCCACCGGTTCGATCCGGACACGCCGCTGGAGGAGACGATGGGCGCGCTGGACCACGCGGTCCGCTCCGGCAGGGCGCTGTACGCCGGGATCTCGTCCTACTCCCCCGAGCAGACCGCCGAGGCGGCGCGGATCCTGCGCCAGATGGGCACGCCGCTGCTGATCCACCAGCCGTCCTACTCGATGCTGAACCGGTGGATCGAGGGCGGGCTGCTGGACGTGCTGGAGGCCGAGGGTGTGGGCTGCATCGCGTTCTCGCCGCTGGCGCAGGGCATGCTGACCGACCGTTATCTCGACGGGATCCCGGAGGGGTCGCGGGCGTCGCTCGGGCACTTCCTCAAGCCGGAGATGCTCACCGACGAGGTCATGCGGCACGTCCGCAGGCTCAACGAGATCGCGGCGGCGCGCGGCCAGTCGCTGGCGCAGATGGCCCTGGCGTGGGCGTTGCGCGACAGGCGGGTGACCTCGGTGCTGATCGGCGCGAGCAGCGTGGCGCAGCTGGAGAACAGCCTCGCGGCGGTGGGGAACCTCTCGTTCACCCCCGAGGAGCTGGCGGCGATCGACAAGGACGCGGTCGAGGCCGGCATCAACCTCTGGGCCGTCTGAGAGCCTCGAGGCCGCCTGAGAACCCTCCGGCCCCTGAACATGGCCTGTCATGGCCTGTCATGGCCCGTCATGGCCCGTGACATGGGGGAGGGCCCGTACGGTGCGCCGTACGGGCCCTACAGGGCGTCGTTCCGTTGCAGGTAGGTGAACGAGGCCCAGCCGGGCAGGACCGGGAGCCAGAAGGTGAGCAGCCGGAACAGCAGCACCGCGGGAGTGGCGATCCCCTGTGGCAGGCCCGCGAGGGTGAGGCCGCTGATGAGGGCGACCTCGACCGCGCCCAGGCCGCCAGGGGTGGGGGCGGCCGAGCCGATGGCGTTGCCGGCGAGGAAGACCACGGCGACGGCGGCGAAGTTGAGGGAGTCGCCGAAGGCCCGGATGCAGGCGTCGAGGCAGAGGACGAAGAAGATCGTCAGCAGCAGGGTGCCGGTGAACCCCTCGGCGATCTTCCGGGGGGACTGGAGCACGTCCAGCAGGCGGGGCAGGACTCCCGAGAACAGCGAACGCAGCCGCGAGGTGATCACGCGGCGCAGGCGCGGGACGCCCAGGACGATGACCAGCACCAGGGCCACCGCCAGCAGCACGAACACCAGCGTGCGCGACGGGGTGAAGGACGCGGCCGTGCTGGAGCCGGTGATGTAGGCGAACAGCAGCAGCAGCCCGATGTGGAGGGCCAGCCCGGTGAGCTGGGAGGCGCCCACGCTGGCCATCGCCTGACCCGGCGGGATCCCGCGCTTCTGCAGGTAGCGGGTGTTGATGGCGACACCGCCCACCGCGGCCGGGGCGACCAGCTTGACGAACGATCCGGCGAACTGCGCGAGCACGGTACGGCCCAGCGGGAGTCTCTCCGGCACGAAGCCCCTCAGCATCAGCGCGGCGGCCACGTAGCTCAGCATCGCGGCGGCGAAGGCGACCCCGGTCCAGCTCCACTTCGCCGAGGTGACCACGTTGAGGTCGATCCGGGTCAGGGAGGTGAGCACGAGATACGCGGCGAAGGCGCTGGCGATGATCGTGACCAGGGTGCGCGGGCGGAACCGCTCCAGGCGCACCTCGCCCGCCTCGACCTTGGGTTCGAGCTCGACGATGTTCTCGCGGATCGCGGTCAGAAGTCCCTTGTTCTTGTTCAGCGCGGCCCGGGTCTCCCGGGTGAGCGCGATCCGCTGCAGCAGCGGGAGCGCGGTGGCCAGCGTGTTCGGCCCGGTCACGGCCGCCGCGGCGCGGACCGAGCGCTCGGCGCCGACGCGCAGGCCGAGGTAGGTGAGCAGCTGGGCGATGTCGAGGCTGAGCAGCAGGTCTCCGGCGGCGATCTCACCGCTGCGGGCGTCCATCAGGACGACCCGTCCCTCGTCGTCGACGTGGATGCTGTCCCCGGTCAGCCGCCGGTGGGCGAGCCGCTGGACCTGCAGGAGCATGACCTGCTCCCAGATCTGGGCGAGCAGGTGGTCGTCGATCTCCTCGTCGGGGATGTCGGCGAGCGCCCGGGTGGAGACGTGTTCGTAGATGAGGAGCGCGGCCTCCGCGCCGATCTCGCCCGTGCCGACCAGCCGGGGGCTGCCGACCCCGGCCGCCTGCGAGGCGTAGGCCATCAGCGCCTCGCGCTCCAGCTCGGCGCGGAGCGAGCGGATGGCGCGGCGCCGGGTCTCGGAGTTGAGCCGGATCCGCCGCCAGAGGCGGTAGAGCAGCCCGGCGACCTGCCGGTCGCGGTCGAGGACGGTGACGTCGAGGCGGGTGCCGTCCTTGAGCCCGACGGCGTATCTGCGGCTGCCCTGGTGGTCGTCGTCCAGCCGGTGGGCCTTGACCGGGTGGAATCCCAGTTTGCGGACCGCGGCGACGATCGCGCTGCCCGGCGGGCGGGTGTTGGGGCTGCCCAGGCCGTACAGCGTGGCGTATCCGACGGCGAGTCCGACGAGGATGGAGACGGCGATGCCGGGGATGGTGGCGGCCAGCCCGGCGAACAGCGCGACCGAGTTGACCGCGACCGCCGCCCACAGCGCGGCGCGCCAGGTGGGACGGCGGGAGATGCGCGTCGCGGTGGCGTAGGCGATGACCGAGGTGAGCAGCGTGTTGAGCGGCTCGACCCCGGAGCGGCCTCCGGTGAGCAGCATCCGCAGGTCCTCCGGGCCGGGACCGAGGATCCACTCGCCGAGGACGAAGGAGAGCACCATCCCGGCGATGGCCGCGAACAGTCCCTCCGCGACGCGCAGGCCGTCACGGTGGAGCACCCGTTCGACCGCGTACGCGGCGGGGATGGCGAGCATGGCGACACCGCCCAGTATGCCGACCAGGCCGCTCAGCAGGAACGGCACCCGGCGGGTGCCGTCGGCGACGTCGGCCTCCAGGCCGTTGAGGGTCTTTCTCGCCACCAGCGCGAGCAGGATCACGGCCGCCAGGCCCAGCAGCGTGGCCAGGAAGCGCAGCGCGTCGGAGGGGCGCCGGAGCCGCTGCGGGAGCAGTGGTTCGGCGACGAGCACGGCGGTCTCTCCGCCCGGCGGCGATGTGCCGCGGGCGACCGTCGTCCCGTCGCGTTCCTTGATGTCCTTCACCGCCAGCGATTCTGCCCGTTTTGCATTACAAGTGCGTCACCGATCTTTCTGTCCAGTGTCCACAATCGGAGTCATGCGTATCTCACTGGCCTCCGACAGTCTCGACGGTGTCGCTCCCATTCTCATCTCCGAACTCGAAGGACGCGGGCACACGGTCGTCCCGCACGGCGCCGTTTCCGACGGACGGGCCGACTGGGCGTGGTGCTGCGCGCGGGCCGCCCGTGACGTGGCCGAGGGGGTGACCGACCAGGCGATCGTGTGCTGCTGGACCGGGACCGGGGCGTCGATCGCGGCGAACAAGGTGCCGGGCGTCCGGGCGGCGCTGTGCGTGGACGCCGAGACGGCGGCGGGGGCGCGGAAGTGGAACGACGCCAACGTGCTGGCGATCAGTCTCCGGCTGACCTCGGCTCCGCTGCTCCGGGAGATTCTGGATGCCTGGTTCGCCGGGAGTGTCAGCACCGACGAGGCGGACATCGCCAACATCTCGTATATCTCCGAGATGGAGAATTGACCCACCGATCTGCGATTACCAGGAAAAAGGCGGCGGTCTCCTGGAAAGCTGACTCCATGGACCGGCATCCCGCCATCGGTCGCGGCCCTCCCGGGTCACCGCCCCGGGCCACCGTCCGCCCGTCCCCGTCCCGCCATGCACGCGGCGACCGAGATCGTTACTCCACCCGCAGTGTCGCCGTCAAGTGTCTCCCGAGAACGCCAGGAACGCTGATTCGACTCCGCTCGATAACAAATGTCGAGCAGGTCTTACAAAACGGTGATTCATCCCACTAAGTTCCACTTATCGCGATCACGGGGGATTTCCTGCTTCATTGGTGTTAGAGGAGTGTTGCATGCGCGCACGCGCGTACAAGGGCCTGCTGGCCGCCGTCACCGCGGCTTCCGCCCTGGTCCTTCCCGTCATCTCCGCCACCCCGGCCGCCGCCGATCCGGATCCCCGGGCCCTCAGCAAGTCCGTCACGGGCCTGGGAGTCAAGCGGCATCTCGTGAAGTTCCAGCAGATCGCCGACGCCAACGGCGGAACCCGCGCCTCGGGCACCTCCGGTTACGACGCCTCGGTCGCCTACGTGGCCGACAGGCTCCGCAGGGCCGGGTACAAGGTCACCCTCCAGGAGTTCGAGTTCCCGTTCTTCCGTGAGATCACGGAGTCCTCGCTGCAGCGGGTCGCGCCCTCGGCCAAGACCTACGTGCGCAACACCGACTTCAGGACCATGACCTACTCCGGCTCGGGCAACGTCACCGCCGCCGTGCAGGCCGTCGACGTCATGATCCCGCCGAGCCCGACGCCCAACACCTCCACCTCCGGCTGCGAGGCGAGCGACTTCGCCGGCTTCACCGCGGGCAACATCGCCCTCATGCAGCGCGGCACCTGCAGCTTCCAGATCAAGGCCGAGAACGCCCAGGCCGCCGGGGCCAGCGGTGTGATCATCTTCAACGAGGGCCAGCCCGGCGAGGGCGCGAACGACCGCCGCGTCCTGCTCGGCGGCACCCTCGGCGCCCCCACCGTGAACATCCCGGTCGTCGGCACCACCTACGCCATCGGTGAGGAGCTGGCCGCCGCCGGGACGACGGTCACCCTGGTCACCAACACCGAGAGCGACCTGCACCGCAAGACGCACAACGTGCTGGCCGAGAGCCGCTGGGGCGACGCGGACAAGGTCGTCATGGTCGGCGCCCACCTGGACAGCGTGCCCGAGGGCCCCGGCATCAACGACAACGGCTCGGGCAGCGCGGGCGTGCTGGAGACGGCGCTGAAGGCCGGCCTGTTCCCGACCAAGAACAAGCTGCGCTTCGCCTTCTGGGGCGCCGAGGAGCTGGGCCTGCTCGGCTCCGAGCACTACGTGGCCAACCTCTCCGCCGAGGAGCGGGCCAAGATCAAGCTGTACCTGAACTTCGACATGATCGCGTCCCCGAACTACACCTTCGGCATCTACGACGGTGACAACTCCGACGGCGTCGGCGCCCCGGCCGGACCGGCGGGCTCGGACCAGATCGAGAAGCTCTTCGAGTCGTACTTCAAGACCATCGGCCAGCCGTACACCGGCACCGACTTCACCGGCCGCTCGGACTACGGTCCCTTCATCGAGGTCGGCATCCCCGCGGGCGGCCTGTTCACCGGCGCCGAGGGCATCAAGACCGCCGAGGAGGCCGCGAAGTTCGGCGGTGAGGCGGGCGTCGCCTACGACAAGTGCTACCACCTGGCGTGCGACACCATCGACAACATCAACGACAAGGCGCTGAAGGTGAACACCGGTGCGATCGCCACCGCGACGTTCGTCTACGCCTACAGCGCGCAGCTGCCCGGCGGCGGCACCCCCGGCTCCAACCAGCCGGGGACCGGCGGCGGCGGCCATGACCACGAGCATGACCACGTCGGCGTGCCGATGTGATCACCGCTTGATCGCCTATGACCGTCGCCCCGTAGCGGGGGGACGGTGACGAGGGGGTACGGCCGGGCCGGCCGTACCCCCTTCCCGTGCGCACGGAAGCTGCTCGTAGGCCCGGAAGCTGCCCGTACGCCCGGGAGCTGCCCGTACGCCCGGGAGCCTCCTCCGCGGCCGGGAGCGCCGGATGTCCGGGAGTTCTGCCGACCCCGCACCGGTAAAGTCAAATCATGGCGGGTGAAATGCAGATTTTGGGGGCGTGTCCGCTGGACTGCCCGGACACGTGCTCGTGGGTCGTGACGGTCGAGGACGGCGAGGCCGTCAAGCTGCGCGGCAACCCCGACCACCCCTACACCCGCGGCGCGCTCTGCGTGAAGGTCAACCGCTACCTGGAACACACCCGGGCGGCCGACCGCATCCTCCACCCGATGCGCAGGATCGGCCCCAAGGGCGCGGGCGTGTTCGAGCGGATCTCCTGGGACGAGGCCCTGGAGGAGATCTCCGTACGGCTGCGCGCGATCGTCGACGAGCACGGCGGCGAGGCGATCTGGCCCTACAACGGCACCGGAAGCCTGGGCTACCTGCAGGGATGCGAGGGCGTCGCAGGCCGGCGGTTCTGGAACGTCCTGGGTGCCTCCCGGCACTTCCTGAACATCTGCTCCACGGCGGGCAACTCCGGCCTGGTGAAGACCAACGGCACGCCCGGCGGGATGGACCCGGAGAACTTCGCGCTCTCGCGGCTGATCCTGCTCTGGGGCACCAACACGCTGACCAGCGGGCACCACCTGTGGAAGTTCATCCAGGACGCCCGCGCGGCCGGGGCGTACGTGGTGGCGATCGACCCGATCCGCACCCGTACGGCCGAGCAGGCCGACGAACACCTGCCGATCCTGCCGGGCACCGACGCGGCGCTGGCGCTCGGGCTGCTCCACGTCGTGCTGGCCGAGGGCGCGGAGGACCGCGACTACCTGGAGAACCACACGGAGAACTGGGCGGAGTTCCGCGAGGAGATCCTGCGTCACCCTCCGGCGCGCGTCGCGGAGATCACCGGACTGCCCGAGGCCGGCATCCGGGCCCTGGGCCTGCGCCTGGCGCGCACCCGGCCCACCGCCATCCGCGCCACCATGGGCATCCAGCGGCACGCGGGCGGCGGCGCCGCGATGCGCGTGATCGCCTCCATCCCCGGGGTGACCGGCGACTGGCGCCACCCCGGCGGCGGGGTCGCCTACTCCACCAGCGGCCACGTCCACCTGGACATCGACACCCGCGACAACCTGCGGCCGGGGCCGGTCCGCACGCTCACCATGACCCGGCTCGCCACCGAGCTGGACGAGTCGGTGAAGTGCCTGTGGGTCTACACCGCCAACCCGGTGGGCTCCTCCCCCGACCAGAACCGCATCCGCGAGAGACTCCTGCGCGAGGACCTGTTCACGGTCGTGATGGAGCAGTTCCCCACCGACACCGTGGACTACGCCGACATCGTGCTGCCGGCGACCATGCAGATCGAGCACATGGACCTGCACGCCGGATACGGGCACATGTACCTGATGTGGAACGAACCGGCCGTCGAGCCGCCGGGCGAGTGCCTGTCCACCACCGAGACGTTCCGCCGCCTGGCCGGGCACATGGGCCTGACCGAGCCCTCGCTGTTCGACTCCGACCTGGAGCTGGCCGAGCAGCTGCTGTCCTCGGGGCACCCGTCCCTGGACGGGATCACGGTGGACCGGCTGCGCAAGGAGGGCTGGGTCCGGCTCAACGTGCCGCAGCCGTTCGCGCCGTTCGCCGACGGCGGCTTCCCCACCCCCTCCGGCAGGATGCGCCTCCCCCGGGGAGCGGCCTACGTCCCGCCGCACACGGCCGTGGCCGCCGGAGGGCCGTACCCGCTGACGCTGGTCACGCCCGCCTCCCACACCTTCCTCAACACGACCTTCGGCAACAACCCCGAGCTGCTGCGCCGCTCCAAGGGCCCGCGGGTCCTGGTCAACCCGGCCGACGCGGCGGCCCGGGGGCTGGCCGACGGGCAGCGGGTCCGGGTGTTCAACGCCGGTGGCGCGTTCGAGGCCGACGTGGAGATCAGCGAGAAGGTACGGCCCGGCGTGGTGGCGTCCGCCAAGGGGCACTGGCCCAAGCTGAACCCGGACGGCGCCGGGGTCAACGCGGTGGTGGAGGAGCGCGACGCCGACATGGGCCGCGGCGCCGTCTACCACGACAACCTCGTGGAGGTCGCCCCCGCCTGAGCCTCAGTCGAGGACGAGCTTGTAGCCCTCGTGGGAGGCGACGAAGCCGAGGGAGTCGTAGAACCGGTGGGCGTCCCTGCGCCGCTTGTCGGTGGTGAGCTGGACCACGGCGCAGCCGCGCTCGCGGGCCCGCTCGACCGCCCACTCCATCATCTTCCGGCCGAGCCCGTGACCGCGCAGGGCCGCGGTGATCCGTACGGCCTCGATCTGCATGCGGAGGGCGCCGCGCCGGGAGATCCCCGGGATGCAGGTGAGCTGCATGGTGCCCACCACCTCGCCGTCCCGCTCGGCCACGATCAGCTCGTTGTTCGGGTCGGCCGTGATGGCCTCGAACGCGGCGCGGTGCTCCGGGCCGTACGTGCCGGTCCGGTCCGCGGCGATGGAGTCGTCGGCGATCATGGCGACGATCGCCGGGAGGTCCTCGATGCTGGCGGTGCGGAATTCCACTGACATGACGATCAACCTAGTCGGGGGCGGGGGTCAGGGCAGGATCAGGGTTGCCCCCCGATGTGGACAGGGGGTTCGAAAGCGCACTCTGTTGTCATGAAAGAAGAACTGACTCGACGTGACGAGATCTCCCTCGCCGGCGCGGCCCTGCACGGGGCGCCCTGGAAGAGCGCGGCGGTGGCCGGCGGCGCGGTGGCGGCGACCAGCTTCGGCCTGGGCGTCATCCTGCCCGGGGCCGCCAGCCTGACCTGGGCTCTCTGCCTGGGCATCAGCCTGTTCGCGCTGGTCGCGGCGGTCGGTGCGATCTCCAGGCCCGGCGCCGGTGACCGGGTGACCCGGCAGGCCCGCTCCTGGGCGCTGCGCCACCCGTGGCGCTTCTCCCTCTACCCGTCGCTCGGCGCCGCCGCGCTCATGTACCCGGTGCAGCTCGTCATCGACGGCGAGGGCCCGTTCAGCGCGGGGCTGGACGCGCTCCAGGGCGGCGTCGCGGTCTACCTGATCACCGCGGTGCTGGCGCTGACCATGAGGGGACGGGGCCAGTCGTCCCTGCCTTCCGGCCGCTGACCCTCAGGGCCGTTCCGCGACGGCCTTGAGGCTCTCCAGGGTCCGGCGCATGTTGACGGCGTTGTGGCTCGCCCGGTCCGCCACGCCGGTGGCGAGGTCGCCCACGACGCGCATGAACAGCCCCCTCCGGTCCCAGGTCCTCTGCTCCACCCGGCAGCCGCTCTCCGTCTCCGTGATGTCGAACCGCCAGATCGCCACGTCGAACACGCCGCCCGCGCGCACGTGGTAGGCGAAGGTCCGGCCGGGGTCGGCGGCGGTGATCGTGCAGATCGTCGACCAGCGCCGCCAGCCGTTGCGGTTGATCCCCCGGAACCTGGCGCCCGGCCGCGGCTCCCGGACGGGACCGACCCAGCGGACCCGCTCGCACTCGGTGTTCCAGGCGCTCATGTCGGTGAGGTCGGCGACCAGGTCGTAGACCGTCTCGGGCGGTGCGGAGATCTCGATGCTCGCCGACGCGCTGGGGGCACTCATGTTCGCAGCATGACCGGCAGAACATCGTTCCGGCAAGAGCCGATCCCTCCCGTCCGCGACGGGACCGCCGCGGGATCAGCCCTGCCCCGCCTCCTGCCCCTGCTGCTCCCGCTCCGCCTCCTGCCCCTGCTGCTCCCGCTCCGCCTCACTCCGGCAGACGCAGAACTCGTTGCCCTCCGGGTCGAGCATGGTCACCCAGCCGGTGCCGTCGGGGTTGCGGCGGTCGGACTCGATCGTGGCCCCGAGCCCGAGCAGCCGCTCGACCTCCTGGTCGCGGGTGGTGCCCTCGGAGCCGGTGACGTCCAGGTGGACGCGGTTCTTGACGGTCTTGCCCTCGGGGACCTTGATGAAGAGCAGGTTGATCTTTCCGACGAGCAGGATCTCGTCGTCGTCCTTGTCGGTGTCCGGGTCGAACTCGAACCCGGTGGCGTCGCGCCAGAAGGTCGCCAGCTCGTACGGCTGCGCGCAGTCGAAAGTCACGTAGTGGACGTCAATCATGCGACCACCCAACCGCGACACCGCCTAAACCGTCAAGCCGGTGTTGTAACCCTCTACAGTGCCAAGCCGGTTACTCCGTAACCGCCACGGCAGTCACGCCGGGTCCCACCAGAGCGTGACCCAGCGATCCCTCGGCACCGGCCACATGTCCAGCTCGGCGACGGCCGCGACGACCTCCTCCGCCCGGTCCGGATGGAGGCAGAGCCTGCGGCAGGCGCTCTCGGCCAGCTCCGCCACGTCCGAGAACCGGCTCAGCGGAGCCAGGCGCTCCTGCCGGCGGACTCCGTACCCCATCCGCCCGGCGATGGCGGCCACGTCGTCGGCCGTGGGCCGCTCGGGACGGCCGATGCCGTGGAAATGGGCCCAGAGCGGGGTGAGCCAGCTCATCGGGTGCCGGTACGGAAGCTCCAGGACGACCCGGCGGCGGGCGTGGCGGGTCAGCTCGGCCAGGAAGCCGGGCAGGTCGGGAACGTTGTAGACGACATGGGCCGCCATCGCGACATCGGCTTCGGGAGTCTCCCCGGCGACGTCCGGCCAGCGGCCCCGGATCATCGTCACCGGGACGCCCAGCGCCTCGGCCCGGGACTCCAGCTCGGCCAGCATCCCCTCCGAGGTGTCGACCGCGACCAGTGCGCCGAGGAGCCCGGTCCCGCGGCCGAGGCGGGCCAGCGGGAGCGAGGCCGCGCCGGTGCCCGCGCCCACGTCGAGGACCGTCCCGTGCTCCGGCAGCGCCTCGGCGACCCGGGCCAGGGTGGGGCCCTCCGGGTCCGCCAGCGCGCGGTCGGTGCGTTCGGCGAACCGGGCGGGCGAGTGCCGCCACGGGTCGGCCGGGGCCTTCGCCGCGATCTCGTCCGGGATGCCCCATCCCGCCAGATCCGACCGCCAGCGCTCCGCCAGTCCTTTGAGGTCCGCAGGCTCCTTCATGCCCCAGAGCCTAGAAGAGCCCGGAGCCCGGAGCCCGGAGCCCGGAGCCCGGAGCCCGGAGGCCGGAGCCCGGAGGCCGGAGGCCGGAGCCTGGGGCGCGGGTCGCGGGTCGCGGCGTCAGAAGAGCTTGCCGAACTGGTCGATCAACGTCAGCACCGAGAAGTACCCGAAGAACGCGAACGTCAGCAGCACGATCACCATGCGGTAGCCGCGGACGCGGATGGCCTGGGGAACCAGCTTCCGGTTGAGGACGACGAGCAGGGCCGAGTAGAGGAACATCATGATCCCGCCGACGCTCGCCGAGATCACCAGCAGCGTGATGGGCTGGTCGAAGCCGATCACGAGCATCGTGATGCCGAACAGCACGATGAACCAGACGACCAGGCTGTAGATGCGGCTCTCGGTCCATCGCGCGCTGTTCGGCAGATAGACCGTCTTGACGATGTCGGCGACCATCCTGCCGACGTAGTCGCAGATGCCCATGCTGGCTGCGAACAGCGACAGCGCGCCGATGGCCCAGAAGAACGTGCCGAACCACGACAGCCGCTCGTTGAGCACCTCGCCCTCGGTCCGCAGGAACGTCACGTTGTTGGCGGTCTCGGCGCCGAAGACCGTGGAGTAGGCCAGCATCGACATCAGGAAGATCGTGAAGACGGTGATGGCCACGAACGAGACGAGCTGCTCGATGTTGGCCACCCGCCACCATCCGCGCCAGCGGGCCAGGTTGGCCTCGTCGGGCTCGAAGGTGTAGCCGGTGGCGGGGGCGGCCTGGTCCTCACCGGTCACCGGGGAGACCAGGCGCGGGATGCGCGCGCCCATGCCCATGTTCTTGTCGCGGATCCAGTTGCTCTGCACCAGGTTCTGCCCGCCGCCCGCGCCGGCGAAGGCCATCGCGCCGAGCACGAGCGCCGCGCCGAGCTGGGCGGGGACCTGGCCGATATGGGTGACCGCCTCGCCCAGCCCCCGGTAGGCGTCCCCGGTGATGGCCAGGAACACCGCGATCACCAGGAAGACGACGACCGCGCCCACCTTGATGAACTGGGTCGCCTCCACGGTCCGGTAGATGACCGGCGACAGGGTGAGCGCCACCGCGATCAGCAGCAGCTCGATCACGGCGATGACGGTGACGTCCCCTCCGCCCACGGCGTAGGTGAGGACGGTGGCCGAACTGGTGGCCCAGCCGGGCCAGATGTTGGCCAGCACCGCCATGAACGCGAACAGCAGGCCCCAGTGCCGCCACAGGCGGCTGAACCCGGTCAGCGCGGTCTCCCCGGTGGCGAGCGTGTACCGCTCGATCTCCATGTTCAGGAAGTACTGGGCGACCACGCCGACCACGGCCGCCCACAGGAAGACCAGGCCGACGTTGGCGGAGATGTAGGGCCAGATGACGAACTCGCCGGAGGCGAGACCGACCCCCGCCGCGATGACTCCCGGGCCGAGCACCTTCCGCAGCGGCTGAGGGTCCGGGAGCTCAGCCGGGCGCAACGGAGGAAGAGCCATAAGGATCGTCTTCCCCTGGCCGATGTGACAAACGTCCCCACTGGTGCTGTTTTCCAGGGGTTACCGGCGGGTAGCATTGTCAGTAAGGTTACTGACCAGTAGACCCCTGTCGCGAGTCCCGGTTCCCCGGTTTCAAGGAGCAGAGCCCATGGGCCACTACAAGAGCAACATCCGTGACCTGGAGTTCAATCTCTTCGAGGTGTTCGGACGCCGGGAGATTCTGGGCACCGGCCGCTACGCCGAGCTGGACGAGGACATCGTCCGCAGCATGCTCGACGAGCTCAACCGCATGGCCACGGGCGTGCTCGCCGACTCCTTCGAAGAGGGCGACCGTACCCCGCCGGTGTTCGACGCGGCGACCGGCACGGTGAAGATGCCCGAGGGCATCAAGAAGTCCTTCTTCGCCATGCGCGACGCCGGCTGGACCAACCTCGACCTGCCCGCCGAGATGGGCGGCCCGGGCGTGCCGCGCAGCGTGGCCTGGGCCCTGGCCGAGCTCATCCTCGGCTCCAACCCGGCCCTGTGGATGTACTCCAGCGGCCCCGGCTTCGCCCACATCCTGCACACCATCGGCACCGACGAGCAGAAGCGCTTCGCCGAGCTGGCCATCGAGCGGCAGTGGGGCGCCACCATGGTGCTCACCGAGCCCGACGCGGGCTCCGACGTGGGCGCCGGCCGGGCCAAGGCCGTACGGCAGCCCGACGGCACCTGGCACATCGAGGGCGTCAAGCGCTTCATCACCAGCGCCGAGCACGACATGGCCGAGAACATCTTCCACCTGGTGCTGGCCCGCCCCGAGGGGCACGGCCCCGGCACCAAGGGCCTGTCGATGTTCCTGGTGCCCAAGTACCACGTGGACCTGGAGACCGGTGAGCTCGGCGAGCGCAACGGCGTCTACGTCACCAACGTCGAGAAGAAGATGGGCCTGAAGGTCTCCACGACCTGCGAGCTCACCTTCGGCGACAAGCACCCGGCCGTCGGCACGCTCGTCGGCGACGTGCACGAGGGCATCAAGCAGATGTTCATGGTCATCGAGCAGGCCCGCATGATGGTCGGCACCAAGGCCATCGCCACCCTGTCCACCGGATACCTGAACGCGCTGGAGTACGCCAAGTCCCGCGTGCAGGGCGCCGACCTGACCCAGATGGCCGACAAGTCCGCCCCGCGCGTGACCATCACCCACCACCCGGACGTGCGCCGCGAGCTGATGCTCCAGAAGTCGTACGCCGAGGGCATGCGGGCTCTGGTCCTGCTGACGGCCTCCTACCAGGACGCCGTGCAGATCGCCGAGTTCGAGGGCCGCCGGGACGAGCACGCCGAGGCGATGAACGACCTGCTGCTCCCGCTCGTCAAGGGCGTCGGCTCCGAGCGCTCCTACGAGATGCTCGCCCGCTCGCTGCAGACCCTGGGCGGCTCCGGCTACCTGCAGGAGTACCCGATCGAGCAGTACATCCGGGACGCCAAGATCGACTCCCTCTACGAGGGCACCACCGCGATCCAGGGCCTGGACCTGTTCTTCCGCAAGGTCCTGCGCAACCAGGGCGTCGCCCTCGGCTCGCTCTACACCGACATCAAGGCCTTCGCCGACTCCGAGGCGGGCAACGGCCGGCTGAAGCAGGAGCGCGCGCTCCTGGCCGAGGCCGCCGACGAGGTCAAGGCCATGGCCGACACCATGGCCGGCTGGGCGCTCGGCTCGCTGGACAAGCCCGCCGAGGTCTACAAGGTCGGCCTGAACACCACCCGCTTCCTGCTCGCCCTCGGCGACCTGGTCATCGGCTGGCTGCTGCTGCGCCAGGCCGAGATCGCCCTGGCCGCGCTGGGCGCCTCGGACGAGGACAAGGCGTTCTACACCGGCAAGGTCGCGGCCGCGTCGTTCTTCGTCCAGACCGTCCTGCCGCGCCTGGCCGCCGAGCGCCGTATCCTGGCCGCCACGAACCAGGACCTGATGGAGCTCCCGGAGGACGCGTTCTGAGCCGGATCCAGGCCACCTGCTCCCGCGGCGGGTAAGCGCTGAGGGGCGGTCCCGTTCGTACGGGACCGCCCCTCCGTGTTCTCCGCCGTCACCGCCGGTGCGGCGGAGCCCGCGTCAGCTCTGCCGCATCTCCGTCAGAAGATGCGAGAACTCCGTCCGCAGGCGGCCCGCCTCGGCGGCCAGGTCCTCCGACAGGTTCGCGATGCGCGCGGCCACCCGTCCGGTCGCCTCGGCCGAGCGCCGCACGCTCACGCCCTCCGCGTCGCCGCCGCCCGCGATGGCCGTGGCCACCTCCTCGGTGCTGGTGCCGAGGCTCCGCACGGCGTTGGCCATCCGGTCGATGACCTCCGCCGCTCCCTGCGAGGTGTTCTGGATCGCCTCCACCTCGCGGGCGATCTCGTCGGTGGCCTGCGAGCTCTGCTGCGCCAGTTCCTTGACCTCGTTGGCCACCACGGCGAAGCCCTTGCCGATGTCGCCGGCCCGGGCCGCCTCGATGGTGGCGTTGAGCGCCAGCAGGTTGGTCTGCGCGGCGACCCGCCGGATCACCTCGACCACGCCGCCGATGGTCTCCGCCGCCGTCGTCAGGCCGTTGACCGTGCCGCTGGCGCTGTCCGTCTCGGCGGCCGCCTGCGCCGCCGTCTGGGTCGAGTGGCCGGCCAGATCGGAGATCTCCCGGACGGTGTCGGCCAGGCCCCCGGTGGTGGCCGCCAGTTCGCCCGCGCCGTCCCGCATGGCCAGGACCGCGTCGTCGAGCCGGGCGATCACCGTCGAGACCGTCTCGTCGAGACGGGCGGCCAGCACGTCGGCGGAGCGGCGGCGGTCCTCCTCGGCGCGCGCCCGCAGTTCCTCGTGCTCGCGCTCCAGGGCCTGCTTGCCGGCCAGACCGTCCCGCAGCACGCCGAGGGCGCCGGCCATCCGGCCGATCTCGTCACGCGACGCCGGGGGCAGCGCGACCTGGAGGTCGCCGTCGGCGAGCCTCCGGGTCGCCGCGGTCATGGCCCGCACCGGGCGCGAGATGCTGAGGCCGATCACGACGAGGACGACGAGGACGGCGCCCACGACCACGGCGGTCTGCACGACGGTGCCGCGCTCCTTGTCGAGGACGGTCGCCTGCATGTCGTCGATGTAGATCCCGGTGCCGATGACCCAGCCCCACGGCTCGAACCCGGCGACGTAGGACAGCTTGGCGACCGGCTCCCTCGCGTCCGGCTTGGGCCACTGGTACTCGACGAAGCCCGTCCCCTGGGCGCGGACCACCTTGACGAACTCGACGAACAGCAGCTTGCCGTCGGGGTCGGCGTTGGCGGACAGGTCCTTGCCGTCCAGTTCCGGCTTGATCGGATGCATGACCATCTTCGGACCCATGTCGTTGATCCAGAAGTAGTCGCCGTCGCCGTACCGCATCGCCCGTACCGCGGCCAGCGCGGCGGCCTGGGCCTGCTCGGTGGTCAGCACGCCCTTCTCCGCCTGGGCGTGGTACCCGGCGACGACCGAGTGAGCCGTCTCCACCAGGTTCTGGACCTTCGTCTTGCGCGCGGCGAGCTCGGTGGGCTCGATGTCGGCGAAGCGGATCGCGCCCATGGTCAGGATGCCGATGACGGCCACCGTCGCGAGGACGGCCAGCTTGGCCAGGATGGGGGTGTTACGGAGCAGAAGCATCAGACAGCCTTTCGACGGGTCTCCCCTCTTCTCGGCAGCGCATCCGGCGATCTGAATGATTCTCGTCACACTGCTCCGGCGGCCCGGCCGTTCGAGCTCGCGGGCAGGGGTTGACTCGGCCGACCGTTATTCTCATACTGAGAGTATCTCAGATTGAGAAGGACCGACATGGATGAACACGAGTACCTGGCCGGCTACGACCCGCGGTCATACCCGGCGGTCGCCGTGACCGTCGACGTGGTCGCGCTCACGATCATCGGGGGCGTGCTGCACGTGCTCCTGGTCGAGCGGGGGGAGCCGCCCTTCCTGGGGCGGTGGGCGCTGCCCGGCGGGTTCATCCGGCCCGGAGAGGACCTGGACCAGGCCGCGGCCAGGGAGCTGGCCGAGGAGACGGGGATGACCGACCGGGTCCACATCGAGCAGCTGGCCAGCTACGGGGCACCTGACCGGGACCCGCGGATGCGGATCGTGTCAGTCTCCTACCTGGCCTTCGCTCCGGACCTGCCCGACCCGCAGGCGGGGTCCGACGCCACCGACGCCGCGTGGTACGGCGTGGACCGCCTGCCGAAGCTCGCCTTCGATCACGAGCGCATCCTGGGGCACGCGCTCGAACGGGCGCGGGCCAAGCTGGAGTACACCCCGCTGGCCACCGCGTTCGTCGGCCCGAGGTTCACGATCTCCGAGCTGCGCAGGGTCTACGAGACGGTGTGGGGCGTCCCGCTGCACGCCGGAAACTTCCACCGCAAGATCCTGTCGGTCCCCGGGTTCGTGGAGAGCACCGGCGAGACCACCGAGAGCGGCGGGGCGCGGGGCGGGCCCCGGGCCAAGCTCTACCGCGCGGGAGACGCCCGGCTCCTCCATCCCGCTCTGCTGCGACCGGAGCGGGAGGAGGAGATCCGGTGACCACGACCGCGACCGGACCGGGAGAGGGCCCGACGACCACGACCGGACCGAGGGAAACCCGATGACCGCGACCGGACCGAGGGGAGATCCGATGACCGCCGAACCGACCGGGGCACGAGGAGATCCGGCGAACACGACAGCGGAGGCGATCACCCTGGTGAACGCCGCCACGGACCCGGAAGACCTGTTCTCCGGAGACAACCCGGAGCGCGCCTACCGGCGGCTCGCCCGGCTCCTCCACCCGGACCTCGCCTCCCGCCCGGACGCCGCCGCGGCCTTCGTCAAGCTGGCCCGGCTCTGGGCGGCCCGCCACGGGAGCGCGGGCCGCCCGAGAGTGATCACCACCAGGCGGGGGACCCACCGGATCACCGGGATCCACCGGCGGGGCGCCACCGCCGTGCTCTACAGGACCGACGAGGACACCCTGGTCAAGCTGGTCCGGAACCCGGCCGACAACGACCTCGTCCGGCGTGAGGCCGAGGCTCTCAGGGTGATCGAGCGCGAAGGCGATCCGCTGCTCCTGCCGTACGTGCCCCGGCTGGTGGAGTCGTTCCGCTACCGCTCGGGCGGGGTGGAACGGCAGGCCAACGTGATCAGCAGGGTGCCGGACGGGTTCCTGACCCTGGCCGAGATCGCCCGGCGGAGGTCACCGCTGGACCCCCGGGACGCGGCGTGGATCTGGCGGCGGCTGCTGGTGGCGATCGGCGCGGCCCATCGCGCCGGGGTCGTGCACGGCGCCGTCTTCGGCCACCACGTGCTGGTCCACCCGATCGAACACGGCCTGGTGCTGATCGACTGGAGCCAGTCGGTCCCGCTGGGCACGCCGCTGACCGCCCTGGTGACGCGGCACCGCGACGACTACCCGCCCGGCGTCCTCGCCCGGGAACCGGCCACCGAGACCCTCGACATCCGCCTCGCCACCCACTGCGTCGCCACGCTCATGGGGCACCGCACCGGTCGTCCCGCCGCCCCCGGCGGGCACGGACCGGCGGACGGCACCGGCAGCACTCCCCCCGGCGCCCCCTCAGGCACCCCCTCCGGCGTCCCCGCACGGATGCGCGCCTTCATCAGGGGAAGCCTGCTGAGCCCCCCGCGTGACGCCTGGGGACTCCTCGCCGAGCTCGACGAGCTCCTGGACGATCTCTACGGCCCCCGGCGCTACCGCCCCCTCCACCTCTGACAAGCCTGCCACCCGCGAAACGGGAGACCCCCATGGGAAGCGGAATCTGGTCCACCGACGTCTACACCGCGGCTGAACACCTGCGCGCCGCCCGCGGCGCCAGCGCCTTCGCCTACAGCGACAGCGGAGCCCGTACCGTGCACGAGAGCCTCGATCCCCACGGCGTGACGGTCCGCGAGAGCCGCGACTCCGACGAGCACCCCACCTCGCTGGCCGTCGCCGTGCTCTTCGACGTGACCGGTTCGATGGGCGACGTGCCGCGCGTCCTGCAGAGCAAGCTGCCCGACCTGCTCGGCCTGCTGCTGCGCAAGGGGTACGCCACCGACCCGCAGATCCTGTTCGGCGCGATCGGCGACGCCACCTGCGACCGCGCGCCCCTGCAGATCGGGCAGTTCGAGTCCGACAACCGCATGGACGAGCACCTCGGCAACATCCTGCTGGAGGGCGGGGGCGGCGGGCAGATGAGCGAGTCCTACGAGCTCGCGATGTACTTCATGGCCCGGCACACCTCGATCGACTGCTTCGAGAAGCGGGGACGCCGGGGCTACCTGTTCATCATCGGGGACGAGCTGCCGTACCCGAACGTGAGCCGCCGCCAGGTCTGCGCGGTCATCGGCGACCGGTTGGACCGGGACATCCCCATCACCGACATCATCACCGAGCTGACCCGCAAGTACGACGTCTACTACATCATCCCCGCCGGGACGTACCACGCCGGGGAGGGAGGCGTGCTCAGGCGCTGGCGCGAACTGCTGGGACAGAACGTCCTGGAGCTGGACGACCTGGGCATGGTCTGCGAGACGATCGCCCTCACCGTCGGTCTCGGCGAGGACGCCATCGGCCTCGACGAAGGCCTCAGCGACCTGGGCGAGCTCGGCTCCGACGCGGGGGCCTCGGTCTCCAGGGCGCTGGCCAGGCTGGACCGCGGCGCGCTCGTGGTGGACGACGGTCCCGGTCTCGAACGCGGCGAGAGCGGGGTGACGCGGCTGTGAAAGATCACATGATCGTCGTCGATCTGGGATACGGCGACGCGGGCAAGGGCGGCGTCGTGGACTGGCTCTGCGCCCAGGGCGGCGTCACCGCGGTGATCAGGTTCAACGGGGGCGCGCAGGCCGGGCACAACGTCGTCCTGCCCGACGGACGGCACCACACGTTCGCGCAGTTCGGTTCCGGAACGTTGCGCGGTGTGCCGACCCATCTCTCCCGGTACATGGTGGTGGATCCCTTCGCGCTCGCCGCCGAGGCCGAGCACCTGCGCCGTCTCGGCGTCTCCCAGCCGTACGGCATGCTCACGATCGACCGTGAGGCCCTGCTGGCCACGCCGTACCACATCGCAGCCGGGCGGGCCCGCGAACGGGAGCGCGGCGCGAACCGGCACGGGTCCTGCGGCATGGGCGTCGGCGAGGTGATGGCCTACGCGCTGGAGAACCCGTTCGTGGCTCCGAAGGTCGGCGACTGCGAGCGGCCCGGCCTGCTGGGGCAGAAGCTGAACCTGCTGCGTGAGCGGCTCGGCGACCGGCTCGGCGCGGACGTGCCCCCGACCGCCGACTGCCTGGCCGCCTACCAGGCGTTCGCCCAGCGGGTGCGGCTGGTCGACCCCTCCCACCTCAGCGAACTGCTGCGCAAACGCCCCGTGGTCTTCGAGGGCGCCCAGGGGGTGCTGCTCGACGAGTGGTACGGCTTCCACCCCTACACGACCTGGAGCACCACGACCTTCGACAACGCCTTCTCCCTGCTCGACGGGGAGCATGCCGTACGGCTCGGCGTGCTGCGCACCTACACCCCCCGGCACGGGCCGGGCCCCCTGGTCACCGAGGACCCGGAGCTGAGGCTCCCCGAGCCGCACAACCCGTCCGGCCCCTGGCAGGGACCGTTCCGGACCGGCCACTTCGACGCCGTGGCCCACCGCTACGCGCTGCGGGCGGCGGGCGGGGTGGACCTGCTGGCCCTGACCCACCTGGACGCTCCGGTGTCACGGATGTGCGACTCCTACGACATCGGCGAGCTCCCGGTGGGCGAGAAGGGCGACCTGGCCGGCCAGGCCGAGCTCACCGCGCTGCTGGGCAAGGCCCGCCCGCACTACGTGGAGGGGATCAGCGACTGGCCCACGGCGGTCTCCGAGGCGCTGGGCGTGCGCGTCTGGCTCGGCTCCTCCGGCCCCACCGCCCGCGCCAAGTCGCTCGTCCCGTCCACCTCGGCACGCGGGAGGGGGGTGCACTTCATGACCGGCGCCCGGTACCTGCGGGAGCATCCGATGCCCGGCGCCCGGGCCCTGCGCTGGGCGTGACCGTCCTAGACGGTGAACTGCACGGCCGCGCGGGCGGCCAGGATCGGCTTGACGTGCTCGGCGATCACGGCCTGGTGCACCGGGTGGTCACGGTAGACCAGGTAGTCGTCGACGCTGTCGAAGTCCGCGACGAGTGCGAACTCGTGGTTGCCCGGGTTCACTCCCGCGTCGGAGCCCAGGGCGTAGGCGCGGATCTCCGGGATGGCGTCCGGGAGCCTGCCCAGTCCGGCGGCGACCGCGGCCTTCTGCTCGTCGGTGGCGTCCTCGGCCCAGGTGAACAGCACGACGTGGCGGAACATGATCGTCCTTTCGGTTCGGATGCCCGCCAGCGTACGGCCGCCGCCCGCGGTCCCCCGCCCCGGGTCACGTCCCCGGGGCGGGGTGGAGCTCGTGCCCCGGCCCTCGTGCCTCAGCCCTCGTGCCTCAGCCCTCGTGCCTCGGCCCGCTCGCCTCGGCCCGCTCGCCTCGGCTCCGCGCTCCCGATCAGCTCCAGGCGAGCATCCGGAGCGGGTCCTCCAGCATGGCTCCGACGTCGCGCAGGAACAGCGAGCCGAGCTCGCCGTCCACCACCCGGTGGTCGAAGGAGAGCGCGAGCGTGCACACCTTGCGCGGCACGATCTGCCCGTCCACCACCCACGGCAGGTCCCGGACCTGCCCGAAGGCCAGGATCGCCGACTCCCCCGGGTTGAGGATCGGCGTCCCGGCGTCCACCCCGAACACGCCCACGTTGGTGATCGTGAACGTGCCGCCCGCCATGTCGGCGGGCTGGGTGCGGCCGGCCCTGGCGGTCTCGGTGAGAGCGCCGAGCGCCGCCGCCAGCTCCGGCAGCGACAGGGCGTGGGCGTCCTTGACGTTGGGGACCAGCAGGCCGCGCGGGGTGGCGGCGGCGATGCCCAGGTTCACGTAGTGCTTGACCACGATCTCCTGCGCCGCCTCGTCCCACGCCGAGTTGATCATCGGGTGGCGGCGGGCGGCGACGAGCACGGCCTTGGCGACCAGGAGCAACGGCGAGACCTTGACCTCGGCGAAGTCCGGGAGGGTGCGCAGCCGGGCGACCGCCTCCATGGTCGCGGTCACGTCCACCTGGAGGAACTCGGTGACGTGCGGCGCGGTGAACGCCGAGGCCACCATGGCCTGCGCGGTCGCCTTCCGCACCCCCTTGACCGGGATGCGCTCCTCGCCCCCGGCCGGTACGGCGCGCGCCGCCGGGCGGGCGGCTCCGGCGTCCCACGCGGGCACCGCGTTCGCGGCCGTGTGCACGTCGTCCCGGGTGATCGAGCCCTGCGGCCCGGTCCCGGTGAGCGTGGCGAGGTCGACCCCGAGGTCCTTGGCGAGCTTGCGCACCGGCGGCTTGGCCAGCACCGCGACCCGGCCCGCCCCGGCTCCCGCATCGGGTACGGCGGACGCGGTGGACACGGAAGGAGCGGGCGCGGTGGACGCGGTGGACGCGGAAGGAGCGGGCGCGGTGGACACGGCGGACACGGAAGGAGCGGCGGATCCGGAGGGGGCGGGAGGCTGCTTGCGGGGGCGGCGTCTGGCCGCGCCCAGCTTGACCCCGTACCCGACCAGGACCGGCTGGCGTTCCTCCTTGCCCGCCTTGGGAGCGGCCGGGACCATGTCGTCGGCCAGGGCCTGGCCACGGTCCGCGGGCACGGCGGCCGCGCCGTCCTGTCCGTCCGCCACCGTCTCACCGGACAACGCCTCACCTGACCCGGGCCCGGACCCGCCCGGCCGGGACTCGCCGCCGGCCGGGGCCGGAGGAGCCGTGGGGGCGGAGCCGTCGTCCACCGCGATGATGGGCCTGCCCACATCGACGGTCTCGCCCTCGTCCGCCAGCAGGGCCGAGACCACACCCTCGAACGGGCAGGGCAGCTCGACCACGGCCTTGGCGGTCTCGATCTCCACGATGGTCTGGTTGACCTTGACCGGATCGCCCACCTTCACGTGCCAGCGGACGATCTCCGCCTCGGTCAGCCCCTCGCCCACGTCGGGGAGCTTGAACTCTCTCATCCCTCTCCCTCTCAGAACGCGAACGCGCGGTCGACGGCGTCCAGGACCCGGTCCAGGTCGGGCAGGTAGTGCTCCTCCAGCCGGGAGGGCGGGTAGGGGGTGGACGGCCCGCCGACGCGCAGGACCGGCGCCTCCAGGCTGTAGAAGCACTCCTCCGTGATCCGGGCGGCCAGCTCGGCGCCGAATCCGCCGAAGACGGGCGCCTCGTGCACCACGACGCACCGCCCGGTGCGCCGTACCGACTCCACGATCGCCGGGGTGTCCAGCGGGTTGAGCGAGCGCAGGTCCACCACCTCCAGCGAGCGGCCGTCCTCCTCGGCGGCCGCCGCGGCCTCCAGGCAGGTCTTCACCATCGGCCCGTAGGCGAGCAGGGTGACGTCCGTGCCGGGCCGGGCGATGCGGGCCCGGCCGAGGGGGAACCAGCCGTCGGTGGCGGAGGTGTCGACCTCGGCCTTCTCCCAGTAGCGCCGCTTGGGCTCGAAGAAGATGACGGGGTCGTCGCAGCGGATCGCCTGCTGGATCATCGTGTAGGCGTCCGCCGGGTTGGAGCAGGCCACCACCCGCAGGCCCGAGGTGTGCGTGAAGTACGCCTCGGGGGACTCGCTGTGGTGCTCCACGGCCCCGATGCCGCCGCCGCACGGGATGCGCACGACCACCGGCAGCTTGATCGTGCCCAGCGAGCGCAGCGGCATCTTGGCGAGCTGGGTGATGATCTGGTCGGCGGCAGGGAAGACGAAGCCGTCGAACTGGATCTCGCAGACCGGGCGGTAACCGCGCAGCGCCAGGCCGATGGCCGTGCCGACGATGCCCGACTCGGCCAGCGGGGTGTCGATGACCCGCTCCTCGCCGAAGTCCTTCTGCAGCCCGTCGGTGACCCGGAAGACACCGCCGAGCTTGCCCACGTCCTCGCCCATGACCAGGACCTTGGGGTCGTCCTCCATGGCCTTGCGCATGCCCTCGTTCAGGGCCTTGGCCAGGGTCAGCGTCGTCATCGGCCGCTCTCCTCGTCCTCGAATCCGGAGAGGTAGGCGGCGAAGGCGGCCCGTTCCTCGTCCATCAGCCGGTGCGGTTCCGTGTAGACGTGATCGAAGATCGCCAACGGTTCGGGGTCGGGCATCTCCAGGCAGCGCTTGCGCACGTCCCGGCCGAGCTCGTCGGCCTCGGCGTCGACCTCGTCGAAGAACGCCTGGTCGGCGAGCTGGTTCTTGAACAGGTAGGCCCGGACCCGCTCGATCGGGTCCTTGAGCTTCCACGCCTCCAGCTCGTCCTGCACCCGGTAGCGGGTCGGGTCGTCGGAGGTGGTGTGCGCGCCCATCCGGTAGGTGAACGCCTCGATCAGCACAGGGCCCTGCCCGGACCGGGCGTCGGCCAGCGCCTTGCGGGTGACCGCCAGGCAGGCGAACACGTCGTTGCCGTCCACCCGCACCCCGGGGAAGCCGAACCCGCTGGCCCGCCGGTAGAGCGGGATCCGCGACTGCTTCTCCAGCGGCTCGGAGATCGCCCACTGGTTGTTCTGGCAGAAGAACACGACCGGCGCGTTGAACACCGACGCCCAGATGAACGACTCGTTCACATCGCCCTGGGAGGTGGCGCCGTCACCGAAGTAGACGATCGTGGCGGCGCCGTTCTCCCCGACCGCGCCGTCACGCTGGATGCCCATGGCGTAGCCGACGGCGTGCAGCGTCTGGCTGCCGATCACGATCGTGTAGAGGTGGAAGTTGTGCTCGACGGGGTCCCAGCCACCGTGGTTGACCCCGCGGAACAGGCCGAGGAGGTTCACCGGGTCGACGCCGCGGCACCAGGCCACGCCGTGCTCCCGGTAGGTCGGGAAGGCCATGTCCGCGTCGGTGAGCGCCCGGCCGGAGCCGATCTGCGCGGCCTCCTGACCGAGCAGCGAGGCCCAGATGCCCAGTTCGCCCTGGCGCTGCAGGGCCACGGCCTCCAGGTCGACGCGGCGCACCAGGACGAGGTCGCGGTAGAGTCCGCGGACCTCCTCCGGGGTCAGGTCGATGTCGTAGTCGGGGTGCTCGACCCGTTCGCCTTCCGGGGTCAGCAACTGGACGAGCTCGGGGGGTGCTTGCGCACCACGAGAGGCGTCGGCTGTCACGTGCCGCTCCTGTGTGCTCGGGGCCGTCCGAGTGGGTTCGCCACTCCCGTCCGGCCGGTTAGCGACGCATCCGATCCGTTGTGGTGGGGTTCGTCTGCGGTTATGGACATCGTGGCAGAGGTCACATACCTGAGCGCAAGACCTTCTGTGACGTCCATGTCTTCCCCGTTCCCCCACTCCACCCGCTTTCACCCTCGGACGCGCAAGCCCGGACCCGGCGACGGAGCGCTGCCGCGGCCCGTTACGCTTGAGGCGCCTGACCGTCCCCGCATCAACCTGGAGGAACACCGTGGCGCGCGTCATCGTCGACGTCATGCTGAAGCCGGAGATTCTCGACGCGCAGGGCCAGGCCATCGCCCGCGCGCTCCCGCGCCTCGGCTTCTCCGGTGTCTCCTCGGTACGGCAGGGCAAGCGGTTCGAGGTGGAGATCGAGGGCCCGGCCGACGAGGCCGCGCTCGACGAGGTCCGGAAGATGGCCGAGACCCTGCTCGCCAACACCGTCATCGAGGATTTCACGGTCACCGTGGCGGATGAATAGTCACAATAGCCACAGGAAATTCCGGTAGAGCCAGCAGCATTCCCCCGAGACTGGCCACAAACGCCACGCCCTGACCAACAGTAGATAACATCACAGCTATTTTGCGGTTAGCCCCGATTCCGTCAGGGAAACCTTTCGGAGGTGACGTCTGGCCCCGGGAGGATACCGGTGGATATCGAGTTCTCGCTGGCCCTGCCAAGAGAGGCCGTCGGCATTCCGATGGTCCGCAGGGTTCTCGGAGACTCCCTGCGCTCGCTCCACGTCACGGAGAACTGCGTCTCCGACATCCTGCTCGCGGTGAGCGAGGCGTGCGGCAACGCGGTGCGCTACGGCGGCCCGGCCAACCGCTACCAGGTCGAGGCGGCGATCGGCTGCGGCCGCTGTGACGTACGCGTCATCGACAGGGGCCGCGGGCTCGTACGGGTGCCCGAACACTACCCGTCCCACGATCTGGAGAACGGCCGCGGCATCCTCATCATGCAGGCCATGGTCGACGAGATCTTCTTCGACATCGCCCCCGGCCGGGGCACCACCGTGCACCTGAGCAAGCGGCTCGACCTGGAGGAGGACGCCTCCGAGCCCGGCCGCCGGGAGCTCGCCTCGGTCTGAGCCCGCGTCCGCCTCCGCGACGCCCGTCCGCACGTGCCCGCTCCTGCGACGCCCGTCCAAACCAGGCATGTCCGTACGGTCCTCCGCGGGCGGTGTTCGTGTGATCCTCCAAGGGCACGACCGTCCGGACCCCCGCCGATCGTGCGATCCGACGACTCCGCGTACGACTCTCTCACGCGGAGCGGATAGCCTGGGCGCACCGCCGCAGACCGCCGTCCGCTGAGTGAGACGCCGGCGCGGTGCTCGTTTGTGGAGGGAAACGCTGTCATGAGTGCTGCCCGCGTGGGCGTCGTCACTTTCCCCGGAACCCTTGACGATCAGGACGCGGCCCGCGCCGTACGCCATGCGGGCGGCGAGGCCGTCCCGCTCTGGCACGCGGACCCCGACCTCAAGGGTGTGGACGCCGTCTTCCTGCCCGGCGGTTTCTCCTACGGGGACTACCTGCGGTGCGGCGCGATCTCCCGGTTCGCACCGCTGATGGAGGAACTGATCCCCGCCGCCCGAGCCGGGCTCCCCGTGCTCGGCACCTGCAACGGCTTCCAGATCCTCTGCGAGGCCCACCTGCTGCCCGGCGCGCTGATGCGCAACGCCGGCCTGCACTACATCTGCCGCGACCAGGGCATCCGCGTGGAGAACACCGCCACTCCCTGGACCTCCGACTTCACCGAGGGCCAGGAGATCGTTCTCCCGATCAAGCACGGCGAGGGCCGTTACGTCGCCGACGAGGCGACCCTCGCGGCCCTGGAGGCGAACGGCCAGGTCGTCTTCCGCTACGCCGGGGGCAACCCCAACGGCTCCCTGAACGACATCGCCGGCATCCGCAACGAGGCCGGCAACGTCGTCGGCCTGATGCCCCACCCCGAGCACGCCGTCGAGGACCTGACCGGCGCCCCGAGCACCGACGGCCGCGGGTTCTTCACCTCGATCCTGAAGAAGCTGGTGAACACGTGAGCGAGCGGAGCGAGCGAGCCGACAGACACGGCAGTCCGGCGAACGCGACCGACGGAGGAGGTCGCGTGAGTCCGTCCCCCGCCCTCGACACCGTCAAGCGCGCCGCGGACACCCCCGACGAGCGCCAGCCGTACGCCGAACTCGGCATGAAGCGCGACGAGTACGACCGGGTCCGCGACATCCTCGGCCGCCGCCCGACGAGCTCCGAGCTGGCCATCTACAGCGTCATGTGGAGCGAGCACTGCTCCTACAAGTCCTCCAAGGTGCACCTGCGCCAGTTCGGCACCAAGGCGCCGAAGTCCGACGCGCTGCTCGTCGGCATGGGCGAGAACGCCGGCGTGGTGGACATCGGTGACGGCTGGGCGGCCACCTTCAAGATCGAGTCGCACAACCACCCGTCCTACGTCGAGCCGCACCAGGGCGCGGCCACCGGTGTCGGCGGCATCGTCCGCGACATCATGTCGATGGGCGCCCGGCCGATCGCGGTCATGGACTCCCTGCGCTTCGGCGGCGCCGACCAGCCCGACACCCGGCGGGTGCTGCCCGGCGTGGTCGAGGGCATCAGCCACTACGGCAACTGCCTGGGCCTGCCCAACATCGGCGGCGAGGTCGTCTTCGACCCCTGCTACATCGGCAACCCGCTGGTCAACGCGCTGTGCGTGGGCCTGCTCCGCAAGGACCAGATCAAGCTGGCCACCGCGCCCGGCCCCGGCAACAAGGTCGTGCTGTTCGGCGCGCTGACCGGCCCCGACGGCATCGGCGGCGCGTCGGTTCTGGCGAGCGCCACGTTCGAGGACGAGTCGCAGGCCAAGCGGCCCAGCGTCCAGGTCGGCGACCCGTTCATGGAGAAGCTGCTGATCGAGTGCTGCCTGGAGCTCTACCAGGCGGACGTGGTCGTCGGCATCCAGGACCTCGGCGCGGCCGGTGTGTCCTGCGCGACCACCGAGCTGGCGGCCAAGGGCACCGGCGGCATGGACGTCCGGCTGGACCTGGTCCCGCTGCGCGATCCGTCGCTGCGGCCCGAAGAGATCCTGATGAGCGAGTCGCAGGAACGCATGATGGCGGTCGTCTCCCCCGACGACATCGACGCCTTCATGGCGATCTGCGCCAAGTGGGACATCCCGGCCACGGTGATCGGCGAGGTCACCGACACCGGCCGCCTGGTCATGACCTGGCACGGCGAGACCATCGTGGACATCCCGCCGGGCACCGCGGCCGACGAGGGCCCGGTCTACGAGCGCCCCTTCACCGAGCCCGCCGGGCAGGCCGCGCTCAACGCGGACTCCCCGGCGGAGCTGCCGCGCCCCGAGGACCTGCGCGCGGCCCTGCTGCAGTTGCTCGGCTCGCCGAACCTCGCCTCGAAGGAGTGGGTGACCTCCCAGTACGACCGGTACGTCCGGGGCAACACCGTGCTGGCCCAGCCCGCCGACGCCGGGCTCCTGCGGGTCAGCGAGGCCATGCCGGGCGCCGAGGAGACCACCCGCGGCATCGCGCTGGCCACCGACGGAAACGGCCGTTACGCCCGCCTCGACCCCTACGCGGGGGCTCAGCTCGCCCTGTCCGAGGCCTACCGGAACGTGGCCGTGACCGGTGCCACGCCGCTGGCGGTGACCAACTGCCTGAACTTCGGCTCCCCCGAGGACCCGGAGGTCATGTGGCAGTTCGCCGAGGCCGTACGCGGCCTGGCCGACGCCTGCAAGGCTCTCGGTGTCCCGGTGACCGGCGGCAACGTGTCGTTCTACAACCAGACGGGCTCCGCCGCGATCCACCCGACGCCGGTCGTGGGCGTGCTGGGTGTGATCGACGACGTGGCCAAGCGGGTGCCCAGCGGTTTCACCGGCGAGGGCGACCGGGTCGTCCTGCTCGGTGAGACCCGGGAGGAGTTCGGCGGCTCGGAGTGGGCCCACGTCGCCCACGGCCACCTCGGCGGCCTGCCGCCGGCGGCCGACCTGGAGGCCGAGCGGGCCCTCGCGCTCGTCCTCACCGAGGCCGCCTCCCGCGGTCTGCTGACCGGTTCCCACGACCTGTCCGACGGCGGCCTGGCCATCGCCCTGGCCGAGGCCTGCCTGGCCCGGGGCATCGGCTGCGCGGTCTCCCTGCCGGGCGACGACGCGTTCGCCGACCTGTTCAGCGAGTCGGCGGCCCGAGCCCTGGTGACGGTGCGGCCGGAGTCCTTCGACGCCCTCGCCGAGCTGTGCGCGGCCCACGAGGTGCCCTGCTACGGCCTGGGCGGCACCGGCGGCGCCTCGCTGGCGGTCGAGGGCGTGCTGGAGATCCCGGTCGACGAGCTCCGCGAGGTCCACACGGGCGCGCTCCCGGCCATCTTCGGCTGATCCGCGACGCGAACACGGGAAGGGGTACGGCTCCCGCGGGCCGTACCCCTTCCTGCCTCAGACGATGAGCCTCTTGAGAGGGATGTCGATCGGGAAAGGCCGTACGAGCTTCAGACGCTCACGTTCGATCCCCATGGGGACGTAGGTCCTGGTTGTGTCGTCGAACTCATAGACGTGGAACACCGGGTGACCGTCCTCGTTCTCCACACGCCGGTAGCGGCGGATGGAACCACAGGGGCAGCGCCTCAGCGGTCGTCTCGTCCTCCTCCGGGTCCGTCCCCACGTTACGGTTCACCTCCGTTCACCTCAGGTTTTTCCACGAACACCTCTCCCGCCCGCCTTCTCATTTCTGGCGAACGATTACATTCATCCGGCGCCGCGCGGGCCGTACCCTCCGCCGTCCGGAGCCGGGAGATCAGCCGGTCGCCGTAAACACCGTTGGCGGCACGGGGGTGTACCGCGATAATCGGATCGTTCGGGGGAGCCCCGTCTGCGGACGGGGGCGGACACCACGGGGGGCACCCCCGCTGAATACGGAGGCCACCGTGCCGACGAACGACCCGACGGCAACCCCGATCGCGGGCAGCGCCGGGCCAGGACCATACCTTCCCCCGGCGACGCAGCCGGTCCGCGCGGTCGTCTGGGTGATCCACCTGGCGCTGCCGCTGCTGGGGCTCTGGCTGCTGCTCGCCCACCACGACCGCATCAACGTCAAGTGGCAGCACAATCCCAGCCACTTCTGGCTGATCATCGCCGTGGCCGGGATCAACATGATCCTGGGCGCCATGATCAGTCAGGCCTCGGCCCGGCGGTCGGACGCCCGGCTGCTGCTCGTGTCACTGGTCTTCCTGAGCAGCGCCGGATTCTTCCTGCTGCACGGCCTGACCACGCCGAAGATGATCCTGCCCGGCCCGAACTACGGGTTCGACCTGTCCCAGCCGGTGGGCCTGTTCGTCGCCTCGGGGTTCGCCTTCGCCTCGGCGCTGCCGCTGGGAGACCGGGCCGCGGCCGTCGTACTGCGCTCGCAGGCCTGGCTCCGCGGCGGGCTCGTGCTGCTGCTGGTGGCGTGGGGGGTGCTCTCGCTCATCCCCGGCCTCACCCCGCTGTCCAGCAAGCCTCCGGAGCAGGGCGCCGGCCTCGGCGGGGCCGAGCTGCTCGGACTGGTCCTGTACGGCGCCGCCGCGGTGCTGCTGTTCCGGCTCCACCGCAGGCGCCCGGCGGCGATGCTGATCAGTCTGATCACCGCGTACGCCCTGCTCGCCGAGGCGATGCTCGCCGGGATGTACCACCGCAACTGGCACCTGTCGTGGTGGCTGTGGCACCTGCTGCTCACCTTCGCCTTCGTGTTCGTCGCCTACGGCGCCCACATCCAGTCGCGCCGGGAGGGCGGCACCGCCGGGCTGTTCGACTCCGTCGCCCTGGCGGCGACCGTCCGGAGGGTCCGGGCGGACTACGAGCGGGCGCTGGAGGAGCTGGTCGGGCACCTGCGGCGCCGGGCGGACAGCCGGGTCCCGGTCGCGACCCGGCTGGCGGGCAAGTTCGGGCTCACCGAGGCGCAGGCCGCCGTGCTCGACCGGGCCGGCGAGGCGCTGGCCAACGAGCGGGAGCTGTCGGAGCGGCTGGCCGCGCTGGTGGACCTGGGCAACCGGGCGCGCGTCGGCCTGCCCGAGGACGAGCTGCTCGTACAGTCCCTGGATCGGGCGCGGCAGGCCTACGGGGACGTGCGCATCGCGCTGGTCTCGGACGGGCGGGTCGCCCTCGGCTCGGCCGAGTACCGTGAGGCCGACTTCCCCGCGGGCGGGCCGATCCGGGCCAACGGCTCGGTCATCCACCCGCTGACCGTCAAGGGACGGCTCGCCGGGGCCCTGCGGGTGCCCGTGGGCCGGACGTCGCAGGACGACGCGCTCGCGGCCGCCCTGGCCGGCCAGATGTCCATCTCCCTGGAGAACGTCCGGCTCTACCGGGAGCTGGAGACGCTGTTCCGGCAGTACATGTCCCCGGACGTGGCCAAGTCGCTGCTGGCCGATCCCCGGACCGCGGAGCTCGGCGGCGAGCTGGTCGAGCTCACCGCCCTCTTCGCCGACCTGAAGGGGTTCACGACCTTCTCCGAGCGGGTCGCGCCGGGGGAGATCGTGGAGATGCTGAACCGGTACCACACGGCGGCCGTCCCGATCATCCTCGGCAACGGCGGCACGATCGTGCAGTTCGTCGGTGACGCCCTGCTGGCGCTGTTCAACGCCCCGGCCCGGCAGGCCGACCACGCCGAGGCCGCGGCCCGGGCGGGCCTGGCCATGCAGGAGGCCGCCGCGGAGATCGTCGCCGAGGCGCCCGGCTACCCCCGGTTCAGGATCGGGATCAACACCGGGCCCGCGCTCGTGGGCAACATCGGCAGCCCCCAGCTGCGCGGGTTCAACGCCATGGGCGACTGCGTGAACGTGGCCGCCCGGCTGGAGGGGATCGCCGAACCGGGCACCGTCGTGATCGGCCAGAACACTCTCGACCGGATCGGCCCGCACGCCCGGGTCCGTTCACTGGGAGAGCTGAGCCTCAAGGGGAAGGAGAAGCCCGTCCACGCCTACGTGCTCTCCGGACTTTCATGATCGACTCCTTTCGGCGTAATTCTAGTTATTTATCCGTATTCACTGAGATTTGGTGTGTCACGCAGTGATCCCCCGGCCGAAGAGCATTCTCCGGCCGGGGCCGTACCGACATAATCGACAGGACATCCGCATGGCGCCGCACCGCCGGGAGGTTCCCGTGAGCACTTCTTCCGAGCCGGGCGAGTTCCTCGCGCTCCTCACCCCCGACGAGGCCGCCGCGCTGCGCGCGGCGGGGCGGGTCCGGCGATGGGATCGGGGCGCGACCCTGATGACCGAGGGCGACGTGTCGGACTGGGTGCTCGTGCTGACCGCCGGCCGGGTCAAGGTCTCCTCGCACACGGCGAGCGGGACCGAGGTCGTCCTCGCCGTGCGCGGGCCCGGCGCGCTGCTGGGCGAGTTCTCGGTCATCGACGGCCTGCCGCGCTCGGCCACGGTCACCGCCCTGGAACCGGTCGAGGGGATCGCCCTGCGCGACTTCACCGCCTTCCTCCAGCAGCACGGCCGGATCGCGGTGCTGCTGCTGCAGATGGTGACCAGCCGGGTGCGCGACGCCGACCGCAAGCGGATCGAGTACGGCGCCTTCGACACCACCGGGCGGGTGGCGACCCGGCTGGTGGAGCTGGCCGAGCGGTACGGCAAGCCGGCCAACGGCGGGATCCGGGTGGAGCTGCCGCTCTCCCAGGACGAGCTGGCCGGGTGGACCGGTGCCTCGCGCGAGGCGGTCAGCAAGGCCCTGCGGTCGCTCCGGGACCGCGGCCTGATCGCGACCGGCCGCCGCCGCGTGATCGTCCACGACCTGGACGGCCTGCGCAGACGGGCCAGGTAACCGGCCCCACCGGCACCGGGCCGGACACCGCGATCGACACCCCGGACAAAACGGGCGTACGCCGTACGTCAGACTGGAGCCTATGGTCGCGCTTCCCCAGGACCTTCCCGGCTCACCGGAATACGTCTCGAAGCTCCGCTACGCCTGGCGCGTCTGCTCGGTCACCAGCCTCGGCCTGGTGCTGATCGGCGTCTCCGGGAGCACGCTCAACGTCGCCCTGCCCGAGGTGGTCCGGCACTTCCACGCCGACGCGTTCGCCTCCGGGTGGATCCTGCTGGCCTTCCTGCTCGTCAACACCGCGACCCTGGTGTTCTTCGGCCGGGTGGCCGACCTGCTGGGCCGGCGGGAGGTGTACCTCGCCGGGTTCGCCCTGTTCACCGTCGCCTCGCTGCTGGCCGGGCTGTCGCCGAACGTCTGGTTCCTGATCGCGATGCGGGCGCTCCAAGCGATCGGCGCGGCGATGATCCTGGCCAACGGGACCGTGATCATCACCGACGCCTTCCCGCCCGACCGGCTCAGCCAGGGCATGGGCGTCTACATCGGCACGCTCTCGGTCGCCCAGCTCGCCGGCCCCACCCTGGGCGGCCTGGTCGCCGAGACCGCCGGATGGCAGTGGATCTTCTGGGTGAACGTGCCCGCCGGGGTCATCGCCCTCGTCTGGGGGGCGTTCACCCTGCGCAAGGTCGGGCGCGGTCCCCGCGAGCCGGTGGACGCCCTGGGCAACCTGATCGTCTTCGCCGTGCTGTCGGCCGCGCTCATCGCGCTGTCGGAGGCGG
Organism: Planobispora rosea; assembly: GCF_014648175.1. Lineage (GTDB taxonomy): Bacteria > Actinomycetota > Actinomycetes > Streptosporangiales > Streptosporangiaceae > Planobispora > Planobispora rosea. The sequence continues at coordinate 35,801 of NZ_BMQP01000043.1, forward strand.
GTTCGCGCGGTCCGGGCAGTCCGGTCGTGCTCGTCGGCGCGGCCGTCACGGTGGTCCTGATCCCGCTGCTGATCGTCGTGGAGCGCCGTGCCTCCCACCCGGTGCTCAACGTGCGGCTGTTCGGCGAGCGCGTGCTGGCCTTCGCCAACCTCGCCTCGTTCTGCAACGCGCTGGCCCGCGCGTCGCTGATCCTCCTGGTCGCCCTCTACTTCCAGGCGGCCAGGGGCGTCGACGCCGTCACCGCCGCGCTGGGCGTGCTCCCGGTCCCGGTGGGCATGGCGCTGGCCTCCCCCGTCGCGGGCGCCCTCGGCCGCCGGATCTCCCCCTACGCCCTGTCGGTGGGCGGCGCGCTGCTGAGCACCTCCGGGCTGGGAATCCTGATGCTGAACACGGCCCCGGCGACGCCGTACTGGGTCATCGGGGCCGGCCTGTTCCTGTGCGGCTGCGGCAGCGGAGCGTTCCTGACCGGCAACACCACCCAGGTGATGAAGGCCCTGCCCGCCGGGAGCCTGGGAGTGGTGAACGGCTTCCGGCTCATGGTGATGAACGTCGGCATCGTGCTCAGCGTCGCCCTCACCCTGAGCGTGCTCACCAGCGCGGTCAGCCCCGCCCTGCGCGCCCAGGTCTACGCGGGCACGCTGTCGCGCATGTCACCGGTCGCGGTCGACCAGCTCATGGACGGCTTCCGGCGGACGTACGGCGTGCTGTTCTGCGTCGCCCTGACCGGCGCCCTGCTCGCCGCGCTCGCTCGCAAGCGGCGCGCCCGGCTCGCCGGGTGACCGGGAGTCGCGGCGGGCGGCGTACAGGCTCGTGACCGTGACGGTGACCAGGACCATGACGATGACCCCCAGCGAGACCGGTGTGGGGATCTCCGGGACCCCCGGCCAGATGCCGTGCGCCCAGTGCAGGACGAGCTTGACGCCGATGAAGGCCAGGATGAGGCTGAGCCCGTGGTTCAGGTGGCGCAGCTTCGCCAGGACCCCCTGCAGCACGAAGTAGAGCGCCCGGAGTCCCAGCAGCGCGAAGGCGTTCGTGGCGAAGACGAGGAACGGGTCCTCGGTCACGCCGTACACCGCCGGGACCGAGTCGACGGCGAAGACGATGTCGGTGGCGAAGACGGCGACGACGGCCAGGGCCAGCGGCGTCAGCGCGCGGCGGCCGCCCTCCCGGACGACCAGGCGCGAGCCCCGGTAGTCGGAGGTGACGGGCATGAAGCGCCGCAGCAGGCGGACGGTGCGCATGGAGTCGATGTCGACCTGGTGGTCACGCCCGCTCAACGCGTCCTTGAGGACCTTCCAGGCGGTGATCACCAGCACCGCGCCGAAGAGCAGGAACGCCCAGGTGCCGCTCTGCAGCGCGGCCGCCCCGAGCGCGATGAAGACCGCGCGCAGCACCAGCGCCCCGATGATGCCGTACAGCAGGACCCGCTGGGCCAGCGCGGACGGGACGGCGAAGGCGGCGAGCAGCAGCATGAACACGAACAGGTTGTCGACCGACAAGGACTTCTCCACCACGTAGCCGGTGAAGAACTCCACCGCCACGGTCGACCCGTTCACCGACCACAGGTAGACGCCGAAGGCCAGCGGGAGCGCCAGGTAGAAGATCGACCAGCCCGCCGCCTCGCGCATCCGTACCTCGTGCGGGCGCCGGGTCAGGACGAAGTCCAGGGCCAGCAGGCCCAGCAGCGCGGCGATGGTGACCGTCCACAGACCGGGAGAGGCGATCGACTCAAGCGGCACGAGACCGGCCGTCAGCGGGCCCGCGGCTGCGGGTCCGGGGACATGCCCGGGAACGGCCGCCGGAGCCCACCCGAGGGAGGGAACGACGGCGGGCATGGCAAGAGGCACGGAGACAGGCATAAAGCTCCTCGAACGCACTCGGCTGTCCGAGGTCTCCTTCACCCGCACCGCGCGGGCGGCCGTCCGGGGACGCTCAGGGGCGTCCGTACTGACCGGAAGCGACGCTTGGGAAGTACTCCCCTCGCCCTCCCAGATTAGGTCACCGCTGAGGGCCGAGTGAATACCCGTGGGCGAACACCCGTCGCCCCCGCGAGCGGTCCGCCGTGCTCCTCCCCTCTGGCCGCGGGCAGTTGACTTGGGCTCTGAGCTGGGCGGATAGTGGAAGAAGCGGAGGGGAGTACCCGCCGTCCGACACCTCGTCCGTCAACACGGTCCCCGAGTCCGGGAGCCCGGCGGGGTGGCCCTCCCGGGAGATCGGGAGGGTGCGGGAAGACCTCCGTCCTCGTGCATACGTGTCCACGACGAGGACGAAGGAGATCCCATGTCGTTCCATACGCTCCTCGAGATCCTGCTGGGCGTCCTGCTGACGCTCTCGGCGCTCGTCACCGTCGCCGTCCTGTGGCCGGGCCCCCGTCATCCCCATCATCACAGGACGCCGACCAGGCGGGACTCCACCTCGCGGTAGCGGGCCACCGGGATCAGGTGCACGCCGTCGAAGGCGCCCGAGTCGCGGACGCGCAGCACGTGCTCGCAGGCGGCCTCGACCCCGGCGAGCCGGTCGCCGGCCACCCGCTCCACCAGCTCCGCCGGGATGTCGATGTCCGGGATCGCGGCGGCCAGACGGCGGGCGTGGTTCTCGCTGGCGATGACCATCACCCCGGCGTAGACCGGCACGTCCACCGGGTTGGCCTCGCGCCAGCGCAGCAGCGTCTCCAGGGAGAAGCTGACCTGGGCGAACACGAAGTCGGCCGTACGCTTCCAGGCGGGCAGGGGGCGCAGCCCCGCCGCGGTGCCGACCCGGAAGGCCGGGACGCCCGCGAAGCCGGGGTCCTCACCGAGGGAACGGACCTCCTCGATCATCGAGCGGACGGTGAGGTCGCTGGTCCGGTTGCCGGTGGTGGGCTTGTCGCCGTACACGAACAGGAACTGGTCCACCCCGTAGGCCGCCGCGGTGAGCAGGTCGCGGCGGAAGCCCAGCAGGTTGCGGTCGCGGGAGTTGAGGCAGGCGATGCTCCGCCCGCCCATCGCCTGGACCTCGTGGGCGACGGCGACGCTGGAGACCGTGGCCCGGCCGATGTGGTTGTCCGGGATCAGGAAGGATCCAGCGATCTTGCTCAGCGTGCCGATCTGGTGGCGGACGTGCTTCAGATCGGGGCGGGTCGGCGGCTCGATCTCGCAGACGACTTCGAAGGGGCGATCAGTCATGAGATCAACCTACGGAAGCCGCCGTCCCGCCTGCCCCCCGGACCCCGCCCCGGGTGATCCCGGGGCGGGACGCAGGCCGTACCGGGCTCAGGAACCGATCTTCTTGCCCTGGGTGTGCCAGGCCACCGCGACCGACGGGCGGGGCTGGCTGTCGCCGCCGTCGGGCCAGTGGCTCATCGGGGTCTCCGGGGAGGCGCCGTCGACCTCGCCCGGGTGCTGCACGGCGATGAAGACGCTGCGCTGGTCCTGGGTGATCAGCGGACCGCAGGTCTCCGCTCCGATCGGCACGGTGAGGAACTGACGCAGGTAACCGCGCTCCGGACCGGTGACCGGCATGACGAACAGGCCGTCGTTGAGCTTGAAGGCGTTGCCGTCGGTGGAGATCCACAGGTTGCCGTCGCGGTCGAAGGCGACGTTGTCCGGGCAGGAGATCGGCGAGACCTTGGTCTTGTCGAACCCGGCGAAGTAGGTGGCGGGGTCGTTCGGGTCGCCGCAGACCACCGGCAGCGACCAGGCGAAGGTCGTGGCCCCGGCGTCGTTGTGCTTCTCGACGATCTCCAGGACGTGGCCGTGCTTGTTGGACGGGCGCGGGTTGGCCTCGTCCACCTGGGCCGGGGTGCGGTTGGAGTTGTTGGTCAGTGCCAGGTAGACGCCGCCGGTGACGGGGTTGCGCTCGATGTCCTCGGGACGGTCCATCTTGGTCGCGCCGACCTTGTCGGCGGCCAGCCGGGTGAAGACGAGGACCTCGGCGGCCGTCATGCCGGGCACGTGCGAGACGTTCCCGGTGACCAGCGGGATCCACTCGCCGGAGCCGTCGAACTGTCCGTCGGCGGGGAGCTTGCCCGAGCCGTCGATCTCGGTGGCCGGACTGTCGCCGGTGAACTTGGCCACGTACAGCGTGCCCTCGTCCAGCAGGGTGCGGTTGTGGCGGTCGAAGCCGGGGATGTAGCGCTTCTTGGAGACGAACTTGTAGACGTACTCGAAGCGGGAGTCGTCACCCATGTAGGCCACGACCCGGCCGTCCCTGGCCAGGGTGGTGGTGGCGCCCTCGTGGGCGAAGCGGCCGAGGGCGGTGCGCTTGATCGGGGTGGAGTCGGGGTCGAACGGGTCGATCTCCACGATCCAGCCGAAACGGTTGACCTCGTGCGGGTTCTTGGACAGGTCGAAGCGCTCCTCCAGGCGCTCCCAGCCGCGCCCGCTGGGCTTGGTGGAGGTGGGGTCGATGCCGTACCGCTTGAGCCCGGCCTTCTGCTCCTCGGGGGCGCCGCCGCCCATGGCGAAGTACTGGTTGAAGTTCTCCTCGGCGGTCAGCACGGTGCCCCACGGGGTGGTGCCGCCCGCGCAGTTGTTCAGCATGCCGAGGACGGAGGTACCGGACGGGTCGGCGGCGGTCTTCAGCAGGTCGCTGCCCGCGGCCGGGCCGGTGAACTTCATGGGGGTCTGCGCGGTGATGCGCCGGTTGTAGCGGCGGCGGCCCCGGGTGACCAGCTTCCACTGGCCGGAGTTGCGCACCCGCTCGATCTCCACGATCGAACCGCCGTGCGCCGCCAGACCGATCTTGATCTGCTCGTCGGTCGCGGTGGAGCCGCCGGTGTAGCCGCGGAACATCAGCGCTTCGTCGGAGTACTCGTGGTTGACCCAGAGCAGGCCGCGGTGGCCGCCCATCGGGAAGAAGGTCACGAAGTCGCAGTTGTAGCCGAACTGCTGGGCCTGCGCCGCGGCGGTCTGGTTCTCGTAGTCGAAGGCCGGCGCGCCGGGCAGGACCGGGTCGCCCCAGCGCACGACGGCGGCCGACGCGTATCCCTCGGGGACGACGATGCGGTCCTCGCGGTTGGGCGCGACGGCGGCGAAGCGGAGTGAGCCCCGGCCGCCGTGCCTGCCGCCGGCGGTGGACAGGCTCTCCGGCTCGGGGTCGGCGGCCGCCGGTACGGCCCCCGCCACACCGGCCACGCCGGCCCCGGCGGCGATGACGCCGAGCGCGCTCGCGCGGAGCATGCCGCGGCGCGACAGGGCGGAGGCGACCACATCGCCGAAGTAGGTGTTGTCGCTGGCGTTCGAGACATCGTGCGCGCAGGCGTTGCCGCAGCGGAATTCACAGGTCAGCGCGCTGCGCCCACCCTTGTGCGGGCTCATGAGCAGCGGGAGCGAGCGGCGCGGCGACGGGTTCGCCACAGGGGCCTCCAGGGTGTGCACGGGTGTTCCGGGGCGGGACGCTACGGGTGCAGGCCGAACCCCAGGTGAACGACATTTGCCCGGGTGATGAACCATTTGTCACTGATGTCCTGATGTGCTTCCACCGGAAGGCGCAGGTAGGACGGGTGAGTGCGTCCGGGAGAACGAGCGGCGTGCCTTCACAGGACGGGCGGCGTGCCTTCGCGGGACGGGCGGCGTGCCTTCGCGGGACGGGCGGCGTGCATGATGAGAGGCGTGCCACCACACAAGCCTGACGCCGCCAGAGTCCGCGCCGCGCTGGACGTCCAGCTGATCGCGCTCGACGAGCCGCCCTACGACGGCCCCGAGTCCCTCGACGCCCTGCTGGGCGCGTGCGTCGCGGTGGTCCTGCGGGCGTACGAGCGGGGGATGCGCCCGGAGCGGGACGCGGCGCGCCTGGCCGTACGGCACCTGCTGGACCGGCTCGCGGAGGCGGCCCCCGGCCGTACCGTCGAGGTGCGGGTCCCGCCCTACGCGGCGGTGCAGTGCGTGGAGGGGCCCCGGCACACCCGGGGAACCCCGCCGAACGTGGTGGAGACGGACGCGCGGACCTGGCTGGAACTGGCCACGGGCCGGCTGACCTGGGACCAGGCGGTGGCCGCCGGGAGTGTCACGGCGAGCGGCGCCCGGGCCGACCTGACCGGCTATCTGCCGGTCGCCCCGGTCGGGTGACGATCCGTCAGGGGCGGGACTCGATTCTGATGCCGAACCGCTCCTCGACGCAGGCCCGCTGAAGCTCGGGAGGCAGGTTCAGGCAGTCGCCGACCCGGTTGGCGAACCAGACCATGAATCCGGCGCCGACGACCAGGGTGAGGGCGCTCAGCGCGAGGCCGACCCAGGCCCGGCCCCGGTTGGAGTTCTTGACGATCGCGACGATGCCGAGGACCACCCCGACGACCGCCGTCAGCATGCCGAGTCCGCACGCGAAGAGCAGGACGACGCTGACGATGCCGAGCACCAGGGTCGCGGTGCCCATTCCGCCGCCCTGCCCGCGCTTGGACCAGTCGTCCGCCGGAGGCGCCGGATAACCCGCCGGGCCTCCGGGGTAGGCGGGGGTCCCCGGAGGGGGCGGGTAGGCCTGTCCCCCGCCGGGGGGATACGTTCCCCCGGGTACGGCGCCCGGCGCCGGCCCGCCGTACGGACCGCTCGGCGCCGACCCGTTGCGGACCGCCGACTCGTTACGGGGCTCGCCCGGTCCCGGCCCGCCGTACGGGCTGCCCGGCCCGGGAGCGCGGTGGGCGCCTCCCGGTCCCGGACCCGCGTACGGACCGCCCGCACCCGGACCGCTGTAGGGACCGCCCGGTCCCGGCGACCGGTCCGGCGGGAGTTCACCGCCGACGGGTTCGGTGGCCGCAAAAGGGACGTCGGCGAACTCCTTCGGCGGTGTGGGCGGGTCGTACCGCGAGGGCTGGGGCGCGCCCGCCGACATGCCGGGAGCGCCCAGGGGCGGTCCCAGCCCCGCCTGGACCGGCGGCGGGACCTCCGGCGCGTCCGGCATGTCCGGAGTCGGCGGAACCGGCTCCCGCGGCGCGGGCTCGGGCGGTCTCGGCGGTTCGCCGGGACCGGACGGCTCGGGCGGCCCCGGCGCCGGCTCACCGGGACCGGACGGCTCCGGGGTGTACGGCGCCGGCTCACCGGGACCGGACGGCTCCGGGGTGTACGGCGGCATCTCGCCGGGACCGGAGCGCTCCCGGGCGTACGGCGGCTCATCGGATCCGGAACGTTCCGGGATGTACGGCGGGCCCGGGGAGGGCTCTTCCTGCCCGGCGGGCTCGGCCGACCGGTTCCCGGGCTCCCGTCGCGGATCAGGCTGGTGTGGGTCCACAGGTGATGTCACGTCTGTTCTCCCGACGCGTCGGTATGCCGCTCCCACCCTCCCCTGGACCTGCCACCCGAAACCGGGACGCCACGGCAAATGCCAGACGATTGTTCGGTAAAACCAGAACAAACGGAAGAGCCGGACCCGGAGTACGAGCAGCCGAGAACCCCACCTACACTGAAGCGGTGCTGAAGGGCGACGGCCAGCTGAGCCATGACCTTGACCCCCACGACCGACCCCCGAAGGACGCCTGCGGCGTCTTCGGCGTATGGGCCCCCGGGGAGGAAGTCTCCAAACTCACCTACTACGGGCTGTACGCGTTGCAGCACCGCGGGCAGGAGTCCGCAGGCATCGCGGTCAGCGAAGGCAGCCGCATCCTCGTCTACAAGGACATGGGCCTGGTCGCCCAGGTCTTCGACGAGTCGGTGCTCGGAACTCTCCGCGGTCACCTGGCCATCGGCCACTGCCGCTACTCGACCACCGGGTCGAGCGTCTGGGAGAACGCCCAGCCCACGCTGAGCTCGACCGAGGTCGGCGGGCTCGCGCTGGCCCACAACGGCAACCTGATCAACACCCGTGAGCTGTCCCAGCGCCTCGCGCCGGGCACCACCCGCGCCACCACCGACACCGAGGTGCTGGCGGCCCTGCTGGCCCAGGACCGCAGCCAGTCCGTCGAGGACGCCGCCGCCGAGCTCCTCCCCCAGGTCAAGGGCGCCTACTCGCTCGTCTTCATGGACGAGAAGACGCTCTACGCCGCCCGTGACCCGCAGGGCATCCGCCCGCTGGTCCTGGGCCGCCTGGAGCGGGGCTGGGTCGTCGCCTCCGAGACCGCCGCCCTCGACATCGTGGGTGCGGTGTTCGTCCGTGAGATCGACCCGGGCGAGCTCATCACCATCGACGAGAACGGGGTCCGCTCCCGCCGGTTCGCGCTGGCCGAGCCCAAGGGCTGCCTGTTCGAGTACGTCTACCTGGCCCGCCCCGACACCACCATCGCCGGGCGCAGCGTGCAGTCCACCCGGGTCGAGGTCGGCCGCGTGCTGGCCCGCGAGCACCCGGTCGAGGCCGATCTGGTCATCCCCACGCCCGAGTCGGGCACCCCGGCCGCCGTCGGTTACGCCGAGGCGAGCGGGATCCCGTACGGCCAGGGCCTGGTGAAGAACTCCTACGTCGGCCGGACCTTCATCCAGCCGTCCCAGACCATCCGCCAGCTCGGCATCCGGCTCAAGCTGAACCCGCTGAAGGAGGTCGTCGCCGGCAAGCGCCTGGTCGTCGTGGACGACTCCATCGTGCGCGGCAACACCCAGCGGGCGATCGTCAGGATGTTGCGTGAGGCGGGAGCGCGCGAGGTCCACGTCCGGATCTCCTCTCCCCCGGTCGCCTGGCCCTGCTTCTACGGCATCGACTTCGCCACCCGGGCCGAGCTGATCGCCGGCTCGCTCAGCGTGGAGGAGATCCGCGACTCCCTCGGCGCCGACACACTCGGCTACATCTCGCTGGAGGGCCTGACCGAGGCCACCACGCTCCCCTCCGACCGGCTCTGCCGCGCCTGCTTCACCGGGGAGTACCCGATCGCCGTCGACCGCGACAACGTGGGCAAGTACGTCCTGGAGGGCCAGGCGTGAGCCGGCGGACCGAAAGACACAGCACGAAGGTCATGCGACCGACGAAGGAGGTCGAATGACCAGTTACGCCGCCGCCGGTGTGGACATCGACGCGGGTGAGCGCGCCGTCGAGCTGATGAAGTCGAAGGTCGCCCGTTCGCGGCGGCCCGAGGTCGTCGACGACCCCAGCGGGTTCGCCGGGCTCTTCGACGCCTCAGCCCTGCTGAACTACCGGCGCCCGCTGCTGACCACCTCGACCGACGGTGTCGGGACCAAGGTCATGCTGGCCCAGCGGCTCGGCAAGCACGACACGATCGGCATCGACCTGGTCGGCATGGTCGTGGACGACCTGGTGGTCTGCGGCGCGGAGCCGCTGTTCATGACCGACTACATCGCCTGCGGCAAGGTCGTCCCGGAGCGGATCGCCGAGATCGTGGGCGGCGTCGCCGAGGGCTGCCGCCTGGCCGGGACCGCGCTGATCGGCGGCGAGACGGCCGAGCACCCCGGCGCCATGGGCGCGGACGAGTACGACCTGGCGGGTGCCGCCACCGGTGTCGTCGAGGCCGACGCCATGCTCGGCCAGCAGCGGGTCCGTGAAGGGGACGTGGTGCTGGCGCTGGCCTCCTCCGGCGTGCACTCCAACGGCTACTCGCTGGTCCGGCACATCATCGCGCTCGCCGGGCTCTCGCTGGAGCAGGAGGTCGCCGAGTTCGGCCGGACGCTGGGCGAGGAGCTGCTGGAGCCGACCAGGATCTACTCCCTGGACTGTCTCGCACTGGCCCGTTCCGTCGAGGTCCACGCCTACGCGCACATCACCGGCGGCGGGCTGGAGGGCAACCTGTCCCGTTCGCTCCCGCCCACGCTGGACGCGCTGCTGGACCGCTCGTCCTGGACCCCGCCCCCGGTCTTCGGCTTCCTGGCCGAGCGGGGCGGGGTCACGCAGGCCGACATGGACCGCACCTTCAACCTGGGCGTGGGCATGGCGGCGATCGTCCCGGCGGACGCCGCCGACGCGGCGCTGGCCCTGCTCAAGGAGCGCGACCTGCCCGCCTGGGTCCTCGGCGAGGTCGTCCCCGGCACGGGCGAGGCCCGCTACCGCTGACGCGTGCCGCACGGCCTTCCCGGCGCCGTCGTACGGCGGCGCCGGGAAGGCCGGCACGCCGTCTCGCCGTACCGGCGTCCCCGGGACGGACCACCGGGCCGAGCCGATGGGCGGGACGACAGGCGGGACAACAGCTCTCAGGACCACCGGACCGCCGGAGCCCGCGGGGAGCAGGGCCGCCCTCCGTGGCGGTCGTCAGGTCATGACGCATGGACAGGACACCCGGTGGCCCATGGCCACCGGGTGTCCTGTCCGCCTTTCAAACGAAGATCCGCCTACCGGCGACCACGTGAGTCGTCGTCCCGCTCGTCGCCGGAGTCGAAGTCGTCGGCGTAATCGGCATAGCGATCCGCCAGCTCGTCATAGGAGTCGTCGGCGTCGTCGTTGTGGTTGGAGTCGTCTCCGACTCCGAGTTCGTGGCGAAGACGCTCAAGATCGGTGCCACCGCTGTTGTACTTCAGCTGGCGAGCAACCTTGACCTGCTTGGCCTTTGCTCGGCCGCGCCCCATTGGCTCGACCCCCTCGTGTGGGGTCGTGCCCGACCCCTCGTCGCTAACGCACCACGCACTGACGCCACCCGACTTGAGGCGTCAGCTCTCGTTCGACTACAACCGTACCTGTTTTGCGCCCGCCTCGGTACGCCGTATGGGCGCGAGGGACTACCGGTCCAGCCAAATGCCCCTAATTCGCCCGACTTCCGACATTCTGCGCTCGGCCAGCCTATCCGCTGCGACGGCCGGAGGGACGCCATCCTCTGCCGCCGTGGCGAAAATCTTGAGAGTCGTGTCGTAGATCTTGGCAGCCTTTGCCCGGGCCCGGTCCATGTCGAACCCGCCGATCTCGTCGGCGACCTGGATCACCCCGCCGGAGTTGACGACGTAATCCGGCGCGTAGAGGATCCCGCGGTCGGCGAGTCGCTTCTCCACTCCCGGGTGGGCGAGCTGGTTGTTGGCGCCGCCGCAGACGATCGCGGCCCGCAGCCGGACGACCGTCTCGTCGTCCAGGGCCCCGCCGAGCGCGCACGGCGCGTAGACGTCGATGTCCGCCCCGGTCAGCTCGGCCTGGTCGGCGACGACCTCCACCTGAGGGTGGCGCTGCCGTACCCGCTCGACGGCCTGCTCGCTGACGTCGCAGATCACGACCTCGGCGCCGTCCTCGACGAGCAGGTCCACCAGCCGGTGACCGACCTTGCCGACGCCCTCGACGCCGACCCGCCTGCCGCGCAGCGACGGCGTGCCGTAGGTGTGCTCGGCGGCGGCCCGCATGCCCTGGAACACGCCGAAGGCGGTCAGGATCGAGGAGTCCCCGGCGCCGCCGTGCGCGACGGTCCGCCCGGTCACGTAGGGGGTCTCACGGGCGACGACGTCCATGTCCTCGCTGTAGGTGCCCACGTCGCACGCCGTCAGGTAACGCCCGCCCAGGGAGTGGATGAACCTGCCGTAGGCGCGGAGCATCGCCTCGTTCTTGTCCCGGCCGGGGTCGCCGATGATGACGGCCTTGCCGCCGCCGAGATCGAGGCCCGCCAGGGCGTTCTTGTAGGCCATCGCCCGGGAGAGGTTGAGCACGTCGGCCAGGGCGGCCTGCTCGCTCTCGTAGGGGTAGAACCTCGTGCCACCGAGGGCCGGGCCCAGGGCGGTGTTGTAGATCGCGATGATCGCGTAGAGACCGCTGCGCTCGTCCGAGCAGAAAACGACCTGCTCGTGCTTGGCCTGTCCGCTCATCGGGGTGCCTGCTGGGCTTGCGTCCTTGTGGGAGAGCCCGAAGACGTCCGTCACTGTGGTGACTCCCGGTCGTCCGGTCCGCCGCTCCTTCGCGGCGGAGATCACTCTCAGGGTAACCACAACATTCCATGAACGAAGCGGGAAGCCGTCCCTTCTCACCTGCCGAGACGCATCGCCCGGTACGACGGACAGGGTGATACCGGACAACAGCGGGGTCTTCGTGGCACGATGCGAGCGTGCTGCCCTATGCCGCGTACCTCCGTGTCTACGAACCTCTGACCGCGTTCAGCCCCCCCGAGCGCGTCTCATGGGAGACCTACGCCGGCGCGCGTGACCGGCCGCGCCGGGCGACCGCGCTCCACGCCGAGCACGGTGAGGCGGTCGCCCGCCTGCTGGGCGTGCCCCCGATCCCGGCGCCACCGCACGAGAGCCCCAACGCCTATCTGCGCCGCGTGGAGGACATGCTCTACGTCTGCCCCTGGCAGAGCAGGCTGCGCTCCTGGCTCGCCTTCTCACGCTTCCGGGGGGCGACCCCCGCCCGGCTGGTCGAGCGGTTCGTGCCCATCTCCATCGCCGAGCAGACCGCCGACGACTTCGACCGGTTCAAGCGGCGCGGCGGCTCGGCCGCCCTGCGCACTCACATCCGCACCTCGACCTGGCACATCCCGGTCTCCTGGTTCGTCCCCTTCGACGGCAACGAGCGCTGGCTGGTGCTGAACGGCGGACCGGCGGCCGAGAGCACCGCCGCGGAGGACTCGGCGGCCGGAGACGCCGTCACCGGGGGCTCCACGGCCAAGACCTCCGCGACCTCCGCGGGCGGCCGCAACCTCCTCTACGTCACCACCATGGCCCACGCCCGGCGCCGTACCGCCCGGGCCCTGCAGATCATCCGCAGGCACGGGGGCGACGCCGGGGTGACCGTCGAGGTCGAGGACGTCGCCCGGTGGCTGGAGGAGTTCCATCCCCACTCGCTGGTCGAGCTGGACTACGGCGGCATCGTCCACCTGATGGACGACCGGCGGCTCCAGGCCGACCAGTCCGTGTCGGAGCTGGCCGCGGCGCTGACGGGTCTGGAGACGGGCCAGGAGGAGCTTGCGTTCGCCATGTACCAGCGCGTGATCCTCCGCTGGCGGTCAATACAACTTCTCGAATCAGCAAACTGAGTCGCATATCACCCCTCTGACCTGCATAAGTGGGGCTGTCAACGTCCGGGGACGCATCTGCGAACTGAGTAGTTTGCCGTTTTCACTGCGATACCACGAAACGTGTCGCTAGAATCACCGAGCGTGACTACACCGCGTGCACAAGAGAGATGAGTCTCCCAAAGACTCGCCAATCGCTTTGCGTGGTTGTATGGTCACACTGGGTGATACCCCTTATGACCCCATCAGCCGCACGCAGGGGGCCGTAGGAGGACATCCGTGACAAGCGTCAATCGCAGGATCGCTGTCGCCGGTCCACACGGAGGAGAGGCCGCACAAATGTCAGCTCGTACACCTGAGGCCGAGCCGCTGCTCACCCCGGCGGAGGTCGCCACCATGTTCCGGGTCGATCCCAAGACCGTCACCCGGTGGGCCAAGGCGGGCAAGCTCACGTCCATCCGCACCCTGGGTGGGCACCGGCGCTACCGGGAGACCGAGGTCCGCGCGTTGCTCGCGGGGATCCCGCAGCAGCGTTCCGAGTGAGGGGGCAGCGCGTCGGTCAGCGGGGGAGCCGTGCCCGCGCTCACTCAGCGTGAGCGCGGAGGGCACGAGATCTGCGTGGGAAGCGGCGCCGCACATCCGGCGCCGCCCCACCCTGACGGTCCCGTGATCCTTCCGGCATGACGGTCCCGTGATCCTTCCGGCGGCTCAGCTCAGAGCACACGCCGGTCACGGACGCGCTCGGAGCGACTGATCACCGCCAGGCTCAGAGCACCGGTCACAGCCGGGCTCAGAGCAACTGGTCGCGGACGAGCTCCTGGAGAAGCTCCTCGACCTCCGGTGCGTGGTTCGCGGCCACTCCGAGCAGCGCCACCATGTGATCGACCAGCATGCGCTCCAGCACGGGCCGCTCTATGTCCCGGTGCTCCAGCCAGTCGAGGCCGGCCGTCTCGACCGAGGCGATCCACGAACGCAGCGTCATGCGCAGGGTCGGGCCGGGTTCCTCGACCCGCATCTGCCTCGTGATGAGGTTGAACAGGCGGTGCCGGACGCTGTCGACGATCTCCCCGATCTCGCCGCTGCGGTTGGCCGGACCGCCCTTGAGCAGCGCGGCGAAGCCCGCCGCGTGCTCCTCGACGAAGTCGAAATACCGGCCGAGACCCAGGGCCAGCTCGTCCAGCGGACGGCCGTTCCCCTGGGGACGCAGGCGCTCTTCCAACTGGCTCGCGGCGCTCTTCAGCGCGGCGACGTACAGCTCCTGCTTGCCGCCGAAGTAGTGGTAGACCAGGGCGCGCGACGCGCCGGCGGCCGAGGCGACGTCGTCGATCGAGACGTCCTCGGCGTCGTGCTTGCTGAACAGCTCCAGGGCCGCGGCCATGAGTTCCTCACGGCGCCGGTCCACGCTGAGCCTGCGCCGTGCGGGACGCGTACCGCCTGCCGCAGGTTTCTCCTGCTTGGCGGCTCCGGATGTCGAACCCACATCCCGCACACTATCGGAGTCGGAGACCCGCGGCGCCGACGCCAAGATCCGGTGCCGCCGGATGAAAGCTGTACCCCATCCGGAAGAAAGCCGTACCCCAAACGGAAGTGGATCGTTTTGTGTGAGAGGGCATCCAGACACCCGCACAGGTGCCCACCCACCATTTCCGGGGGAGAGGCCAATGTCAGGACCGCCGGTCGACATCACCACCACCAACCGAGCCCGCGCGCTCGACATCCCCGTCCAGACGGACGGGATCACGCCGCGTCCGCGGCCCACGATCCGCAACGTCGCTGAACGAGCCGGCGTCTCCAAATCGCTGGTCTCCCTGGTGCTCCGCGGATCGCCGCACGTCAGCGAGCACCGCAGGCAGGCCGTACTGCAAGCGGCCAGAGAGCTGGGCTACCGTCCCAACGCGGTCGCCCGGAGCCTGGTCGAGGGCCGCACCCACCTGGTCGGAGCACTCGTCGCCGACCTGCACAACCCCTTCTACGCCGAGTTCCTCGACGGGTTGCAGGAGAGCCTGCACGGTGACGGGCTCCGGCTGCTCATCGGCAACAGCCAGTGGGATCCCGCCTTCGAGGACGAGGCGGTCGAGGCCTTCCTGGAGCTCCGGGTGGACGGGCTCGTCCTGCTCGGCATCCCGCCCACCAGCGAGACCCTCATCGAGGCGACCGGCTACACGCCGACGGTCGTCGTGGGTGAGCGTGAGATCGACCTGGGCGGCGTGGACATCGTCGTGGACGACGACCAGCTCGGCTCCCGCCTGGCGATCGACCACCTCGTGGAACTCGGCCACCGCAGGATCGCCCACATCGAGGGCGCCTGCTCCTCCTCCGGCAGGTTCCGGTGCGAGGGTTACCTGGTGGCGATGCGACGGCACGCGCTGGCGCCGTACATCACGGTTGAGCAGGCCGAGGCCACCGAGGAGGGCGGCACCCGGGCGGCACGCAGCCTGCTGACCCGCGACCCCCGGCCCACCGCGATCTTCGCCGTCAACGACAGGGTGGCCATGGGCGTGTTGTCCGCCGCGGCCGAACTCGGCCTGCGCGTGCCCGAGGACCTGTCCGTGGTCGGTTACGACAACTCGCAGCTGTCGGGCATGCCCCCGATCTCCCTCACCACCGTCGACCAGCCCCGCCGGGCCATGGGCCGTTCCGCCGCGGCTCTGCTCAGCGACCGGATCGGCGACCCCGGCAAAGCCTCCCGGCTGCGTCAGGTGACCCCCCATCTGGTCGTACGGCGCAGCACCGGCCCAGCCAGCGAAGCGTAAACCGTCCGCCTGGAGCGTTACACCGTTTCCAGGCGGGCGCCAAGGCTGAGCAAATCCCCGCTGGCGTCACGGATCACTGGTGTTGACTCTGCTCCTGATAAGGGGGGTAACCATGCGTGATCCAGAACTGGTTTCATGCGCTCAGCGCGCCGCCTCCGAGCTGGAGCGGGCGTGGGCGCAGTGGCGCACCAGCCGGGGCCGGGGCCGGAGCGGAGAGACGGCGTCCGACTCCGTGGCGAGTTACGTGGCCCACTCGATCGACCATCCGTGGGGCCGCCCGCGCGTGGTCCTCGGCGTCGACGCCGAGGACGCCCGCGAACTGGCGGCGCTCCTGCAACGTCAGGAGATCGGCGAGCACGTCTACTGACGGTGGACGAGCGCGTCCATCGACCGTGGAACGGTGGATCGGCCACGACGACGGCAGCGCGTGCCCGGTTCTCGCACGCGCTGTCCACGTCCGGCCGGGAGGCCCGAGCCTCCTCCGATCCACCGGTCACCGGCTACCGGGTATCCCGGCGACCCGGCGGCGGGCGTGGTACCGGGCCGCGTAGATTGGGTGGCTGACGGTTCCTACGGGGGGATTGAACGTGACTGGCAGAGCACTCACGGCGGCCCTTGTCCTGTGCGGCCTGGCTGCCACGGCCTGCGGCGGTGCGCCGGACGACACCGGCGCGGTCCCGCAGCCGGCGACCGGATCCTCCGCGACCTCCGCGGGTTCCGCCAGTCCGGCGGAGACCACCGCCGGAGGTTCACCGGACGGTACGGAAACCTCCGCCGGCTCCGAGAGCCCCGATGGTTCCGGTACCGCCGAGGCCCTCCCGGAGGGGGCCGCCCCCGAGGACTCCGCGGAGGCCACCGTCTCCGGCACCGCCGAGGCTCCCGCGACGGGCGGCGCCGCCGGCTCCAAGCCCCTGGAGGGCAAGGTCGTGGTCATCGACCCGGGGCACAACGAGAACAACCACCGGCACACCGCGGAGATCAACCGGCAGGTCGACGTCCTGACCCAGCGCAAAGCCTGCGACACCACCGGCACGACCACCGCGAGCGGCTACACCGAGGCCGCGTTCACCTGGGACGTCTCCCAGCACCTGGCCAGGATCCTGAAGGCCAGGGGCGCCACGGTGAAGCTGACCCGCAGCGGGAGCACGCCGTTCGGCCCGTGCATCACCCAGCGGGCGGCGATCGGCAACCGGGCCAGGGCGGACGCGGCGATCTCGGTGCACGCCGACGGCTCCGCCGCCGGCAACCGCGGCTTCCACGTGATCATGCCGAGGAAGATCAACGGTCCGGTGGATCCGGTGGTGGGCAGGTCCGAGCAGCTCGGCATCGCCGTGCGGAACGCCTTCCGCGAGGGCACCGGCCTGCCGTACTCCACCTACATCGGCAGGCAGGCCCTGGACTACCGCAGCGACCTGGGCGGCCTGAACCTCTCCACGGTTCCCAAGGTCTTCATCGAGTGCGGGAACATGAAGAACCGCGCCGAGGCGGCGAAGTTCCAGGACGCGCGGTTCCGCCAGAGGATCGCCCTCGCCCTGGCCGACGGGATCCAGGACTACCTGCGATAGGCACCCGGGCGCGGTACGGAGCACCGTCCGCGACGATGGCGATCATGGTCGCTATGCACAACGTTCCACAGCCCCGCGGGGCATTTCCGCTTGCATTTGGCATGATTCGGACATGATTGAGCTTCTGCCGCGTCCGTCGTCCGCCACCCCCGCCGAACCCGGATCCTTCACGCTCTCCCCCGGTGCCTCCGTCTCCGGCCCCGCCGAGCTGGTGGACGCCGTACGGCAGGCGCTCCCCACACTGGACCTGCGGCCCGCCGAGTCCGGGGCCGTCGTGGTGGCACACGACGCGTCGCCGGGTGCGGAGGCCTACCGGCTGGAGGTGACGTCCGAAGGCGTGCGGATCGCGGCTGCGGACCGCTCCGGCGCCTTCTACGCCGGGCAGACGCTGCGCCAGCTGCTGCCCGACACCGCGTTCCGGAGCGTCCCGGCAGGTGGGGACGTGCCGCTGGTGCGGGTGGCCGACGCGCCGCGGTTCTCCTGGCGCGGGACGCACCTGGACGTGGCCCGGCACTTCCTGCCCAAGCGGGAGGTGCTGCGGATGATCGACCTCATGGCGGCGCACAAGCTGAACCGGCTCCACCTGCACCTGGTGGACGACCAGGGCTGGCGGTTCGAGAGCCGGGCCTACCCGCGGCTGCACGAGGTCGCCTCGCACCGGTCGCAGACGACCACCAGCTACTACCGCGAGGAGCCCGCCTTCGACGGCGTCCCGCACGGCGGTTACTACACGCTGGACGACCTGGCGGAGATCGCCGCCTACGGCAGGGCGCGGGCCGTGACGATCGTGCCGGAGATCGACGTGCCCGGCCACGCCTCGGCGATCCTCGCCGCCTACCCGGAGTTCGACGCGCGCGCGACCGGCGGCCGGGAGCCGGAGCCGTTCGGCGTGCTGGAGCGGTGGGGCATCTCCCCGGCGATCCTCTCCCCGCTCCCCCCGACGATCGACTTCCTGACCGTCGTGCTCGACGAGCTGCTCGGTGCGCTCGGTGAGACCCCGTACGTGCACCTCGGCGGGGACGAGTGCGTGCTCGACGACTGGGCCGCCTCACCGGAGATCACCGCGTTCCAGGCCGAGCTGGGACTGCCGGACCTCGCCGGCCTGCACGCGTGGTTCCTGCGGCGGCTGGCGGACGTGCTGGCCGAACGGGGCAGCCGGGCGGTCGTCTGGGACGAGGCGTTCGTCAGCGGCATGCTCCGCCCCGACACGATCGTGATGCCGTGGCGCGGGCTCGGCGTGGCCAGGCGGGCCGCCGCCGCCGGGCACGACGTGGTGCAGACGCCGATCTTCCCGCTCTACTTCGACTACGCCGAGGCGTCCTCGGCGGACGAGCCGGTCGCCATCGGCGACGCGACCACGGTGGCCGACGTGGCGGGGTTCGCGCCGATCCCCGAGGCGTGGACCGCCGAGGAGGCCGGACACGTGCTGGGCGCGCAGTTCCAGTTGTGGAGCGAGCGCCTGCCCGACGGCCGGGCCGTCGACTACCGGGCCTGGCCGCGGGGATGCGCGCTGGCGGAGGTCGCCTGGGCGGGATCCGCCGACACCGCGTTCCCCGCCCGGCTGGAGCGGCACCTGAGGCGACTGGACGCGCTGGGCGTCGAGTACCGCCCGCTGGACGGGCCGCGCCCCTGGCAGCGCGGCGGGACCGGGTGGCGGCGTCACCGCCCGGGCGTCATCGACGTACGGGAGAGCATGAAGCACGTGGAGGAGCTGACCCACTCCGGCGACTCCACCCGTCCCAGCATCTGATCCCCGTCCGGCCCGGCTGGGCCGGGCTGGGCTGGGCCGGGCTGGGCTGGGCCGGGCTGGGCTGGGCTGGAGCGGGCTGGGCTGGGCTGGGCTGGGGCGGGTAGCAAAATGGATGGAGGGGCGCCATCCCGATCAGTACGCTCCGGGACATGAGCGCTGTCCCCTCCTCGAACGGCCCTGTCCCCCGGAGCGCGCCCAAGGCGCCCTCCGTCTCCTGCGTGTTCGTCTGCCACGACGGCGAGGGCCGGGTGCTGCTGGCCCGGCGCGGAGCCGGGGCCCGGGACGAGCCCGGGACGTGGGACTGCGGCGCCGGGGCGCTGGAGTACGGCGAGACGTTCGAGGCGGCGGTCGCCCGGGAGGTCCGCGAGGAGTACTCGGCCGAGGCGCTGGAGATCGAGACGATCGGCGTCCGCAACGTCCTGCGCGGGGACCCGGTGACCTCTCACTGGGTCGCGGTGGTCTTCGCGGTCAGGGTGGATCCCGGTGAGGTCGCCATCGGCGAGCCGCACAAGTTCGACGAGCTGGGCTGGTTCGCGCCCGACGCGCTGCCGGACCCGCTGCACTCGCAGCTCCCCGAGAGCCTCCGGCTCCTCCGGTCGCCCCACCGCCTCCCGACCGCGTAGCCCGGGACTCACCGCCTCCGGACCGCGTAGCCCGGGACTCACCGCCTCCCGGCGAGATCCCCCCGCGTCCTCCACCCGAACCCGCCTCTCCGGGAACCGTTCGGGGCGCTCCCGGCAACAACGGATGATCTGATCCAGAGCCGAGAGGCGCAGAATGAGTGAGAGCAGCCGGGCGGAGGACGATGACGCCTCCTTCATCGAACGGTCCCGGCACGACCCGGAGGCGTTCGCGGAGCTCTTCCGGCGGTACGCCCCGGACATCGCCCGCTACGTCACCCGCAGGCTGGGTGACCACGCCGCCGACGACGTCGTGGCCGAGACGTTCCTGACGGCGTTCCGGCAGCGCGGCGGCTACGACGTGGTCCGCCCGAACGCCAGACCGTGGTTGTACGGGATCGCAACCAACCTGATGAGACGGCACGTGCGCACGGAGGTGCGCCAGCTGCGCGTCGTGGAACGCACCGGGACCGACCCCGTCCTGGCGCCGTTCACCGAGCGCAGCAACGAACGACTGAGCGCCGAGGCGGCCCACCGCCGCCTCGCGGGTGCGCTGGCGGCGCTGCCGCGCGGCCACCGTGACGCGCTGCTGCTGGTCGCCTGGGGCGGCCTCACCTACCCGGAGGTCGCCGAGGCGCTGAACGTCCGGCTGGGCACGGTGCGCTCGCGCGTCAACCGGGCGCGGAGCAAACTCAGGAACGAACTGGGCGGGGTCAATCCCCTCGCCGCGGTCAGCGAGGGATCCGTCCATGAATGAGATGAACCAGCTTGAGCGCTTCCGCGCGGCGGTCCCCCGCCCCGACCTGGCCGACCTGCACGAACAGGAGCGGCGGCTGCTGACCGCCATCGGAACCGGGCCGTCCGGACCCCTCCGGCGCCGCAGGCCGATGCCCCGTCCGGTGGCGGGCCTGGCGGTCGTCGTCCTGGCCGTGGCCGCCATGGTCGGGCTCACGCTTATGCAGGACAAGGCCGGTACAGCGACCTCCTACGCCAACGCGGCCATCGACATCCGGCTGCGCGGCGACGAGTACGTGGCGACGATCAAGGATCCGTTCGCCGACCACGCCCTGTACTCCGAGGGGTTCCAGGCGCTGGGCCTCGATGTCGGCCTGCAGCTGGTGCCCGCCTCGCCGACCCGGGTGGGCGACATCGTGCGGTACGGGTCCTCCGGCACGGACGGGGACGACAGGCTGGGCGGCGGACTGTCGCCGGAGGGCTGTGCCCCCGGCTCACCGGACTGCGCGCTGACCGTGACGGTCTCCAAGGGGTTCAGCGGCAAGGGGGTCGTCTACCTGGGCCGGCCGGCCCGGCCGGGCGAGAGGTACGAGGCCCACGCGAGAGCCGAGGCGAAGGGCGAGATGCTGGAGGGCTACGACCCCGTCGAACGCACCGTGGGCGAGGTGCTGGCCGAGGTGCGCAGGCGCGGCCTGAACTCGGTTCACCAGGTCATCACACCCGCGGAGGACGGCGACGGCTTCTCGGTGGGTCCGGGTGACCGCTCAGCCGAGGTCCGCGACCACTGGATCGTGTGGGCGGCCGAACCGGAGCGCGCCGGGACGGTCCGGTTGCTGGTGTCGGAGAAGCGGGTGGCGAAGAACCCGGTCTACGGCGACTCCGGGCCGGAGACCCGGACCGGTTGACCTTCCGCCCCGGTCGGCGGATGACGTCGACCGGGGCGGAGCCGTACGGACAGAACGCGCGGGCAGGTCAGCCGGCCACCGTGTAGCCGGCCTCCTCGATGGCGGCGCGGATGGCCGCGTCGTCGAGGTTGTCGCCGGTCACCTCCACCCGGCCGGACTCCAGGTCGACGTCGACCCCGGAGACACCCGGGACTTCGCCGACCTCCTCCTTGACCGAGCTCACGCAGTGGCCGCAGGTCATGCCGGTGACGGTGTATGTGTTCGCGCTCATCGCACCTCCAGATCCGTGAGTTACCCACCCAGGGTATATCTCAGCGCGCGGTACGGCCGATGATCTCGCGGAGATCGGTGGCACCGTGGCGGCGCATGCGCCGGGCGAGCTGCCGGTGGATGCGGTGCGCCCACAACGGGCCGTTATAGATCATGGCGGTGTAGCCCTGGACCAGGGTGGCCCCGGCGAGCAGGCGCTCCCAGACGTCGTCGACGTCCTCGACCCCGCCGACGGAGACGAGGGTGAGCCGGTCCCCCACCCGGGCCCGCAGTCTCCGCAGCACCTCCAGCGACCGGGTCTTCAGCGGGCGCCCCGACAGACCGCCGGTCTCACCGCTGGTGACGCCCTCGCGGCTGATCGTGGTGTTGGTCGCGATGATGCCGTCGAGCCCCAGCTCCAGGGCGAGGTCGGCGACCGCGTCCACGTCCTCGTCCGCCAGGTCGGGAGCGATCTTGACGAGCAGCGGGGTGCGCTTCGGGGTGCCGTCGGCGACCTCCTTGACCGCCTGGAGCAGCGGGCGCAGCAGCTCCACGGCCTGGAGGTTCCGCAGGCCCGGGGTGTTGGGCGAGCTCACGTTGACGACCAGGTAGTCCGCCAGAGGGGCCAGCTGCTTGGCGCTGGCCACGTAGTCGTGGACGGCCTCGGACTCGGGAACGACCTTGGTCTTGCCGATGTTGATCCCGACGACCACCGGGACCCCGCGGGTCCTGCTCAACGCCTTGGCCGCGGCGTCCGCGCCTGCATTGTTGAAGCCCATCCGGTTGATGACCGCCCGGTCCTTCACCAGCCGGAACAGCCGGGGCCTGGCGTTACCCGGCTGGGCGTGGGCGGTGATCGTGCCCACCTCGACATGGCTGAAGCCGAGCGCGGACATGGCCTCCACGCACCGGGCGTCCTTGTCGAAGCCGGCCGCCAGCCCGAACGGGCCCGGGAAGTGCACTCCGAACGCCTGCACCCGCAGAGCCGGGTCACGGGGCGCGAGGCGGCGGTGGAGGAGCTTCTTGGCCACCGGTGCCGCGGAGACCAGGCGGAGTCCCCGCACCGTCAGGTGGTGGATGTCCTCCGGGTCGAGGCGGCTGAGAATCTGCGTGAAAAGGAATCGGTACATCAACGGCCAGGTTAGCCCCCCGGACCGGTACCGCCCGAGGCGGCCACCCTCCGGGAGCCGGGGAGGGCGGTTCGGCCGGGAGCCGGGGAGGACCGGTCGCCTCAGGAGCCGGGGGCGATCCGGCCGGAAGGCGGGAGGACCGGTCAGGTCATCCCGGTTCGCCCGCCCCCTCGGCGAGCACCTCGGCCGCCAGATCGGCCACCCGGCGGCGGCTGTCCCGGGCCCGCTTGCGCAGGCCGGTGAACGCCTGCGCGGCGGTGAGGTCGTGCTTGCCCATCAGGTAGCCGATGGCCCGCTCGATGACCACGCGATAGTCGAGGGCGTACTGCAGCTGGTCGGCCAGGACGCTCTTCTCCTCGGCCGCTATGGCGGAGGTGAGGATCTGCCCGATGACGTCGGCGTAGGCGTGCAGGGACCGCAGGTCGGAGCCGTCCCAGTCATAGGGGGCTGACCGGTAGACGTTGAGCGTGCCGACCGGCCGCCCGCCGAGCCGTACCGGCACCCCTGCGACCGCGCGCACCTCCGGGTGGAGCCGCTCGGCGAGTTCCGGCCAGCGTGGATCGTTCCGCACGTCGAAGGAGGTCACCTCGGTGTTCTCGGTGAACGCGGACACACAGGGGCCCCGGCCCGCGTGGAGCTGGCCCCCTTCGAGGCTGCGGCCCGCCTCGTCGGTGGTGATCAGGTAACGGAGTTCCCCGTGCTCCCCGGCGAGCATCAGGCCCGCGCCGGCGTGGCCGAGCAGGGTGTCGACGACTCCGACCGCCCGCTCGAGCTGCTGGACGAGGTCCGGGGCGGGGACCGTCAGCTGGAGCCCTCTGAGGCTCGCGACCAGCGCGTCCTGGTCAATGCGCATCATATGGGGGGTGCCTTTCTGCCTTTCAGAAGTGGCTGGAACCTGTGGTGACGTCTACCTCTGCCCCGGAGACGGGGATTTAGGCAGGCGTCTAGGATCCCGGCGGCCCTCACCGCATATGATCGTCAACACCTTGTTAAACATTCGGCAAGCGAAGATCGGCAAGCTGTCGATATGAACAACATCCCTTCCCGTTCCACCGCCGTCCGCCGTCGCCGCACCCTGGCGCACGTCATCCTGCGCGACCTTGTCGAGACCGGGCACACCACCGTCCCGTCCTGGTGGGAGTCCGAGATCGAGCGGGAGTTCGGCGGGCTGGGCGGATTCCTGGCGGAGCTGAGCCGCCAGTGGTGGACGGCCTACGCCGCGCACCTGGACACGCTCATCGAGCTGGGCATGGGCGGCCCCGACCAGGCGTGGGCGGATGTGGCCGAGCAGATGCCGCACCTGCGGGCCGTACTCGACGCCTATTCCGGTGAGCCCGCCCTCGGCGAGGCGGAGCGGCGCCACTGCGACGTGCTGCGCTGGACCACGCGCCGCGAGGCCCGTCACGCCGCTTGAAGGTCTTCCGGCCCCTGACCGCCGGCGCCCGTTCCCCTCAGGCCGCCGCCGTCCGGGTCTCTGCCAGGCGAGTCCGTGTCGGCCGAGTTCCTGTCGGCCGAGTCCCGGCCGGCCGGCTCCCTGCGGTCGAGTCCTCCCCGTGGATCCCCTCCCTGCGCGGCCCCCTCTCCCTGCGAACTCTCACCGGAGAGTTGTCCGCCGCCCCATGCATGAACCTGTGCAACGGGGTAGCCATGAGTGATGGTCAGATTGCTCGATCGCCAGGGCACGAACCAGCGACTGGGTGTACGGCTCACACTCGCCACGGTGGCTGTCATCCTGTTCGCGGTGCCGTTCATGTTGCTGCTGGTGCTGGTGTTGTCCTCGTTCGAACCGCTGAACGACTTCGACGAGGACATGGCCCGACGGTTCTACGGGCACGCGCTCTCCATCCCGGGCTACACGGACTTCCTCAGCGTGGGGACCGAGGTGTTCGGCCCGTGGACGTGGCGTGTCCTCGCGGTGCTGGCGGCGATCTGGCTCTGGAGACGGGGATGGCCGCGCCTGGCGGTCTGGTCGGTCGTCACGATCGCCGTCAGCGGCCTGCTGAATCTCGCGGTCAAGGAACTGGTCGACCGGGCCCGCCCCATCCTGCCCGACGCGGTGTCATGGGCGCCCGGGCCCTCGTTCCCCTCCGGTCACGCGATGGCCGCGGCGACGGGGACGAGCATGCTGGTGCTTCTCCTGCTTCCCGTTCTCAAACGCCGGGGGGCGCGCCTGGCGGCATGGGGCGTGGCGGCGGCGATCACCGTCTTCGTCGCCTACAGCAGGGTGGGGCTCGGCGTTCACTGGGTGAGCGACGTGATCGCCGGGGTCGCACTCGGGCTGGCGACGGTGGCGGCCACCGCCATGGGCTACGAGACCTGGCGGCGCGACGAGGGCCACAGGCCGGCCGTGCCGTACGAGGAGGGCGTCGAGCCCGAGGTGTCCGAAGAGGCGTCCCCCTTGCCGGAATCGGATTTCCCGGAAGGCCGGCCTTCTTGAGCCTCCCGAGAAGTGAGCCCTGCCGGCACGGCGACAGGGCGGAGAGTTCCCCTGTCCGGCGGGCGGGCAGCGGGCCCGGCGCGAGAGGTTCACTTTCGTGGCACGGCCCGTGCCCGCCCGCCGGACAGGAGGGAACCGCGCGCCCCTGCCCTTCGGAGCCGAGCCGTTGAGGGGGAGATCTCCCAGGCCCGTCCGTGGGAAGGACCCCGGCAGGCGCCTCAGGAACGGAAAGCGGGTCGCTTTTATACGGGGTTGGGCGTTCCATGAGCCTCTTTTAGGGTAGCTGCGGCACCATGTCGAGGATGCCGATCGATGGCAGGAGCGCCCTCCGCCTCATCTTGTTACCGCTGTCCATCATGGCCGCTCTGACGATCGGCGTCGGCCTGCTGATCACCAAGGTCCTGGAGACGACCACCATCGGCGCCAACGACCAGGGGGTCAACGAGGAGTTGGCCGACGGCCGCACGACCTTCTGGAGCGACGTCACGGACGTGCTGTCGAGCCTGTCCGACACTCCGGTGATCGTCATCGCCACCGCCGTGCTCGTGGTCGTCTTCCGGCTGGTGTTCAAGCGCTGGAACGAGTCGCTCTTCCTCGTGGTGGCCGTGTGGTCGCAGTCGATCATCTTCCTGCTCTCGACCGTCCTGGCCGAGCGCGACAGGCCCGAGGTCGAGCGGCTGGACCCGGCCCCGCCCACTTCCAGCTTCCCCTCCGGGCACACCAGCGCCGCGGTCGCCTTCTACTGCGGTGTAGCCCTGGTACTGACCTTCCACACCCACCGATACAAGATCTTGAACGTGCTGTGGTGGCTGGTCGGCCTGGGCATCCCCATCGGAATCGCCTACTCCCGGATGTACCGTGGCATGCACCATCTGAGCGACGTCGCCTGGGGCTTCCTGCTCGGCCTGGTCTGCGTCGCCGTGGCCGCCAACGCGCTGTTGACCAGGCGGCGCACGACCAGGGAGGGCGTCAGAACAACTCAGACGGCGTGGCCACCCTGACGCCCGCCGCGGTCAGTTCCGCCTCAACCTTCCCGGAGATGACCGCGGCGGGTTCATCCCCGTCATAGGTCGCGTGAGCACCTCGCACGAGGGTCACCGAGTGCCCGTGCTCCACCGCGGCCAGGGACGTCTCACGGACGCACCACTCGCTCTGCATCCCGGCGACCACGACAGACGCCGTCGGCGGGAGCAACCAGGCGAGGCCGGTGCCGGCGAACGCGCTGGGACTGTGTTTGTCGATCACGTGCTCCCCCGGGAGCACCTCGTGGACCAGTTCCCAGCCCGGCGTCCCGGGAGCGTCGGGGTCGCCCTCTCCCCCGTTGTTCCGCACGAATATCACCGGTATCCCGGTGGCACGGGCACGCTTCAGGAGCGTGTCGATCGCGGCCGAGACCGTCTCCGCCTCGGGCACCGGTTCGGGAGGCTGGAGCATGTTCCGCTGAACATCGACGAGGAGCAGGACGGGGCTCATATACGAACTCTAGTTCTAGTCCCCTTTTGAGGGGAAGCTTTTCTCGAGATCCCACGACGATGGCGGGAGATCCGCCGTCACCACCGTCGGCCCTCCTTCCGGGCTGATCACACTGAAGTGCCCGTCCAGAGCCGCGACCCGGCGGGCCAGACCCGATAATCCGCTCCCCGAGGGATCGGCGCCGCCCCTGCCGTCGTCGGTCACCCGTACCTGAATCCCGCTCTCCTCCGATGCGACCCGGACAGTGATCAGGCCCGCTCCGGCGTGCTTCGCCGCGTTCGTCACAGCCTCGCACACCACGAAGTAGACAGCCGTCTCGGCCGTCGTGGCAGGCCGCCCGTCCAGATCGTAGGAGATCCGCACGGGCACGGCGGAGCGCTCGGCCACCCCGGCCAGCGCCTCCCGCAACCCCAGGGAGTCGAGTGCGCTCGGATAGACCCGCCAGGCCACCTCCCGCAGGTCCGCCAGGGCCCGCTGCGCGTCCTCGTGCGCCTGGCGGAGCAGGTCGTCCAGGAGCTCGAGTGATCGGCCACGCCTGGCCCGGCCGATCAGCATGGCCAGGGCGACAAGGCGCTGCTGCAGCCCGTCGTGCAGGTCACGCTCGATCCTGCGCCGCTCGACGTCCACCGCGGCCACGATCCCCGCGCGAGTCTCTGCCAGCTCGGCGATCCGGCGCTCGAGTATCTCCGTGGGGCTGAGCCCGAGAAGGCGGACCACCAGCCACCGTTCCAGCGACACCACTCCGGCGATGCCCGTGAGGTTGAGGAACAGCAGAACCGTTCCCAGCACCGCGATGTAGGCCAGGATCGGCGCGGTCGGCTCGATGCCGTCCGGGTGTTCCCCTGCCAGCCAGCCGGTCACCAGCCATATCGCGGCCCCTGCGCCGATGCCCAGCACCAGCAGGACCAGCCCGCCCAGCACACCCACCGCCCAGCGCGCGGACAGGTAGCGGTGCGCCCGCACACCGCTGTAGCCGACCACCCGCATCCCCAGCCGCCGGACCTCGAACGAGGCGATCCGGACCGAGACCGCCAGCACCTCGGGGCGCAGGCGCGGCAGGGCGAGGCACGGGGCGGAGACGAGCAGCCAGAGCAGCTGCACGCCCGCGGTGAGCGTTCCCACCAACAGGGTGAGGACCATCAGGCCACCGCGGCGCAGCCCGTCATGGGGCATGACCGCTACCCCGCCGCGCCGGTCGCCGTACAGCTGGAATCCTGCTCATGGAAAGCAGGCTACGAGGGGGAGCCTGCGGCGGCGATGGGGTCCGCCGCCGCAGGCTCCTGAGGAAAGCCGCACCCCCGTGAAAGGGGTTTCCGCACCCGCGCCCCTCCTGGTGCCATGGTTCCGGCGTCCTTCGCGCGGAGGTTCCTTCGGCTTCGGCGTTCTTTCGTACGGAGGCCCTTTCGGTGGATCCTCGGTGGATCCTTCGTACAGGGACTTCTCAGCGGCCGCTCTCACGGAGGCCACGGAAGAACGCCCGCACGTCTCCGACGAGCAGATCCGGTTCCTCCATCGCGGCGAAGTGACCGCCCCGGTCGAACTCGGTCCAGTGCACGATGGCGTCGGCCCGTTCGGCGAGTTTGCGGACGGAGGGCGCGATCTCGCGCGGGAAGACCGCGATCCCCGTCGGGGTGGCGGAGACCTCCGGCATGCTCCACGCGTGCGCGAACTCGTAGTACAGCTGCGCGGAGGAGCCCGCCGTGTTGGTCAGCCAGTACAGCGTCACGTTCGTGAGCATCCGGTCACGGTCGACGGCGTCCTCGGGCGCCTTCTCCGAATCCGTCCACTCCCGGAACTTCTCCACGATCCAGGCCAGCTGCCCGGCAGGGGAGTCGGCCAGGCCGTACGCCAGGGTCTGCGGCCGGGTCGACTGGATCTTCATGTATCCAGACATGTCGTCCATGAAGCGATCCAGACCCTTCAGCCGCTCCCGTTCCGCCTCGGTCAGCCCGTCCAGCTCCCCCGGCGCGCCGCTGGGGAAGGTGAGCAGGAAGTTCAGGTGGACGCCGATGACGTGCTCGGCGTCCACCACTCCGAGGTCGCGGGAGATGCCCGAGCCCCAGTCTCCGCCCTGCGCGCCGTACCGCTCGTATCCCAGGCGGCTCATCAGCACGGCCCACGCCTGAGCGATGCGGCGGATGTTCCAGCCCTGGTCGGTGACCGGACGGGAGAACCCGTACCCGGGGATGGACGGGATCACCACGTGGAAGGCGTCCGCGGGATCGCCGCCGTGGGCCCGGGGGTCGGTGAGCGGGCCGATGACGTCGAGGAACTCCACGATCGAACCGGGCCAGCCGTGCGTGAGGATGAGGGGCGTGGCGTCGGCCTCGGGCGAGCGGACGTGCAAGAAGTGGATGTCCTGGCCGTCGATCGTGGTGGTGAACTGGGGGAAGGCGTTGATCTTCGCCTCGTGCTCGCGCCAGTCGTAGGAGGTGGCCCAGTAGTCCACGAGCTCCTTGAGGTAGCTCTGGGGGACACCCCTGTCCCAGCCCACGCCCGGCAGCTCTCCGGGGAAGCGGGTGCGGCGCAGCCGGTCGTGCAGATCATCCAGATCGGCCCGGGGGATGTCGATGCGGAAGGGACGGATCGCGGTGTCGTCGCTCATGGCACCACGCTGTCATCCATCGCGGAAAAAATCTTTCCTCTATGGAGGAGGGATTTCCGCAATAACACGGAATCCCCGATAAGCGATGCTCGTCATCCCTCTCACCGGAGAGGCGTCTCCCCGCGGAATCCGGAGATCAGCGGGCGTTCCGCAGCGGGTCGGCGAGAGAAGTGGCGGGATGCCCGGCGACGTCCGGTACGGCGGTGCTGACGCCCTCCATCTCCCCCGCCGCGACGGCGGTGCAGGTCGACACCCAGGCGTCGACCTGCCATGCGGGTGCTCCGTAGGAGGCCCGGGAGGCGTAGGCCTCCGCAAGAGTCTCGGGGTGGTAGGTCACCCGGCGGCCGGCGGCCGAGCCGACGACGGCGGCGATCTCGGCGAAGGTCAGGTTCTCCGGCCCCGTCACGTCGTAGGTCCTGCCCGCGTGGCCGCCGGGCGCCCGTACGGCGGCGTCGTCGGCGATGTCGTCCTGCGCCACGACGGAGACGCGTCCCCGCCCCGCCGGACCGCGGATCACGCCGTCCAGGGCCCGGCGCGCCGTGGAGGGCTACGCCAGCCAGTTCCCGTCACGCATGAGGGTGCGGCCCTTGAGCTCGTTCACCTCTCGCCATGCCTGGATGCCGGTGGGGACGATGCGGAAGTACAGGTAGTCGTCGCCGCTCTTCCGCGGGTCGAATCCGGTCTTCTCGGCGAAGGCGTCCGCGAGTCCGTCACGCATCCGGTCGAGGGGAAGCACCTCGGCCGCACCTTCGATCATCACCACGTCGCGGGTGCCCCCGAGCCCTATCCGGACGCGCCCGTTCGACCGGAGGTTCCTGCCGGTCGGAGTGGCCACGGAGGTGGACAGGATCAACGCTCCGTCGTCCCAGAGGAACGAGAGCGGCACCATGTAGGGATCGCCGTCGCCGTCCGCCGAGGCCACCCAGACGTCCACGTCATGGACCAGCCGGGCGAGCGTGTCGCGCCTGCGTTCGTCACCGCTGCGCGGCGGAGGCAAAGTCACCGTTCCACCCCTCCGAAGATCTTCAGATGGCAGATCCTAGCGTCCCCGGCCGGCCTCCACCCCGTCACATCGTCCGGTGCGGCACCCACCGGCGTCTCGACAGGAGCCGGTACAGCCGGGATAACTGGTGATCGCCGACCTATCCCGTACGGTGTCGGCCTATCCCATACGGCGGAACCGCCCGCCGTACATGTGACGCGTCGCCGGCACCGGAGATCAAAAAGCCCCGCACGATGATCCGTACGGGGCGTCTTTGCTGCTCAGATGATGTGGTCAGGGGCGGGGTCGAACCGCCGACCTTCCGCTTTTCAGGCGGACGCTCGTACCAACTGAGCTACCTGACCTGGATGGTGGGTTGACACCTACCAGAGCGGTCCTGACGGGACTTGAACCCGCGACCTCCACCTTGACAGGGTGGCGAGCACTCCAAACTGCTCTACAGGACCTTGCTTGGTCGGAAGTTTTCGCTTCCGTCCGTCTTGCCTTGCTTAGCTTACCAGGTCTTCGGAGGCCTTCGACCTGCCGTTTCCCTGGCGAGCTTTCGCTCAGCCGTGCCCCCAACGGGATTCGAACCCGTGTCGCCGCCTTGAAAGGGCGGTGTCCTAGGCCACTAGACGATGGGGGCGTGAAGGACTTTCGTCCCGCTGCCGTTGCCGTCTTCCGCTGGAGACCTCTGAAGCATAGGGGACTTTCGCTCCCGATGCCAAAGCGGTTTCCCGGCTCACGGCGTTGCGGCGCCGGCGGTCGATCCCGTCGGGGACGGGCTGATCGTCGGCTCCGGGAAAATTGTACGCCCAGGCTCGCTCTCAAGATGACGCTGGATCTGCACTGACTGCTCGCCGAGTCCCCCGAGGGTGATGTCGTCCCAGGCCCGCAGGCGGCGCGTCTCCCGGTCGAAGTACAGAACCGAGGCCATCACGGGGGTGGGCTCGTCATGTTCGAGGGCGCGCAGGCCGGCGCCGCCGGTGGAGCCCTGGACGAGGATCCGGGTACCGGAGGGCATCAGCTCCGTGGAGCGGGCATGGGCGTGGCCCGAGAGGACCATGGGGGTCGTACCGGAGAAGGCCCTGCCGATCGTCGGGTCGTGCACCGCCACCAGGTCGACCGGGCCGAACGCCTGGGCCAGCCGGGTGGCGTGCGCCCTGCCCAGGATGGCGAGGGAGTTGGGGTCGGAGTCGACGGCGACGGACTTGTCGGGAGTGAAGCGAGGGTCACCGAGGCCGTATATGCGCAGGCCCGCCACGGTTTTGACGGAGTCGTCGAGCACGACCGCGCCCTTCTGCCTGGCCACGGCGCGCTGGGTGGCCTTGGAGTCGTGGTTTCCCCTGACGAAGACGTACGGCACCCCGAGGTCGCCGATCTCCTTGACGAAGTTGTCCTCGGGACCGGTGCCGTGGTCGGTTATGTCCCCGGTGTCGACGATGAGGTCGATCTTGAACTGGGCGGTGATGGAACGGATCAGGTTCCACGAGATGAGGTTGAGGTGGATGTCGGAGACGTGCAGGACCCGGATCGCGGTGGGGTCGGCGTCGTAGACGGGCAGGGCCGAGACCGTGTCGTACAGCTGTGAGACGTTGTTGACCAGTTTGGCGAGTTGCCCCCGGTAGGACTCGAACCTCGTCACGATCGACTCGGCGTCACCGACCAGGGACGGCGCTCCGGAGAGCAGGCCGGTGTACTCCGGCTCCACCACCGCGCCCGGCCGGTAGGTCAGGATGGCCCCCGTACCCACTCCGGCGATCATGACGACGGCGCTCAGCAGACCCGCCAGCGCCGCCCTGGGCCGGCGGAAAACGACCAGAGAGGCGATCAGGGCTCCGGCCAGCCCGGAGACGACAACCCTGATGATCAGCTGGCCTATCCCCTCGCTCAGCTCTTTCTCCAGCAGCGCGGGAAGCCGGTCGGAGAGCCGGGGATCCTCCAGCATGGCCCTGGCCCGCTCGGTGTTGATGTTCTCCAGCGTGACGCGCAGACGTATCGGGGCGTCGTGGGTGTCGAACAGGAGGGTGCCCAGAGGGCGGGCGTCCACGATGGTCTCTCCGGTCCAGGAGACCTCGGCGGACATCCCGGCCTCGACCGGCCCCACCACGGCCCGTACGGGGCTTCCCAGGGCGACTCCGAGCCACGCCCCGGCGGCGGCGACGGCCAGGACCGCCACCGCGCGTGCGACCCGCCCCGACACGGCGCGGCGGAACATTCCGCCCCACCCCGATGTGGGGCGGCGGATTGCCTGGGTCCAACGCCTGAAGTCCATGCGCCTCCGTCTCCGCTCGACTCCCGTCGACTCACGGGAGCCGTCTCCGCCCGGCTCCCCAGAAGTCGCTTACCCGGAAAAGCGCGGCAGAATGGCCGTGTGATCGAGGTCTCGAGAGAGAAATTCGAGGAGCTCGTGGCCGAGGCACTGGACACGATCCCTCCCGAGCTGACGAAAGTCATGGACAACGTGGTCGTGGTGGTCGTGGACGATCCGCCCGAACCGGATCTGCTGGGGCTCTACACCGGCATCCCGCTCACCGAGCGTGGCGACTGGTACGCCGGCGTGCTCCCCGACCGGATCGAGATCTACCGGAACCCGATCTGCTCGATCTGCGACACCGAGGACGATGTAGTGGAGGAGGTGCAGATCACGGTCGTTCATGAGATCGCCCACCATTTCGGCATCGACGATGACCGGCTGCACGAGCTGGGCTGGTAGATAAAGCGCATTACACGTTGCTTCACATCATGCCCGATATTTCCTGATCGAGAATTACACGCTGCATGAGCTTGACCACTTCAGGTTGCAAAACGGCTCTTCAACAGGCACGGTAGGTCACAGGGCGAACACACACAGTCAAGTTCGCCCGTGAGATCAGCGGAGTCCCATGGCGGCCACCAGGTCCGGACGGTCCGCCGGGCGGCATCGCCGTCCGGTCGAGCGCCAAGCCACCTACGGCGAGGTCCTCGCCGTCAGGGAGTTCCGCGCGCTCTGGGGCGGCCAGGCCCTCTCCCTCCTCGGCGACCAACTCTCCCGTGTGGCACTGTCCGTCCTGGTCTTCGAGCGGACCGAGTCGCCGCTGGCCACCGCCTCCGTCTACGCGCTGACCTACCTGCCGCCGATCATCGGTGGCCCGCTGCTGGCGGGACTGGCCGACCGCTACGCCCGGCGCCGCGTCATGGTCGTCTGCGACCTGCTCCGCGCCGTCATGGTCGCGGCCATGGCGATCCCCGGCACCTCGTTCGTCACGCTGTGCGCCCTGGTCTTCTGCGTGGTGCTGCTCAGCGCCCCGTTCTCCGCCGCCCGGGCGGCGCTCCTGCCCGAACTCCTCGAGGGCGACCGCTACGTCGCGGGCTCGGCCCTGCAGAACATGACCAACCAGGCCGCGCAGATGCTCGGCTTCGCCGTCGGCGGCGCCCTGATCATGGGGATGGGGCCGTACCGCGCGCTGGCCCTCGACGCGGCCACCTTCATGGCCTCCGCGCTGATCCTCATGTCGGGGATACGGCGGCGCCCGGCGCCCCTCCACGACGACGCCAACCGTCCCTCGATGTGGACGATGACCCGCGCCGGAGCCCGGATGGTCTTCGGCGACCCCCGGCTGCGGACCCTGGTGCTCTTCGCCTGGCTCTGCGGCTTCTACGTGCTTCCCGAGGGCATCGCGACCCCCTATGCCGCCACTCTGACCGACGACCCCCAGCGGATCTCGTTCGTGGCCGGTCTGCTGATGGGCGCCATGCCGACCGGGACGGTCGTCGGCGCCTTCCTGTTCAGCCGATACGTCAGCCCTTCCAGACGCCTGCGCGTCATGGGCTGGATGGCGATGCTGACCTGCGCGCCGCTGATCGTCTGCGCGATGCGCCCGCCGCTCGCCGTGGTGCTGGTCCTGTGGTTCATCTCGGGCATCGGCGGTGCGTACCAGCTCGCCGCCAACGCCGCGTTCGTGCAGTGCGTGCCGGCCGAACGGCGCGGCCAGGCCTTCGGTCTCGTCCAGTCAGGCCTGCTGGCCGTTCAGGGCATCGGCATCCTCATCGGCGGTGCCGCCGCGGACGCGCTCGGTCCCGAACCCGTGGTCGCACTGGCCGGCGCGGCGGGCCTGTTCGTGGCCGCCGCGCTGGCCATGCTGTGGACCGAATCCCGCAAGGAGATCATCGTGAGGGCTCGCACCGGAGCGGTGGCCTGACTCACGCCTGCGGCGTGGAGTTGCCGTCACCTCGCGGGGGCTCCGGATTGGTGTGCTGCGGAGGCACCGGAGGGGTGTACTGCGGAGCCGGGTTCTGGTACGGCGGGGCCGCGTCCTGATGGGTGGGGTACGGCGAGGCCGTGTCCCGGTGCATGGGGTACGGCGCCGGCGCGGCCGGCTCCCCGTGGGTGGGGTACGACCCGGCCGGCGCGTTGTGCCGGTCGCCGTGCCTGGCCCAGCTCTGCTCGGCCTTCGCCCAGCTCTCCGCGGCCTTGGCCTTCGCGTCCAGCCAGACCGGGTTGTCCTTGTTCTTGTCCAGCAGGTCCTGGAGGATCGACCGGTCCTTGCCCTCGTCGGGCAGGAGCAGCCAGCCGACCGCGTAGACGGCCACCCCGGCCCCGCCGAAGATGCTCATGACGGCGAGCGCCACCCTGATGATGTTCGGGTCGATCCCGATGTAGCGGCCGAGGCCCGAGGCCACACCCGCGACGATGCGTCCGTCCCTGGTCCGACGGAGCTGTTTCGTACCTGAGAAGTTGTTTTCGTGCATGTCTTCAGCCTGCCCCCTGGACGCCTCCGGTCACATCGGGATTGCCCCTGGCCGGACCCTGAAGTACCCGCAATACCCTGGCAGGGTCACCATGGAACCCTGACCAGGGTCACCGCGGACGAGAGGAACCCCCATGGACGACCTCCTGCGTATCGATGACGAACTCTCCGACGAGCAGCGCCTCATCCGGGACACCGTCGAGGAGTTCGTCTCCGACCGGGTGCTCCCCCACGTCGGCGACTGGTTCGAGGAGGCGGTCTTCCCCGCCCGTGAGCTCGCCCCCGCGCTCGGCGAACTCGGACTCCTCGGCATGCACCTGGAGGGGTACGGCTGCGCGGGGCTGGACGCGGTCTCCTACGGCGTCGCCTGCCGCGAACTGGAGGCCGGCGACTCCGGTCTGCGCTCGTTCGTGTCGGTCCAGGGCTCACTGGCCATGTTCCCCATCTGGAAGTACGGCTCCGCGGAGCAGAAGGAGGAGTGGCTGCCCCGGATGGCCGCCGGTGAGGCCATCGGCTGTTTCGGCCTGACCGAACCCGACCACGGCTCCGACCCGGCGGGCATGCGCACCCACGCCAAGCAGGACCCCTCCGGCGACTGGATCCTCAACGGCTCCAAGATGTGGATCACCAACGGCTCCGTCGCCGACGTCGCCGTGGTCTGGGCCCAGACGGAGGAGGGCATCCGCGGTTTCGTGGTGCCCACCGGCACGCCGGGCTTCTCCGCCCCGGAGATCCACAAGAAGATGTCCCTGCGGGCCTCGGTGACCTCGTCCCTCTACTTCGACGACGTCCGTCTCCCGGCCTCGGCCGTACTGCCCGGAGTCCAGGGTCTGAAAGGCCCGCTCTCCTGTCTGTCGGAGGCCCGTTTCGGCATCCTGTGGGGCGTCGTCGGCGCGGCCCGCGCCTGCCTGGAGTCCGCCGTCGACTACTCCAAGAGCCGCATCCAGTTCGACAGGCCCATCGGCGGCTTCCAGCTGACCCAGGAGAAGCTCGCCTGGATGTACGTCGGTCTCGGGCAGTCCCAGCTCACCGCGCTCCACCTGGGCCGCCTGAAGGACGCCGGAACCCTCACTCCCCGCCAGGTCAGCTTCGGCAAGCTGGCCAACGTCCGCGCCGCCCTGGACATCGCCCGCCAGGCCCGCACGATCCTCGGCGGCAACGGCATCACCCTGGAGTATCCGGTGATCCGGCACATGAACAACCTGGAGTCCGTACTGACGTACGAGGGCACGCAGGAGGTTCACACCCTGGTGCTCGGCGAGGCCCTGACCGGCATCCCCGCCTATCGCTGACAACCTGCCACGTGCACCCCGCGGATCCGCGAAACGGCTTGCCGGCCGAGCGCTTCACGGGGTCGCGGACGGCCCGCAGGCCGGGGGCGGCTGCAGGCCGGGGGCGGCTGCAGGCCGGGGGCGGCTGGCAGGTTGCGGCGGCTCCTGGACTGCGGCGACTCGCGCCCTACGAGCCGACCTGCCGCCGCCGCGCCTCCCGCTGCGGCAGACCGCACGCCTTCCACTCCGGAGCCCGCGCGGCCCGTTCCAGTTCCTCATCCCAGCACGCACCCCGCTCCATGAACGAACGGAACAACGCGGCGGTGGCGCGTGCGTCGGCCAGCGCGGCATGGGCGTTCACGAGGGGGACCCCGGCGCGCTCGCAGCATGCGGCGAGGGTCCACTTCCCGTTCCCGGCGGGGAGGAACTGCGGCGCGAGACGCTGGGTGCACAGAGTCTCCGTCACCCAGTGACTGTCCGGGAGCGCCCTCAGGAAACGCAGGTCGAAGGAGGCGTTGTGCGCCACCAGGACACGCCCGGCGATCCGCCCCCAGATCTCGTCCAGCACCTCATGGATCACCGGTGCGTCCGCCACCATCGCGGGGGTGATGCCGTGGACGTGCACGGCTCCCGTGTCCCGGCGGGGATCGATGAGCGAGTGCCACTCATCGACGGTCCTGCCCTCTCCGTCCAGGGACACCAGAGCGATCTCGCATATCCGATCACCCTTCGCGGGCGAGAACCCGGTCGTCTCCACATCAACCACGACGTATCCGCCTCGCGCGGACCGACGGAGGGGGGCATCCAGCTCTGGTCCCGATGTCGTCACAGCTACCACTCTAGGAAGAGTCCCGCCTCCCCACGCACCTCTTGGACGAACCGACGCCCCTCCCGAACCTGGCAACGGACGTCGGCGGACACTATCCTCGGTACGCTGTCTCCAGCGGGGCGTTAGCTCAATGGTTAGAGCTGCGGACTTTTAATCCGTAGGTTCTGGGTTCGAGTCCCAGGCGCCCTACCCCATTGAACTGGGCAGGACTCCCAATCTCCATGATCGGGAAGCCTGCCCAGTTGCGTTTTCCGTTGCAGTCGTTGCGATTCCGTGGCACTCAGTCATCCCACAGCGCCCGGCCCATCCGCGCCGCCGCCTCACTCGCCAGGGTCTCCGTGATGTGTGTATAGCGCTTGGTCGTGGTGAGCTGGGAGTGCCCGAGGACCGCCTGAACCACCCGGATATCCACACCCTGTTCAAGAAGAAGCGTCGCGGCGGTGTGGCGCGCGTCGTGCACCCGGGCGTCCTTGTCGATCTCGGCGAGTTGGAGGATCTCCTTCCACTCGTCCCAGTCGTCCCCGGCGTCGATGGGGCTTCCGTCCGGCATGCACCACACCAAGTCCCATGCCTGCCACTTGTCCCCGGCCGCCTCGCGTTCGGCGTCTTGTGCCTCATGGTGGACCCGGGTTCCGCAGTTGGTAGTCACACGTGAGCCCGGAATTGAAGGTTGACCTGGGGGAACGCGTGTAGGGCCGGGAAGGGTCGTGTGCCTACGCCCTCCGCAGCCAGGTGTTGGT
>NZ_BMQP01000044.1 GCF_014648175.1 Planobispora rosea
AATCTGACCCGTTCGAGCACATCCATCCGGATTGCGACTGCCCCGTCTCCGAGGCAACCCCTCTACCTTACTCCACCATCCGGTTCATGTCCAATCGTGCGAACATGCCCGAAATGTCGGAAGTTTGGAGAGAGGGAGGCAGGGTCGCTCCCTGCACCAAGAACATTAGCAGCCTTTCCGGATGGCATGAGCCATTCGCCGGTAACAACTAGGTCTTCCCTCCCCCAGAGAGCCCCAAACACGGAACCCCGGAGTCAACAGACTCCGGGGTTCCGTTCAAGCGCGGGTTCGGTCGGTCACGGGTTCAGCCGGCCGCGGGCCCGGCGGCGGGCCCACCGGCTGGCAGGGCCTCCAGCTGAGCCGTCAACCGGGCGATGTCCTGGTCGGCCTGGGCCGCGCGGGCCCGGACCTTGGCCACCACGTCATCCGGCGCCTTCGCCATGAACTGCTCGTTCCCGAGCTTGGCCGCGACCTGCGCGGCCTCCTTCCGGGCCACGGCGAGGTCCTTCTCCAGGCGCTTGCGCTCGGCGGCCACGTCGATCGTCCCCGCCGTGTCGATCTCCACGAGGACGCCGCCCACATCCAGCCGGGCGGTCGCGGTGAACGACTCCGCCGGCTGGTCCAGGCGGAGCAGCGAGCGGATCGCACCCTCGTGCGAGGCGAGAGCCGTACCGGAGAGGGACAGCCGGGCGGCGACCCGCTGGCCGGGCTTGAGTCCCTGGTCCGAACGGAACCGGCGGACCTCGGTGACCAGTGTCTGGACCGCGAGGATCTCCTCTTCCGCGGCGCGGTCGCGGAAGGACTCCTGAACCGTGGGCCACGGCGCGACGGCGATGGACTCGCCGCCCGTGACGGCCCGCCACAGCTCCTCGGTGACGAACGGCACCAGCGGGTGGAGCAGCCGGAGCAGCGCGTCGAAGACGTGCCCGAGGACCAGCCGGGTGTGCTCCTGGCCCGCGGCGAGTTGGATCTTGGCCAGCTCGACGTACCAGTCGCAGACCTCATCCCACGCGAAGTGGTAGAGCAGGTCGGAGACCTTGGCGAACTCGAACTCCTCGAAGGCCTCGTCCACCGAGGCGACGACCTCCTGCAGACGGGAGAGGATCCACCGGTCAGCCGCGGTGAGCTCCGCCACCGGCAGCTCTCCGACCGTGGCGCCGTTCATCAGCGCGAACCGGGTGGCGTTCCAGATCTTGTTGCAGAAGTTCCGGGAGCCCCCCGCCCACTCCTCGCTGATCGCGACGTCGGAGCCGGGGTTGGCCCCGCGCAGCAGCGTGAAGCGGGTGGCGTCGGCGCCGAAGCGCTCGACCCAGTCGAGCGGGTCCACGACGTTCCCGAACGACTTGGACATCTTCTTGCCGTACTGGTCACGGACCATGCCGTGCAGCGCGACCGTCCGGAACGGCGGCTCGCCGTCCATGGCGTACAGGCCGAACATCATCATCCGGGCGACCCAGAAGAACAGGATGTCGTAGCCCGTCACCAGGACCGAGGTGGGGTAGAACTTCTCCAGCTCAGGCGTGCGGTCCGGCCAGCCCAGGGTGGAGAACGGCCACAGGCCCGAGGAGAACCAGGTGTCGAGGACATCGGGGTCCTGGACGTAGCCCTCGGGTGCCTGCTCGTCGGGGCCCACGCAGACGACCTCGCCGTCCGGGCCGTACCAGACCGGGATCCGGTGGCCCCACCACAGCTGCCGCGAGATGCACCAGTCGTGCATGTCGTCGACCCAGTCGAAGTAGCGCTTGGCCAGCTCCGGCGGGTGAATCTTCGTCCGGCCGTCGCGGACCGCGTCGCCCGCGGCCTTGGACAGCGGCGAGACGTTGACGAACCACTGCAGGGAGAGCCGCGGCTCGACCACCGTCTTGCAGCGTGAGCAGTGACCGACCGAGTGCAGGTAGGGACGCTTCTCGGCGACGATCCGGCCCTGCTCGCGCAGCGCCGCGACCACCGCGGGGCGGGCCTCGAAACGGTCGAGCCCCTGGAACGGGCCGTGCGCGGTGATCACGCCGCGCTCGTCCATGACCGTCAGCGACGGCAGGGAGTGACGGCGGCCGATCTCGAAGTCGTTCGGGTCGTGCGCGGGGGTGACCTTGACGGCTCCGGTGCCGAAGGCCGGGTCGACGTGCTCGTCGGCGACGATCGGGATGCGCCGCCCGGTCAGCGGAAGCTCGACCTCGCCGCCGACCAGGTGGGCGTAGCGCTCGTCGGACGGGTGGACGGCCACCGCTGTGTCGCCCAGCATGGTCTCGGCCCGGGTGGTGGCGACCACGATGGAGTTCTCGCCCTCGCCGTACCGGATCGAGACGAGCTCGCCCTCGTCCTCGCTGTGCTCGACCTCGATGTCGGACAGCGCGGTCAGGCAGCGGGGGCACCAGTTGATGATGCGCTCGGCGCGGTAGATGAGCCCGTCGTCGAAGAGCCGTTTGAAGATGGTCTGAACGGCGCGGGAGAGGCCGGGGTCCATGGTGAAGCGCTCGCGCGACCAGTCGACGCCGTCGCCGAGCTTCTTCATCTGGCCGAGGATCCGGCCGCCGGACTCCTCCTTCCACTGCCAGACGCGCTCGACGAACGCCTCGCGCCCGAGATCGTGGCGGGACAGGCCCTCCTTGGCGATCTCACGCTCGACGACGTTCTGCGTGGCGATTCCCGCGTGGTCCATGCCCGGCAGCCAGAGCGTCTCGTAGCCGCGCATGCGGGCACGGCGGGTCAGCGCGTCCTGGATCGAGTGGTCGAGCGCGTGGCCGATGTGCAACACGCCGGTCACGTTCGGCGGGGGCAGGACGATGGTGTACGGCTCGCGCTCGCTGCCCGGGTCCGCGGTGAAGTATCCGTTCGCCACCCAGCGCTCGTAGCTGCGGGTCTCGACGTCGGCGGGTGTGTACTGGGTTGGCAGCTCTGGCATCGTCACGGTGTCCAATTCTAGGGACGGTTGTCGAGGACGTTCGAACGGTAACGGGTTCACCTACGGCAGCGCCCCCGCGGAGTGTCTCCGCGGGGGCG
Source organism: Planobispora rosea (assembly GCF_014648175.1). GTDB lineage: Bacteria > Actinomycetota > Actinomycetes > Streptosporangiales > Streptosporangiaceae > Planobispora > Planobispora rosea. The sequence continues at coordinate 3,001 of NZ_BMQP01000044.1, forward strand.
CCGGCCGTACGCTGTGGGGCTTATGCCGACTTCTCGCGCGGAGTGCGCTGCTTGGCGAGCTGGTCGCGGGGTACCAGGGTCGGGTTGACGTGCTCCAGCACCGACTCCCGGGTGATGACGACGCGCGCCACGTCCTGGCGGGAGGGTACTTCGTACATCACCGACAGGAGGACCTCCTCCAGGATCGCCCGCAGGCCGCGAGCGCCGGTGCCGCGCAGGATCGCCTGGTCGGCGACGGCCTCCAGAGCGTCGTCGGTGAACTCGAGCTCGACGTTGTCCAGTTCGAACAGGCGGCGGTACTGCTTGACGAGGGCGTTGCGCGGCTCGGTCAGGATCTGGATGAGCGCCTCGCGGTCGAGGTTGTGCACGCTCGTGATGACCGGGAGACGGCCGACGAACTCGGGGATCATGCCGAACTTCAGCAGGTCCTCGGGCATGACGTCACCGAAGACGTCGGAGGTGTCGATGTCCTCCTTGGAGCGGATGACGGCGTTGAAGCCGATTCCCTTCTTGCCGACCCGGGACTCGATGATCTTTTCGAGGCCGGCGAAGGCTCCGCCGCAGATGAACAGCACGTTGGTGGTGTCGATCTGGATGAACTCCTGGTGCGGGTGCTTGCGTCCGCCCTGCGGCGGCACACTCGCCGTGGTGCCCTCCAGTATCTTCAGCAGGGCCTGCTGCACGCCCTCGCCGGAGACGTCACGGGTGATCGACGGATTCTCGCTCTTACGGGCGATCTTGTCGACCTCGTCGATGTAGATGATGCCGGTCTCGGCCTTCTTGACGTCGTAGTCGGCGGCCTGGATCAGCTTGAGCAGGATGTTCTCGACATCCTCACCCACGTAGCCCGCCTCCGTCAGCGCGGTGGCGTCGGCGATGGCGAACGGGACGTTCAGCATCTTCGCCAGCGTCTGGGCGAGCAGTGTCTTGCCGGAACCGGTCGGGCCCAGGAGCAGGATGTTCGACTTGGCCAGTTCCAGGCCGTCGTCACGCCCGCGCTCTCCGGACTGCACCCGCTTGTAGTGGTTGTAGACAGCCACCGACAGGGCTTTCTTCGCCTTGTCCTGCCCGATGACGTAGGCGTCGAGGAACTCGTAGATCTCCCTCGGCTTGGGCAGGCTGTCCCACTTGAGTTCGGAGGACTCGCTGAGCTCCTCCTCGATGATCTCGTTGCAGAGATCGATGCACTCATCGCAGATGTATACGCCGGGCCCGGCGATGAGCTTCTTGACTTGCTTCTGGCTCTTCCCGCAGAAAGAGCACTTCAGCAGGTCTCCCCCGTCGCCGATGCGTGCCACCCCAGATACTCCTTTGCGTGGGACCGCCCTGGCTGTCGCGGTCCGTTTCTTCCGACCGGCCCGATCCCGGTACGAATAGCCATCCCGCTCAGGTTTCGACGTTACCGTCTTCTGAGCCCTCAGTGAGCCCCCTGACGGCGAGTCGCACCGGAAGGTGCCCAATTGGGCACCGTTCCGATGCAATCTACCCCCTTTAGGAGGCGACGGCCTTGGCAAGCTTCTTACGCGACGGGATGATGTCGTCGATCAGCCCGTACGCCTTGGCTTCCTCGGCGTTGAGAATCTTGTCGCGCTCGATGTCCTTGCGGACGTCCTCGGGCGTCCTGCCCGAGTGCTGCGCCACGAGCGTCTCCAGGAGCGCCCGCATCCGCAGGATCTCGCGCGCCTGGATCTCGATGTCGCTGCCCTGGCCCCCGCCCTCCGTGGAGGGCTGGTGGATGAGCATGCGGGCGTTCGGCAGGGCGAACCGCTTGCCCGGCGTGCCGCCGGCCAGCAGGACCGCGGCCGCCGAGGCCGCCTGCCCGAGACAGACCGTCTGGATCTCCGGCCGGACGAACTGCATCGTGTCGTAGATCGCCGTCATGGCGGTGAACGAGCCGCCCGGCGAGTTGATGTAGATGCTGATGTCGCGGTCGGGATCGAGCGACTCCAGGGTCAGCAGCTGGGCCATCACGTCGTTGGCCGAGGCGTCGTCGATCTGCACCCCGAGGAAGATGATGCGGTCCTCGAAGAGCTTGTTGTACGGATTCATCTCCTTGACGCCGTACGACGTGCGTTCGACGAAGGAGGGAAGAACGTATCGGCCGTTGATGTCTCCCGGCCGGATCAACTCACTCACCTTGTGTGCCCCTTCAGGAGACGGCGCCCTCGGAGGGCACCTGGCGGGCGCTCCGGACGACGTGGTCGATGAAGCCGTAGTCCCTGGCCTCCTCGGCCGTGAACCAGCGGTCACGGTCGGAGTCGGACTCGATCTGCGCCAGGTCCTGGCCGGTGTGGAAGGCGATGCGCTCGGCGAGAGTCTTCTTGACGTAGAGCATCTGCTCGGCCTGGATGGCGATGTCGGCGGCGGTGCCGCCGATGCCACCGGACGGCTGGTGCATCATGATGCGGGCGTGCGGCAGGGCGTAGCGCTTGCCACGCGCGCCGGCGCACAACAGGAACTGGCCCATGGAGGCGGCCAGACCCATCGCGACCGTGCACACGTTGTTCGGCACGTACTCCATCATGTCGTAAATCGCCATACCGGCGGTCACTGAACCGCCCGGCGAGTTGATGTAGAGCCAGATGTCCCGGTCGGCGTCGTCGGCCGCCAGCAGCAGCAGCTCGGCACAGATTCGGTTGGCGATCTCGTCATTGACCTGGGTGCCCAGCACGATGATGCGCTCGCGCAGCAGCCGCTGGTAGAGCTGGTCTTCGAGCCTGAACGAGCCGTTCGGCTGGCTCATCGACTCAGGGCCCGAGCCGGTCGGCTGGTAGAAGGTCGGCGGGCTGGTCACAGCGTCACCTTCCGATGCGTCGTAATCGATTGGCTTTGCTTGTGACCTTAACGCGCCCCGCCTGCCGGACATGCCCCCTCCACGTGCTGTTCGCCGACAGCGCATGCGGGGAAGGCGCGCCGCAGACGACGACACCCCCGCCGTGGGAACACGGACGGGGGTGTCATACGCGTCGTCGCAGGGCCTGCCGGGGGTTACTCGGCGGCCTTCTCCTCGGCCTGCTCCGCGGCGGGCTCCTCCGTGGGGGCCTCACCGTTGATCTCGGTGTAGATGGCCTTGAGGTCCACCTCGTTGCCGGCCTCGTCGACCACCTTGGCGGCGTCGCCGACGACGCTCTTGGCCTTGTCACGGACGATCTCGACCATGGCCAGGGTGAGCTGGTCGTTGTCGGCCAGGTGCTGGGCCAGCACGTTCGGGGCGACGTTCATCTGCATGGCGCGGCGGACCACGAAGTTGGTCAGCTCCTGCTCGCTGACACCGAGCTCCTCGGCCTTGACGATCTTGTCGAGGACGAAGCCCGTCTTGAGGGCCTTGGCCGAGGTCTTCTCGATCTCGGCGTTCCGCTCCTCCTCGGTGGTCTGGTAGAGGCGGAAGTACGCCTCCTTGCTCAGGCCGCTCTCGGCGATCTGGTGCTCGAGGTTGTGCTTGCGGCTGTCGATCTCGGTCTTGAGCGCGCTCTCCGGCAGCGGGATGTCGATCTTGTCCAGGAGGGCGTCGAGGGCGTTCTCCCGGGCCTGGACGACCTGGTCGATGAGCTTGTTGCGGCGGGCCTGCTCGCGGATGCTCTCCTTGAGCTCGTCAAGGGTGTCGAACTCGCTCGCCAGCTGGGCGAACTCGTCGTCCAGCTCCGGGAGGACCTTCTCCTTGACGCTCTTGATGGTGATGGTCACCACGGCCTCCTCGCCGGCGTTCGCGCCGCCGACCAGGTTGGTGGTGAACTCCTTGACGTCGCCGGCGGCCATGCCCTCCAGCGCGTCGTCCAGGCCCTGCAGGACCGAGCCGGCGCCGACCTCGTAGGAGACGTCGTTGGCCTGCTGCTCCTCGATGTTCACACCGTCGATCGCGGCGGCGAGGTCCATCACCACGAAGTCGCCCTTGGTCGCGGGGCGCTCGACGCCGGTCAGCGTCGCGAAGCGCTGGCGCAGCGCGTCCAACTGGGCGTTGACGTCCTCGTCGGACACCTCGGCGACCGGGACGGTGACCTCGATGCCCTGGTAGTCCGGGATCTCGAAGTTCGGGCGGATGTCGACCTCGGCGGTGAACTCGACCTGCTCGCCGTCATCGATCTTGGTGACTTCGATCTCCGGCTGGCTGACCGGGAAGATGTCGCTCTCCTCGACGGCCTGGCCGTACAGCTTCGGCACCGCGTCGTTGAGGGTCTCCTCGAGCACCACCGCGCGGCCGAAGCGCTGCTCGATGATGCGGGCCGGAACCTTGCCGGGGCGGAAACCGGGGACGCGCACCTGCTGCGCGACCTTCTTGTACGCCGCCTGCATGCTCTCGCCGAGCTCCTCGAACGGCACCTCGACAGTGAGCTTGACCCGGGTCGGGCTGAGCTCCTCGACAGCGGTCTTCACGGGGTGGTCTCCTTGATCAAGCTTCGAGTGATCGCGGGCGCGCCAATTCGTACGGCTACCGCGGCAAGCTCGCGCGCCGCGCCCACATGAGCGGCACCGGTCACAGCCATGAGACATGCCACACGATCAGGGCATGCTTCGCCGTGGCGGGTGTCCAGCGCCGCAGGCCAGTCTAGGGCAGACCCATACCTTGCAGCGACCGGCGCCGTTCAGTTCTCTTTGATTATGCGTTTAAGGATGTCAACCGTTTCGTCCGGCGTGGTGCTCACCGCGCACAACCGCTCCATGACCTCGCTGTAGCGGTCCACGTCCTCACGCTTGTCCAGGTACAGGGCGCTGGCGAGCTGCTCCACGTAGACCACGTCGGGCAGTTCGCGGTCCTGGAAGCGCAGGATGCTGAAGGCGCCGCCCTCCGCGCTGTGGCCGCCGAAGCTGAAGGGCATGACCTGAATCGTGATGTTGGGCTGGCGCATGAGATCCATCAGGTGCTCCAGCTGGGCCCGCATCACGTCCGTGCCGCCGATGGGGCGCCGGAGCGCCGCCTCGTCGATGACCGCCCAGAAGAACGGTCCGTCGGGGCGCTCCAGGATGCGTTGGCGTTCGAGGCGCAGGTCCACCCGGCGCGCGATCTCCTCGGGCGCGACCCCGGCGCTTCCCGCGGTGATGACGGCCCTGGCGTACTCCTTCGTCTGCAGCAGGCCGGGCACGAACTGCACCTCATAGGTGCGGATCCGGGACGCCGCCTCCTCCAGTCCGACGTAGGTCTGGAACCAGCTGGGGAGGAGGTCGTTGAAGCGGTGCCACCAGCCGGGTTCGTTCGCTCTGAGAAGGAGGTCCATCACGGCTGCGCGCGCCCCCTCGTCCTCTACTCCGTACAAGGTGAGCAGGTCCGCGACATCGCGTTCCCTCAGACCGACCCGCCCGAGCTCCATCCTGCTGATCTTGGATTCGGAGCAGCGGATCCGGTGGCCGGCCTCCTCGCGCGTGAGGCCGGCGGCCTCGCGCAACCGGCGCAGTTGGGAGCCCAGGAGGATACGCAGAGCTGTGGGACCGGACCCCGGCCCCTGGTGGATCTGCGTCACTTCGCCTCCCTGTTCACGTGGGCCAGCGGACACAGTGTCACCACTTCCGGCCGCCGTGACAAGGTCCCAACTCTACGGCCCCATTCGTCGCTTCTCTACGGGGCTCGCCCATGCGGCTGCACATTGCAGCTGCACGTGCATTTGGGTCTTGCAGGAGGCGTTCTCGTGACCCATGATGGCTTAGTGCATATTGGGCTTAAGGCGCACAAGCTCTGAAAACTCTCAACCATCACGGAGACTCACCATGACAGCGGGAGGTACCGGCAGGATGGTGGAGGAGCCCATATCGGCTGCCGACTGCCTGCAGGCGACCCGCGAGATCGGCTTCGACGCCTTCCTGGTGGCCGACCGCTCCGACGCCACGGCGTGTCCCCTTCCCCGGCAGGCCGACTCCGTCAAAACCGCCAGGGACGTGACCCGTTCGACCCTCAGCGAATGGGGCCTGGCCGAACTCAGCGACGACGCGGCGCTGGTCGTCTCCGAACTGGTGACCAACGCCGTCCGTTACGCGCTGTGCCCTCCCAGCCGGACCGCGGCCCACCCCATCACCCTGCTGCTGCTGCGCCTGACCTCGCCCTCGCACGTGCTCCTGGCCGTCGCCGACCCCAGCGACGAGGCCCCCGTCCGCAAGGAGCCCGACTTCATCTCCGAGAACGGGCGCGGTCTCTACATCGTCGAGACCTACAGCCACTCCTGGGGCTGGGACCACCTCAACCGCGGCGGCAAGGCCGTCTGGGCCCTCTTCAGCGGCACCCGCTGAGTCGCGCGGCCCGTCCATGAGCCCCGCCCTCACACCTCGCCCCTGGGTTCCCTCCCCGTCCGAGGAACGGGTGCGCTCCGTCGCCGAGGCCGTGACCGCTCTGCCCGCCACGGTCCTGCAGCACGAAATCGAACGGCTGGCCGCCGAGAACCGCCGCATCCACGACGTGGAGTCGGTCAACCTCAACCCAGCCACGAACATCATGAATCCCCGGGCCGAGGCGCTGCTCTCGGCCGGTCTCGGAACACGGCCCTCCCTGGGCTACCCGGGTGACAAGTACGAGACCGGCCTGGAGGCCATCGAGCAGATCGAGGTCATCGCCGCCGAACTGGCCGCCCAGGTCTTCGGCGCCGCGTACGCCGAGGTCCGCGTCGGCTCCGGCGCCCTCGCCAACCTCTACGCGTTCATGGCCACCTGCGCGCCCGGCGACACCGTCATCGCCCCGCCCCCGAGCATCGGCGGCCACGTCACCCACCACGGTCAGGGCGCGGCCGGCCTGTACGGCCTGACCACCGTCTCCGCCCCCGTCACCCCGGACGGATACACCGTGGACGTCGACGCCCTGCGATCCCTCGTCCGCGAGACGCGTCCCCAGCTGATCACCATCGGCGGCAGCCTCAACCTCTTCCCCCACCCTGTCGCGTCGATCCGCGAGATCGCCGACACGGTCGGCGCCCAGGTCCTCTTCGACGCCGCCCATCTGTGCGGCATGATCGCCGGCCGTACCTGGCCGCAGCCGCTCTCCGAGGGCGCGCACCTGATCACCATGAGCACCTACAAGAGCCTCGGAGGGCCTCCGGGCGGCCTCGTCGTCACCGACGACGCCGGACTCGCCGAGCACCTCGACGCGATCGCCTACCCCGGTCTGACCGCCAACTTCGACGCCGGGAAGACCGCGGCGCTCGCCATGACCCTGCTGGACTGGAAGGCCGCCGGGCCCGCCTACGCGCGGACGATGGCCGCCACGGCCCGGCGGCTCGCGGCCGAGTTGCTCTCCCTCGACGTCCCGGTCTTCGCCGCCGACCGCGGCTGCACCCGCTCCCACCAGTTCGCGGTCATCGCCCACCGTTACGGCGGCGGCCAGCACGCCGCCCGCAGACTCCGCCGGGCGAACCTGCTCGCCTGCGGCATCGGCCTGCCCGTGGACCCGATCGGCGGCGACGTCAACGGCCTGCGCATCGGCACCCCCGAGATCGTCAGGCTCGGCGCCACCGAGGCGGACATGCCCGCCCTCGCCTCCCTCATCGCCCGCGCCCTGGACCCCGGCACCGACCCGGCCGCGGTCGCCCCGGAAGTCACCGAGTGGCGTGGGCAGTTCTCCGGCGTGCACTTCACCGCCGACACCCCCGGCTGAGCCCGGCGGCCGCCCTCCGGAGGCGAGGAAACGGCCCCTGGGGAGGCGAGGAAACGGAAAAGGCCGGTTCCGCTGTGAACCGGCCTCCGCCTCACGGTCGGGGTGACAGGATTTGAACCTGCGGCCCCCTGCTCCCAAAGCAGGTGCGCTACCAAGCTGCGCCACACCCCGCGGCGTCAGGTACGCGCACACTCCGGATCTCCGGTACGATTACGCCCTGACGACCGGATGAAGTCTAGACCAGACCAACACCGGTTCGTGCGGACGTAGCTCAATGGTAGAGCCCCAGTCTTCCAAACTGGCTACGCGGGTTCGATTCCCGTCGTCCGCTCACATGACGAAGGGCCAGGTCACCGGGCATCCGGAGACCTGGCCCTTTGATCTTCGTCACGTTTTCCGATCCTCTGTGCCCGAGGGGTCCTCCGAGCTCTCGCGGGGCCCCTGCGGGGCCCCTGCGAGGCCGTCATCCGCTCTCCAGGCATCCGCTCTCCAGGCATCCGGCCTGCGGGCTCACCTCTCGCTGGGATCTAGACGCGGGGGCCGGTGCGCACGACGGCGAACACCCCCCGCGCGCGGGTGCCGTCCGGCATGTCCCAGCAGCCGCCGACGTGGCCGGCGGCCTCCGGCGGGAGGACGGGCTCGCTGCCCGGGGCGGGGTGCAGAACCCGGTGCAGGCGGAGGACGGCACCGTTCGGCGCGGACAACTCGGTGCCTTCCCGGTCGTCGACGGCTTCGGTGGTGGCGAAGTCCGCGAGGGCGGGGCCGTCACCGCGGCAGGAGCGGGTGACCTCCCGGTCGGGGGTGTCGCTGATGTTCTGGTCCTGAGCCTGCGCCCGGCCCTCGATCAGAGCCAGCAGCTGGGCGACCAGCACCGGGTCCTGGCAGCCGTCGTAGGCCCAGCGCCGCCCCAGCACCCCGTGTTCCATGGTGCCGACGAGGGCGTGCTCCGCTCCGTCGAGCGGGGCACCGCGGTAGGTGAGCGGCACCAGGTAGGCAGCCGGGTGAGCGCCGGAGGTGTCGGTGACCACCATGAACTCGATGCCGACCTCACCTTGCGGGTCGTCCAGCCGGAAGCCGCCGGACTTGACCAGCCGGGGCCCGCCCGCGCCGCCGGAGTACCACGGCCGGGAGGGCAGCCAGGAGGCGAGCAGTTCCAGCTTGGTCGGCTTGAGGACGGTGTGGTGGATGACGGCCATGCGGGATTCTCTTCCGTTGAGCGGATGCGATCTTCACATCCTCCCATCAGGCGGCGGAGCCGTTCCTTGGGCGCCGGCCGTGCCCGGCGCTTGACCGGAGCCCCTCCCCCTCTCGCCGCTCGCCCGCTCGTCCCGCGGAGGGCCGGGTCACCGGGAATCCGGCGACCCGGCCCTCACGCTTCATCGTGCTCCGCGGATTCCGCGTGTCCGCCGATTCTCTGTGCCCGCCGGTCAGGCGGTTCCGTAGGGATTGTCGATGACGTACCGCCACAGCCCGTCCGGGCCGCGCCGGGCGACGTCGGCCGCGGCTCCCTCGAAGTGCACGTCGGTGCCGTCACGCGCGGTGCCGCGGATGGACCAGTCGACGATGAGGAGGGCGATGTCGTCCGCGACGTAGGAGTGCCGTGTGCGTGCCTCGATCGGCGCGCCCAGACCGAGCAGGTGCTCGATGGCGGCGATCCGCCCGGGACCGGTCATGGGATGGCCGGGGCTCGGGACGACGATGCCGTTCTCCTCGTACGCCCGGTCGACGGCCTTGGAGTCGCCGGAGTTGAACGCGGCGGCGAAGACCGCGGGATGCAGTGCGGGATCCTCGGTGAGACGGGCCCGCCGGGAGTCATGATTGTTCGTCATGACTCATACATCATAACACGAAATGTAATCAATTTTCCAGGACGCCATATCCGCCCGATGAGCCGCAGAGCGACTTCTCAGCACAAGGCGCCCTTGCATTTCTCTGACCGCTCGCGGCTCCTGTCCACCGGGGAGGGGCGTCCGTATTCACCGGAGAGGCGCGCCCGTGGTCGCCCGGCGACCAGGCCGACGGAGGAGCGGCACGGACGGCACACCCGCGGACGGACAGCGGCGTCCCCGAATGGGAGCCGCCAGAAACGACATTCATCTAATCGCGGCGAAACATACCGATACTGGTTCCCCGGCTCTCTTTTTTGGACATCATGAGAGTCCGCCTCACTACCGAGGAAGAGCCCGCACTCCAATCCGGCGGGGTGGATGCGGTCGGTGCGACCGATGCGGTCGAGGCGCCCACGCGGCCCGCCGCGCAGGCACGACGCCTCCGCGCGGTGAGATGAATGAGATGGACGAGATGAACGAGATGAACGAGGTGGCTCCGTGAACAACCGCACGGTTTCACAACCACCCCGGACGGAAGCTGGAAAAGATATTCGGGTACGCGTCGGAAATGCAGATATGGGGGATAGACTACAAGGGGTGACGTGTCGGACACTGTCAGCATCGACCCCCTGGAGGCGCACCGTGCCCGAGACCCCGCGCCGGAGCGACGCCCCCTCCGCCGCCCCCGACCGGCATGGAGTCGTCCGCGCCCTCCCGGGTCTGACAACTCTCTTCAGATCCAGTCAAGTCAACTCGTATCGAAGGGTCATGGAAAAGCATGGATTTCCCGAACTTCTTCGGGGAATGACGACCTAAAACCTAGATCGTTCTTTACTATTGGATAAACGCATAGTCAACGCCCCCCGGAGGAGACTGTGACGGAGTTCGACGGCATCATCGTCGGCGGCGGACACAACGGACTCACCTGCGCCGCCTATCTCGCCAGAGCCGGCCTGTCCGTCGCCGTCGTCGAGCGCAACGAGGTGGCGGGCGGCGGCTGCAGCACGCAGGAGCTCACCCTTCCGGGCTTCCGGCACAACACCCACAGCAACTACCACTTCCTGGAGGAGGGCCCGGTCCCCGCCGACCTCGAACTCCATCGGTACGGCCTGCGCTACGTCTATCCCGAGGTGCAGCACGCCACCGTCTTCAGGGACGGCCGCGCGATCACGGTCTACACCGATCCCAAACGCACCGCCGAGTCGTTCGCCCGCTTCTCCCGCGCGGACGCCGAACGCTGGCTGGAGCTGTACGAACGCTACGCCGAGGCGGCCCGGAAGCTGATGAACGGCTTCCTCTACTCCCGGCCGCTGCCGCCCCCGGTCCTGGCCGAGCGCCTCCGCGGCGACCTGGGCCGCGACCTGCTCAGCTACGTGCCGCTCTCGCTCTACGAGGCCGTGGACCGGAACTTCGAGAGCGACCAGGTCAGGGTGCTGTTCAAGTCGTTCCTGCACGCGATCTCCATCGAGGACGTCCCCGGCACCGGGGGGTTCTTCCCGCGGCTGCTGTCCCGCATCGCCAGGCTCGGCCTGCCCGTGGGCGGCGCGGCGAACGTCGCGCACGCGCTGTGCCGGGTGATCGAGGAGCACGGCGGCACGGTGATCACCGGCAGGCACGTCGAGCGGATCCTGGTGGGCGACGGCCGGGCCACCGGGGTGGGGCTCGCCGGCGGCGGCGTCCTGACCGCGCGGCGGTTCGTGGCCAGCGCGGTGGACGCCCCCCAGACGGTACGGCTGGCGGGCCCCGACAACTTCGGCGCCGAGATCGCCGCCAAGGTCGCGGCCTACAAGTGGGCGGGGCACAGCATCGTCTCGCTGCACCTGGCCCTGGACGAGGCGCCGCGCTACCGCGCCGCCGCGTTCGAGCCGGACGTGGACCGGGCGTTCCTGTTCGTGCTCGGCGCCGACAGCAGCCGGGAGCTGAGCCGTACCTTCGAGCAGATCCACCAGGGCCGGCTACCGGACCGGATGGCGGGCAACGGGGCGTGTCCCACCCTGTTCGACCCCTCCTACGCACCGCACGGCAAACATGTGGCCTTCTGGTGGCCGTGGGCTCCCTACGAGCTCGACGGCGACCCGGCCACCTGGGACCGGCGGCGCGAGGAGATCGCCGAGCGGCTCCTCGGCGAGTGGGCGGAGTACGCCCCCGGCCTGTCCGCCCGCACCGTCCTGGGCAGGCGGCTCTTCTCCCCGCTCGACATCGAACGGCACTGCGTCAACATGGTCCGCGGCAGCCACCACGTCGGCGCCTACGAACCCGCCCAGCTCGGCGGCAACCGCCCGGTTCCCGAGCTGGGCCAGTACCGCACCCCGATCTCCGGCCTCTACCTCTGCGGGGCCAGCAGCCATCCCGGCGGCTCGGTCTCCGCGGCCCCCGGCTACAACGGCGCCAACGCCATCGCCGAGGATCTCGGGCTCACCCCGTGGTGGACGCCGATTCCCGCACCCCGGTGGGATGGATGAACCTGAACCGTCGCTTCGTTACCAAGTCTCCTGGGAGGGACGAGCCGCGGATGGGAAGCCCGGCCTCCCTGCAGGAGCGGCTCGCGCTGCTGGACGCGGCGAGCAAGAAGATCGGCACCACCCTGGACCTGTTCGAGACGGGGCGGGAGCTGATGGAGGTCACCGTGCCGCGCTTCGCCGACGCGGCGGGCGTCCTGGTGCAGGACCGGCTCGTCACCGAGGGCGAGTTCCCGCACCGCACGACCAACGGCTCGGCGCTGGTACGGCGCATCGCGGTCGGCGTGGCGGCGGCCTCGCCCGGCGAGTACGGCGAGGCGTTCCCGGTGGACGAGGTGGTCGTCTACGAGGCCTGGACGCCGTACGCCCGGGCCATGGAGACCGGCAAGTCGATCCTCTACCCCCGGCTGGACGCCCGGACCGCCGAGCGGATCGGCCGGTTCTGGAAGCGCGACACGGTGACCAAGGTGCTGGAGAACAGCTCGTTCCTGGTGGTGCCGCTGACGGCGCGCGAAAGGGTGCTGGGCTTCGTCGTCTTCACCCGCACACCGGAGAGCCGGCCCTTCGACGAGCAGGACGTGACGATCGGCGAGGACCTCGCCGCCCGGACCGCGATCTGCCTGGACAACGCCCGGCTCTACGGCCACGAGCGCCGTACCGCGCTGACGCTGCAGAGCAGCCTGCTGCCCGCCGACCTCTACCAGCCGCTGGGCCTGACGATCGCCTCCCGCTACCTGCCGGCCAGCGACCTGGCCGGGGTGGGCGGTGACTGGTACGACGTGATCCCGCTGCCGGGCTGCCGGGTCGCCCTGGTGGTCGGCGACGTGATGGGGCACGGCATCAGGGCCGCCGCCACGATGGGCCAGCTCCGCACGGCCGCCCGCACGCTGGCGGGGCTGGACCTGGCCCCGGGGGAGCTGCTGTTCCGGCTCAACCGGATGAGCCAGGACCTGGATCCCACGCAGATCGCGACGTGCGTCTACGCCGTCTACGACCCGGTCTCCCGGCTGTGCTCGATCGCCCGGGCCGGGCACGTGCCGCCGGTCCTGGTCCGGCCGGACGGCGAGACCGAGGTGGTCGAGACGCCCGCGGGGCTCCCGCTGGGCATCGGCGACGCCCCGGCGGAGACGGCCGAGATCACCCTGCCCCCGGGCGCGATCCTCGCCCTCTACACCGACGGCCTGGTGGAGAGCCGCGACCGCGACATCGACGAGGGCATCGGCGCGCTCCGCAGGCTGCTCGGGCACTGGAACGACGACCTGGAGGAGGTCTGCGACCTCACGATCGGCGCGCAGCGCCCCGGGCACGAACGCGACGACATCGCTCTGCTGCTGGCCCGGGTCCGGGAGCTGACCCCGCACGAGGTGGCGGAGCTCTCCTTCGCCGCGGAGACCGAGTCGGTGTCCGGAGCGCGCCGTTTCGCCCGTGACACGCTCACGGGCTGGGGATTGGGGGGCACCCTCGTCGACACGACGGAACTCGTGGTCAGCGAGCTGGTCACCAACGCCGTCCTGCACGGCGAGGGGCCGCTCGGCCTGCGCCTGCTGCGCGGGCAGCGGCTGGTGTGCGAGGTGTCCGACCGCTCCCCCGCGGTGCCGATCATGCTGGAGGTGACCGGCACCGACGACAGCGGCCGGGGCCTGCGCCTGGTCAACCGGGTCGCCCGCCGGTGGGGCTTCCGCCAGACCCAGGAAGGGAAGATCGTCTGGGCGGAGCAGAACCTGCCCTGACCGGGGGTCGACCGGCCGGCTGTCCCGGCATGACCGGTAAATGAAGCCGACCAATCGGGTACGGCATGTTTTGCGAGTCATACCAGTCATGTCCAACAAGCCCGCTGACTACTGGCCGCCCAGAGGTTACGGTCGAACTGACGACTCGGGAGGACAGGATGACCATCGACGTCCGCGAGGCCTACCGCCGCGCGCTGGACGACTTCGGCGTTCTCGTGCACCGGATCGGGCCAGGGCAGTGGGAGAACCCGACACCGTGCGTGGACTGGAACGTCCGCGCCCTGGTCAATCACGTGGTGAGCGAGAGCCTCTGGGTTCCGGAACTGCTCGCCGGGCGGAGCGTCGGGGAGGTCGGCGACATCTTCGACGGCGACCTGCTCGGCGACGACCCGCCGAAGGCGTTCGACGCCGCCGCCATGGCCGCCGTCCACGCGGCCAGCGCCGAGCACGCTCTGACGCGCGTCACCCACCTGTCGTTCGGTGACGTGCCCGGCGCCGAGTACATCACCGAACTGTTCGCCGACGCCCTCATCCACACCTGGGACCTCGCCCGTGCGATCGGCGCCGGCGAACGGCTCGACCCCGAGCTGGTCGAGGCCTGCGCGGCCTGGTTCGCCGGCGCCGAGGAGGGTTACCGCCAGGCCGGGGTCATCGCCGAGCCGCAGCCTCTGCCGCCCGACCCCGACGCCCAGACCAGGCTCCTGGCCTCCTGGGGCCGCCGCGCCTGATCCCGGCGCGTACCGGGCCACCGCACCCCGCACCGCTGCCTGCGGTCTTCCCCGGCACCGGAACGGCGGGACGTGGCGCGGCGGCCGCCGGCGCCTCCGTACGGCGCGTTACCGGGCCGCCGGGCGCTTGCCGTGGTTGGCCTTGCGCTTCTTGCGTGCCCGGGCCTTGCGCGCTCGCCGTGCCATGCTCGACCGCCCTTCATCCGCGACGTCGGTGGACTCGGCTCTCACACTCCTCCGGGAACCGAGGCCGTACAAGACCCAAAGAAATCAAGGACACTCTCGGACATGAGCGCACAGTTGCTGGACCGCTGGCGGACCCTGACCGGCCCCGGCGCCGAGGCCCTCGGCCTCGACCTGATCACCCGGTACGGCGAGCCGCACCGCCGCTACCACACGGCCGCCCACCTGGAGGCGGTGCTCGACCACGTCGACGCGCTGGCCGGGCACGCCGCCAACCCCGACCTCGTACGGCTCGCCGCCTGGTTCCACGACGCCGTCTACGACCCCGCGCGCAGCGACAACGAGGAGCGCAGTGCCCGGCTGGCCGAGCGGGCGCTGCCGGAGGCGGGTCTGCCCGCGGAGGCGGTGGCCGCGGTGGCGCGGCTGGTCAGGCTGACCGTCACCCACGACCCCGCGCCCGGTGACGCGGACGGGGCCGTGTTGTGCGACGCCGACCTGGCGATCCTGGCCGCGCCGCCGGAGGTGTACGCGGCCTACGCGGCGGCCGTGCGCGAGGAGTACGCGTTCGTCCCCGACGACGCCTTCCGGAGCGGGCGGGCGGCCGTGCTGCGCTCCCTGCTCGACCTGCCGTCGATCTTCCGGGTGGCGGATCTGGAGGAGGCGGCGCGGGCCAACATCCACGCGGAGCTCGACCGCCTGTGAGGCTTGACCGACTGTGAGCGGTTGTCCCGCACAATCAAACATCGCCCCGCATCTATCTGTGATATTTTGGTGGAAGATGTTTGATTAAGGAGTGGCCAATGCTCGCCCAACAGAGGCAGCAGGCGATCCTGGACCGGGTCCGCGCCAGCGGCGGCGTCAGGGTCGCCGACCTCGTCCGCGAGTTCGGCGTGTCCGACATGACGATCCGCCGGGACCTGGAGGTCCTGGCCGAGCGCGGACTGCTGGAGAAGGTCCACGGCGGAGCCACCGCCGCCGGGCCCGGTTCCACCGAGGAGCCCGGGTTCGCCGCCAAGTCGGTCCGCCAGCAGGCCGAGAAGGAGGCGATCGCCCGGCGGGCCGCGCTGCTCGTCCGGCCCGGCACGGCCGTCGCGCTCTCGGCGGGGACCACGACCTGGACGCTGGCCCGCCTCCTCGTCGACGTGCCCGAGCTGACCGTCATCACCAACTCGATCCGGATCGCCGAGGTCTTCCACCGCTCCCCCCGTGCGGACCGCACGGTCATCCTGACCGGCGGCGTGCGCACCCCCTCCGACGCGCTGGTGGGCCCGGTCGCCGTGGCGGCGATCCGGGGGCTGCACGTCGACACCCTCTTCCTCGGCGTGCACGGGATGAGCCCGCGCGCCGGGTTCACCACCCCCAACCTGCTGGAGGCCGAGACCGACCGCGCGCTGGTCGCCTCCGCGCACCGCCTCGTCGTCCCCGCCGACCACAGCAAGTGGGGCACGGTCGGGATCAGCACCATCGCCGCCCTCTCGGAGGCCCATGTGATCATCAGCGACCCCGGTCTCCCGGAGGACGCCCGCGAAGAGCTCTCCGCCCAGGCGGGTGAGCTCGTCATCGCCGGGCCCGAGGAGGAGAGCCGGGTGGCGGAGCGATGAAGCGGACCGTCACCCACCTGGCCGACGGCCGGGAGCTGATCTACTTCGACCGGGACGACAGCGCGGACCGCGGCGCGATCGACGAGCGTGAGCTGCCGCCCCGCCCGCCCGCCTCGGAGCTGCGTTACGACCCGCTCACCGAGGAGTGGGTCGCGATCGCGGGACACCGGCAGGGCCGGACCTTCCTGCCCCCGGCCGACGAGTGCCCGCTGTGCCCCTCCGTGCCGGGCCGGCTCACCGAGATCCCCGCGGCCGCCTACGACGTGGTCGTCTTCGAGAACAGGTTCCCGTCGTTCTCCGACCGGCCCGCCGGCCTCACCGCCCCGGGCGGGCTGAGCGAGGCCCGTCCCGGCACCGGGCGCTGCGAGGTGGTCTGCTTCACCTCCGACCACGGCTCCTCGTTCTCGGCGCTCTCCCCCGAGCAGGTCGGACTGGTCATGGAGGCGTGGATCGACCGCACGGCGGAGCTGTCGGCGCTGCCGGGCGTGGAGCAGGTCTTCTGCTTCGAGAACCGGGGCGCGGAGATCGGCATCACGCTGACCCACCCGCACGGCCAGATCTACGCCTACCCCTACGTGACCCCGCGCACCGCGCTGACCCTGCGGGCCGCCGAGCGCCATCGGGAGCGGACCGGCGGCGACCTCTTCGCCGACGTCCTGGCCGCCGAGCGGGAGGCGGGGGTGCGGGTGGTCGCGGCCAACGAGCACTGGACGGCGTTCGTGCCGGCCGCGGCGCGCTGGCCGTACGAGATCCACGTCTACCCGCACCGGCGGGTCCCCGACCTGACCGGGCTGGACGCCGACGAGCGCGCGGCGTTCGGGCCCCTCTACACCGAGGTGCTGCGCCGCCTGGACGGGCTGTTCGGGGTGGTGATGCCGTACGTCGCGGCCTGGCACCAGGCCCCGGTCCGGGTGGGCCGCGACCTGGCCTACACGCACCTGGAGTTGTTCAGCGTACGGCGGGCGCCGGGCAAGCTGAAGTACCTGGCCGGGTCGGAGTCGGCCATGGGGGCTTTCGTGAACGATGTCCTTCCCGAGGAGGCAGCACGTCTTTTGCGCGCTGTTGTCACAAGCTGATCACCTGTTTGTATCGGCTTGAAGTCGCATGACCACCGCTTTGCCACTACTATCCTTCATTCGTCGGCTTGAACAGCAGATATGCCTAATCCCGGGCAAAGCGCCCGGGAGCCGGGGAACCATCGCACCTGGGGTGAACCACTTCCGTGGAAGGGCTGCTCCGGCCCGAACCCGTCAGCTAACCCGGCCGGCTGAAGGAGAGGAGAGTTCGTGGCGGCTGCGTCCCCCGCGCCCCCCACGTCCCGCGCATCCGCCACGCCCCGCCGCCGTGCGGCCGTGGCCGCTTCCCTGATACTCGCGTTCGCCCTGGGCGTGCCCAGCGCGGGCAGCGCGGCTCCCAAGCCCACCGAGGCCGAGCTCAGGAAGGACCTGGCCAAGCTCAACAAGAAGGTCGACACCCTCATCGAGGCCTACGCCGCCAAGCGCGAGTCCCTCGCCAAGGCGCAGAAGGCCGAGGGCGTCGCCAAGAAGAACCTGCGCAAGGCCGAGGAGGCCCTGACCGCGGCCAAGGGCGAGGTCGACGCCATCGCCCAGCTCCGCTACCAGAGCGGCTCCTCCAGCCTGCCCCTGCTGTTCACCCACGACCTGAGCGGCGCCGCCCTGATGGAGCAGCTCACCGCCCAGCAGAGCGCCCACCTGGAGGGCTACGCCCGCAGCCGGGACGAGCGGAAGAAGGCCGCCGAGCTGGCCGCCCGGCTCACCGAGCGGATCCGCGGGGAGGCCGAGGAGGTCGAGGACCGGCGCGAGGAGACCGAGAAGGTCATCCGCGACATCAAGAAGAAGCTCGAAGCGCTCGTCCCCCTCGGCTCCGGCCGCCGCTCCAACGGCACCTGGGTCCCCCAGCTGCCCAACGGCGCCGACAACATCACCGACCGGACCCGGAACATGCGGGAGACCATCAAGCGGTACTTCAACCTGACCCACGTGGTCGGCTGCTACCGCTACGACACCTTCGGCGAGCACCCGCTCGGCCGCGCCTGCGACTTCATGATGAGCTCGGGCGGCTCGATGCCCTCGGCCGCGGGGATGAAGCTCGGCGACGAGATCGCCGCCTGGGCGATCAAGAACCGGACCAAGCTGGGCGTCAAGTACGTGATCTGGAGGCAGCGCATCAACCACGGCTCGGGCTGGCGCTTCATGTCCGACCGCGGCGGCATCACCGCCAACCACTACGACCACGTGCACATCTCGATGTTCTGACCGGGCGGGACGGACCGGCCGCAGACCGGAACGAATATCCCGACAAAGCAGACTAATCCCCTATTTGGGGTATGTAGCTCCCCGGACGGTGGACGCGCACGAGGACGGATCACAGGCCGGACCCGGGCGCGGCGGGCCGTACCTCCCGGGCGGATCATGACCCGGGGCAGCGACAGGGAACAAGGTTCCAGGGAAACAAGGGAGAGATCCCGCGATGACCGAGCACCACCTTCCCCGCCTCCTCCCCGGGGGTCTGCTCCGCGCCGCCGCCGGTGCGGCCCTCGCCGTCTGCGCGTGCGCGGTCGCCGTCGGCGCGCCCGCCTCCGTGGAAGGGCTCCCGCCCGAGCCCCGGGCCCGGACCGCCCCGGCTCCCGCCGGCGTCCTTCCTCCGCCGGTCAAAACGGGCGTGACGGCGGCGGACATGCTGCGCATCGCCGAGAGTCAGATCGGCATCGCCGAGGACGCCGACGGCGGCGGCACCAAGTTCCACTCCTGGTACATGGAGTCGGCGCGGGCCCAGGAGACCCTGGACCGCGACGGCGGGGTCGTGGAGAAGTACACCAACGCGCCCTGGTGCGCGATGTTCGTCTCCTGGGTCGGCGAGCAGGCGGGGCTGCGGCGCACGGTCGGCGCGGACGCCTACGCCGTCGCCTGGGCCGGGTGGTTCCAGGACCGGGGACGCTGGGGCGACGCCGCCCGGCCCGGCGCCCTCGTCTACTTCGACCTCGACGAGGACGGAGGCGAGGGCATCTACCGGATCGACCACATGGGCCTGGTGAAACAGGACAACGGCGACGGCACGATCACCACGATCGAGGGCAACACCGACCGGGGCCTGGTCGAACAGCGCATCAGGCGCGTCTCCGAGGTCATCGGCTACGGCTATCCGGAATACCCGGGAGATCGCCCGGCGGGAGACCGCGGCCGCGCCGGAGGCAGCCCGGCCGGACGGTGAATCACGGCCCCGGCCGCCAGAGACGGTCCTTCAGGGTGGGCTTCGTGATCGGCAGGCCCAGTTCGGCGCAGACCTCCGCCAGTTCGTCCGCCGCGTGGTCGAAGGCCGGCTCGTCCCCGCACTCGGCGAAGGCCGCGACCGCCGCGGACAGTTCCGCCATCGCCCATCCGAAGCGGCGCAGGCCCCGGTGGGCGGTACCGGCCAGGGCACGGGCCTGCGCGGCGTGCCAGAAGTCACCGGCCGCCTGGTAGCAGCGGACGGCCGGCTCCAGCAGCTCAAGGGCCCGCCGGTACTGTCCGTCGCGCACCATCAGCTCCCCCCGGGCGTGCCCGCTCATGGCCCTCAGGCAGTCCCGCGCCCGGTCGCCGGGGTGATCGGGCACCAGGGCGTCGGCCAGGTCGAGTTGCCCCCGGGCCTCCTCCAGCCTGCCCTCGGCCAGCAGCGCGCGAGCGAGCAGTGTCCTCGCCCGCACCTCGGTGAACTCACGTCCCGTGCCGGCGGCCAGCAGGATCGCGCCGGCCGCCAGCCGACCGGCGACCGGTGCCCGCGCGCCGTCCACCGGATCCCCCGGATGCCACAGATAGCCGCTGCTCAGCTCGCAGTGGAGATGGGAGAACCGCTCCAGGCCGTGCCCGTCCTCGGCGTGCAGGCGCGCCAGTGCTCGCTCCCGGGTCCTCAGGTCACGGCGGCGGTTGGCGCACCGCACCTCCACGATGACCTCGTCGAGGTGGAAGCGCATGTCCCCACGGCCGCTCACACTCCCCGGCAGGACCGTGCGCCAGTCAGCCGGTTGGAAGGCCGAGACGCTGTCCGCGTGCAGGAGACGGGCCATCGCGTACTCACGCATGTCGCCCACGGCCTTCGCGTCCCGCGCCGCGGTCTCGAACTCCTCCGCGGCGGCTCTGTAGTGCCTCAGTCCGTGCCAGACCTGGCCGATCCGGCGCCGCACGGCCGCCTGGAGCCGCAGTTCCCCGGCCCGCCGCGCTTCCCGGTCGGCCTTCTCCAGCGTCTTGAGGGCCGCGTCGTACTCCTCGAAGGCGAGCAGCTGGATGCCCTCGGCCAGCAGGACCCGGCCCAGCGCCCCCGGTGTCCCGGAGCCCGCCGCGGCCCGGCGGGCGAGCTCGAACATGCGGTGCGCGGTGCCGCGGTCGATACGGCTGGTCCGCCAGCAGTCCAGCCAGGCCGCGATCACCCAGCAGGCCTCGTTCTCGTTGCTCTGGTGCGCCTCCGTCACCGCCCGGACCAGATGCGGCAGCTCGGCGGAGATCCACCGGTCGGCGTCCTCGGCGACCTTCTCAGCCCAGTCGCCGATCTCCGGCAGCGGTACGTCGCCGTAGTCGCCGCCGATCCGCCGGCCTTCCAGCACGCTCAGCACCGCACAGCAGGCGGCCAGGACGGCCCGGTGCAGCCGGTTCTCGATCTCCTTCAGCTCGTGCCGGTCCGGGACCAGCACGCCGAGCCGTCTCCTGGCGAAGATCCGGGTGAGCGGGTGGAAGGTGTAGCGGGGGAAGCCCGATGCGTCGGCCTCCACGTCGTCGAGCAGCCCCACCGCGGCCAACGCCGCGGCCAGGTTGGCCGCCTCCCCGGTGGAGACGGGCATCAGCACCCTGATCACCCAGGGGGTGAACGAAGCCGCCTCGACCAGGGACAATCGGCAGAACGCGGCCTTCTCGTCGTCGGTCAGCCTGCCGTACTCGGTGTCGAGCCGTTCCTCGATGCTGCGCCCGCCGTAGGCGAGGTCGGCGAGCCGGGAGCGCTCCGGGCGCAGGCGTTGCACCACCGGCTGCACCTTCCCGCCGCCGTGCCGCACCCGGTCGCCGGCCGCGCGCAACGCGATCGGCAGTCGCCCGCACAGCTCGGTCAGCTCGACGGCCAGGTGGCGGGTGGCCGCGTCGTCCACCTGGGAGTAGGCCGCCAGGATGGTCAGGGCCTCGTCCGGGCCCGGCGGGCGGACCGCCGTGGACGGGAAGCCCCGGGCGCTCACCAGGTCGGGCCTGCTGGAGATCAGGACGGTGCACTCGGTGCTGTTCGGGATGAGAACGTTGAGCTGGTCGGCGTCACGCGCGGCGTCCAGCACGACCAGGATCCGCCGCCCGGCGGTCCCGGCGCGGAACAGGCCCACCCGCTCCTGGAGCGAGGCGGAGCGGATCTCCTCCTCCGGCCAGCCCAGCTCCATCAGCAGGGCGTGCAGGACGTCGTGCGGGGACTTGCGCATGGCGGCCTGGCCGAGATTGGCGAAGAGCACCCCGTCGGGGTGCCGCCCGGCGAGCCTGCGGGCCAGTTCGAACTGGATGGCACTCTTGCCCACGCCGGGCGGGCCGTGCAGGGCGAGCACCACCGGGCCGCGTACCGAACCCTGCTCCCGCTGTTCGCGTTGCGCCTCGTAGGAGGCGATCAGGGCGGCGAGCTCGGACTCCCTGCCCCGGAAGGTGGGCTGGCGGTCGGGCAGGCCCCGCGCGGTGTACGTCTTCCCCGCCCCGGCCCTCCGCGCCCCGGCCTTCCCCGGCTCCGCGAGTTCCGCGGACCTCCCGGTCTCGCCGGCGTCCACCGGCGTTCCGTCCTCCCCGCGCCGTGGTGAGAGCGTGGACCAGGCCGCCGCCCCCGCGCCGGCCCCGGCCACCAGCAGCAGGGCGACGACCTGGAGCGGATGCTCCACCTTGTCGGCGAGCACCGCGGCGACCGCGGCGACCGACGCCGCGGGTACCGCGGTCCGGCGGCGCCACCTGTCAGCGGTCCGTCCGTCGCCGGGCATGGCCTCACCCGGCCGTCGAGCCGGTCAGTTCGGCGACAATCCCCGCGACCTGTCTCTCCACCCAGACGTCGCCGCAGGCGCGGAAGGTCTCGGCCGCCTCCACGAGCGCGAGTTCCGCCTCCCGCCTCGCTCCCTGGGCCAGGTGGATCTCGCCGAGAACGTAGCGGCAGTGCGCCGCGCCGTACCGGTTGCGCATCTCGGTGAAGAGTTCCAGCCCGGCCTCGGCGGCGGCCGTCGCCTCGTCCAGCAGCTCCCGGTCCAGCGCCACCCTCGCGGCGGCCTGCTCGGTCCAGGCCTCCCACAGGCACTGCCCGAGCCGCCGGGAGACCCTCCTGGCGTGGTCGAAAGCCTCGGCGGACTCCTCCAGCCTTCCCCCGGCATAGAAGACGGCACCCTGATACCACCTCGCCGTGGGCTCCATGGTCTCCGCACCGATCACCCCGCTCCTCCTGAGCCGGGTGGCGAGCTCCAGGTCACCATGGGCTGCGGAGGCGTTCCCCTGCAGCGCCAGGACATAGGCGCGTTCGAACAGCACCCGTGCCCGCTCACCGGCGTCCTGCGCCTCCTCGGCGAAGTCCAGGGCCTCGTCCAGGAAGTCCTTGGCCTTGTCCAGTTCGCGGAGCCTGCGGTGGATCCTGCCATTGCAGCGGTTCGCCCGGGCGCTGCTGCCCGGATGCTCCACGGTGATCGCGCGGAGCGCGGCCTCCTCCGCCTCGGGCATGTCGCCCAGCTCGCTGAAGATCTCCGCCAGCGCCGCGCAGGCCGCGGCCTGGGCGATCCGGTCGTCCTGCTCCCCTGCCAGGTCGAGCGCCTGCTGCGCGACGGTGAGCGCGCCGGACAGGTCACCCTCTCGCATGAGGCGATAGACCTGATCGTTCACCCAGACCCCCGGTTTCCGGCCACGGCGATCCCGTCGGACCCGGGTCACCTCCTCCTCCCGGTCACGGCGGACCTGCTCGCCGTCCTCCCGGTCCGCGCGGCTGCGGGCGTACCGGAGGACCTCGTCCTCCACGTAGAAGGAGGTACGGCCCCAGCCCGCGCCCCGGCGCGCGACGAACTGGGCGCGCGCGAGACGGGCGGCCAGTTCCTCGGAGACGTTCTCGTCTGCGGAGGAGGCCGCGGCCAGCATCCATCCGGTGAACTCCCGTTCCCCGATGGAGCCGATGGAGCGCAGCGCCAGGCGCTCCTTCGAGGTGAGCATCCCGTAGGACACATCGAGCCGTTCGGGCCGGGTCCGGGCCGGCAGCACGGAGTCCACCGCGAACTGCAGATCCCAGTGGGGGCGCTGGGAGAGCGCGGCGGCGGTGAGACGCAGCGCGAGCGGTTGCCCGCCGCAGGCGTCCACCAGCGTCTGCGTGGCGTCCGAGTCGTCGATCCGATCGGACCCCAGCAGGAGACGCAGCAGGTCCCGGGACGCGTCCGCGGCCAGAGGGGCGGGCTCGTGGGTGACGGCGGAGCCGGGAACGCCCTGCGGGACCCGCCTCGCGGTGATGATCGTCGTACAGCCCGGCCGGTCCGGGATGAGTCCGGCGAGGTCGATGCCGGGCGGGACGTCGTCCAGCAGGATGAGGAGCGAACGGTCCGCCGCCCGCCGACGGAAGAGGGCGATCCGCTCGTCGGCCGTGCCGGGGAGCTCGTCGTCGGGGTTCTTCAGCGCGTAAGCGTACGCCCCGGCGATCTCATGACGCATCCGCTCGGCACTCGTCCCATCCGAGCCGAGATCTCCCACCGGGACGTATATCTGCCCGTCCCCATGAGCGCGTGCCATCCGATGGGCGATGACGAGCGCGAGCGCCGTCTTCCCGATCCCTCCGGGGCCGTACAGGACGAGGACGGGGGCCCGCCCGGCCTCGCGCAACCCCGCCTCCAGCCGGGCCACGACCTCGTCACGCCCGACGAACACCTGGGGGGCGGGAGGCAGGGTCCGCGGCACGACATACTCCCTGCCGCCCGGCCGTACGGCGCCACCCGGCCGTACGGCCTCGGGGACCGGCCGGAGGGGACGCCTCCGGTCCAGGTAGGCGCGGGCGGCGAGGACCACGGCCACGTCGGCGGCCAGCGGCGCGCCGAGCGTCCCGACGGGTCCCCACGCCTCGAGCAGCCGGGAGACGGCCAGCGGGAGGACAACGAGAACGGCCGCCAGAAAGGCGAGGCAGGCGGCTCTGACTCCCCGTTCGTATCCCGGACCTGCCACTTCCGGCATGGTGCCTCCTCACGCGTACCGCAAGAATGAACGAGACATCACTAAAAGTCACGCATTCTTGGTGTATGCGTATTCACCCGGAAGCGCGGGGTCAGCGCCGGCGCAGGCGGTAGGTCAGAGTCCCGAGCGCGGCGGCGCCGAGGACGACCGCGGCGACGATCGTGTACGGCTGCCGCCACCACGGCTCCGGCTCCACCACCGCGACCGTGGTCGCGTCGTCCAGCGCCTCGGCGTCGAGCGTCTCCATCCCTCCGGCGGGGGCCGGCGCGGCGGGATCCGGCGGCGTGAGGGCTCCTGCCGGGCGCGTGCCGGCAGGGATGTCCGGCGGGCGGATCGCCCCCCAGTAGTCCTTGTGCTGCCCCTTCTGGGACTCGATGGCGCCCTTGAGGTCCTCCGGCAGCGGGGCGATCTCCAGGCCTCCCGGCACGGTGAGGGTTCCGACGTCGTACGGTGCGAACCAGCCCTGGATCGCCTTCACCCGCCAGGTCCCGTCCGGCAGGGAGATCGCCGCCGCGTAGTGGGCCGGCTCTCTGAGCTCCACGCCGGGGAAGCGGACGCTCTTTGCCCCGCTGGTGAACTCCAGGGCCACCTCGCCGAGGTCGTCGCCCTCGTAGGGGTGCGTACCGTGCTGGAGCAGCCAGAATCCCAGCGTGTAGGTCGCATGGGGGCTCATCTTCGCGGGTGAGGGGTCCATGAAGGTGACCGCCCAGCCGCCGGCCCGGGCCGGCGCCGCGAGGGCCAGCACGGGGACGATGATCGCCAGGATCAGCAGGATTCGTCTCATGTCCACCGGTACACCGCCCGGTCCCGCGAGGTTCCCGGTGGAGACGCCGGGGTTCGGGCCAAGACGGGCCAAGCCGGGCGAGACGGACTGGAAGGGCCGAGACGGGCCGAGACGGGCCGGAGGGGGCGGGGCACGGGAACGGGCTCCGAGAAACAGAAAACCGACTGACAATCAGTTCATAGTTGGACAAGATGGGCCGTCATGAGTGACAACCGTATCGATCCCCCCTTCGTCGCCGACGAAGCCCGGATGCTGACCTCCTGGCTGGACTGGCACCGGGAGACCCTCGCCGTCAAGTGCGCGGGCCTGTCGGAGGAGCAGCTGCGCCTGCGCTCCGTCCCGCCGTCCACGCTGTCCCTGCTCGGCCTGGTCCGCCACATGGCCGAGGTGGAGCGCGCCTGGTTCCGCAACATCCTCTCCGGCGAGGGCGCCCCGCCGCTCTACTACGACGAGCAGGACCCCGACGGCGACTTCGACAACGTGGACACCGCCTCGGCCGACGAGGCGTTCGCCACCTGGCGGGCCGAGATCGGCCGGGCCCGGGAGCTCTCCGCCGATCTGCCGCTGGACACGATCGGCAAGACGCAGCGCCGTGGGAACGACGTCTCGCTCCGGTGGATCCTCGTCCACATGATCGAGGAGTACGCCCGGCACAACGGCCACGCCGACCTGCTCCGCGAGCAGATCGACGGCGTCACGGGCGAGTAGCGGCGCCCTCGTCCGGCCCGCCGCCCTCCGGAATCCCGCCGGCCGGCTCGTCGCGCTCCGGCGCCCCGGAGCCTCCCGGACCCCCGCTCTCTCCCTTCGCCCCGGACTCTCCCCTTACCCCGGAGCCTCCCAGCGCCTCGGCGATCGCCTCGTCGAGGCGGGAGATGTCCGCCGGGCGGGCGGTGACCGCCTCGGCGAAACGGGTGAGCAGGCGGGCGAAGTCCTCACGGTCCGCACGGTCCCAGCCGGCGATCAGACCGTCGAGGTAGTCCCGCCGGTAGCCGGTCACGGCCCCCAGCACCCGGCGCCCCGGGGCGCTCAGCACCAGCCGTGCCCGCCGCGCGTCGACCTCGGACTCCTCGCGCTCCACCAGGCCCGAGGCGATCGCCTCGTTGACCAGCCTGCTGGCGGTGGAGGGATCCACGTCGAGCTGTTCGGCGACGGCTCCCACAGTCACCTCGGCCAGCTCCAGGCCCAGCCGGTGCACGGCGTGCACGACCATCACCGTGGACATCTGGACCGGCCGCTGCGCCTCGGCGACCTTGCGCGCGCGCAGGGGCCGCGACCAGATCCGGCGGAGCCGGAGCAGTGCCGCGTCGATCGCCGCCGCAGGCGTCACCTCGTTCACGGGCACACCCTATCGGCGGGTACGGCGCACGCGCCGCATCCTCCGGCGCCCGAGGACCGGGCCGCAGCCCCTCCCGGCCGAGCGGGAAAGCGGAGCGTGGACCCGTGCCGGGACGCGCCCGCCCGCCCCGGCACGTCGCGCGACGGCCGGGCACCCGGGGCACGGCCTAACCGGCCAGGCGGATCGGGTTGACCAGGTCGGCGTACATCAGCAGGCCGGCCATGATGATCATGGTGAAGGCCAGCGCGTAGGTCAGCGGGAGGACCTTGGCGATGTCCACGTACGCCGGCTCGGGCCGACGGGTGAGACGGGCGAAGCCGCGCTTGATCCCTTCCCAGAGGCCGCCGGCGATGTGACCGCCGTCCAGCGGGAGCAGCGGGATCAGGTTGAACATGCCGATCGCCAGGTTGAAGCTCGCCAGCAGGCTGACGAAAATGCTGATCTTGTTCTCCAGCGGGGCGTCGGACGCCGCGATCTCGCCGCCGATGCGGCTGACCCCGATGACGCCGATGGGGCCGTCCTTGTCACGCTCTTCACCGGAGAAGGCGGCGTTCCAGACGCCGACCATCTTCTCCGGCAGACGCAGCAGCGAGGAGGCCGTCCTGGCGGTGAGGTCCCCCATGTGCGCGACCACGGCGCCGATGCTCTGCCGCTCGATGACCTGTGTCGGACTGACGCCCAGATAGCCGACCAGCTCCATCTTCCCGGGCTCGTCGAGGGACTCGCGCTCCTGGGCGATGAGATCGGCGGTGATGGTCATCGGCTGCCCGGCCCGCTTGATCCCGATCTCGACGGGCCCGGCGCCGCTGGAGCGGATGGCCCGCGTCGCCGCCTCCCAGTCGCCGACCGGCTTGCCGCCCACCGAGACGATGACGTCACCGGGCCGCAGGCCCGCCGCGGCGGCCGGGCTGGCCTGGTCGGCGGAGGTGCAGGTGGGGTTCCTGGTGTATTCGGCGGCGGTCTTCACGCAGTCCGGGACCGTGGAGACCTCGGTCTTGAGCACCCCGACCCCGAAGCCCATGAGCACGACGGCGAACAGGACGAAGGCCAGCACGAAGTTCATCGCCGGGCCGCCGAACATGATGATGACCTTCTGCCACCAGGGCTTGCGGTAGAAGACGCGGTCCTCGTCCCCGGGACGGACCTCCTCCAGCGCGACCTCCCGGGCGCTCTCGATCAGGCCCTGGAACGGACCCGTGGAGGACGACCGCGCGGTGCCGGGGGCGTCGGTGGGCCGGGGCGGGAGCATGCCGATCATCCGGATGTATCCGCCGAACGGGATCCACTTCACGCCGTACTCTGTCTCGCCCTTCCGCCGGGACCACATGGTCGGGCCGAACCCGACCATGTACTGCGTGACCCTGACGCCGAACCGTTTGGCGGGAACCAGGTGACCGATCTCGTGCAGGGCGATCGAGGCCATCAACCCCACGAGGAAGATGACCACTCCGATCAGGAAAGGCCAGTCCACAGATCCCCCCGGTAGCGGATTCACCAACAATGCCCCATAAGAGCCTAGCCGACACGCCGGACTGCGGTCCCCGTTCTCTCCTGACTGCGGTCTCCGCTCTCTCCGGGCTGTGAGCCCCGTTCTCTCCGGGCTGTGAACCCCGCTCTCTCCCGCTTCCCGACCGGGCGTGAGCGATATGGACGCTCCGACGGGTCCCCTCGCTCACCGCCGGGCCTCCTCATCCGCCTCACCCGCCGCGTCATCCGCCTCACCCGCCGCGGCCGCCCGATCCACGCCAAGACGAAGACCCTCCGGACATTCCCTTGCGCAGGCTTTGCCGAATGGGGACACTTTGGTGACAGTGTGAAATCACATAGTCACTCAACGAGGCGGTCGGATGAGAGGAGCGTTTTGATCGGGATCCTGGTTGCCGAGCAGCTACCCCTGGTCCGGATCGGTCTCGTGGCCTCGCTGGAGCGCGCGGCCGACCTCAAGGTGGTGGCCGACCTGGACGACGGCGAGGACGTCGTCTCCGCCACCCTCCGGCACGAGCCGGACGCGGCGATCATCGGCCTGGACCTCCCCGGCGGCGACGGGCTCCGCACGGCGCTCCGACTGCACGAGCGGGCGCCGGGCTGCCGGGTGCTCATCCTGTCCCGCCACCCGACCCCCGGCCAGGTCCGCCGCGCCTTCGCGGCGCACGCACTCGGGTTCATGAGCCTGGAGGCGGGCCCCGAGGAGATCGCCGACGGCGTCCGCCGGATCGCGGCCGGCCACCGGACGGTGGACTCCGACCTCGCCGTGGCGGCCCTGGAGACGGCGGAGAACCCGCTGACCCCCCGGGAACTGGACGTGCTCCGGCTGGCCGCGCGGGGCGCGCGGTCCGACGAGATCGCCGAGCAGCTCTTCCTGTCCGTCGGCACGGTCCGCAACCACCTTTCCCGGATCATGTGCAAGACCCAGGCCCGCAACCGGCTCGACGCCGTGCGCATCGCCGACGACTCCGGCTGGCTCTGACCCCTGGGGCCGGCTCTGGCCCCTGGACGACTCCGAGGCCCCGGAGTGGCTATGGGGATCAGCGGCGCATATCGGCGAACGCACCCCCTGGAGCCCCCGCGCGTGCCAAGGTTGAACCAGCGCCGACACCGGCCGTGACCGGTGCGGTCACTGAAGATTCCGGATCCCGGAACAACCGCGCCGTTCCCCCGGGGGCCGGAATCTTCAGTGGCCACACCGATGCCGGACCGCCGCACGGGGCCGGGCCCGGCGCCCCGCACCACAAGCAGCGGAGAAAGCCCGCATCGTCTCCTCGCGGAGATTTCGGTCCCTTTCCTCCCGCTCCCCGGAAATCCCGGGGACTTCGGCACTCATCTGGCCAACTGCTACGAGAATTCCAGGCGGCCTCCGCCCTCGCCAGTGACCAGAACCACGATCGGACCCGTGAAGTTCGTCACGGTCCGCATGCGTCCGCACACCGTACGAAACGGCGGATCAGGTAGGTCAGGGGCGCCAGATGAGCACGAGCGCGCAGTCGTCGTTGTGCCCTGCGGACATGGAGGTGACCAGGTTGCGCGCCCCGCCGGAGAACCCGGAGGGGAGCAGGCGTTCGGCCTCGCCGAGCAGCCGGTCGAGGCCGGCGTCGATGTCGCGCCCGGGCTGCTCGATGAGCCCGTCGGTGTACAGCATGAGCGCGTCGCCCTTGCGGAGCATCCCCTGGTCGGGCTCGCAGTGCAGGTCGGGGACGACGCCCAGGACCACGCCCTTGGCCGGGGAGACCCGCCAGGTCCCCGTGCCCGCCTCGAACGTGACCACCGGGGGGTGCCCGGCCGAGGTGATGACGTACTCGCCGGTGGCGAGGTTGAGCCGGACGTGGACGGCGGTGACGAAGCCCTCGGCCTCCCGCTGGCGGTGCAGGTAGGCGTTGCAGGCGGGCAGGAACGCGTCCACCGAGCCGAGCAGGCCGCCGAAGGTCCCCGACAACATCAGCGCGCGGGTGCCCGCGTCGACCCCCTTGCCGGAGACGTCGACCAGGGCGAGCTCCACCGTGTCCCCGTCCCGCAGGGAGACCAGGAAGTCACCGCCGAAGGAGGAGCCCCCGGCCTGCTTGAGCACCACCTTGGCGCCCCAGTCCTTGGGCAGCGGGGGCAGCTCGCTCTGCTTCTTGAGCCGGTCGCGCAGCTCCAGCAGCATCACGTCGCCCCGGAGCCCCTGCACGCCGAGCTTGCCCCGGGTGCGGGCCATCACCGCGGCCAGCACGGAGGTGAAGCCGAAGGCGGCCAGCATCCCCGGGCCGATGTATCCGAAGCCGCCGGTGACGCCTACGTAGACCAGCCCCACCACGATCGCGCACAGTAGCTTGGCGAGACTGCGCAGCCGCAGCTGGAGCCCGCCGACGAGGATGATCGGGATCATGAGCGCCGGCGAGAACCACTCGGCCGAGACGCGCGCGGACAGCACGGCGATCGTCAGGGTCAGCACGATCAGCGTGATGAGCAGGTTGCGGTCCCGGGCCAGCGGCCCGCGACGGAGGAACCGCACGGCGGGCACGAGAAAGGGGACCCGCACCAGGAACGCGCGGAGCCCTGCGGGGATCAACGGCACCGGACGGGAATTCATGATGCGCCTGACTGTATCGGTCCACCCCCCGTTCGGGGAGCCCACTTGACCAACACCTAGATCATTAAGCACGGATATTGTATGGCCGCGACGGTTTGCCGCGCCTACCGTAGGAAAAATGAGTCTTACGCTGCGCCCGATGACCGAGTCCGACTGGTCTGATTGGATCATGGTCGACGAAGAGGCGTTCGGCAGCCCCATCCCCCCGCATCGTGTGGAACTGTTCAAGGGCACCACCGAGTTCGAGCGCTCCCTGGGTGCCTATGACGGTGAACAGCTCGTCGGCGTCACCGCGGTGTGCAGCTTCACCATGACGGTGCCCGGCGGCCCGCTGCCGGTGGGCGGTGTCACCGCGGTCGGCGTGCTTCCGACCCACCGCCGCCGCGGCGTCCTGACCGCGCTGATGACCCGCCAGCTGTCGGACCTGCACGAGCGGGGTGAGGCGGTCGCCGCGCTCTACGCATCCGAGTCTGTGATCTACGGCCGGTTCGGGTACGGCCGGGCCGCCGACGGCATGACCGTGGAGATCCCCACGCACCGGGCCGCCTTCGTCCCGGGCGCGCCGGCCGACCCCGCGCTGCGGCTGCGGATCGTCAAGCCCGCCGAGGCGAGGGAGACCTTCGAGAAGGTCTTCGACGCCGTGCTCGGCAGCCGTCCCGGCCTCTACGCCAGGACCCCCGCGCGCTGGGACGCCGCTCTCTCCGACGAGGAGGCCGACCAGGGCGGAGCCGGGCCGCTGCGCGCCGTGGTCGCCGAGGACGACGGCGGCCCGCGCGGGTACGCGCTGTTCCGGGTCAAGGCCGGCTGGAACGACGCGGGCCTGCCCGACGGCGAACTGCGGGTGAGGGAGATCTTCGGCCTGGACCCGGCCGCCTACGCCCTGCTCTGGCGGCACCTTCTGGACCGTGACCTGGTCGCGCGGGTCAGGAGCTGGAACCGCCCGGTCGACGACCCGCTGATCTACCTGCTGGCCGACGCCCGGCAGCTCCACGCGGGCTGGATGGACGAGCTGTGGATCCGGCTCGTGGACGTCGGGCGGGCGCTGTCCGCGCGACGCTACTCGGCCCCGGTGGACGTGGTGATCGAGGTCGAGGACGCGGTCTGCCCGTGGAATGCCCGGCGCTGGCGGCTGTCGGCCGACACCGCCGGCGCCCGGTGCGCCCCCGTCGGAGAGCCCGGGGATCCCGGGCCGGCCGCCGACCTGACCCTCCCGGTGAGCGCTCTGGGCGCGGCCTATCTCGGCGGGCGGCCGCTCACCGCGCTCCAGGCGGCGGGCCTGGTGCGCGAGACGCGGGCGGGCGCCGTACGGGAGTTGTCCACCGCGATGTCGTGGGAGCCCGCGCCCTGGGCCGGACTGACCTTCTGAGGGCCCGGTTCCGGCGGTCTCTCCGGAGGGGCGGGCCCCCGGAGAGACCGCCGGGTTATCGTGGCGGTATGGCACTGCAGAGCTTGCAGATCACAGCGATCACCGCGATGCGGGCCAGGGACGTGTCCCGGCCCTCACGGGAGCAGCAGGAGGCCGCCGACCGCAGGCCCCTGCGCGACGAGACGCCCCGCAGGGAGGCGCGCACCAGGGACAGGTGAGCGCCCCGGCGGGAACCTACGGCAGCGGCGGGAGCTCGCCCGTGGTCTCGTAGGCGGTGAGCTGGTCGATGCGGCGGCTGTGCCGCTCGGCGCCTGAGTAGGGGGTGGCCAGGAAGAGCTCGACGAACCTGGTCGCCTCCTCGGTCGAGTGCATCCGCGAGCCGATACTGATCACGTTGGCGTCGTTGTGCTCGCGGCCGAGCTTGGCGGTGTCCTCGCTCCAGGCCAGCGCCGCGCGGACGCCGCGCACCTTGTTGGCCGCGATCTGCTCGCCGTTGCCCGAACCGCCGATCACGACGCCCAGGCTCCCGGGGTCCTCGGCGACCCCCTGGGCCGCGCGCAGGACGAACGGCGGGTAGTCGTCCTCGGCGTCGTAGACGAACGGACCGCAGTCCGTGACCTCGTGGCCGTGCTCCTTCAGCCAGGAGACGAGGTGATTCTTGAGCTCATAGCCGGCATGGTCGGCACCGATGTAGACACGCACCCGCCCAGTCTCGCAGGTATGGATGGCCGCCCGGCCGCCGCCCCCGGCTAAAGTAAGAGCCGAACTACCGCCTGAGCCCTTACACACCCTTACGCCAGGGAGCCCACACATGCGTGACATCCGAGTGATCGGGGATCCGGTCCTGCGCACGCCCGCCGAGCCGATCGTGGACTTCGATCGCGACCTGCGCCGCCTGATCGACGAGATGTTCGCCGCGATGTACTCCGTGCAGGGTGTGGGCCTGGCCGGCCCGCAGGTCGGCGTCGGCAGGCGGCTGTTCGTCTACGACTGCAGCAACCGCAGGGGACACGTGATCAACCCCGAGCTGACGATCGACGACGACGCCGAGGTCCTCGACGAGGAGGGCTGCCTGTCGGTGCCCGGGCGCGAGACCGGCAAGCCGATCTACGCCAGGACGCCCCGGGCCGCCGGGGTGACCGTCAGCGGTTTCGACCGGCTGGGCCGGCCGGTGAAGGTCAAGGCCCGGGGCATGCTCGCCCGCTGCTTCCAGCACGAGACCGACCACCTGAACGGCGTGCTCTACGTCGACCGCCTGGCCAAGGAGGCCGCCAGGAAGGTCCTCCTCCAGACGCCCTGACGCCTGCGTCCGCCCCGCCGTCCCGGCGGGGTCCGGTTTCCCGGGTTCCTCTCAGGGTCCTCGCAGGGCCTCGCGGGCTTCTCGCAGGGCCTCGCGGGCTTCTCGCAGGGCCTCGCGGGCTTCTCGCAGGGTCACAGCTGGAGCGACTTGATCTCCAGGTACTCCTCCAGGCCGAACTCGCCCAGCTCGCGCCCGATGCCCGACTGCTTGTACCCGCCGAAGGGGGCCAGCGGGTTGAACCGGCCGCCGTTGATCGACACCTGGCCGGTGCGCAGCCGCCGGGCGACGGAGACCGCGCGGCTCTCCTCGCCCGCCCACACCGCGCCCGCCAGGCCGTACGGCGTGCCGTTGGCGATGGAGACGGCCTCCTCCTCGCCCCGGCTGTAGGGGATGACCGACAGGACCGGACCGAAGATCTCCTCCTGCTCGATCACCATGCCCGGCGCCACCCCGGCGAAGACCGTGGGCTCCACGTAGAAGCCTCGCTCCAGCGGCCGGTCGGTGCCTCCGGTCACCAGCCGGGCGCCCTCCTCCTGGCCCCGGTTGATGTAGCGGACGACCCGGTCGCGCTGTGCGGCGGAGACCAGCGGGCCGAGCCGGGTGCCCTCGTCGAAGGGGTCGCCGAGGGTGTATTTCTCCGCGGCCTGGACGGCGAGGTCGACCGCCGCGTCGTACTGGTCGCGATGGACGATCATCCGGGTCCAGGCGGAGCAGGTCTGCCCGGAGTTGAGGAAGGCGTTGGCCACGGTCGCCTTGACCGCCGTCGTCAGGTCGGCCTCGGGCAGGATCAGGCTGGCCGACTTGCCGCCGAGCTCCAGCGCCACCCGCTTGACCGTCCCGGCGGCGAGGGCGGCGACCCGGCGGCCCGCCTGGGTGGAGCCGGTGAAGGAGACCATGTCCACGCCGGGGTGGGTGGCGATGGCCTCGCCGATCACCGGTCCCCGGCCGCTGACCATGTTGAACACCCCGGGGGGCAGCCCGACCTCGTCGAAGATCCCGGCCAGCGCGAAGGCCGCCAGCGGCGCCACCTCGCTGGGCTTGAGCACGACCGTGCACCCGGCGGCGAGCGCCGGCCCGACCTTGCACACGATCTGGTGGAGCGGGTAGTTCCACGGCGTGATGGCGCCGACCACGCCGACCGGCTCCCGCAGGACCCAGGAGTTGCCGATCCGCTCGGTGTCGAAGTCATAGGACTCGGCCAGGCTCGCGTAGGAGGCCAGCACCCCGGCCGGCATCAGCGTCTGCACCTTCATCGCCACGCCGTACGGGGCGCCCATGTCGGTGGCGATGATCCTGGCGATCTGGTCGGCGCGTTCCCGGATCAGCTCGGCCGCGGCGGCGAGGATCTTGCCGCGCTCGGCGGGGGCGGTACCGGACCAGGCGGGGAGCGCGGCGCGGGCGGCGGTGACGGCGGCCTCCACGTCGGCGGGCGACCCCGCGGGAACCCGGTCGATCAGCTCCTCCGTCGCAGGATTGATCACATCGATGCTCTCGCCCGACGCCGACGCCTGCCATGCCCCGTTCAGGTAAAGGTGACGCATGCCCTCATCCTCGCGCGCGGAAGGTGATAAGGCGAGAGTTCTGTCGCTACTCAGCGTGTCGAAATGATTACACGGAGTAAGACGACCCTCGCTGCAGCGCATCCGGCCGCTCTCTCACACAGTAGGGCGATACCGCTGTAAGCCAAGGAGAAGCGGGAGATCCTTAAAAACTCGTAACATCCGGATACATAACATCCCGACGCTCAGGCGCCTCCACCGTCTCCGCGGCGAGACGGCGCGCCCCGCCGCGGAGACCGCCCACCCGGCCGGGAACCGCCTGGGACCCCGGCCGGCCCGGGGATCAGTCGAAGATCGGCGGCCTGGTCCGGGAGCGCTTGAGCTCGAAGAAGCCGTCGAAGCCCGCGACCGTCCGGACGCCGTCCCAGAGCCTGCCGGCCTCCTCGCCCTTGGGCGCGGGCGAGATGACCGGACCGAAGAAGGCGACGCCGTCGACCGCGATCACCGGGGTGCCGACCTCCTGGCCGACCCGGTTGATGCCGTCGTCGTGCGAGGCGCGCAGCGCCTCGTCGTACTCCTCGGAGTCCATCGCGTCGGCGAACGCCCGGTCCAGCCCGGCCGCCTCCAGGGCCTCCTCGACGGTCTCGCGGAGCGTGTCGAGCTGCTTGACCCTGCCCTGGTTGTGGAAGCGGACGCCCAGCTCGGTGTAGAGGCGGCCGACCGTCTCCGAGTCGTACTTGTCCTGCACCGCGGTGACCACCCGGACCGGACCGATGGCCTTGGCGATCATCTCGCGGTAGGAGTCGGGAACGTCCTTGTCCTCGTTGAGGATGTTGAGGCTCATGATGTGCCAGCGCGGCTCGATCGGCCGCACCTTCTCGACCTCCAGCAGCCAGCGCGAGGTCATCCACGCGAAGGGGCAGAAGGGGTCGAACCAGAGGTCGACGGGGGTTCGCTCAGTCATCTGTCAGCTTCCTCATCGGGCGGATATTCCGCATGGCAACAACCGTGGGACGGTTCTCCCTATTCCTCGGTGGATTATCGCCTTGACGGTCTCTTTATCCTCATATGTGATGATCAATCTGCCGCGGGGTTTCCGAAGCGGCGATCTCCTGCCTGACGTGGCAGGATTCAGGCAGCCCTCCGCAACGGAGCGGAGGAAGTCGTGACGAGGAGCGGTAGTGGCAGGCAATCTGACCCGTGACGAGGCCCGCGAGCGCGCACGGCTGCTCAGCGTGCAGTCGTATGCGGTGGAGCTCGATCTGACCGAGGGTGAGGAGCGTTTCGAGAGCATCACCACGGTCCGCTTCACCAGCACCCGGGTAGGCGCGGAGACGTTCATCGACCTGGCCGGCGCCAAGGTGCGCAAGGTCGTCCTGAACGGCGCCGAGCTGGACGTGGCCGCCTACGACGCCGAGACCGGGCGGCTCCCGCTGCCGAACCTGGCCGAGAGCAACGAGCTGCGCATCGACGCCGACTGCTCCTACATGCGCACCGGCGAGGGCCTGCACCGCTTCGTCGACCCGGTCGACAAGAGCGTCTACCTGCACAGCCAGTTCGAGACGGCCGACGCGCACCGCATGTACGCCTGCTTCGACCAGCCCGACCTGAAGGCGACCTTCGAGCTGACCGTGCTGGCGCCCTCCCACTGGGAGGTCATCTCCAACGCGGCGCCCGACGAGGTCGAGGAGCTGGCCGAGCACCGCGGCAAGCACGGCGCGCTGCAGGCCGCCAAGCGCTGGCACTTCCCGCCGACCCCGGTGATGTCCACCTACATCACCGCCCTGTGCGCCGGGCCGTACCACAAGGTGACCTCCGAGCACGACGGCATCCCGCTGGGCATCTACTGCCGCGCCTCGCTCGCCGAGCACCTCGACCCGGAGAACATCTTCGAGATCACCCGGCAGGGCTTCGACTTCTTCCACAAGGTCTTCGGCGTCCGCTACCCGTTCGGCAAGTACGACCAGCTGTTCGTGCCGGAGTTCAACGCCGGCGCGATGGAGAACGCCGGCTGCGTGACCTTCCTGGAGGACTACGTCTTCCGCTCGCGCGTCACCGACGCCGTCATCGAGCGCCGCGCCGAGACGATCCTGCACGAGATGGCGCACATGTGGTTCGGCGACCTGGTCACCATGCGCTGGTGGGACGACCTGTGGCTGAACGAGTCGTTCGCCACCTACGCCTCGGTCCTCTGCCAGGCCGAGGCCACCCGCTGGGGCCAGGGCGCCTGGACGACCTTCGCCAACGTGGAGAAGGCCTGGGCCTACCGCCAGGACCAGCTGCCCTCCACCCACCCGATCGCCGCCGACATCGTCGACATGCACGCGGTCGAGGTCAACTTCGACGGCATCACCTACGCCAAGGGCGCCTCGGTCCTCAAGCAGCTGGTCGCCTACGTGGGTCTGGACAACTTCCTGGAGGGCGTCCGCGCCTACTTCACCGAGCACGCCTGGGGCAACACCGAGCTGAAGGACCTGCTGGAGGCGCTGGAGCGGACCAGCGGCCGCGACCTGTCGTCCTGGTCGAAGGAGTGGCTGGAGACCTCGTGGGTCAACACCCTGCGCCCGGCTTTCGAGGTCGACGCCGAGGGCCGCTTCACCAGCTTCGAGGTGCTGCAGGAGGCGCCGGCCGACTACCCGACGCTGCGCTCGCACCGCGTCGCCATCGGCCTGTACTCCCTGCGGGATGACGCCCTGGTGCGGGTCAAGCGGGTCGAGCTCGACGTGGTCGGCGCCCGTACGGCCGTGGCCGAGCTGGTCGGCGAGGTCCAGCCGGACCTGGTCCTGATCAACGACGACGACCTGACCTACGCCAAGATCCGGCTGGACGAGCGCTCGCTGCGGACCCTGGTCGAGGGCGGCATCGCCAAGTTCGCCGACGCTCCGGGATCGCCGGGGTCGCTTCCCCGGGCGCTGTGCTGGTCGGCCGCCTGGGACATGACCCGCGACGCCGAGATGTCCACCCGTGACTACGTGGCGCTGGTCACCTCCGGCATCTCCTCGGTCAAGGACATCACCGTCACCCAGACCGTGCTGCGCCAGGCACGTCAGGCCGTCCAGCAGTTCGCCGACCCCGCCTGGCGCGCCGAGGGCCTCGCCCTGCTGGCCGCCTCGCTGCGCTCGCTCACCGAGGCGGCCGAGCCCGGCTCGGACCACCAGCTCGCCTACCTCAACGCCCTGACGGCGGTGGCCTCCTCCACCGAGGACCTGGCGTTCCTCAAGGGCCTGCTGGACGGCACGGCGGTGCTGGAGGGGCTGGCCGTCGACACCGACCTGCGCTGGACGCTCACCCAGGCCCTGGTCTCCAACGGCGTGTTCGGCGAGGAGGACATCGCCGGCGAGCTGCTGCGCGACCCCACCGCCACCGGCGAGCGCGCCGCCGCCCTGGCTCGGGCCGCGATCCCGACGGCCGAGGGCAAGGCCACCGCCTGGACGACCATGACCGAGGGCAAGCTGAGCGGCGCGCTGCTCCGCTCGACGATCCTCGGCTTCATGGACCCGCGCCACCCGGAGCTGCTGGAGCCCTACGCCGACCGGTACTTCGCCGAGATCGGCCGCATCTGGGAGTCCTGGACCTTCGACAGCGCCCAGAACTTCGCGGTCGGCTGCTACCCGGCCCTGGCCGTCTCCCCCGAGACCGTGGCCAAGACCGAGCGGCTGATCGAGGAGACCGCGCCGCCGCAGGCGCTCAAGCGCCTGCTCCTGGAGGGGGCCGACGGCATCGGCCGGGCCCTGCGCGCCCGCGCCAAGGACGCCGCCCCGGCCTGAGGCCGCGACGGGGCGAAGGCCGCTGAACCCCGCGGAGCGCCCCCGCCGGAACGACGGCGGGGGCGCTCCGCCGTTCTCCGGCCGGGCCCCGCCGAGTCCACCGGGTTCCGGCTCCGCCGGATTCCGAGCCACCGGGTTCCGGGTTCGCCGGATTCCAGGTCCGCCGGATGGAACGGCGAACATCGGATCACGGATATCGTCTGAGCGTGGATTCGGTACAGGACGTGCTCGTCACGCTCGCCCGGCGGCACGCCTTCGCCGACCTGGAGGCGCTCACCGATGACCCGGTGGTCGTGGCGGTCTGCGAGTTCGGGCAGCGGCTGCTCTCCCTCGACGCGGAGGACTTCGCGGTCGAGGCCCGCGAGGTGCCGCCCGCGCTGCGGCGGCGCGCCCGGGCCTGCACCATGCCGCAGACGCCCAGGGAGCAGCCGCGCGGCGCGCTGGAGTCGCTGCGCCCGGCCTACGGGCTGCTGCTGGAAGTGATCGCGGTCCGGTGGCACCGGCGCGAGCTCAGCCCCATGGTCGCCGCCCTGCACATCGCCAGCGAGTACCTCCCGCTGCTCGCCTTCGAGCCGGTGCTCGGCCACGCCGGCGACCCGGCCCGCTGGCCCGCCGGGCTCACCGCCCCGGGCAGCAGGTTCGGCGTGATCGGCGACCGTGAGTGCGACCACACCAAGCCCGAGCAGTCGGCCGCCGGCCGGACCCTGCGGGTGGCCGGGGAGCCCGCCGAGGGCTGGCGGGCCTACTTCGACCGGCAGCACAGCCAGGTGGCGGGTGCGCTGGCCACGTGTGTGGCCGACTGCCGCAACCCGTGCACCGCGATGG
Organism: Planobispora rosea; assembly: GCF_014648175.1. Taxonomy (GTDB): domain Bacteria; phylum Actinomycetota; class Actinomycetes; order Streptosporangiales; family Streptosporangiaceae; genus Planobispora; species Planobispora rosea. The sequence goes on from NZ_BMQP01000044.1 coordinate 42,227, forward strand.
ACTGGGTGGCGCCGGAGCGCCGCGACGGCCTCACCTCACGGGCGCGGGTGGCGCTGGCCTTCGCCGACACCCCGCTGGTACGGCTGCGCCACGCGGCCCCCGTGGGGCACGGCTTCGGCGTGCCCTCCCCGGAGGAGGTCCAGGAGGCCTGGCAGCGCAGCCGGATCATCCTCGCCAAGCACGAGGTGGGCCAGGCCGCCTCCGCGGAGGACGGCTTCCCGCTCCCCGGCCTTCCCAGCCTGTTCTCCGCGATCGCCGCCGCGCCGGTGCCGCCCTCGACGCTGCTGGACGACATCGCCGCGCACCTGGTCACGCTGCTGCGCTCCTCCTAGGGAGGGTCAGAGCCGCGGCGCCTACCAGACAGCCGGGCGGCGCGCGCCCCAGAAACCTCCCGCGGCCGTCTCAAGCTGCGCGGAGAGCGAGATCAGCGTGCCCTCGTCACCGAACCGTCCGGCCAGCATGACCCCGATCGGCAGCCCCTCCCCCGTCCAGTACAGCGGCAGGTTGACCGCGGGCTGGCCGCTGACGTTGTAGATGGCGGGGAAGGCGGCGAAGCGCTTCATCCGCTCGAAGGTCTCCTCCGGGTCCCCGCCCTCCTCGAACCAGCCCACCGGCCGCGGCGGGGCGGTGACGGTCGGGGTGAGCACCGCGTCGTACTCGTCCGTCACCATCAGGCCGAACCGGGTCGCGAGCTGGAGCGCCGACTGGGCCTGGAGGAAGTCCGGCGCCGGGGTGGCGTAGCCGCGCTCCCGCAGCCAGGCCGTCAGGGGGCGCAGCCGGTCCTGCTTGGTGAGGTCCACCGGGTGCATGCAGGCGAACGCGTACCAGAGCGTGACGAACTGCGGCACCAGGTCCGGCGAGAACGGCGGCGCGATGTCGACGACCTCGTGGCCGAGGGCGGTCAGCTCCGCCGAGGCGTGCTCGTAGGCGGCGAGCACCTCGGGGTCCACCACCGCGCCGGGGACCAGCGGCTCGGCGTAGCGGGCGATCCGCAGGCGGCCCGGGTCCCGGGCCACGTAGGCGGTGAACGAGCCCAGCTCCGGCGGCGGCGCGTGGTAGAGGTCGCCGGGGTTGTTGTGCGCCATCACGTCCAGCAGCGCCGCGGCGTCGGCGACGGTCCTGGCGATCGGGCCGTTGGTGGACAGCCCGGCCAGGTCGGGGATGATCGGGGCGAAGCTGATCCGGCCCCGGGTGGGCTTGATGCCGTACAGCCCGCAGACGGAGGAGGGGATCCGGATCGAGCCCGCGCCGTCGCTGCCCTGGGCGGCCGGCGCCAGGCCCGCCGCGACCGCGGCGGCGGCCCCGCCGCTCGATCCGCCGGCCGAGCGGGACAGGTCCCACGGCGTGCGGGTGGGCGGCGAGACGGAGGTCTCGGTGTAGCAGGGCATCCCGAACTCGGGCGTGGCCGTCTTGCCGAGCATGACCGTCCCGGCCTCCCTGAGCCGCTCGACCACGCTGTCGTCCACCGGGGCGACGAAGTCGTCATAGGTCGCCGAGCCGAAATGGATCGGGACGTCCTTGACGAGGTTGAGGTCCTTGATGGGGACCGGCACCCCGAGGAGCGGCGAGGCGTTCTCCCCGGCCTCTCCGGCGAGGACCCTCGCCTCGGCCTTGTGCGCCTGTTCCAGCGCCAGCTCGGGGGTCACGGTCACGTAGGCGCCGACATCGGGGTCCAGCCGCGCGATGCGGTCGAGGTAGTGCTCGGTGATCTCGACCGGCGAGATCTCCCTGCGGCGTACGGCCGCCGCCTGCTCCAGAGCGGTGAGATCATGAATATCTGCCACGCCCCGCACGCTAGGCGGAAACCGGAAGGTTATCTAGAGAGATATGTATAGATACCCGCCATCGCGTACCGCCATGCGGGTGATGGCAGTCACAAAAGTGTGAGTTGCGGAGTACTAGGCACCCCGTTTGAAGGTCAGCTACCGTGAGTTACGTGGATTCCGGTCAGGTGCCAGAAGACGGTAACATTACGTCACCGATTTGGGCCGGCGAGGGCCCGACCGCCAAGAGGCCGAAGGCTCGTCCGGCAGAGCCTTCGTCTACGTACGCGCCCGTCGAACGCGTCTCCCTGCTGAGTCTGCTCAGCCACCCCCGCTACCGCCCGCTGGTGCGCCGCGCGGCGATCGCGATCGTCGCGGGCGTCGTCGTGGGGTTCCTGCTGATCAGCTGGCGCATGGGCCTCACCGCCGCCGTCGTGGCCGCGATCGCCGACACCGTGGTGCGCGCCCGGTCGAACTCGACGGTTCCCGCCTGGCGCCGCGCCTCGGTCGCCGAGCGTCGCACGGAGGCCCAGCTGAAGAGCCTGGAGCGCCGGGGCTACCGCACCCTGCACGCGCGCGCGATCCCGGACAGCGACGCCCAGATCGACCACCTGGTCGTCGGGCCCACGGGGGTCTACGCCGTCGACTCCGAGAAGTGGGACAAGCGGCTCCCGGTCCGCGCCCAGTCGCACCGCAAGCTGTTCCTGGGCCCGTTCTCCCAGAAGGCCCGCCTCGACGAGGCCCGCTGGGAGGCCAGGCGGGCCGCCGAACTGATCGGCGCGGAGCTCGGCCGGGAGATCATCATCATCCCGTCGCTGGCGATCTACGGCCCGGCCATCCCGTGGAAGGTGCTCAACGTCCGCGAGGTCGACGTCTTCGACGGCGGCCACGTCCGCAAGTGGATCACCAAGCGGGAGCGGTCGCTGACCGACGCGGAGATCACCGGGATCTACGAGGCAGCCAAGCGGGTGCTCCCGCCGCGCTACCCGGAGTCCCCGGACCAGAGCCCGCCGTCCCGCCCGGCCAGGGCCGAACAGGTCACCTCCGAACGCTGACCCGTCCTCCGGAGGCTCCCTGAGGACCCGCCCCCCATCGTCCACCCACGCCCGGCGGCCCGGCCGCCGGGCGTTCTCGCTCCATCCCGGCGCTTCCATCCCGGCGCTTCCATTCCGGCGCTTCCATTCCGGTTCGTGGCGGCGTTCCCCGTGCTCCTCGGCCCAGGCGTCCGTCAAGTGGACCTGGGGTCTCATCAGGCGGGCGATGGCCGTACCATTTGAAGACTCAGCGTCGATGATGGGAGAAGCGTCATGCCCGCCCTCAGGTCTCGTACGGTCACTCACGGCAGGAACATGGCCGGAGCCCGGGCCCTGCTCCGGGCGACGGGCGTAGCCGGCAGCGACTTCGGCAAACCGATCATCGCGGTGGCCAACAGCTTCACCCAGTTCGTCCCCGGACACGTCCACCTGCGCGAGGTCGGCGACGTCGTCGCGGGGGCGATCCGCGAGGCGGGCGCGATCCCGCGCGAGTTCAACACGATCGCGGTGGACGACGGCATCGCGATGGGCCACGGCGGCATGCTCTACTCCCTGCCGAGCCGCGAGCTGATCGCCGACGCGGTCGAGTACATGGTGAACGCCCACTGCGCCGACGCGATGATCTGCGTCTCCAACTGCGACAAGATCACCCCGGGCATGCTGCTGGCCGCCTTCCGGCTCAACATCCCCACGGTCTTCGTCTCCGGCGGGCCGATGGAGGCCGGCAAGACGCCCGGCAAGAAGCTCGACCTGATCGACCCGATGATCGCCTCCGCCGACGACAGCGTCTCCGACGAGGATCTGCTGGCGATGGAGGAGAACGCCTGCCCGACCTGCGGCTCGTGCAGCGGCATGTTCACCGCCAACTCGATGAACTGCCTGGCCGAGGCCATCGGCCTGGCGCTGCCCGGCAACGGCACGATCCTGGCCACCCACAAGGCCCGCAAGAAGCTGTTCCAGGACGCCGGGCGGCAGCTGGTGGAGATCACCCGCCGCTACTACGAGCAGGACGACGAGAGCGTGCTGCCGCGCAACATCGCCACCAAGGAGGCGTTCGAGAACGCCATGGCCCTGGACGTGGCGATGGGCGGCTCGACCAACACGATCCTGCACATCCTGGCCGCGGCCCGCGAGGCGCAGGTCGACTTCGGCCTCAAGGAGATCAACGAGATCTCGCTGCGGGTGCCGTGCCTGAGCAAGGTCGCCCCGGCCACCGACAAGTACCACGTCGAGGACGTCCACCGGGCCGGCGGCATCCCCGCCATCCTCGGCGAGCTCGACCGGGGCGGCCTGCTCCACCGGGACGTGAACACCGTCAGCGGCGGCACGCTGGGCGACTACCTGGACGCCTGGGACGTGCGCTCGCCGAAGGCGCTGCCCGAGGCGGTGGAGCTGTGGCACGCCGCCCCCGGCAACGTCCGCACCGTCAAGCCCTACTCCCAGGACGCCCGCTGGGACTCCCTCGACCTCGACCGCGAGGGCGGCTGCATCCGCGACATGGAGCACGCCTACACCCGTGACGGCGGCCTGGCCGTGCTCTACGGGAACATCGCCGTGGAGGGGTGCATCGTCAAGACCGCCGGGGTGGACGAGTCGATCTGGCGGTTCTCCGGGCCCGCCGTGGTCTTCGAGTCCCAGGAGGACGCCGTCGAGGGCATCCTGAACAACCGGGTCAAGGAGGGCGACGTCGTCGTCATCCGCTACGAGGGGCCCAAGGGCGGGCCGGGCATGCAGGAGATGCTCTACCCGACCTCGTTCCTGAAGGGCAAGGGCCTGGGCAAGGCCTGCGCCCTGATCACCGACGGTCGCTTCTCCGGCGGCACGAGCGGCCTGTCCATCGGCCACGCCTCCCCGGAGGCGGCCGAGGGCGGCACCATCGCCCTGGTCGAGGACGGCGACATCATCGAGATCGACATCCCGGGCCGCTCGATCGAGCTGAAGGTGGCGGATCCCGAGCTGGCCGCCCGCCGCGAGAGGCTCCTGGCCGACCTGGGCGGCTACCGCCCGCGCGACCGCAACCGCCCGGTGAGCGCCGCCCTGCAGGCCTACGCCGCCCTGACCACCTCCGCCTCCACGGGCGCCTCCCGCGACCTGTCCCAGCTCTCCCGCTGAGGCCTCCGTCGCGGGATCCCCGGCGGGGTCCCGCGACAAGGTCCCGGCCACACCACCCCACCCGTGCCGCGGCATCCCCGGCACGGGTGACCACCTCCCCGCCACCGCATGCCCTTCTCCGACGGCACCGGTACGGCGAGGGGCGGGGCGGGTGTTGCCGGCGCCGCCGTACGGCGGACAGCCCGGCATGTCGCCTGAGGGCCACAGTGTTGAGAATCCGGCATCTCTGTTCGAAAAATGTCAGTGCCGGAACCTATTCTTGAAGCATGGCAAACGTCGTGAAGTCCCCCGCCAGCCCCCTGACGACCGCCGAGATCGCCGCCCTCGCCCTCTCCCTCGCCCACCTGGGATCGGGTCCCCAGGCCGACGCCGCCCGGCATGGTCTCCGCCATGCCTTCGAGCACCTGGAGCTCGGAGACGATGTCGTGGCCACCACCCTGGCCACCCTGACCGCCCCGCTGTCCGCCCCCGTCGCCGACCGGGCCAGGACCATCGCGAGCGCCATCACCTCCCGGCTCGTGATCCGCCTGCACTACCGGGACGCCACCGGCCGGGTCAGCGTCCGCGACGTCGACCCGGTGACCTGCATGGTCCACCGCGAACACTGGTATCTCGTGGGAATGTGCCGTATGCGCGGCGCGATCCGCGCCTTCCGGTTCGACCGGATCATCGCCACCGAACCCACGTTCGTCCCCGCCCGCCCGCACCGGCCCGAGGGCTTCCTGCCCTTCCAGGGCAAGCGCGCCGCATGACACGTCAGCAGGCATAACACGTCAGCAGGGACCGGCGGCCGGGATCTCCCCCGGTCGCCGGGAACCTCACACCGTCATCGGTGACCCCGGGCCCACCGGGGTCACCGCCCGCGGCGGGTCAGCCGCAGCAGCCGCCACCGCAGCAGCCACCGCCACCGCCCGACGGACGGGGAGCGCCGGCGGCCCCCGTCACGGCGATCGTGGACAGCAGCCGGACGGTGTCGTCGTGTCCCGCGGGGCAGGCCGCGGGCTCGTCGGACTGCGCCATCGGGCGCGACAGCTCGAAGGTGGAACCGCAGGCGCGGCAGCGGAAGTCATAACGCGGCATACCACCAGATTACCCAGACGGGCACTGCGGAATGACCTCCGGACGTACGGCCGGGACCCATGCGACAGGCCGGGACATCGCCGCCGGGCCCCCGCCGGGACCCCAGCGGGGTCCCGGCGGGGCCTCAGGCGAAGGCGATGAAGACGTAGTCGGCGACCGGGCGGTAACCGATCGCCTGGTAGATCGAGTTGGAGACGGGGTTGGACAGGTCGGTGAAGAGCACGACCTCGGCCGCTCCCTCCTCCAGCGCCCTGCGGGTCGCGGCGCGCGTGACCGCCTCGCCGTACCCCCTCCCGCGGAACTCCGGCGGCGTGTAGACCGGGCCGATCCGCGACATGGCGGCGATCGGCGCGGAGAGGGCCGCGAACGCGACCGGACGGCCGCCGTCCTCCCACAGGACCAGTTCCTCGCGGCCGATCCGGCTGGAGACGAGCGGGGCCGGGTCTGCCACGGCGTCGTTCATCGCCTCGGCGTGGAAGTCCACGAACCATTTCGCGATCAGGTCCCGGTCGGCGGCGGTCGCCGTACGGGGCGCACCGGCCGGGGAGCGCCGGGCCGGGGTCGGAGAGTCGAGCCGGTAGAGGCGCTCGGCCACGCGCTCACGCACCGGCCGCCACCACGCCGCGGCGAACGCCTCGGCCTGCGCCAGCGGTCCCTGGACTCCGGGGACCGCCCGCTCGCTCTCGATCAGCGCGGTGGCCAGGTCCGTCAGGGTCTCCGCGGGCAGGTCGGGCAGGAGCAGCCCGCGCGGCGGCGTCTGGAGCACCGCGGCGACCGTCCCGCCGTCCCGTTCCAGCCAGCCCAGCAGCAGATCGTCGGTGTACACGCCGGAGCGGATCGCGCGCACGACGGTCAGCGGGACGGTGTTGCGGACGGGGTCGCGAAGCAGCCACGGCTCCGCCGCCCCGGCGAACACCTCGACGTCCGAGGTGAAGGTCCATGCCATGCACCCGATTGTGCCGACACGGGCCGTACCGGGGCGAGCGGATATCAGCCGTGTCCGTCAGACGGCGCCCACACCCGTGACACACCCGTCAGGCGGCGGCCCGCCGCGGCGCACCCGTCAGGCGGCGTTCTCCGCCAGGTAGGGCGCCCACTGGGGGTCGCCCGCGACCTGCGCGCCGATCAGCCGCCAGTGCACGCCCCGCGGCACCACCGGCACCACGCTCAGCGTCCAGCCCAGCTCCTCCAGGAGCCGGTCGGCCTTGCGGTGGTTGCACGTGGTGCACGAGGCCACGCAGTTCTCCCACGTGTGGGTCCCGCCGCGGGAGCGGGGGATCACGTGGTCGATGGTCTCGGCCTTCTGCCCGCAGTAGGCGCACCGGTAGTCGTCCCGGCGCATCAGGGCGGTCCGGGTCAGCGGGATCCGCGACCGGTAGGGGATGCGGACGTAGCGGCGGAGCCGGATCACCGACGGCGCGTCGAGCGTGCGGCTCGCCGAACGGAGCACGGCGCCCCGCCCGTCACGGTGGACGACGTCCGCCTTCTCCCTGAGCACCAGCACGACGGCGCGGTGCAGGGAGAGGGTGGTCAGGGGCTCGTATGTGGCGTTGAGTAGGAGGACTTGACGCATCATCGAGCCTTTCCCGGCACGTGGCGCGTCTGGGTCGGGGGCACGATCTCGCGTGCCCCGGATGGTGGCCCTTCTTGGGGCCCGGGCGCTTCCGTCACGATGACCTCCGCCGGACGGCCCAGCGGATGGTCACCACGGCACCGTCCTCCACCAAGTTTGGCTTCTCCGTCGCCTTACCCGCCACCCATAAATGACGGGAGTGGCTCGTGGTGCTTTTATGCCCGCATTACCTGTTCTTCACTCCTCCCGAAAGGAGGCCGCCGGCGGAGGACGGTGACGGCCGGATCAGGCCCGCCACGTGCGGGCGGCGATCGGTCCCCGAGCCCGTACGGCACAGCCGCGCCCGGCCGTGCCGCACAGCACCCCGGACGCCGTAGGGTTCCAGCCATGACGCGACAGCCGTACCCGCCCGCCCGCCGTGACGACGTCGTCGACGACCTGCACGGCGTCCTCGTTCCCGACCCCTACCGATGGCTGGAGGACCCCGACGACCCGGCGACCAAGGAGTGGCTCGCGGCCCAGGAGACCCTCTTCGCCGCGGAGACGGGCGCGCTCCCCGGCCGCGAGCGCTTCCGGGCGCGGGTCGCCGAGCTGCTGAGGTCCGGCACGGTCGGGGCGCCGGTCTGGCGGGGCGAGCGCCACATGTTCATGCGGCGCACTCCCGGGCAGGAGCACGCCGTGCTCTACACCGTCGACCCCGACGGCGCCGAGCGGGCGCTGCTGGACCCGATGGCGCTCGACCCGACCGGGCTGACCACGCTCGACGCCTGGCAGCCCGACAAGGAGGGGCGGCTGCTGGCCTACCAGGTCTCCGTCGGCGGTGACGAGGAGTCCAGTCTCTACCTGATGGACATCGCGACCGGGACCCGGATCGAGGGGCCGATCGACCGGTGCCGCTATTCCCCCGTCGCCTGGCTCCCCGGCGGTGAGGCCTTCTACTACGTGCGCAGACTGCCCGCCACCGAGGTGCCCGAGGGCGAGGAGCAGTACCACCGCCGGGTCTACCTGCACCGCGTCGGCACCTCAACCGAGGACGACGTCATGATCTTCGGCCACGGCATGGAGAAGACCAACTACTACGGCGTCTCGGTCTCCCGTGACGGCCGGTGGCTGCAGATCTCCGCCTCCCGGGGCACCGCGCCGCGCAACGACCTGTGGATCGCCGACCTGGAGGCGTCCTCACCCGAGTCCCCGGAACTGGTCGTCGTCCAGGAGGGCGTGGACGCCCAGACCGCCCTGCACTTCGGCCGTGACGGGCTGCTGTACGTCTTCACCGACCGCGACGCCCCGCGTTCCCGCGTCTGCGTCACCGATCCGGCCACCCCGCAGGCCGAGCACTGGCGTGACCTGATCCCGCAGGACCCCGAGGCCGTGCTGTCGGACTTCGCGATCCTCGACGACCTCGACCGGCCGGTCATGCTGGTCGGCTGGACCCGCCACGCGATCAGCGAGATCTCGGTCCACGACCTGCGCACCGGCGAGCGGCTCGGCGCGGTGCCGACGCCGGGCCTGGGCACGATCGGGGGCATCGCCGAGCGTCCCGAGGGCGGCTACGAGGCGTGGTTCGGCTACACCGACAACACCACCCCGCCGACCATCCAGCGCTACGACGCCCGGACCGGCGAGACCACCCTCTGGGCCGCCTCGCCCGGCGCCGTCGAGGTGCCCGACGTCACCACCGAGCAGGTCGTCTACCGCTCGGCCGACGGCACCGAGGTGCACATGCTGGTCATCTCCCCGCCCGGGGCGCAGGGTCCCCGCCCGACGATCCTGTACGGCTACGGCGGCTTCGGCATCTCGATGACCCCGGGCTACTCGGCGTCGATCCTGGCCTGGGTGGAGGCGGGCGGCGTCTACGCCATCGCCCAGCTGCGCGGCGGCGGCGAGCAGGGAGAGGACTGGCACCGGGCCGGGATGCTCGCCCACAAGCAGAACGTCTTCGACGACCTGCACGCGGCGGCCGAGCACCTGATCGCGAGCGGTGTCACCGCACCGGACCGGCTTGCCGTCTCCGGCGGCTCCAACGGGGGCCTGCTGGTCGGCGCCGCCCTCACGCAGCGTCCCGACCTCTACGCCGCGGTGGTCTGCTCGGCCCCGCTGCTGGACATGATCCGATACGAGCTCTTCGGCCTCGGCGCGACCTGGAACGTCGAGTACGGCACGGCCGCCGATCCCGAGGAGTTCGCCTGGTTGTCGTCCTACTCCCCCTACCATCACGTCAAGGAGGGCGTCTCCTACCCGGCGACGCTGTTCACCGTCTTCCAGTCCGACACGCGGGTCCACCCGCTGCACGCCTGGAAGATGTGCGCCGCCCTGCAGCACGCCCAGGCGGCCGACCGGCCCATCCTGCTGCGCAACGAGGCCGAGACCGGCCACGGCGCCCGCGCCGTCAGCAAGACGGTCGAACTCGCCGCCGACCAGCTCGCCTTCCTCGCCCGCCACACCGGTCTGGTCCTGTAGGCGCGGACCGCGGACCGCGGACCCGGGAAAGTGTCGGTCGCGGCGGTTACCATCCCTGCCGTGGACGGGACCGCCGCGACCGGGGGCCTGACCTTCGTCGAGGGCAGGCCGGGCGCCTTCCTGCGCCCTTACGTGACGGAGCTGTCGGCCTACAGCGAGCGCTACGAGGAGCCGCTGGCCCGGCGGCAGCCGCCGTTCGCCGGGGTGGTGGTGATCTTCGGGGTCGGCGAGCCGCTCGCGCTCAGCGGGCCGGGCGGGCGGGCGGTGCTGGCCTCGTTCGCCGCGGGACTGCACGACACCTACGTCGACACCACCACGGTCGGCGCCGCCGAGGGGGTGCAGGTGAACCTCACCCCGCTCGGCGCGCGACGACTCTTCGGGATGCCGCTGAGCGAGCTGGCCAACCGGGTGGTCTCCCTGGAGGACGTGCTCGGCCCCTGGGCGGGCGTCGCGGTCGAGCGGCTGGCCGGAATCTCCGGCCGGCACGACCGGCTCGCGCTCCTGGACGCCCTTCTCGCCCGGCGGATCCAGGCCGCCCCCGATCCCGACCCGCGGGTCGGCTGGGCCTGGCGGCGGCTCCGCGCCACCCGGGGCACGATCCCGATCACGGAGCTCGCCGGGGAGCTCGGCTGGAGCCACCGCCACCTGGTCACCCGCTTCCGCGACCAGATCGGGACGACTCCCAAGGCCGCCGCCCGCGTGCTCCGCTTCGAGCACGCCGCCGCCCGCCTGCGGGCCGGCCTCTCCCCGGCCGACACCGCCGCCGCCTGCGGTTATTACGACCAGTCCCACATGAACCGCGACTTCCGGGCCATGGCCGGGATCACGCCCCGCGAGCTGGTGACGGCGGGCAGGGCGATCGCGGTCGCCTAGCATCGGCATGTGGATCTCCAGGGGACGGGCGCGGGGGAGCGTCCGCGGACGCCGGTGGACGTGTTCGAGGAGCAGCGGCCCCGGTTGTTCGGTCTGGCCTACCGGCTGCTGGGTTCGGCCGCCGAAGCCGAGGACCTGGTGCAGGAGACGTTCCTGCGCTGGAGCCGGGCCGGCCGTATCGAGGTGCCGGCTGCCTGGCTGACCAAAGTGATCACCAATCTGTGCCTGAATCAGCTCGCCTCGGCGCGGCGGCGCCGGGAGAGCTACGCGGGGCCGTGGCTGCCCGAGCCGGTGCTCACCGGTGACGGCGTTCTCGGCCCGCTGGAAACCGTCGAGCAGCGCGAATCGGTGTCACTGGGCCTGCTGGTCCTGCTGGAGCGGTTGAGCCCGGCCGAGCGGGCCGTCTTCGTGCTGCGCGAGGCGTTCGGGCACAGCCACGCCGAGATCGGTGACGTCCTCGGCGTCGACGAGGCGTACTCCCGGCAGCTCCATCGCCGGGCGAGGGCGCACGTCGGCGAGGCTCGCAAGCGGTTCGGCGCCGACCGTGAGCAGCATCGCCGCATCGTCGAGGGATTTCTGGCCGCGACCTTGCGCGGTGACGTGGCCGGGCTGGAACGACTGCTCGCCGCGGATGTGGTCGCCTGGGCGGATGGCGGTGGGACGACCGCGGCGCGGCGGCCCGTGCGCGGCCGTGAGCGGGTGCTGCGTTATCTGCGCGGTCTCAGCGCCCGGCCGGAGGCGTCCGCGGTGACGGCGGCGGTGGCGGAGGTCAACGGTGAGTTCGCCGTGCTCCTGCGGCACACGGGTGAACTGCGCGCGGTCATGGCCGTGGAGATCGGCGACGGCCGGATCAGCGCGGTGCGGACACTGGTGAACCCCGCCAAGCTCGCGTTCGCCGCCGCTCAGCTCATGTGAGGACGCTCACACCCGGGCGGTGTCACGAATCGATCGGCCTGCCGGTTCAAGGGGGGACTCGATCGGAGGAACCATGGCAGAGCGCATAGTGGTGCTGGGAGCCGGTTACGCCGGGCTGGGCGCCGCCAAGCGGGCGGCCCGGCGGCTGCGCGGCACCGACGCCCGGGTGACGCTGGTGAACGTGAGCGACCGATTCGTGGAGCGGGTGCGGCTCCACCAGTTCGCGGCCGGGCAGGCGCTTGCCGACCTGCCGCTGCGCGGCCTGCTCGACGGCACCGGCGTGGAGTTGGTGGTGGCCGGGGTGACGGGCCTCGACCTCGGGACGCGGGTCGTGCGGCTGGACGCCGTCCCGTACGAAGTGAGCTACGACGTGCTGGTCTACGCTCTCGGCAGCGGCGCCGACCTGGACGCGGCGCCCGGGGCGGCCGAGCACGCGTTCACCCTCGCCACCGCGGACGGGGCGGCCCGGTTGCGGTCACGCCTGGCCGAGGCCCGTACGGTCGCCGTGGTGGGCGGCGGACTGACCGGGATCGAGGCCGCGGCCGAGTTCAAGGAGGCGCATCCACGGCTGGAGGTTCAGCTGATCTGTGCCGGCCCGGTCGGGGACGGGCTTTCCGCGGCGGCTCGCCGGCATCTCCACCACGCCTTCCACCGGCTGGGCGTCACCGTGCACGAGTACACCCCGGTCGCCGGGATCGGCCCCGATGGACTGCTCCTGGACGATGGCCGCGCGGCGTCCGCCGACACCGTGGTGTGGGCCGCCGGCTTCCGCGTCGCCGGCCTGGCCGCGGCCTCGGGACTGGCCACGGACGAGCAGGGCCGCGTGCTGGTCGACGCGACCCTCCGCTCTGTCTCGCATCCCGAGGTGTTCGGCGTCGGGGACGCCGCGACCGCACCGACCGCGGGGGGACGGTCGCGCATGTCGTGCCAGACCGGCCTGCCGATGGGCCTGCAGGCGGGTGACGCGGCGGCCCGCCTGGTGACGGGGCGGGATCTGCGACCGGCCAGGATCCGCTATCTCTGGCAGAACATCAGCCTGGGCCGCCGCGACGGCGTCACCCAGTTCACCCGTGCCGATGACAGCCCGCTCGGCGTCGTCCTGACGGGCCGGGCCTCCGCGCGTTACAAGGAGGCCGTCACCCGCGGCACCGTCTGGAGGATGCGCCATCCGGGGCCCTACCGCCCGGGCGCGTGATCGGCCGCTGTCCGCCCCTGCCCGAGGGCGCCCTCGAAGCGCGGGGCCCGGCATCCCGGCTCCCGTCCCGGCCCGTGGAGGTCAGATTTTTCCAAGCCCGCCGGCCCCGCGCCGGGAGATCGTGGACCCACCACACGAGAGGGAGACGACGATGCGAACGGTTTATCCCCTGGCCCGCTACCGGGATCCCGGTGCGGCGATCGACTGGCTCACCGAGGCGTTCGGGTTCGAGGTGCACGAGGTCTCCAAGGGGGACGACGGCGCGATCAAGCACGCCGAGCTGCTCGTCGGGACCGGCATGGTCATGCTGGGGCCGGGCGGGCCGGGCGGGCCGGGCGGGCCGGGCGGGCCGGGGGTCTACGTCGCCGTGGACGACCCGGACGCCCACCACGACAGGGCGGTGGCGGCGGGGGCGCGGATCACGATGGAGCTGACGGACCAGCCGTACGGCTCGCGCGAGTACGCGTGCGAGGACCCCGAGGGCAACCTCTGGTACTTCGGGACCCACCGGCCGTGACGACGCCCGTGAGCTCCCCCTGGGAACTGATCTCCAGCTACATGCCCGCCCAGGTCCTCTACGTCGCGGCCGAGCTCGACCTCGCGGCGCACCTGGCCGGCGGCGAGCGTGACGCCGCCGAGCTCGCCGCCGTGACCGGGACCCACGCGCCCTCGCTCCACCGGCTGCTGCGGGCGATGGCCTGCCTGGAGCTGGTCACCGAGACCGCGCCCGGACGGTTCGCGCTCACCGAGACGGGTGATCGGCTCAGGGACGACGCGCCGGGGTCGTTCCGCGCACTGGCCCGGCTGTTCTGCGGACCCGACCTGTGGGCGAGCTGGGGCCTGCTGATCGACAGCGTCCGGACCGGGGAACCGGCCTGGGAGCGGGTCACCGGGTCACCGGCGTTCGAATGGATGGCCCGCAACCCGGAGGGGTCCGCGGTCTTCAACCGGGCCATGTCGGAGGGCACCCGCAGGAGCGCGCCCAGCATCATCGCGGGTTTCGACTTCACCCGGTTCGGGACGCTGGTGGACGTGGGCGGCGGGGACGGCACCCTGCTCTCGGCGATCCTGCGCGCCGTACCGGGTCTGCGAGGGGTGCTCTTCGACCTGCCGAGCGGGCTGGCGGAGGCCGGACGGAACCTGGACGGCCTGCGCGACCGGTGCGAGATCGTCAGCGGCGACTTCTTCGCGGAGGTGCCGAAGGGAGCCGACGCCTACCTGCTCAAGGGTGTCATCCACGACTGGGACGACGAGCGCGCCACCGCCATCCTGCGCGTCTGCCGCGCGGCGATGGCCCCGGAGTCCACGCTGCTGCTGCTGGAGCTGACGATGCCGGAACGGATCGACTCTCCGGACGCCGCCGTGGCGGTGATGGGCGACATCAACATGCTCGTGGCCACCGGCGGCAGGGAGCGTACGGAGACCGAGTTCCGGGCGTTGCTGGCCGGCGCGGGGTTCCACTCGGTGGAGGTCACCGGTCCGTTCCCGGACACCGCCCTGTGGATGATCTCCGCCCGCCCCTGAGCGCCGCGGCCGGGCCGTCCGGGGCAGGCGGCGGGACGCGTCCCGGACCGGGCGGCGGGGGCACGGTCGGGGCACAGTCAGGGACCGGAGAGGGCGGGGGCGGCGCGCAGCAGGTCGCGGGCGAGGCCGGAGTCCCCCTCCACCTCGGCGGCGAACGTGTCGGCCTCTCCCCTGCCCCCCACCAGGAAGCAGAACTCGGCCACGTCGCACGTGATCGTGGCGTCGGCCGGGGCGCCCCCCGCTCCGGCCCCGGCGTTCACGTCGCCCTCGCGCACGGCCTTCCCGTGCCGGTGCAGCGGCACGTGCCACCGCCCGCCGCCCGGTCCGGTCAGCACGAGCCGTACGGCCCGGCCCTCGGCCACCGTGTGCCCGCTCACCCGCATGGTGAGCGGCATGAGCCGGGCGCACAGGTCGGCGGTGGGCGTGATGTGCTCGGGTACCGGCTGGGGCAGCGTCACCCCCACCGCGCCCGCCGCGTCGGCGGTGTGGAGCCAGGTCTCAAGAGCCCTGGCCAGGATGTGGTCGACGGCCGGCATGGGGAACCCGCCCACGCTGGCCGGGGTGTCCGGCGGCAGCGCGGCGAGGTGGCGGCAGAGCGCGTCGGCCTGGGTGCGCCAGTCGCGCCGGGTCTGGCCGGGCGCCCGGCGGCGTTCGTGCTCCTGCAGCTCCGCCGTCCGGGCGAGCGCCTCGTCCACGGTGACCGGCGGGCCGAGGACGGGGGCGCCCACCGCGAGCGCCACGAGCCCGTCCTTCGCCGCGAGGTGGGCCAGCAGTTCCTGGAGGGTCCACCCCTCGACGGTCTCCTTGTGCCAGTCGTCCTCGCCCACCTGGCCCAGCAGGGCGTCCATGGCCGCGATCCGCCCGGCGTAGGGCGCCGTCCAGCCCGACACCGCGGCGGCGGGGCGGCGGCGGGCCCGGGCGGCGGTGAGCAGCAGGGGCCGCAACGACGTCCGCGGCGTCTCGGCCGTCTCTTCCAGGGCGTCGAGGTACAGGCGGGGGGTCGGGTCGTCGTTCATGTGCTCTCCTCGGCCAGCGCGTCGGCGAGCCGGCGCAGTCCCAGCCGGATCCTCGACTTGGCGGTGCCTTCCGGCAGGCCGAGCTCGTCGGCGACCTGCCGGTAGGTGCGCCCCCGGTAGTAGGCCAGCTCGATGACCTCGCGCAGGTGGTCGGGGAGCTTGCCGACCGCCAGCCGCACCCCGTCGGCCTCCTGCCGTGACAGTACCGTGTCCTCCAGCCTTTCCGGCTCCGGCTCCAGCAGGCGCGGGCCGAGCACCGACGCCTTGCGGCGTTCCTGGGCCCGGACGTGGTCCACCGCCCGGCGGTGGGCGATGGTGGCCAGCCAGGCCCGCAACGTCCCCCGCGCGGGGTCGAAGGCGAGCGGGCGTTCCCAGAAGGCCACGAAGACCTCCTGGGTGATGTCCTCCGAGACCGCGCGGTCCCGGGTGATCCGTACGGCCAGGCCGAAGACCAGCGGCGCGAAGCGGTCGTAGACCTCCCCCAGCGCCGCCTCCTCCCCGCCCACGACCCGCTGGTGCAGCAGGCGGTCATCCGCGACCGGTGCCTCCATGGCACCACGCTCCCGAATAGTCGGCTGTTGTCCGAGCTTTTCACCATCCGACATGAAAGTGGAGAGGACGACCACCCTTGATGAGGTGCTCCATGCGCATCGAGTTCCTCCGGTACCGGAAATAACAGGCGAATGAGGGACATAGGCGGGCGGCTGCCCTCTGATTCGTCCCCGGAGCCGGTCCGGATGTCCGCGATGCCGTGCCGTACGGGAAATCCGCCGGAAACGCCTAGCGGGGGAAGACGATGGTCTTGTGGCCGTCGAGCACCACGCGCTGCTCGGCGTGCCACTTCACCGCCCGGGCCAGGGCGACGCACTCCAGGTCGCGGCCGATGGCGACCAGGTCGTCCGGGGAGTGACTGTGGTTGACCCGGGCGACCTCCTGCTCGATGATCGGGCCCTCGTCCAGGTCCGAGGTCACGTAGTGGGCCGTGGCGCCGATCAGCTTGACACCCCGGGCGTGGGCCTGGTGGTACGGCTTGGCGCCCTTGAACGACGGCAGGAACGAGTGGTGGATGTTGATCGCCCGCCCGGCCAGCTTCTCGCAGAGATCCCCCGAGAGCACCTGCATGTAGCGGGCGAGCACCACCAGGTCGGCGCGGTAGTGCTCGACCAGCGCCATGATCTCCGTCTCCTGCCGGGGTTTGGACTCCGGGGTCACCGGCAGGTGGTGGTAGTCGATGCCGTAGGACTGGGTCAGCGGGCGCAGGTCGGGGTGATTGGAGGCGACCGCGACGATCTCGATGTCCAGCAGGCCGGAGCGGACCCGGTAGAGCAGGTCGTTCAGGCAGTGGCCGTACTTGCTGACCAGGATGAGCACGCGCGGCTTGACCGCCGTGTCGCGCAGGGTGATCTCCATGACGAACTCGGGGGCCAGCTCGGCGAAGGCCATGCGCAGCTTGTCCTCGGAGGCCGGACCGGGGGTGGAGAACTGCACGCGCATGAAGAACCGCCCGGCGTCCCGGTCACCGAACTGCTGGCTCTCGATGATGTTGCAACCTCGCCCGGCGAGCAGTCCGGAGACCGCGGCGACCACGCCGGGACGGTCCGGGCAGGACAGGGTCAGAACATACTCGGCGGAACTCATGCCTTCACCCTTGCGGAGGTCGGATCGTACGGTGCCGTGAGGCCGGTCTGGGCAGGGTACAGCGTGCCGGCCGCGTCCACCTCCACCGGTCCGCGTGCGCGGCCCCCGGCCTCGGCCACATCCCCGCCGCGGCTCACCTGGACGGATTCTTCATCCATCATTCACCCGATCTTGGGTATCAAGTAACCGTCAGCGCACCGCGGACGTCACCTGCGAGCTGGCACCGGGGGCAGCCGTCATCCGCCTGTGAGCCCATGGGCGCGTCGATCTCACCGTCCACCCGGTGTCCGATGGGAATGGAGGACCGTGAGCCCGATCGTCCTGACGGCGCTCGCCGGTCTGTTCGCGATCATCAGCGGGATCAACGACGGCGGCGCGCTGCTCGCGACCGGACTCAAGATCCCCAGCATCCGGCCGGTGACCGGCGTCCTCATGATGATGGCCGCGGTCGCGCTGGTCCCCCTGGTGACCAGCCAGGTGGCGATCACCTTCACCACCCGGCTGGCCACGATGGAGGGACCCGACGGACAGGTCGCCATGGCCGTCGCGGTCCTGTCCGCACTGGCCGTCGTCATGTTCCTGAGCGGCCGGGGGCGGCCCACCAGCCTGACCCTCGCCATCGTGGGCGCCCTCACCGGGGCCAACCTGGCCTGGGGGGTGCCGGTCTCCTACGGCGGCGTGGCGTTCGTGCTCGGGGTCGCGCTGGCGGCGCCGTTCGTCGGAGCGCTGCTCGCGATCCCGGTCAGGATCCTCCTCGTACGGCTGGCGCACGGCCGTACGCTCCGGCAGTGGCACCGGGCCGGGTTCACCCTGCAGTGCCTGGCCTACGCGGCGAACGACGGGCAGAAGATGCTGGCCGTCTTCATGATCTCCTTCGGCCTTCCGAGCGCCTCCCTGCCCACCTGCGTGGCGATGGCCGGGCTGTTCGGCGCCGGCGCGGTGTACGGCCTGCCGCGCGCCGGCCGCCTGCTCAGCCGCGAGATCCTCGCCTCCCGCCCGCTGCACGGGGTGACCGCCGAACTGTCCGCCGGCACCGCCGTCATCGGCTGCGCGGCGATCGGCGCGCCGGTGAGCATGACCCAGAGCATCGCCGGCGCCCTGATCGGGGCCGGCGCGGTCGAGAGCATGGGGCGGGTGCGCTGGCACTCCGCCATGAAGATTGTCCTTGCCTGGATGCTGACGTTGCCGGTGAGCGCGCTGCTCGCCGCGGCGGCGGCGCTCATCGTCAGAGGGGTGATGGCTTGAAGCGGCTACGCAGGGTCCGGGACCTGATGACCGGGCACATGGACAGCGCTCTCGCCGAGGCGCTGATCGGCCAGCTGGAGGCGACGAAGGAGGGCGCCTGGCTGGCCATCGCGATGATCGGGGGCGACACCCGCAGGACCGACGCGCACGAGGAGATGCGGGAGATCGAGCACCGGGGCGACACCCAGCGCGCCCGCCTGGTGGAGGAGCTGTCCGGCTCCCTGGTCACCCCCATCGACCGGGAGGACATCTTCCGGCTGTCCCGCTCGATCGACGACATCCTCGACTCCCTGCGCGACTTCGTCCGCGAGTCCCACCTCTACCGGGTCCGCGACCAGCAGCACTTCGCCCCCATGCTGGATCAGGTGATCGTCGGCATCGAGGCGCTGGAGACCGCGGTCCGCGATCTGGTCTCCTCCAGCACCTCGACGGTCACCCACGACGCGCTGGAGGCCAAGAAGGTCAGCGGCACCCTCCAGCGCATGTACCAGTACGAGATCGCCCGCATCTTCTCCGGGGAGATCACCGCCGAGGCCATGAAGGAGCGCGAGCTGGTCCGCCGCCTGGAGATCGTCGGCATCGCGATCGGCGTGGCCGCCGACGCCATCGCCGACGGCGCGATGAAACGCTGATCCCTTCAGTCGCCGGTCACGCCGTAGTAGCGTCCCGGACCTATGAGCGAGTCCGAGGTGCCCGTGAGCGAACCCGAGGTGCCCGTGAGCGAACCCGCGGTGCCCATCAGTGAGCCCGGGGTGAACGACCGGCCCGCGGCGCGGGTGGTGTGCGTGGACGGCCGGGGCCGGGTGCTGCTGCTGCACTGGCGTGACCCGGTGAGCGGGCTGGCCCTGTGGGAGCCCCCGGGGGGCGGGATCGACCCGGGGGAGACGCCGCTGGAGGCCGCCCGGCGGGAGCTGACCGAGGAGACCGGGCTGCCCGGTGCGGCGGTGCTGAACCGGTGGGTGCCGGTACGGCGGGACTTCACCTGGCTGGGGGTGCGCTACGCCAAGACGGAGCGGTTCTACCTGGCCAGGTTCGGCGAGACTCCCGAGGTGGCCCCCGGCGCGTTCACCGCCGAGGAGGACGACACCTCCCTCGGCCACGGCTGGTTCTCACCCGGGGAGATGGCCGCGCTGTCCGACCCGCTGGAGCCGCCGGACCTGGTGGCGGTCGTCTCCCGGCTCACGCGGCTGGGATGACGCTGGAGCTCAGGTTCCGGAACGCGCGTCCCATGAGGGCGGTGCCGCCCGGCAGGTCGGCCAGGCCGAACAGGCGGTTGCGCAGGGCGATCCGCCACGCCTGGTGCGGCACCATCCACTCCGCGGAGGTGCGGCCGCTCTCCTGCTTGGCCAGGACGAAGGGGCGCATCCGCCGCTCGTAGCGCTCCAGCGCCGCCCCGGTGTCCGCGCCGAGCAGCTCGACGGCCAGCGTGTAGGCGCCGCCCATCGCCATCGACGCGCCCTGCCCGGCCATGAGCGAGACCGCGTGGGCGGCGTCGCCGAGCAGGACGGTACGGCCCCGGCTCCAGCCGGGCATGCGGATCTGGGCGACGCAGTCGTAGTACGGATCCTCCGGGCAGTGGGCCAGCAGCCGGTCCGTCAGCTCGCCCATGTCCCGGTAGCGGGAGGCGATCTCGGTGCGGGGGTCGGCGGGCAGGGCCGTGGCCGGGCAGGCGTGCACGAGGAAGGCCGCCAGGGCGCCGTCGCGCGTCGGGTAGACCCCGGCCTGCCGGTCCGGGACGCCCACCAGGATCGCCCGCCTGCCGACCTGTTCGGCCAGCCCCGCGTCCCGGATCAGGTAGGAGGCGGTGTGGTAGCCCAGCGCGCTCAGGTAACGGTCCTCGGGACCGAAGGCCAGGCGGCGCACCACAGAGTGGATGCCGTCGGCGCCCGCCAGCAGGTCCGCCCGGAACACCGTCCCGTCGGTCAGCTCGGCCTCCACCCCGTCCGGAACGTCCCGGATCTCCGTGATGCTGGTGCCGTACCGGATCTCCACCCCGGGGTCCAGGGAGGCGCGGATCACCGTCTCCAGTCCGCCGCGCATGAGGCTGAGCACCCGGCCGCCGAGCACCGCCCGGGCGGAGGCGTAGCGCAGGCCGCCGGCCCGCCGGCCGCGCGGGTCGGCGTAGACGAGCTCGTCGATGTCGGCGGCGATCTCGCGCAGCGTGCCGAGGATGCCCATGCGCTCGGCCACGTCGTAGCCCGAGCCGAAGAAGTCGATCATGTAGCCGTCGCTGCGCGGCCCGGCCGCCCGCTCCACGACCGTCACCTCGGCGCCGCCGCGCCGCAGCCACCAGGCCAGCGTGAGCCCGGCTATCCCGGCGCCGCAGATCAAGACCTTCATCGGGGTTCCCCTTCCGTGCCGAACAGTCCGTCGCGGTAGATGTCCAGCACCTCGCCGGCCCAGCGGACGGCGCCCTCGGGACCGAGCGGGTCGGTGCCGAGCACGTCGGCGAGCTGGTCCCGGAGGAGCAGCAGCACCAGGTCGGCGGCCATGACGAAGGCGGTGCGGACCTCGGGGTCGCGGCCGGGGATCATCCGGCCGGCGGCGGCGAGCGCGTCGAGCATCGCCCGGGAGGCCGCGAACCAGCGGCGGAAGATCCTCGTCCCGGCGGCGTCGCCGGACAGCAGCAGGCGGCGCAGGTATCCGGGGATCGACGAGCCGGGTGGCAGGTCCTTCAGGAGCGCCTCGGCGAAGGACGCGCCGTCCGACAGGTCGAGCTCCCCTGCCGCCGCCCGGGCGAACATGCCGTCGAACACTCCGGACACGTGCTCGTCGGCCACGGCCCGCAGCCCCTCCTTGGAGCCGAAGTGGTGGATGACGAGCGCGGGTGAGACCCCGGCCGCCGCGGCGATCCGCCGCACGGTCACCGCGTCCGGGCCGTGGGCCGCGAACAGCTCCAAGGCCCGGTCGCGGATGACCGCCCGGGAGGTGAGATCGTCATGGGCTGAACACATGTTCAGCATACTAAACAAGTGTTCAGGGTTGATCAACCCGGGACCGCATCGAACCAGGGGCGAGGAGGGGAACCATGCGTCCAGCGGCGAAGCTCCTCGCTCGCGCCACAGCTGGCCGGCCTCCGGGAATCAGCGCTGACACAGCCCTCCTTTCAGGACAAGACACGCCAACTCCGGAGGGAAGATCCTCTCCCCCGGAGGAGAATCCTCACCCCGGATGACGGCCGAGCGATCAGGGGAGAGCTTCGGGGGAATCAGCCACCCGGCGGGGGAAAAATCCACACCCGTGGGCGTTCGAGGGAAAGAGTTCCCCCGGAGGGGAGATTCCCTCCGCCGGAGGAGAGGTTTCTTGCACCCACGCGACGCGCCTCACCGCGGACCATGGCATCGCAGCTCCGGCGGGCACCGGCCGGGTGACCACCGGGCCTCACGACTTCAGGACGGCCCGGATCGCCGGACGCCGGACCCCGTGACGGCCCGGATCACCGGACACCGGACCCCGTGACGGCCCGGATCACCGGGCCTCACGACTCCAGCGCGGCCTGGATGTCCGGGTCTCCGGGGGCCAGGTCGAGGGCGCGGCTCAGGTCCGCGTCCGCCTCCTTCCCCCGGTTCAGCGCCCGGAGCGCCATCGCCCGGTTGAAGTGGAGCTCCGCGCTCTCCTCGATCTCGATCGCCCTGCTCAGGTCGGCCACCGCAGCCTCGAAGGCGCCCGCCCGGTAGCGGAGGATCCCCCGGTTGGCCCAGGCCGCGCCGAGTCCCGGCGCCCGCTCCAGCGCCGCGTCGAAGGCCCGGCCGGCCGCCGCGAAACGCCCCGCCTCGGTGTCCAGCTGCCCCCGCACGGTCAGCAGGTACGGGTTGCCGGGGTCGAGCGCCAGACCGGCCGCGACGTCGGCCCGCGCCTCGCTCCCGCGCCCCAGCATCACCAGCGCGCCCGCCCGGTTGACGTAGGCGTCCAGGTACTCGGGGTCCAGCTCCAGCACGTGGTCCAGATCCGCCCGGCCGCCCTCCAGGTCGCCCCGGGCCAGGCGGAGCTCGGCCCGGTTGTAGTACGCCTCCGGCAGCGGAGAACTCACCCTCATCGCGGTCTCGTAGTCGGCCAGGGCGTCCCCCTCCCGGCCGAGCGCGAGCAGCAGGTTGCCCCGGTCCAGGTAGTGGTCGGGGAAGAAGGGGTCGATGGCGATGGCCGCCGCGTAGTCGTCCAGGGCCTCCTCGGTACGGCCCAGCGCCGCCAGCAACTGCCCCCGGTTGGCGTGCAGCACCATCCGGTGCACCGGGTGCCGGTCCGGCAGCGCCTCCTCAGCCAGCGCCAGGGCCGAATCCACCAGCGTGAGCGCCCGGGCGGGCCGTCCCCGGCGCAGTTCGACGAGCGCCTGGCCGTTGCGGTCGAAGCCCAGCTTGAAGGCGCGTTCCCGGGGGTCGGGCAGCAGGGTGGAGATGGCCACGGCCTCGTTGATCCAGCCGGTGGCCCGGCCCAGATCGCGCCGGGCCGGGTCGGGGTGGCGGGCGTCGAGCATGGCGGTGCCGTACGCGCAGGCCGCGTGCACGGCGGGGTCCTGGCTCGTACGGCGCGCGTGCTCGTAGAGGCCGCGGGCCTCCTCCGGGCGGTTCAGGGGACCCAGCACGGCGGCCGTGCGCTGGGTGAGGCGCCACCACAGGTCCGATCCCGGCTCGGCCAGGCGCAGACCACGCGAGCCCAGCTCGGCCGCCGCGTCCAGGAAGCCCTCGCGGACACAGTGGTCGACGGCGGTCCACAGTGTCTCGACCCCCCTGCCTCGCGGATCGGACCCCCGCTCGCGGTGGAAGGGGATGGCGCCCAGCCGCAGGGCGAACTCCCCGGCGGCCTCCAGCTCCGCGGCCCGCAGGTCGTGCAGCCTGGCGCGCTCGGCGTCGCCGGCCGCCTCGTAGGCGGCACGCGAGCGCTCATCGAGGCATTCGGACGCCACATGGGCCGCCGCGTCGTCCGGGGTGTGCCCACCGTCGTCCGGTGTGTGCCCGCCGTCGTCCGGGGACCGCCCGTCGGCGGAGAGCAGCGCGCCGTCACCCGGGAACCGCTCGCGGGCGCGCCCGGACGACGGCTCCACCCCCGCCGCCCTCCCGCGGAACCAGGGCGGAGGCAGTCCGGAGGCCAGGATCACCACCGTCAGCAGCTCCGGATCCACCCGCCGGACCAGGACCGCGAGCAGTTCACGGTCGGTCGGATCGGCCTCGTGGACGTTGCGCACCATCAGCGTGAACGGCATGGCGGCCGGGCGGCACACCGGCAGGCAGGCCGTCAGGAACTCCGCCACCCCGTTGGCCAGCCGGAGCGTACGGCGCGGCGCGGGCACGAGGATCCGCTCGTCCTCCCCGACCCGGGCGTCCAGGGTCTCCCGTCGCGCGGCCACCCGGTCCCGCAGGTCGGGGGCCACGCTCCGGATCTCGATGTCGTGTGCGGCGACCTGGCGGGGGGAACGTTCCAGGACCTCCGGGACGATCGTGCGCAGCAGGGCCCCGCCGACGGTGTAGGGGCCGCGTGACCGCCGGTGCCCGTTCACCACGAGGGTCGGCGGGTCCGCGCGGTCACGGCCGGGTGCTCCGGTCAGCCAGAGATGTTTCCTCACCCCTTGTGGATGACGCTGGAAGCACCGGTCAACCTGGTGGTACCGGGTTTACGGACGATGATCTTCTTCATCGCATCCCCTGAAACGAGCTTCAGCTACAGGGAATAAGTATTCCGGCATATCACCAGATCGCAATGCCCGATAAAAGAAGATCTGGAATTCCAGGTCATATATGCGAGGTAGACGAGGTAGACATCGTCTCGATTAGCTCTTTTTCGCCGTATACCACGACACATCCGCCCCGTTCTTCCCGGCGGATCTCACGCCAGCCGTACTTGCGGTAGAGCTCGATCGCAGCGTGCTGGTTCAGTGTCGTGTCCCCCCGCAACCGCCGGTAGCCCAGTTCGAGGGCGCGAATCTCCAGAACCGAGACCACCCTCGCGCCGTACCCGCGCCGCTGGAACTCCGGGTGGACCCGGAGACGGCACATCTCCGCCGTCTCGTCGTCGACCCGGCGTATCCCGCCCATCGCCACGACCCGTCCGGAGACCTCCCCCACGAGGAACTCCCCCCGATCGGCGAGGTAGATCTCGTTGATCCGGGGGAAGTCGTCGTCGTACCAGACGCCGTCACCTGGGGCGAGGCCGACCTGGGCCAGGCAGATCCGGTGCAGCGCCCAGACGGATTCGAGGTCAGACCAGCGGTAGCGCCTGATCTCGAAGGGGGCGCTCATGCATTTCCACCCCTCAGGACCACCGGCTCGGTCACCGGCACCGAGCGCAGCGCATCGAGATAGGCCTTGAGGTGGGGGTGGTCGGGGGCCCTGCTCTCCACGAGCTGGACCACCTCCTGGGCCCGCTGCATGAGGATCTCGGGCCGGCAGCCCTCACCCAGGCCCGAGACCGTCTTCGTGGCGATCGACAGCGCCTCTTCGATGTCGCCCTCCATCACCTTGCACTTGGCCCGGTCGAGCTTGATGAGGGTGGGGTCGAGCCAGTCGGACGGGCCGTACTTGGTGAGGGCCTGCTCCAGGATGAGGTCGGCCTCCATCGCCTGGCCCAGCCTGACCAGGGCGTCGCCCTGGTGGAAGTAGAGCTGACGCTCGGTGTAACCGAAGGCCACGTCCTCCTGCTCGGCGGTGGTCATCTGGGAGAACGCCGCCCTGGCCCGGGACAGCGCCCGCTTGGCCTGGTCGACGACGTCCTTGCGGCCTGACCCCCCGGCCGGGTTGCCCGAGAGCATCGCGATCGCCCGGGCCTCCACGACCGGTGCCATGGCCCGCGCGGCACAGGGGGTCTCGCCCGCCATGTCGCGACTCTTCTTGGCGAGGTTGAGCGCCTCGCGGGGGTCCCCGTAGTAGAGCGGGACCAGCGCCTCCCTGGCGGTGACCCAGGCGCGCAGCGCGCGGTCCCCGGTCTCGTCGGCCGCCGTCCTGCCGGTCCTGAAGAAGGACCGGGCCATGCGGTGGTCTCCCAGGTTGATCATGATCATCCCGCTGAGACCGGCCAGCTGGGCCGCCATGCGACACAACCTCTCCTGCAGGTCGACGGGTTGCCTGCGCTCCATGGCCTTGCGCACGGAGCTGAACTCCAGCAGCACGTCACAGAGCAGCCGGAGCGGCGGCGTGTTCATGTATTGCCGCCCGAATCCGACGGTGGCCTCCTCCCACTGGTCGAGCATCGCGGGAGAGACGGTCGCCGACACCAGGGTGTCGTCCATCCTCCGGCGGATGCTCTCGACGGATCCGAGCACCTGGCCGTCCAGCGCGACAGTGCCGCCGGCCAGAAGTCCCAAAAGCGTTCTCCGTAGCACGTTCTCGTCCTCCTCGCCCCCGTCCGCAGAGGAATCGCTGGTGGTCTGCTTGATCCACAGCTCACGCGGACCAGGGGAAGTGTCGGGTTTTCCCTCCTGGAGATCGCCTCGGACGACACCGGGCATCTTGTGGCCGTGGCCGCAGATGCACGGGCCCTCGTATCCGAGGGCGACCGGTTCCACCCGGTAGACGGTGCACAGGTAGTGCAGATATTCGGGTCCCGGACGCTTCAGCCCGCTCTCGTAAGCGGACAGGAGCGTCTCCCCGATGCCCGGCGCCGGTTTCGCGTCGCGTTCGAACAGTGCCCTGATCTGTTCGATCACGTCGGCGAGAGCGATGCCGTGCGCGAGACGATGACCTTTGATGCGTGTGGTGCCGAACTGGGCACCGCACTTCTCATGGATCTCCTCGGCGATCTGCGCCGCGCTGCGTCCCGCGGCCAGGCCTCGTGCCCGGATCCGCCGCGCCAACTCTGTTTCCCTGTGCTGCCTGCCGGACATACCGGCCCCTCTCTCGTGGCCAGCTGGGCGGGCTGGCTCACCGTGTCCCGACCGGTCCTCTCCCGCTGACTCAGTGTGATCCAGATGTCGCACTGCGCCTACAGAGAATGATGGACCACCTTTGGCTCATCCGGAACCGCGGAATAGAGCCATCGGCTAAGGATCGTCTCCCGCCGGACTGTTTCTTTCAACCTAGTTGGGACAACGACCACCCTGACCTCCTCATCCGCGACGTTGACCCTTGAGCCGAGGTGAGTCATCTTTGGCCAACCAGCACTGATTCAGTCGCATAAAAGAATGCGATTCGGTGCGGATGAAGCGAAAAAGGAGGGAATCGAGGTGCAGGGAGACGACTTCGGGCACCTGGAGCGATTGGTGTCGGAACTTGACGCTCGCGGATTGCACGCCCGGGTGGTGCGGACCCGCTCGGGCCGCGCGTTCGTCCGCGTGATCAACCCGAACGCGACCAGCCTGGCGGAGAACGTCACCTGCCGAGCCCAGCCCGCCCCCAGCCATCCCGATTGGTACTACTGGTGGTCATGGGGTGAACGGATGCACACGGCGGAGGACCCCGCCGGTGCCGCGACCAAGGTCGCACGCGTACTCGCCGCGGTGGGAGAGTGACCGAGGCGATGACCCGGGACGGAGCGCAGCCGCCCCGGCTCGTCGCGCCCACTGCGGCTCGGCGGAGCCGGCGAGGTGACCGGTGCGGAGCGTCCATGGACGCTGGCCACCTCGCCGGCTCCGAAACCGGAGCCACCACCCGGGCTCGTCCGGGTGGTGATCGGGGGGATCCCCCCACGGGAACGGCGCGGGACACGCTTCCGGGTGCGTGCCCCGTCCGTGCCGTACGTCACCGGAGCGTCAGGACTCGCCCCCCGCGGCCCCGGGTCCCGATGTCCCCGTCTTCCCCGGCGTGATGTGACGACGGCCGGCTCGGTCGGCAATATGGGTACGGTCGATGAACTGTCCCGCTGCCGACCGAGCCGATCCGGGAGGGATCCTCTCCGTGTTCTCGCTGTCCCCCAGCCCTTCCCCCATCCCCTCATCGACCTCGTCGACCGTGCCGTCACCGGCGCCTTCCCCGACACCGACGACGTCGATCGCGGATCTTCCCGCGCAGATAACCCAGGGGTTAACCAACGCATGTAGCGGCGGCAGCGGCGACAGTGACGTAATCTGCGGCATCGTGAACTCCTTCCTTCCCGTGACCTGGGCGCCCGTGGTCGCAGGGCTGATCTCCATCGTGCTGATCCTGGTGATCGCCTTCGTCCTGCGGAACGTGACCCACCGCCTGATCACCCGGGTGGTACGGCGTGCCTCGTCCGGCGCGGGGAACTCGCTGGCCGGGCGGCTCCGCGGCAGGCAGACGGTGGAGCCGGGAGGGCTCGACGCCGTCGCCGCCGAGCGGCGCAGGCAGCGTGCCGAGACGATCGGCTCGGTGCTCCGGCCCGTCGCCTCGATCGTCGTCCTCGGCACCGCCGCCCTGACCGTCCTGGACCGCCTCTCCGTCCCGATCGCCCCGCTGCTGACCAGCGTCGGCATCGTCGGCGTGGCCGTCGGCTTCGGTGCCCAGGAGCTCGTCAGGGACTTCATCGCCGGCATGTTCATGCTCCTGGAAGACCAGTACGGCGTGGGCGACGTGATCGACGTCGGCGCCGCCGTCGGCGCCCCCACCACCGGCACCGTCGAGGCCGTCACCCTCCGGATCACCCGCGTGCGCGACGCCGACGGCCGGGTCTGGTACATCCGCAACGGCACCATCACCCGCGTCGGCAACGAGTCCCAGGGCTGGTCCCGCGCCACGGTGGACGTCCCGGTCGCCTACACCGCCGACGTGCCCGCCGTCCGCAACCTGCTCAACGAGGTCACCGACGAGATGTGGAGCGACCCCGAATACCGCGACGTCGTCATCGTCGAGGAGCCCCAGGTCTGGGGGATCGAGCAGATCTCCGACACCGCCATGGTCTTCCGGATCAGCGTCAAGACGATCCCCTCCTGCCAGGCGCAGGTCGCCCGGGAGCTCCGCCTGCGCGTGAAGGCCGCGCTGGACCGGGAATCCATCACGATCGCCGGATGACCCGGGCCCGCACGGAGCGGACGGGAGGGTTCGGCTCCACGTTCCGCCACCCCGTAGGCTGAAAGCGTGTCAGGAACCACCGAGGAACCCCAGACCTTCTACGAGGCGGTCGGCGGCGAGGAGACCTTCCGCCGCCTCGTGCACCGCTTCTACCGGGGCGTCGTGGACGACCCGTTGCTCCGTCCGATGTATCCCGACGAGGATCTCCCCGGGGCCGAGGACCGGCTGCGCCTGTTCCTGATCCAGTACTGGGGCGGGCCCGGGACCTACAGCCAGGAGCGCGGCCACCCGCGGCTGCGGATGCGGCACAACCCGTTCGTCATCGGCAGCGCCGAGCGCGACGCCTGGCTGAAGCACATGCACGACGCGGTGACCTCGCTGGAGCTTCCCGAGCACCTGGAGAAGCGCCTGTGGGACTACCTCGTCTACGCGGCGCACAGCATGGTCAACGCACCCGACGCGTAACCGGGGCGCGGGGCGTCCGCCACCGCCGTACGGACAGCCCGGCGCCACTCCCGGACGGCGCCCGGCGCGGCCGTGAGGCATAAACCTCGCCGGGTGGGGGCAACCCATTCCATATGCGAATTCCCTGGTGGCGTGAGGCCGTCGTCTATGAAATCTACGTTCGCAGCTTCGCCGACGCCTCGGGAGACGGCGTCGGCGACCTGGCCGGCGTCCGGCAACGCCTGCCGTACCTCGCCGAGCTGGGCGTCGACGCCGTCTGGCTGACCCCCTTCTACCGCTCGCCCATGGCGGACGGCGGCTACGACGTGGCCGACCACCGGGATGTGGACCCGCTGTTCGGCACCCTGGACGACTTCGACGCGATGGTGGCCGACGCGCACGAGCTCGGGCTGCGCGTGATCGTGGACATCGTGCCGAACCACAGTTCCTCGGAGCACACGTGGTTCCAGGCCGCCCTGCGCGGCGAGGGCCGCGAGCGCTACATCTTCCGGGACGGTGGAGGAGAGCCGCCCAACAACTGGCAGTCGGTGTTCGGCGGCCCCGCCTGGACCCGGCTCCCCGACGGACAGTGGTACCTGCACTTGTTCGACACAACACAGCCCGACTTCAACTGGCGCAACCCCGAGGTGCACAACGAGTTCCTCGACGTGCTGCGGTTCTGGCTGGACCGGGGCGTGGACGGGTTCCGGATCGACGTCGCCATGGGCCTGTACAAGGCCGAAGGGCTGCCCGACACCCCACTCGAAAGGCAGGCGTTCCGGACCGACACCCCCATCTGGGGACAGCCCGAGGTGCACGAGGTCTACCGCCAGTGGCGTAAGATCCTCGACTCCTACGACGGCGACCGGATGGCCGTCGGGGAGGTCTGGACCGACTCCGTCGAGGATCTCGCCCGCTACCTCCGCCCGGACGAGCTGCACCAGAGCTTCAACTTCGCATGGCTGGAGGCCCCCTGGTCGCCCACCGCCTTCCGGACCGTCATCGACGACACCATGGCCACCGGGGCCTCCCCCACCTGGGTGCTCTCCAACCACGACGTGGTGCGTCACGTGACCCGCTACGGCGAGGGCCTGCCCCGCTCCACCACCGGCCTCGCCAGGGCCCGGGCCGCGCTGCTGACCATGCTCGCCCTGCCCGGCTCGGCCTACCTCTACCAGGGGGAGGAACTCGGACTGCCCGAGGTGACGGATCTCCCCCCGGAGGCCCGTCAGGACCCCATCTTCACCCGCTCGAAGGGGAAGATCCCCGGCCGGGACGGCTGCCGGGTCCCCCTCCCGTGGTCCGGGGTGGCCGCGCCGTACGGCTTCTCCCCCGCCGGCGTCACCCCCTGGCTCCCGCAGCCGGTCGAGTGGGCCGCGCTGACCGCCGAACGCCAGGCGTCCGACCCCGAATCAACCCTCGGCTTCTACCGCGAAGCCCTGCGAGCCCGGCGGGAACTGCGCGGCTCACTGCCCACCCGCATCACCTGGTTGGACTCCCCCGAAGGTGCGCTTTTCTTCACCCGCGGCCCGCTGGCCTGCGCCCTGAACTGCGGCTCCAGCCCGGTACGGCTCCCACCCCACGGCCGCGTCCTCCTCGCGAGCGCACCCCTGGACGGCGACATGCTCCCCCCGGACACGGCCGCCTGGCTCCACACCCCGTGATGGGTCTCCCCATCACCTGAGAGCTGCCCCGGTACGGCGTGTCATCTCCGGGTACGGCGCCGTCGTCACTCTGTACGGCGTGTCCTGGGTACG
>NZ_BMQP01000045.1 GCF_014648175.1 Planobispora rosea
GCTGAAGGAACGCATCCATGCCATATCAAACGAGCGACCACCAAATGAGTCACGCTCTAAAGCGGCCCTGACCGGGCCGCACGCGCCGTCGACTCGACGCGGGCCGGCCACGCCGCTGGGGCTCTGCGACCGGCCCGCACAGCGCCGGTCGGCAGGCGCGGACGAGAGGACAGGGCCGCGAGGCCGGGGAAGCGCACACCCGGGTCACGGGGTTGAGCTCATCCGCGCAGGCGCGCGCAGACACAGGGCTGGCCTTACTGCATGCCTCCGGCGGGGGCACTCCGGCTCCGGGCAGGCCAAGATCACAGCGTGCGGTGGTGGAGTGGTTGCGGCGGAAGCCTGCCCGCCTGCCGTCGCTCCAGGACAAGCCCTAGCAGACCAGCCGCGGGGCCGCCTTCGTTCCATCGCGGACGTGACGCCGGGCGCGCGGCCGGACAGCCCCACGGCTGGCCCGCCATCCCTGCGGGTGGGACGACGGCAGACGGGGCAGGCCAGGAGGGAGTTGCTGGCCCATGCTCACAATCCATGGTCCCGTTGGTACTTCTCTGGGTCTCGGAAGTACTCGGAAGCGACACTCGTCGACTTCACCACCATGGGGTCTGCCAAGGGGGCGGGCCATATCTGAAGGTAGTGGTCATCACCGGCGTCCTCCGCGCCCTCAAGATCCATGCCTTTGACGTGATATCGAATGCGGTAGGTGCCAGGGCCGGCCGGGAGACATGGCACGGGGCACATCACGGCTTCATCGAAGGTGAATCCAGTCATCTCTACCTCGCCCGACATGGACACGAAGCCGATTTCCATGATGTCTTCGTATGCCGCAAGAGCCGCCCCAGGGTCCTGGTCCGCAACGGTCACGGTGAAGTTGGCCGGCCCCCATTGGTGGGTGATATGGAGATTGACGCACCCCTGCTCGACCTCGATGAACCCGATGGACTGAGCCGGTGTATCGCCGTATCCACCCGGGTTCTTATCCAGCAGATGGGCGATACCGCAATCTTGAACTTCGACCGTCAGTCGTACAGTGCGAGTCTCATCATTGTCCATGGGAGTGAAGCGTAGACACCCTCACCGACAAGATGGTTGAGCCCACAATAGGCGAACCCGAGGTCAACGAGTCGCCTCGAACAGAACCCGGCCTTCAGTTCGGGAGGCGCAACCATCGAGTGGCAAAGTGAGTGACGTCCGGGGCGCACATGGCGACGCGGCCATGCATGTCAATGCACGCCAATCGTGAGGGTCACCAGGTGAAACACCACGTTGCGTGATCAGCACGTCTGCTTCACACCCAAGGAGTCAGTGAACTTTTCATCCTCTATCGCGCCCGAAGCCTCGAAAGCCCGTGATCACCTTCAGTCGAACCAGACGACCAGCCGCACACCGTCGTCTCCGAACCGCTCAGCCAAAGCCCGCATCACGCTAAAGACGTGCTCCCATCCCGTCCCCGGTCCCAGCGCGTGCAGCCGTGTCACCGGGCCGTATTCGAGCGTCGCTCCGGCGACCTGCCACCGGCCTGCTGGGACCACGGTGGGCGAGACGTCCAGCGGCGGCGTGCCGTACTGCTCAACGACCTCGTCGGGCCATCGGTCGTCGATCCGGTATCTGCGGATCGTATGGGGCATGGAGGTCGGCCCTGATCGAACTTCAAGCATTCCCCGGGCCGCAGGACGGGCAGACATGTCGAGATCACGAAGCTGCGACCAGGAGACCCACGTGCAGCCGTGTACGGCAGCATCGGATCGTGCGCAGCCTTCGTAGTCGGCACGGACCCGTTCCGACACATCGGCTGGTAGACCGCGGCCGGCCGCGACCGGAGGCCATCCAAGCCAGTTGCGGATCCCGAAGAGGCAACCGAAGGCCACATAATCGCTGCCGTCATGGAGCGGATAGAGGGACATGGACGTCAACCACGGCTCACCCTCGTACCCGTCCTCGTCAGCGGACGGGTGCCGGACCTCGATGAAACCGTAGATGTCAGTGGGCACCACGACAGGGTAGATGAATCGAGATCCGTTACCGCTTACCGGCATTGTGGTGATCATCCGCCTACCAGGGGCTGTTCTACATCATCGGGCGAACACCGGACCCGCGATCACGCTGTGACCAGCCGCCTATCCACCGAGGATGAAAAACCTCAGTGCCCGGTGCTACGTGTGAGACCGCATGACGTCGACAGACCGCATCATCCGATCGCCGTGATTGGCTGACAGGCTGGAGGGGAGCCAGATCGGGAGCCATCCAGGGTGAACGAGCGCGAACGTGACTGAACTAGGTTGACCGGGAGACCTCGTGCCTGAATCCGTGCGAACTGATCCAAATGGGGAGATCCTGGTTCGAGTCCTATCGCGGGAGCCGCAAGACGAAGGCCCCGGGAGCAATGCTTTCGGGGCCTTGCTGCTTCTCGTCCTCTTTTTGGAGGACAAAATATGGGGAATCACGGAAGATGATGAACAGCGCACTCCGCGTCGTCGTGATCGCGCCTGATGGCGCGGGCGAGACGGCTCGGGTGCGAGGTTGCCGCGGACTGTGACGATCGCAGCGGGGAAGGGCCGCTGCGGAAAGGGCACCGCGCCGCCCGGAACGGTCGCCGTGCCTGTGAGCCACGCATGGGTGGTTGTTCAGTTGCTGACCTGGCGAAGGTCCCGGCGGAGAGAGCCGGAGCCGGTCCACGGTGTCCACGGTCTCCCAGGAGGAGCCCCAGAACGTTCGGCGGGGTACGCCGACCCGGCGGCCGCCGAGGAATTCCTGATGATGTTCCACGCCGAGAACCCCGCGGCGGGACCGCTGAAGTCGCGCCTGCGCGAAGTGCGGGCCGAGATCGCGAGAACGGGGACCTACACGCACACGCCCGGCGAGCTGGCTTTCGGTGCCCGGGTGGCCTGGCGCAACAGCAGCAAGTGCATCGGGCGGCTCTACTGGCGTTCGCTGCGCGTACGCGACCGCAGGCACGTGGACACCCCCGAGGGTGTCGCGGTGGAGTGCGTGAACCACCTGCGGGATGCGGCGCCCGGCCGCCGCATCCGCCCGACGATCACGGTGTTCGCCCCCGACCGGCCGGGGGTGCCCGGCCCCAGGATCTGGAACGAGCAGCTCATCCGGTACGCCGGGTACGAGATGGACGACGGCTCGCTCGTCGGCGACCCCCGCTACGGCCGCTTCACCACCATGTTGCGCAAGCTCGGCTGGCCGGGAGGCCCCGGCACCCCGTTCGACGTGCTGCCGCTGGCCGTCTCGATCGGGGGCGGGTCGCCGCTGCTGTCGACGATCCCCGGAGACGCGGTGCTGGAGGTGCCGCTGACCCACCCGGTCTACCCCTGGTTCGAACGGCTCGGGCTGCGCTGGCACGCCGTACCGGCCATCTCGAACATGTGCCTGGAGATCGGCGGGATCTGTTACCGCGCGGCACCGTTCAACGGCTGGTACATGGGAACGGAGATCGGCGCGCGCAACCTGGCCGACGCCGATCGCTACGACCTCCTGCCCACCGTCGCCCGCGCCATGGGTCTGGACACCGGCACCGACCGCTCGCTCTGGCGGGACTACGCCCTGGTGGAGCTGAACATCGCCGTGCTGCACTCCTTCGAGAGGGCGGGGGTGACCATGACCGACCACCACACCGAGTCCCGGCGCTTCCTGACCCACCTCGACCGGGAGGAGCGGGCGGGCCGGCTCTGCCCGGCCGACTGGAGCTGGATCGTTCCGCCCATCTCGGCCTCGGCGACCCCCGTCTTCCACCGCTACTACGACGACCGGCAGCTGTCGCCGAACTTCGTCCACCACCGTGACTCGGTCGACCGCGGGCTGGGCCGCTGCATCGCCCTGTCGTAGGACGCCGTCGCCGGGGCCGCGCTGTCGCGGGAAGGAGAAAAGGTGTAGAACGTTATTCTGTATTCGCAGGGAAGAGGGAAGGGGCGCTGAGATGCTGGACCTGGTACTGCCGTCGCTCGACTACGGCGTGCTGACGCTGACCTTCAACCGGCCGGACCGGCTCAACGCCTGGACCGACGCGATGGGACGGCGCTACTTCGACCAGCTGGCGGAGGCGGAGGAGAACCCCGACGTCCGGGTGATCGTGGTCACCGGGGCGGGGAGGGGCTTCTGCGCCGGGGCCGACTTCCAGACGCTGAACGCCATCCAGGACGGCTCCTACGAGAGTGAGCCCGACAAGCGCCCCAACTCCTTCCCGGTCACCATCAGAAAGCCGATCATCGCCGCCGTCAACGGCGCCTGCGCCGGGCTCGGCATGGTCCACGCCCTCTACTGCGACCTGGTCTTCACCGCCGCGGAGGCCAAGTGGACCACCGCCTTCGCCCGCCGCGGCCTGATCGCCGAGTACGGCCTCTCCTGGGTCCTGCCCCGCCTGATCGGTCAGGCCAGGGCCATGGACCTGCTGCTGTCGGGCCGGACCTTCACCGGCGCCGAGGCCTACGAGCTGGGCCTGGTCGCCCGGTCGGTCCCCGGCGAGAACCTCATGGAGGAGACCCTGGCCTACGCCCGCGAGCTCGCCACCCACAGCTCCCCGGCCTCCATGGCGGTGATGAAGCAGCAGATCTGGAGCGACTGGAGCACCACCCTCGACGCGGCCGAGTCGGCCGCCGTCCGCATGATGGTCGAGTCCTTCGGCCGCCCGGACTTCGCCGAGGGCGTCGCCAGCTTCCTGGAACGCCGCGCCCCCGAGTTCCCGCCGCTGTAGCGCCGTACGGCGAAGCGGCGCGCGGTCCCCTCCCGGTCCACGTACGGCGAGCCGCCCGGTCAGGGGGCCGCCCGGTCAGGCGGCGGCCTCCAGGTCCGCCGGCTGGTCGAACTGGGTCCGGAACAGCTCCTCGTAGCGGCCACCGGCGGCGAGCAGCTCGGCATGCGTGCCGCGCTCGACGACCCGTCCGTCCTCGACCACCAGGATCAGGTCCGCGGCGATCACGGTGGAGAGCCGGTGCGCGATCACCAGGGCGGTCCGCCCGTCCAGCGCCTCGCCCAGCGCCGCCTGCACCGCCGCCTCCGAGGTGGAGTCCAGGTGCGCCGTGGCCTCGTCGAGGATCACCACCCGGGGGCGGGCCAGCAGCAGCCGCGCGATCGTCAGCCGCTGGCGCTCCCCGCCGGAGAGCCGGTAGCCGCGCTCGCCCACGACGGTGTCCAGGCCGTCGGGCAGCGCGGCGACGAGGTCGTCGAGCCGGGCGCGGCGCAGCGCCTCCCACAGCTCCTCCTCCCGAGCCTCCGGCCGAGCCAGGAGCAGGTTCTCGCGGATCGACTCGTGGAACAGGTGGCCGTCCTGCGTCACCATCCCGACCGTCTCGCGGATCGACTCGGCCGACAGATCCCGCACGTCCACCCCCGACAGCCGTACGGCGCCGCCCTCGACGTCGTACAGCCGCGGCAGCAACTGCGCGATCGTCGACTTCCCGGCGCCCGACGACCCCACCAGGGCGACCATCTGCCCCGGCTCGGCACGGAACGACACGCCGTGCAGCACCTCGGCGCCGCCCCGCGTGTCGAGGTTCGCCACCTCCTCCAGGGACGCGAGCGAGACCTTCTCCGCCGACGGGTATCCGAAGCGCACGTCCTCGAACTCCACCGACACCGGCCCGTCGGGCACCCGCCGGGCGTCCGGCCGGTCGGTGATCATGGGCTTGAGGTCGAGCACCTCGAAGACCCGGTCGAAGCTCACCAGTGCGCTCATCACGTCCACCCGGGCTCCGGCCAGCGCGGTCAGCGGCGCGTACAGGCGGGTGAGCAGCAACGCGAGCGCGACGACGGACCCCGGATCCAGCTGCCCCCGCAGCGCGTAGAACCCGCCCAGGCCGTAGACCAGCGCCAGCGCCAGCGCCGAGACCAGGGTCAGCGCGGTGACGAACGCCGACTGCACCATCGCCGTGCGCACCCCGATGTCCCGCACCCGCCCGGCCCGCGCGGCGAACTCGGCCGACTCCCGGGCGGGCCGGCCGAAGAGCTTCACGAGCATCGCGCCGGGCGCGGAGAACCGCTCCGTCATCTGCGTGCCCATCGCGGCGTTGTGGTCGGCCGCCTCGTGCCGCAGGCGCGCCAGCCGCGCGCCCATCCGCCGCGCGGGCAGCACGAACACCGGGAGCAGCAGCAGCGCGAGCAGGGTGATCTGCCAGGAGAGACGGATCATCACGGCCAGCGTGAGCACGAGCGTCACCAGGTTGCCCGCCACGGTGGACAGGGTGTCGGTGAAGGCCCGCTGCGCGCCGATGACGTCGTTGTTCAACCGGCTGACCAGCGCGCCGGTCCGGGTCCGGGTGAAGAAGGCGACCGGCATGCGCTGCACGTGGTCGTAGACGGCGGTGCGCAGGTCGAGGATCAGGCCCTCGCCGATGCCCGCCGACAACCACCGCGTCAGCAGGCCGAGACCGGCCTCCGCCACCGCGATGACGGCGATGAGCGCCGCCAGCCCGGTGACGACGCCCGCCTCCGCGCCCCCGACGATCGCGCCGACGGCCTCGCCCGCGAGCACCGGCGTGGCCACCGTCAGAATCGCCGTCACAACGCTGAGCAGCAGGAACAACGTCAGACGCCGCCGGTGCGGCCGGGCGAAGGCGCCGATCCGCCGCAGCGTGGCCATGGAGACCGGACGCCGGTCGTTCTGGGCGTTCATGGTCCGGTACAGCATGTTCCAGGCGGTCACCTCCATGCTCATCGCGCACCGCCCGTCAAGAGTCGGGGGCGCGAGATCGCGTGCCGCCCGTTCATGGAGAGTCCCTCACGTGTCTTCATGGGAAGACCCTAAAACCTCAATCTTTGTTGAGGTCAACTGCCGTCCGGCGGGTGTCGGGTTGACCTGCGGCTCCCCGGACGGGCCGCTCCCCGCTTAGAGAGCGCTCTCTTAAATCCGACTTAAAGTATTGACTTGAGTTGACCGAGGCGACACAGTGGCCACACCTGGTCTCCATGCTGCAGCGTTATCCGACCGTCTCCCTCGTCCCCCGGAGAGAGGCCGCCATGAGCCACCCCCCATCCAGAAATCGCTCTCTTACCTGGATCTCGGTCATCCTCGCGGCACTGGTGCTGCCGGTGACCGCGCTCACCGCCCACGCCGCCGTTCCACCGACCCCCTCGGGCTGGTCGCTGGTCTGGAGCGACGACTTCAACGGCGGCGCCGGATCCCTGCCCTCCTCCACCAACTGGATCATCGACATCGGTCACAACTACCCCGGCGGCCCCGCCAACTGGGGCACCGGTGAGATCCAGCGCTACACCGACAGTCCCGCGAACGTGAGCCTCGACGGTGGCGGAAACCTCCGCATCACCCCGCTGAAGAACGGCACCGAGTGGACCTCGGCCCGCATCGAGACCCGCCGTTCGGACTTCAAGCCCGCCGCCGGCCGCATCCTGCGCATCGAGGGCCGGATCCAGATGCCCAACGTCACCGGCGACGCCGCGCTGGGCTACTGGCCCGCCTTCTGGGCGCTCGGCGCGCCGTACCGCGGCAACTACCAGAACTGGCCCGCCATCGGCGAGTTCGACATCATGGAGAACGTCAACGGGATCAACTCCGTCTGGGGCGTGCTCCACTGCGGCGTGAACCCCGGCGGAGCCTGCAACGAGTCCACCGGTCTCGGCGCCAGCAGGGCCTGCCCCGGAGCGTCCTGCCAGTCGGCCTTCCACACCTACCGCTTCGAATGGGACCGCAGCGTCACCCCGAACCAGCTGCGCTGGTACGTCGACGGCCAGCTGTTCCACAGCCTCAGCCAGTCCCGGTTCGACGCCACGACCTGGAACAACATGACCGGTCACCAGGGTTACTTCCTGCTGCTCAACGTGGCCATGGGCGGGGCGTTCCCCAACGCGCTGGGCGGCCAGACCCCGACCGCCGCCACCGTTCCCGGCCGGTCGATGCTCGTCGACTACGTGGCCGTCTGGCAGAGCGGCTCCGGCCCCAGCCCCACCCCCACCCCCACGGTCACCCCCACCGGCGACCCCGGCGGGGTGGACGCCCGCTCGACCATCCAGGCCGAGCGGTACCAGGCGCAGTCGGGCACCTCGGTGGAGACCACCACGGACACCGGCGGCGGGCAGAACGTCAGCCGCATCGCCGACGGCGACTGGCTGCGCTTCGACAACGTGCGCTTCGGCGGCACGGCGGCCACCCAGTTCAGGGCGCGCGTCGCCTCCGGGGCGCCGGCCGGGGTCAGCGGGCTGGTCCAGGTCCGCCTCGGCAGCCCGACGGCCGCCCCGATCGGTGACTTCGCCGTCGGCAACACCGGCGGATGGCAGAGCTGGCGCACGGTTCCCGCCAACATCAGAGGGGTGACCGGGACCCACACGGTCTACGTCACCTTCAGCAGCGGGCAGCCGGCCGACTTCGTCAACCTCAACTGGTTCTCCTTCGGCGACTGAGCCCGTACGGCTCCCGCC
Source organism: Planobispora rosea (assembly GCF_014648175.1). Classification (GTDB taxonomy): domain Bacteria; phylum Actinomycetota; class Actinomycetes; order Streptosporangiales; family Streptosporangiaceae; genus Planobispora; species Planobispora rosea. Next base: position 8,371 of record NZ_BMQP01000045.1, read on the forward strand.
GAGTCCCGCGGCTGGGCCCGTACGGCTCCCGCCGAGCCCCCCGGCTCCCGCACCAGTGTGCGGGAGCCGTACCCCTCCCACCGGGCGGGACGACGGGGCGGCGGGGTCAGGTGACGTGGGCCAGCCAGCGCGGGCGGGCCGCGAAGGGGGCGGCACGGGTGGCGACGGCCTCGAGGAGGTGCTCGGCCGCGGCCCGGGCGGAGGCGATGACGTCCGCGGGATAGGCGTAGCGGACCCGGTGCTCCTCGAACTCGTCCTCGTCGTCGAGGAAGACCCGGCCGTCGCGCATGCGGATCACGTCGAGGTCGAGGTCGACCATGGTGACCTCCCCATCGTTCCACTCCGGCACGGTGGTGACGTCGCAGTAGATCTCGGTCTTGTCCGGCTGGGCGTTGAAGACGGCCGTCCACCACTGGTCGCGGGGGAAGAGCATCACGAACGCGTGCGGCCACACGACCGGGGGCTCGTGACCCCGGCTGCCGCTGGAACCGGCCGTGCAGCCGGTCCAGACGCCGTGCTCGTCCTCGCCGAGCAGCAGACCGCGATGGTGCCAGTGCAGAGAACCGTCGAATTTGCGGTACACGACGTTCACGTTTTCGAAGGGCATGCTCCGACCCTAGGAGCTCGGGCACTCCGGCGCGGTTATCCGCTCGCGGCGGCGTCGGCGCCGGAGGTACCGTGATCGTATGACTGCCCAGGTGATGACGACCCGCTGACACCGGTCACGTTGCCGAGGCCCCGAAACAGGGGCCTCGACCTGGCTGCCGGAGCCCCGTCACCGGAGGTTCCGATGCCCCGAGTTCTCCTGAGCACCACCATCCCGTACGTCAACGCTCGTCCCCACCGGACGGGCGCAAGATCAGCAAACCCGGCGGGGCGGCCGTCGATCCGCTGGAGCTGGTCTCCGCGTACGGGGTGGACGCGCTGCGGTGGTGGCTCCTGCGCGACGTGCCGCGGGTCGGCGACGCCGACTTCACCGTGGAGCGCCTCGTCGCCCGGCACGACGACGAGCTGGCCAACGGGCTGGGCAACCTCGTCAACCGGGTGGTGGGCATGGTCCATCGGTACCGGGACGGGTCCGTGCCCTCCGCCCGGGATCCGGAGCCGGACGCGGTACGGCGGCGCGCCCCGGGAGCGGTGGCCGAGGCTCTCGACGCCTTCGACTTCCGCCGGGCCACCGGCGTGGTGTACGGGGTGGTCGAGGCCGCCAACCGCTACGTGAGCCAGGTCAGGCCGTGGCAGCTCGCCCGGGAGGGCTCCCCGCGCCTCGACCCGGTCCTGGGCACGCTCGTGGAGACCTGCCGCGAGCCGGCGGGCCTGCTCGCGCCCTTCCTCCGCGGCGCCGCGGCCCGCATCGCCGTACAGTGCGCGGGAACCACGGGGAGCCCAGGGAGTCCGGGAACCCCGGGAACCCCGGGAACCCCGGGGGATCGTCTGCCCGAGCCGGTTCCGCTCTTCCCGCGTCTCGCGGGCAGGGCGCAGACCTCCGGTCCAGCTCAGTCCTGGTAGGTGGCGTCGTAGAGCTTCCACAGGTCCTGCGGCGTGAGCTCCAGGCCGCTGTCGTCGGCCGCGGCCTGGACGACGCGGGCGAAGTCGGCCCGCCGCTCCTCGGGCAGGTCCAGCCCGTAGTGCTCGCGGAGGAGGTAGGCGACGCCGCCCTTGCCCGACTGGCTGTTGACGCGGATCACCGCCTCGTAGGTGCGGCCCACGTCGGAGGGGTCGATCGGCAGGTACGGCACGGACCAGTGGGAATCCTCGGCCGCGCGGGCCAGGCCCTTGCCGATGGCGTCCTGGTGGGTGCCGGAGAAGGCGGTGTAGACGAGATCGCCGCCGTAGGGGTGGCGGGGGTGGACCGGCATCCGGATGCACTCCTCCACAGTCCGGCGGACGAGGTCGATGTCGGAGAGGTCGAGCATCGGGTCCACGCCCTGTGAGTACAGGTTGAGGGCGAGGGTGACCAGGTCGACGTTGCCGGTGCGCTCGCCGTTGCCGAACAGGCAGCCCTCCACCCGCTGGGCGCCGGCGAGCATGGCCAGCTCGGCGCAGGCCACTCCGGTCCCGCGGTCGTTGTGCGGGTGGACCGAGAGCACGACCGACTCGCGCCGCCCCAGGTGGCGGTGCATGTACTCGATCTGGTCGGCGTAGATGTTGGGGTAGCCGATCTCGACGGTGGCGGGCAGGTTGTGGATCACCGGCCGGTCGGGGGAGGCGTCCCAGAGCTCGGTGAGACCGTCGCAGACCTCCAGCGCGAAGTCCGGCTCGGTCATGTTGAACACCTCCGGCGAGAACTCGAACCGGGTGCCCTCCCCCGCCAGCCGGTCCATGCGCGCGGCGGCCTCCATGATCATGGCGTGGAGCTCCGCCCGGTCACGGCCGAGCACCACCTCCCGCCAGACCGGGGCGGTCGGGGTGTAGAGGTGGACGATCGTCTTCGGCAGGCCCTCGATGGCGGCGAAGGTCCGGTCGATCAGGTCGGCGCGGGCGCCGGTGAGCACCGAGACGGTCACGTCGTCGGGCACCGCGCCGGTGTCGGCCAGGTGCCGGACGAAGTCGAAGTCCGTACGGCTCGCCGCCGGGAAACCGGCCACGATCTCCTTGAACCCCATCCCGACCAGCAGGTCGAACATGCGGCGCTTGCGCGGGGTGTCCATCGGCTCGGCCAGCGCCTGGTTGCCGTCGCGCAGGTCCTCGGCGACCCAGAGCGGGGCCTGCGTGATCCTGCGGGCCGGCCAGGTGCGGTCGGTGAGGGCGATCTCGACCCGCTCGTGGGCGGGCAGGTACTTCCGGTACGGCATGCCGCTGGGGCGCTGCGGATTCGTCAGCGTGCTCATCAGGTCTGTCCTTCGGTCGTCGCTGTCGTGGCTGTGGTCGGGGAGGGACCGGCAGCACGGCACCCGCGGCGGGGTGCCGGTCGGATCAGACCCCGCCGCGGCGGCCGAGAAGGAGACGGTGCGGCGACATACCGGTATGCTAAACACACCTCAGCTCCTCAGACAACCTGAGAGGTAGAAATGGCACTCGGAGCCCTCAGCCCCAGCTCACTGGTCGACCAGGCCACCCGCCGCCTGCGCGACCAGATCACCTCGGGGGAGTGGCCGGTCGGCACCAGGCTGCCCGGCGAGACGACCCTGGCCAAGACGCTCGGCGTGGGCCGCTCCACCGTGCGCGAGGCCGTCCGCGCCCTGGCCGGGGCGGGATTGGTGCAGGCCCGGCAGGGCTCCGGGGTCTTCGTCATCGCCACCGAGCCCGCCGAGGACTGGCCTGCCCGGCTCCGCCGCGCCGGCGTCGTCCACGTCTACGAGGTGCGCACGCTCGTCGAGGTACAGGCCGCCCGCCTGGCCGCGGAACGGCGGACCGACGCTGACATCGCCGCCCTCCACGAGGCGCTGACCGCCCGGCGCGCCGCCGCCGCAGGCGACGACGGCGCCTTCGTCGACGCCGACATCGCCCTGCACGCCGCGGTCGTGGCGGCCGCCCACAACCCCGTGCTCACCGACCTGTTCGCGGAGTTCGTCCCGGCGCTCCGGCAGGGGCTGGTCGACCTGGTCGACCTGCTCGGCCTCCGGGAGCACGACGGCAACCCCGGGGACGACACCCACGCCGCCCTGGTCCGGGCCGTCGAGCGGGGAGACGCCGAGGCGGCCTGCCGTACGCTCCAGGGCGAGCTGGACCACACCCTGGAGCTCCTGCGCAAGACGGCGCAGACCGGCGAGGGCGCCGGTGCCGCCCTGTGACGCCTCAGACCAGGCGGCGGGCTCCGGAGGCCGGGGTCGCGGGGTAGATCTCCGGAGCCGCCCAGCCGCGCTCGGCGTAGGCGGCCGTCACCGCCTCCCGCACGGACTCCACCCGGTCGTCGGCGACCAGCGCGATGGCCGAACCGCCGAACCCGCCCCCGGTCATCCGCGCCCCCCGGGCCCCGCCCCGGATCGCCGCCTCCACGGCCACATCCAGCTCCGGGCAGGACACCTCGTACTGGTCCCGCAACGACAGGTGGGAGGCGTTCAGCAACGCCCCGATCTCCCGGACCGCCCCCGCCCGCAGCAGCCCGATGAGCGCCTCCACCCGGTGGTTCTCGGTCACCACGTGCTGCACGCGCTTGCGCTCGTCCCCGCTCAGCTTCGCCAGCGCGCCCGCCAGGTCGGTGACGTCGCGCAGGGCGTCCACACCCAGCCGCTTGGCGGCGTTCTCGCAGTCCCGGCGCCGCCGGGCGTACTGCCCGTCGGCGAGCTCGTGGTGGACCCCGGTGTTGACGATCAGCAGCTGGAGCCCCTGCGCGGCCAGGTCGAAGGGGATGTTCCTGGTGCCGAGGGTCCGGCAGTCGAGGAAGAGCGCCCTGCCCTCCTCGCAGAGCGCCGACGCCGCCTGGTCCATGATCCCGCACGGCATGCCGACGAAGTCGTTCTCCGCCTTCTGGGCGAGCAGCGCGATCTCCATCGGGGTGAGGCCCAGGCCGTACAGCTCGTTGAGGGCGAGGCCGACCACCACCTCCAGCGCGGCGCTCGACGACAGCCCCGCCCCCTGCGGCACGTCCCCGTCGAGCACGATGTCCGCGCCCCGCACCGGATGCCCGGCCTCACGCAGCGCCCAGACCACCCCGACGGCGTACCGGGCCCACCCCTCGGCGCCGTCGAGGTCCCCGACGGTCACCGCCGGTCCGTCCACCTGGAGCGAGCGGAGCCGTACGACGTCGTCCTCCCGAGGGGAGACCGCCGCGGCGACCCCCCACGGCACGGCGAACGGCAGTACGAACCCGTCGTTGTAGTCGGTGTGCTCCCCGATCAGGTTCACCCGTCCCGGAGCGTGCCACACCCCGCGCGGCTCGGCGCCGAACGACTCCCGAAAAGCTTCAATAACGCGCATGACCCAACACTCCTCAACAGGCTCACACGGTACTCTAGTGCTCCGCCCCCGGGGACAGTAGGCGCGACGGCGACGCGCCCGGCTCGCCCGCGTCGTTGCGAGCGCGGTGCCGGCACCCGTCGCTCGGTCCGATCTCGCGCACAAAGGTCACATCTTGGATCAAGCGGCCCGCCGGATGTGCGAACGGGGCTCTCCTTTGGTTGAATGCGTTGGTACGGCTTGCGCGAGGGGCGGTAGCTCAGCCGGTTAGAGCAGGGGACTCATAATCCCTTGGTCGCGGGTTCGAGTCCCGCCCGCCCTACCCCTTGTGACCTGCGGTTGTTCGCTTTTACTGATCATTTGGATGTCCGGCTTGTCGCCGGGTGGGCACACGGTGGGCACATGCCGGACCGTTGCTGGACCATCGGGCGATTCCCCGTCCCTTCGTGGCGGTCACTTTCCGAGCGCGGATCGGGGCACGATCGCCGCCACGGCTTCGGCGGCGGCCTTGGCCACCTCGGGGAAGACGTGCTGGTAGAAGTCGCGAGTGAAGGCGGCTGTGGCGTGGCCGCACTCCTCCTTGACGACGTTGATGTCCACGCCCGCCGCGAGCATGAGCGAGGCCGCGCCGTGCCGCAGGTCGTGCAGCCTGATCGGCGGCAGCGGGGCCTGGAGAGTCGTCAGGATGGCGCGCTCGGGCACGGCGTGCGCGCGGGCGAGTCGATCGATGCTCCAGCCATCCTCCGTGTGCCTGCGGCGGATGGTGGCGTGGCGGGTGAGGAAGCGGTCGAACCGCTGGGAGATGCCGTCCGGGCTGAGCGCCTCGCCGGTCTCCTTGGTGAAGACCCTGCCAGAGTCCACCCAGCCGGTGCCGAGGGCGAGCCGCATCTCGCTCTGCCGCTTCTTGTAGGCGCGTAGGACCTGGACGGTCTGGTCGTCCAGGGTGACGGTGCGCTCGCCCGCGTCGCTCTTGGGGTCGTCCCAGTCATCCTCGTCGCCGGGGACGTGACCGGGATTGGTCTCGCGGACCAGGAGTGTCCCTGCCGCCAGATCGACGTCGCTCCAGGGCAGCCCGGCGACCTCGCCGCGCCGCAGCGGACGGTAGGCCAGCAGGTGCCAGAGTGCGTAGAGGGTGTCGTCGGCGACGAAGTCCAGGAACGCGCCGGTCTGCTGCGGCGTCCACACCATGACCGGTGCCGGGCGGCGGCCGGTCTGCTGCCAGCGCTCGATCCGCTCGGCCGTCCAGACCAGCGGGCGCCGCCTGCGGGGTGGCACGAGCTCGACGTGCTCGGCGGGGTTGAAGGGGATCCGCTTGCGGCGGACCGCGCTGTTCAGCGCACTGGTCGCGGTCGCGTGGATGCGCTTGATCCGCGAGGCGCTGAGCGGCCGCCGGGCCTGCTGGGTGTCGGTGCGGGCCTCCAGCAGGCGGCGCAGCATCGGCGACGGCCGCACTCCGTCGGCCAGGCGGCCGATCTGCCGCATGGCCGCGTACAGCTCCTCGAAGTGGTGGTCGCGCAGGTCGGACATGCGGACGTGCCCGAGGCCGGGCCGGTAGTAGAGCCGGATGTGCGTCAGGTAGCCCTTACGGGTGTTCTCGCTCAGCCCGACCTTGCCGGCGATCCACTGGTCGAGGTAGTCGCCGAAGGTCTGCCGGTTCACCCCGTGGTTGGTGCCCTTGTTGGCCCCGTCGACGGCCTCGGCCAACGCCGCCTCCGCCTCGGCCCTGGTGGCGTAGGGGCCGATCTTCTCTTGTCTGCGCTTTCCGTCTGCTCCGCGCGGCAAGTCGTAGCGGCCCCACCAGGAGCCGTGATCCTTCTTCTTCAACTTCGGACAGCTGGGGCGGTACTGCCTGCCGGTCACCGGGTTACGACAGCCGCAACGCTTGTAGGTGGAGCCCTTCACTGATGTGCACCTCGTGAGTCGTCGTCGGGGACGTCGGCGAGGGGAGGACGGTTCGGTTCCAGACCGAGCACCGCGAGCAGAACCGCGGTCGGGACCAGGTAAGAGCGGCCCACGCGGATCACCCGGCAGGGGAACTCGCCCGTGCGGGCCAGCTCGTAGGACTTGGTCCGGCCGAAGCCGAGAACCCTGCCTGCCGTCACGATGCCGATCACCGGCGGCAGCGCCAGCAGCTCCGCCCGGGACATGGGCGCGTTCATAGCCGCTCCCTGACTGCGCTCGGTATACCGCCGCCGTTCGACCCTCGCCTGTTGGACAGGCCCTGGACGGTGGCTGGGGCGCGGAACCGGAGCGGTTCCGGCCGGTCAGTCGTCCGGGGCAGGACGGATGCACCCCTGCCTCGGGCCGGGCCGTCAAGGTTCTCGTCTCGCCTGCCGGTGGCGTGGTCCCGCATGCAGTGCCGGAGAGCGGCCCCGGTTTCGTGCTTCGGATGCTGCGATGTCGTCATGCCGATGTGGCCCGGATCCCGCGCCACCTGGTCCCCTGCTAGGGAAATACCTGTGGGATGGGACCGGATCGGACATCGACGACGGTAAAGAGTTCGATCAGCGCAGCCGGCAGGCCCGATGGCGGCTCTGAGAAGCCATATAAGCGCAGGTCATAGCGTTCTCGGACACTTCCCGGACAGATTCCGGACATGGGGCTTGATGGACACCTGGCCGGTGGTCTTCCGGCCTCCGGGCCGACCATCTTCCAGTCAAATCCCCAAGGTCGGTGTCCCAACCCGGCCTGAATCCCAAGTCTTTTAACAAGCGATAGGGCAGCACGGACGGCTTGGAGCTTCGGGAGTCACCCGCCACCGGTCCCCACCGGCCAGTCCGTAATCTCGCGAGAAGGAGGAGAGCCCGCCGGCTCCCGAAGGATCCCGGGTCCCGTGCCGCCCTGACGTTCCAGCCTTCTTCCTACCGTTCTTCGCGATCCGCTTCCCTCTGCCAGGCCATTACCGGGACCACGCTCGCCACTGGTTGGCTTCCCGGTCTCAGTAATGCCGTGGCCGACCGTGACCGCGTCGAATCACGCCCTGACAGGCGCGCTGATGGGCGGGGCGTACAGCCCGCCATTGGGTCCCAGCCTGACGCCGTGACGCCGACGTCGGCCACCAACGGCCCGTCCTGCTACCGGCCGCCGATGTGTGAGCCCTCGGCGGCGTGCGCACCCGATTTCCGATCATGTAGCTGTCCGCAGACCCGTACCACCGAAGGAGCACAGGCCATGGCAAGAAACCCGCGCAGTCTCCGTCAGCCGACCGGTCCTCGCATCGACCCGTCCCTCATGGGCGAGCTCGCAGCCCGCCTCACCGACCGCGACCACGACCTGCTGGCCACGGTGTTCGAGCACCGCGTGCTCACCACTCACCAGATCGAGCACATCTTCTTCACCCGGCCGCAGATCGCCCGGCGACGCCTGGCCGTCCTTCACCGCCTGGCAGCGCTGGAACGCTTCCGCCCGTGGGCCCCGACCGGCTCCTCACCCTGCCACTGGGTCCTCGGCCCCGCCGGGGCCGCCGTCCTGGCCGCCCAACGGGGGATCAGCGTCGCCCAGCTCGGCTACCGCCGGGACGCCGCGATGAGCATCTGCTTCTCCTCCCGCCTCGGCCACCTGATCGGCGTGAATGACTTCTTCACCTGCCTGCACCGGAGCGCCCGGCAGAGTCACGCTTCGGCGCGGGTCGCCGAGTGGTGGAGCGAACGCCGCTGCGCCGCCCTCTGGGGCGATCTCGCCCGCCCGGACGCCTACGGCCGCTGGATCGAGAACGGTGACCAGGTCGACTTCTTCCTCGAACACGACACCGGCAGCGAACCACTGGCCAAGGTCGTCCGGAAGCTCGACGACTACGCCGACCTCGCCGAGACGACGGGCATCACCACGCCCGTCCTGCTCTGGCTGCCGAGCACCCGGCGAGAGGCCAACCTCCGCGAGCTCATCGGAGTCCCCGAGGCGCCGGTCGCCACGGCCGTCCACACCTTGATCGGCGACGGCCCTGCCGGACCCGTCTGGTTGCCCTGCGGATCGCAGGGACCGCGGCGGCGGCTGATCGAGTTGGCGGACGTTCCGCCGTGATCGAAATCGGCTCACAAATCCCGGCGGTGCCACTCTCGTGATCACCTTTGGTGATCGCGAGCCGTCTCCGCTTCAAGACCGCCACGCGCCAGGTGGAAGGCCGTACACGCGGCGGGGAAGAACTTCGAGTACGGCGAGCACCACGACGGGACGACACCCGACCTGGATCTGTACGGCGCGCACATATGGCAGGGGCGCCCTATGGGCGAGTCGGCCCCATCACGGCATCGTCCGAAAAGGCTTTGGCCAGCAGGAACGTGGAATCTCGAGGGAGGCAATCAAAGCAGCCTCATCGATTACAGCAGCGACCACAAGACGGACGGAGACCCCGGCAGGATGGCTTATGGCCACTCCGGATCCGTCTGGATGACGCTGCCGTGGAGTTGTCTGCGCGACTCGGGATCGTCCTTGACTTGATCTCTCATGATGATCGCTTTTCCGCGGGTTGCCCGGACCCGCACCAGCTAGGATCATGAATCGACTCTCCGTTGCCTCTCAAGCCCATCATCCGGGCAGGCCGCACCATCGGCACCTGACGAGGGGAGTTGATCAGCATGCTCCCGAAAACGGGAGACATCGTATGAGGAGAAGCCGTGGTCGAGTCGGAGCGGACTTTCGTCTGCGGCAATGACCATCTGGACCGGCTCTTGGCCGACCCGGGTATCGTGGCCGAGGTCGCGCAGGCACACAAGGCGGCCGAGGAGATGGATCGTGTCTACAAGATGATCCACAAGGCTGGGTAGATATCGTCAGGTGGTCTCGATGGCCTATGAGTCGGTTTCAGGCCCGGTGAGTCGGCTTATCGGGCCTGCCCTCGCAGGAGGGACTCCCAGAGCCGTACGGCGCGTGTGGTCACCGTCCACTCCGTCTCGTGGACGACGTCGCGGCCCCGAAGGGGTGCAAGGCGGCGGATGAACGCCAGCCCGCCGGCTTCACACAGCTCGAACTGGATCTCCCGGCAGATGCAGGTGTGGCTGCGCACCCGGATCCGATCGGTCCGGGGCACGGGTACGACCCAGCGGATCCGCTCGTAGGTGGTGGTGAGCGGGGCGGCATGGATGCCGTGAAATCCCGGGGGAAACGTCATGTCCGCCTCCTTGGATGGCTGCGGCGGCATGGTCGGGATGGTGATGCGTCTCGGCCATGCCGCCGCGTCGTACGGCGCCTTCCCCTCCACGAGCAGCGCCGTACGAGGTCGTCGGGTGTCGGATCGGTGAGGCGCGGCGACGTGTGGGATGGGCCCGCAGCCGCTTACGGGTTGGTGCGAGCCGCGCCGCCGTGCCGGTCAGAGGGCCGGTCGGCCGACCTCGGCGAGGACTCGCTCGATGAGGTCGGCGGCGGCCGTGACGTCGTCGACGCGGCTGATCGGCGCGCGCCAGGGGAACCAGTACCAGAGCGCACCGCCGTCGTCCGGGGCGGTCAGGATGCTCTCGGTGAGGACGGGCGCGGCGATGTTGGTGACGGTGAGGCTCAGCGGGCGGCCCTCGATCGCGCGGAGCCGCACGCTGAAGCACCGCTTCTCCAACTCCGCCGCCAGGCTCTGCAGCGCTTCGTGGGCGGCTTGGATGTCAACGAGCTCTCGGTTCATGCCGCCGACCGTACGGCCGCTTCCGGGCGGCGAACCCAACCGGCACTTGGGGGTCGTTAAGCGATGACGCGGGCGCGGACGGCGAGATCGAGCAGGGACGGTGCGGGGCGGCGCTGCTTTTCGATCAGCTCGGTGATGGCCTGCCGGGCGACCGGGCTGAAGAAGATCGTCTCGGTGGAGTGCTGCTCCGACAGGCGCAGGCACCCCAGCGCCTGCTCCGGGTCACGGCGGTGAACCTGGCTGCGGGCCAGGTTGATGAGATGCTGCGCCCGGCGGTTGGACGAGGGGATGCCGGAGACATCGATGGCCTTGGCGCGGTCGACCGCCACCGCCGACCGTCCGGTCTCCACCTCGATGGCCACGGCGTAGACGGCCACGTTCGCCTCGCCGAACATCGTCAGCGGATTGTGATGAGCGGGTCCCAGCGAGGATGCCGCACTATGGGCCAGGTCCCAGTGCCGCCAGGCATCGGCGGCCTGCCGGTTCTTCGCGCACGCGATCGCCGCGAACAACTGCAGGGAACCCCACGCCGACAGCGCCGCCTCGGACGTCTCACACGCGGGCCGCAGGTGGTTCGCCACGGCGGTGGCGACCTCGCACGCCTCGTCGGCCTGGTCGCGGCCCAGGGCCGCCATGGCGGAGGTCCAGGCCGAGGTCGCGATCAGGACCGGATCATCGGTCTCCTCGGCGGCGACCACCGCCCGGTCGGCGGCCCGGGCCGCCAGCTCCGGCTCGCCCACGCAGTACAGGAACCGCTGGGCCAGCTGGAACACCTCGGCCAGGACCGCCCAGCTCGCCCGCCGCTCGGACGGCTGCGCCGTACGGTGCACGCTGAAAGCGTCGCGCAACAGCCCGGGAGCCACGACGCCCAGCGCCGTGTACGGCCGCACCGACCGGTGCCAGGACGACCACGCCATGGCCAGCCGACGCCGCAGCCGGTCGACCTCGACCGACAGGTCACCGGCCGGCTGGGCGGGGAAGGCCGGGGTCGACAGCACCTGCCGCAAGGCGGGCACCGCCTCGTGCCGGACCCGGCCGCCCTCGGTCAGACTGCAGGTCAGCCCGCCCAACCGGTCCTCGGCGATGAGACCGAGGTCGCGGACACCGAGCACCCGGGCCAGAGTGACGAGGGTGGAGAGTTTGTCCAGCCGCTGCTCGCTGCGCTCGACCTGGCGCAGCCACTCCTCGGTGCGCCCGCACAACTCGGCGCAGGCCCGCAGGCCCAGCCCGTGGCGCAGCCGGAGCGCGCGGACACGTCGGCCGATGCGCCGGTCCGCCTCACCGTCATCGTTGTGCTGGGTCACCATGGCACGACCTCGGGCCTCGGACGTAGGGTTCGCGTGGAACCACAGTAATCACGCCGTTGCGCCATTGCAGGACGGCAACGGGTGATCGGTGCAGCGAGGAGCGCGGCGGGACATGACGAACGGCAAGCCGGTTCTGTATGTGATCGCGTGCGGAGGCCGGCCGGCGGGGGAACTTCCTGACCTCGTGACGCACGCCCAGCAGGAGGGCTGGACCGTCTGCGTGGTCGCGACCCCCTCGGGAACGAAGTTCCTCGACATCGCCGGGCTCGCAGCACTGACCGGGTATCCGGTGCGCAGCGACTACAAGCGCCCTGAGGATCCGGACGTCCTGCCTCCGGCCGATGCGATGGCGGTGGTCCCGGCCACCTTCAACACGATGAACAAGTGGGCCCAGGGCATCAGCGACACCCTCGCTCTCGGGCTGCTGAACGAGGCGCTCGGGCTGGGGCTGCCGATCGTGGCCGTGCCCTGGCCCAACGTCGCTCTCGCCCGCCATCCGGCCTTCGGCAACAGCGTGGCCCTGCTCCGGGAGTGGGGTGTGAAGGTCGTCTTCGACCCGGAGAGGCTCCCCGCTCCCGACTCGGGCCAGCCGGGAGCCGCCACGTTCCCCTGGGAGGACCTCCGCAAGGAGCTCCAGGTAATGCGCTCGGCCTGCAGAGGCTGATCATTCACTCGACGATGAATAGTTCGAGCTCATGAGACTCACAGAGCGTCTGACGGGTCATCAGCCGCTGGGCGGAAGCCACCGTTGGATCAGGTGCCGGGGGATGGTGGCATCGACATGCCACAGCTTCCTCTCGTTGAACCAGACAGGTCGCATGCTGGCAGCGCGCACCACGCGCTTGAACTCGTCATTCTCCCCATAGGGGACGCATATGTAGAGTCGTCCGTCCAGCACGTCGCCCGCTCTGACGTCGGAGACCGGGCTCGGCTCAGACGACGGCCCAGGCGGTGTCTGCTTCCAGGTGCGTGCGGGACGTTCCATCCGCGCGCGGTCGACGATGTGACGGACCCGCTGACAGGAAGCTGGGTCGGTGATCCGCATCATCAGGTCGGTGGGACCGGTGTTTGCAAGCAGATTGAGGGACCCGTGCCACAGCACGATGTCATCAATGATCATGATCTTCTCGTGCATGCGTTCGCGTACGGTGACTAGGCAACCGGCCGCCTCTAGTTCATGGACGAGATCCCGCTTGCGCGTGTCGTCGCTCTGGTCCCGGGTGTGGACGGTCACCTGGATTCCTTCCCTGATGCGCGGAGTGAGGCACCGTAGCCATCTGCTGACGGGGGTGGGATCCAGGAAGGCGCAGTAGATCTCGATGCTGCGCTGAGCCCGTTCGATGTCCCATTCAACGGCGCGGAGCACCTCGTCGGCGGGGAAGAAGGCGGGCCGGGCCAGCTCATCCTCGTCCAGCCCCGCCAGGTCGGCCGCACAGCGGACCGGTACAAGATCGTCGACCGAGAGCATGCGGGCATGGCGTTCCAGGTGGCTGAGCATACGTGCGGCTTCACTGCCGGGGCTGAGGTTGGTGTGGAGGAACTCGGTGTTGGCGACGACGATGAGATGGTCCTGCGCCCGGCTGAGGGCGACGTTGAGCAGGCGGCAGGTGGAGGAGGACAGGCCCACACCCTCGTAGAAGTAACCGAGCCGGTCGCCTGCGCCCGCCACGGTGTCGATCACCACAAGGCGACGCTGGCTGCCCTGGAAACGGTGGATGGTGTCCACCAGGCCCTCGTACTGTTCGCCGAACCGGTAGGACAGGCTGCTGCGGAGCGCCTTCACCTGGTCCTTGTACGGAGCGATCACGGCCAGCCGGTCGGACGGTCCCTCTCCAGAGGGTAGATCCGTCCACTTGCGGGCTGGAAGGACCTCGTCGTACTGCAGGCCGCGGACGAGTTCATGGATGACCGCCTCGTGCACCGCGTTGGCCTTGTGCCCGTTCCGGCGGCCCGACAGGCCGGGCACATGGCGCGGAGCGGTGTCCACGAGGATCAGCGGACCGTCGATCAGCGGTGAGTGCGGGAGGCTGCTGCGGTCACCGCGTCCGGTGCGCAGGGGCGCGTCAGGGTAGGCGACGACGTTGACCAGCTCACAGATCGACGGACGCATGCGGTACTGCGTGTCCAGGCAGACCATCCGGCGGTCCTGCCGGGCCGAACCCGTAGGGTCCACCAGCCCGGCCGTGGCGAAGACGTCGCGGTCCATCCAGAGTTGGGCGTGCTGCCTGTCCTCGGGCGATGCTTTCTTGTCACCGGAGGCCTTGGTCACGGCGGGCAGCTGCCGGAAGTCCCCGGCGACGATGACCCGTCGTGCGGCGAGTCCGGCGGCGTACCAGGCCGAAGGGGTGTTCACCATGCCGGCCTCGTCGATGACCACCGCGTCGACCGAGTCGAGCAGTTTGCGGGACTGCACGGCCTTGGCGACCGTGGTGCCCATAACGCGGCAGTTCGCGCGGACCGCCTCGGTGATCTTCGACTGCTCCTGCTCCAACGCGCTGAGCTGCTGTTGAAGGCGCTCGACGGCGTCCCGTAGGGGAGCGGCGGCGGGGATCTCCTTCAGCCGGGCGCGGAGGATGGCCAGTTCCGGCTCGAGCCTGGCGGTCTCGGCCGCGAGGTGCTGCTGAGCGGCCAGCGCGGCTCGTAACTGCTGATCGAGTGTGGCGACGGCGTTCCGGAGCGCCTGGTGCTCACGGTCGAGGGCATCGAGCCTGGCCTGTTTCCTCTTGGCGCGGAGTCCGGACGGGATGCCGATGTCCCGGATCTGCTGCTCGATCTCGGCGATGGAGGTTCGGCCGTCCTGGGTCCGGCGGTGCAGGACGGTGCTGTGCCGTGCGGCCTCGTCGTGTCGTGCCCGCAGGTCCCGGAGTTCGTCCGCGAGACGTCCGGCCTCGGAGTGGAGCGCGAGGTCCTGCCGTGCCGCGTCCAGCATCTCGCGTGTCCTGGTGATCTGCGCGGCGGTGGCGGCGGCGAGCCGGGCGGCGATCCGCCCGGCGTTGATCTGGTCACCGAATCTGCCGGCCAGGGAGGCGAGCTCGATGTCTCCGGCGCGCTGCACGAGTCCCGCGTCGAAGTCCTCCTCGTCCGAGAGCAGGTCGCAGATCCGCTCCAGTGCCTGGTCCACGGCGACCTTGGTCGGGGCGACGAAGAGGACCCGCATTCCCTGCCGGTAGCAGCCCTCGACGATGGAGGCGACGACGTCGGTCTTCCCGGTCCCCGGCGGCCCCCAGATGAAGGTGAGGTCGCTGCCGAGGGCCTGCTCGATCGCCTGTCGCTGTCGGGGATTGAACGGACGTTCGTGATACCCGTGGACGAAGCGTTCGGGGGTGGTGCAGCGGTCGATACGCGGCCGTCCCTGACCCAGCAGCCAGCCCGCAGTGGTGAGGTTGACCGGGCCGTCGGCCTCGCCGGCGGACTCCAGCCGCTCCACGAGGGTCTCCAGGCCCGCCGACTCGTCCATCCGCAACTGGGCGTTGTCGGGCCGGGTGCCCAGATCGGCCGCGGTGCGGACCAGGATCTTGCCGTCGTGCATTCGCGCGGCCTCGGCCCTCGCCCACGGAGCGCGGGAGCGTGACAGCCGGACGAGCAGTTTCTCCCCGGAGAACGTGTCCTTCCACTTCTGGCAGGAGAACAGGTACTCGTGGACCTCCCCGTCGCTTCCGTTCCTCCGTCCGGCGGTCAGGGGGATCTTCTCCCCGTCACCGTCGCTGCGGAGTTCGGCCGCGATCTCCAGCCGCACGGCCCGAAGGAGGTCGTCGACGGGGAAGGGTCTCTGCTGTGTTCCTGTCATCATGCTCCCTCGGGGGTGAGGAGACCGGCATGCCGATGATCGGAAACTCGGCTCTGCCGGACAAGGGCTGGATGGTGCCATCGCCGTTCCGGCGGCGGGGAGAGGTCGTCGGTGTCTCTGCGCCGGGGCGGCGTCGTCTCCACGCGCAGACGACGCCGCCGTACGGCAAGCCCGTGCAGGGACGGCCGACCCAGGCGGCTTCCGGCCGCCTGGGTCACGACGGGGTCATTCGGCGGGGATGCCGACGACCTCGACGTCCACGTCGTAGAGGGACTTCAGCGTCGTGGCCATGTTGACGAGCGCGACCTGCGCGAAGGGAAAGAGCGTCTCGGGAGTCAGCGTCCGTCCGGTCTTGAGGTGGATCGCGAAGACCACCTTCCTGGGCCGGTAGTCGAGAGGGACGTTCCGGGTCCCCTCGCTCACCTCGGCGACGACCTCCCGGAACCGTGCCCTGGCTTCGGGCTGGTTGACCAGTGCCTCGACCGCGACAAGGGCCTGGTTGAACAGGTGGCTCAGCGGAGGGGAGTCCTGGGCGGGCTTGACGCAGACGAGCCGGCCTTCCGGGCCGTAGTGGTCACAGGCCTCGAACCCGTTTCCCCGGTGGAGAGTGGTCCGCACGTACTTGCGGTCCAGGCACAGGTAGTTCGCGCGGCCGAGCTCGTGCTGGACCCGCAGGTTGTAGGCGGCCTCGTGCTCACCCTTCCTCCACGGCGGCAGGACCGTCGGGGAGTCCGTGCTGATCAGCTCGGTGACCTGCCTGCGGATGGAGTCGAGGTACTCCAGGCCGGTCTCGTGCCACTCCCCGTCGATCAGGAAGTAGTGGTGGGCACCGATGGTGAGCTCGGTCTCCAGCCAGCAGATGGCGGGGGCCCCGCCGAGGGAGCCGGTCCCGCCGCAGTCGCCGGACAGTTCGATGCGGCCCTCGCGCAGCGCCGCCGTCGGCGTGCTGCTGTGCAGGACGCGGCAGCGACTCAGGATGTCCTCCATCTCCAGGCTCCGCCTGTTCCTCATCCACACGGGGCCGATCCTGATGTTGTACGAGGCGGTTTCGGCGAGCTTGGGGACGAGGTCGACGGGCACGGCGAGGTCGAAGGGTGCGTCGACCTCGCCGCGGAGCCCCTTGTCGAGCAGGGCGTCCAGACGGCTGATGAGCGAGGCGTCCCGTACCGCCTTGATCGCCTCGATGAAGGCGAAACTCGGGTGGACGTTGGCCGCGCAGACCTTGGTGATCTGCTTGAGGAGCGCGACGAGCTTGACGTCGTCCAGGGGGATGGGGAGCCGCAGACCGGCGGAGCCGTCGACGAAGACGGAGGCCCCGTCCTCCAGCCCCAGGATGTCCGTGTGCAGTTCGCCGCCGAGCCGCCGCACGATCTCGGCGTGCTGCCGGACGCCGATGCTGCCGATGGGCAGGCCGGAGGGGACCACGGTGGAGTCCTGGCGGCCCCGGCGGGTCATCGACCGGCGGACGATGTCGCGGACGCAGTCGGGGTCGACCGCGCGGACGGCGAACCGGAGCCCGAAGTCGGGGTCCTTCAGGTCGTCGGGGACGAGCCGGAAGCCCTGGCCGAAGCCGATGGCGAAGACCTTGTCGTCGACGGCGATGAGGAGCAGCGCGGCGGCCTTCCTATCGTCGAGCGACAGGTCCTCTCCGACGAGCTGGGACAGGTCGCCGGACCAGCCGACCTTGGGGATCGTGAAGTGGCCGCGCACGAGGTAGGCGACGGCTCCGGGGAACTCGGGGAAGAGCGGAGCGAACTCCAGCTCGTCGAGGCGCTCTCCGTCGAGCGCGCAGAACAGTCCGGCGAGGGTGGGCTCGACGTCGAGCAGGTGGTACAGCGTGACAACGCGGGTGTCAGCCATGTCCGGTTCTCCACAGGGAAGCGGGCCGTGTCTCCAGGCACGACCGAGGGGAACGGCGGGATGGATGGTGCGGATTCGAACCACGTGCGACTGCTGGCGTCGCTAGACTTGCGACGCTGAAAGCATCTAAAGAAGACCATGGAGTGAAAGCATTGTCAATCAGTTTTACATTGTTCGCAATGTGTGTACAGTGAAGCGTGTCGACGATCCGTTCGAGTCTTGGCAGGTGAGTGGTGTCTCAGCAGCCTGAGCAGCTGACAGCTGCCGGGATATCCCGTCTCGCGGGAGTCACGCGGGCGACGGTCAGCAACTGGCGGCGCCGTCACGCGGACTTCCCGCTGCCGAGCGGGGGCACGGAGGCGAACCCCACCTATGACCGGGTAGCGGTCGAGGCGTGGCTGGCGGCCCGCGGGCAGCTTCCGGAACGGTCGCCAATGGACGAGCTCCGCGCGGAGCTGCGCGGGCTTCCCCGTGAGGTGACCGCCGACCACCTGTCCGCTTTTCTTCTCGCCGTCGCGCGGATGGACGGCGCCGCACGCCGGAAGCTGATCGGACTCTCGGACGAGGAGTTCCTTGCCCGGATACAGGGTCCGTTGGAGGAGCGAGTCGGTCTGTTGCCGCACGCCCGCCGGGACGGGCTCACGGCGTCGGCCGTCCCGGCGTTGAAAACCGTCCTGCGGGCCGTGAACGCGAGCGGAATCGCGGAGACGCTGGACGTGCTGCACGAGCGGCAGTCCGCTGACGGCACCGCACGCGGCGTGTACGGCACGCCTGAGGTGGTGGCCGACCTGATGGCCGTGCTCCTCGAAGGGACGACCTATCCGGCGAGCGTCTACGACCCTGCCTGCGGCTCCGGAGGATTGCTGATCGCGGCAGGACGACAGGGCTCCGCGAGCCTCATCGGGCAGGACGTCTCCCCGGTCCAGGCCGATCAGGCGGCCGTCCGCGTCGGTGCGCTCGTCCCCGGATCCGAGGTCCGGATCCGGGCGGGCGACTCCCTCCGGGAGGACGCCTTCCCCGGGCTGGCCGCGGAGGCCGTGCTGTGCAACCCGCCGTACGCGGACCGGGACTGGGGGCATGACGAGCTGGGCTACGACGCCCGGTGGGAGTACGGCGTGCCCCCCAAGGGGGAGTCGGAGCTGGCCTGGGTCCAGCACTGCCTGGCCCACCTGGAGCCGGGCGGGCCGGCGGTCATACTGCTGCCTCCCGCGGTCGCCGAGCGGTCCGGAGGACGGAAGATCCGCGCCGAGCTCGTACGGCGTGGCGCACTGCGCGCGATCGCGTCCCTGCCGCCCGGAGCCGCGCCGCCCCAGCACGTCGGCCTCCACCTGTGGATCCTCCGGCGGCCCGCCGACGACAGGGCGGACGTCCCACCGGTGCTCTTCGTCGACACGGCGCAGGATGATCTGCCCGGCACGCTGCGGCTCACCACCGGCTCCGGGAAGACACAGGCGGTCCTCGCGGAACTGGCGAGGAGCGCGTTGGGTAAGGGAGAGATCCGTGTACTCACGTGGAAGGAGTCCCCGCACGACTTCCGCCGGACCATCCTCCAACACTGGCGACGGTACGAGGAGGCGCCTGAGGACTTCGAGACGGTTCCCGGCGTCGCCCGTGCCGTGCCCGCCCTGGAACTGATCGACGAAGGCGTCGACCTCACCCCGAGTCGCCACGTCCGCACCGCGCCTCCTGCGGTCGCACCGGACCAGCAAGCCGAGTCGGCACGCGCCACACGCATGCGGCTGCGCCGCGCGGCCGACGCGCTCGTCGCGGTGAGCGGTGGTGAGGAGTGGAAACCCGGCGGTGCGAAGGCCGCGACGTGGCGCACGGCGACCGTCGCCGACCTCATGCGCGGCGGAGCCATCGGGCTCCACCGAGTGACAGGGGCATCACGGGGAAGACGGCTCACGGAGCCGGTCGTGCCGCCGGACGGCGATGGCCGCCGCGTCCTGACAGCGGGAGACGTCGTCGCGGACCGGACGGCATCGGGCAGCGCAGAGGAGAGCGCCCTCACCGAGTTGCTGGAGCTCCAGCGCGGCGACGTCGTGCTCCCGGAGATGCTGCACGGAGGCGCGGGAACGGCCCGGGTGGTCGACGACCGGGACGTGGGAGCGCTTCTCGGCCCGCACCTCTATCTCTTCCGGCCCGATCTCGACCGGCTCGACCCCTGGTTCCTCGCCGGCTTCCTGGCCGCCGAGGAGAACCTGCACAGCACGGCCACCGGCAGCACGGTCGTGCGCGTCGACGCCCGGCGACTACGGGTGCCGCTGCTCCCCCTGGAGGAGCAACGGCGGTACGGCCGGGCGTTCCGCAGACTGACCGCGATGCGGAGGGCCGCGAACCTGGCCGTACGGCTGGCGGAGGAGACCTCGCGGCAGCTCGGCATCGGACTCACCAGCGGGTCCCTGCTCCCGCCCGGCGACTGACCCGGGCGACACCCCGTCTCGGCATTCGAACCCTGAAGTAATGACGGAAAGGAAACCGGTGAACCACAGCAAGGTCGCCGAACTCGCGAACCACGCCTGGTCGGTCGCGGACCTGTTGCGCGGCGACTACAAGCAGTCCGACTACGGCAAGGTCATCCTGCCGCTCACGGTGCTGCGCCGTCTCGAATGTGTCCTGGCGCCCACGCGAGCCAAGGTCCTGGCCGAGAACAAGAGGGTGGAGGAACTGGGCCTCGACCCGGTTCTCTGGCTGACGAAGGCCTCGGGGCACAGCTTCTACAACACCAGCGAGTACACGCTCAAGAAGATCGCGGGCGACCCGGAGCATGCGGCCAAGCACCTGAGCGCCTACATCGGCGCGTTCTCCCCGAACGCCCAGGAGGTCATGGAGAAGTACGAGTTCGCCCAGCAGATCAGGCGGCTCGACGCGGCCGACCTGCTCTACCAGGTGGTGGGACGGTTCGCGGACCTGGACCTGCGCCCGGTGCGGCGGGACGTCGACGGCGAGGTGGTCATCGGCGAGGACGGCAAGCCGGTGGTCGTGGTCTCGAACCACGACATGGGCTACGTCTTCGAGGAGCTGATCCGGCGGTTCGCGGAGCAGTCCAACGAGACCGCCGGTGAGCACTTCACCCCCCGCGAGGTCATCGAGCTGATGGTCAACCTGCTGCTCGCCCCCGACGACGACGTGCTGACCGTTCCCGGCGTCTCCCGTACGGTGCTGGACCCCGCCTGCGGCACCGGCGGCATGCTGACCGCGGCCGAGGAGCACATCCGCGCCCTGAACCCCGACGCCACCGTCGAGGCCTTCGGTCAGGAACTCAACCCCGAGTCCTGGGCCATCTGCCGTTCCGACTTGATGATCAAGGGGCACGATCCGGAGAACATCAAGTTCGGCAACTCGTTCAGCGAGGACGGGCACCGCGGCAAGACCTTCGACTACCTGCTCGCCAATCCGCCGTTCGGGGTGGAGTGGAAGAAGGTCAAGGACGTCGTGGAGCGCGAGCACGAGAAGGAGGGGACGAGCGGCCGCTTCGGCGCCGGCCTGCCCCGTATCAACGACGGCTCGCTGCTCTTCCTCCAGCACATGATCTCCAAGATGAAGCCGGTGGAGAAGGGCGGCAGCCGCATCGCCATCGTCTTCAACGGCTCCCCGCTGTTCACCGGCGCCGCCGGGTCCGGCGAGTCGGAGATCCGCCGGTGGATCCTGGAGAACGACTGGCTGGAGGGCATCGTGGCCCTGCCCGACCAGCTCTTCTACAACACCGGCATCTCCACCTACTTCTGGATCCTCACCAACCGCAAGGACAAGGGCCACCGAGGCAAGGTTGTGCTGCTGGACGGCCGGGAGCACTGGGCGAAGATGCGCAAGTCGCTCGGCGACAAGCGCAAGTACCTCACCAAGGAGCACATCGCCGAGCTGACCCGGCTGTACGGCGAGGCCCTGCACGCCGCCGCCGACCCCGGGCACCCGCTGCACGGCAAGGTGAAGGTCTTCGCCAACGAGGACTTCGGCTACCGCCGGATCACCGTGGAGCGCCCGCTCAAGCTCCGCTTCGAGGTGACCGAGGCGACGTTGGACGCGATCCTGGCGTCGAAGGCCCTGGCCAAGCAGGTGGACGCGGCCGCGATGACGGAGGCGATCAAGCCGCTCGTCGGGCAGAGCTGGGAGGGGAAGCTCGCCGCTTTCGCCGGGGTGCGCGAGGCGATGGCCTCGGCCGGCATCCTCTGGCCGTCCACGCAGCCCTTCCTCACCGCGCTCCGCGACGTCATCGGCGTGCGCGACCCGGAGGGCGAGGTGCAGCTGAAGAAGGGCGAGCCCGAGCCCGACCCGGAGCTGCGCGACTACGAGAACGTCCCGCTGGACGAGGACGTGGAGGAGTATCTCCGGCGCGAGGTGCTGCCGCACGTGCCCGACGCCTGGATCGACCACGGCAAGACCAAGGTGGGTTACGAGATCCCCTTCACCCGTCACTTCTACGTGTACAAGCCGCCGCGCCCGCTGGCGGAGATCGACAAGGAGCTCAAGGCCCTGGAGGCCGAGATCCAGGCGCTGCTGGGGGAGGTGACGGAGTGATGACCGTGCGACTGCGACATCTTGCGGCAGTTAATCCGCCGACGCCTGCTTTTGAGCGTCTCGCTGATCAAGAGGAACTCACTTTCCTTCCGATGGAAGCGGTATGGCCAGGGGAAAGGCTGGATATATCGCGCCGTCGAACCAAGGCGGAGGTTGTTACTGGGTACACGCGGTTTCAGGATGGTGACATCCTTGTTCCAAAGATCACGCCAACGTTTGAGGCGGGGAGAGCTGTACTGATCAATGGCCTTCACTCGGGGGTTGGAGCCGGAACGACAGAGCTTCATGTGCTCAGGCCAAGTCCGCGTATCGATCCTCGATTCCTCTTCTACGCGGTAAACACCCACAGCTTCCTTAAAATCGGAAAGTCGGAGATGTATGGCGTTGCAGGCCAGCAACGTGTTCCTGACGACTTCCTGCGTAACCTGCCAGTGCGTCTACCTCCATTGGAGGAGCAGCGGCGCATCGCTGACTTCCTCGATGCCGAGACGGCCCGTATCGACAGGCTGGTCTTCTTGAGGGCTAGGCAGAAAGATCTTCTTGTGGAAGCGCTGATGGGGCGCGCCGCTGAGACCACAGGCCGTGTCGCAGTGCGGCAGGGGACATCTCCGGGTTCATGGGGCAGGGTTCCGCTCAGGCGGGCTGTGCGTTCTGTGCAGACGGGCAGCACGCCAGCAGGCTTGCGGGAAAACGATTCCGGCGACGTGGTGGAGGGGGGAGTGATGCCCTGGTATACACCCGCCGCCTTGAATGAGTTCATGTCTGTCGGACGTGCCGACAAGGCGGCTGATGTCGCCGAGACGGGCGGGATCCCTGTTTTCCTCCCCGGGAGCATCTTGGTGGTCGGCATAGGCGAGTCGCTCGGCAAGGTCGGCTACCTTGATCATCGGGCTACCGGAAATCAGCAGCTTACAGCTCTCCATCCAGCGGAGTCGGTGGACGGGAGGTTCATCGCGTGGCAGCTATGGGCGGCCTATGAGGAAATCAGGGCTTGGGCTCAGTACTCAAGGATCCGCATTATCAACAACGACGTCCTGAAGTCGTTCCCTATAGCTCTCCCTCCTGTTGAGGTGCAGGTTGCGGTGAGGAAAGGCCTTGATTCCGATAAGCAGAATCTCGATCGTCTTCGCGATGCGGCGGACAGATTTTCGAAGCTTATGGCCGAGCGCCGACAGGCCCTCATCACGGCGGCCGTCACCGGGCAGTTCGACGTGTCGTCCGCCAGTGGCCGGGGGATCGAGGTGCCATGACCGACACGCCTGAGCAGGCATCGCCGTTCGTCTCCCGGGTCCGGGTGAAGGGGTTCCGCTCCCTCGCCGACTGCGACGTCCGGCTGGGGCCGTTGACCGTGCTGGCCGGGTTCAACGCGGCGGGCAAGTCGAACGTCGTCGACGCGCTGCGCTTCGTGCGCGACGCCGCCGCGCACTCCGTGGGGCAGGCCCTGGCGGACCGCGGCGGCCTGGACTCCGTGCTGACGCGAGCCCGCCCCGCGGCGGGCGGGCGGGCGGCGACGTCGTTCGCCATCGCCCTGGAGCTGTCGCTCGGCGAGGCGGGCGGGACCGCCTCCTATGAGGTGGAGATCGGCCGTGATCCGGCGGGGGAGCACTCCCACCTCGTGCTCCGGGAGGCCTGCACCCTGTGGCTCCCCGGCGAGGAGGTCTCCTTCACCGCGGATCTGGATGGCGATGGGCAGCGGGTGGTCCGCGGTGGGATCCCGGGCGCGCGGCTCGGGCCGGAGGAGCTGCTGCTGCCGATCGTGGGCCGCCTGGCCCCCTACGAGGTCCTGCTCCGCTCGCTGCTGGCCGCGCGCTTCTACGAGCTGGACCCCGATGTCCTGCGCTCCCTGGACGAGACCCGGACCAGGCGGTCCCGGCTCGGCGAGCGCGGTGAGCACCTCGGGCAGGTGCTCGGCCTCCTGGCGCGGGACCACCCCGCGTACAAGGAGTCCCTGGACGAGTACCTGCGGGCGCTGATCCCCCTCTCACTCGGGGTGGACCGGCGGCTCCAGGGGGACTACGCCACGATCCAGGCCAGGTTCTGGACCGGTGAGCCGGTCCTGCCGTACTGGACGGCCGTCGCCGAGGACGCGGTCCATGCCGGGGACCCGCACGTTGAGGTGTTCCAGCGGGAGCAGCTCTCCGAGGGTACGGTCCGGGCCGCGGGGGTGCTCGCCGTACTGCACCAACCCGATGTGCTGACCGGCGCCGTCCCCCTCGTCGTCATCGAGGAGCCGGAGAAGGCGATCCACCCCTCCCACGTCGGTGTGCTCCTCGCGGCGCTCAAGGAGGCGTCCGAACGGACCCAGGTGATCGTGACGACGCAGAGTTCGGACCTCCTGGACACCGAGGAGGCCCACCCGTCCCAGCTACGGATTGTGGAGATGGTGGACGGGGTGACGCGCATCGGGGAGCTGAGCGACTACACGCAGCGCCATCTGATCGAGCGCCCGTCGCAACTACCCGAGATGCACCGGCAGGGGCAGCTGCGTCCGGCGAACCCCGCCGAGCGGGAGGTGTGAGCGCTGTGGGGAGCCCTGTCCGCATCGCCACCCTCGTGGAAGGGCACGGTGAGGTCGAGGCCCTGCCCGTGCTGCTGCGCAGGATCGCCGCCGAGGTCGCCCCGCATCTGTGGGTGGACGTCCCCGCACCCCACCGGGTCGGCCGGGACTCGCTGCTGGCCGCGCACGGGATCGAGTCGGCCCTCGACCGGCTCGTCGTCGGCGTCGAGGGCGTGACCGGCGTTCTCGTCCTGCTCGACGCCGACGATGACTGCCCGGCTGAGCTGGGCCCCGGCCTCCTGGCCAGGGCCCAAGCGGCTAGACCCGATGTGCCGTCCGCGGTCGTGCTGGCGAACAGGGAGTTCGAGGCGTGGTTCCTGGCCGCGGCCCCCTCGCTCGGCGGACGGCGGGGACTCGCCGCCGACCTTCAGACGCCGCCCGACCCCGAGAAGCCGCGGGGATGCAAGGAGTGGCTGACCAGGCACCGGACGGACGGTCGCCCCTACGACCCGCGCAAGCACCAGGCCGGCCTGGCGGCCGTCTTCGACCTGCACCTGGCGCGGGCGAACGCGCCGTCGTTCGACAAGTTCTGGCGTGACGTCGAGTATCTGATCACCGGGAAGAGGTAGATCCCCCCATGAGTCCCATCCACCACGAGTCGGCGTTCGGCGACGCGATCGTCTCCTCGATGCGCGCCAGTGGCTGGCGGCTCGGCCTGAGCTCCGACTACCGGCCCGACCTCGGGCTGGACACGGCTGAGCTGTTCACGTTCATCGGCGACACCCAGGCCGACGACTGGCACGATCTGGTCACCGCCTACGGCGGCGATGTCGAGGCCGCGCAGCAGGGCTTCGCCAGGCGGCTCGACCAGGCGATCGCCGCTGACGGCCTCCTCGAGGTGCTGCGCAAGGGCGTCAAGGACCGCGGGGTGCGGCTCCGGGTGGCGTACTTCAAACCGTCGCTGGTGACGTCCGAGGAGATCCTGAGCGACTACCGCAAGAACCGGCTGACCGTGGTCCGCGAGCTGGAGTACGCGGCCAAGCAGAAGGACAAGGGCAACCGGCTCGACCTTGCGCTGTTCCTCAACGGCATCCCGGTGGCGACCGCGGAGCTGAAGAACCCGCTCACCGGCCAGGGGGTGGAGGACGCAAAGAAGCAGTACCGG
Organism: Planobispora rosea; assembly: GCF_014648175.1. Lineage (GTDB taxonomy): Bacteria > Actinomycetota > Actinomycetes > Streptosporangiales > Streptosporangiaceae > Planobispora > Planobispora rosea. The sequence continues at coordinate 33,952 of NZ_BMQP01000045.1, forward strand.
ACCGACCGCGACCCCACGGAGCCGATCTTCTCGCGGCGGGCGGTGGCGAACTTCGCGGTCGACCCCGACCTGGTCTTCGTCGCCACGCGGCTGCGCGGGGACAAGACCGTCTTCCTGCCGTTCAACCAGGGATCGGAAGGGCCGGGCAGGCCGGGTGGCAAGGGGAACCCGAAGGCCGTGAAGTCCGGAACATACGCCACCTCCTATCTGTGGGAGGAGATCTGGCAGCCGGACAACTGGCTCGACCTGCTGGAGCGCTACGTCCACCTGCACAAGGAGAAGGGGCCAGACGGGCGGACCACCAAGCGGATCATCTTCCCCCGCTACCACCAGTGGCACGTCGTGCGATCCCTGACCGACCACGTCGCCCGCCACGGCGCCGGGCACAACTACCTCGTCATGGCGTCGGCCGGCTCGGGCAAGTCGAACACGATCGCCTGGCTCGGCTACCGGCTCTCGTCCCTGCACACCCCCACCGATCCCGCGCTCCTCGACCCCGAGGCCGTGGCAAAGGGCCTCAAGCCCGGGGAGCCGGTGTTCGACAAGATCCTCATCATCACCGACCGGCGGAACCTGGACGCCCAGCTCCGCGACACGGTCGGCAGCTTCGAGCAGACGGCCGGACTCGTCGTGGCGATCGACGAGAAGCGGGGCGCCAAGTCCGAGCAGCTCGCCGCCGCCCTGTCCCGGGAGACCGGGAAGATCATCACGGTGACGCTGCAGACCTTCCCCGCTCTCCTGGACTATCTACGGCGCACGCCGATCGAGATCAAGGGCCGCAGGTTCGCGATCATCGTGGACGAGGCGCACTCCTCGCAGTCCGGGGACGCGGCCACCGCGGTCCGCGACGCGCTGCGCGACCTGGGCCTGGACTCCGACAGCGACGAGGCGGGCGCGACCAGCCTCCCCGCGGCGCCCGCCGTACCGGACGGAAAGAGCGAGGACACCGACGCCAAGCTCAAGGAGAGGGCGGCCCGGCGCGGGATGAGCGCCAACCTGTCGTACTTCGCGTTCACCGCGACGCCCAAAGCCAAGACGCTGGAACTGTTCGGCACGCTCGGCGAGGACGGGGTCTACCGGCCGTTCCACACCTACGCGATGCGCCAGGCCATCGAGGAGGGCTTCATCCTCGACCCGCTCGCGAACTACATCACCTACAACACGTACTGGAAGCTGGTCAACAACAACCCGGAGGAGCGGGAGGTCGACCCAGTCAAAGCGAACCCGCTGCTCGCCCGGTACGCGCTCACCCACGAATCGACCGTGGCGCAGCACGCGCAGGTGATCGTGGAGCACTTCCAGGCCCATACCGCCGGCCGGCTCGGCGGCCGGGCCAAGGCGATGGTGGTGACCGCCTCCCGGCACAGCGCCGTGCAGATGGCCCGCTCCATCAAGCGCTACATCGGTGACCGCGGATACCAGGGCATCGGGGTGCTGGTGGCGTTCTCCGGGACGCTCGTTTACGACGGCGAGGAGACGAGCGAGTCCAAGGAGAACGGCGGCCTGCCGGAGCCGGCGTTGCCGAAGGCGTTCGCCTACACGCGCGCCGACGACAAGTCCGTGCAGCCGGGCGGGCCGGGGCAGCCCGAGTACCGGATCCTCGTGGTCGCCGAGAAGTACCAGACGGGCTTCGACCAGCCGCTGCTGACCACGATGTACGTCAACAAGAAGCTCACCGGGATCAACGCGGTCCAGACGCTGTCACGGCTGAACCGAACCATGGACATCAAGTCCCAGAGCGACCTGGCCGTACTCGACTTCGTCAACGACGCCGAGGACATCCAGGATGCCTTCCGGCCGTACTTCGAGGAGGCGCAGGCCTTCCCCACCGACCCCAACCTGCTGTACACCGCCCAGGCCAGGGTGATGTCCGTACCGATCCTGGTCGAGGCGGAGATGCAGGCCTTCGCCGCCGCATACCTCGCCGCGGAGGAGAAGGCCGCAGGTGACCAGGGGAAGTGGATCAAGCTCCATGCGGAGCTGTACCGGCTCCTCGCGCCCGCCTGCGAGAGATTCTCCGCCCTGCTGCACAGCGAGGACGAGGACGAACGCGAGTCCGCGGAGGAATTCCGGGCCGATCTGAATGACTACGTCCGTAAGTATGCCTTCCTCTCCCAGATCGTGCCCTACAGCGACGAGGAGCTCGAGCGCCTCCACCTGTTCGGGCGGCACCTGCTGAACCGCCTGGAACGGCGTGACGACGGCAGCGTGGACATCGGCGAGATCGACCTCACACATCTGCGCGTCGAGAAGACCGGCGAGCACGATGTCAGCCTCACCGCGGAAGGCCCGGAGACGCTGAGGGGGTTCGGCGACGGGCGCGGCGGCGGCAGGGAAGTGGAGAAGACGCCGCTCTCCGAGCTGGTCGAGAGGTTCAACGAGCGGTTCGGTACGGAGTTCACCGAACAGGACCTGATCAAGCCCTTCGAGGAGACGATCAAGAATGAGAAGGTCCAGCTCGCGGCCGTCGCCAACGCCGACGAGGAGAACTTCGGCTTCGTCTTCGACCGGGTCTTCGAGGAGAAAATGATGGAGCACTTCGACACCATCGCGGACCTGGGACGCAAGTACTTCGGCCCGGATCCGGACTTCCGCAGTTCGCTCAACCGCAGCGCCCGCAGTGCCGCGTGGAATCTCATCCGCCGCCAGCAGGGGATCGGGGACGACGTCAGGTGACATGCGCCGCTGCTCCCGTGAGGGTGGGGGACCAGCGGTGATGAGTGGTTCCCTGGACGGCGGACGGCCTGAAAGATCAAACTGGTCCCATAAACGGGAGCAGGGGTGAGATGACCGGGGAATCGGTGCGGTCGCGGACGATCGGCAGACGCTACGAACTCGTCGGAGAGATCAGCGCCGGGGGAATGGGCCAGGTCTGGCGGGGATACGACACGGTCCTCGACCGTGAGGTAGCGATCAAGTTGATCCTTCCCGAGGCCGTCTCCTCCGCCGAGCACGCCGAGGTACTGGCCAGACGGTTTCGCCGTGAGGCCCGCATCACGGCGCGCATCAACCACCCCGGCGTCCCGCAGGTGTACGACGCGGTCCTGGATGAGGATTTCACCCGCCTCTTCCTGGTGATGGAACTGGTCCGCGGGACGCCGCTGACGGCGTTCATCTCCCAGAGCACCCCACTGCCCGTCTCCTGGGCGGCAGCGGTGGTGGCCCAGATCTGCACCGTGCTGTCCCACGCGCACGCGATCCCCGTCGTCCACCGGGACCTGAAGCCCGACAACCTCATGGTCGCCGAGGACGGGACCGTCAAGGTCCTCGACTTCGGGATCGCCGCGATCCTGCGGACCGACGTCACCAGGCTCACCGCCACCGGCCTGTTGATGGGGACGACGCGCTACATGTCCCCCGAGCAGATCCAGGCGATACAGGTCACCCCGCAGAGTGATCTGTACGCCGTCGGCTGCATTCTGTACGAGCTTCTGGCAGGCAGGCCGGTCTTCCAGGACAGCCCCCGGCTCATGCAGCAGCATTTGTTCGAGGCGCCTCTCCCGCTGCGCGGATTCCGTCCCGATGTTCCCGCCGATCTGGAGTACCTGACCCTGGAGCTACTGGAGAAGCTGCCGGAGCAGCGTCCCGCGGACGCTCAGGAGGTCTTCGAGAGACTGGTCCCGTTCCTTCCCTCCGCCGGAGCCCGCCCCAGTGGTTCGGAACGGGCTCCGGCAGGGATTCCCGACCCGACCCGCCCCTACCGAAACCCCTGCGCACCGCGGCGCCGTCCCGAGCAGGCGGTGACCGAACCACCCGCTGAGGAGAGCGTCGTCTCAGCGGACGAGGCCGTCATGGCGATCAAAGCCGCGGTGGACCAGTCCGACGACCTGCTGGCCGATGACCGGTTCACGCAGGCGGCCGATGTGCTGCGGTCGGTGCTGGAGCCGGCCGCCGCCGCACTCGGCGCGGACAATCACCATGTCCTGTCCCTCCGTCAGCGACGTGCGGCGATCCTGGTGATCGGCGGTGACTTCCGGCGGGCCCTGCCCGAGTTCGACCGGCTGGCGGAGGCGTACGCACGTGTCGCGGGACCCGACGACATCGAGACCCTCGGATGCCGGCGGCAGGCCGCCCTCTGCCGGGCGGAGCTCGGACAGGGCACGGCGGCGCTCGAGCAGCTCCGGCAGGTGCTGGCCCGGTACCGCGCGGCCAAGGGCGACGGCGACGAGACCGTGCTGGAGCTGCGGCGCGACATCGGCGCTCTGCTGGCCGCCGAGGGCCACGTCGAGGATGCGGTCGGTGTGCTCCAGCCTCTCGAGCAGGACCTGAACCTGCTGTACGGCCCGGCTCACTCTCTGACTCGAGAGGTGAGAGATCTCCTGGCCAGGCTCCGTCTCACCAGCGGTTGATGCGGACCGGCCGCTCCTGGGCCTTCCCGGTGTGGACACCGGGAAGGCCCATGAAAGCGATCAGGACCCGTTCGCGTCGGGCCGGCGAGGACGGACGGGTGTCCTGCCGGCGAAGAGCCACACACCGTTGCTGTACGTCGCTCCGAGAACCCGGCCGTCGTCCAGGAGCCAGGGATACTCCGCCTGAAGTTCCTTGTAGCTGTCGTTGGTCACGATGACGGCGTTCTTCTTCTCCGCCAGCATGGTGATCAGCCGGTCGGCCTTTCCGTGGGTGCCGGCGGGAGTCTGGGTGATGATGCCCTGCCGGATGGCGTCCTGGAGGACATCGCGCTCCAGAGAGGTGAGCCGGTGGGCCATGGCGGCGTCCACGAACACGCTGATCTCCGCACCGGGGAACTGCGCCTTCAGCGCCTCGATGCCCTTCAGAAGCTGGTCCAGGCTGGGTACGTCCCCCTTCTTCACGTCACGACCGAACCAGGCGAGATTGGATCCGTCGACGACGAGAGGTCGCACACCGGGCACCGACGGCTCCGGCTCCGCGACGGGCACGGGAAGTGACGCCGCCTCGGGGGCGGAGCTGAAGACGGGTTGCGGAGGCGTGGTCACGGTGCGGGGCTGCGGAGGAGGAGCCTGGGGAAGTCCTTCCAGAGCCCGCATATGCCGCTGGATCTCCGTTATGGACAACGTGTCACCATGGGTGAAGTCCCTGATCTCCTGATCGAGGACCACCTCGCCGGTCTTGTCGAGGACGGCCTTCACATGCAGGAGCCCGTCCTGCGTGTAGGTGTAGTTCAACCTGAAGACCGCGTCCTCTTTGGGCATAGGTCTGGGGTACTTCAGCTCCAGCGTGGTGAGCTGGAAGTTCTCCGGATCCTCCAGCGGTTTGGCGGGGTCGGCCTCCCACACCGAGATCGAGAGCCGCTCCCGGTTGTCCTTGACCGGGTTGTACTTGTTCTCTCCCTCGATGGGCAGGGGTGAGTGCTGGTCGATGATCGTGCTGAAAACCTTCTTGCCGGTCTCCTTGTCCGTTGCGCCCGTGCCCAGGGCGAACATGGACGACACCTGAAGGTAGCTGTCCAACTCGCCATCGAAGATCGCGGCGGCGATGGCCGCACCCCGGGCCACCGCGGTCATGGGATGACAGATCTCGGCAGGGACGGTCTCGTCGTCCATGAACTGCTCGACGGCCCGACGCACGCAGGGCATCTGACTGGTACCGCCGATCATCAGCACGCCGTCGATCTCGTCAGGGGCCATGCCGAGATCGTTGAGGCACATGCGGGCGGGCTGAAGGGCCTGTTCGACCAGGTCAGTGATCTCGTCCTCCAACTCGTCCCGGGTGACTTCGAGCAGCTTGTCGCTGCCCGGAATTCCCGCCAGGACGGCCTCCTCGGTCGAGAGCCGGATCTTGGTTCGTTCCACGACCAGGTCGAGCTCTCGGGAAGCCTCCGTGGTGAGGGTCGGACGCCGTCCCAGCTTCCGGAAGAGGAGTTCGCGGAGTCGCTTGTCCACCTCAAGGCCGCCGAGCTGGGTGATGCCCTTGGAGGCGAGTTCCTCGAACACTCCGTCGACGTGCTCGAGGATGGTGACGTCGATCGTTCCGCCGCCCCAGTCGAAGACCATGATCCGGCCCTCGTCCTGCATGTCGTGCATGTAGGAGAGCGCCGCGGCCGTGGGCTCGTTGAGCAGAGCCTTCACCGTGATGCCGGCAGCGCGTGCGGCGGCTCGGGTCCGGTAGCGGGCGGCGCCTCTGGCGTTGGCCGGAACGGTGATGACAGCGCTGTCGATCCGGGTGAGCAGGTTCTGCTCGGCCCTCTCCCGCATGGCCTGGAAGACTCCGGCGGCCACCGCGGACGCCGGCACCCTCCTGTCACGCAGCTGCAGACTCGCGTCGTCCTTGAGCATGCGCTTGCACGCTTCGAGGACGCGGTTGGAACGCAGCTTGGCCTCCCAGCCGAACAACGCGCCCAGCCGGGTGGAGCTCTCACCCGCGATGGTGGGGAAGAGATTCTGGAACGACGGGTAATGCCAGTCGGAGTCGAGGTTGTCGCTGTCGAGCGCGAGCACTTCGACGTCGTCCCCGACCCACTGGGCCACCACGGAATTCGTGGTACCGAAGTCGATACCTGTTGCCACGGTCAGATCTCTTCTCCAGACGCAGGACCAGAGCTTTCCGGAAGGAAGACCGGGTCGGCCACGTGCCGCAGACGCCCGTTGCGGACGACCCGGCCCGTGGCGCCGTCGAGGTACGCCGGCTGGACCATGGAGATGAACTGTCCCTCAGCCGGTGTGTTGACGATGGTGAAATGCTGAGGGTGGTCCGTGTACGTCTCCATACGGCGGAGACCGGCCACGGTGAGCAGCTCGTCGACCAGGAGGAGAAGCGACTCCGGCCCGCCGGTTTCCCGGAGTCTGCAGTCGAGCTCAGCCAACTGCGCGAGGTGGAGCTTGCGGCTCTGGAAGGACTCGAGGACCGCCTGCCGGAGAGTGCTCACAAGCTGTTGCTGAGTAAGGTCGCCGTGCCTGCCTTCTGATTCGGCGAGGAGGTCGGCGGCATGGTGGACGAATCCATCGAGGATCTTCAGAGGGTCGAGCCGTTCGTGATCGTTCACCATGGACTTCAAGCGGTTCGCCATCTCGACACGGATCTCATGCGTGATCTCGTCGCGGACCTCCGCTTCGATCTCGGCTCGAATCTCGTCCTTGAGCGCCGACCGGACGCCGGACCGCACTTCGGCCTGGATCCTGTGGCCGATGGTGGCGGACATCGCGGCGATCTTCCCTTCCAGGTCATGCCGGAGGTCCTTGAGAAGAGAGATCGTCGCGATGTCGCCCCGGTTGGTCCCACCGTGTGTGGAGCGCGTCTCCCGCGAGACGGGCGAAGAGGCAGGACGGTCCACCCGGCCTCGGCCTGACGAACCCGAACCGTTTTTCTGGGGCTTACCTGCCATGGTCGGCATCCTCTTCGATGGTGACTTCGCGGAAGTGGTTGAGAATTTCGTGGGCGGCGGCATCGCGGAGTGCGGCGAGTTCTTCCCGGGTCGCGGGAGACGTCCGACGGGGGAGCGGCTCGATCGGCGGTAGCAGTACCGGAGAGCGCTCGGAGGGCGCCGAGAGCGTCTCGTCGTCCAGCGGGACCAGAAAGAATCCCGTGCCGCTTGTTTTGTCATCCATCAGACGCTTCACCGCCTTGTTGACGGCTGCGAGTCGCTTGACGTCCCCGCGGAGGTCTTTCAGGAGTGATCGGTAATGGTCTTTCCAGTCCTCGTAACCGTGGGGGAGACCGATGGCCAGATAAGGGTTCTGCCAGTCCTGGCGCTCGTTGACGGTGGTTTCCGATCGTTCTCTGACGATCTTCAGGTTCCTTGCGGCGCTCGGTTCGATGTCCTTGACTTCTTCCAGCAGCCGGATGGCGAACTCGAGTTCGTTCGTGTCCTGCGCCAGGTAGGCGCAGATATTGTTGATCTCCGCATAGGTGGTCTGGTCGACGAGGTACTCTCCTCGGTCGTCCTTCGCGGCTGCCGCCTCCAGCAGCTTCTCCGCTTGTGTCTTGGCCTTGTCCAGCCAGCCCATCAAGATCCATCGGTAGCAGTTGTAGAAGGCCCGCCATGCGTGGAACTCGGTCAGTTTCGCGTCAACGGCCGCGGACGGTGTCCATAGCGCGGAGAGCAGCGACCACAGGCCGTAGTCACTGGTGAGGTGCTCGGGCCAGCGCCCGGTCTGCGCACCGAGCAGGATCTCGTCGAGAACCGCCTGCTTGCCGGCCGGGAGGAGGGGGCGGAGCCGTAGATTCTGCTCGCCTCGCCACAGCGAGGCGAGCAGGCCGTAGACGTCTTCGCCGGTGAGTTCGTCGCCGACGAGGAAGGCGTGCCGCCGTTGCATGTCCGACCAGCGGATCAGCTCCGCCCCCTCCGCGCTGATCGTTTCCGGAGCGACTCTGGCGCGGATGTAGACGCGCTCCTTCTCCTGCCCCGGGAATTTCCAGGGTTCGTCGGTCCGGTCGAGGAGAGCGAGGTCGATGAGGTCATCGACGACGGAGATCGGCGGATCGGGCAGACACGCGATGATCTCATCTGCGGAGACCTGGCTGGGGTGACCGAGTGCGGCCAGGTAGGTACGCCAGGCAGGTCCTCCATCGAGGAGGGCGGGTGGAAGCGTCCTGATGGTTCCCGCTCGGGGCATGTCGAGGGACAGCAGTTGGGCGCGCTCGCCCCCGTGCTCACTCATCCACGGCATTCCCGCTTGAAGGAGCCGGTTCACTGTCGTGATCAGCTTCTGCGGCGCGAGAGTGCTCAGCAGGGTGCGGACCGCGTTCGGCAGCGTGGGGTCGGGCACGCCGTCGACCGCGGTTTCCACGATCCCCCGCTCGGGGGTGGGGGCCGGGGAGAGGTTTATGAGATCACTCAGGCAACGCTGGAGTGCGGCGACCGTGTCGGCGCCTTGGACTCCGAGTTTCTGCCAGCCCGCGGTAACAGGATTGACGATCTTCCCGTCTGGTCCCCGAGACGCTTTACGCCGCGCTCGGTTCTCCCGCCAGGCCGCCAGGGTCTCGGAGCGAGATGATTGGCTGGGCAAAGAGGGTCCAAAGAGAACTAAGGATTGGCTGTGATAAGATGATAAATTTTCAAAATGCTATAAAATTGTAATATTTTAGCCCTTCTATGATATGCCCCAGATTGGCTTGCTCGGGGCATGGCTTACTCGGTGATCGCTGAATCATTTCTGGTCGGCGATGCTGGTCAGATGAGCCCGAAGAGTAAGGCGGCTGGGGGTGGACGGGGGCTCCTGGTGGGTGGTGGTCGGCGAAGAGCCAATGTCTCGATCAAGGAATCGGTGCTGCCGTACGCTCCGTTCCACTCCTGCAGACCCGCGTTCAGGCAGGAGGGCAACTGGCTTATCGGTCTTGACCAACGACGTCCATGACGTCGGAGCTTCGCTGTTGCCCTCGCTGCGCCACCGTGGTGAGCAAATCGTCCTTGGCTTGTGCGCCACCGGGATTGATCGCCGCTCGGGTGAAAGAGTTTGGTGATCACCCTCCGTGGTGAGCCTCGGTCTGTCGTCCGCGCCCCGTGGGATGTCAGCAGCCGTCCGTCACCGGATTCATACTCGGTGAGTCGCGGTCAGATGCCACTGCCCTATCGCACCGGCCTATGGTCTCTCGCGTGTCAACGGCCAAGTGCGTGTCGCCGCTGGTGGCCGGGTCGAGGTCCCCATCCCGAAGAAGTTGACTACTTCTTGGTCAGGCGTCCGCCTGTCCGGGTTCGTGCCTGTTTCATGCGGAAGGACTTGCCCTCGGTGACCACGACGACGGTGAGATGCCTGTTGGGCCGATGTGATGATCGCGTAGCGTCCGGCCCTACCAAGGACTGCAGTCGGCAGGAGGCCGAGGGTCAGGAGGTAAGCCCAGATCCGCCAGTACCGCGAGTGCCTCGGAAAACGGCCTCAGGAGAGGATCGTGCGAGACCGGCCGGACGCCGTCGAAGCTCCTCTGGGCGGTGAGGCTGCGTGGATCACGAAGACCGGTGAGCCGGTAGTGGCGCCACAGAGTACGTGGGCCGGCGTCGATGGTGAACAGGTCCGGTCGACGCCACATGACCAGCGACCAGGTGCCATTGGAGGAGGTGGCCCAAGCCCCGACAAGGCTAGAAGCCTGGGCCGCTGCGACCGCCTGGAGCGCGACAAGACGCGCGTTGCCGAAGGCGCCGGTGACGTGCAGCAGGCGTTCTCCATGCCGGTGTACCTTGTGGCGCTGCTCTGCGAGCGTGCGCAGAGCGCCGGTGAGAGGGTCGGCCTGGACGATCTCAGCGGCGAGACTCTGGATCGCGTACGGACTTAGCTCCGGGCCGAATGCGTCCTGCAGCAATTCGCTGTACTGCTCGATGTACTCCGGTTCGGCAGCGGGGAGAAGGTGATCCACCACAGCGGCGGCTCTGGTGAAGGCGACCGTGGTGGCGGTGCTGACATGGCGGGGAGCGTGAGCGCGAAGAACGGCGAGGCCGACGGCTGCCAAGCTGGCCACCTGCGGTTCTACTTCGGTAGGCGGCGTATCGGCACCCAGTTCGCCTACGGCGTCCGCCAGGAGGTCGAGCCAGGCGTGGTCGTCGTGATCCCAGGCGCCGGCCGCTGCCGTCCAAAGCAGGAGCCTGGTGACGAGCATCCGCTCTGGCAGCTCCAGCGTCGGCGCGACCCGTGTGAGCCGGTCGGCCCAGCGCTGGTAGCGGCGACGTGTTGCGGCATCGCGTGTACGCAGGTCGGGAGGGGCCGTGACGGTGGCGGGCTGATCGGTCACGGTTTCGGGGTCGTCGTTGTCGAGCCCGGCGTCGACGTCGTTCGCGAACTGCTCCTCCCAGGGCACCGGCGGCACCTCCTCGTAGGTGCCTTCCTGCTCGGCTGCGAGAGAGGGCAGGCCGAGGGCGAAACGCAGCAGTGGCGTTCCAAGGCGGCCAGCGCATTTGTCTAGGTAAGCTGTCCACCCGCCGCCGAACAGATTGGAGGCGCCCTCGACTCCCGTGGTCGTGGTCGACGCCGCGGCTGGCGCCGGCAGGGTGGAGGGCCGGGTCAGCGAGGTGGCGAGAGTGTTGAGGTCAGCGAGGAACTTGTCGGCCAGGCGCTCGTTGGTGAAGAGCTGGCCGGGCTGGGTCGTGGGGGCGGGGGCACGCGTGAGGCCCTGTCGGGCCTGTGCGCGGGGAAGATCGACGGCGAAGACGACGTTGCTGTGACGCACCTGGCCGTCCACGGTGGTGACCAGTCGGACTCGGCTGCCGCCGTCAGTGGGTTGGGTGACCAGTACCTCTGTGAGGCCGGCGGACACCTCGCCGGCGCGTTCCCACGTCTCGGGCGGGGCCGTGGCGGCGGACAGTTCCAGGTATCCGCCTGTGCGCAGCGTGCGCGTGAACATGACGTGCAGGCCCCGTTCGGTCCGGGTGGCTCCGAGTAGAAGTGGCGCTCTTCGCTCGGGCCGCGAGCGGATCGAGAATTTCAGGGAATGCAGATCAGCAGGGGGAACGATTGCCCCTGCGGGCATGCGTGAGGCCTCGATCGGTGTGATGAGACCGAGTTCGCAATTGCCGCCGTTTTCCAGGGACGTGGACAGTGCGGCGGCCGACAGATTAGGGCTGCCGGTGAGCGCGTACCGGCGGCCCTCGACGACCCATTCGATGAGCTTGCCGTGCCGGTAGCGGGGTTCGGCATCGAGGCGGACGTCGGCATCGAGTTCGGTGACAAGGTCGGCGAGCGCGCGGCCATCGAGTTCGGTGCGGCCGGGTTGGAAGCTAACGACCAGCTGACGCGGCCTCATACGCTCAACCAGACGGCGCAAGGTGACAGCACCAGGATCATGGAACGGCGCGCACACCGCGAGTTCCTCAACCGGGCCTTTAGGGAGCTGTTCGATGATGGGCCGCTGGCTGGACGACATCAGCCGGAGGTCCGGATGCACGACCTCGGCTCGCTCCTGCAATGCCGCAAGACCATCGGCGACTCGGCGGAGCGCATCTGGCACGCCCACGGAGAACCGGACTCGGTCCGGCAACCCGGACAGCCACGTCGCGAGATCACCGAACAGGCCGGGGACGTGGCTCTGGTCGGCTCGTAACACGGTCCACAGTTCCGCGTTGGCCTGCCAGCCTGCGAGTGTGACATTGCCGGAGCCGATGGCGACGGTGGCCCGCTTGGGGCCCACCAGTACCATCAGCTTGGGATGGAAGGCTCCATCACAAACGGCCTGGCCGGGCAAGTAGACACGTCCGGCGCGGCGCACGGCACGCGGGTCGATCACGCTCATCGCAGCGTCGCCGACCAGACTCACCCGCGCCCCGCACATCTGGGTGATGCCCAGCACGACCGTTTCGAAGAAGCCGAGATCGGTGGTGAAGCTGAGGAACAGAGCCTCCTCAGCCTGCCGGTCCCCATGCCGCTCCTCCTCCATCAGCAACGTCAGCGGGGAGGAGAGCTCCAGGTTTATCGGTGGCTCAGTCAAGGAGCACCTGCCCGGCAGCGGTCACTCGCCAGGTCCCGCCGGTCAGTTCGAGCACCCCAGCGCCGGCCAACACAGAGGTGAGCTGTGCCAGCCGCAGTCCCACGTCACCTCGTCCTTCCTTGCTGGTCCGGTAGAGGAGTCCGTCACGTTCGTGCAGCCGGGTGGGCAGCCATAAGGTTCCGTTCGGCCGGCGGCGGGCCTTCGACAACGCCACGCGGCGGGCGCGGGTCAGCAGATCGTAGGTGAGCCCCCGAACGAAATCACGCGGCGAGCCAGACCAGGACTCGGCCAGCCGCCATGCCATCCACTCAGGGCCGAGTTCGACGCCGCGTTGCCCGAGGAAGGCGTCGCGTACTCGGCCGGACAGTTCCTTAACTCGCCGGGTATTGACGATTAGCACTGCCAACTCGCGTACCGGGACGGGGAGGTCGCTCATTCGCAGCTGTTCCTCTGCTGGGGCGGGGGCACCGGTCGGAGTGACGGTGGAGGGCAGCCCATCCATGAATGTGGCCATGGTTCCGTCCGGCATGCTGTCGGCGAACCGTTCGGCGAGGTCGTCGGCGGGCATCAGGCCGACGACCTCGGACACGAGCCACGACCACAGTCGCCGCCAAGCGCCCACTGCGTAGTTGCGTAGCACCACTCCACGCCAGGCCGGCGCCGTGTCCAACGAGGCGGTGACGGGGTCACTGGTCAGGAAGTCTCCGTACGCGATCACTGGCCTGACGTGGTTAGTGACGTCGCCGATCTCATGCGTCTGCATCACCCGGGCGAGCAGTCGAATGGTGCTTCGCCGGCTCAGCGCGGTGGTCTGGGCGGACTGGTCGTCGGGCTGGCAGAGTAGCCTCGCGAGCCACGCGCCGTCGGCCGCTCGGCCGCCACCACACACGCAAAGGTGCGGGTGGTTCCGTAGCTCGTCCACGCTGAGTTGCCGACGGGCCGCCAACTCAAGGATGCCGTCTAACCCGGCGATCACCTGCTCGGCCGCGCACGCGGGACCTGGGACCGGCATGCTCGCGGATGAGAGGATTCCGAGGGAGGTCTCCGAGGCCTCGTACGGTTTCCAAAAGCCCCACGCGTTGCGTACGTAGCCGCCCTTGACGGGCTGCGCGGCCTCGGCCATGACCACCTCGCCGCTCTGTAGCCGAGCTGCGAGAGCATCGAGGCCGTGCGCCCGCGGCAGTCCGATCTCGCCGTGATCATGCGCGTACGACACCGCTGCCATGACGACCTCACAACGGCGCAGCAGGTCCTGCGCCTGCTGGGGGGACAGACGGCGGCGCTCCGCCTCTATGGCGACGAGGGCGTGCAGACTGTAGTAGCGGGCGTGCGGCGTCACCGTCGTCACACCTGGCACCAGCAGGTCAGCCATCCGCATCACATGCCGCTCGACCGACAGCGGATACCTGCCCGCGGCGACGTCGAGTCCGCTGGCGCTCCAGCCGGGGCCCTGCACCATGTGCATCGACGTCTCCTGGATCCTGGGCGTCATAAACGCCGACACTACCGAGCATGTCCGCTTGATGAAGCAGATAGTGATGAGAATGTCACCCAGAGAGATGGTGTGCGGATGTGCATCTGGCCGCTGATCGACTTGATTGAGACATGAGGGAACCGTGGCATCCTTCTCCTGGATGTACGGGCCGCAGTAGGCGAGCATGCCGCGTTCACGCTAGGACTTCACGGCGAGGGCGTCGAGTTGACGGCGAAAATGGACGGGCGTGAGAAAATCCACACTCGTCCGGGTGTCGTGCTCCTCGGCATGGCCGAGGTCTTGGGCTTCGGCGATCCGGAGATCGGGTGCGTGCTTCTGGACAACTTTGACCGTCCGCACCCGTAAATCTGCGCAGCAGTCGGGTGGTCGTGTAGTGCGACTGTGCTGCTGGAGTCGGCCGACTACCTGCGTGGCCGGAGTTCTTTCTGTTCGCGGACTTCGGTGATCTGCTCGCTGCCCACGCTGTAGGTGACGACTCCACGCCAGACCTTCCGGGCGGGATCCTTGTGCCACTCCAGCAGGAGGCCCGGCAGCCACGTCGACTCACCGCGGATCCAGCAAGGCTTGGCGTTCGCGGGCACGAAGTTGGGAAAGCATGGAATGCACGCTCCGCGTCCCTCAGCCTGTGCCTGGCGGAGGGGGACCGGCCTCGGCTCGTGAATCTGTTGTCCGAAACGCGCAGCTTTACGCTGGCCTTCGAGAAGGGCCTCGCAGGAAGCGGACCGGTGAAAGACCGAGCCGCCCTTGGATGTGTACACCGTATTTGACAACCCTGGTGGAACGGGTGCGCAATCGGCGCATTGACCCAAGACCAACTCATGTATGCAGCGTTCTTCGGCCATATCAACGATGATCTCCCGTGTGATCATCTTTGGCAACGGAAAATCGCTGCTGTGAAGCATATGAAAATCGCAGGGAGTGCTGGATGTGGCCCGGTGCGGTCACTGCGCGGCCACGTTCGTGATGGGCACGTGGTGGGCACGGACGGGTGTCCGTGCCCACGTACGAACCGTCAGTAGCCGTCACCGACAACCGCCGCTGACGTGCGGAAACGGCCCCGTCCGGCACCGCCGGTCATGGGCCGTCACGGGGCGAGGCACGCTCATAATCCCTTGGTCGCGGGTTCGAGTCCCGCCCGCCCTACCCCTGCCAGCCTCTACAAGAGTGCCCCTGACCTGCGTGTTTGCACCCTGAAGATCTCTCGCCGTATCCGGCGGTGTACGGCTGTCGCCGGGCCATTGCGGCTTGCTCTTCCCAATGCCTTCCCGCAGGATCATGCCTTTTGAGTGCCTTGGGAATCCGGCGTCGGGCGGCCTCGTCCTAACCTACGATGCACTTGGCGTAGATCCGTAGGAGGACGTTCATGCTGCGGCCGGCCCACTGGACAACTCTGGGGCGTGGAGGCCTCAGAGTTGTGTCAGGCCGACACACAGGCGTGTTGGAAGTCGTAGACCTTCCCTCGGAAACTTCAAGTGTGATTGTGAAATAGCAGGTCGGGAAGTGTCCTCCCCACGCCCGTGGGGGTGAGCCGCAGCGGGACAGCTCGGCGGTGGCGGTGTGCAGGTCCTCCCCACGCCCGTGGGGGTGAGCCGATGAGCCACTCCAGCGTCAGGTCGGGGGCGGGGTCCTCCCCACGCCCGTGGGGGTGAGCCGAGCACCACGACGACGCCCCCCAGGCGCCCGAGTCCTCCCCACGCCCGTGGGGGTGAGCCGTTCGACGGGCCGCTGCGGGTTCTACTGTTCGGGTCCTCCCCACGCCCGTGGGGGTGAGCCGACCCTCAAGCACGGCTGGGGCGTGGCCAAGACGTCCTCCCCACACCTGTGGGGTGAACCGAATCGAATCAGGACAGCGTAACCCTGAGACGCTTTCGCTGTGTTCGGCTGTCGTCGATCTCCTGCGGTTTTCCCCAATGTCTCTCACAGGATTACGTCTCCTTGAGCGCTTCGGAGATCCGGCGCCGGGCGGTCTCATCCTGGCCCACGATGCATTTGGCGTAGATCCGTAGAAGGACGTCCACGCTGTGCCCCGCCCACTGGGCGACCTGGGGCGCGGGAACCCCGGCGTTGAGCCAGGTCGACACGCAGGCGTGCCGGAGGTCGTAGATCCGCCTGGCCAGAGGCAAGGCGACCTCCTGGGGGGTGAGGGCCTGCTCGCGCGCCGCTGCCCACGCCCGCCGATAGGTGATGGCGGGCAGATCCCCACCCTTGACCCCGTAGAACAGTCGACCGTCGGGGTCATCGCCGAACTCGGCGAGGTGCGCACGGAGAATCCTGGTCAGCTCCGGTGGGCACGGTACGGAACGCGCCTGCCCGTCGGCACGGTGCTTGAGGGAACGCACCTCGCGCAGTGCGCCATCGTCGGTCCATTCGCGGCCGGCGAAGGGCGCGGCCTCGGAGAAGATGAGCTCTCCCCAGTCATCTGCGGGTTCCTCCATCTGTCCCGTCTCCGGGTTCTGGATCAGGGGCGGAATCGTGACGTTGTGAACCCGGAGGTGGACGGCTTCCTCGGGGCGCAGCCCGGCGTAGTACATGATCGCGAAGAACGCCTTGAGCCGCTTGCCGCTCGGTCTCCGCGCCTCCACGGCGGCCAGCAGCGCCCGCGCCTGGGCGTGGTTGACGACGCTGCGGCGGTCCACCTCGGTGGCGGTCCTGGGCCGTTTCCACTTCAGGGCCTTGATCGGATTGTGGGAAAGGATCTTGAGCTCCACGGCGTAGTCCAACGCGGTCTGCAAGATGGTCTTGTTCCGCAGCACGGTGCTGGTGGCGGCGCGCTTGCCGTCCAGCCGGGAGGTGGCGACGGCCAGCAACTCCCGGACGGCCGACGGATCGGCGAGCGCAGACAGGGGCTTGGTGTTGGCCGCCAGCCAGCGCAGCACGGCGGCCGCATCCTCAGGTGCGCTATCCCGCTGCCGGGTGTTGAAGGCCCAGCGCTTGAGTGCTCTTCGTACGTCCTGGTCCGCGGGTCTGCCACGCCCATCGATGATCATCGCGGGAGTGGCTGCAGTCAGCGCCCGCGCGATGTCCTGGCGGTAGTTCGCCGATGAGGCGCTCCATTTCATATCCACGAACGTGCACGCGAAGGCATACCAGCTCATCTCCGGCATGTCGATCCGCTGCCAGGAGAGGGGCTCGCCGGTCAGCAGGCTGAACGGCTCACCGGTCCGCGCGGCCGTCAGTAGCGCGCTGCGGTAGGTGTCCGCCTGGGCCTGCCGGGGGAACGACTTCTTCCACGGCTTGCTGGCGGTCTGCCACAGCACCCGGTACGAGGTGACCTTGCCCTTCGCGTTCGTGCGCTTCTCGATTTTGTAGATGCGCACGTTATGGGTGACGTCCCTCATCGGGCGTCGTCCTCCAGGCCGGCCAGCCAGCGGTCGAACTCGCTGCGGTAGATGCGCAGCTCCCCGTTGGGCAGCCGGAAGCACCTGGGCGCGCGACCCTTCTGGCGCCAGTCGTAGAACGTGGAGCGGGTGATCCGCAGCTCGGTGCAAATGTCGGCGACGGTGAGCTTCTCAGCCTTGGACATGGCGGGACTCCTTGCGGTCTTCGATGACGGGGCGGGTTCGGTGATGCTCGGCCACGGCTTCCGGAGGGATGCCATGGCGGCACAGCGCGCATCCGGCCGAGTGGGAAGCGCCGTGCGGGCAGGTGGAGGTGAGGGCCTCGGCGACGCTGCGATCGGCCGGGCTGTACCGCAGTGGCGGGCGGCGCGGTGGAGCGGGCAGGTCGGCCAGGCGGGCGGCCAGGACGGCGTACGGATTGCGTACGCCCAGGACGTTGGCGCCGATATGGGCGGCCAGGGCGTCAGGGCTCCAGCCTGTGGCCAGCGCGGCCGTGACGGCCGGGGTCAGGCGCCGGATCTGAGCCGGGGACAGCGGCCAGGCCGATCCGAGCACTTCGATGAACCGCCGGATCGGCTCCTGCGGCTCTTCCGATCGTTCTGAGTGAGATTTCCCGCCGCCCGGACCTCGGCCCGTCACCGGACCGGTGCTCTTGAGCGTTCGCGCGGGAGGTGGTGGTTCCTGGTGGTTCTTTGGTGGATCGGGTGACAGCTGCGTCACCCCTCCCCGGACACCCGTGTCACCCCCTGCGGTCACCGGCGTCACCCCGGACAAGTTGTCCGGGGTGACAAGTTGTCCGGGGTCAGCGCAGTTATCCACAGGCTGCGCGGGAGTGTCTGCGGGCGTACGGAGGATCAGCGTGTAGCCGTTGGTGCCGTGACGGCCGCCGCCACGGGTGACCTTCAGGTGCCCGGCGGCCTCCAGTTCGGCCAGGATCCGGCGGACGCTGCGCGGGCTGATGTTGGCCTTATTCGCGACGGCGGCCACCGCCGGCCAGCAGCCGGTGCCGTCGTCGCGCGAGCAGGCATCGGCCAGGGCGAGCAGGACCAGACGCTGGTTGCCGGAGGTGGGCGAGTGCTGCCACACCCAGTTCATGACCGCGATGCTCACGGGTGGTGTCGACCTTCCCTGTGGTGCTGATGGAGTGCTCAAGTGGGAAGGGCGGGTTCATGGCGCCGGTCCGAGAGCGTTCCGGGCCGACGGGGGACGAGCCATCGGCTACCACGCCCCCAGCGGCAGCGCGGTGACCAGCATGGCCAGGGCAGCCAGCAGCAGGTGCACCGCGGCCTTCAGCCGCCGGTACTTGGTGCGGGTCAGCGCCGACAGGCCGAGAATCTCGGTGCCAAGCCGCTGCTCCGGATCGGCGGTGAGCGAGCCGATCAGAGCCTCGACATCGGCGGCGTCAGCGTGGGCGATGAACCCGGTCCCGGACCGCCCGCAGCGCGGCAGGGCGGGCCGGATGACGATGAGCAGGACGACGATCGCTGCGGCCAGCAGGGCGGCCCCGGCGATGACGGCGGCCAGGGCAGCCGCGGGCGGGGGGATAACAGTCAGTGCGGCGGCCAGGACGGCGAACATGGTGCCGGCCGTG
Organism: Planobispora rosea; assembly: GCF_014648175.1. GTDB lineage: Bacteria > Actinomycetota > Actinomycetes > Streptosporangiales > Streptosporangiaceae > Planobispora > Planobispora rosea. Next base: position 52,703 of record NZ_BMQP01000045.1, read on the forward strand.
CCGAGCAACGCGGTGGCCTTGACGTCGATGCGGCCCAGCTCCAGCCGTACGGCGTCGGCTTCGCACTGCAGGGCCTCAGCAGCGGCAGGGCCGGGGCGGTAGGCGCGTACCGCACGCAGCAGAAAGGCAGCGACCTCGGCAGGGCGTTCAGCGGAGATGTCGATCCACAGGTGTGGCGCATCTTCGGTGGTGAGGTCATTGATGGTGATGGCCCACTGGCAGTTGGGGTGGAGGCGGGGATCGCGCAGTGGGATCGCCTGCCAGAAGGTGGTATCCGGGTTCGGGCTGTTCGGCTGGTCAGGGGTGGCCGACGGGCGGGTGGTTGGCATCATGGAGGTACTCCTGATCTCGGTTGAGTGAATGGGGTGAGCGGGCGCGCCCGGCGCGGGCTGGTCTTGGCGGATTGACCGTGCTGGTGCGCGCCCGTCCCGGGGTCAGCGGTGGTCGGTAGCGAGGTGGCGCAGACGCATGGCCGGGCTCGGGTGGCTGTCGAGCATCCAGCCGATCAGCCGGTGCCAGCGGCTCGCGGCCGGGAGCGTGGCCAGGCAGGCGGTGAGTGTTGCTCGGCCGTTGCGGCCGATGGCGTCCAGCAGCCGCACCGCATGGGCGTCGGCGGCCAGTTCCTGGCGGCGCGAGGCTCGGGTTGCAGCCAGGCGCCCGATCAGGTGAACGGCCAGGGCGGCGTCGGTGGCGGCCACAACTATCCAGCGCGGTGCCGCGAGGAACAGCGCGCCCAGAGATAGCAGGAACAGCGCGGAGGTGAGGGTGCTCCAGACTCTCGCGCCCGGTTCGGCGTCGTGGTCCAGTACGTGGTGGGCGATCTCGTGGGCCACCACCATCGTCAGCTGGTCCGGATTCTCCTGATGTAGTAGGTCGGTGCCCAGGATGATGCGCGGGGTGTGGGTGCAGGCATCGACTCCGGCCACCGCGTCGGCCTTCAGGGTGGGGTCGAGGGTGACCAGCACGCCGGGCGTGCCGGGCAGATGGGCGGCGCCGGCCAGGGCCCGGGTCAGGTGGGCCAGGCCGGGCAGAACCGGTGACGAGGTGTGCGGTAGGTCGGCGCCCTCATCACGTACCCGGATGGTGGCGGGGACGACGGGCGGGCGGGATTGTGAGCCGTTCGGTCCGGTCATTTGCGGAGGTCTCCTTGTCGGGTGATGGGGATGGCGGGAAGGTGAAGTCAGGTGCTGCCGGTGATCCAGCGGCCGGCATAGGGCATCAGGCGGCCGCGGGCGATGAGGGCGTAGATGGCGGCGTAGGTCTCGCCCAGGGTGACGGGCACGGTGATCAGCCGGGCCAGGGCGTGCTGAAGCCGGTACGGCACAGGGGCCAGGACCTCCAGGGCGGCCTGGCAGTCGGCGATGGTCGCGTAGGCCCAGGCGACGACCTTTTCGTTCTCGTCATCCAGATGACATTCGGCGTCGCGGCAGGTGGCTTGGATGACGGCGATGGCGTCGATGATCTGCTGGTCACGCTGGCGCAAGGCGATTTCCAGCTCGACCAGGGCACAGATCAGCGCATGGTCGCTGGCCCAGCCGACGCACATGCGGTGCGGCTGTCGGCCCAGGGTGACGGCGGCGCCGATCAGCCCGGCGTAGGAGCGCACGTCCAGGCCGGCGCGGGTGCAGCGGCCGGCGTGCGCGGCGGCGACCACGGCTAGATCATCGGTGTCAGCCAGCACTTCCGCCTGGGTGAGATAGCTCATGATCATCTATCCGGTTCGGTGACGGTACGTGGTCGATGACGACGCACGAGGGAAGGCGGCCGGAAAATGTCCCAATGTCCCAGCGAGCCTCCTAATACAGGCCCTCTGACGGGGGTCGGGACATTGGTATGGGACATTTCCTGGGACATTTCGCGGCCCCTTGATCGGCTACGCTGCGTCGCCGTCGGCGGTGCCTGAGGTGGTGTTCGGGTCGCGGTCCGGGTGGTAGCCGATCAGGTGCCAGCGGCTGCCGCGGCCGCGGCCGCGCAGCTCGGCGAAGCCGTCCAGGCGCAGCCGGTCCAGTGAGCGCCATGCGCCCATGCGTGACAGGCCCATGGCCTCCAGAGCGCGTTCCACCTCGCGTACGGTGGTGCCGCCGTCTCGGGCCAGCAGCTCGATCAGGCGGGCCAGCACGTTGGGGGCGATCTCGGTCTGTTCGGCGGCCTGGGTGCGGCGGGCCTCGGCGGCCTGGGCCAGCCGCTGCGCCATCTGCGCATCCACCACCGGTAGGTCGGGTAGAGCGGCCAGGTAGCGACGGGTCTGCTCGCGGCTGCTGGCGGCCTGGGCCAGCCGGGCGGCCTGGCCGTCTTCTTCTATGTCCATGTCCTGCCCCTCCGGGTTGTACGGCTGGTGCGGGGGTGCGGCGGGCTGGCCGGCCGACTCGGAGAGATCGCCGGGAACAGCGGACGCCGGCGCCTCGGAAGCCACTGCGGCGACCGCGGCGGCGGCAGCGGAGGCCTCGCGGCCGCCGATCGGGGCGTTGGCGGTGGCGGGGTCCTTCAGTCGGGCATAGGCCGGGCCGATGCGCTCCAGCAGTTCGGGCTCCAGGGCCGAGGAGCGGCGTTCGGCGGCCAGGGCGGTGATGTCGTCGAGCTCGTCCAGGCAGAAGGTGCGCCCGGCGGTGTGGGAGCCGTCCAGGTCGGCGACCAGGGTGACGCCCTTGTGGCCTTCGCCGTAGCGGGCCATGTCCGGCAGCTCCAGGCCGAGCTCACCGGCCACGTGGGCCATCTCGGTGCGGCGCGACAGACGCAGCATGACGATGTTCTCGATCTGGGTACGGATGTCGGTGGAGCCGATTTGGCCGATGGTGCCGCGCTGACCGACCAGGATGAGCTCGACGCCCTCGGAGCGGCCGGCGGTGGCGACGGCGGCGGCGGCCTCCTTGATGGCCTGGGCCATCGGGTCGTTGCCGGCGAACAGCGCCGACATCTCATCGATCACGATGGCGATCAGCGGGTGACCGGGTCCGGGCTGGAAGACCTTGTTGTCGTTGAGCGCGGCACGCTCGGCGATGATTTTGACGGCCAGCTGCAGCATGCGCAGCGCCTTGCGGCGCTCGCCTGGTAGCGCCAGCAGGTCCAGAGCCGGAGCCCAACGCCTGAGGTCCTTGCCCTTGCGCAGGTCGATACCCCAGATGCAGGCGTCGTCGGCGGTGCTCAGCTCGGCCAAGATGTCGTTGAGCAGGACGGTCTTGCCGGACCCGAGCATTGCGATGATCATCGTGTGGCGGGCGCCGTCGGAGGTCCAGACCGGCAGGATCAGCGGGCGGCCGGTTTCGGGATCCATGCCGATGACCAGCGGCTCGCGTACGGTGCCGGTCTCCGGCAGGGTGATTTCGGCCTCCGGATCCAGCCGCGGATGGCGGATCTTGTTGGCCCACGGATCAATCAGCCGGATGGTGATGCGGATCCGTCCGGCGATCTTGTCTGGGGCCACCTTCACGCGGGTGAGAGGCAGCTTGTAGTACTCGGCGACGCGTTCGGCCAGATCGGAATGGGTGATGGTCGAGGCGCGCCGGCCGGTGCCCTGCACATCGATGAGCAGCTGCTCACCGAGACGAGTGGGCTCGACGCGCAGCAGGTGCGAGCCGCCGATGCCGAAGTGTGCGGCCAGGCGGTGCCATTCGGCGCGGCGGCGTCGCTCGGCGATCGCGGCTCGGGTCGCCGCGTCCATGCGATACAGGCCGTAGGCGGCGGTGGCGAAGGTCCAGTAGGCCCAGGTGAGCATGCCGCCGGGGCCGGCGGCCGGGCCGAGCTCGGCCGCCAGTGCCAGCCACAGCCCGGAGGCGGTGACCAGGGCACCGGTCTTACCGGCATGCTCAGGATGGCTGCGGGCCACGGTGGCGTAGGCGGCCAGTGCGCCGCCCGCGGTCACCGGCACGATCCCGGCGGCGGGCAGGTCCATCAGGTCGGCCAGGCCGCCGGCGCCGTACAGCGCGGTCGCCAGTGGCAGCGGGGCCCGCTGCAAGGGCTTGGCCCGCACCCAGCGCACCGCAGCGGCCAGCCCGCGGCCGCCGGCGCGCAGCAGACCCGCCCCGGTCCCGGCCGCCGACGGGCCGCGCCGCATCGAGGCATGGCCGAAGTGCGGAGGGATCGGGCAGCGCTCAGCGGCGCTGCGAGTGCGGGCTTCACGCAGGCTGGGCTTGGGTGGGCGCGCGCGACGGGCCAAGACGAGTCTCCTTGCAGCAGGTGGATCACGACGGTCGCGGCGTGGGATTCCCGGTCCCGGGAGAAGGCGGGCCGGGAGCCCCGGCCGGGATCAGGCTGCGCCGGTGAACCAGCGACCCTGATAGGGCAGGACCACCCCGCGGGCCACGGCCTCCATGACCTCGGCGTAGACGGTCAGGAACTGCTTGTGCGCCTCGACCATGCGCGCGGCCAGCTCGGTGGCCGAGGCGGAGTACTCGGCCAGGCCCTGCACCGAGGACGGGTCCAGCCCGACGGTGTTGACGCAGGTCTCGTGCAGCGCGCCCAGGGCGTCGGCATAGCCGCACACCCCGGCGACCTCGCCGGCCATCAGCTGCAGCAGCTCGGTGTCGTCGGCCGGGGCGTGCTCGGTGATCCGGGCGATGATCTGGATCCAGTCGGCCGGGGGAGCGACGCTGGTGACGGTGCCGGCGGTCTGGGTCATGGTGGGTCCTTTCGCGAAGGCGCCAGGGGCGCCGGGAACGGGATCGGTGCTGGTCGAAGTGGTGTCGGAAGTGGACCGCCCGGTGGGGCGCGGCAGGGGATGGGGGACAGCGCGTAACACGTCTTGCGCGTTGGGCTGGGAGGCGGGGCGTCCGTTCGGCGGCGCGGACGAGGACGGGGCACCGGTCGGTTCTGCGCCGGGCAACGGCTCCAAGGCGCGCAGGCACCCATGGCACAGCCACCGGCCGCGCCGCTGACTGAAGCGGGTCAGTTCGGTGGTCGAGTGGCAGCGGGTGCACGGATGCCGCTCGGGCGCAGCTGACTCGGGCGTCTGCGGAGTCGGCTCGTCAGTGTCTTGGCGTCGGCGGTCGAAACGCAGAACACGCCAGCGGCGGCCAGGCTGCACCTCTGTTTCTGCGGATGTCTGGTTTTGGCTTTGGTCGTGCGGGGCGTCCTGTGACTCGGGGGCGGGCTGGAGGCGCCACCACATCCCGCCCGGGGCGTCCTCGCCGTCCATGCGGACTTGCCAGCGGAGCTGGGCACGCTGGGAAGCGGCCTGACCGACACGGCGCACATGGCGGGCGGTGGCCCGGCTCGCCCGGCCGGTCAGCCAGGCGCCGCCGCGGGCGGTGGCGCCCACGGCCTTGCCGGTCAGCTCGGCCGAGGCGTCGCCCAGCGTGCTGCCGTTGATGCGCGGGGCTCCGGAGGCGTTCCATGCCTTGACCAGCCAGGACGAGCGGCGGCGAGGCGGAGGAGGAACACGGCGCAGCCGCTCGGGCCGGTTGGCGTTCCTGGCCAGGCGGGTGATGCCCGCGATGACGGCGATGGCGAAGGCGATCTCAAACAGCAGCATCGTCGCCTCCATGCATCTCGGGCGGCTCGGCCGGGCGAGACGCCTGCGTGGCTTCCTCGCGCAGTTCCGAGACGGCGACCGCGATCGCGATGACGACGATGACCACCGCTGTGATCAGCGCGCCGGGCAGCAGCGGCCAGCCCAGCCAGCCGTGAACAGCGGCCAGCACGGTGGTGATAGCCAGCAGCTCGGCCGGGCTGGGGCGGATCTGCCAGGCGCGGCGCGCGACTTGGCCGGCGGTGGGAGTGGAGGCGGTCATGAGAACCAGCCCCCGATCATGGTGCTGAGGGCGGCCAGCCAGCCGGCGGGAATCTGGCCCAGCGGGGTGGTGGCGGCCAGCAGGCCCCATCCGCCCAGCAGGAGCAGCTCATACCAGCGGGTCTGCCGGGCCCACATCAGCGCGATGATCGCGCCGGTGAGGATGGCCAGCAGGATCATGGGAGATGTCCTCCGATCGTGGGTCAGGACGCATCGATGGCGCGATGGCCGTCGGAAACAGGTGCGGGCAGCTGGGGGCGGGGGCGGCGCAGGCCCCGGAAGGGCCGCACCACCAGCTCGCCGGACTCCCAGCGCAGGATCAGCACGTTGCGCGGGCCGCGCCCGGCCCAGCCCAGCAGGGCCAAGACCGGGCGGCCGCGCTCGATATAGATGCGGCCGGTCACGCCTCGGCGGCGAGGCCGGACATTCATGGGGCCGGCGACCATTCCAGAAGACACCAGACGGTGCGGCCTGCGGAGTCGTCGATGACCTCGTAGCCGTCGGCCAGGTCGCCGACGATGCACGCCAATCCCCAGCCGGACTCATCCGGCTCCCGCGGGACCGGCACCAAGGCCGGGCCCTGGTCGATGACGGCCAAGGTGACCGCGCCCGGAGTGACCTCGACCTGAACGCGGAAGCTCCCGCCGGGCGCCCCGGAGGCCGAGTGGATCACAGCGTTGGTGACCAGTTCGGTCAGCACCAGGGCGACATCGGCGGCGCGGGGACAACCTGAGGGCAGGCACGCCAGCACCCAGGCGCGGGCGGCGGGCACCTGCTCGGCCAGGCCGGGAAACTCCCGCTGCATGGGAGCCGTCGGGGCTTCGGTGAGGGCGACCATCAGGCCACCCCCGTACGGCGCGACGGCAGCGGGACGGCGCTCTGGGCCAGCAGCACCACCGGCCGGGCTCCGTCCGGCGGCAGCTGACCGTGCGCGGCCAGGGCGTGGCGCAGGTGAATCAGCGGGTCGGCCTCGCCCAGGGCGGCGGCCGCGAAGGTCGCGCGGGCGGCGGCCAGCAGCTCGCCGTAGGCGGCGACGATGAGCGCTACCTCCTCGCCGGTCTTCGCGTGCTGCCGGGTCAGGGTGGCGGTCATGAGGCCACCTCCCGGAAGAATGCGCTGATCTCGTCGTCCAGGTCGCCCAGGTGCTCGTGCTCGCGCCCCCAGGGCACCAGCCCGAAGGACTCATCCAGGAAGTCCTGGAGATGCTCGCGCTGGGCGTAGACGGCGAAGGGATAGCCGTGCTCCGGGCGCACGGTCAGCACCAGGTAGTCATCGACCTCCTCGTGCGGGGCCACCAGCACGTCGCACTCACCGGCCGGGTCGTTCATCCCGACGGCCAACAGCGCGCGGGCGAAGCCGTACACCACGGTCTCGGTGCGGCCGCGCACGAAGGCCAGGCGCACCGCGTACGGGTCGTCGAGGCGGTAGGAGATGACCGCGGCCAGTGGGAAGTTGGGCTCATCGGTCGGCCACAGCGTGATGCCCCGGGTGATCTCACGGGTCCTCATGCCGCCACCTCCGCCAGTTCCTGCTCGCCATCCGTGCGGTCGGCCGTGCGGGCGGGCGACCGCACGACCGTGCGGTCCGTGCGGTCCGGCTCGGCCGACGTTCAGACGCCACCGTGCGGAGCCGTACCGGTGCCGGCCGAGACAACGTGCGGGCCGTACGGCTCGCCGTGCTCGCTCTCCTCAGCGGGCGGTGCGGTCAGCAGCCCCCGGCGGGCCTCGGCCAGCACGCCCTCACACCAGCGCTTCTGGTAGCCGGTCCGGGCCTGCACATCGCGCCAAGTGACCTGGTACTTCTCGCCGGAGGCGGCCGCGGCCAGCATCTCCTCGCGCAGCTGCGCGACCGTGGCGGCCCGATAGGCGGCCTGGGCATCCGGCGCGGTCGGCCGCTCGCCCCGGTCCTGGCCATCGTCCGCAGGGTCGGCGCCTGCGGGCTCCTGCTGTGCGGACGGAGAGTCGTCCGCACGGTCGCCGATGTCGGGACTGTGCGGGCCCTGCGGTCCGATCCCGGCCGGTAGGACCGTGCGGACCGGCTCCGCACGCTCGGCCTCCGCACGGATGGCCAGGGCGCGGTCCACGGCCGTGCGGTAGGCGGCGTGGACGGCCTCGGTGATCTGGTGCTTGAGCGTGGTGACCGCCTCGGCCGCGCAGAACACCACCGCCGGCGGCACGCTGTGCAGCAGGATCAGCGACCAGTCCAGCGCCGCCCACGCACTCCAGGTGTTCATCCCGTAGGTCAGCGCCAACGTGGTCCACTTGGTGCGGCGCACCCACGGGCCCGCCGCGATCTGCTGCCGGGCGATGATCTGCTCACCCAGCAGCACGCCCACCAGGACGAGCGAGACCATCGGGTCCAGCAGCCAGGCGATCCACCAGCCGATGGAGTAGGACTCCTCGCCGACGGCGGCGAAGCGCTGGACGTTGGCCATGGTGAACAGCAGTCCGAGGATCAGCCCGGTCCAGATCAGCCGGTCGACCCGGGCCCGCATCTGCTCGATGCGGTAGGCGATGACGTCGGGGTCGGTGTCGTAGACGCGCACCGCGGCGGCCGCGCGTGCGGCGGCGGCCAGCTTGTCGGCCTTGGTCCGGGGCTGGGAGGGCCGGGCGGTGCGCCGCAGCGCCGAGACAGAGGTCATCAGCTCTTCACCGCCTTCAAAGCAGCGGGCAGGGCATTGGGCTCGACGGAGAAGAACAGAATGCACGAGCCGTGCATCTGCGGGGCCTGCTTGAGCATCCAGTCCAGCAGGTCGGCGCGGGTGGCGCCGGACTCCGCGGTGACCGTCCTGATCAGCGTGGCCTGCTGGACGCCACTGCCCATGGGCTTAGCCAGGGTGAGGATGACATGATACTCCATCACGCCACCGCCTCATCGGGCGCGGTCTGGCGAGCGGCGAGGCGGCGCGCCGTACGGCGCCGGTTGGAGACCATGGTCTGCCGCTCCCAGGGAGCGGCGCCGCCGCGGATGCCGTGGAACCAGGAGCGCGGAAGGTCGTACTCCTCGCGCAGCGCGAGCTCCAGACACTCGGCCCGCACGGGGCAACTGCCGCACAACTGCCGGGCGGTGGCCTCGTACTCGACGAGGGCGAGGTCCTTTCCGGCGTCGCTGCGCGAGGTCGGCTCGGGCGGGAACCAGGCGTCGGGATTGCTGCTGCCGACGCAGGCGCCATGCAGGATTACCTGTCTGGCGAGAACCGCTGTGGACTGGGCGTACACGCTCTTGAGGACAGCTGCGAAGATGTTGGACATCGGGTCGGATCTCCTTTCGCGAGGTGGATTGACCCGTGCTTCGCGGCCTCGGTGTGCCAGCACCGGGGCCGCTTTTCGTTGCTCTGTACCTCTGAGAGAGATCGCACCTAGGCGTCTACTCGTCTAGAGGAGTGACACTCTCTTTATGACTCCTCTAGACGAGTTGGTCAAGCGTTATCGCGCAGGAAGTTCGTACGACAGCACGTAGGCGTCGCTGGACATCACCGTGTCGCACACCTCAACGGCCCGGCCATCAGTGGCATAAGCCGTACGGACCAGGTGGAAGACCGGAACGCCAGGGGCGAGCTTCAACGCGCGGATCTCCTCACGGAGCGGCATGCGTGAGCGGATCTCCTCCACGAACCGGTCGAGGCGATACCCCAACTCCTCCAGCCGGGCATAAATACCCCCAGGACCGCTGTCGGGCTGCTCGATCTGCGTACCCTTCGCGATCTCAGCAGGCAGGTAGGAGACAGCCGTCTCGACCGGCTGCCCGTTAATCAGATACCGGCGAGACCGCGCGATGACAAAGGAGCCGTCTGCCAGGCCGAGCCGTTCGGCCACATCTGGGGATGCGGCCTGCTCACTGACCTTGATGGAGTCGACGGACGGTTTACCGCCGGCCCCTTCGGTCTCGGCGATGAAGGCAGCCTTGCCCCGCTCGCGGTGTCGGCGAGCGAACCGGTCGGAGGCGAGCCGGCGCACCGGGGGACGAGAGCGGACGAAGACGCCCCGGCCGTGCTCGGCGACGGTGAGCCCTTCGCTCTGCAGGACCTGGAGCGCGTTGCGGATGGTCATCCGGGCCACGCCATAGTGCTGCATGAGCTGCGCCTCTGAGGGCACCTTGTCACCCTCATGGAGGGTTCCCCGCTCGATCGCGTCCCGGATGTGATCGGCTATCTGACGGAACACGGCCCGGTCGCTGTGCGCGTCCAGCTCCGGAAACGGCAGCTCCGCCACGGGCCAACTCCTCAACTCATACATACGTGTAGCGTCGAGTCTAATGACGGCCGACGTGGGAGGGACTGCTGATGGATCACGAACACCTGCACTCCGTCAGCGTGGCCGGCGTCATCATCGACGACCAAGGACGAGCCCTCCTGGCCCAGCGTCGCGACAACGGCCACTGGGAAGCCCCCGGCGGCATCCTCGAACGACACGAGGACATCGAGTCCGGCCTGATCCGCGAGGTCCGAGAAGAGACCGGCCTTGAAGTCGATCCTGTCGCGCTGACCGGCGTCTACAAGAACATGCCTCGCGGCATCGTCGCTCTCGTTTTTCGTTGCCGCGTAGTTACTGGCAGTCTGGCCGAAACCGATGAGTCCCGTGCCTTCCGATGGGTCACCGCTGATGAAGTGCGAGCTCTGGCATCGGAAGCATTCGCTGTTCGGGTCCTGGATGCAATGAAGTTCGCGAGGGTTCCCGCCATCCGCCAGCACGATGGCATAAACCTGCTAAACCCTGACCGGCACACCATTGATGCGAGTTCATGAGGACTAATAGCTAGATCCTTTCGGCTGTTCTTAGAGTGGCGCACCCATGGAGTCAGTCTCAGAATTCCGCGACAACGGGCACAGGAAGGATCCAGACGACACCCGTGGCGGACGCACCGTTATCGGTACTCCCACGGGCGTGGGGGTCACAGCATGACGGACCGCCTCCCCGCTCCCCGCGGCTTACCCCCACGGGCGTGGGGACCACGGTGACATCCGCGCCAGCCTCGACCGGTTCGTCGGCTCACCCCCACGGGCGTGGGGACCACAGCAAGCTCGGCGAAGCCAGCCCCGTCCTGCGCGGCTCACCCCCACGGGCGTGGGGACCACGTGGCGTATCGCGTCCGGCCCGCAGACCCGATCGGCTCACCCCCACGGGCGTGGGGACCACCCGTGGGCGTACTACGACCCCGCCTCATCGTGCGGCTCACCCCCACGTGGGGGTGAGCCGTGATCCCGTACGCGACCTCGAACGCGTCGATGGTCCTCCCCACGTCCGTGGGGGTGAGCCGTTCGTGAACTTGACTTACGGGTAGCCCACTGCCATGCCCGCGGGGCATTGAAGAGGTCAGGGGTGGAAGTTTGAGCCCGGTGGAGGCGGGTCTGTACCAAGTCCTCGTTGATCACGCTTGGAGCCTTCACCGGTCATGATCATTCCCAATGTCTTCCCGCAAACCAGGGGGACGGGGGTGGGAGAAGGCGTTTGGCCAGGTAGAGACCGCTGGTGTGCCTCATTGGCCTGGTGTCTCATAATCCCTTGGTCGCGGGTTCGAGTCCCGCCCGCCCTACCCCAGATGACCTCTACGAGAGCGCCTCTGACCTGCACTTCTGTGGCCTGAGGCGCTCTTCTGCTGTCCGGCCGTCAACGATCGTCGTCGGCCTCTGGCGGTTGATCGTGCCGAATACATGCCGAAGTTTCGGGAAGATCATCGGCCTTTCCGAGGGCATCGGAGATCCGGCGCTTGGCGGCTTCGTCTTGACCCACGATGCACTTGGTGTAGATCTTCAACAGCACGTCCACGCTGTGCCCCGCCCAGTAGGCGACTTGGGGTGCAGGCACTCCGGCGTTGAGCCAGGTGGACAGACAGGCGTGCCGGAGATCGTAGATGCGTTTGCCGAGAGGGGAGGCGTACTCCGCCTTGGTCAGCACCGCGGCGCGCGCCCTGTCCCACGCTCGCCGGTAGGTGACGGCCGGCAGGTCCCCTCCGTTTACGCCGGTGAACAACAAACCGTCCTTGGCGGGCGGGAAGGTGGTCAGGTGGGCGCGGAGAATCCTGACCAGCTCCGGTGGGCAGGGAACCGTACGGCTTTCGCCCTCGGCACGGTGCTTGAGCTGCCGCTCTTCCCGCCGAGTGCCTTCATCGGTCCACTCCTTTCCGACGTCCGGTGACGCCTTACGGAACCGCAGCTCTCCCCACGCGCCCGGCGGCTCCTCCCACTCGCCCGTCTCCTTGTTCCACTCCAGGGCGGGCAAGATCACGTTGGCTTTCCGAAGCCCCACGGCCTCCTCGGGGCGAAGACCGGCGAAGTAGAGGACGGCGAAGAAGGCAACCAGCCTCGGACCGCTCCGCTTCTGCGCTTTCACCGCGGCCAGAAGCTGCCTGGCCTGGTCCGGGTTGACGACACAGTCGCGATTGACCTCATGTGAGGTCTTCGGTGCCTGCCACTTCAGGCCCCGGATCGGATTGGCGGCGAGCACCTTCAGCTCAACCGCGTATTCCAGGGCGTTGAACAGAATCGCTCGGTTCCGGCGGGCGGTACTCGCCGCCGCCGGTTTGCCGGTGAGCTTGGACGTGGCGGTGTCCAGCACGCTTCGCACGGTCGCGGCCTCTTCGAGGGCGGACACCGGGAGAGTGCTCCGTTTCAGCCACTCGATAACGGGGCTGTACTCGCTCGGGCAACTGTCTCGATCCCTCGTGTTGAAGACCCACCGTGTGAGAGCCTTCCGGACCTTCCGATCGGACGGCTTGCCGCGGTTGCTTTCCAGCATGGCCGGTGTCGCGGCTGTGAGGGCTCGCGCGATGTCGCGCCGGTATCCGGCCGAAGCGCGCTTCCACTTCATGTCCACGTAGGCGACGGCGAAGTCATACCAGCTCATCTCCGTCTTCTCCGCGCGGCGCCACGAGACGGGTTCACCGGTAGTGAGGCTGAACGCCTCTCCCTTGCGCGCGGCGGCCTGGAGCTCGCCGCGGAAGGTGTCGGCCTGAGCGGCGTTCCGGAAGGGCCTTTTCCAGGGCTTTCCCGCAGTCTTCCACCTCACGATGTGGGTGGTGACCCGCGTGCCCTTGTAGACCTCCGTCTTGTAGACGCGCACGTCGTAGGTGATGTCCTTCATCAGGCGGCGTCCTCTCGGGAGGAAAGCCACCGCTCGAACTCGGCGCGGCGGATGCGCAGACTGCCGTTGGGCAGGGTGATGCACTTCGGGGCGCGTCCCTTGGCGCGCCAGTCGTAGAAGGTGGATCGGGAGATGCCGAGCTCGGCGCAGAACTCGGCGACGGTGAGGGGCTTGCCGGCAGTGATAGCCATGGGCGGTGCGTGTCCTTCCGGGTTCCTAAGCTGCAGTGGAGCGGCAGTCAGCCTGGGCATCGGATGTCGCTGGCTGCGTCAGATGCGTGATGGGCTCAGCGGGTTCTGGGTGCCGTTCGCCAGGGCTCGATGGACGAGACGGGTGGCCAGGCGGGTAGGGAGTCCGCTGGCCTCGCCGGCGGCAATCAGCCAGGACGTCACCTGGTATTCGGGAAGGCCGGACCAGGCCAGCAGGCCGCCGGCTTGGTAGGCCAGAGCGGACAGGGCGCGCTGGCGGCCATCGGACAGGGTGGCCAGGTGGGCGGTGCCGCGGGTGATGACGGTGGTCAGGTAGTTGGCCGGGGCCCCGGCGGAGCGGGCTCGCGGAGGAGCCGGATGGGGCTGGGACCGGGCCGGGGGTGCACTGGCCGCGCGGATCACCTCGCGGGCCAGCCAGGGCGGCATGCGCCCAGGGAATGCCGGGTCGCCGGCGCGCAGGCTGTAGGTGCCGGCGGTGGTGATGGCGCCGGGGGCGAGGCCGTAGTTCCAGCCGGCTTTGATGTCGATCTGCCAGCCCAGCGCACCCAGGGCTTGCCGCAGGTTGGCCGCAGGTGCGCGGTACCACAGATGCCGGCCCCCACTGGGTGTGGTCACCACGACGGGCTGATGCTCGGGAACGGCCGGCCAGGGGCAGGGCCCGCCGCGCCGGCGGGTGAGCAGGGCCAGGGTGTGCAGGCCGGTGCGGATGCCGGCCGGATCGGCAAGGGCGGGGTCGCCGGTCAGGTCGATGCCGGGCAGCAGCCCGGTGGTCGGATCGGTCGGGAGCGGATCGTCATGGGCGTCCAGGTCGATTAGGATCAGGCCGGAGGGGCCGGCGGCCACGCCGGGCACGACCTCGGGCTGGTGTTGCCACCAGGCAGTCAAGCGAGCCGGGTCGGTGGTGGCGGCATGGACCCCGTGGCACCAGCGCCCGGCTGGCCGGCAGGGGCAGGTTGCGATGAGGTGAGCGCGGCCGGCGCTTCGGCACCGGGAGCAGTTGGCCAGAGGGCGTTTGCTGGTCGGTGACAGCGGCAGGATGTGCCAGCCGAGAGCGGCCAGATGTAAGGCCAGATCCAGGGGGCGGGCTGGGAGCGGGGTAGGCATGGGCAGCCTCCGAAGACAGTTCCGCCCTGACCGACGGGAGGTCGGCCGGGGCGGAAGTAAGAAGTGATCAGTAGGTCAGGCAGGCTGGGCATGGCGTGCTCCGAGACGACAGAGTGCCGTCGTCACGCCTTGCGCGATGCGGGCGGTGGGGTGCCTCCTGGCCGGGTCGTCCGAAAACGATCAGCCGCTCATGGGGAGAGCGCGCGGAACAGAAGGATCGGTGCGGCTTTCCGCGGGGCGGGGATCCAGAGGAATCCCGCCGCCATGACGTGGCGGCGGGAAGCGCGGATGCCGTCTTCGGCTGACGTGAGTGCTGTGTGAGCACGAGGTGGCGCGCCTTATCACGTGCCAGCCAATCTCACGCAGGGATTGTTTCGAACAGTTCGAAACCGCAAACTCCTTCTCTTGAAGCCTGGATTCTGTGGTCCAGTGACGGTTCCTTTAGCGCAGAGGCTTCGTTAACTTCGGCCATATTGACGTAGTGGAAGTTCGCGACGTACACCTCTTTTAGGTGATGCCGATCTGCGGGGAGGCGGCCGGATGGCGACTGGGACGTCCGGGGGACTTCTCGTTAACCTTGATGAGAACGCGCAATCGCTGTTCAAACACGAGCTCCTGAGTCACTACTTGGAGACTTTCACCTCGATGACGGGGAGCACCGCGCCTGGCCGGCGGGTGGTGGTGCTGGATGGCTTCGCAGGCCGAGGGCGCTACCCGGACGGCCGACCGGCGTCGGCTGAGCGGATCCTGCAAGGGATGGTGAAGCAGAGGAAGTTCCGAAATATCAGTGCTTACTTTGTGGAGAAGGATCCCTCTGATTACGGGGTGCTTACCGAGGTTGTCGCCGAGTATGCCGCGCAGGGCGTGAACGGAGTGGCGTTGCGAGGAAAGGTCGAGGAGCACCTCGATAAAGTTGTGACGGAAGCGAGAGGTGTTCCATTGTTCCTGTTCTTGGACCCCTGTGGTGCTGGACTGCGCTTTGAGCGTCTAGTGAGTGTGCTGGCCGGTCCAAGAGCAGGGAGAAGGCCGGTGACGGAAGCACTCCTCAACTTCAGCGCTGAACTCTCGCGCCGGGTTGCCGGAGTCATGTGCGCGGGTGAGCGCAAAGAGCAGCGCGCCATGGACGCCACCTGTGGCGGGACGTGGTGGCGGCAGACGGCGGAAGAAGCCCTCGAAAAGGCGCCACGAGATCTTGCAGGTAAGCCAAGCTTCGAGCCGGTCGCCCATGCGATCGTCGAGCGGTATGCCCACCTCCTGGCCGAGGCCACCGACATGCACCCGGCCACGGTTCCTGTCCACCGCAGACTGGGGCAGCAGCCGGTGTACCACTTGATCTTCTTCACCCGCAGCGAGTACGGCCTGTGGGTGTTCGCACATGCCACGGCCCTGGCGCGGCAAGCCTGGCTACGCCACCTAGGCAAGTTAGACGACGAACGCGATGTGCCGGCGCTGATCACTCATACGGCGATGAAAGAAGACCTCATCGATCAGGAAGAGGCGATCGCCCGCTCCATCATCGCCGGCAACCTCCGTAACCTCCTGCGCCGGCATGACTGCTTCCGGCTGGTCACTCAGACACGGGAGGTCTTCGGGGAAGCCTACGGAGTGGCCACCGAAGACAGCGTCCGGCACGTCGTCATGGAGCTGTATGCGGCAGGGGAGTTGCGGGTCGGCCGCTCGGAGAGGCCACCACCCCAGAACATCCGCACCCGGGAAATGGTGATCACCCGCCCTCCGGGTCGGTGAGCAGGAGCGTTAACCGACTCCAGTGGGAAGCTGCGGCATCTGCTCCCACAGGCGGCCGTCAAGCTCGCGTCCGCCGGTCTTCGGAGTACGGCCACCCCATTGTTTGAAGAAGAACGGCACGCCCGCCGCGGTGCAGCGGTCTCGGATGTCGAGAACCCACTCAAGACGCATCGGCCGATGCCGCGGCCCGGATTCACCGCCGACGATGACCCAGTCGACGCCGGTCACATCCAGACCGTCGAGCGGACCGATGAGGGGTTCGCACGATAGGAACTTCACTGCGGCACCGGTGGCGCGCAGGTCAGCGATCCGGTGAAGAGCGGTGCTGTCCTCCACGGACACGCCCATCCACACATTGGCCGGCCATGACAGCTCCTGGGACAGGAGCCGCAGCCGCCGTGATCGCTTGGTGAGAAGCTGGTAGGTGTGCTGGGGGGTATCCGCCATCACGGCGAAGACATCCCTGATAAAGGTGCGCGGGACCCGGGCATGGAACAGATCAGACATCGAGTTGACGAACACCACGCGCGGCGTTCTCCACCGGTAGGGCAGCGTAAGGGTGTCTGGGTGCACGGTGAGGCCAAAACCCGGCCCTGAGGTTCGCGGGTCACCGTCGTTTTGATACTTGGCCGTCCCCATGGCCTTAAGCCGCTTGGCCAACGCGAGGGCGTAGCAGTTGTCACACCCGGCTGACACCCTGTCGCAGCCAGTGCTGGGGTTCCAGGTTGCCTCGGTCCACTCGATGGCGCTGCGATCAGCCACCTCGAACCCCTCCTTGCAAGAACGTCTTTATGCCGACATCGAGGCAAGTGCCACGGCAAGCAGGCATGTTGTCCATCCGATTGAATCCGTTGCGCCGATTCCGGCGCAGCTCGTTACGGTGCTGGAGCACCCGCCCGTAGCAGCTGCTCCCGTGATCACCACTCTTCCCTCGTAGGCGAGAGGTGTCTATGCGACTGCGGCATCCGAAGGACAGCCACCCGTGAACGCTTGAGGACGGCTTCTGCCCAGCAGGAGCGACTGAAGTGATCGAGGCTGCCGTGATGATGCTGTGTTTTCTGCGCTTTCCGCGGGAGTGCTGGTCGAAGAGATAGGCATCAGAGACGGGCCGGTCGGCCAAGATGGCGCTGAGCATTCGGCGATCCCGCTCGGTGAAGCTCGTGTTGTCCGGGTCGGTTGCATAGGCATGCCAGTAGAAGCTCTCGATCTCTTGGACCTGGTTGGGGTCGAACGGGCAATAGCGGCTTCGGTTGCGGGCATGACGTCCGCCAGAGGCGCGCGTGAGCAATGCGATGGGCGCGGCACTGGTGACGGTCTCTGCATAGCGAGACCACATGTCAGCCTTGATGGAGTACCCGGCATGGTCGTAGGCGGCCCCGACACGTCGACAGACATCTTTCACGATCATTCCGTACAGCTGGTCACCGTCGCGAAAGTCTTCGAAGTCCAAGGTCAGTCGGTTTTCCCAGCTTCCGGCGTACCGCAGGAACTGGGCGCCTTCGTGAGTGGAACCGCGGTTGATCAACAGGATGGCCAGCTCGAACGCGTCCAGCGCGCTACCTTCTTCGGCGCCTTGCAGAAGTTGGGGGCCGCGGGGGCCGAACCAGTTGCGCATGCGATCAGCGCTGTACTGACCTCGGGGGACTCGGCCCAGAATGGCGAAAGTGGCTTCCTGTTCCAGTGGCTGGGCGGGTTGAAGCGGTCGGTGATCTCTGGAGAGCAAGGCGCGAGGATCATGTGGGTCTCCCGACCACTTCACCGGCTCAGTGACATTTCCTGCGTAACGACGAAGGTCTTTATCGGCTGGGGGAGGGGTAAGCAGCGGATCAGAAGGCCTTGTACTGGTGGGGACGCAGGGCTCAGCGGAGGAGTGGGGGGGCTGTAACGGGGAGGCTGTGGGGAAGCGCTCGTCGTTGTGTTCTTGGCCTGGGAAGGGATCAACTGCCGCAGGTAGTTGCTGGTTGGCGTTTCTGAGGGAGACCTCCTCCTCAGCTACGACCGTCAAAAGGGGTTGAGACAAAGCTGTCGCAGTCTCCGGTTGGGCGGGCACGGTGGTGCTGAGAGCCGGCGGTCCGGAACAGGCCGAACAGCAGCACTGTGACGTGCCGGCGGCCGCTCCCAGCGGCAATGCTCCTCGCGCTCCCGCCGAAGAAGACGCGCTCTCCCGCCCTATTGGGAAGGTCGTCGACGGTGTCTTCGGAGCCGCACCGTCATCAATGCGGGTGTGGCGGCAGTGGAGGCGGTACAGCTCCGTCTCCGTGCCGAGTTCGGAGACCACATCGACACCGGTACCGGCCAAGTGGGCGCAGCAGGCTTTAAAAAACAGCGCGACCCGGGCCCAGGACGGTGGTCCGGTACGGTGCCGTCCGGTCAGCATCGTCGATATGGCACCTTCGGACAGTTGCCCGGAGGACAGCTCCCGGATTCTCCCATATGGCGGGTTTCCGGCCTTTTGACGGATTTTCGTGAGCTCATCGCACAACCCTTGCCACCAGGCTTCGGAGAGACAGTCAGTCACGGAACCGGGTCACCGCCAATCACACGCCCATCCTCGTTGATGTTGCTCTAAAGATTCTTCCGCATCTCACCGGCAACCGGAACGAAGGGTTACCCGCCGGAGGAACTCGAGCAATAAGAAACGGACAAAAGTGTACTAAATATCCTCGTTTCGCCTTCCCTTCGCAATCCGCCTGAGCTGGGAAAATGCTGCGAAACCCTCACCGGAGACACCCCTGAAGATTCTTTAGCGTTTCGTTTCGCGTTCACCCCGACACTGAAACGGATCACAGCCGTTCCGCCTTATTCACAGCCCCTTTGGGTGATTGTTCACCTGATAGACAGAACGTCGAGAGAATCCCCAGCCCACTCGAACTTCGTTCTAGGGCTTTTTCGGCGCGGAGGTTTGATGTCACTGTCAGGATCGGTGATTAAAGTGATCATCGTCGTCACGCTCTCGCTCATCCCGGTCGTTCTGGCGGTAGTCCTGGGGCGGCGCTCGGGCAGATCCATGCCTGCGGCGCTGCTGCTGGGGCTGAGTGTGACGGTGGGACCCGGGTTCCGCAGTTCGTAGTCACACGTGGCGAGTGGACAGCGAGAATCTGCAGGTA
>NZ_BMQP01000046.1 GCF_014648175.1 Planobispora rosea
ACGAGGCGGCCGTCCAGGCGGGTATCGAACGCCTGATGGCCGGCCGGACGGTCGTGATGGTCGCCCATCGCATGCGGACGGTCCAACGCGCCGACCGCATCGCCTTTCTCCAGGGCGGCCGGATCGTGGAAGAAGGACGCCACGACGAACTGCTGCGCCGCGGCGGCCGCTACGCCGACTTCTGGAATGCTTCCCTGGCACCGGCGGTGGCGGGTGAGGGCGGCGCATGAGGGCGGGTGGACCTCACGTGGTGGTCCGGCGCCGCAACGAGGGATCGGCGAGGGGATCCCCGTCGGCCCGCCCACCCGTGCGGGCGGGCGGCTCCTCACTCCAGCAGGCCGGAGATCGCCCTGTTCAGGCGTGCCGCGCGTCCGGCCGGGGTCCTGGCCTTCAGCAGCGACAGGATCACCTGGTAACGGCCGGTCTTGCCGAGCGCCTCGAAGCGGGCGGCGGCCCGCGGGTGCTCCGCCAGCGCCTTTGCCAGGTCGGGCGGGACGGTGGCGTCCCGCTGGGCGACGTAGGCCGCCTCCCAGCGGCCGTCGGCGCGGGCGGCGGCGACCTCCGCCAGGCCGGGCGGGCGCATGCGCCCGGCGGCGGTCAGCGCCTCCACGCGCTCGACGTTCTCCCGGGACCAGGGACTGCCCTTGCGGCGGCGCGAGTACCGCTGCAGGAAACAGTGCTCGTCGCAGGACTTGCGCTGGCTGTCGATCCAGCCGTAGCACAGCGCGACGTCCAGCGCCTGCCCGATCGTGACCGCGGCGACGGGCGACCCCTTCTTGGCGATCTTCAGCCAGACGCCGCCGTCGTCCCCGTGGTGCTCGGCCAGCCACGCCTCCCACCGGGCGGCGTCCGGAAAGTGCATCATCGGCCCAGGACCTCCAGGTAGTGCGGGTTGTACATGACGCCCAGCACGTTGCCGAACGGGTCGACCACGGACGCGGTGACGAACCCCGCGCCGCGCTCGGTGAGCGGCATGTACGGCGTGGCCCCCATGGCCAGCAGCCGCTCCAGGGCCGCCTGCACGTCGTCGACGTGCCAGTGGAGGACCACGCCGCCGGGAGCGGCCGAGGCGTTCGGCGGGGCGTACCTGCGGTCGATGAGACCGAGCTCGGCCTGGTAGTCGCCGATCCTGAACTCGTAGTAGGCGGCAGGCTGCCCGCCGCCCGGGCGCTCGAAGTACGGCTCGACACCCAGCAGCTCGGCGTACCACTTCCTGGCCGCCTCCAGGTCGTCGGCCCAGAAGTTGACGGTGGCCGGTCCTCGCAACATGCGCCGCTCCTTTTTCGTTGGCTTAGCTTTCGCTCTCCTCAGACGGTAGACGCCGTTGAGGAACGTGCGTTTCCTCAAGTCCTGGCAGACTGGCGCAATGTTGGAAACCTCGGTCCGGCTCCTGCGCCTGCTGTCGCTGCTGCAGTCGCGCCCCGACTGGCCGGGCCGTGAGCTGGCCGAACGGCTCGGGGTGACCACCAGGACCGTGCGCAACGACATCGAGCGGCTGCGCATCCTCGGCTACCAGATCCATTCCGCCACCGGTACGGCCGGCGGCTACCGGCTCGGCGCGGGCGCGGCCCTGCCCCCGCTGCTGCTGGACGACGAGGAGGCGGTGGCCGTGGCCGTCAGCCTGCACGCGGCGGCCGGCGGCACGGTGACCGGCATCGAGGAGACTTCGCTGCGCGCCCTCACCAAGCTCCAGCAGATGCTCCCCCCGCGGCTGCGGCACCGCATCGCCGCCGTGGGGGCGGCCACCGTGTCGGTCGCCGGCCGCGGGCCCACGGTCGACGCCGGCACGCTCACCGGCATCGCCGCCGCCATCCGCGACCGCGAGCAGCTGCGCTTCGACTACCGGGGACGCGACGGCACGGCCGGCCTGCGCACGGCCGAACCCCATCGCCTCGTCTACACCGGCCGCCGCTGGTACCTGCTGGCCTGGGACACCGCCCGCGCCGACTGGCGCACCTTCCGCGCCGACCGCATCGGCCTGCGCACGCCCAACGGCCCCCGCTTCACCCCCCGGCAGCCGCCGGACGACGCCGCCGCCCATGTCGTGCGCGGCATCGGCTCCACGGCCTGGAGGCATCCGGCCCGCATCCGCCTGCACGCCCCGCTGGAGCGGCTGTCGGAACTCCTGACCCCGGCCGCGGGCCTGCTGCACGAGGACGGGGTGCTGGAGACCGGCGGCGACTCCCTGCACGACCTGGCCGCCTTCCTGGGCAGTCTCGGGGTGCCCTTCACCGTCCTGGACCCCCCGGAACTGCGTGACCTCCTGCACGACCTGGCCGCCCGCTACGCGAATGCGTGACCCGCCGCCCGGCCAGCAGGGAGCGGATCGGCGCCGCGCAACGGCCCGCGTCGTCGAGCCAGGGACTGTGGCCGCCGGGCACGGCCGTCAGGCGCGCCCGCGGGATCTTCGCCACGCTCGCACTCCCCGCCCGCGGTGGGCAGAACACGTCCTGCTCCCCCCAGACGAACAGCAGCGGCGTCGTGATCCCCGCCAGTTCGGTGTCGGTGAGGACGTTCTCCGGGCGCGGGGCGCGCCCGCGCATCAGGCGGCCCAGCAGCGCGCGGTAGGAGGCGGCCTGCCCCGGCAGGCGCAGCGGAAGGTGGTACAGATCGAGCAGATCGTCGGACATGCCGTGCGCCGCGCCGGTCCCGACGGCCTCCGCGAGGGCGGCGCGCGCCACGGACCTCGGCCAGGGCAGCCGCATCGACCACTGCGCGGCCGGTCCGCGCACCGCGGAGGTCATCGCCGCCATCGCGGCGGTCCCGCGGGTGCCCGGCAGCGCCGTCGCGGGCGCGCCGACGATCGCGGCCCGGGACAGGCGCGCCGGCGCGTCGATCGCCGCCCACAGCGCGAACAGGCCGCCCAGGGAGCTGCCGACGATCGCCGCCCGCCGCAGTCCGAGCGCCTCCAGCGTCCCCGTCAGCACACCGACCGCCAGGTCGCGGACGGGACGGTCCCGCCACCGGTAGGGTTCGGCGAGGCTGTGGCCGGGCAGGTCGAGCAGGAGATGACGGTACCCGGGCAGCTGGGCGGCGAGCGGGGCCAGCCCCATGGCCGGGGCCGAGACGGCGTTCACGTAGACCACCGGTTCGCCCGAGCCCGCGGCCAGGACGCGCACCCGGACCGGCGGATCGCCGAGCACGACGGTGTGCTCGGTCATCGTCAGCCCGTAGGCGGCGGCGACGCGCCTTTCCGCCGCCCGGATCCGTTCCCTGAGCCTGGCGGAGCCTCCCGTGGAGACTCTCATGGAGACTCTCATGGAACCTTTCGTGGAATCTTTCATGGGCCCTTTCATGGGTCCACCCTCGCCGTCGGTGCGCGCCGGTGTCTTGGACGAATGTCCCGGGTCCGGTCCGGCGGTACTGTGCTGCGGTCGCGGCTTCATCGAGCGGCACGGGCAGGCGCGGGCGTGCCCGGAAGGGACGACGGCCGGGCGGTCGCGGGAGGAGGCGCGCAGTGGCGGATGCAGTGGCGGATACGGCGCAGGGGTGGCCGGAGGGGCTCGACCCGGTGACGAAGGCCGGGTACGAGCTGGAGTTCGAGGACACCTTCGAGCAGGACCGCCTCGACGAGGGCCGC
This sequence comes from Planobispora rosea, assembly GCF_014648175.1. Lineage (GTDB taxonomy): Bacteria > Actinomycetota > Actinomycetes > Streptosporangiales > Streptosporangiaceae > Planobispora > Planobispora rosea. The sequence continues at coordinate 3,581 of NZ_BMQP01000046.1, forward strand.
TGGGTGCCGTACTACCTGCCCCAGTGGAGCGGGCGGACCAGCGCCGCGGCCCGCTACGAGATCGGCGGCGGCCGCCTGCACCTGCTGATCGAGGAGGACCAGCCGCCCTGGTGCCCGGAGCTGGAGGGGCCGCTGCGCGTGTCGTCCCTGCAGACCGGCCTGTTCGCCGGGCCGGTGGGCAGCACCGTCGGGCAGCACGGGCGCGGCTCCGGCGCGGTCGTGCGCGAGCAGCAGCGCAACGTGCGGCTCTACACTCCGCGCTACGGCCTGGTCGAGCTGCGGGCCAAGGCGATCGACGACCCGCGGTCCATGGTGGCGCTGTGGATGATCGGCTATGAGGACGCCCCCGAGCGGTCGGCGGAGATCTGCGTCTGCGAGATCTTCGGCCGCGACGTCGGGCCGGACTCGGCGCGGGTCGGCATGGGCCTGCACCCCTTCGGCGACCCGGAGATCACCGATGACTTCACGGTGGAGACGCTGCCGATCGACGCCCGCGAGTTCCACGTCTACGCCGCCGAGTGGACGCCCGAGCGCGTCTCCTTCCTCGTCGACGGGCGGCACGTCAGGACGGTGCGCCAGTCTCCGCGCTATCCCATGCAGCTCATGCTGAACATCTACGAGTTCCCCCGGGCGCCGGAGCGCGACGGCCCGCCCGCGCCGGAGCATCCCTATCCCAAGCGGTTCACCGTCGACTACGTGCGAGGGTACCGGCCGGCCCGTACCGCATCGCCCGGGCGGTGATCGCGGCCTCAGCTGGTGGCGCCCCAGGTGAGGGACAGGCCGGTGGCGGCGCGTTCGGTGCGGATCTCCATCATGCTGCCGAGGATGGTGGCGTGGTCGGACACCACGGGTGTGGCGTCGAGCGTGTAGGTGATCCGGATGCTGACGAGCACCGGGCTGCCCTGCGGCTCGTGGAGGTGGCGGGCGGCGGCGGGGCCGAGCAGATCGGGCCGGACCGCCTCGGTCGCCCGGGCGACCGTCACCCCCGCGTCGGCGAGGGCCGCATAGAGGGAGACGGCGGTGAAGTCGCGGTCACGGATCCGGTCGGCCACCGGCCGTCGGACCCAGGACACCTGGTGGACGGCGGGGCGTCCGGCGAACTCGCGGACCCGCTCCAGGCGCAGGGCGCTGTCGCCGGGGCGCAGCCGCAGCTGCGCGGCGATGTGGGCGGGGGCCCGGCGCACCGCCTGCCCGGTCACCGCAGTGCGCACGTCGTGGCCCTGTTTGCGCAGGTCGTCGACCAGGCTGCGGAGCGAGTCGAGCTGGTACGCCAGGTGGGGCGGGGCGACGAACGTGCCCCTGCCGGGCTGCTGCACGATCAGCCGCTCGTCGCTGAGTTCCCGCAACGCCTGGCGCAGCGTCATGAGGGTGACCCCGTAGGAGGCGCTCAGCTCCCGTTGCGGCGGCAGGGCCTGCCCGGGGGCGTAGTGTCCCGACCGGATCTTCGCGGCGAGGTCGGCGGCGATGGCGCGGTATCTCGCCTCGTGCCCGGCGTCGGGGGTCATCGCGGTCGGTCACACTCCTGGTCGAGGGCTTGCGTCGAGGGCTTGCCGCAGGGACGTCAGGAAGTCCCGCAGGTCGTCCGGTCCGGCCCCGTCGAGCACCCGCCGCATGACCGCGGCGCCGACCACCACGCCGTCGGCGTGCCGGCGGGCTTCGCGGGCCTGGTCCGGGGTGGAAATGCCAAATCCTAGCAAGACCGGCCGGTCGGTGACGCGCCTGATCCGCCCGGTGAGCCCGGCCGCCGAAGCGGCCAGGGCGGCCCGCTCGCCGGTGGTGCCCATCAGCGACACCGCGTAGACGAATCCGCGGCTGCGGCGGGAGATCTCCGCCAGCCGCGGCTGCGGCGTCGCCGGCGAGGCGAGCAGGGCCAGCTCGATCCCGGCGGCGGCGGCAACGTCCGTCAGCTCGTCGGCCTCGTGCACCGGCAGGTCGGGCACGATCAGGCCGCCGACGCCGGCCCGGCGCAGCGCGGCGCAGAACGCCTCGGGTCCGTCGTGCAGCACCAGGTTGTAGTAGGTGCTGGCGACCAGCGGCACGCCCGGGTCCGGCATGCCGGACAGCTCGGTGAGGATCCGGCGGGTACTGGCCCCCCGGGCCAGGGCCAGGTCACTGGCCCGCTGGATGGTGACGCCGTCCAGCGTGGGGTCGGAGAAGGGCAGGCCGATCTCGATCGCGTCCGCCCCGGCGGCGGCGAAGGCCCGCAGGTAGTCCGTCCAGCCGGTTGCGATCCCCCCGGTGAGGTACGGCATGAGCAGGCCGCGGCCGGTGTCCCGGCGGGACCGCAGGCGGCGTTCGACCGCGCCCGCGTCTGCGGCCGCCTCCAAGCCGAGGTCCAGGACGGGGCCGGGGACGGGGGCGGGATCTGGGGCGGGGGTCGTCACAGCAGCTCCTTCAGGGTCGAGAGGTCCTTGTCGCCCCGGCCGGACAGCGTCATCAGCACCGTCGATCCCGCGGGCAGGTCGCCGTCGCCCGCCGCGCGGATCACCCAGGCGAGGGCGTGCGCCGATTCGAGCGCCGGGACGATGCCCTCGGTGCGCGCCAGCCGTACCGCAGCGGCGATCGCCTCCTCGTCGGTCACCGTGACGTAGCGGGCCCGGCCGAGGTCGCGCAGGTGGGCGTGCTCCGGGCCGACCCCCGGGTAGTCGAGTCCGGCGGCGGCGGAGTGCGCCGGGGTGATCTGCCCGTCGTCGTCCTGCAGGAACAACGAGCGGCAGCCGTGCATGACGCCGGGCCGGCCGCGGGACGCCCCCGCCCCGCCCTGCGCCTCGACGCCGACCAGTCGTGCGGTGGTGTCGGCGAACCCGGCGAACGTGCCGGCGGCGTTGGAGCCGCCGCCGACGCACGCGACCACGTGGTCCGGCACGCCGGTCCGCAGCTCGGCGGCGCACTGCCCGCGGGCCTCCTCGCCGATGACCCGCTGGAGCTCCCTGACCATCCACGGGTACGGATCCGGCCCGACAACCGAGCCGACGCAGTAGTGGGAGTCGCCGGTCGCGCCCACCCAGTGCCGCATGGCCTCGCTGGTCGCGTCCTTGAGGGTGCGGCTGCCCGCGGTCACCGGGACCACCTCGGCGCCCAGCATGCGCATCCGGAAGACGTTCAGCGCCTGCCGCTCGATGTCGCGCTCGCCCATGAACACCGTGGCCTCCAGCCCGAGCAGCGCGGCGGCGGTCGCGGTGGCCACGCCGTGCTGTCCCGCCCCCGTCTCGGCGATCAGTCTGCGCCGTCCCATCCGGGTGGCCAGCAGGGCCTGCCCCAGCACATTGTTGATCTTGTGGGATCCGGTGTGGGTGAGGTCCTCGCGCTTGAGGTACAGCCGCACGCCCAGTGCCTCCGACAGCCGGTGGGCCGGCGTGAGGGGGGTCGGCCGCCCGGCGTGCACGGCGAGCAGCCGCGCCAGGGCGCCGCGGAAGCCGGGATCCGCCCAGGCCCGCCGGAACGCCTCGTCCACCTCGCGGCACGCCTGTGCCAGGGACTCCGGCGTGTACCGTCCGCCGTACTGGCCGAACCGGCCGCGCGCCCGGGGCTCCCCCATCGTCCCGTCCGGCGGGACCGGCTCACGCCACGGCGACACGTTTCGCATGCCATCCTCCGATCGTTCTATAACTCTCAGCAGAGTTCTATAACAATCAGCGTGATATGGGAAGAACGGGCGCGGCACCGCCGGTACCGCGCCCGCAACGTGATCTTCAGGGGTCCTTCAGTCGATCGCCAAAGAGATCCTTGGCGGTTGTGCGGCGGCTGTCGGGACTTTCGCGGCGATGGAGAGCGACGGATGGGAAACGATCCGACCTGCGGGGCCCGTCCGGCGGGAAACCGACCACGGGCGGGGCCCGCCGGCGGAGTCGGCCGGCCCGCCGGTCACATGTTGGAGGCGTCGGGCGGCACGTCACCGGGCAGGGGCGGCGCCGGCGCAGTGCCGCCGTCGGCGCCGGGACAGGCCAGGTCGAGGGTGTAGGCGGTCATGGACAGCGAGCCGTAGGCGTAACCGTCGATGAGCACCCCGGTGGCACCGCCGTCGGCGCCGGCCAGACCGGCCAGGTACAGCAGCGGCAGGAAGTGGTCGGGGGTGGGCACGGCCCGGGTGAAGTCGCGGTGGCCGTCCAGGGCGGCGGCACCGGCGGGGTCGGTGAGCATCGTCTCCTTGGCGTGCTCGTCGAAACGCCGAGCCCAGTCGTAACCGGCATCGGGCAGCGCGCCGTTCATGCCGCGCAGGTTGTGCACGACGTTGCCGCTGCCGACGACGAGCACGCCGCGCTCGCGCAGCGGCGCGAGCGCGGCGCCGAGCCTGAGATGGTAGTCGAAGTCCTTGTCGGCGTTGATGCTCAGCTGCACGACCGGGATGTCGGCGGTGGGGAAGGCGTGCACCAGCACCGACCAGGTGCCGTGGTCGATGCCCCAGCTGTCGAGGTCGGCGCCCACCCAGGTGGGGTGGACCGCGTCGGCCACCTCGGCGACCAGCTCCGGCAGGCCGGGGGCGGGATACTGCACCTCGAACAGCGGCCGGGGAAAGCCGTAGAAGTCGTGGATGGTGCGGGGACGCTCCATGGCGGTGACGGCGGTGGCGTTGATGTACCAGTGCGCCGAGATCACCAGGATGGCCCGCGGCCGGGGCACCGCCCGCCCCAGGGCGCGCCAGGCCCGGGTGTAGCGGTTGTCCTCCAGCGCGTTCATCGGGCTGCCGTGCCCGAGGAACGCCGCCGGCATCAGGGCCGGCGCACCGTCACTGCCCATGTCGGCCCCCCTTGCGGCTCGCGTGCGGGGCCAACCTAACCCGGTCGCCGCCTCCGGCCCGGCAGACATGCTTCAGCCGCGGGCCAGGGACGTCCGAGCGCCCCGCCAAGGAACACAAAAGGCCGGTGAAGCGCGGGTGCTCTCAAGCCGCACCGGGTTCCTCTACGCTGACCGTGATCACCTGCAACGGTGAGGGAGCCGCCGATGACGACCGACCCGACGATGACCAGGATCGGCCAGGGAGTGGAGCTGCATCACCACCAAGGTCGGCGGGAAGCCGCTCGTGACCTGTTCGCGCGGATCTGGGACGACATCGGCGGTGAGCGAGGCGACCCGCTGCACGTCTGCGTCCTTGCCCACTCGATGGCCGACGTGCAGGACGACGTGCGCCAGGAACTGATGTGGGACCTGCGGGCGCTCGCCGCCGCCGATCTCGTCACCGACGAGCGGGTCGCCCAGGCCGGGGTGCCGCTCTCGGTGGCCGGCCTGTATCCGTCGTTGCACCTGAACGTGAGCGAGTGCTACCGCAGGCTGGGCGACTTCGACCGTGCCCGTGAACACCTCCGGCAGGCGCGGGCCGGGATCGGCGCGCTGGGCGACGACGGATACGGGCAGCTCATCAAGGGCGGCCTGGAGCGGCTGGCCGAGCAACTGGGTGAGCGCGGGCGGCGTGAGGGCGCGACACGGCTCTAGGAACGGTACGTCTCCATGTGGTGCTGTTCGCGCATCATCTTCATCGCCTGGCTCCAGGCGACGAGCTGATCGAGCATCGTGGTCAGCGGCTGCTCGTGGTGGGCGGCCGGTTTGAAGGCCGAGAAGTTCTCGAAATCGGTGAACAGCGACAGCGCCACCTGGGAGCGCACGGTGGCCATCTGCAGCTCGGCGGCGATCAGTCGCAGCTGCTCGACCGCGCGGGTGCCCCCGGCGCTGCCGTAGCCGACGAACCCGGCGGCCTTGTTGTTCCACTCGGCGTACAGGTAGTCCAGGGCGTTCTTCAGCGCTGCGGACGGGCCGTGGTTGTACTCCGGCGTGACGAACACATACCCGTCGAACTCCGCGATCCTGGCGGCCCACCGCTGGGTGTGCTCCTTGCTGTACTGGCCCATCGACGGCGGTACCGGCTCATCCAGCAGGGGCAGGCCGTAGTCGGCGATGTCGACCAGCTGGAAGGCCGCGTCGGTCCGTTTGGCGGCGAAGTCGTACACCCATTGGGCCACCGCCTGCCCGATGCGGCCCGGCCGGGTGCTGCCCAGGACGATCCCGATGTTGGTCATGCTCTACTCCGTCTCTGCGAAGATCGCGTCGCCGTGTCCCGGGGGTCATATCCTCCGTTACCCGAAGTATTCATATGCATACGTCGAGTGATAGCGCTGGGTGGTTCTCACGTGGTCCGGGGGTCGGGACCCCGGTCGGCACCGCCGGTACGAGCGGGCTGCCGTGAGCCGGTCGCCCGGAAAACCGGCCCTCACCCGCCGCGGGAATGCCCGCCGGTCTCCCCCGCCCGCCGCTGCGGCGCCTCCGCGGCCCGCAGCTCCGCTGCGACCGCCCGCTCGCGCAGTCCGGCGGCCTCCCGGCGAAGCGCCTCCAGCTGCTCGCGCAGGTCAGCCATGCGGGCACGCTCCAGGGCCAGCTCCATCCTCGCCTGGTCCCGTTCCGCCCGCGCCTGCTCGGCCTGCTCCCGGGAGCGGCCGGCGCGGCGCTCTGCCTCCTTCAGCAGCTGCGCCGCCTGTTCCTGCGCCTCCTGGACACGTGCGAGCGCCGCCGTCTCGGCCTCGGCGGCGGCGGCCTCGGCGCGGGCGGCCGCCGCCCGTACCTGGGCGGTCTCCGCCACCGCCTGGGCGCGCGCCTGGGCGTCGGCCTCGGCACGGGCCACGGCCCTGTCCCGTTCGGCGGCGGCGGCCTCGGCGCGGGCGGCCGCCGCCGCGGCGGCCTGCTCGGCCCTGGCCCTGCCCTTGCGCGCCGCGGCCGCCTCCTGCTGTGCGGTGTCACGCTCGGCCCGCGCCCGCTCGGCCGCCTGCCTGTCCTGTACGGCCTGCGCCTGGGACTGCTGCGCCTGCGCCTGGGCGGCCTCCACGCGCTCGGCCAGTTCCCGCACCGCCGCGTCCCGTGCAGCCTCGGCCTGTTCGGCCCGGCGCAGGGCCTCGGCCTCGGCGTTCCTGGCCATCCGTTCGGTGCTGGCCGCCTCCCGCAGCGCGGCCAGGGCCTGCTCACGCGCGGTCTCGGCATCGGCCAGCGCGGTGTCACGCTCGGCGTTGGCCTCCTGGGCCCGCCGCGCCATCGCATCGCGCTCACGGCGGGCGTGCTCGGTGGCCTCGCGTGCCAGCCGTACCTGCTCGAACGCCTGCTCCCGCTCGGCGCGCGCGATCGCCACCCGGGTGTGGGCCTCGGCCTGCACCGCGCTCAGCTTCGCCTCCACCCCCGCGGGGCTCAGCTCGTCGGCGAGCACCTGGGCCAGCGGGGCGATGACCGCGGCCATCCCCTTCTCCATGCGCTCGTAGAGCTCCTCGGCCCGGGCCAGCGCCCCCTCCAGTCCCGGTGTCGCGCGCCGCAGTTCCCGCTCCCGTTTCGCCGCCGCCTGGCAGTCGCTCTGCGGGCAGTAGGCCCGCGGCCGTCCCCGCCCGGCCCGCTGCTCGATCGGCGCCCCGCAGTGCTGGCACGGCGTCACCCCGCCCGGCGTCTCTCCCATCAGGCCACCCTAGCATTTCCATTTTCTAGAAATTACAAGTCAGAAAAAGCGATCGGTTGCGCTCGATCGAATCCCTATCAACTACCGAGAATGACAATTCCCGCAAGTTAACGAACCGGGGGCCCGCTACCCAGTCGCCGACGCCGCTCTATGCTCGTGCGCATGGAACTCCGGCAGCTGCGGTACTTCTGCGCCGTGGTCGCCGAGCAGAACCTCACCAGGGCGGCCGAGTCGCTGGGACGAGGACGGCGCCCACATGATCGTGCTGGGGCGGGAGGACGGCGGCCTCCAACCCCTGGCACACCGCCATGTACGCGGGGCTTGAGCAGCAACCGAACGGCCAGTGGCGCTAAGCCGGGCTCGCCGGGCTCCTTGACGTCACTGGCCGTTCCGATGCTGCTCAACCCCGGTCTCGGTTCCCGCCTGCGGTTGCGGCAAACTGAGGACATGACCCAGGTGCGACCCGCTCCGAATGCCGACGCGGCCCGATGGTTGCTCCGGGCCGATGTCGAGTGGTGGGATCTTGTTCGCTACGGCCCACCGGGCTTCGAGGTGTACGTGCGGATCGCCTTTGGCCATGGGGTGGAGGGCGTCGACTCGCAGGGAGAAGATCGTGCCGTTCGCGTGGCACTGGCGACTCTCGCGACATGCACGGCCACGCCCTCCAGCGGATACGCGGCGATCTGGGAGGGGTGGGGCGGGGACCCGCCGGCTCCTGAAGCGCCGCGGGTGGACATTCCGAATCGGGAGATGCTGCTGTTCACCGGCCCTGTCGACGTACTGAGCGACGCGCCCGCCCTCGCCTGGTACGGCGCTGCGCTGGGCTATCAAGACCCCCACCTCGTGTGGCCCGAAGATCAAGCCTGGTGCCTGGCCTGCGAGGTCGACGAGGAGATCGAGTTCACCGTCGGATGTTCCGTCGAGGCGTCCCAGGCTCTGGCCAGAGCCCTGCCCGGTGCTGTTCGGCGGGTGCGCTACGGAGAGCCGGCACCGATGTACCTCGACCAGGTCTAGCACCGGCAGCATGCGCACATCGGCACGAGAGTGCGTCGATCGCGTCAGGGAGATCTGACCGACGTCACGGAGTGTCACCAGACATCGTCGCCATCTACCACATGGAAGGGGCTTCAGCAGCAACCGAACATGCCCCAGCCGCCAGGTAGCAGAGTGGAGGATCAAGCTTGGGTCCGGGCCGTGTGCGCGTCGGGGGCTTCGGTGGCTCTCACTGCGGCCGAACGGCGACCGAATCGGCGGAGAGCGTGACCTCGACGGTGATGTGCGGATTGTCCAACTGCGGGAGCTGAAGCCCACGCTTGAACTTCTCGGCATCGTCCGGCATCACCTTCGGCTGAACTGTGACCTTGACTTGGCCGGTCTCCTCATCTGAGTGCGCCATCATCGTGACCACCTCAGGACGGGATCGGAGCCAGGAGACGACCGTGTCCTGGGCCCTCCGGAGCTCCAAGGCCGAAAATCCCTTGCCGCCGATCAGGGTGACCTCCATGGGGAGGGTCCTGGCCAGCTCGATCGCACGAGTCGGGACGGGACCCTTGAAGCCGACGCGCAGCCCCCGCTGGTCGTCGTCGACGTATCTGACACCGGAGATCTCGTCAGGGAACTCCTCATTAAGTTTGTCGATCACCCGGCTGTTGGACGACTGTGAGCCGAAGCGGTCGATGGCCTCCTCGTAGGAGATGCCCTCCGATTTGGCGATGGCCCCGAGGTCGACCAGCTCCGCGTAGGGAATGCCGTCGATCACCACGTCCGGGTCGGTCACCGCAGGGTCGTACCCTTCGAAGTCCGTCGGCCTGGGTGACGAGGTAGCAGCCACCCGGGCCGCGTACCGCTTGACGACCTCCTCCAGGGATCGGCCCGAGGACGCCGCCTCTCGCTTGAGCCGCTCCAGGGTGGGCCGATGCGCTTTGGGCTGATCGGCCCGCGGCAACACGATCGTCTCGGTCCCGGCCGCAGTGGGTACCGGGCCGGCACCAGACTGGCCGCAGCCGCACAACGACGCAAGCAGCGCGATGACGGTCAAACGCGATCTCTTCACACCAAAGAGACGCGCCATCGGCCTGGAGGGTTCATCCAGGCACCCCGACCGGCAAGAAGATCGTCGGCCGCAAGCGCAACATCGTCATCGACATCCTCGGTCTGCTGCTCGCCGTCCTGGTCACCTCCGCCGGCCTGCCCGACGGCGCCGCCGGATTGCAAGTGCTGACCACCGCCGCCACCATGCAGTCGACCAGATGTCACGATCCGCAGCCGTGAGGCCGGAGCCTCCTCCGCGCGGCAGCGCCTACCGGCACCCGTGAACCACAGCGCGAGTGCCCGCCCTTCAGCGTCTCTGCCGCCGAATACCTTCGACTTCGCTGCTTTTGGCCGATATCCAAAGAGACATCCGAGTCCGGGTGCGCATGGTTACGAGAAAGGAGCGCCAGCATGTCCACTACTCAAGGCCGACGACTGCGGCAGTCGACCATCAACAAAGCGGCCATCGGAACCCTCGTCCTGCTGACCGGCCTGCTGGTGCTTGCGGTGGTGCTCGTCAGCTCCGCGGTGACGGCGGAAAAGCACGCCTATGACCGACAGGCCCAGTTCAGGAGCCTGGGTCTGCAGCTGCAGTCCGCCTCGGACTATCTCACCAACCAGGCACGCATGTACGCGGTCACCACCGACCGCGTGCACCTGGACAACTACTGGAACGAGATCGACGTCACCAAGACCCGCGACAAGGCTCTCGCCCGGCTCAAGCAGCTCGGCGCGAGCCAGGAGGAGCTCGCGCTCGTCGACCAGGCCAAAGCCAATTCCGACGCGCTGGTCAAGACCGAGTCCCGATCCCAGCGCCTGGTCCTGGAGGCGTCCGGGGCGGCGGCGGCCGACATGCCCCCGGCCATCGCGCAGACCGAGCTGGATGCGGCCGACGCAGCGCTCAGCCCGGCACGCAAGCTCGAAGTCGCGCGCACCATCATGTTCGACGCCACCTACGCCGCCGACAAGGCGATCATCACCGGCCCGATGGACGAGTTCCAGAAGCTGCTGAACGACCGCTCGGCCCAGGCCGTCCACGACGCCAACAGCACAACCGACACCTCGATCCAGCTGCTGATCGGTCTTACCGTACTGCTGCCCATGGCGATGGGCGCGGTGTTGTTCCTGCTGCAGACGAAGGTCGGCGGCGTCATCGTCGCCTACACCGCCTCCTTGCGCATGCGGGACCACAGTGATCTGACCTTCCAGCTCACTCCCGCAGGCACCCAGGAGCTGGCCGCGCTGGCCGAGACGTTCAACGACGAGCTGGCACGCAAACTCGACCTGGTCCGGGCGATCGCCGGCAGCGCCGACACGCTGGCCTCCTCCTCGCAGGAGCTGTCGACCACCAGCGAGCTGGTGGCCGGCAGCGCCGACCGGGCGAGCGGCCAGGCCGTCGTCGTCAGCAGTACCGCTGAGCAGGTGGCGCACAACGTGCAGACCGTGGCCGCAGCAGCTGAGCAGATGGGCATGTCGATCCGGGAGATCTCCCAGAACGCCAACGAGGCCGCCCGGGTCGTCGGCGACGCCGTCGCGATCGCCGAGCAGACCAACCTGACCATGACCAAGCTGGGCGAGTCGTCACAGGAGATCGGCGAAGTCATCAAGGTCATCACCTCGATCGCCGAGCAGACCAACCTGCTGGCGCTGAATGCCACCATCGAGGCCGCCCGCGCCGGAGACGCAGGCAAGGGATTCGCCGTCGTCGCCAGCGAGGTCAAGGATCTGGCCCAGGAGACCGCCAAGGCCACCGAGAACATCGCCAGCCGGATCGCAGCCCTGCAAAGCGACAGCCAGGGTTCCGTCGAGGCGATCGCGCAGATCACCGAGGTGATCAGCAAGATCAACGATTACCAGACCACCATCGCCAGCGCGGTCGAGGAGCAGACCGCCACCACCAACGAGATCAACCGCAGCGTCACCGATGCCGCAGCCGGCACCAGCGACATCGCGGCCAACATCGCCGGAGTGGCCGAGGCCGCACAGAACGCGGCCGACGGTATCGACGAAGCCAAACGCGCTACGGCCGAACTGGCCCGGATGGGCGGGGAGCTGCAGTCGGTGATCGGACACTACCGGTACTGAGCCTGCAGCACCCGGGCCCGCGCGACAACGAAACGGCCGGTGGGTGGATGGCGGTCGTCAGACCGCCATCCACCCACCGGCCGTCCGGCTGAGGCCCGCTCTGCTCACCGCTGCCCAGGATCGGGCTCGGCTTCACCGGAACCGGCATTCAGCGATTGCCGCCTTTTCGCGCTGGCCGCCCAGCGGCGGGAACGCACCCGGGCCCGCAGCGAGAAACACTGCCGATGGGGTCGCCCCCGGACCCGAGCCACGTGATCAGCAAACCCGGTGAACGTTCGTGGTCACCGCACTACAGAGAGACCACGACCTCCAGATACTCCAAAGGCAGCAGCAGGGCGCCGGTGGTATCGGCATTGAGCTCCTCGGCCAGCGCCAGCAGGTCGCCGACCAGCGCGGCCCGTCCTTCCTCGCCGAGGGCGTCCATGGTCGTCGCGGTCGGGCCGTACACCTCCGCCCAGACCTGGGCGTGCTCGGCGGGGGAAGGAAACCGCCAGCGCAGGGTGCGAGGGGTGACGTGGATCCCGGTCCCGGAGCCGAACAACTCCGTCAGCCCTTCCCGGGTGCCCCACCGGGTGGGCGGGTGGGTGCCCTCCGGGACGGGGACGTACCGGGTGTTCAGCTCCAGCATGCGACCCATGTAGCTGTCGGGGGTCCAGGTCGCCAGGCCGATCCGGCCTCCGGGACGGCAGACGCGCATCAGCTCGGCGGCGGCCCGTTCCTGGTTTCGGGCGAACATCACACCGAAAGCGGAGGTCACCACGTCGAAGGAGGAGTCGGGGAAGGGCAGGGCTTCGGCGTCACCCTCGTGGAAGGCGACGGCGAGCCCTTCCGCGTCGGCCCGGCGCCGCGCGTGGCCGAGCAGGTCCGGGACGAGGTCAAGGGCGGTCACGGCGGCGGCCCGGCGGGCGGCGGCGAGCGCCAGGTTGCCGGTCCCGGTGGCCACGTCGAGCAGCCGTTCGTTCGCCCGCAGGTCAAGCGCCTCGGTGAGCAGTTCGCTGGCGAGGAGAAACTGCGCCCCCACCGTCCGGTAGTCTCCCGCGGCCCAGATGGCCCGCTGCCCTTCCCGTGTCTCCATCAGCCTCTCCCAGGTCGGTTTCCGGATCGAACGTGAGTCCGGGCATCCGGGCGGCCGGATCGCAGCCCGAAGGCCAGTGTTGGTCACCTCGCCAGAACGTTCCATTCCTTCGGATGATCACGATGAGTGATCACCGCCCTGGGCTGGGCGAATACGCTCGGCCGGATGCGGACAGGCCGCATCGCCCTCTTTAGTGAGTGACCACGGACGTTCACCGGGTTGTCGGAGGATGCGCCCTCGCGGTAGGTGACGTCACGGACATGGTGCAGGGCCTCGATGCTCCAGCGACCGCGGATCGGCGCGGCGCAGCGGGGCGGGCGTGGGCGATGCGGTCCGGCGGCAGGCTGGTGATGTGATCACCATCGCCCGCAACGACGGCAGCAAGGCGACCTTCACCGTCGCGACGCGGTCGCGGTCGGCGTCCGAGGCCCGCGGGGCGGGATAGTCGGTCACGGTCAGACACGGCGTGCGGAATTGCGATATGTCATGAGCCTGCCACCGGCCTGCCGGTCACACGTCCCAGGTGACCGGCAGGCTCTTCACCCCGTAGATGTCTGCGGTCTCCGGACGCAGGACGACCTCCTCGGCCGGTACGGCCAGGCGCAGCGTGGGGAAGCGGTTGATCAGCGCGGGGAGGGCGACCCGCATCTCGACGCGGGCCAGCTGCTGACCCAGGCACTGGTGGATGCCGTGACCGAAGGCCAGGTGCCCGCCGTCCTGCCTGCTCAGGTCGAGCACGTGGGGATCGGCGAAGCGCTCGGGATCACGGTTGGCGGTGCTGTACGACACGAGGACCGCCGTACCGGCCTTGATGGTCCGGCCGCCCAGCTCGACGTCCTCCAGCGCCGTCCTCATGAACATCTTGGCGACGCTCAGATACCGCAGAAGCTCCTCCACGGCCCGGTCGGTGAGTGTGGGGTCGGCGCGTAGCGCGGCCAACTGGTCCGGGTTCTGCAGCAGTGCGAAGGTGCCCAGCGCCAACATGTTGGCGGTGGTGTCGAACCCGGCCGACAGCAGGATCAGGGCCATGCCCCGCAGCTCCTCGTCGGTCAGATCGCTGTCGGTGAGGTCGCTGAGCACGTCGTCGGTGGGGTTGGCGCGCTTGGCGGCCACCAGTTCGGCGAGGTAGTTCTGAACCTCGGTGTAGGCGACGAACAGATCTTCGTCACTGGTCTCCCCGCCGAGGAACTTGTCGATCTGCTCCTGGAAGGAGCCCCGGTCCTCGTACGGCACGCCGAGCAGCTCGCAGATGACGATGACGGGGATGGGCTTGGCGAATGCGGTCACCAGGTCGGCCGGCGGGCCGGTCTTCTCCATGGCGTCCAGGTGGTCGGTGGTGATCTGCTCGACGCGCTCGGTGAGCAGGCGCATCCGCCGTGCGGTGAACTTGCCCACCAGCGGTTTGCGGTAGCGGCCGTGCTGCGGCTCGTCCATGAGGAGGAACTCGCCGGGCGGCGCCGGGGGGACCTCGATGTCGCCGTAGTCGATCAGCGGGTGGTGGCGCATGAGTTCCCTGCGTGAGCTGAACCGCGAGTCGGCCAGGACCGATCTGGCCAGGTCGTATCCGGTGATCAGCCAGCCCTGGTGCCCGTCGGGGAAGGGGAAGCGGCTGATCGGGCTGTGCTCGCGGGCCTGGATCAGTTCCTTGGGCGGGTCGAAGGGACAGCCGGGCCGACGCGCGGCCGGCAGCGTGGTGACGGTGTGTTCCATGGTCATTCCTCTGGTCAGCCGTTGAGCACGATCTCGTCTCCGGGTGCCTCTCGCAGGCCCGGGACCGCAATCGCTGAACCGTTCACGTTCATGGCATCCACAGTCGCCGACCGCTCTGATACCGGGCCGTTGCCGTGCTGACGCGGCCCTGACACGACAGCGCAGCAGACTGACCTGCCGCCGCTTGGCTGAAGGCCGAACGAAACGGAGGCACGAACATGGCACTGACCCAGTGGGGGTTCGTCTACACCGCGGCGGGCTGCGATCCCGACCGCGACGTCACCGTCGTCGACACCGGCCGCTGCCGTACGGTCCTGGTCGGGGTGGAACGTCCCGACCAGGCACCGGCCGTCGCGGCGCGCCCGGGTGCCGACGGCGCGCAGCTCATCGAACTCTGCGGCGCGTTCGGACCGGTCTGGACGGCCCGGGTGACCGAGCAGATCGGCGACCGAATCCCCGTCAGCGCGGTCGGCTACGACCCCGAAACCATCGACCGCCTCCACGCCATCTTCTCCTGATCCCGCTGATCCCGCCGGGAGCGGTCACCGCGGCGCGCCGTCAAGCCGTCGGGGGTCGAGCAGCACTGGAACACGGCCAGGGGGCGACAGAAACCGTTCTTGGTCCTGTCCTGACCGGACGCGCACGCTATCCCCGCTTACCGGGCCGCCGGGCGGGAACCATGCCGCGAGCATGGATTTTCTCGGCCCGTCACATACCCCCCTGGGTACATCCGCCAAGGAGTCGCATGACGACCCGCGCGATGATCACGCCGCGCTGCGGCGCGGCGACCTGACCGGCACTGTCGTGCTGGATAGGCACACCCGCCCGGAATTCGCCTCCGGCCGGTCCGGAGACCGCAGTGCCCTGGCCGCGCAGGCCCTGCAGAGCGCGCCGGAGCCCGGGTGCGCTCCCCGGCCGACGGCACCGACGACCTGACCCTGATTCCGACGACGCGAAAGCGGCAACGACGATGAGCACGATTCACATCGAGGTGGTGGAGACCTCCTCTCTGGGTGACCGCAGCTACCTGGCCCACGACGGGCGGGTGGCGCTGGTGGTCGACCCTCAGCGCGACATCGACCGGATCCTGGCCCTGGCCGGCCGACTGGGGGTGCGCATCACACACGTGGCCGAGACCCACCTGCACAACGACTACATCTCCGGCGGCCTGGCCCTGGCCAAGGTCACCGGCGCGGCCTACCTGGTGGCCGGGGCCGACGAGGTGGACTTCGACCGGACGCCGGTGGCCGACGGCGAGGAGATCACCGTCTCCGACACAATGCGCGTGGCGGTGGTGGGCACCCCGGGCCACACCTTCCACCACCTGTCCTACATCCTGTCCGGCCCCGACGGCGCGGAAGGGGTCTTCACCGGCGGCTCGCTGCTGTTCGGCACCACCGGCCGCACCGACCTGCTGGGCGAGCAGCACGCCCGCGCCCTGGCCCGCCACCAGCACGCCTCGGTGCGCCGTCTGGCCGACCTGCTCCCCGACGGCGCGCACATCTGGCCCACGCACGGCTTCGGCAGCTTCTGCTCCGCGACGCAGTCCGACGCCCCGGACTCCACCATCGGCCGCGAGAAGCGGGTCAACCCGGCGCTGCGGCTGGAGGCCGACGACTTCGTCACCCAGACCCTGGCCGGGCTGGACGCCTATCCGGCCTACTACGCCCACATGGGCGCGCGCAACAGCGCCGGCGCCGGCCTGATCGACCTCACCCCGGTCGAGACCGCCGACGCCACCCGGCTGCACGAGCGGATCGCGGCCGGTGAATGGGTGGTGGACCTGCGCTCACGCAAGGCCTTCGCCCGGCGCCACCTGACCGGCACCCTGAGCTTCGGGCTGGACGGGCCGATGGCGACCTGGCTGGCATGGTTGTCCCCATGGGGGACGCCCATCACCCTGCTGGGCGAAAGTGCCGAGCAGATCGCCGTCGCCCAGCGCGAACTGGCCCGCATCGGCATCGACCGCCCCGCCGCCGCCGCGACCGGCGGTCCCGAAGAGTGGGCCGGCGGCGACGGGACCCGGCTGGACACGCTGACGACGGCCACGTTCGCCGACCTGGCCGCCGCCCGCGCCGGCCGCAGCGCCGGTGATCTGCCCGCCCCGGATGCCGTGCTGGACGTGCGCATGGGCAACGAGTGGCGGGACGGGCACATCGACGGCGCGACCCACATCCCGCTGCCCGAGCTGCCCGCGCGCCTGGCCGAGGTACCGGCCGGAACGGTGTGGGTGCACTGCGGCTCCGGCTACCGGGCCGCGGCGGCCACCAGCCTGCTGAACCGGGCCGGACGAGAGGCGGTGCACATCGACGACGCCTACGCCGACGCCGCCGACGCGGGCCTGCCCCTCACCGCCCCCGGGAACTGACTCTCCCCTCCCGGTCGCTGTCGCCGAAGGGCGCAACGAGCCGCGTCGCACCGGCCGTGGCCCCGTCCCGGCGTACTTGGTCTGTTCCCGGCTATCTCCGCGCCGGCCGGTGGTGGGACACGCGGACCGTTCCATGCCCGGGGAAGCAGCACAGCGGACCGGCTGCCGATCCGGAAGATAAAGCATAAAATATTCCCCTGAGGCATATACTCTGCTAGGGTCCGATCCATGTTGTTGAACTGCCACCTTGGCCCGCAGGTGTCGGCGCACCCGCTAGGACAGGCGGGCGACCGTGGTGACACATATGACTGACCAGGTTCCCGCCGCCTTGCAGGCTCTTGGCGCTCGGTTGCGTCGTATCCGTCGTGCCGGTGACTTGACCATGGAGCAGGTGGCTGAGCGCACGGGGATTTCGCAGCCGACGTTGTCGCGTATGGAGTCGGAGCTGCGCCAGCCGTCGCTGGCGCAGTTGCTGACACTGGCCGACGTGTACGGCGTGACGGTTGGCGAGTTGCTCGGCGAAGCACCGGGCCGCGCCACCGCTGTCATCGACCCGGCCGAGTGTGTCGAGCGCGTAGGCAACGGCCTGCGCTTTCGCGTCGTCGACCGGGGCGGCCCCGGCGCGGCGCTGTCGGCCATCCAGGTCACCGTGCCGGCCAATCGGGGCGGCAGCCAGACACAGCAGCACCCCGGCGACGAATGGCTATACGTCCTGCACGGCCGACTACGACTGACTCTCGCCGACAGCACGCAAATCCTGCGCCCCGGCATGGCCGCCCACTTCGACGCCACCACTCCACACCGTCTGGACGCCGCCGACCGGCGCGACGTCGAACTGCTGCTTGTTGCCGCACGCCCTGCAACGCAGATGCTCACCCCCTGCCTGCGCGAGACCACGTGACGGCACTCGAACCAGGCACCGACGCCCGGGTGCTGGCCGTGCACATCGGCACGGTCGCCGAGCTGCCCTACCGCGACCGTACGATCCGCAGCGCCTTCGTCAAGCGGGAAACCAGCGGACCGGTGACGGTCACCACACTGGGGTTGCGCGGTGACGAACAGGGCGACCGCACCAAGCACGGCGGCCCGGACAAGGCAGTGTGCCTGTTCCCCGCCGAGCACTACCCGCACTACGAGTCCCGCCTCGGACGCCGCCTGGAGCGGCCGGCGTTCGGAGAGAACCTGACCACCTGCGGGCTGCTGGAGGACAACCTCTGCATCGGTGACGTGCTGAGGATCGGCACCGCCCTGTGCGAAGTCAGCGTGCCCCGTAACCCGTGCTTCCGTATCGGCGCCCGCCACGGCGCGACTGAGTTCGTGCTGTGGATGGAGCACAGCGGCCTGACCGGCTGCTACCTGCGAGTGCTGCACACCGGCCAGGTCACCGCCGGCTGCCGAATCGAGCTGATCCACCGGCCCCGTCCTGACGCCGCCGTCGCCGAGGCCAACCGAGTCATGCACCGCGACCGGGGCGACTGGCCGACCATCCGACGCCTGCTCACCGTCCCGCAGCTCGGCGCCGCATGGCGGCGCACCCTGTCGCGCCGCGTCGAGACCGGCGCTGCCGAAGACCAGACCCGCCGCCGCTACGGGCCGCTATCCGACACTGTCCAGGAAGGACCAGCATGACCCCCACCGGACACCTACCCGTCCTTGTCGTCCGCCACGTGACGTGGGAAGGCCCGCACCGAATCCTGCGCGCCTTCGACGACCGCCCGGTCCACCTGGTCGACACACTCCCCGCCGGTGCAGCACTGCCGCCGGTCGATACGGTCGCCGGAGCGGTGTTCATGGGCGGGCCGATGAGCGCCAACGACACCGACCGCCTTCCCCAACTCGCCGCCGAGATCACCTGGCTACGGCAGGCCGTCGCCGCCGACGTACCGGTCCTGGGCATCTGCCTGGGCGCGCAGCTCATCGCCCGGGCGCTGGGCGCCCGCGTCTATCCAGCCGCGACCAAGGAACTGGGCTGGGCCCCCATCGACATCCTCGACGACACCGACCCGCTGCTGGGTGCTCTCGCACCGCGGCGCACCGTCCTGCACTGGCACGGCGAAATCCTCGACCCGCCGCCCGGCTCCGCCGTGCTCGCCCGCTCCGCCCAGACCGCGTGCCAGGCGTTTCGGGTCGGCAACGCCTGGGGAATGCTCTTCCACCCCGAAGCCGACCGCGAACTGCTCGACGAATGGCTCGCCGAGCCGAGCATGGCCGCCGAGGCCGAGCAGGTCCACGGCCCGACGGCCGCCCACCGGCTACGCGCCGATGCCGACGCCGCCGAACCCGAACTGCTCGCCACCACCGACGCGATGTTCGCGGCCTTCGCCACCCGAATCGCCGCACACGCCGACAGATACGTTGCCGGAACCACCGCCTGAATGATCACAGCATGGAGCAACTGGCTGAGCAGCCTCGCGGTCAGGGGGGCACGCTCCGGACACCAGGGCCGACCACGTCGTGGACTTTTCGGCGGGGACTTTTCGGCGGACAACGGGTCACGGATCGATTGACGACCCACGACACTGGAGTGCAGACCCACCGAAGAGAGACCACGTATCCTTCGGTGGTGCAGGAGATCGTGACATACGTGGAGATGACCGCCCCTGATCAGCTCAAGCCGGCCGCCCCCGTGCCAGGCCTGGTCCTGAAACCCTTGCACCGGAACTCGCCGCTGGTCGTGGACATCCAGGCCAGGATCGGCGCCCCCTACGGTTGGAGGAGCGCGAGCCGGACCTCGGAGGAATGGCTGGCCTGGTTCGCCGAAGCCCCGGACCGCACGTTCTGGCTGCCGTCCTTCGAGGGCGAACCGGCGGGCATCATCTCCTACGATCTTCATCCGGGCGGCGAGGTGGAGATCGAGACCTTCGGTCTTCTGCCGGAGTTCGTCGGCAGGGGCCTGGGAGGATTCGCATTGACACTCGGCATCCAGCGGGCGTGGGAACTGACTTCCTCGGTGAACAGGGTCTGGCTGCACACATCCACGTTGGACCACCCCCATGCCCTGCCCAACTATCACCGCCGAGGTTTTCGCACCTTCAGGACCGAGGCAGGCGAACGGCAGGGCGCGCGCACCGTCGGCACCGGCGAAACAGCGCCGTGAGGGGCCAGAGCGCTCACACCAGCCCCAAAACGACTCCTGCGGACATCAACAGCCCCCGCGCAGCGGATTGGTGGGATATGCCGTCCAGTCCGGCTCTCCTCTTGCTGCTTTGGGGGGTCATTATTGTCGGTGTATGGAATGAAAAAGAAATACCCTTTACTTTGTAGATTAATTGTCGGATTGCAGCATATACCACCGCCCACACGGAAACCGATCGCGCCGATTCGGCGCGTGCAAGCGTGCGCGGCGTCGATGTGGATCCACTGGCACCTCCTCCCCCGGTCACTGCGGGAGGGCCACCGCCAGGCGCGGCAGACGGTGAGCGGGACGTTCCTGGTCTCGGCCTCGGTCGCGGCTTAACGCGGGGCCGTCTCCCCCGGGAGAAGTCGGCGGCGCGGACGCCCGTACGGCCCGTCAGAACACGGGCACGCGGCCCAGCGTCCTCAGGCGGCCGAGGAAAGCGTCGGCGGCGAGCTCGTCGTAGCCGGCTTGCACCACGGTCCTATGTCAGGTCGACGCCGGTGAGCCGGCGGGAGCGGTCCCAGAGGCGGGCCGCGAGGGCGGTGTCGGCGGCGGCGCCGGTGAAGGTCTCGAAGGTCGGGCGGGGATGGCGGGGGTGGCCCGGGCCGATGTGCCTGCCGGTGGGGGCGGCGGCCTCGGTGGCCGCATAAAGGATCGGCGCGACGGCTGCATCGATCGGCAGCCGCAAGAAGACACCCAGCACGGATTGGACCATGCGCGGCAAAAGCGCCGCCTCCCGGTCCAGGTCGGTCTTGGCCATGCCGGGGTGGGCGAGCAGGCTGCGGACCGGCGATCCGGCGGCGCGGAGACGGCGGTCGAGCTCCAGGCCGAACAGGACGTTGGCGAGCTTGGAGGTGGCGTAGGCGCCCCCAGGTGAGTAGCGGCGTTCGGCGGACAGGTCGTCGAGGTCGAGGCGGCCCATCCGATAAAGGCCGGAGGCGACGGTCACCACGGCGCCGCCCTGGTCCATCCGGTCGAGAAGAAGGCCGGTCAGCGCGTAGTGGCCGAGGTGGTTGGTCGCCAGTTGGCTCTCCACTCCCTCGGGGCTCAGCCGGCGCGCTACCGTGCCGATGCCGCCGTTGTTCACCAGCGAATCGACGATCACGCCGTCGGCGCGCAGGCTGTCGGCGAAGCGCCGGACGGCGCGCAGGTCGAGCAGGTCGAGGTGGCGGACGTCGAGATCGGCCTCGGGGGTTTCGGCGCGTAACCGGTCCCGCACCCGGTCGCCCTTGGCGGTGTCCCGTACAGCCATGATCACCCGGCCGCCGCGCGCGGCGAGGTGGCGGGTGATCGCCGCCCCGAGGCCGCTGCTGGCGCCGGTGACGACGAAGGTGCGGCCGGTCTGGTCGCCGAGATCGGCGACACTCCAGTCCACGGCGCTGCCCATGGTCCCTCCCAGAAATAAACGGATAACTCATCCGATTCAAGGCGACGGGAAACGGATTGTCAATCCGGTTAGGTAGACTCGGGCCATGACCTCGCTGCGTGCCGATGCCGCCCGCAACCGCGCGCTCCTGCTGGCGACGGCACGTCAGGCGGTCGCCTCGGGTGACCTGTCGCTGCAGCTCAACGAGCTGGCCCGTCGCGCGGGCGTGGGCGTGGGCACCGTATACCGGCACTTCCCCACCCGCCGGGTGCTGCTGGAGTCCCTGGCCGAGCCCGCCTTCGCCGCCGTCCTGGACGGCGCCCAGACCGCGTCCCTGCATGACGATCCGCGGACGGGAGTCGAGATCCTGCTGCGGGCCCTGCTCCTGCAGCAACTGGCCGACCCCGCTTTCGCCGCGGTGATCGCCTCACCCTCCACCGACGACGCGACCCCGCAGACCACCGCCCAGCGCAACGAGTTCAACACTCTGGCCAGGACGGTCCTCGCCCGCGCCCGCCAGAGCGGCGCCCTGCGTCCGGGACTCACCGACGAAGACCTCCATCATCTGGTCTGCGGCACGGCCTTCGCGCTCGGCCTCGGCCCCACCCCGGCCGCCCGCGTCGACGCCTACCTGCGCGTCCTGCTCGACGGCGTCGCCGGCAAAGCGGAGTGACCACGCGCCCGACCGGCGAGTAGCCGCGCCAGGGCATCACACTCGCCGGACCGGGACGCGACTCCTCGGTTTCACCGCCGCGATCGCCTGTCATGCTGGCACCATGCGGCACAAACAGGTCCTGGACGAACTCGCCGCCCCCGCGCTGATCCGGTCGATGGATGAGGATCTGGCCGGCTGGGTGGGGCGGCGGCTGCGGGACATGGGCGGGACCCGCGCCGAGGTCCGGCGGCTGGTGGTCGAGCCGATCCTGCGGCGTTGGCGGTGCCTGCTCCAAGCCACCGAGGTCGACACCACGACCCGCGACATCGCCTGGGTGGCCCTGGCCACGCTGGTGCACAAGTACGGCATGCGCGCCGACGACGTCACCGCCGCCGCCCTGAGGGCCATCGACGACCTCGATGAGGCCGCCGTGCTGTCGGCGGCGTTCACGCGGCGCTCCCCGGCGATCAGGGCCCTGCTGCAGTCGCCGCCGGTGCCGCCGGTGCGCCGGCCACCGCGGCGCCGGGCGGTGACTTTCCTGCGGCCCGCCGATGTCGTCTCCATCGAACTCGACGGAGCCTTCCACGCGGCCTTCGTCCTGCACCTGCACGAGGACAAGGGCGGGCAGTGCCCCGTCATCGAGTTCTACGCCGGTCGTTTCGCCGCTCCGCCGACGGTGCGGCAGTTGGCCGGCCGTCCCGCGGCCGGCGGCGCGCGGGTTCGCCACGCCCGCTTCAGCGTGTCGGGCCTGACCTACCTGCCCGATCCGGCCCGCCAGGTCAGGCTCGTGACCTCCCGGCATTCCGACAAGCCGCTGAGCGCCCCGCCCCGGCCGGGTGAGGGGCTCTACACGGTGACCGACCTCATCTCCTTGCAGCAGAGCATGACGATGTTGTTCGCCGACACCGGCGAATGAGCTCCGCCGCCCGCCGCTCCACCGACGACCGGGCGCAGGCGCAGGCACTGGCGGAGAGCTCTTCGTGGAGGGGCAGGATCCCCAGGAAGCTGTCCGCTGTGTCCTCGGTCCTCATGCTGCTGATCGCACTGGTGGGAATTCCGTTCCTCATCCTCGAGACCGCTGTGCCCGAGCTGAGCTGGGCGAGACATTCCCGGCCGCGATCGGCCCGCCAGGAGACCATGTCATCCCCACTGGCGCCCGAGGCGTAGGGAGGGCCACGTCGTCGGCCAGGTCCAGGCGGCGCCGTACGTGGTCGACGACCGCCTGCGGGATCTCCGGCCGGGAAAGGGGGACGGCCGTGCCGTCGGCTGCCGCGGCACAGCCGGTCAGCGGCTGTCGTCCGGGTGGTAGACGCTGAGGTCGCCGTGGGCCGACAGGACGCCGGCCAGGTCACCGGGTTTGCGCCGCAGGGTGGTGTCCAGGAAGGCGAGGGTGGTTGCGGCGACGACGTGCGGGCTCTCGGTACGGCCCAGGGAGCCGGTTATCGAGGGCACCGGCGGCAGGTACAGGGGGCCGTCCATGAAGGTGAGGTGTGCGGCGCCGGGGATGGTGAGCCGGTAGCTCGTCGCGGTGCTGAGCTTGAGGACCTCGGTGAGGCGGGGGAGGTAGCGCGGGTCGGTTCCGGGGGTGATGGCCTGCGTGAGCGCGAGCGTCGGCCGGCCGAGGGCGGGAGTGGCGGGGCCGTGGGGGTAGCCGTCCAGATCGATGGCGGCGTCGAAGCGGTGGTCCTGCCGGGCGGCCTGCAAAGCGGCGGCACCCCCCATGGAGTGGCCGGCGACCGCGACCCGGCCGGTGTCCAGGCGCCCGGTCAGCGGGCCGGTGATCTCACCTCGGTCCAGCCGGTCCAGCCGGGTGAGGATGAAGCTGAGGTCGGCGGCCCGGACAGCCGTCCAGTCAGCCGACAGCCTGGCGTCCTCGTCCCGGTCTCCGGTGGAGGCGGTCGCGGTGTGAATCGTTCGGCCGTCGGCCAGGACGACGGCGGCGGAGTCATAAGGGTGGTCGAGGGCGGCGACCACATAGCCGTGGCTGGCCACCTCCTCCGCCCAGGCGGTGTTCTGGGTGCGCACTCCGCCCGACCCGGGAGAAAACAGCACGACCGGGAAGCGTTCGCCTCCACCGGCCACCGGGGCGTCGACGACCGAATGGGTGCGGGCACGCGGAATGCCGTCGACCAGGAAGCCGGGCAAGCCGACCTGGCGGGCGAGGGCCTCGGAGACGGTGCGCGCCTCGTGCTCGGTTTGTCCGAGGTACTGGGCCCGCTGCGCGCCCGCGGAGCTTTCTCGCGCGGGATACCAGAGCTGGGCCACGACCGTGCGCCGGTCGTGCGGGTCGGGGGTGAAGCTCTCGGGACGGCGCGGGTCGGTCCACTGCACCACGTGGGTGCCGACCGCGAAACGGCCCGACGGCTCGGGGAAGACGGGTACGGGGAAGGCCCAGGCGGCCACCGGACCGGTGGCGATCAGGCCGACGCAGGCCATCGATCCCGGCAACGCCAGCCACCATCGGGCCCGCCGCACCGGCTGGCCGGCACGGCGCCGCAGCAGGGCAACGAGTGCGAACGGCAGCGCGACGGCAGCGCCTGCCAGTACCGGCAGCATCTGCCAGCGGATCCCCACCACGCTCAGCACGATCGCGGACAGCACGACAAGCGCTCCCGCCGCGACCGTGACGCGTGGGCGGGCAGCGGGGGGAAGCCAGCGCGCCACCGCCAGCGCGACGGCGCCCAGCACGGCGAGAAACTCCAGGGGGGACATGTGCAGTCCCGCGATGATCTCAGTCACCCGGCCATCCTCAGGGCGGGGCACGCGATGCCGCATCGATCCCGGGTCTGCATCGTGTACGACCGGAGTCGCAGTCCGAGGCACGTCCCCGGTGCGACCGGAGTCGCAACCGAGCACGCGGGGCGAACGGCCGCATTGCCACTGCGGACGGTAGCGGGACTCCTCCTGCGGTCGTACCCCGGCGCGATGCCGTCAGACGGTGGACTCATGTGCCTCACGGGCCCGTGGCCTACTGTGACAGGGCCACCATGATGTGCTGAATCGACAGGGACGTGTGATGACCGAGGCGGCCGCAGAGCCCGGCGATGCCCACCCGGTGCACTACCGGGACCGCGTGCGGCGGACGAGGACGGCCGCACGGCCGACGGGCTACCCCGGCCTGGCCTCCGTGCGAGCGGCGCGACTGGTGAGAGCCGCCCGGCGCCGGGGTCTCCGGCTGCCGCCCACGGTGTGGGACTCGCTGTTGCCGGCGCTGCTCCTGCTCAACATCATGACCACGCGCGCGCCGCACGAGCTTCCGGTGGCCGTGGCCCTCACCGCCGCCCTGGCACTGCCCCTGGTATGGCGGCGCCGGGCCCCGCTCACGGTGTTCGGCGCCGTGGCGGCCGCGGCCTTCGTCCAGTGGCTGATGGACGTCCAGCTGCCGGCGGATGTCGCCTTGCTGGTGGCTCTCTACACGGTGGCCGCGAACGCGGGTTGGCGCGGCACGCTCGTCTCCGGTGCCGTCGTGGAGGGCGGGGCCCTGCTGGCCTGCCTGCGCTGGACGACGGAAGGCGCGTTCCTGACCCCGTTCGTCGCGGTGACCGCGATGGTCGTCGCCGCAGCCGTCCTGGGGGTGAACGTGCGGACCACACGCGCCTATCTCGCGGCCCTGGAGGAACGGGCCGCGCGCCTGGAGCAGCAACAGGACCAGCAGGCGCGCCTGGCCGTCGCCGAGGAGAGGACACGTATCACCCGGGATATGCACGACATCGTCACCCACAACCTGTCCGTCATGGTCGCGCTCACCGACGCCGCCCTCTACGCGCAGCACCGCTCGCCCGACAAGGCCACCACCGCGATGCTCCAGATCTCCGAGACGGGCCGGCAGGCCCTGACCGACATGCGGCGCTCGTTGGGCATCCTGCGGACCGACGAACCGGACGCCGAGCGCCACCCGTTGCCGGGCATCGCACAACTGGAGACCCTCGCCGACCAGATGCGCGCCGCCGGGCTGCCGACCCGCGTCGAGGTCCGGGGCGGCCACACCCACATACCCGCCACCGCACAACTGACCGTCTACCGCCTGGTACAGGAAGCCTTGACCAACACCCTCAAGCACACACCCGCCGGCACGCACGCCGAGGTACGGATACAGTGCTCAGCTGAGACCGTCACAGTGGACGTCACCGACAGCGGCCCCTGCCCGCCACCCGCCGGCGCCACACCGTCCGGTCACGGCATCCCCGGCATGCGCGAGCGCTCGGCCGCCTACGGGGGGGCGTTGCAGGCCGGGCCCCTGCCGGGCGGCGGCTGGGGAGTTCACACCCGGCTCTTCCTCGGCAGCAGCGGAGCGGCGTCCGCATGACGATCCGCATCCTGATCGCCGACGACGAAGCGCTGCTCCGTATGGCCTTCAGCACGGTCCTGGAGGCCCAGCCCGACATGGCGCCGGTCGGCGAAGCCGCGGACGGCGCCCAAGCCGTACGCCTCGCCCGGGAACTGCGCCCCGATGTCGTCCTCATGGACGTCCGGATGCCCGGGACCGACGGGATCGAGGCGACCCGGCAGCTCATCCGGGTCTCCCCGCAGAGCAGGGTGCTGATCCTCACCACCTTCGACCTGGACGAATACGCCTTCGCCGGACTCAACGCCGGAGCCTCGGGCTTCCTGCTGAAAAACGCCAGGCCCGAGGAGTTGCTCACCGCGATACGCAGCGTGGCCGCAGGCGACGCGGTGCTCTCCCCGCGGATCACCCGCCTCCTGCTGGAGAACTTCCGCCCGCACATCCCCGGCGGCAGCCCCGGGCGCGACGAGCGGCTGAGCCGGCTCAGCGCCCGTGAGCGCGAGGTGCTCATCCAGGTGGGCCGCGGCCTGTCCAACACCGAGATCGCGGCCACCCTGTACCTCGCGGAAGCGACCGTGAAGTCCCATCTGGGGCGGATCCTGCAGAAGCTCGAACTCCGCGACCGGATACAGGCCGTGATCTTCGCCTACGAAAACCGCCTCATCCACCCGGCATGACGCCACCGCCCCAGACGCCGCCGCCCGACTCGCAAAGAGCCCTCTCAGGCCGCGGTCCCCTTCTACCGCGCCACCCACGCGTGCACCGGTACGTGGTCCGACCATCCCTTCCTGGCGTAGTCGACGAAGCAACCCCGCATACGGCCGTCACCGGCGAACACATAATCGATCTTCCGCTTGCGGGTGACGTAGGTCCAGCGGTTGCGCGGATCGCATTCGTCGCGATCCGCGTAGGCGGCAGCCGCAGCGCGCGGCACCAGGTTGAGGTCACCGCCGATGACGCCCCGGCCGAGCTTGAACAGCTCGCGAAGCTGTCTGTGCCGGTAGGGAGCCCCCTGCTGCCTGTCATCGTAGGCCGAGCCGGACGAGAAGTGCGCCGTGCAGAACGCCCGGCCGGCCGTGCAAACCGCGTACCTGCGGGCGCCCCACGGCGGCGAGGTCAGCGCGTGCACCTCGAAGCGGGCGCCCTGCTCGGCCACGGCCAGCGTGACGCTCTGCACCCCGCGCGCTCTGCCGTTCCGGTCCGGAAAGCACTGGTACGGCGAGCCGTCCGGGTGGGCCAACCCGGCCGACCTGACGCTCCACGCCCGGCCGGTGCGTGCCTCCAGTTCGCGCTCCAGGTCGGCGTCCGCACCCGTGCAGAACTCCTGAAGGAAGATCACGTCCGCCTTGGCGGCCAGCACGGCGACGTGCCAGGCCAGCTCGGCGGCGGGGCGGCGGAAGAGGGGGCAGCCGGGGTTGGTCCCCGCGCAGACGTTCCACGTCATCACGTGAAGCGCGGGGGCCGGCGCGGGCATGTTGAGGGACAGCAGTCCGGCGATCACGAGATGTCTGATCATCATCGGTAATCTCATCACACGTGGGCGGAGGCGTCCCCGGACATCTCATCCCGGGCATGATCGAGTGCCCTCCCCCAGCGCGGGCGCTACTGCAGTTGGTCGCGGCGGCGGGTGAGGTAGGCGGTCTCGCCGGTGTTGCCGGCCAGCTCGATGGCCCGGTCGTAGGCCGCGCGTGACTGCCGACTCCGGCCCAGCCGGCGCAGCAGGTCGGCGCGGGTGGCGTGGTAGGCGTGATAGCCGGCCAACGCCCCGGCGAGGCGGTCGACGATGGCCAGCGCCACCTCCGGCCCGTCGAGCTCGGCCACGGCGATGGCCCGGTTGAGGGCGATGATCGGCGAGGGGTCGAGGCGGACGAGCTGGTCGTAGAGGGCGAGGACCTGCGACCAGTCGGTGTCGCGGATGTCGCGGGCGGAGGTGTGCACCGCGTTGATCGCGGCGAGGATCTGGTAGCGACCCGGAGCCACCCCGGCAGCGGCGGCGGCCAGGCGCTCGCGTACCAGCCGATGGCCTTCGGCGACCAGTTCCGTGTCCCAGGCCCCCCGGTCCTGCTCGGCCAGGGGGACCAGTTCGCCGTCGGCCGAGACCCGGGCGGGGCGGCGGGCCTCGATGAGCAGCATCAGCGCCAGCAGCCCGGTCACCTCCCCGTCCTGCGGCAGGAGCGCGCGGATCAGCCGGGTGAGCCGGATCGCCTCGGTGGTCAGGTCATGGCGTACGGGATCGGTATCGGGGCCGCTGGCCAGGTAGCCCTCGTTGAAGACGAGGAACAGGACGGCCAGGACGCCGGAGACACGAACCGGCAGATCGTCGGCGGACGGCATCCGATAGGGGATGCGAGCCGCCTTGATCTTGGCCTTCGCGCGGGTGATGCGCTGCTCCATGGTGGCCCCCTGGACCAGGAAGGCACGGGCGATCTCGGGCACGGTCAGACCTCCGACCATGCGCAGGGTCAGCGCCACGCGGGCCTCCATCGCCAGCGCCGGATGACAGCAGGTGAAGATCAGCCGTAGCCGGTCGTCATCGACGGCGCCGACAGGCTCGGGCGGGTCGTCGCGCGTCATCTGAGCCTCCCTGTGCTTGTCGTCGCGCCTGTTCTCACGCCGGATCCGGTCGATGGCCTTGCGGCTGGCGGTCGTGGTCAGCCAGGCACCGGGATTGGGCGGCACGCCGCCGGCCGGCCACCGCTCCACGGCGGTCGCGAACGCCTCGGCGGCGGCCTCCTCGGCGATGTCGAGGTCACCGAAACGCCTGGTCAGGGCGGCCACCACTCGCGCCCACTCGTCGTGGTGGGCGCGGGTGACCGCCTCCTCGGCGTCGCTCACAGGAACGGCCGCACCTCGATCTTCCGATCGCAGACCTTCGACGCCTCCGCGGCGAGCTTGAGCACCACATCCAGGTCGGGGGCCTCCCACACCCAGACGCCGGCGAGGTACTCCTTCGACTCCACGAAAGGCCCGTCGCTGAACACCGCCTGCTCGCCCCGGTTGTCGACGACCGTGGCCGCGTCGGTGTCCGCGAGTCCGCCCGAGAAAACCCAGTACCCCCCGGCGATCAGCCGTTCGTTGAACGCGCTGATGGCAGGCCGCCTGTCCGTGCTGCCGGGATTGCTCTTGTCGTCGATCACGGAAACCAGGTACCGCATCTGAGAATCATCTCCTGTGGTGTGAGGACAGCGTGATCCGGTGACGGGGACTTCAGGCCCTTGCATACTGCGGGCGCCCGGCCGGCCGGTAGACCTGGATCGACACCCCCTTCGAGTCGACCCGTGACTCGACCAGGTCGAGCGCAAGATCCGGGCCGCTGTCCGGGAACAGCCTCGCGCCCTGACCGAGGATCACCGGGACCACGATCAGAACCATCTCGTCGACCAGGGCGTTCGCCAGCAACCACCGGATCAGGGCACCGCTGCCGTGCACCTGCAGCTCTCCCCCGGGCTTGGCCTTCAGCTCACCGATGGCCGCCGCGAGGTCACCGCGGAGAACGGTCGTGTCCTTCCATCGAGGCGCGGTGAGCGTGGTCGAGGCAACGTACTTGGGAGCCTCGTTCAAGGCCGCGCCGATGGGATGTGCGCGCGTCGATCCCCAGGAGTCGGCGAACAACTCGTAGGTGCGCCGGCCGAACAGGAACGCCTCGGCGCGTTGGTAGGTCTGCGTGATGAACGTCCTGGTCTCGTCGTCGCCCTTCCCCCGGGCCCATCCGCCGCGCTCGAATCCGCTCCTGCGGTCCTCATCCGACACACCGCCGTTTCCCTGCATCACCCCATCGACGGTGACCTGGGTCATGGTCGTCAGCTTCATTATCGGGATTCCTCTGCCTCGGCGCCCCCGTACGGGGCCTCACCCCTGCTACGAACACCACGACCCCGATCCGACACCGATTCCCGAATCTCTTCGAAGAATTTTCCGGCACGCCGTTCCGGCCGGGCCTCTCCCGGCCGCTCAGACGAGATCAGTCCGCGGGCTCGCCGAACCAGCGGGAGAGGTGGCCGTCCAGGTCCTGCTGATCGTCACCGATCCAGGCGACGTGGCCGTCGGGGCGTAGCAGGACGCACGGAACATCCAGTTCCGCAGTCGGATCCGCGAGGTAATCGACCCGATCCGACCAGCCGCCGGCGGTCAGGCGTCCGGTGCGGTCCAGCAGCAGGCCGCGGCCGCGGTGCAGCAGACCGTAGAGGTGGCCCTGTTCCACGTCGATGTCGCGCAGCCGGCGGCCGAGCAGGTCGGGGCCTTCGCCGAAGTCGTAGCGGACGCCGATCGCGGTGATCTTCTCGATCAGATAGCGGTTCACCTCGTCGAGGTCCATCAGTTCGGTGAGCAGCCTGCGTACGGCCTGCGGACCCGGTCCGGCGGACAGCAGTTCCGTCTGGGCGCGGGTGTTGTCCAGCACATCCCCGGCGACCGGATGACGTTCGGCCTGGTAGGTGTCCAGCAGTGTCTCCGGCGCCCAGCCGCGGATCTGCGCGGCCAGTTTCCAGCCGAGATTGAACGCGTCCTGAACGCCCAGGTTGAGGCCCTGCCCGCCGATGGGCGGATGGATGTGTGCCGCGTCGCCGGCCAGCAGCACCCGCCCGACCCGATAACGTTCGGCCAGCCGGGTGGCGTCCCCGAAGCGGGACAACCAGCGCGGGGAATGCACGCCGAAATCGGTTCCGGCGACGGCGCGCAACCGCTGCCGGAAATCCTCAAGGGTGGGAGGCTTCCCGCGGTCACCGACTCCCGCGGCGGGCACCACGACGCTGTAGATCCCCCCGCCGAAGGGCCGCAACCAGAACGGCTGATGGATCTGGCCGATCTCGGTCATCTTGGCGGCGATCTCCTCCTGCGGCACCCCCACCTCCATCTCGCCCATCAGCGTCTCGGTCCGCGAGGGCTCGCCGGGGAAGCCGACGCCGAGCAGTTTGCGCACCGTACTGCGCCCGCCGTCGCAACCGACGAGATAGCGCGAACGCAACTGTTCCCCGTCGGCCAGTTCGACGGTCACACCCTCCTCGTCCTGCTTGAAACCGACGACCGCGCAACCACGCCGGACCTGCGCACCCCGTTCGATCGCATGCTCTTCGAGCAGACGCTCGATGACGGGCTGAGGGATACCCAGCAGGTAGGCGTACGCGGAATCCAGGCCCTTGGGCACGGGTTTGGGAATGGCGGCGAAGAGGCCGCCGGCCGGACGCCGTCTTCCGTACCGGACGACGCGCTCCAGCAGTCCGCGCATCGCCATCAGCTCGAGGCTGCGAATATGCAGGCCGACTATGCGGACGAACGAGGCAGGCTCGGTCTCCTTCTCCAGAACGAGGACCCGCACATCGTGCAGCCGCAGTTCGGCGGCCAGCATCGCACCGGTCGGCCCGCACCCGGCGATGATCACATCGGAGACGAGGGGCGCGCGATCGGCGCCGGAGACCGGCGACCGGAGAACCTCGGGGACGCCGCCCACCGTGGAGTCACGCCCCGCCCTGTCGTCCGACGGCGGCTCGGCGGTGACCTGCTGAGAATGCATAGGTGTTGCCTTTCGGGAGTGCCCTTGTCAGCGAGGCGCTCCCGGCGACGCCTACCTCAATCGCCCGGCCGTGACAAAAGGGGGAGCACCCATATCGATACAGCGTTCATGGGTCTCACCTCCTCGGACGGCGTCACGGCCAACCGCACGATACGAGGCCGGGCATCCTGTCGTCCATCCCTTTTCCAGCCGCGTGATCACGACTCCGGACGAGCCCGCGCGATCGATGGTCCTCCAGGCCGCACTCGGTCCCCGGGTCAGATGAGCCGCGGCCGCGGCCACGGAGCCGGCTACGGCGACCCTCATCTGACCAGCACGTTTACCGGACAGTGGCTAAGTGTCCGCTCAACGGGCACCGATGGGGCCAGGACCCTCCGGCATCAGCGGAAGACGAACCACCGCGATCAGCGCGGAGGCAGTCGCCTACCGCGACATCAGGCCGACCGGCCGCCGGCCTGCGGGCAGGCCACCGGGCAACACCCACCAAGGAGTACATGAGATGCGAGAACACCTGCGAGATCTGCCGGGCCGGCTACCAGTCCCGCTGCGTGCACGCCGTACCGATCGGCACCATCGGCACCCAGGCGCAGTACGCCCGCATCCCGCTGGCCGACGGCACCCTGGTCGCCACCCCCGCCGCGCCCGAGCCCGACCTGATCGACCTGATCTGCAACCGCGCCATCGACCCGGGCAAGGTCTTCGACCTGACCCCGCCCCTGGAAGAGGCCGCCGAGGGCTACCGGGCAGTGGACGAGCGCCGCGCCGTCAAGGCTCTGCTGACCCCCTGACGTCCTGCGCCGCATAGTCCCCCGTCAGTCGGCCGGCCCGGTGGCGCAGGTCACGACTCATCCCGGTGGACATGAACGGGACCGGCATGACAGGTAGGAAATTTCCTACGTATAGTGGGTGCATGAACATCACACATGCGCGCTTCGTCTTCGTCGCGGATTTCTGAAGAAACGGCATGAACACCGAGCGAGTCTCCGAAGACCGGATTTTCGCGGCCCTGGCCAGCCCGGTGCGCCGGGAGGTGCTGCGGCTGCTCCGCGAGGAAGGACCGCAGCCCGTGCAGCGACTGGCAGAGCACTTCGCGATGACCCGCCCGAGCTTCTCCGAACATCTGCGGGTGTTGCGCGAGACCGGGCTGGTCACCGAGAACAAGGTGGGACGGCAGCGGCTGTATCGGCTGGAGGCGCTGCCGCTGAACGAGGTGCAGCAGTGGCTGCGCCCGTTCGAGCGGTTCTGGCGCGACAGGCTCACCGGACTGCGTGACCTGCTCGACCAGATGGACGACGAGTCATGAGCGACGACGACCTGACCACCCTGCACCTCGACCAGTTCCTCGCGCACCCGCCCGCCAAGGTGTGGCGGGCGCTGACCGAACCGGACCTGCTCGCCCAGTGGCTGATGCCCGGCGACTTCCGGCTGGAGGTCGGGCACCGCTACACCATGCGGGCGATCCCCATGCCCGCCACCGGGTTCTCCGGCACCATCCGGGCCGAGGTGCTCGCCTACGAGACCGGCAGGATGCTCAAGATCGGCTGGCGTGACGCCGCTCCCGGCAACGACGCCGACTGGACCATCACCTGGACCCTGGAACCCGAGGGCACCGGCACCCGGCTGTTCCTCCTGCACGAGGGCTTCGACCCGGACGACCCGCTGCAGCGAAGAGCCCGATCGATCATGGACGGCGGCTGGCGCTCGACCGTGCTGCGCAGCCTGGAAGCCGTTCTCACCAGTCCCTGAATCCTAGCCCCTGAAGCCGGACCGCACATCCGGAAGCATCGATCACCCCTCCCCTCCTTCACCAAAGATCGGATCATCACATGTACGGAATCGCCGACCGGTTCGACCGCCTCGCGGGCGACTTCCTGGCCCGCGTCCACGCCGTACCGGCCGACCGCTGGGACCGCCCGAGCCCGTGCGCGGGCTGGACCGCCCGTGACGTCGTGACGCACGTCATCAACGGGCACCGCGGCATCATCGCCGCCGTACACGGCATCGCTCCCCGGCCCTCGTACGGTGTGGGCTTATCCGACATGGCCGGTGCCCCGGCAGCCGGACCGGACGCCGACCTCGCCGCCGCCTACGCCGAAGCCCGGGCGGGACTGCGCGACATCCTCACCGATCCGCACCTGGCCGCCACTCCCCTGCCCTTCACCCCGATCGGCCCCGTCCCGGTCGAGCAGGCCGCTGACGTCGTAGGGGCCCTGGAACTGCTCGTCCACACCTGGGACCTCGCCCGCGCCGTCGGCGGAGACGAGACCTTGGATCGCGAGGCCGTCATCAGAACCCATGAGAGGCTGCGCCCCCACTACGCCGCCCTCCAGGCGACCGAGGCATTCGGGGCGCAGGTCGCTCCCCCGCCGGGTGCCGGCCCGCAGACGGCGTTCCTGTGCTTCACCGGCCGTCGTCCCTGATGTGGTTCTTCCGGTTCCGGAGTTGAATTCAGATAACTAACGGCTTTACAAAGTAGATTCAGAGCATCCCCCGAATGCACGGGCCGGGGACCGCACCCGGTGAGGCGCCGACGAGCCGGTGAGCAGGCCCGCTCATCGTCCTCGCTCCTGTCAGCGGATCCGGCAGGGGCCGGGCCGTCGCCGACGCCGTCACCGTCAGGCGACCATCGTGCAAGTCAGCCCTCGTACCCGCTCGCGACGTCCACGACCCAGACGACGCCGAAGCGGTCGGTCAGCATTCCGTAGAGCGGAGCCCACTGCGCGGGGCCCAGCGGCTGCGCGATGGTCGCTCCGTCGGAGAGCTTCTCCCAGTACGCGGTGATCTCCTCCGCGGTCTCGCCGCGCAGAGAGAGGAAGAACGCGTTCTCGCCCCGGCTCCACGGCAGCCGCGAGGGCACGTCGTAGGCCATCACGTGGAAGCCGTTGTCGGCGACCACCTGGCCCCACATCACCCGGTCCGCCTCGGTGGGGTCCTGCGGGTTCCCGGCGTCCTCGTAGGTGACGACGGCGAGGTGACCGCCGAAGACGGAGCGGTAGAACTCCAGTGCGGCGCGGGCGTCGCCCCGGAAGTTCAGATGAGTGACGGACTTGACGGACATGTTGCTCCTGTCGTTGTTCTGGATGCCGTGCAGTTCCTGATGTGGGGCAACAGTCGCAGGGGTAGCGGTCAGGATGTGGCCGCTACTGCGGGCAGGATGGAAAACATGCCGAAGACCTCAGCACGACTGCTGGCACTGCTCTCACTGCTTCAGACGCGCCGTGACTGGCCGGGGGCGCTGCTGGCCGAGCGGCTGGAGGTCAGCCCGCGTACCGTGCGGCGTGACGTCGGGCGGCTGCGCGAGCTCGGCTACCCCATCGCGACCTTCAAGGGACCCGACGGCGGGTACCGGCTGGACGCCGGCACGCGGCTGCCGCCGCTGCTGTTCGACGACGAGCAGGCCGTCGCCCTGGCCGTCGCGCTCCAGACCGCCGCCGTCGGCGGTGCCGGCATCGAGGAGGCCGCGGCCCGCGCGCTGAACACCGTACGGCAGGTCATGCCCGCACGGCTGCGCCACCGGATCGACGCCCTCCAGGTCACCGCCGTCGAGCGGCCCGCGTCGCGGCCGGCACCGCGGGTCGGCAGCGAGGTGATCGTGGCGCTCGGCGCCGCCGTCCACGCCCGCGAGGTGCTGCGCTTCGACTACGACGGGCGGTTCCCGCCACGGCGGGCGGAGCCCCACCACCTCGTCACCTGGGGCGGGCGCTGGTACCTCATCGCCTGGGACCTCGACCGCGAGGACTGGCGTACCTTCCGCGCCGACCGGGTCGTCCCGCGCCTCCCGTCCGGGCCGCGCTTCACCCCGCGCGAGCTGCCCGGAGGAACGGTGGCCTCCTTCGTGGCCGGCAGGTTCCTGGGCTCCGGCGGTTCCGGCGGTTCCGGCGACCGGCCCTGCCGCGGCGAGGTGGTCCTCGGCCTGCCCGCGGCCGACGTGTCCCCCTATGTCCGCGACGGAGTCGTCGAGGAACTCGGCGCGGACCGTTGCCGGCTCGTCCTGGGCTCGTGGTCGTGGACCGGGCTGGCCGCCGCCGTCGGCAGGTTCGACGCCGACATCGAGGTCGTCGGCCCGGCGGAGCTCAAGGACGCCTTCGCGCGCCTGGCCCGCCGCTTCGCCGGCGCCGCGGCCGGTCGTCCGGTCGATCCCGCGCGCTGATTCCCGTAGGGGACCTGCCCGTGTCGTGCGCGGCCGTCCGGCGTCGCCGTACAATGAGACAAAAATGTCTCAATCAAGACGGAAGTGTCTTATGGCAGTGAGTCGTGAACAGATCATCACGGCGGCGATCCGGCATCTCAACGCGGCGCCGACCGCCTCGATGGCGGAGATCGCCGCAGCCGCGGGCATCAGCCGGGCCACCCTGCACCGGCACTTCGCCAGCCGGGACGAGCTCGTGACCGTGCTGGGCTGGCGGGCGCTGGAGGACTGGCAACGCGTCCAGCGGGAGGCGGGCATCGCCGAGGCGGTCGCCTCCGGGGACCGTGCCCTGCTGCGGGAGGCCCTCCAGGCCCTGCTGCACGGCGGTGTCGCCATCTGCCACGAGCACGGCTTCCTCCTCACCGAGCGCGCGCTCCCGGCCGACCTGTTGCGCCGCTCCGACGAGATCGAGGAGCACGAGGTGGAGTTCCTGTCCGCCTGCCAGCGGGCCGGGCTGATCCGCGCCGACCTGCCGCCGCGATGGGTCAGCAGTGTCGTCTTCGGCCTGCTCGTGGCGGTCACTGAGAGCGTGCGCCGAGGCGATGTGGCCCAGCGGGACGTGCCGCGCCTGTTCCTCGACACCTTCCTCAGGGGGGTCGCATGACGGCGACGACGACCGGGCCGCACACCAGGCGCTGGGCCGGCCTGGCGGTCCTGTCGGCCAGCCTGCTGCTGGTCGTCATGGACATGACCATCCTCAACGTGGCCCTGCCCGAGATCTCCGCCCAACTGCGGCCCGGCTCGGTCGAACTGCTGTGGATGGTCGACGTCTACTCCCTGATCGTGGCAGGCCTGCTGGTCACGGTCAGCGCGCTGGGCGACCGGTGGGGCCGCAAAAAGATGCTGCTCACCGGATTCGCGCTGTTCGGCCTGGCCTCGGCCGCCGTGGCGGGGGCCGACAGCGCCGCCGACGTGATCGCCGTCAGAGCGCTGCTGGGCGTCGGCGGCGCGATGATCATGCCCTCCACCCTGTCGATGATCCGTACTCTGTTCACCGACGCCCGGGAGCGGGCCACCGCGCTCGGCATCTGGGCGGCGATGGCCTCACTCGGCGGCGCGCTCGGGCCGATCGTCGGCGGCCTGCTGCTGGAGAACTTCAGCTGGCACGCGGCCTTCCTGGTCAACGTCCCGGTCATGGTGATCGCCGTCGCGGCCGGGCTGGTCCTGCTGCCCGAGTCCCGCAACCCCCGCCCGGGACGCTGAGACGCCGCGGGCGCGGTGCTGTCGGCGGTGGGGATGACCTCCCTGGCGTACGCGATCAAGCATGGGGCCAAGGAGGGCCTGGACGTCTGGACGGTCCTCACGGCGGCGGTCGCCGCGCTGGCGCTCACCTGGTTCGTACGGCGCTGCCTGCGCCGGAGCGATCCGCTGCTGGATCTGCGGCTGTTTCGCAACGGTGCCTTCACCTCCGGCACGATCGCGGCGCTGGCCACGTCGATCGCGATGGCCGCGATGGCGCTGCTGCTCGCCCAGTGGATGCAGCTCGTACAGGGCTACTCGCCGCTGGAGACGGGAGTGCGCCTGCTGCCGATGGCGGTCGGCGCGGGCATCTGCTCGCCGCTGGCACCCGTGCTGGCGGCGCGGATCGGCGCGCGCCCGGTGTTGTCGGGCGGGCTGCTCGTGTCCGGTGCGGGCTTCGCCGTGGTGTACCTGCTGCCGCTGGACTATCCCTCGGTCGCGGTGGCGCTGCTGCTCATCGGCGCGGGCATGGGCGCTCTGGCGATCGCCTCCGCCGTGATCATGTCGGGCTCGCCCGCGGAGAAGGCGGGCAGCGCCGCCGCGATCGAGGAGACCAGCTACGAGGTGGGCGGCACGCTGGGTGTCGCGGTCCTGGGCAGCCTGGCCGCCGCGCTGTACCGCAGCGAGGTGCCGCCGGGCACGCCGGAGTCGCTCGGGACCGCGCTGGAGATCGCCGCCACGGCGCAGGACGCGGCACTCGCGCTCCAGGCCCAGCGGGCCTTCAGCGACTCGCTGGTACTGACCAGCGGTTACGGTGCGGTGCTGATGGTGGTCGCGGCGGCGCTGGTGTGGTGGCGCACTCCGGCGGAGCTGGACCTGGCGGCCGCCTCCCACTGACGGCCGCCTCCCACTGACGGCCGCCTCCCGTTGACGGCGGATCCGCCGGTCAGCCGCGTGTGCCGAGCGGGACGTGCAGCGAGAGGCGCGGGGACAGGGCGCGCAGGAAGTCCGGGGCGTCGAAGACCGCGCCCGCGGAGGCGACGCCGGTGGTCCTGGTCCGGCCGGTGAGGATGCGGTCGACGGCCTCCACCGCGAGCGGCGCGCTGATGGCGTAGATGTCCTGACCGGCCGCGGCCACGCGGCGTTCGGCGCCCCCGGAGCGGACGACGACGTCGACGACGAAGGTCTGCGCGGAGCGGCCGCGCCCGTCGACGGCGGCCGGCGCCGGGGCGCCGGGGGCCGACAGGTCCGCGGCGGCCCTGGCGGTCATGTAGGTGCGCACCTCCGGGATGGCCAGGTGGCTGGGAACGGTGACGACGTCGGCCATGGTGAACTCCCCGATGACGCTCTGGGAGCCGAGCGGGGCCGGGAAGGGCCACTCCAGGCTCGGCAGAGCATCGTCGTGGTACTCCAGCCGTCCGCCGGTGTAGCGGACACGGCGGCCGCCCCGTCGCCGTCCCGAGACCACGCCGGAGGCGAGCGTTCCCGCGGTGGGATGCCAGCTGCTCAGGCCGTAGGCGATGTGCGCCTCGTCCGCCGCCGTCCAGTCGCCCATCGCGGTGGTGACCAGCAGGTCGCCGAGACCGCCGTAGAAGGCCATCGCCGGGACCACCACGGTGCCCGCGGCGCCGGCGCGCTCCGCGAAGTGGGCGAAGGTGTCGAGGTTCGCCTCGATCTCGGCCGCCACGTCGACGTACGGGATGCCGGCGCGCAGTGCCGCCTCGATCAGCGGGGCGGCGGTCGAGGCGAAGGGCCCGGCGCAGTTGACCACGGCGACCGCGCCGTCCAGCGCGCGGTCGAGCGAGGCCGGATCGCCGGCCGACGCCTGCCGCGTCTCGAGCCCCGGGTGTGCCTGCGCCAGGGCCAGCAGCTTGTCCCGGTCGCGCCCCAGGAGCAGCGGGACGTGGCCGCGCTCGCGCAACTCCGCGACCACGAAGCGCCCGGTGTGCCCATAGGCGCCGTACACCGCCACGATCCGACCCGATCCCATGCCTGCTCCCGCCACGTACTCGCTCGAAGTGATCCGGTGCGTAGATCCTGTCCCGCCGGTCCGCCTGTGCCCAGTGTCCGAAACGACACGACCCGTACAATTCCCGACATGAGCCCTCTCCCCCGCTCTGTGGCGGTCGCCACCACCGACGGAATGCTCCACTTCGAGCTGGCGCTGGCCTGCGAGGTCTTCGGCTCCGTCCCGGCCGCCCTGCCGGGCCCCTGGTACGACGTCCTGGTGTGCGGCACGCACGCCGTCCGGGTCGGCCGGTTCCTGCTGGAGCCGGACTGCGGGCTCGACGGGCTGGCGCACGCCGACACCGTGATCGTCCCCGCCCTGGCGGACGTCGGCGAGGACCCGCCGGCCGACCTGGTCGAGGCGGTGCGCGCGGCCCACGAGTCGGGCGCGCGGATCGTCTCCCTGTGCACGGGCGTGTTCGTGCTCGCCGCCGCCGGCCTGCTGGACGGGCTGCGCGCGACCACGCACTGGGCCCACACGGGGGAACTGGCCGCGCGCTATCCCCGGGTGGAGGTCGACCCGGACGTGCTCTACGTCGACAACGGCAGCGTGCTCACCTCCGCGGGCAAGGCCGCGGCGATGGACCTGTGCCTGCACCTGGTCCGCCGCGACCACGGCTCGGCGGTCGCCAACGTGGTCGCCCGCCGCCTGGTCGTACCGCCCCACCGGGCCGGAGGCCAGGCGCAGTTCGTCACCACGCCGGTGCCCGCCCAGGACGACCATCCCCTGGCCGGGCTGCTCCCCTGGGTGATGCGGCGGCTGGACCAGCCGCTCACCGTGGAGGACCTGGCCCGCCAGGCGAACATGAGCTCACGCCACCTGACCCGCCACTTCCGTTCGGCGACCGGCACCACCCCGCTGCAGTGGCTGCTGACGCAGCGGATCCGCCGCGCGCAGGAACTGCTGGAGACCACCGACGACAGCATCGACGTCATCGCCTCGGCCGCGGGCATGGGCACGGCGGCGACCCTGCGCCGCCACTTCCACCGCACGATCGGCGTACCGCCGGACACCTACCGCCGGACGTTCCGGGCGTGAGTTCGCCGGCCGGGCAGCCGGCGGCGGTCGCCGCCGGCGCGGCCGTGACGCAACCATGACACGGCGCGGACGAGGCGGGGACGCGGCCCGCCGACAGTGGATGCCGAACGGGCCGACCGTCCAGGCGGCCCCGGCCGCGGCCCGTCGCGGTGAAGGTCCTCGCGAAAAGGAGATGGCGTGGCTGATGACAGGCGATGGAACCGGCGTTCGCTGCTGAGGGGCGCCGCCGTGGTGGCCGGGGCCGCCGCGACCGTGCCGCTGCTGGGCGAGGCGGCCACGGCGCTGGCCGGCAGCGGCGAGGCGGCCACGGCGCTCGTCGGCAGCGGTGACGCGGACGCGCTGTTCAGGGCCGGGAAGTTCGAGCAGGCCGGTCGCGCGTACGAGGAGATCCTGAGAAAGGATCCTGACAACGTGCACGCGGCCCGCCGGCGCGGCTACGTCGGGCTGCTGTCCAACCGGTTCCCCGACGCCGAAAAGTACCTCAAGACGGCCCTCAAGCTGGCGCCTGACGACAAGGACGCCAACGGGTTGCTGGCCGACTGCTACACCCGGCAGGACGAATTCCCCCTCGCCGCACCGCACTGGCGGGCAGCCGGCGAGGAGAGCTACGCCAAGTTGTTCGCGGCGTTCCGCGGGGAGCCGTACCGGATCCACGGCGACATCGCGCGGGTGCGATGGCAGCAGATGGACCCGATGCCGCTGCTGGAGGCCTCACTCAACGGCGGACCGCCGATCAGCCTCTCGTTCTACACCCGCGTCGGGCAGCTGGCCGTGTCACAGAAAGCAGCCAAGCAAGCCGGGCTGGTCGCCGTGACCGTGGACAAGTTCGAATATCAGGGCAGAACCATGACGTACTGGTCCGGGATCCTGGACTCCTTCAAGCTCGGCGGCATCGAGCTGCGCAACATCCCCGTGGCCTGGTCGGACGCACAGGACGATCCG
The DNA here is from genome assembly GCF_014648175.1 of Planobispora rosea. Classification (GTDB taxonomy): domain Bacteria; phylum Actinomycetota; class Actinomycetes; order Streptosporangiales; family Streptosporangiaceae; genus Planobispora; species Planobispora rosea. Next base: position 44,562 of record NZ_BMQP01000046.1, read on the forward strand.
GGGTCGGGGGACGGCATGATCGGTACGTGGATCCTGTACCACTTCCTGACCACCATCGACTACGCGGGCCGGTCGCTGATCCTGCGCCCCAGAACCCCCGAAACAGCCCGCAAGGCACGCGCCGCCGCCGAACGGTCGGGCGCCGAGCCCCTGCCGCTGTGGCTGGCCCACGAGCACCTGCTGTTCAGCAGGGGCAGCGTCGCCGGCTCCGGCGAACGGGTGGTGGCACTGAACATCGGCGGGACCGGCGAAATGGCCGCCGGCATGACCGAGGAAACGGCCAGGCGGTTGCGGATCCGCACCGACTACGACCGCCCGGTGGAGACTTCGGCCGGAGGCCGGTTCCTCACCGCCTACCCCTGTTACCCGAGGGAGGTCCGGCTCGGCAACGCCGCCGCCAACGACGTCTACTGCTACGCGGGCGGGCCCGGCGCGCCGGCCCGCGAAGGATTCGACGTGCTGGCCCACTTCTCCCACAGCTTCTACAAGCCCTACAACGTCACCCTCGACTTCACCGACATGAGGGTCTACATCGCTCGCGGCGAGGCCGCCTGATCGCCGCGACCGCGTGGGCGCCACGAGGACGGTCCGGCAGCACCTCCACACCGGTCCTCGGCGGACTGACCGCCACCCGGCCCGGGGACGGCGACCGGTCCGCCGTCCCCGGCCCACTCGACCGGTCCGCCGTCCCCGGCCCGCTCGACCGGACGACTCAGGCGGCACTGCAGGCGGAATCCACCCGGGCTCTTCGCGGGAGGCTACGCGCCCGGGGAGGCGGCCCGGATCGCCTGCTGGACGCTGTCGTGGATCTCGAACGCCTGCCGCAGGCCGGTGATCGTCAAGAACCGGGCCAGGGTGCCGTGCACGCCGCTGAGCACCAGCCGCTTGCCCGCGGCCTGGCTCTGCCTGCGGATGCCGATCAGGGCGCTGATGCCGGTCGAGTCGCAGAAGGTGACTCCGGCGGCGTCCAGCACCACCGCGGCCACATCCGCGCGTTCCCACAGCGGCTCCACCGCCTCACGCAGGGTCGGCACGGTGCTGGGATCCAGCTCACCGGTGAGGTGGGCGACCGTCACGGCCCCGTGCTGGACCGGGGAGACGGAGAACGGGCGGCCGTGGGCGGGGCCGATACGCGCGCTCATCGCGGACTGGGCGCGGGGAACAGGACAGGCATCCCCCTTTCCTACCAGCTCATCAGCTACCTACACGTCTTCGGCGTGGGGCCGGGGACGGAATCACGGTGCGCCCGGGAACGGTTCTCCACCGCCAAAATCCCGTTGGATTCTCCTTGGGGGCCGCTCTGCGCCTACCGTAGGGGGTGAAGCGGTTACCGCCGACCGGTGATCTGCCGGTTGGCGCAGCCTATAACCGCTGGGATGGGGGCAACCCCCGTATGACCTTCCTTTCGATCACCACCACCGATCATCCGGCTGTCACGACGCTCACCCTGGACGGCGAGCTCGACATCCTGACAGTCGACCGCCTGCAGCAGTCGATCGCCCAGGCTCTGGCCCGCGGCCGCACCCACCTGGTCGTCGACGTCGCCCGGCTGGGGTTCTGCGACTCGCGCGGCCTGCATGCCCTGATCGCCGGCCAGCGGCAGGCCGCCTCAGCCGGCGGGTCTCTGCGCCTGGCCTACGTCCACGGCTATCTGAACCGCCTGCTGAGGCTGACCCAGCTGATCGAGCTGTTCCCCCACGACGCCGGCCTGGAGATCATGTTCGACCGGTGAACCCGCCCGCGGGCGCGGGAATGCAGACACCGCGTCACGCCGTGCGCCCAGCGGTCTCCATGCGAACGGCGGGCCCGGCCTACCGCCCCGGCTCGTAGACGAGCACCACGATGCCGGAGGCGAACTGCGTGGATCGCGTCAGCTTCAGATGGGTCGTGTCGATCCCGTCGAAGAGGCGCTGCCCGCCCCCGGCGACGACGGGGAACATCCAGAAGTGGTACTCGTCCACCAGCTGGTGCTCCAGCAGCACCCGGTCGAGCTCGCCGGTGCCGTACTTCAGGATGTTCCGGCCGGGCAGCTCCTTGATCCGGGCGACCTCCTCGGCGACGTCGCCCTCGATGAGGGTGGCGTTCCACGTGGTCTCCGTCAGGGTCCGGGAGGCGACGTACTTGGGCAGGGCGTTCATCCGGGCCGCGTCCGCGTCGCCGGCCGCCTCCATCTTCGGCCACACGCCTGCGAACGCCTCATACGTCACGCGTCCCAGCAGAAGGGCGTCGCAGGAGGAGAACAGGGCGTCGGCGTACCCGGAGTGCTCCTCGTCCCAGTAGGGCGAGCCCCACTTCTCCGGCGACCCGATGACTCCGTCCAGCGTCACGAAGGTCGACTCGATGAGCTTGCGCATGGGTTTCTCTCCTTCAGCCCGGCGTTGAGGCCGGTGAGGGGTCTCGCCCGGCCTGCGGTTTTCTGTGGCTTCAGCATGGCGGAGCCCGTTTCCGGATTGTTTGCCGTTTCCTTTCGTGATGACCACAGGCGGCTCATCCGATCTCACCGCTGGTCAGAGCGGTGCCATGCCGCGCGTTCGACGCCAGACCGGACGAACGACGACTTCGCCCCCTCGCCGAGACCGTGCCCGACGCCCGGAAGGGAACGGGACGGCGATGTGTGGAGACGCCGTACCGACCACGCCGCATCGACCATGGTGGAAGATCCTCGGCGAGGCCGCGCACCCGGGCTCAGGGAGAGGACCACGAGCGGGCTGGAAGTCCTGTCGGACGAGCGCATCTGGTGGTCCTCACGGAGGTGTGACGCCGAAGCGGAGGCGTGACATCGAAAACCACCACGTCAGGAAGCACGTCAGGAAGCACGTCGGGAAGGAGGACGTCCACTCCTCTCCACTCTCAACCTATAGCGCACCGGGGGGCTTGCGGCAAGACCCGGGTCGTGCCGCAGAATCGTCAACCGAGGCCAGTGCCTGCGGAAACGGGGGACGCGGAGGTGGCCGTGACGCCGCTGCCCGACGTGATCGCCCGGAGAAAGGCCCCGGTGCCCGCGTGGACCACGCGGGACCGCCGAGCGGGGAGAGCGCCTCGACCACCTCAGATCGGAGCCGATGACGTGAGCCCTTTGACCATCGACGTGTTCGACCTTCCCGACCGGCTCGCCGCCAAGGCGGACCCGGCGCTGATCGCCGGTGACGAGCAGCATTTCGCCGCCATCGCGGAGAGCCTCGAACAGGCGATCACCGATCTGTCCGACCGCCTGGATGCCGAGCGCAGGGCTCCGGGCGGCGCGGGCCGGGCCGCGCTGGACCGGGACCTGGAGATCCACCGGCTGACCGCCCGGCTGCGCACTCTGCGCCGTTTCGGCCTGGACCTGTGCCTGGGCCGCATGGTCGGTGTGGACGGCCCCGAGCCGCTGTACGTGGGCCGACTGGGCCTCACGGACAGCGCGGGCCGCCGCCTGCTGCTCGATTGGCGCTCCCCCGCGGCCGAGCCGTTCTTCGGTGCGACCCACGCCAGCCCGATGGGCCTGGCGAGCCGTCGCCGGTACCGCTGGACCCGTGGCCGGATCAGCGACTACTGGGACGAGGTGTTCATCCCGGACGGGCTCGAAGGCCATGCCGCGCTCGACGACCAGTCCGCCTTCATCGCCAGCCTGGGCGGCAACCGGTCGGCCCGGATGCGGGATGTGCTCGGCACCATCCAGGCCGACCAGGACGCCATCATCCGCGCGGGGTCCCGCGGCGCCCTCGTCGTCGACGGAGGTCCGGGTACGGGCAAGACCGTCGTCGCTCTGCACCGCTCCGCCTACCTCCTCTACTCCGACCCCCGCCTCGGTCATCACCGGGGCGGCGTGCTGTTCGTCGGCCCGCACCAGCCCTACCTGTCCTACGTCGCCGACGTCCTGCCCAGCCTCGGAGAGGAGGGCGTGCAGACCTGCACCCTGCGGGACCTCGTCGCCGAGGGGGCTACGGCGGCGGTCGAGCCCGATCCGGACGTGGCCCGCCTGAAGGCGTCCGCGGACCTGGTGCGGGCGGTCGAGCCGGCCGTCCGGTTCTACGAGAACCCGCCCGCCAAGGGGATGACGGTGACGACCCCCTGGGACGACGTCTGGCTGAGCGCCGACGACTGGGCCGAGGCGTTCCAGGCACCGGATCCCGGTACTCCGCACAACGAGGCGCGCGACCAGATCTGGGAGGAGCTGCTCACGCTTCTGGTGGACAAGCACAGGCGGTCGAAACGAGAGGAGCGAGAGCTCGCTCTCGATTCCGGGCCGATCGAGCCTGTCGAGTGCCAGGAAGACGACGCCCCGGCCGACCTGCTCCGCAGGTCGTTGCTGCGGAACAGGGAACTGCTCACGGCCTTCAACCGCGCGTGGCCGCTGATCGAAGCGGCCGATCTCGTCGGAGACCTGTGGTCGGTACCCGCCTACCTGCGGATGTGCGCCCCCTGGCTCAGCCCCGACGAGGTACGGAGACTGCAGCGCGAGGACGCCCAGGCCTGGACGGTGTCCGACCTGCCGCTCCTGGACGCCGCACGGCAGCGGCTCGGCGACCCGGAGGCGGCACGGCGCAGGCGCCGCCGGCAAGCCGCTCTCGACGCTCAGCGTGAACGCATGGCCCAGGTCGTCGACGACCTGATCGAGGCGGACGACGACGGCGAAGGCCTCGTGACGCAGCTGCGCCGGGAGGATCTGCGGCGCAATCTGGTCGACGAGTCCGAGCTGCCCGCCCTCGACCCGGACCTGCTCGCCGGCCCGTTCGCCCACGTCGTCGTGGACGAGGCCCAGGAACTCACCGACGCGGAGTGGCAGATGCTGCTGCTGCGCTGCCCGTCCCGGAGCTTCACCATCGTCGGGGACCGTGCCCAGGCCAGGCACGGGTTCACCGAGTCGTGGCGGGAACGGCTCGAACGGATCGGACTCGACCGGATCGACCTCGCCTCCCTGAGCATCAACTACCGGACGCCGGAAGAGGTCATGGCGGAGGCCGAACCGGTGATCCGGGCCGCGCTCCCGGACGCCAACGTGCCGGCCTCCATCCGCAGCAGCGGCGTGCCCGTCGTCCACGGATCCGCTTCGGACCTGGACGCCGTCCTCGACGCCTGGCTCGCCGAGAACGCCGAGGGAATCGCCTGCGTCATCGGTCATCCCGCGTTCCGGCCGACGTCCCGCGTCCGGTCACTGACCCCGGAACTGGCGAAGGGACTCGAGTTCGACCTGGTGGTCCTCGTCGACCCGGAGAGGTTCGGCGGCGGCATCGAGGGAGCGGTCGACCGCTATGTCGCGATGACCCGGGCGACCCGGAAACTCGTCATCCTCACGGGCTCCTGACGCCGGTCTCCTGAAGGCGGGCGGCCTGCCCGGCGTCGGCACCCTGCACCCATGTACCTGACATCAGGTGACAGGGATGAGGGGGAGGCTGGAAGCCTCCACGACGAGAGGAAGGAACCCCCATGCCCCGCGCCACCGGCACCTTCACCATCGACAGCTGGCAGCCCGAGCCCTACGACGAGCGTGAGGGCGCCACGCTCACCCGCGTCCACCTCGCCAAAACCTTCCGGGGCGACCTGGAGGGCACCAGCACCACCGACATCATCACCGCGACGGGCCAGACGGAAAGCTCGGCGGCTTATGTGGGTTTTGAGCGTTTCATCGGAACCGTCCACGGCCGCAAGGGCAGCTTCGTTCTCCATCACACGGCCACCGCCCACGCGGAGGAGTCCTTTCTCAGCTGGACGATCCTTCCCACCTCCGGAACCGGGGAGCTGACCGGCATCCGGGGCGGCGGCCAGATCGTCAACGACGACGGCCGGCACTCCTTCCACCTCGATTACGAGCTGGGGTGAGGATCGCCGGCATCTGCGGCAGTTCACACAGGCGGCCCGGCGGGGCCGGGCCGGTTCCGCCATGACCCCCGGCGTAGCGGGACGTTCCGCCGGGGGGCTGGGCAGCGGACGAGCGCGCAGCGCCCCATCCGGGGGGCGGGGCGAAGGCCTCGCCCCCGAGAAGGCGTCCTCGATCCCCCACCGGCGCCCTTCGCCGGGAATCCGCCGTCAGCCGGTTCCGGACCAGCCGGTTGAGCCGATCGCGTCACGGCGTGACGTCGGTTGCGGAAGCCTCTGCCCCATGCTTCCGAACAGCGCGGCACGCGCGATTTCCCATTATCTGTCCATGGCCGACCGGTTGCTGCCGGGATGGATCCGCGGGTTCTACGTCGTCGGCTCGGTCGCGCTGGGCGCCTGGCGAGCCGGGGTCAGCGACATCGACTTCGTCGCCGCAGTGGATGGCGACCTCGGCGAACGGGATGTGCGCCGGTTGGCGTTGCTGCACAAGGCCGGTAACGTGCCAGCAGTCTGGCAGGCCCTGGTCCGGGCCCGGCCTGCCATCCCCGGCACGCTGAACGGTGTTTTCGTCGCGGCGAGTGATCTGGGCGAGCCGGTCACGCAGATCCGCCCGGTCGCCTCGCACAGCGGCCCGTCCCTCGAACGGGGGCGGGGGTTCGAGGTGAATCCGGTGGTGTGGAAAGTGCTCGCGGAGAAGGGCGTCACGGTGCGAGGCCCGTCCCCGGACGAACTCGGCCTCGATCCGGAGCCGGACAAGCTTCGCGAGTGGAACCTGCAGCAGTTGCACGGCCACTTCGCCGCCTGGGCCGGCAAGGCGTCGTCGGGCAGACCTCCGCGCAAGCCGCTGCTGCCGGCTCACCGGGTGGCGTTGTCCACCGTGCTGTCCCCTCCCCGGCTGCATCACACGATCGTGACGACTGAAGTGATCTCGAAGGAGGCCGCGGCGCAGTACGCGCTGGACACCTTCGAGGCGCGCTGGCACCCGCTGATCCGTCTGGCGCTGGCCCGGCGTCTCGGGCTGCCGGCGCCCGTCGGTGCCGACGCGTACGCGACCGGCCCACGCAGGCTGCCCGGCTTGGTCGGCGAGTTCGTCCGCGATGTGATCGCGAGCGCGGATCGGCACTGTCAGGACATGTGACCGGCAACGGGTACGCCCCGGGCACCGCTGCGCGGACCCGGGGCGTACCCGTTGCCTAACCGTTTCCTTATATGCAAGTATCTAAAGTACTAGGACACTAGATAAATGGAGAGACCGGTGATCGAGTTCCATCTGGACGCGAAGTCCGGCGTCTCGCCGTACCTGCAGCTGGTCCAGCAGGTACGGCACGCGCTCCGGCTCGGCCTGCTGCGCGAGGGTGACCAGCTGCCGACCGTCAAGGAGGTCGTGGCGCAACTGGCGATCAATCCCAACACCGTCCTGAAGGCCTATCGGGAACTCGAGCACGAGGGCCTGGCCTCCGCCCGGCCGGGGGTGGGGACGTTCGTGACGAAGACGCTCACCGACACCTCGCTGGCCGCGCACGGCCCGCTCCGGCTGGACCTGCAGCGCTGGCTGTCCAAGGCCCGCCGGGCCGGGCTCGACGACGAGAGCATCGAGGCCCTCTTCATGACCACCTTTCGGACCACCGCTCAGGAGGACATAGCGTGACTTCTGTCTTACAGGCCCATGAACTGGGCAAGAGGTACGGCAAGCGCTGGGCGCTGCGCGAGTGCACCATCGACATCCCGGCCGGACACGTCGTCGGGCTGGTGGGCCCCAACGGAGCCGGCAAGACCACGCTGCTGAAGCTGGCCGCCGGCCAGCTCGAACCGACGTCCGGCGGCATCACCGTGCTGGGGGGCCGGCCCGCAGCCGGTCCCGCGCAGCTCGCCAGGGTCGGTTTCGTCGCCCAGGACACCCCCGCCTACGCGGGACTGACCGTCGCCGAGCACCTGCGGCTGGGAGCCCGGCTCAACCCCCGCTGGGACGCCGCCATGGCACGGGAGCGCATCGCGCGGCTCGGTCTCGCTCCGAACCAGCGGGCGGGCAAGCTGTCGGGCGGCCAGCGCGCCCAGCTCGCCCTCACCCTGGGCCTGGCCAAGCGGCCCGAGCTGCTGATCCTGGACGAGCCCGTGGCCTCGCTGGACCCGCTGGCCCGCCGCGAGTTCCTGCAGAGTCTGATGGAAGCCACCGTCGAGCACGAGCTCAGCGTCGTGCTCTCCTCCCACCTGATCTCCGATCTGGAACGCATCTGCGACTACCTGGTCGTCCTCGTCGAATCGCGCGTCCAGATCGCCGGAGAGACCGACAGGCTGCTGGCCACCCACCATCGGCTCACCGGTCCGCGCCGCGCCCCCGACCGGCTCCCCGCCGGCCAGCACGTGGTCTGCGCGCGCCACACCGACCGGCAGAGCACCTACGTGGTCCGCACCGACGCCCCGGTCCACGACCCCGCCTGGACGGTCACCCGGCTCAGCCTGGAGGACCTCGTCCTGGCCTACATGGACAAGCCCGCCGCCGCCGACCGGCGAGCACTTCTGGAGGTCCAGCGATGATCTGGCTGACCTGGCGCCAGCTCCGCGGCGCCGCCCTGATGACGGCGGTCCTGCTCGTGATACTCGCCGCCGTCCTGGTCCCGACCGGCTCACAGCTGGCCGCCGACTACGCCGGCGGGCTCGCCGCCTGCACGCGCGGCGATGACTGCCTGGGCTTCTACGACCAGTTGTTCGACGACTACGAGATCCCCTTCCTGGCCAGCATCCTCATCGTACTGATCCTGCCCGCCATGATCGGGCTCTTCTGGGGGGCGCCGCTGATCACCCGGGAGCTGGAGGCGGGCACGCACCTGCTGGTGTGGAACCAGAGCATCACCAGGACCCGCTGGCTGGCGGTCAAACTCGGTTTCACCGGTCTGATCGCCGTCGCCGCCGCAGGCGTGACCGGGCTGGCGGTGACCTGGTGGTCCGGCCCGCTTGACCAGTCCGCCCGGGAGGGTTTCGCGCTCATGGCCCCCCTGGTGTTCAGCGCGCGAGGGATCGCTCCCCTGGGGTACGCGGCCTTCGCCTTCACCCTGGGGGTGACCGTGGGCATGCTGGTGCGCCGCACCCTGCCCGCCATGGCCCTCACCCTGGTCGCCTTCCTCGCGATCCAGCTCGCCATGCCGCTGCTGGTCCGGCCCCACCTGATCCCTCCGGTCACCTCGGCCTTCGAGATCGGCCGGGAGAACGTGGACGGCTTCGGCATCAACCGCGACGGCACCTTCGACATCCGCCTGAACTCGGCGATCCCTGGGCACGCGGGCGCCTGGGTCCTGTCCAGCGAACTGGTCGATCCGTCCGGACGCACGGTCGCCGCCAGCGGCGCGGACGGCCGTATCACGGGGGTCCCCACCACGTCGGGGCCCTGCGCGCCGGCGGCGGGATCACCGGACGGGTGCCCGGCCGAGGTCAACCGGCTCGGCTACCGGCAGAAGGCGACCTACCAGCCCCTCGAACGCTTCTGGCCCCTGCAGTGGATCGAGACCGGCATCTACGCCGTGCTCGCTCTGGGCCTGACGTGGTTCTGCTTCCGGTGGATCAGGAGGCGGCTGACATGACCGGGCCTGTCGAGGTCACCGGCAGACACCGCGCTCCGGTCACGAGGCCGGCGAAGGAGGGCCCATGACCGCCGTCAGGATCGCGGCCGCCGGGCTCGCGCTGCTCCTGGCCGCGGCCTGCACGGCACCGGCGCCGCCGCGCAGCCAGGCGAGCGCGGCAGCCGGTACGGCCTGCGCGCGGCCCGCGGGGCCCCTGGGGGCGGAGACGCCCACCACGATCGACGTCATCGAGCAGGCCTACTTCTGCATCCTCGACCGCTACTACAGCGGCGCCGTACTGGACGCCCGCGCGCTGCTGACCGCCGGATTCCTGGCGCTGACGCAGGAGCTCAACCGCAACGGACGCGACGTGCCCGAGGCGACCATGCCTGCGCTGACCGGTGACAGGAAGGCCGACTGGACCGCTTTCGAGGCCGTCTACCGCAAGGTCACCGACCAGGTCCCCGATCTCCGCGACAAGCTGGCCGTCGTCACCCTCAAGGCCGTCGTGGCCGCCCTCGACGACAACCACGCCCGCTGGGCGCACGACATCGAACGGCCGCCCGACTCCTACGACGGCGACGGCTACGGCCTGGGCCTCCAGGCGAACGGCACCCCCGGCGCCGCGCTCCCCCCGCTGTACGTCACCGCCGTGGAGGGCGGCGCCGCGCAGGCCGCCGGGCTGCGCCCCGGCGACATCATCGAATCGATCAACGGCTCGGCGCCCTTCGTCGGCGGCGAGGCCACCCCCGCCATCGCCGCCCTCTACCCCGAGTACCCCGAAGCGAGCCCGGTCCGGCTGCGCCTGCTGCGGCAGAGCACCGGCCGCCGCTGGAACGTGACGCTCAGGCCCGGTCTCTACCCGCAGGACCCGGCCGGCCTGCGGGTGGTGCAGCCGAAGCTGCTGGAAGACGACATCGCCTATGTACGGCTGCGCGGGTTCGCCCCCGACTCCGCCGACAGGGTTTTCACGGCAGTCCAGCGGATGCGCACCGGCCGGACGCTGTCGGGCGTCGTGCTGGACCTGCGCGGCAACGGCGGCGGCAGCCCCACGGAGGCGACCCGGCTGGTGAGCGGGTTCGTCCACGGCGCGGTCACCGCCTACCAGTGCACCGTGGACAACGAATGCGAGACCACGCGGACCGACGACACCGTCGAGCTGCTCGGCCTGCCGCTGGTGGTGCTCACCGACCGCGGCTGCGCCTCGGCCTGCGAGCACTTCAGCGCCGCGGTCAAGGACCTGCGCCTCGGCCGGATAGTCGGCACCAGAACCGCCGGGACCATCTCCGGCCCGGCCTCCTCCTACCTGCTGAGCAACAACACCCTGCTGGGTTTTCCGTCCAAGCACCACCTCGGGCCCAACCGCGAGGTGATCAACCGGATCGGCGTGCCTCCCGACCACCACGTCCCCCTGACCCCGCGGGACGCGGCCGCCGGGCGCGACCCGGCGCTGGCCAAGGCCCTGACCTTGCTGCACGAGTGAATGGACCCCCGATGAGACAGCTCCTGGCAGTCGCCGCGGGACTGGTCGTCCTCGCCGCGTCCGCCTGCACCGCGCCCACCCCGCCCAGGCCCGCCGGCGTGGAGGCCACGCCGACCGGCCCCGCCACCCTGCCCGTCCCCACCGGCCCTCGTCCGGTCGGCACCACCGCCCTGCACCTGACCGACACCTCCCGCCCCGACCCCTGGAACCTCGACGCCGACGCCAGAGAGCTCAAGGTCACCCTGTGGTATCCGACCGAGCGGCGGGATGGGCGGCGGGCGCCGTACATGACGCCGAAGGAGTCGGAACTCTTCCTCAGGGGCAAGAGGGTCACGGGCGTGCCGTACGACACGCTGAGCAAGACGCGGACGAACGCCGTCCAAGACGCCGAACCCGCGGGGCGCAGGCTTCCGCTGGTCGTGCTCTCCCCCGGCTTCACCAATCCGGTGAGCACGCTCACGTCCCTGGCCGAGGACCTGGCCAGCCGGGGATACGTCGTGGCCGGGATCGACCACTCCTACGAAAGTCACGCCACCACCCTGTCCGACGGGCGCATCGCCGAGTGCCTGGCCTGCGACAGCGACACCGACCCGGGCTTCGGCACGGGGGTGGTCCAGGGCCGGGCGGCCGACGTCTCCTTCGTGCTCGACCGGCTGCCGTCGGAGTGGGACGGCTCCGGCGTCATCGACCGCTCCCGGATCGCGATGGTCGGCCAGTCGATGGGCGGGGCCGGAGCCATGGCGGCCATGGTGAAGGACTCCCGCGTGCGCGCCGGGATCGACATGGACGGCACCACCTACGCCCGGATCCCCAAGGGCGGATTCACCCGGCCGTTCATGTTCCTGGGTTCGCCGCAGCACGTCCCCGGCGGCCGCGACCCTTCGTGGGACCGCGACTGGAAGTTGCTGACCGGGTGGAAGCGCTGGATCGTGCTGACGGGTGCGGAACACCAGTCCTTCACCGACGGCCCGCTGCTGGCGGGCGTCCTCGGCGTCAAGCCTCCCTACGGCGTCCTGGACGCGGCGCGCGCCGCCGAGCTCACCCGCACCTACGTGGCGGCCTTCCTCGACCAGCATCTGAAGGCGCGGCGGCAGCCCATCCTGCAGGGACCGTCATCGCGCCACCCCGAGGCCAGGTTCTGTCCTGCGGCGTGCGGTCAGTCCTGACGCTCCGTCTGTTGCGCGCCGGGTTGACGGGTTCGGGCCCACTCGAAGACCTCAGATGAGGTCGGTGACGTCTGAGACGTCCGAGTGGTCACCCGTCGGCAGCTCGGCCTGCACCCTGCCCGGTCCTTCGCGGCTCTCCCAGGGGTGACGTCGAAGCACTCACGGCAGCTCCACGCGACGTCCGCGTCCGAACTCCTCGGCCTCGCCGTCGGTGATCACAGCGAAGGCGCCGCTGGGCACTTCTCCGAGGCTCGCCACACGAGAGGCGACACCCAGCAGCGCGTCTTCGTCTCCGCCAGTGATGGAGAAGACGTAGACGTCCCCGAACTCTTCGCCGTCGTCGAAGACCTCCGCCTTCCCTTGGTCCTCCATCTGGACCAAGAAGTCCTCGATCTTCTCGATCCACGGGAACGGGTCTTCGTCCCGGGCCCGGCCCGGCGTCTCACGCAACGGGACATGGATCTCGACAACGGTGGTAGCCATCTGATCCATCCTGCCATAGCGATCAACGAAATCAGCTGACGCCGTCTGATAGCCCAAGCGGTTCTTGGCCCTGGGGCGTTCAGCGGCTGATGCGGTCCAGCTCGGCCACGTCCTCAGGAGAGAGGCAGAGTCCCGCACCGGCGATGTTCTCGCGCAGGTGCGCCCTCGATGAGGTGCCGGGGATGAGCAGGATGTTCGGTGATCGCTGCAGCAGCCAGGCCAGGGCGACGGACATCGGTGTCGCCTCCAATCGGGCGGCGACCGCCGAGAGCGCCGAGGACTGAAGCGGGGTGAAGCCCCCCAGAGGGAAGAAGGGCACGTACGCGACGCCGTCGACGGCGAGCCGGTCGACGAGCATGTCGTCGTGGCGGTGGGCGAGGTTGTACATGTTCTGCACGCACACGAGCGGCGCGATGCTCTGCGCCTCGGTGACCTGCTCCTCGGTGGCGTTGCTGACCCCGAGGCGGCGGATCAGGCCCTGCTGCCGGAGTTCGACGAGCGTCTCGAACGCCTCGGCGAGCGAGCCGGGCTGGGGGCCTTCGGCGTTGCCGAGCCGGAGGTTGACCACATCGAGTACGTCGAGCCGGAGGGACCTGAGGTTGTCGTGGACCTGGCGGCGCAGATCCTCCGGTCGCCGGGCCGGAGGCCAGCCGCCCCGCTCGTCGCGGGTCGCGCCCACCTTGGTCACGATGTGCAGCGACTCGGGATAGGGGTGCAGTGCCTGGCGGATCAACTCGTTGGTGACGCGCGGTCCGTAGGCGTCGCTGGTGTCGATGTGGGTGATACCCAGGTCGACCGCTTCCCGCAGAACGGCCAGGGCGCCCTCGCGATCGGCGGGCGGCCCCATGACCCACGGGCCGGCCAGTTGCATGGCGCCGTAACCGAACCGGGTGACGGTCAGGTCGTCCAGAGTCCAGGTGCCGCCGGGAAGAGAGAGGGAGGGTGTGCTCATCGTGTCGCCTTTCGTCATGCGTTTGAGGGGGTGGCGCCTGCGGCGTCCCTGCATCAGGATTGGAGAGAAACTTCCTGTCGGGAAGTAGGCACTCTGGAGTGCGTAACCCACCCATCGGTGAGAGGCGTGATCAGTGGCGACGATGAAGGCGGCCCAGAAGAGGGCTCAGGCCAAGGTGGAGTACAACGCGTTCCTGGCGGCATGTCCCAGCCGGCAGCTGCTCGACCGGATCTCGGACAAGTGGGTCGTCCTGATCCTGTGCGCGCTGGGCGGAGACAACAGCGCCGGCCGGCCCGGCGTAGCACATGCAGACGCAGACGCAGCCACAGAAGCAGACGCTCCGAAGGCGATGCGTTACTCCGAGATCTCTCGCCTTCTGGCCGGGGTCAGCCAGAAGATGCTGACCCAGACGCTGCGGTCGCTGGAGCGCGATGGTCTGCTCACCCGTACCGTGACGCCGACCGTCCCCGTCACCGTCTCCTACGAGCTGACCGACCTCGGTCTCTCGCTTCACCACATGACGCGCGGGCTCAGAAGCTGGGCGCAGACGCACATGGACGATGTCCTGGCAAACCGCGAGAACTACGACGCTGGCACCTGCTGACTGGAGTCTCCAGGTGCGCGCGCGTCCGAAACCCGGCACCCGGGACGGGTGGGTGCCCCTGCACGGCCGGGTGGACGACGCGAAGGGCCCCGCTTCTACGCGGTAGGCGGTCGGCGCGCCGGCATGATCGTGTCATGCCCCGGGGGGCGGGCCGTCCGTACTCGCCGCGACACCCGCCTGGATCTCCGGTCGTCGGCGCCGGCTGCGTAGCCGGTGTGGAAGCGCACCAGCCACTGCGGACTGATACAGGCCACCCGGCGGCCGCCGATCCGGCCGGTGCCGGCCAAGGCCTGGGCCGGGTATAGCAGCGACGATGCCACGTCATTCACCACCGAAAGTCACAGGCCCGGGGAGGCAGCGCCGGGAAAACTCCCCGGATAAGAAGGAGAGGGCCGCCCGTGGACGCTTCCGCGACGAACGCCGCCGCCGGCCCGGGCGCCGCGGTGGTGCCGATCCGGCCCGCCGCCGATCCCGCAGCCGCGCTGGCCGCCTTCGAGGCCCACCTGGACCGCTGCGCGCTGGCCGCCAACACCACCCGCGCCTACCGCCGCCAGGCCCACGCCTACCGCACCTGGCTGGATGCCCATGCCGCCGAGCACCCCGACGCCTTCGCCGACACCGCGCGCCTGTCCGGCCTGCCGTCCTTGCGCCCACACCTGCTGCGCCACACCTACGCCACCCGCCTGCACGAAGGCGGCGCCGACCCCACCCAGATCCAATCCCTGCACGGCCACGCCTCCATCGAGACCTCCGCCCGCTACTTCCGCGCCTCAGCCGCAATCTGCCCGGCTACCGGGGCATTTGCTGCGCGGCGGTCCGCCGCCGGCCGGTTATCGTTGAGCGCCCAGTTGATGTCAGCGAAATCCCGTCGCCATGGTTCATTCCATTCCGCCATGTCCAGGACCGCTGGGCCATCACTGTCGGCCTCGGGATGCCGGCCTTCGAGATCGCCGCCCACACCGCTACGCAAAGGCGACGACGGCGTATCTCTCGTCTTGAACGGTTCGCCCCCACAGCGCGGGGTCGGGCAGCGGCTCGACGCGGGCGCTCTCCACCAGCGGCCGCAGCGCCGCCAGGAGCCGCTCCGCCCCGACCCCGCCCATCCACGGCATCGACTCCGATCCCACCGCATAGGACTGGCCCTCATCCGGTTCGGCACTCGCCCAGCGCCCCTCGACGAGGACCAGGCGCCCACCGGGACGCAGCAGGCCGATCCACCGACGTAACGCCCCCTCAGGGTCGGGCAAAGTCCACAGCAGATGACGGGAGAGGATCACATCGAAGGACGACCCCGCCTCCGCAGGCGGATTGCTCGCGTCACCCACCAGCATCACGGCATCGAAGCCGGCCGCGGTGAGCTTGCGCCGGGCCTGCTCGACCATCAACGGGGCCAGATCCACGCCGACCGGCCGGTGGCCCTGCTCGGCGAGCACCAGGGACAACGAGCCGGTGCCGCACCCCAAGTCCAGGACGTCGGCGGGTGAGGCCGGCATCCAGGAGCGCAGGCGCTGCGCCCACGCGGCCTTGACACCGGGATCACGCAGGCCGTGGTCGGCCTCCTCATCGAAGGAGGGGGCGAAGGCATCCCAGAAGGACGCGATTGAAGCAGCGGTTTCGGACATCGACGGATCATGTCATCCGCCACCGACATCATCCCGGGCTGAGCGCGGGCTACGCCGCGCAGCAACGCCACCGACCATCGGTGACGCCCCGGTCTCAACGACATCAACCAGGCGCACGTCACTGACAACGACCGGGCGTATTCACTGACACCAACCGGGCACACAACATGTTGCGCGCGGAAAAAAACCGGGCTCTGGCCCACTTCCGATGACGAGGTGACCGTGGGCGAGACAAGCGGCCTGCGGAACACCGCCAAGCCGCTCCCGATGCTCCTCAGTGCCCGTCTGTCTCTCCCGAAGCCTGCCGGGCGGCCGGCAGCGTCCCGTGAACTCGTTTCCCCACTCGTGTGAAAGACAAGCGACACCCTTCCTCGAAAAGGCCCACCCCATGCCGCTCAGTACGACTATGTCCGACGCCGCCCTGATCGAACGGTCGTGGCGAGATCCCGAGGATTTCGCCCTGCTGTTCGACAGGCACGCAGGCCACATCCACCGTTATGCGGCCCGCCGCCTCGGCGACGATGCGGCCGACGACGTCGTCTCCGAGACGTTCCTCGCCGCGTTCAGGCGGCGCCGCGCCTACGACACCGCCACCCATCCGCAGGCCCTGCCCTGGTTGTACGGCATCGCGACCAACTTCATCCGTCGGCATCAGCGCGCCGAGATACACCGCTACAAGGCGTACTCGAAAATGGGCGTGCTTTTCGACGCCGACGACGCCGCGCAGCAAGCCCTTGAGCGGGCGAGCGCGCATGCCGTACGTCGCCCTCTCGCCCAGGCGCTCGCCTCACTCAAAGCCCGCGACCGCGACGTCCTCTTACTCGTGGCCTGGGCCGACCTCACCTACGAGGAGATCGCCCACGCCCTGTCCATCCCGATCGGAACAGTGCGCTCCCGCCTCAACCGCGCGCGGGCCGTCGTCCGCGACGCCCTCGGCAGCACCGACCCCACGACGGAGCAGATCTCGTGAACGACCTGACCGAACTGCGCGACCTGTTCGCCGACAAGCCGCACCCCACGGCGGATCGTCTCGCCCCCGCCCGTACCGCCCTGCTGGCCGAGGCCCGCACGAAGCGCCGGCCCCGGGCCCGGGCGGCAGGTCTGCGACGTCTGATGCTGGCAGGCGCCCTCGTCGCGGCGACGACCGCAGGAGCGATCGCCGTCCAGACGTTCAATCCTGCCGCGCCCGCGAGCGCCACCGAGGTCCTGAGGCGGGCGGCCGCGGCCACGACCGCCAGCCCGTGGTCGGATCCCCGCGACGACCAGTACCTCCACTACGAGCGGACCGCGGAGACGCGCAGCGAGAAGGGGGTCCGCAACCCCGGTCCGCGCCGCATCACGGCCGAGATCTGGGAGTCCGTCGACGACTCCCGTCCAAGTCTCATCTGGCACAAGCCGCCGAAGTCCCACCCGCAGCACCGCGAGTACAAGCAGCTCCTGACCCGGTGCCCCAGCGGACCCGGCTCTGGGCGCCTCACCTACGCCGACCTGCGGAAGTGGCCGACCGACCAGGAGCAGCTCCGGCACAAGCTGGCCGAACGCGGTAACAAGAGAGTTCTGTACACGGACGCCGTGACCCAGACCTGGAACGGCGTCGTCGACGTCCTCGGCAGTCCGGTCCCGCCCCAGCTGCAGGCGGCCATCTTCCGGGTCGCCGCGACCCTGCCAGGCATCGAGACGGAAGAGCTCACGGACGCCACCGGCAAAACGGGCATCGCCGTGACCCGGGTGGACAACCGGGGCGGTGGGGGCGCCATCTTCCGCGAATCCCTCATCTTCGACAAGACCTCCTACGTCCTCGTGGGCGGCCAGGACCTCGTGCCGGGAAAAGGGCGGGAACTGTGGTCCGTCACCCGTCCGCGGATCACCGACGCGCTCCCGGCCTGGTCCAAGTCCGTGAAGCAGAAAGGCTGCGGCTGAGCCTGCCCTCCCCGCCGGCAGGCGGGCCGCACCGGCCGCGGGCGTCACGCTGTAGCCAGCCGACGCAGCGACCGCGCACCACCACATCGACGCGTCCGGGCACCCGGCCGGTGCGCAGGCTCGGGAGGCCAGGGCCCCCGGGGAGGTGTCGATGGCCTGGCCGTGCCCGTCATGCAGCGGGCCGATCGTCACCGGGGCGTGCTCGGCGCCGACGATGCCCAGCGCGGCCGCCGCCCGCACAACGACCGTCGTCACACCCTCGGCGGGCAGACGGCAGACTGATCGACTCCTGCCGGCACAACAGCACCCGGTACGACTACAAGAACTGCCAGTAGCGCCCGACCCGGTGAAACGCCCCGTCCTCGCGCGCGGGAGGGCGGGGCGTTGCTCAGTCTCGTGCGACCTTGCGAAGCGCCAGCCGGGTCGCGTACCGATCCGGGACCATGCCCCTGTGCACGGCCGAGGTGCGACGATGGCGCCCTGCCCGCCTCCGTAAAGGAGCCGAACAAGGCGTCCTTGCGCAGACGGAACCTACGGAACCGATCACTGCTCGTCGCGGACACATCAGCCTGAGCTTTGGGGTGGCTCGGGTATGGCGGCAGGGACCGCATCGTCGGGGGCCCATACGCTGCCTCCGTCAGCGACACATCCGCCACACCTTTTAACACTTCCTATCCATTTTATACCTTTATGGCAGCTTCTCTCGCCCGGCAGGGATCCCGGCCTCGAACCAGGGGCCTCACCGCCTTGCGCAGCTCATCCCTCATTGCCGTAGCAGCCGCTTGCATGACAGCGACCATGCTTTCCACTCCCGCTCACACCGCCCCGGCCTCGGAGACCCTCCCTGCCCCAGCCTCGGTGAGCTCGACCCCGGCGACCAAATCCGCCCCCGGCTCCAGCACCATCCCCTTGCTCCCGCTGGGGTCAAAGACACCATCAGGCAGTTTTACCGCCGCGAGGATGAGCGGAAGCTGCCCGGAGCAGAAGTGCCAGTGCACGCTTAAGGTCGACAACCCCCACAAGTCTCACACCCCGCTCCACGTCCCCAACGTGCACAGCCGTAGCGCCTGCAAGCAGGCCCAGGCCCCCATCAGGGCCACTGCCGACCTTTACGAGGTCGGCTTCTGGCAGGAGACCAAGGTCGCCAAGCGCGGGGTCGTGACCACGCGCGGCAAGAACTACGCCAAGACCAACGCCGCCCGCAGCAAGTGCGTGTCCGGTGACTACCACGGCGTGGGCAGCGGCTACGTCGATCACACCAACGGGACCAAGCTCGGCGGCACCCATGACACCTACGGCACCGTGAAGTGCTGATCACCCCGTCTACTTCCTTCACCGTGGTGAAGCACACCGCCATGGCCGTAGCCATGGCGCTGCTCGCCGTAGTCTTGTCCTCCTGCAGCCAGCCCGAACCGGCACCGCACCCCACACAGAAGGCCCCGCATGGAAACGTCCTGGCAGTCCTATCAGCACGTCGAGTTCACCCAGGAGCCTCCGAAAGCCTTCCTGAACGCACTGACGCTCCCGCTGGCCAGCAGCGACTGGGAAGCGGTCAACGGCACCCCGGCCGCACCCGCTCCCGCCACTCTCACCTGGCCCCCCGTGCACCGCCTTCAGGGACCGGTCCAGCTACGGCTGGAAACCGCCGCCCCGCCGTTGTCGGTGAGCGTCATGACGTTCGACGCCGTGGGCGCCGACGGCATCCCCTCCAGCAGGGTCAACCGGTGGACCTGCAGCAGGCTCCAGCCGGTGGACGGCTGCGATTTCCACGTGCTGGCAGACGGCACTCACGGGATCTCTCTGCCGGCCACCCTGTTCCCCGTCGACAAGGCAGCCTGGCACACCATTCAGGTGTTCTGGAACGTTCTCCTCCCGGTACGCCACCCCGACCATGAAGATCGCGCATCGTGCACCGGGGTCTGGCTGTTCCGGCACGCGTAAGCGTGTCGCTGACGGGGGCTACGCATGGACCTATCGGCGGTACGGCCCCTGCTGCGAGACCCGTGCCACCCCAGTGCCGACCGCCCGATACAAGGGGCGTACTGGATGCGCCTGGCCAATGCTCTTCTCGGCGCGGTGCAGGCAGAAGCGATGCTCGCCGAGAACGCCAGGTCCAGCCCGCAGGACCTGGCCCTCGCCCACCATCAGCACCTGGCCACCGCGGACGCGGCCGACGATCCGGAGAAGCTGGTGGGCTTCCTGCGCTGGCAGGCGTTGCGGGCACCGGGCAGGAAATCGCTCGCGGTGGGAGCCGGTCGGGTGCCACGATGCGGGCCCATGAGCACCCGGCTGCGGGCGATCGCCCGCGACACCGTCAGCATCATCGAGCGCGGCGGGTACGCCACGCCAGCCGGCCGGTGGGCGCATCTGGCCGATGACGTAGCGCGCGCCGTGGCGGGCACCCGGCTGTACCTGCCCGGCCAGGTTCTGGACCCGGCCCCGGATACCGGGCCGGACGCGCCGGCCGCCGGCCCGCCCCGCATCGAGGTCACCAATGAATCGACCCTGCGGGCCGCCCGGCGCCTGGCGCAGGACGGCCCCGAGCCGGCCTGCCTGGTCTTCGCCTCGGCCAAGAACCCCGGCGGCGGGTTCCTCACCGGCGCCCAGGCCCAGGAGGAAAGCCTGGCCCGGGCATCGGCGCTGCACGCCTGCCTCACCGCGGTCCCGCAGTTCTACGCCTACCACCGTGCCCAGGGCGACCTGCGCTACAGCGACCGGGTCATCTACTGCCCCGGCGTGCCGGTCTTCCGCGACGACAAGGGCCGTCTGCTGGAGGATTCGTACCGGGTGGCCTTCCTGACTGCGGCCGCGCCCAACGCCGGCGCCATCATCCGCATCCAGCCCCAGGCGGCCGTCAGCGTCCCGGCCGCGCTGAGGGCCCGGGCCGCACGCGTCCTGGAGGTGGCCGCCGCCCATGGCCATCGCCGGCTCGTCCTGGGAGCGTGGGGCTGCGGGGTGTTTCGCAACGATCCCGCCTTGGTCGCCGAGGTCTTCGCCCATGCCCTGGCCGCATACGACCGGTTCGATCATGTGTGCTTCGCCGTCTTGGACCGTCACCCCGGCACGCCCACCCACATCGCGTTCACCCGGGCCTTCCTCCCCGGCGTTGGGTGGTAGTTAAGGGCCCGTCAAGGTGCTGCCCGGTCGGCGGACGCCACGACCAGAACGAGCATGCGGGCGGTGCCGACACCCCGGCAAGACTCCGGCGGCCGGGCGGTAGGGTCGCGGCCGATGACCGCATCGTCGCGGACGGAGATCGCGTGGATCAGGTGTGGGCGTGGGATCAGCACGTGCCGCTGCGGTGGCTGCTGATCGATGAGGGCAGCCGCGGCGTGGACGGCTCCGATGTCCCCTTGGCGCTGTGCGCCGACATCGACGGCTTGTTCGTCGAGCCCGCGCCGCTCCCGGCTGCAGAGCAGTTCACCCTGATCGACTGCGAGCCGGCCGGGCTCCTGTGGGAGGCGCTCGCCCAGGTCGGCACCGACCGGGCCTGGCTGGGTGACATCGTGCTGGATCCGGTGCACGGCTCCCGTCGGCCGGAGGGCTGTCAGCCCTCCGGTCCCGGCTGTTCCTGCATGGAAGAGCTGCTGGATGTCACGGTGCTCGGCCAGCGCCGCTCAGCGGCGGGAGCCGGTCTCATCGATGTCGACCTGCGCGGGCATCTGCGCATCCTGCCAGAATACGGATGGCCCCCGGCGCAGCCGCCCGCCGCGCACGCGTTCACGCTGACCGGCAGCCACGGTGGGCTGGCGCTGGGCACCTGCCGGCAGATCGCCGGAGTCTTCCGGGAGCGCCCGCGCCCACCGGTGCAGCCCGTGACCCTCCTCGGCTGCCGGCCCGAGCCGCCGCTGCAGGCCCTGATGGAGCAGCCATCGGCCCGGCGGCGCCATCTGAAGGCGGAGATCTACGCCATCGACCGCAGCGGGCACGCGATGCATACGAGCCAGCGGGTGTCGGCCACCGTGACCGGATCCCGTCCCTCCCGGCTGGGTGCCGGCCTGGTCGATGTGATCCTCGACGATGGGCTCAAGGAGCCGCTGCCGCCCGGGGCCCGGGAGATCTGGGAGTTGTGGCACACCGGCGGACCGGCCCGGCCCAATCTGTGGGCCGGTTACGACCGGGCGCTGCGCCACGAATGGTCCGGCGCGGCCCTGTTCCACCATCACTCCCGGCGGCCCGACCGGCCCGCCGGGCACACCTACCACCTCGACGGCCGGTTCGTCACCGACATCGAAGGCTTCTACTGCGCCCTGGGCGAGGCGATCAACGGTCCCGGAGGTTACTTCGGCTGGAACCTCTCCGCGCTCGACGACTGCCTGCGCGGCCGGTGGGGCGCCATGCCACCGTTCCGGCTCATCTGGCACCACGCCGAGGTGGCCCGCCGCCACCTCCTGCCGGGTTATGACCGCCCGGCCTACACCCAGCGCGCCTGGGGCCCGGCGATCGACCTGCACTATCTGCTTGACATCTTCACCGAGAGCAGCATCGAGGTCGACCTGCGGTAAACCGCGCTGTCGCCATGCCGTCCCGGCGGCCATGCTTGACGATCAAACGCCGCGTAGCGGTGAAGATTCACCGCCATCTACTGATGAAAGTCACACCTTACGGTGTGCCCGGTATACCGGGTTTCTGGGTTGCGTTACCCCGAAAGTTCACCACCGAGAAATCCGGCAAAACGGGCACACGGCGGACCGGTGGGAACCGGTCCCCCGATCCCCACCCGGCCACCCTCGGCGGCCCCCTGGCCGCTCTCACCCTCCGGCGGCGCAGGCTCGACCTCGAGCCGGGAGCAAACAAAATTGCTTCCAGCAAATCTCTTGTACTGATTCAAAATTTAGCGCATCCTTCAAAGATGACATCACGCCACCTCCTGAACGACCTCGCCGCCATCCGCTATCCGGAACCGTTCTTCCCCGAGGACGACGAGACGCCGCCCGCAGAGCGGGACACCGCGCGCATCGACGCCGAAGAGGCCCGCGCCGCCTTTCTTGCGGAGCTGACCACGGCCGAGGAGAGCAGCGGCCCGGGCTTCGACCCGCTGCTGAGCACCTTGGAGGAGCTGGTCGCGATCAAGAAGGACGCTGACGAGAAGATCCGGCTGCTGCTGGCCTACGGACGGATCTACGTCACCCCACGCCCACACACCCTGGACGCCCTCGGCCAGGCCGCCGGGCTCACCCCCTCAGGAGTCAGCCGGGCCTTCGGCGCCGAAGAGATCCTCGAGGTCGGCGACCGCACCGGCCTGCGCCCGGCCGCCGCCGACGTCAGCGACCACCACCCCGAGCTCTTCCCCGAGGGCAACGCGAGCCAGACCCGGTGCACCTGGGGCGGCAGCCGCACCAATCCGTGCACCGATGAGGCCAAGTACATCGTCACCGACAAGTCCGGCACCCGCTGGGCGTGCTGCGACAGCCACCTGCCCGGCTACCTCCGCTCCCGCCCCCGCACGTAGGGCGGCCCCGAAAGTCCGAACCGGTAGACATGGCAATGCCCCGCCGCACGGTTTGCGCCGGGCGGGCATCGTCACACCGGGAAGACGAGGGCGGGGTCGCCCTCCATCGCCCGCTACAGCGTCGAGCGCCCCGCCCAAGAGCCTTGACGATGGCCCGGATAGCCTCTCCGGACCCAGCGGGCGCGGGCGGCCGCCAGCTTGTCGGCGTCGATGGCCGGGGCCGGCAGGCTGTCTATCGTGCGTTCACGGATCAGGTCGCGTCCCATCTCTACGGCCATCGCCGCGACCATGAAGAGCATCTTGTCGGCGATGGGCTGCCCGCCCGGCCGGTGCACCCCTACGCACACCCCGGACAAGGTCGTCATCACTCACTCCACGATCGTTTCATGGGCACGTTTCAATCATCACGGCGTTGCACTGACCTATGAAACGAAATCCGTCCCGAACGACCCTGGTCGGCGCGAGCGGCCCGTACCGTTCCGTGGGCGATCACGTATGAAACACCGCAGTCGCGGTCTCACCTGCCGGGAAAGCTCGTGTAGTCGGTGACGACCTCGAAGATCCTCCGGGTGATGGCGTCCAGGAGCTGGGCGGCGGTGATGCCGACGGACTCATCCAGGTAGACCGGTTCGGCGCGGCCGGCCACGTAGGCCCACAGCATGCCTTGTCAGCTGGTCTCTGCTATTGCGGCCTCGGGGGAACAGCGGAACAGCCGTCAGCGCTAAGCACTCCCGGGAAACCGAGGGTGTGTCACCGCACGGGCTGTGACTCGGCTCGGGGCTCGGGAACCTCTCCGGCCTGGAGGGCGGCGAAGTCGGCGTGGGCTTGTTCGACGGCTTCGGGGTACGCCCGGCCGGTCCGGTGGCATACAGCTCGGACAAGGTCCGCCACAGCGGCTCCGACAACAGCTTCTTCGGCCACCTGCGCTTCCCGCCGGTCGACACCGGCGGCTCATGGCCCTGGTCGTCGACCGGCGCGGCCGCCGGGCTCGGTGACGACCCGCTCCCGGCGGCGGGGACCGGGACTGGGTCGTCTTCTAGCGCCCGATATAGCGTGGAGCGGCCGACTTCGGCATAGCGGATCGGCGCGGGGTCCGTGCCGATGGGTGCTCACAGGCCCCGCTGGTTTCCGTTCACATGCCCGGCGGGACCCTGATCCGCCTGGGCGCTGGCACGTGTTCGCGCCCGCGTGGCGGAAGTCCTGCTGGCGCTCCGGGTGCCGTCGGCGAGGCGCTGGTGGACGGTGGACTCGGCGACCCCGCACGCCGCCGCGGCGGTTGTTCAGACATGGTTTCCCACAGTGGTTCCGGGCCTGGTGCGGATCGGCTTTGTCCGTATCCCGCTGCGATCCCGGGTGGTGATTTTGAAGGCGATTGCGGCTGTCGTGATCGCGCCGATGAACCACAGCGCTTCCAGGAGGAGGTGCGGCAGAGGGTAGGAGGGAAGGAACCCCGCGCTCATGCCGGACTGCATGGTGCCGTACGACGGCAGGTAGCGAATGAGGTCGTTGTCAGCGGCGGGGTTGACGAAAGGGCTCTGCAGCGTGGTATCGACGATGCTGATCATGATCATGGAGAACATGCCTTCCAGTTCTCCGCGAAGCACCGCGCCGAGCATGACGCCGATCCCGCCGTAGGCCATGGCCGCGCCGAACAGGGACAGCCCCAAGGCGATCGGCTGCTGCGGCGTCCAGTGAAGGCAGATCAGGACCGTGGTGTAGGCGCAGATCAGTACGGCGACGACCAGGAGCGCGGTGAGCTTGGCCGCGATCAGTGCGGCGCAGGGATAGCCCGCCATCGTCAACCGCTGGTCGAACTGGCTGGACCGGAAGGTGACGGTGAACATCATGAAGCCGATGATGGCGGTGACGGTGTTGAGCGCGGCGGGAAGGGAGCTGAGCTGGTCACCGGGTGCGGTCACCCAGTCGCCGGATGCCCGCAGCAGGAAGGTGGCCTTCTCCTCGCTGACGACCCGATACACCAGCGATGTCCAGCCGGGGATGAACAAGACGGCCAAGACCATGGCGAAACGGTTGCGCAGGTGCTCCAGGAGGGCGAAACGCGTGGCGGTGAGGTAGTGGGCGCAGGAGAGGCGGGGCCCGGTCATCGGCCCTCCCGGTTTGTGGCGGTGCCTTCCGCGTGCGTGCCGTTGAGCAGTTGCCCGTCTCTTAGATGCCACAGCTGATCGAAGCGGGTGAGGTCGAAGGCGAGGTGGGAGACGATCAGGACGGAGCTGCCGCGTTCTTTGAGGTCAGATGCCAGCTCCCAGAAGCGTTCGTAGGTCTCCCAGTCGAATCCTTGGTAGGGCTCATCCAGGAGAAGCAGCGGCGGATCGTGCATGAGCGCCAAGGTGAGGTTGAGCTTTTGCTGTGTTCCCCCGCTCAGGGTGGAGACCTGCCGGTGCCGGTAGCCGGTGAAGCCGAGGATGTCCATGAGGTGGTCAGCGCGGTCGAGGTTCTGCAGGCCGTAGGCGACCTGGAAAAAGCGCAGGTGCTGCTGGACGGTGAAAGCCGGATGCAGGACCGTGCGCTGGGGGCAGTATCCGAAGTCCGCGGGGCGGCGGATGACACCGCGGTCGGGGGCGAGCTGGCCGGCGAGCATCTGCAGCAGCGTGGACTTGCCGGATCCGTTCTCTCCGACCACGCCGCCGAGGTGGCCTGCGGCAAGCGACAGGCAGGCGCCACGGAGCACGTGGTGGCGGCCGTAGGACTTGTGGACGTCGTCAACGTGAAGCACCGGGATGGGTTCGGTCGTTCCCGGGGTGTTGTGTGCGGCGTGCATTTCCGATCTTTCCGTTGGGCGGACGGCGGGGAAGGTCCGGATACAGCGATCTGTTGCAGCGCTCACACCCGGGTTCCGCAGTTCGTAGTCACACGTGGCGAGTGGACAGCGAGAATCTGCAGATAGATGGCCTGTAGTGAGCTTCGAGGTGCCACGAAGGTCCGAGAGTGTAGTAACACGACT
>NZ_BMQP01000047.1 GCF_014648175.1 Planobispora rosea
GCCGCGGTCACGCTGGCGGCGTTGTTGATGTGGTTATGACACTTTGACGACACGCCCTAGCCGCCGTGGGCGCACATCTGCTGGATCCTGCCCGGTGAGCCGATCACCGCAGCGCCGTCCGTCGTCGAACACCGCCTGCCGTATGGTGATCTGGCCGAGCTTGACGGCCAGCTCTACGAGCACCTTCCCCGCCGCCCGGGCGCGCTGCCGCCCTTGGTGGCCTACGCCGACCAGGTGGTGCTGCTGCGCGGCTGGCGCCAGGCGGTAATGCCACAGGGCAGCTCGTGGTGGGCGCAGATCACCCGGCTGACCGTGAACGAGAGCGCCGCCAGCCGCCGCGCGGTCCTGACCGACCGGCAGGTGGCCGCGGCCGAGATCACCCCGCTGCCGGGCCAGGACTACGCGCACGTGCCGCGCGCTCACGACGCGCGCCAGTGACCGCAAGGCCACGGCAACTTGAGCTCAGATCTTCAGCCGGTTGCGCCTCAGGACCAGCTCCATGGGCAACAGCGCGATCGTCCATATCGCCCCCGAGACGGTGGCGAGCATGCCGATCTGGCCGAGTAGGGCAAGGACGTCCGTCCACCCGCTCTTCCCATCGGGCGCCGGTGCCCCGGCGAGCCGCGTCTCTACGAACATGTCGGCGAGATAAGCGTGCAGGAGGCTGCCGAGCGCCCACGTCAGCGCACCAAAGATAAACACGGCGAGCGCCAGGTGCCACATGCGGATGGGAGGTGATGGCCTTGTCATCGCGGGTCTCCGTTCGAGGGGAATGCCGCTCATGTGCTGCAGCGCGGATAGGCGGTCATCATCCGTTCGAGGGCCGGCGGCGGGATCCGGTCGGGGGGGATCAGCAGATTCAGGGGAGCCGCACGCAGCACCTGCTGGTCGGCCTCGGGCAGGTTGGGGTCGACGATGACCTCACCGAGCCGTTGGTCAGGAAGGGGGATCACCGGAGGTATCTCCTTCGCACGGGCAATGATCAAGGATGTCAGGTCCGATGGCGGTCAGGAAGGGATACAGCACATCTTCGGTGGCCCGAAGGGCCTCTTCAATGGTTCGGCTGGTCACCTCATGCACCACGTGGGCAGTGCGGCGGGTCAGGGACAGCTGAGGGCAGGCCCGGTGCAACAGGAGCGAGGAGGAATTGGCGATGAGCCGATCGATGAGGCCTTGCTGATGGTGGGCAGCGATAGGCGCGCGGCGGGGTGGACACGGGCAGGCCATGGTCGCCACGAACCGTCTCATCCGCTCACCGGCCCCTTCAACCAGGCGGCGGCCCGCTGGCGCACGTAGATGGAGCGATCGCGCGCGGCCAGGTGGTGGCGCAGATCGGCCGGGCAGGCAGGATGATCGGCGACGGCTTGGCGGACCGCGGTGCGGCAGCGCGGCCGGGCCAGGTGCCGCAGCACCCCCACCGGGCAGAACAAGCTGGCGGCCAGCGCCCGCTGCACCTGCTCCACATCATCGGCCAGGAGCGCGGCCACATCCGGAGTCAGCGCGGGGCCGGCGGCCGCGGCCGCCCGCACCTCCACCTGCGCATCGGCGGCCAGCAGGACCAGCTGCGCCTCCGGCAGATGGGGGTTGGCGGCCAGGGCGATCCGCACCCACCGATCCATATCAGCGGCCAGCACCGGGAACGCCAGCACAGGCAGGCGCGGATGGCCCGCGGCCGCGGCCCGCACCATGGCGTCGTCGTCGACGGCCAGGCGCGCCAGCGCCTCCTCGCGCACCCGCAGGTGGCCGGCGGCCACCGCGCGCGCATACGGGTCGGCGTCGCCGGTGGCCCGATCCACCAGATGCTGCGGCACCCGCGGGTGGCGCAGCACGCCCGCCCGCACGAAACCGGACCCGGTCAGGCTCAAAAATTCCAGGTCGGCTACCTGCAGGGCGGGATGACAGGTCGCCCTCTCCACGGTGACGTCATCGGCCTCGCGCGTCAGGGCCCGGATCGCTGCGGCCGGAGTGGCGGGGTTGCCGGCGACCGCGCGCCGGACGCTGGCGTAGGTGCTGGCGGCCAGGGTGCGCAGCGTCGCCGGGTCGCGGCTGGTGCGGGCCAGTTCGGTTTCGGCGAACTCGCGCGGGTCGATGGCGATGTCCAGCGCCTCCATCAGCTGGGCGGTACGGCCGGCGGAGGCGCCCAGGGTGAGGAAGGCCAGCTCGGCTAGGGTGTAGGCGGCCGAGGGCCGATGGTCGGGTGCGTCCATGCGGGTCACTCCTTCTGTTCGGTGGTCGCGGTGTCGTAGGCGCCAGCCTGCTGCAGGCGGTCGCGCTGGGCGCGCAGGTCGGCGAGCTGTTCGCGGGCGGCGTCGTGTGCGGCGCGTTCGGCGGCCAGCGCGCTCTGCTGCTCAGCGCCCTGCTTTCGGGCCTGCTCCAGGTCGGTACGCAGCTGTTCGATTCGTGCCTCAGCGGTGTCGCGTCGTTGCTCGGCCGCCTGGCGCGCCTCGGCCAGCTCGATGCGCAGCTGCCGGGCCTCGTCCTGGGCCTGCTCGGCCCGGCCGGTGGCCGCGCGCTGCTGCTCGGCCAGCCGGACAAGCTCGGTCCGGGCCGCAGCGAGCTGGCCGTCGTGCTCGGCCAGGGCGCGCTCGAGCTCGGTGATGCGCTGGGCCTGCTGTGCGGCGTGCGCCTCGGCCCGGGCCCGGGCACTCTCACCGGCTTGGCGCAGCGCCGCGGTCTCGGCGCGCGCGGCGGCCAGCGCCTCGTCGGTGCGTTGCAGGCGCTCGGCCAGCTCCTCGCGAGCGGCGATGGCCGCATCGGCAGCACTCTCGGCACGGGCGCGCGCGCCTTTCTCATCGGCCAGCGCTTTGAGGGCCTGGCGCTCGGCGTCCTGGGCGGCCTCGGCGTCGGCGTCGGCCTGCTCGCGGGCCTGGCGCTGCTCACGGGCCGCCTGCAGGGCCTGGCGGCGCTCGCGCTCGGCCGTACTCGCGCGCTGCTCGGCGGCCGCGGCGGCGGCGCGGGCCTCTTCGGCGGCCTCATTGGCAGCGGCCAGCTGGCCGACGGCGCCGCTGGTGAGCTCGTCCAGCTGCGCGCTGAGCGCGTGCAGGGCGGCCTGCCAGGGCCGGCCCGCCTGCAGCAGGGTCTCGGCCAGGTCCTGGGCGCGGGCCACCGCCTCGCCCAGCGCCGGGGCGTTGCGGGCGGTGCGCAGGCGGTGGGCCGCGATGCGGCAGGAGGCCGAGCAGTATTTGGCCGGGCGGCCGCCGAGGCGGCGGCCCTCGGCGTCCAGCGCTGGGAGTGGCAGCGGGTTGGTGCACTCGGGCCCCTCACAGTGGGGCGGCGCGGCCGGTGCGGCTTCCGGAGCGGCGGGCATCGGGCGGTCATCCACTCCACCACCCTAACAGCTTGCGTTCCGTTACATAAGAAAAGTGGTTTCCTTCGATACGAAACGGAATCCGACGATTTATTGCCGGGAGCGACTAACCCCGGATAGTCTCCCCTTATCAGGGGTCAAGCGAATCGGACAAAACGGGATAAAAGGAGGAAGTATGGAAAACCGATCAGTGTATGCCGTCGATCTCGCGGAGGTGACAAAAGACCTCACCCGGGAGGAGATCGATACATGTGCCGAACTGATTGA
This sequence comes from Planobispora rosea, assembly GCF_014648175.1. Lineage (GTDB taxonomy): Bacteria > Actinomycetota > Actinomycetes > Streptosporangiales > Streptosporangiaceae > Planobispora > Planobispora rosea. The sequence continues at coordinate 3,575 of NZ_BMQP01000047.1, forward strand.
CAAACTACGTGTGATCCGCCCACACCTGAGCGATGACGACATTTCCGGCGTGCTGATCTCGGCGGCGCACTACATCGCCCTGCTGGAGGGCCACGAGCCCGGGGTGAAGCTGCTCATGGGACTGGTGTGCGCCATGCGCGGCGCCTGAGGCGCGCAGGGCGCCACGATCCCCACCTCGCCGCCACAGGAGCAGACCATGAGCACCGAACAACCCGACACCTCCTTCGCCATCCGGCCGGCTGCGGCCTCCCCGGCGGTGCGCGCCGCGGCGGCCCGGGCGTTCCTGGCTGAGGAACTGGAGCCCAACACCAAGCGCGCCTACCTCAGTGACGTCAACGCCTGGGTGCGCTACTGCACCGAGAAGAACCTGCCCGAGTGGCCGATCGACGCCGACACCATCGTCAACTACATCGAGCACCTGGTGGTCACCGGCAAGGCGCTCAAGACCATCCAGCGGCGCATCGGCGGGTTGCGCTCGGCGCTGAAGGCGGCCGGCCGCCCGCTGGAGACGCACGTGGCCGAGGCGGCCAGCCGGGCGCTGGTCGTCGCCCGCAAGAAGATCATGAAGGAGGGCACCCGGGAACCCGACGCCGAGAGCCCGCAGGAACCCGCCGGCGGCAGCCGGCGCGGCCGGGGCAAAGCGCCCGCCTTCACCGTGGCGGAGATGCGGCGCATCTGCGAGGCCTGCCCGCCCCGCCTGCTCGGCGTGCGCGACCGCGCCATGTTCCTGCTGGGCTTTGCCATCGGCGCCCGGCGCAGCGAGCTGTCGGCGCTCGACATCGGCGACGTCACCGAGGTCGAGCGCGGCCTGGAGATCCACGTGCGCTGGAGCAAGACCGGCACCGAGCGCTTTCCCAAGGTGCCCTACGGCCAGCACCTGTCCACCTGCCCGGTGCGGGCCTGGCGGGCCTGGCTGGCCGCCTCCGGCTTGGTCGATGGGGCGGCGTTTCGGCACATCGACCGCTACGGCCGCCTGCGCAACCGGCTGAGTCCTGAAGGCGTGGGCGATGCGCTCACCGCGGCCGCGGCCCGCGCCGGGCTGGGGCACCGCACCGCCCACGGGCTGCGCTCGGGCATGGCCACCGAGGGCCGCCGCGCCAAGCATGACGCCATCGCCATCGCCCGCCAGGGCGGCTGGGCCCCCTATTCGCGGGAGATGCTCGGCTACATGCAGGTCATCGACGAATGGGAGGACAACCCGCTGTACGGCATCGGGCTGTAGGCAGTCAACCAGGCGAAGTTGCGTTTGATGCAACAACCGCGCCCTCCGAATACGTGCACTTCACCAGCCCTGAATGTGAATGACACGCAGAACGGAGCCTGCGATGAGCACCGTCCCCGCTCACATCCCTGCAGCATCCGGCCCAGGTGCGCACGGCGGCTGCGTGATGTGCAAGCGCACCGACATCGGCCTGACCACCGACGGCAGGCTGCGCCGCCACCGCTCCGACATCTGCGTCGGCGGCCGCCACCTGCCCCGCTGCGCCGGCACGGGCCTACCGCCCCGTCCGCTGATCGAGCAGATCCCGCCCGATCGCGCCGGCACCCGATCAGCGGGGCTCAGCCGCGACGCGGTGCGCCAGCTCATCCGCGCCACCCGCAGCAGGCCGCTCATCGCCCAGGTGGGAGAGGCCTTCGCCGCCGCTGAAGGCGGCCATCGGCTGCTCATCGTCTTGACCGAGCGCTACCCCAAGGACGCTCCGCTCGCCTGCGGCCCGGCCGCCGCGCTGCTGGCGGCGCTGGCCGAACGCGGCTGGAACGTGACTCACACCGCCGACCGCTTCGCCTCGCACCTGACGGTGGATGCACCCAGCCCCTGAAACAGGGCCCGCCGCCTGCGGGCGCGCCGAGCAAAGGAGCCTGCCCTGCCTACCACCCGCCCGCCGCGCATCACCCGCACCCATGCCTGCGCCCTGCTGGCCCGCGGCGAGAGCGCCGCAGCCGCCCGGCACAGCGTGCTGGTCATCGACACCGATGGCACGGTGCGCCGTGCTGACCCCAACACCGTCTTTGACGGCCAGATCGCCCGCGTCGTGCTGACCCGCACCGAGCTGCTGGAGGCGGGCGTGCGCGTGCGTCCCGGCTCTGGCGGCCGGCTGCGCCCCGGCACCGGAGCGCTGCTGGATGACCTGCTGGCGGTCCTCAACGCCGGCTTGGCCGCCGCCGGGAGCGCGGCGTGAGCGATCTGCCCATCCCTGATGCACCGGCGCCCGCCCCCGCGCCCGCGCCCGGCAGGTTCGCCACGATGACGGGCGCACACCGTCGGGCAGTTCCACAGTTGAAGACGGATCACCTACCGAGGAATGATCGAGATGAACATGTCCCTGGATGTCCCTGACCTCACCGGCAATCTGCCGCCCGAGAACGGCATATTTGTGGGCCGAGCAGTGGAGCTGATGCTGCTGGAGCAGTCTTCACCGATCGGCTCCACAGTCATCCATGGCGTGCTGGGAGCAGGCAAAAGCGCCCTGGCACTGCGCCACGCCCATGAACACCGGTCCGACTACACTCTCGCTTGGTGGATGCGAGCATCCACCGCTGAGCAGGTAGAGGGGGGCCTGGCCGAGCTGGCCGCATACCTCAATCCCTGGACCAGTGAACTGGGCTCCAGGCGGGCAGCGAACGTGGCACTGGCCTGGCTGCAGGCCAACCCCGGCTGCTTGCTCGTGCTCGATGCTGTGGACCGGCCTCAGCATGTCGCAGCCCTGGTGGCCCAGCTTCACGACTGCGGACGCCTGATCATCACCACCCGGCGAGATGTATATGGCTGGCGCAAATGGGCGGGAACACAGGTCATCAAGCTCGACGGCCTCGAACCGGAGGACGCCGTCGCTTTACTGTCCGGCGGTGAAAGCCCGACGGGTAGCGTCCGGACCGCAGCCGCCGAGGTCGCCGCGGAACTGGGGCACATACCGTGGGCCTTACACCAAGTCCTTGCCCATCGGGCGAGTACCGGTCTGCCGCTGTCGGACTATCTGACCCAGCTACGTTCCAGCCCCGTCCCCCTGCTGCAGTACCGCACCGCCGACGGCACCAGCCTTGCCCATGTCTGGGATAGCACGCTGGCCACCATCGTCGAGCACTCGCCTGAGGCGATCACCGTGCTCATGGCTCTGGTGAGGGACCCTCGGGCGCTTGTGCCACGGTCGGCACTGAACGAGCTCGGCCTCTCCCTTCCCGATGTCCTCGACGGTGTCCGCATGCTGCGCTCCCACAGCCTGCTGCTCGTTCTGACGGAGCAGGTCATCCAACTGCACCCGCTGGTCCGCACGATCCTGCGGGCCCGTCATTCCCTTTCACCAAGGACGGAATCCTGTGAGCGGGCCGATACGACGGCCCGCTCGGAAGACACGCAATGAACAAGATCAACAATGCCGCCGCGCCCACCGGCGATCACAGCGCCGCATGATCGAGACTGAGCCCTGGAGCGTGCACAAGCCAGCCCGCTGGCGTTACTGCCTCCCGGTTCTGCACACGCCTCGGCCGACACCCGTCCGACGCCTGATATCTGAGCGCGGCGCCTTCCGTCCCTTGTGCATCCGCGGTTCGATCCTGGCCCTCTTGCCTGGATAAGTAGATTGATTCCGTAATCTTCTATGGGCGGAGAGTGATACTTATTACCGGTGCGGCATGCTTTGCTGGTCGCCATGACTCCTGTGCCGTGGGACGCCGACTTGGATGGCGACCTCATCGAACGGTTCGTCGCCGCTCTCTTGCTCCTGGAGAACCCGCACGGCAACCGGATCACCCCGGCCGGAGGCGACCAGGGCGTCGACATCCAGATCGAACACCCCGACGGGGGATTCGACATCTACCAGGTCAAGCGCTACACCCGACCGCTCGACGGCAAGCAGAGAAAGGCGGTGGAGGACTCCTGGAAGACCTTCCTCACCGAGATGCTGCCGGTGCGCCGCGTGCGCTCCTGGACGCTGGTGACCCCCCTCAACCCGTCCAACAAACGGCTGGACTGGTTCAACGGGCTCACCGCTGGCCAGTCGTTTCCGGCCTACTGGATGGACCGTGCGGGGCTCGACGGCAAGGCGGCCAACAACCCGCGCCTGGTCGACTACTTCTTCGGCAACGGTGCGGTGCGGCTGCAGGAGCTGCTGACGCAGGCCATGTACGGCGGATCCCGAATTGAGCCGGGCCTCGGCAGCCAGGGCCTGCTGGAGGCGGTGGTGAGCCGGCACACCGCTCTTGCGGCCGCGCTGAACGAGGTCGACCCGCTCTATACCTACACGATCGAAGTCCGCAGCGGGCGGCTTCGGGACCTGCCCTGGGACAATGCCGACGTCTACTCCCATCCTACGGCGGCGCTCATCGAGTACAAGGAACTGAACGAGAACACCTACGTGGTGCTGTGGACCCTGCCCCGCTGCGCCGAGTCGGCCTACCTGCGGCCGATCACCACCTCCGTCGTCTTCGAGCTCGACCAGGGCTCCGGCGAACTGCAGGCGGTGCACGACTTCCTGCACTACGGCGCACCGCTGCGAGACGTGCCCGCCACGGTCACCGCCGTGGAGGGACCGCCCGGCCTGACACCGGGCACCGGCGCCGGGCGCATCCACATCATGATTCCGCCCGGGGCCGCCGAGGCACTGCCGGAGCTGGAGGTGCGGCTCCTCGACCCGGACGGCACGCCGCTGGGCCAACTGGACGTGGTCGACATCCGCTACGCCCAAGGCGCTCAAGGGGAGGGACAGTGGCTTTTTGTGCGCGACCCCGGCGGGGTGGTGGACTTCGAGTTCCTGATGAACGGGCCCGAAGGCAGCCGGCTGCGGATGCAGCGGCATCCGCCGGCGGGCAAAACTCCGGCGCAGGTGCTGCCCGCGGTCCGGCTAGTGTCGTCCTTTGTCCCCGGCGCCGGGATCACGCTGGCGGTGCGGGATGGACAACCGATCTTCCCCACGTGGAGGCTGGGGGAGATCGATGGGGCGAGCGCGTGGGGGCCGCGGCTGATCGAGGTGCTGGAGGCGCTGCGGACCCTGCAGCGCCACACCGCGCAGCGGATCGTCGTGCCCGAGCACATCGACGCATCGGAGCTGAGCAAGCTGCTGCTGTTTCACCGTCTGCTCAACGGGGAGCGGATCACGACGTCCTGGGAGCGGCTGCCGATTCCTGCCGACGCACGGGCGCAGGTCAGAGAAGGCAGCCAGGAGGTGCGTCTGTGGGCGGCGCGGGTGATGAGCGTGCGGCTGGGCGGGCAGGAGATCGTGCTCGATCGGGCGATGCACGTGCTCTACCAGGACGCTCGCCTGGGCGAGCCCGAGGGCGACCAGATCGCCGTTATCCCTGGCCCGAATGCCACGGCCACGGCCACGGCGGGTCCGCTTGTGCTGCCTGCCCCTGCGGTTGAGTAGTAGGCGCTCTTCGCAGCGCGCTCCCACGGGCCTCGTGCCGCCCCGCACGGTGGCAAGCCGGTAGAGGAGACGCCCCCTGGACCGTCCAAAATAGTAGACCGCGTAACGGCGTCCAATTTTTTGTACGCTGGAGGGGTGACCGACTCCCCACTGGATCGCCTGGCCCAGCACAACCCGGATCTCGCTGACCGCCTGCATGCCCTGGGCCGGGAGGGTGAGCAAGCCGCTCGGCAAGTGCTCGCCGGCGACTACATCGCCGCGCTGGCAGCCGCCCAGGCCCACGCCACCGTGATCGAAAGCGCGATTATCGGCTTGGTCGAGGCCGCGACCCGTAGCCGCTCGGCAACGTGGTCGCAGATCGCCCAGGCGCTGGGGCTGCGCCGCAAGCAGACCGCGCATGCCCGCTACGGCCGCACCGTGACCGACTACCAGGTCTTCTCCCCCGAGACCGCGACCCTGGCCGGCAACCTGGCTCCGAGCGGATCCCGGCCGGCTGTCACCGAGGCGGCCGAACGGCTGCTGCGCCCGGCCTGGCTCGCCAACGATCCCGCGGCGGGAGTGCGTTACATCGCCGGATGGAGCCTCCTGCGCACCTGCATGATCGATGAGGAGCGGCTGGCGGTGCAGACCACTCGCGTGCCCACCCGCGCGGGACGGACCGTCACCCTGCAGCTGATCACGCCCTATGCCCACTTCGAGGGCAACGACTCCTCCCCTCACCAGGCTGCCGCCGTGCTCAGCGCCCTGGCTGGGGCAGCCGACCTACCCCAGCGGGTAGCGGCGCTGCAGGGCCGCGGCCGTCTGAGCGCGCTGGGCTCAGCCAGCGCCGTACCGATGGAGTACTGCGTGCGCATCTTCTACGACAGCGACACCCACAACGCGCAGACCCCAGCTGAGCGCCTGCTCATCGGCACACCGCTGTGGGTTCGCCGGTTCCTGGCGCCGGTGCGCTCTTCCTCAGCGAGGTGATCTGATGGCCGTCCCCGCCTCCTGCGCCCGTACGGCGCGGCCCCGGACCGCCGGTGTCGCGCCGTACAGCTGGGCGACCTCGAGAAAGATGTACATCATGTACATCTTGCGGGTACGGTAGACGTATGAGCACCGAACCCATGGGCGTGGCCGACGCCCGTAAGCAGCTGGGCCACCTCATCGCCCGCGCCGTGCACCGCCGCACCCCCACCGTCATCAGTCGCAGCACCCAAGAACGCGCCGTCATCATCAGCGAAGAGGACTACCGCGACCTGGTCGCCCTGCGCCGGGAGCGCGAAGAAGCCGCCGTCGCCCAGATGATTGCCGACGCCGACGCCGGCACCCTGGCCGTCACCTCCTACGACAACCCGGCCGACCTGTACGCCGCCATGGGCCTCACCCCGCCGCCCGCCCGGTGAAGCGCCGCCTGGTGCTCTCCCCGGCCGCCAGCGATGCCCTGGCCGCCACGGCCACCGTCCTGCGGCGCACCATCACCGACACCATCCTGGATCTGGTCGCCGACCCCGAACCCATCGGCGCCCGCCCCTACGGCAGCATCCCGGGCGCCATGGAGATCACAGGAGACGCCTACCGGATCGTCTACACCCACGGCGCCGACCACGTCTCCGTGTGGATCATCCAGCCCAACACATGAACGCCACCGAACCCGCACCCTCACCCCCCGACAGCCTGGTGCCCATCCACACTCACACCGGCCCCTACCGCGCGTTCTTCCCCGACATGGACGGCGACCCCCACCTCATCGCCGTCACCGCCCTGACCGGAGACACCCTGGGGGTGTGGGCCGCGGTCACCGGCGACGGCCGTGCCCGCTACGGCTGGTACACCGCGCCCCGCACCGACGCCACCGCCGCCACGCTGGAGGCCATGCGCTGGGCGCTGAAGAGCGTGCCCGCCCACCAGAGTGTCCGCCTGGCCACCACCTCCGCCGCCGCCCTCTCCGCGGCCACCCGCCTGGCCCAAGGACTTCCCCCGGCCAGCAAGGCGCTGCACCCGGGCACCGTGAAGGACCTGGCCCACCACCTGCGGCGACGGCCGATCGAGCTGTACCTGATCGACCCCACCAGCACCTCCCCCGACCAGGCCGCCATCGCGCTGAGAAACCTGGCCAGCCGCCTGGCCTGGACCGCACTCCAATTCGTCCGCGAAGGCATCGCCGTCGACGACCCCGCAGCCCAACGCTGGATGGCCTCCGAAGCCCTGCGCACCTGCACCAGCCGCGCCAGCCTGCGCGCCGCCTGGCACGCCCCCGGCCACCCCGGCCACCAGCCCGAAAAGCCACGCGCCCGGGACCGCCGCACCGACTGGATCCCCCTCGACAGCACCCACGGCCCCTACACCCTCCACCTGGCCGGCCTGGACGGTGATCCCGCCTGCATCGCCACCGACGCCTCCACCGACAACGGCTTAGGCGGCACCCACAAAATCGGCGCCTGGGCCGCCGTCCGCGGCGACGGCCACGCCTGGTTCGGCTGGTACACCGCGCCCCGCACCAACGCCGTATCGGCCGAACTGGAGGCCATCTGCCAGGGCCTGGCTACCTATGAGCCCGGCCAGGAGATCCACTTGATCATCGACAGCGCCAGCGCCGCCGACATCACCACCGACCGCACCACCGTCCGCAGCACGCGCCCCCGGGTCGTGGCCCGCGGCGTCCTGCACAAGAAAACGCTGCCCGCCTGACCAACAAACTCCGCACCCGCACCGTGCACATCGAGCAGATCAGCGAACCCCGCCTGCGGTCGTCAACCAACCCGCTGCTGGGCATCGCCGACCGGCTGGCCTGGACCGCGCTCCAATTCGCCCGCGAAGGCATCGACCCCGACAGCGAACGGGCCGCCGAATGGCTGGCCTCCTCCGCGCTGCGTAACGCCTCCTGGCGGAAAGACCTGATCGCCTCCTGGCGACGCTGGCAATCAGGGCTCCCGCTCAGCCCTGCCGTCCCTGATCAGGACGACCCCGCCACCTGACCCGTACCCCGTCCGGATCCAGGCGGAAAACCATCCGGATCGATGGCGACCGCCGCGCGCCCGGGGTCAGCTCAGCTTCTCCTCCCACATCGCCGCCGTCCGGCCAACCGCCTGCCGCCTGTGGGGCGCCGGCGCCAACGCGGCGATGGCCTGCCCGCACGGGTGCGTCCCCGACGGCGGCCCGCTGTCGGATGAGCAGCTGATCGACCTGATCCTCACCTCGATGGAGATCGGCGGCCACCGCAGCCTCGCCCACGTCGGCGCCCAAGTCCGGCACCTGGCGGCCGATCCGGACATCCAGCCCCTGCTGACCCGGCTGATCAGCGGGGACGCCGGCGTCATCCCCGCCCTTGTCGCGGCTGTTTACCACTGCGGCACAACCCCTGCCGGGCCTCGGGAGCAAGAACACGCCGGAAATCAAGCGGTGAAGGATAGGGCCGCCACCTAGGGTGGCTACTCACCCCGACCTTGGAAGAGGCACCCATGACGACCCCGTCCCGGCTGCCGGTCGCGACCATGACCCGGCTGGCGTTCATCCGCATGCTGCACCAGCACGGCGTGGATCAGTCGCATCTTCCCAGCCCGCTGAACTTCACCTGCATCCTCACCTTCCACGACGCCATCGAGATGTTCCTGATGCTGGCCGGTGAGCACTTGGGGGTTCCCATCGCGGACAAAGGCGGCTTTGTTGACCGCTACTTCGGCGGGCTGCACCCCAGCAAGGATGCCAACGGTGTCGCCCTGGACGGCCGCAACGGCATCAAGCGGCTCACCGACCTGCGCAACGCCTTCAAGCACGCCAACACCTGGCCCGGACCCGACGCCATCGAGCAATCCCGCGCCGACGCCAGCGGTTTCTTCGAGGCCAACACCCCGATGGTGTTCGGCATCGCGTTCGACGCCATCACCATGTCCGACCTCGTCCCGCAGGAGAAACCACGGGACCTGCTCAAGCAGGCCGAGCAGTGCTTTCACGACGGCGAGCACACCGGCGGCATGGCGCTGCTCGTCGACGCCTTCGAGGAGCTGTATCGGGCCCATATCACCTCCACCGGCAGACGGGCGCCGTTCGCTTTCGGTCCGAACCTGCCCTCAGCGCCGCGCGAGGGCGAGTTCCGCCGGGCCATCGGCGAGGGTTCTCCCAGGGGCGCGCACGTGGTGCCCAAGGTGGTCCGGGAACTGCACGACGTCAGCGAGACGGTGCGCGAGCTCCAGGCCGCGATGCGTGTGCTGACCTTGGGCGTGGAGTACCACGACTACCTGCGCTTCCAGCACCTCACGCCCACCGTCGTCTACACCGCGGACGGCGGCCGCCACGTGTACCCGCCGGAGAACTACACACCGACCCACGACGACTTCGCCTACGGCCAGCGATTCGTCGTCACCGCGGCGCTGCGGCTAGCCCAGATCCAAACCCATCTCAGCGACGCCCTGGTCCGCATGTGGCGGACGGGCTGCTAGAGCGGCGCGAAGTTGAGGACCCGCCGGTGTTGCTCACCAATCAGGAGCGAAAGCGCCGGCTCGCCCGGACGCCACCGTTCGGTCTGGCTCATCAGATCTTCAGTGAGAGAGCCTTGGTGGCCGAGAAGTGGTTGATCGCCGGGTATGGCTTCGGCGATGGGATTGTCAACGACGAGCTGACGCACCTGTGGAAAAAGCGGACCAAGGCCGGAAAGCATCCCAGGGTGCTGGTGGTGACCTACGGTGAGACTCTCGCTGAGAGGGTGATCAGTAAGGTTCTACCCGGGCGAGACGACGAGCAGGTACGTGTTTGCCGTCGTGGCCTACCACAAGCGCTTGAGCACGATGAGTGGATGTGGCAGAGCAGCCGCGAGGAAGCGGTCGCGGGCAAGGTCTCGTGCCATTCAACGGAGGGCGAGGTCGAGAGCTGCGCCGGTCCGGCGCCCGCCTGAGGCCTACCACGGAACCTGCGCACTGGGGCGGCCCCGCCGCTGCGCGGTCGCCCTGCGGGCGGGCCGCCCCAGTGCGCAGAACCCGTGGTCGAGACGGCCTCGGCGCCGGACAACCGGCGCAGACCCGCTTCCTACGGAGACCTGTGTGAATGACCACGCCCCGCTGCGTGCCCATCCGTCCGTACGCGCGACGATCCCCAGCTCACCCCGCATTTCCGCACCCGAGAATGTCGGTCGCTTTGGAGAGAATGGACCCATGAACGACGCGCCCGCCGCCCCCCTGACTGTCCTGGCCAACCAGGCCGCCTACGCCGAAGCCGTGCAGCTGGCCGTGGACGCCGCAGCCGCCTACTACCGCGACGGCACCTCCGGCCTCGACGACGACGCCTACGACCGGCTGGTGCGCGGCATCGAGACCTACGAGCAGGCGCATCCCGAGCAGGTGCTGCCGCACTCGCCCACCGGCAAGGTCGCCGGCGGCGCGGTGGAGGGCGATGTGCCGCACACCGTGCCGATGCTCAGCCTGGACAACGTCTTCGACGCCGCCGGCCTGGAGCGCTGGGCGGCTGGGCTGGAGCGCCGCCTGGGTCGGTCGGTCACCGCCTGGAGCGTGGAGCCGAAGTTCGACGGGCTGGCGATCTCGGCCCGCTACCAGCACGGCCGGCTGACTCAGCTCATCACCCGCGGGGACGGCACGGCTGGTGAGGATGTGTCCCGGGCGATCGGCACCATCGTCGGGCTGCCGGAGAAGCTCACCTCGCCGGTCACCATCGAGATCCGCGGTGAGGTGATGATGACCACCGCGCAGTTCGAGGCCGCGTGCGAAAAGCGCACCGCGCATGACGGCACCACCTTCGCCAATCCGCGCAGCGCGGCTGCGGGCACGCTGCGGGCCAAGGACCGGCCGTATGTGTGTGAGCTGACCTTCTTCGGCTACGGCGCGCTGCCGCTGCCGCCCACCGACGATTCGGAGCTGGCGGTCCGGCTGCGCAGCCTGCCGCACAGCCAGATCATGGACGTGGCGGCCGGGCTCGGTGTGGCCACCGCCGCTGGCACCCCGGTGGCCGGGATCGTCGCGGCGAGTGTGGAGAAGATCCAGGCGCGCGTCGAGCAGATCGCCGCCGCCCGCGCTGATCTGCCCTTCGGTATCGACGGTGTGGTCATCAAGGCCGACCTGGCCGACGACCAGGAGCAGGCGGGGTTCAGCTCGCGGGCGCCGCGCTGGGCGATCGCCTACAAGCTCCCGCCGGTGGAGAAGATCACCAAGCTGGTCGGGGTGGAGTGGAACGTCGGGCGCACCGGCATCATCGCCCCGCGCGCCATCCTGGAGCCGGTCGAGATCGACGGCAGCGTCGTCACCTACGCCACCTTGCACAACGCGGCCGACATCGCCCGGCGCGGCCTGATGCTGGGCGACTCGGTGACCGTCTACAAGGCCGGCGACATCATTCCAAGAATTGAGGCGCCGGTCGTCCATCTGCGCACCGGCGACGAGCAGCCGATCAGCGTGCCGCAGGCCTGCCCCCACTGCGGCGATGGCATCGACGCCAGCCAGGAGCGCTGGCGGTGCGTGCGCGGGCGCACTTGCCGGGCGCTGGCCTCCATCGTGTATGCCGCCGGGCGCGACCAGCTCGACATCGAGACGTTGGCCGCCTCCCGCATCCAGCAGTTGCTGGACGCGGGTTTCATCGCCGACTTCGCCGACCTGTTCTTCCTGAAGCGCGAGCAGGTGCTGAGCCTGGAGCGGATGGGCGAGGCCAGCACCGGCAAACTGCTGGCCGCGATCGAGACGGCCAGGACCCGGCCGCTCAGCCGGGTGTTTTGCGCGCTGGGCGTGCGCGGCACCGGCCGGTCGATGTCGCGGCGGATCGCCCGGCACTTCGGTTCGATGGCGGCGATCCTCGCGGCCGACGCCGAGGCGATCCAGGCGGTGGAGGGCATGGGAACCGAGAAGGCCAAGCTCATGATCGAGGAGCTGGCCGAGCTGCGCCCGCTGATCGACAAGCTGATCGCGGCCGGGGTGAACATGACCGAACCCGGCGCCAGTGCCACCGCAGCCGCAGGCACGAGCACCGACGGCGCCGACGACACCACCGCGGCGGCCGCCGGGCTGCCGCTGGCCGGGATGTCGGTGGTGGCCACCGGGGCGATGAGCGGCCCGCTGGCCGAGCTATCGCGCAACCAGGTCAACGAGCTCATCGAGCGCGCCGGCGGCAAGGCATCAGGCAGCGTCTCGGCCAAGACCGCGCTGCTGGTCGCCGGGGAGAAGGCCGGCTCCAAGCGCACCAAGGCCGAGGATTTGGGCGTGCGAATCGTCACCTGCGAGGAGTTCGCCGAGATGGTCGCCGCGTTCCTGTAGTCCCCGAAATACCCCGGCGGGCGGGCCAGCTGACCTCAGCCGGCCCGCCCACCGGCGTGTCCGCCAACCTCTGAAGGAGACCGCTCATCACTGCCATCACCTATCGGATCGGGGACGCCACCGCCCCCGCCGGAACCGGCCCGAAGATCATCGCTCACGTGTGCAACGACGCCGGATTTTGGGGTCGCGGCTTCGTCACCGCGATCTCCCGTCGCTGGCCCGAACCGAAGACCGCCTACCGCGCCTGGTCCCGCACTGGCGACGGCTTCACTCTGGGCGCGGTCCAGCTCGTGCAGGTCGCCGACGAGCTGTGGGTGGCCAACATGGTCGCCCAGCACGGCATCCGCACCGCCGCCGGGCTGCGCACCGCCGAAGGCGTACGCCGCGGCGACCACAGCGCGCCCATCCGCTATGCGGCCCTGCAGCAGTGCCTGACCGCACTGGCTGAGGCCGCCGCCGCCCGTCAAGCCAGTGTGCATGCTCCGCGCATCGGTGCAGGTCTGGCTGGTGGCGAGTGGGAACGTATCAAGCCGCTGATCATCACCTGTCTGGTGGAGCGCGGCGTCGCCGTCAGCGTCTATGACCTGGATCCGGCCGCAGCCCGCCCATGAGCAGCGGCGATCACGACAGGCTGGGATGCGCCGTCTGGCTGGTGCTGGCCGGCGACTTGGTCTTGATCCCGGGATTCATCGCGCTCTTGCGGCACCTGCTGGGACCCGGCCCGCTGTCGGCCATCACCATCATCGCCGTCACCCTCGGCCTGCTGGCCGCAGGCCCGCTGCTGGTCGGCCGGCTGGATAGGCGCTGATCACATTCGATCAGCGCCCGGGACGCCCGGTCACCGTCGGCAGGCGCAGGAAACGTCACCGGTGTGGGATGCGGTAGGCGTCCACCAGGTCGTCGCTGTAGGGATCCCGCCCGGGCCCGATGGTGGCCGGAGCCGCGATGGATGCCTTCACATCCCAGCTGTAGCGGGTGGCGGCGGTCGCTCCTGCCAGCGGGTAATCGCCGCGCGGCCACCAGTAGGTGATGACCGTCACCGGCACGCCTCTGCGGTCGGTGTGCACGCCCCACATGAAGGAGATCTTGCCGGCCTTCGGGTCGAGTCGGCCGCCCAGCATGTCGCGAAACGGCTTGGAGGCGCGAAACAGGGCGGCGAAGGTGGTCGTGCCGCGATACTGCCAGGTCTTGCTGACCCGGCGACCGTCGGCATCGTTTTCTGGGGGGCCGGCCTTGTTGATGGTCGCTGTCTTGACGAGGAACTTCAGGGTGCCCACATCGAAGGGGTCGATGATCTGGTCGCCGTAGAGCGCTGCGCCGCCGGGGGCCTTGCCGAGGGTGCGCCATCCGGTGCCGCTGCCGTAGGCGGGCCCCGAAACATACAGGCGGCCGCCGACCGTGCGCATCCGGTGCACCGCTGATGCGATCTTGACCTGGTCGGCCGCCCGCTGGTCGCCGTTGGCGGCATCCTCCTTCAGGAACCGCAGCGCGCATTCGGAGGTTTCCACCTGGCGTTTCATGTCGGCGGCCACCACGCCGCCGCGGCCCAGCGTGGCCAGGCCGGTCACCACGGGCGCATCAGCCCGCCGTCCGCACTCCCGCATCGGCAGCGCTTCCATGCGTGGATCGGCCGGCCAGCCCGCACTGGTCCTTTGATAGATCTTCACTGCGGCTCCCTGGCTTTGCAGCCGCGTCACGGCGGCCACCACATCTACCCCGGTTGCTTGCGCGGGGACAGGTAGAGCGGTCAGCCCGAGCACGATCACCGGTATTACTCGCCATCTCATGGTGGGCGATCATGCCACAGCATTCGATAAGTGACTTTCCGGGCGCTCTGCGTCGCTCGGGTCCGCCACGGCGGCGAGCTCGCTGTCATTGCATCGCCTCGCGCACGGTGTCTTCACTGGTGTCCATCCAGCCGGCCGAGATACCCTCCGCGTCAACCCGGTGAACGTATGCGGCCACAGCGCCAGGGGCTGGCAGTGACGTCGACGCTATGCCTGCGATGCTGCCGTCTGCCTTGGCCGTGGGCTACTGCGCAGCGGGGTCGAGGGCCTGTGGCAGTCCGGCGAACAGCGCTTCGACCGGCACGCCCAGCGCATCAGCGATGGCGAAGACGTTGTCGAGGCTGATGTTGCGCTTGCCGGCCTCGACGCCGACGTAGAACGAGCGGTCCAGGCCCGCTGCGGCGGCAACGGCCGCCTGGGTGAGCTTGGCCTCCTCGCGCAGTGCGCGCAGTCGCCGGCCGAACGCCTGACGGCGCAGCACGACAGCGTCGGCGTGGGGATCGATCGGGGAGCGCGGCACGACAGCACGGTATCGCATCTCCCACCGGGTGTGGACTATAAGCAACTTCACCATGTAGACTATAGTCAACATTCGGATGGTAGGGAGACACCCATGGACGCGCGCCACACCAGCCCGGCAGACGAACAGCGGATGTCCCCCACCGATACCTCGCCGGCGAAGCTCTCCTGGGACATGCGCGACTGGACCGACGACGACGTCGTGGTCGACGCCGTCGTCATGGCCCTGAAGGGATGCGGCGACGACGAAACCCCCGTCGTGCTGCGCACCGAGACCGGCCAGAAGCTCACCTTGGTCGGCATCGACGCTGGCGCCGACGGCCGGGTCCACCTCATCGTCGGCCCCGCTGCGACCGTGGCCTCCCAGCCGGGCCAGGTCGAAGGATCCGGCCGATGAGCGGCACCACCGCACCGACGCCATCCGATGCCCGGCAGAGCCCGAGGGCTGCCCCCTGCACCGCCCTGATCGCTTTCCCGGCGGTGTGGAGGGCTGGAAGCCGCTGGGCCGAGAGCGTCATGGACGCAAAGGAGTCTGGCCAGTGAGAAGCTTCACCCTGACCCGCACACCCCGATACGCGGGCTATGACAGCCTGGAGGGCACCTCCAAGCTCGCCCCGGATGAGTTCCTGATCATCGTGGATGGCATCGTGCTCGGCGGCACCTACTGGTGCTCCTACAACCCGCAGGCCGCTGCCGGATGGGGAGAAGACGACGGCGGCCTGTCCGGCCCGTCCTGGGCGTCGTGGGGGCCGCGAGGACTGTCGTGCGGCCATCCCACCCGCGAGGCCGCCGAGCACGCCCAGCTGCGCGCATACGTCACTGAGCCCTCCGGCTACGACCGGGAGCTGGAGATGATCCGCGCCGAGCGCGAAGCCGAAGCCGCCCGGCGGCAGGCGGAGCAGGAAGCCGAGGACGAGCGCCGCGAGATCCAGCAGCGCCGCGAGCGGCTGGGCGATGACGAGCCCGGTCCCGTCATCTGGAAGCTGCCGGCCTTCCACGCCCTGTACGCCGACCCCGCCGAGGTCGCGGCGGTGGCCGCCTGGCTGGAGGCCAACGGCATGGAAGACGCCAGCGGCCTGCACGAGGTGCGCATAGAGCAGCGCGCCACCCGCCGCGCGGCCCTGTACTACATCCCCCAGCGAATGCGCAACGGCCGCAACTCGCAGGTGATGGAGCTTCACGCCGTCACCGTGGTGAGCGACCCGCCGCCCATCACCGTCCCCGACCGCCCAGACCTGCACCCGGTGCTCGCCGAGCACGAGCCGGCCACATCCGCCCAGATCGACTTCGGCCGCAGCTTCATCTGTGTCAGGTGCACCAGCGACGCCAAGGCCACCCTCCCGGCTCAGATCGTTCCCTGGCCGTGCCCGATGGTCGAGAAGGCCATCACTAACGACCCGGCAAAGGAAGGGGCTCCGCGGTGATGGCCGTCAAGGCCCTGTCCGTCCAGCAACCCTGGGCGCACCTGATCACCATCGGCGCCAAGGACATCGAGAACCGCTCGCGCCGCACCACCTACCGCGGCCCGATCGCGATCCACGCCAGCCTGCGCGCCGACCGGGACGCAAGGGTGCCGACCGAACAAGGACGGGCGGCGCTGCGCACGGCCGGTGATCTCGCCTTCGGTGCGATCATCGCCGTTGCCCAGCTCACCGACAGCCACCAGTGCCCCGGCAAGCGCACGTGCTCACCGTGGGCGGTGCCCGGGATGTGGCACTGGCGCCTGAGCGAGATCCGCGCTCTGCCCGAGCCGATCGCCTGCACCGGAGCCCTCGGATTGTGGACCATCCCGCCCGGCGTGCAGGCGGCTCTCGCCGACCAGCTCGGCGACGCCGAAGCGGAGGCGCCCGGGGACGGGCCTGATGATGGGGCCGGTGATGGGCCTGCTGATCCGCTGCGCAGCGTGTACGCCGAACGCGCCGCCCTGATCGCCTACCTGGCCGGTCAGCATCCGGCCGTCATCGTGGAGAACGACCTCAGCGCACCGGACATGGCGCTAATCTACCTCGACACTCCAGCCGGGCAACTGTCCTGGCACCTCCACCCCCACGACCTGCACCTGTTCGACCACGTCGCCCGGGTCACCGCTCCAGCCGGACCGGTGTGGGACGGCCACAGTACCGATGAGAAGTACCGCCGTCTGCGCCGACTCGTGAACGGCTCGGCCGGTTCTGCCCGTCATGATCGCCCTTCTTCTCCTGGGGGACCTTGATGTCCGCTGTCTGCACTTCATGCGGTGGTCCGGCCGACTACGGGCCGGGATTGTGCCCCGCCTGCTCCTGCCGTCACTGTCAGGGAGCGGCTGCTGTCACCGGATACTGCCCGCACTGTCAGGGCACCGGCCTGGCTTCGATGAGTACGCCGAGTGAGTACACGCCACCAACCGGCGCGCACGAACACGAGCTGGCCACGCACAACGCCCTGGCCTGGGTACGGTTTCTGAGCGGGCATGCCCAGATCGCCGAGGCCGAGCTGGCCGCCGCCGGCCTGCACCCGGTCACCATCGCCCACGGCGACCCCGAAGATCCCGAAGAAACGCAGGCGCTGTTTAAGACCCTGCCCCGGCAGGCGAAACAGACCCAGGCGCTACAGGCCCGCTCCGGCGGCAATGACTACACCACCTACCTGTTTACCAACCCCACAGCCGCAGCCGCCTTCACCGCGGACGCCGTGGCACTCGCCCGGCCCTGGTGGCGCATCACCCCGACCGCCCACCCGCTCTGGCGATAGCGCGCTCCCTTGTTCCCGCACCGCGCGAGCACCCCGGACGTCCGGCTCACCTCCTAAGCCGAGGCTGCGATCCACTGCGGAAAACCACCCCCGTCTGAGAAGATCAAGGAGATAGTCGGCCATGCGTGATCCCCGAGCCGCTGTCATCAAGGTCAGCACCGCCGCCCACGCCGCGGGCTTCGCAGTGAGCGAGCACGAAAGCCACCGCAGTGTGTTCTTGGAGTTGAAGCGCTCCGGCCTGAGCATTGAGGTCCGCTTCGTCATCAAGAACCTGGCCACCTGGTACGCCTGCTTCTACAACGCGGAGATCGACCGCGGAACCGGTGGTGAGCCGGAGATCTGCTGGGCGATGCGCGATCTGCTGGCCCTGCTGGCCGCCCCTGACCCTGCGGGACGTACCGATGCGATCGAGCAGCCAGACATCCTGCGGTGACCTGCCGACCGGGCAGGAGCTGCGATGAGCGCCGTGCAGAGCCTTGCCCAGCCGTGCCTGACCATGCACCCGATGCGGTCACCAGAGCCGCCGTCCACATCCCTGTTCCCCACGAGGAAGCCCTGAGATGGACCCCTATGAGGAACTCACCACTACCGTCCGTCAGCTCCGCTGCGAGCACTCGCACCCCTGCCAGCCACCCGAGGGCACCTTGTTCGAGCCCGGCCCCTGCAAGCACTGCGGCACCCCGTGGGTGGTCACCACCGCACAGGGCATGTCCGAACCACTCAGGGCAGAGCTCGCCAAGTTACTGGAGAGCGCAGCTTGGTGGACCAAGACGCGCGGCATGGCCGACCGGCACGCCCTCAACGTGGCCCGTGTGATCAACGGGAAGACGGCGCTCCGATGACCGCCAACGCCTGGAACGACCGCTACCCGGCCGGGACTCCGGTCCGCTACTGGCCGGGCTGGCGCGAAAGCGAAGGCCGTACCTCCCGGATCCGGCCCTAGACGCTGGGCAGCGGTGAGCCCGTGGTCCCCCCACACCCCAGCCCACCGGCGCTCTCGCCGCCCGGCACACGAGAAGACAGCACTTCCCGAGCACGTAACCAGCCCGGCGCGGGCCTGCAATCGGAGTCACCCGGTGCATGGACCCGTCAACGAACTAAGGTGTGATCATGGAAGACTCCCCTCAGAACCTGGTCGACGCAGCGCAGGCCGATTTTCCGCGCTTGATCACTGGCCTGGCCGCCGACGGCCTGCAGGCGCCCCCGGTGTTCATCGGTGATCAGCGCGGGCCTCAGGCGGTCATGCTGAGCGTGCCGCTCTACCAGGCGCTGATGCAGGCCGTCGACGCCGAGAGATTGGAGGATCTGCTGTCAGCGCCGACGCTGCGCGAGCGTCTGGCCGCGACCGAGGCCGCGGGCGGAGCGACCTATACGACATTGGAGGACCTCGCCGTCGATGCGGGGGTCGACCCGGCGATCCTCGAAGATCCCCCCGGACGGTAGCTTGGCACCGCCGCGCGTACTACCCTGCCGATCATGACCCCAGATCGGCGTCGTCTTCCGGTCTCCTACGGCGACGGCGTCAAAGAAGACCTCTGGAGGCTGCCCAGCGACGCACACCGCCACGAGGCGATCTTGATGCTGCATGCCGTGGTGACGGGTCAAAAAAGCGGTCTGCCGCTCACCGACAACGGCATCGCCGACCTGCATGATTGCTACAAGGTGTACTTCAACACCCTGCAGGAGCGCGAGCGCGGTGAAAACCCTTGGCGCATCGTCTACCAAAAGCGCTTCCGCGGCGAAGGACGTCCGCCCATCGTGCACATCGTGGCCATCGGCGCGCGGCCCAACCTCGTGGTCTACACCACCGCCGCCCAGCGGCTGGGCCGCTCCGTCGGCTACGGCAAGGACCAGCCCTTGTCCCGTGCCGCGGCCGCCGGCTTATCCTCCCCCTCAGGTAAGGACGCCACGCCGGAGGCGGCGGCTGGGCGTGCGTCCCGGGTGGCCGGTAGCACACCCAGCGTCGGGCGGGCCCCGCTCCCCCGGGGCCGGAGAGGTATCCGGTGATGAGCCGATGAGACCCGATTCAGCACCCGGACCGTCCAAGGGCACCGCGGTAGATCAGTCGCTGAGCAGTCAGCCCGCAGCTGCTGCGGGGCTGGACTGGGCCCGTGCGTTGACTGAGGCCTTCGCTCCGCAATATGTCGCTTTCACCTTGCCGGTGATGGCCGGGGGCCTGTCCGCCGGATGGATCGGCGCCGCCTGGGGGCTGCTGGCCGCGCTGGTGTGCGCGGGCATCCCCGCCGCAGTGATCGCCCTGGGGGTGCGGCGCGGCCGCCTGGACTCCATCCACGTGGTCGAGCGGGCCAGCCGCACCGGCCCGATGCTTGCAGGGCTGGTCGCGGTGGCGGCCGGACTGACCGCGTTGATCGCCCTGGGGGCGCCGCGCGCGGTGATCGCATCAGCCGCAGTGATGCTCGGCTGGATCATCGTGCTGGGCGCGATCACCCTGGTCTGGAAGATCTCCTTTCACACGGGGGTGGCGGCCGGGGCGGCCGTACTGCTGTCGCACCTGCTGTCGCCTGCGCCGACGCTCGCCGTCGGCGCGCTCTTGGTTGTGGCGATCGGCTGGGCCCGGGTGCGTATCTCCCATCACACCCCGGCCCAGGCCCTCGCTGGTGCCCTCGTCGCCGCGGCGGCGACCTGGGGTGCGCTGGCACTGGTCGGGATGTAGTGGGGTGAGGCTCATCCCCGATTTCGGCTGTTTCGGTAGTTCCGCATCATCTGATCTATGTCGAGCTGCGGCGAGTCCAGTGCCTCCTTCATCTTCAGGTAGGCATTCTGGGAGAACTCTTCGATGACGGTGTTGTTCCGCTTCGCCGTGTAGTGGTAGTCGGGGTCGTTCTCGATATTGAGATGCCAGCGCAGCGCACAGGCCTTCTCGGT
This sequence comes from Planobispora rosea, assembly GCF_014648175.1. GTDB lineage: Bacteria > Actinomycetota > Actinomycetes > Streptosporangiales > Streptosporangiaceae > Planobispora > Planobispora rosea. The sequence continues at coordinate 24,089 of NZ_BMQP01000047.1, forward strand.
GCCGATCTTGAGCTTTTTCGCCAGCTTGGCGCGCGTCCAGGGATATTGCGTCAGTTTGTCGATGGTCCGGACGGCGGCTGCACCCTCCTCTTCCGCGTTCACATAGTGCACTGGGGCACCATGCTTTTTGGTGAAGTGGACGGTGACGTTGATGCCTTCTCCGGTGATCTCGGTGCCTACCGTGTCGAGGTTGGGCAGTACCTCCTGTCGCGATTTTCCTCTTCGGATGGCCTGCTCGGCCTGCTTAACGTCGCACTCGCCGATGTCGCCGATGTCGCCGGCGTGGAACTGCAGAGCCAGCAACGCGTGGATTCGGCCCCGAGCTTCGGCGCCTCTGCGTCGGCCGGGTTTCAGCAGCCGCTGGACCTGGCTGAACTCCTCATCGATGAGCGTCTGGATATGCTGCGGGGGCGTTGTGGAGATCGGCAGGACCCGCTCCGGTAGGTGCGTGGCAAGCCGCTCGCCGAAGGCTCGGTGCAAGATCTCGTCGAAGAGCGTGACGGCCGCGCGCATGTGGGTGTAGAGCACCCCCTCGGGGACGGTGCAGTACCAGTGCTGCTCGGCGTCGCGCAGCGCGTCGATGGCCTGGAGGGTTCCAGCATCCGCTTCTGTGATCTTGAGTGTTTCCCGCCCGAGGTTGAGGCACTTGGCAAAGCCGATGCTCTGATTCTTGTCGGAGTCGTGGACCGATACTTTCCGCTGGATCAGAGCCGCCTTCAGCAGCATCTCGAAGGCGTGCTGGGTGAACAGCAGGACCTCGGTCTGTCGTCCGCCGGTGTCATGGAGGCCGTTGAAGGCGATGGCAGCTCGGGTGAAGGAGCAGATCGCCCGGCTTTTGAGGATGCGGGCTTCTTGCTTCATCGCCGCTCCCCGATGGCCAGCCTGCCGACCGGCTCCGCATCCCATGCGAGAGAGGACATATCGCCAGCATGGCCGATGCCCGATCAACCCCAGGTAGATCTCTCAGCATGGGCGCGCTGGTGTGGCCGCGGGGCAGCGCGGCGGGGCGAGGACCCGCAGGATTTAGTCGCCAACCCTAGACATGGATAAGCCCTACGACCGTAGCCTGAGGATGTCGAAGTCCCAGGAGGTGTAGGGCTATGCCCGAAGGTAGCACGATGGCCGCTCTGGCTCCACGGCTCCGCGCAGTCAGGAAGAGGCGCGGCCTGACCCAGCGTGAGCTTGCTCGTCTCGCCGGTGTCTCGTTCAGTCTGGTGTCCAAGCTGGAGCAGGGCGTTGTCGAGGGCACCCGTCTGGAGACCGTCCGCAAGCTCGCCGTGGCCCTGCGGGTCTCCACCACCGACCTGGTCGGCGGCGCGGGCGACACTGAGGAAACCGCCGAACAGCCGTACCCTGACCTGTGGGAGCCGACCCGGCGCGCGCTGCTCGGCCAGGTTCCCCGATCTGATGAGGCGCCGACCGTCAACGGCGTCCGACGCGGCCTGGCCGACCTGAAGCCGCTGCTAGCTGACAACCGCTACACCGACATCGCGACCGTTCTGCCCACTCTGCTGGCCGACGCCGAGGCACTCAACGGCGCCGGCCGATCCGTCCGGGCCCGCGTGCTGAACACCACGGGATGGATCCTCACCCAGACCCGGCAGTTCGACATCGCCGAACCGACACTGCACCAGGCGATGGACACCGCCGATGACCGGCTCGACGCCGCCGCCGCGGTCAACACCCTCGTCTGGCTGCATCTGCGCCAGGGACACCTGGATGAGGCCCGCCGCCTGGCCACCCGGTGGGCCGACGACATCGAACCCCGTTTCTCTCGCGCCACCACCTCCGAACTCACCCTGTGGGGACGCCTGCTCTTGGGCGTGTCGAACGCGGCGATCCGCGACAACCGGCCCGGCGAGGCTGAAGACTCCATCACCCTGGCCCGCGCGGCGGCCACCCGCATCGGCCACGAGGCCGTCTCCGACACCTCCACCACGCGTACCTTCGGGCCGGTTACGGTGGCGATGATCCGTGCAGAAAATGCCGCCATCATGGACCAGCCGGACATGGTGCTGACGATCGCCGAGCGGATCCCGCAGACGGTCCTGCACGCGCATTCGGCCAGCCGGAACCGGCACCGGCTCGACGTGGCCTCGGCGCTCGTCGCTACCCGCCGCAGCGCCGAGGCGCTCGCGGTGCTCCAGGACCTCGCGCGGATCGCGCCGGAGTGGCTACCTGCCCAGCGGTACGCCCGGGACATCCTCGGCAGGCTGCTCAACCAGCGCCGTACCCTGACGGTGGAGATGCGGCAGTTGGCCGACATGGTCGGGCTCGCCTACTGATACCCGCGGCGCCACTGAGTGGCCCCGCTGACCTGCGTTATTGATACTTCCACTTGGCGCTCAACCAAAGTGTCAATGACGTGGTGTGACACCCGCCTTACGGTCGGAGTGTGACCCTCCTCACCACCTGTCCCGGCGCAGGAACGGTGAGCTCCGCCGAACGCGTGGCCCATGAGCTCGCCGGCCTCCTGGCGGCTGAGCACGGCGTCCACGACGTGGACGTGCACCTGCTGGCGTCCGGCAACGCCCTGCTGTCGGTGTTCGCTGGGCTGGTCGTCCGCACCAACGGCCACCACATCTGGTGGACCGTCCCCACCGCGGCCAGCCCCGGCCGGACACGGCCGCTACTCGTCTTCACGCTGACCGTCCGCGCTGCGGCCGAGCGTCTCGCCAAGCACCGGGCTGTGCTGGTCCGCGCCGATGTCGTGAAGCGCATCCGTGAGGGGACCGCTGGTCACATCGCCGACTCCTACGTGGAAGCCCTGACCCATGATGACGCTGCGCTCTAATGACGTGCCCACACCCCCGCCTCCGGCCAATGAGCCGCCCGCCGACATCGACGGCGCGCCCGCGGAGGAGGTGCGTAAGCTCCCGCCCTACTACCTGCTCTGGGCGATGCCCGGCGCCACCGCCTTCCACATCCCGGACGACCGCACATGATCACGCGCCGCGAGTTCTTGACCGGCGGCCTGTTCTCCGAGCAGGTGCCCACCGCCACCGCACAGCGTGAGCCCGCGCTGCTCCGGCTCGTCACTCGGTGGGAGCTGTACCGGGACGAGCTGGAGGCGGTGGCCGACCGGCTCGGTGTGCCGCGTCCGGCTGGGCCCGCCTGGGACGCCGTCCTCGGGCCGCCCTCATGACCCCGGCGCGGCCACGCAGTGAGGGCGCAGCTCCTGCGCGGCCGCGCCGGATCCACTCCCCTCGCGGGCGGCAGCGCGCCGGACTTCCCCGTGTTGCTCGTGAGGGGACCCTCTACCGCTTCTCCCAGCGATAGGAGACCACGGTGAAGATCGGCTTCAGCTTCTGGGGGTTCATCGGCCCCGGCATCCTCGACACCCCGGACGGCGGCCGGTTCTGGCGCCGCCCGATCATCGACGAGCTCACCGCGCTCGGCCACCAGCTCGTGCTCTTGCAGACCAATCGCGACCTGACCGAAGCCGGGGACGCGCTGCCGTACCAGTGGGATGCCGCCTTCCCTGCCATCGACGTACTGCTGTGCGAATGGCGCTGGCCGCTGCCGGGCCGTAACACCACCCCGTGCGGGAGCCCCGGGCACACCTGCGACCTGCACCGGCAACAGGACCTGCTTGACCACTACACCACCGGCCGGGCGACACCCACGGTGATCTGGGACACCGACCGGCAGATGCCCGCCGACGATCCCCTGCGGAGCCTGCCGAACGTGATCGTCTGCGACACCGCCCGTCGCCCTGTCCCCGGCGCCGCGGTGCTGTTCAACATGGTCCCCGACGAGACGATCGACGCCGCCGACCCCGAGCGACTCGCCGCCACGCCCCGGCCGCTGGCGCTGGCCTACGTCGGCAACCAGTACGACCGCGATGAGGCGTTTACCGAGTTCTTCGCGCCCGCCGCGGCCCGCTTCCCGCACCGGGTGGCCGGCAAGTGGACCCGCACCGCAGCGTGGCCGCAGGTGAACTTCACCGGCCGCTGCCCGTTCCCCGACATCGGCGGCATCTACCGCGGCGCCCTGTCCACGGTGATGCTGCTGCCTGACCGGTATGCCAGAGCCGGTGCGCTCACCCAGCGCCTGGGCGAGGCGGTGGTGCAGGGCTGCATGCCGATCACCCCGACGACCATCGCCTGCGCGCAGGAGGCCACCCCCGGCGTGTTGCACGCCGCCGACGCCGGCGAGGTGATCGAACGCATCGAGTGGCTGCAAGGCATCGCCGGTACGCCGGAGCACGTCGAGCTGATCGACCTGTGCCTTCGGCATCTGGAGCCGATGCGGGTGTCGAAGCAGATAGCGACCTTGAACACCCTCATGACGGACCTGGCCGAGGCGACGCACGCCGGCGTCGGAGGTGAGCGGTGATGCAGCCGCCGGTCTTCGCGACCTTCCACGACGCCTACCGGGCGGTGCTGGAGCTGGTGAGCACGCACCCGCAGCACGAGACCTCCACCCGCGGCAACCACTCCCGCGAGCGGCTGAACGTCTCCTTCACCCTGGCCGACCCGCGCCACCGTACCCCCGCGCTGGCCGCCCGCCGGACCAACATCGTCTTCAACTACGCCGAGGTGCTGTGGTACCTGTCCGGCCGCGACGACGTGGAGATGATCGGCTACTACGCGCCGCGGCTCCGGACTCTGGCCGCCGATGGCCGGCGCCTGACCGGCACCGCCTACGGGCCCCGGCTTTTTGCCCCGCGCGGGGACAGCCAGTTCGACCGGGCCCTTGAGCTGCTGGGCAAGGACCCCGACAGCAAACGCGCCGCCATGACCATCATGCGGCCGGGTGAGTTCGCCGACCCGGCCAACCCCGACGTCGCCTGCACCCTGGCGGTGCAGTTCCTCATCCGCGCGGGCCACCTGCACACGGTGGTGTTCATGCGCGGCAACGACGCCCTGATCGGCTTGCTGTGCGACGTGTTCTCCTTCACCTTCCTCGCCGAGTTCGCCGCCCTCCAGCTCGGCGTCGGCTTGGGCACCTACACCCACCACGTCGCCTCGATGCACCTCAACACCCCGGACCTGCCGCAGGCGCAGGCGATCCTCGCCGAACCTGCCGCCCCACCGGCGCCCGCCGAGGCGATGCCGGTCGGTACCACCTGGACCACCGTGGCCCAGATCCTGCACTGGGAGGAGCAGCTGCGCGCCGGCCGGTGCGCCCTGACGGCCGCGCAGGTCGCCGCGCTGCCGCTGGAGCCGTACTGGCAGCAGGTGGTGCTGCTGTGGGAGGTCTACCGGCAGATCACCCACCAGGGCGGCCAGCCGATCACGGCTGAGGTGCTGGCCGCGCTCACCCCACAGCACCGGTGGTTGATCGCCTGCCGCTGGCCCGACCGCCTCCCCAGCACAGGGGAGCGGCGATGACGGGCGTGGACTGGTCGGCCTGGTCGGTGATCCTGCTCAAGCCCGACTGCCTACAGCGCGGCCTGGCCGAGGAGGTGCTGGGCTGCCTCAGCCGCCAGGTGCGCATCACGGCCCGCCGCGTGATTTCTCCGACCGAGGAGCAGGTCTTCGCCCACTACGACGACCTGCTGCCCCCGCAGGTGTCGCAGGAGTTCGGGTTGGACGTGCCGGCCGCGCTGCGCCGCCTGTACGTCGGCGCCCGGGTGATGGTCGCCCTGGGCCACGGCCCGGACGCCGCGGCCCGCCTGCGCACGCTGATCGGCCCCACCGACCCGGGCATCGCCGCAGATCACACGATCCGTGGACGCTTCGGCGTCGATGACCTGGCCACCGCCCGCGCCGAGGGGAGATTGATCAACAACTTGATCCACACCAGCGATCACGCCGGTGTCGTGGAGCGCGACTTCGCGATCTGGTACGGCCCCGGCCAGCACCACCTGCTCACCCCTGCTGCAGATGGGAGCACCACATGACCGCCATCCCGCGCCTTCGGCGCCCCCTGACGATCCTGACGCCCGCGCAGGTCGCCGCGTTGAAGCCGGAGCTCGCCGAGCCCATCGAGTACCGCAAGTCGGGACTGTCGCTCAACCACATCGTGGGCTGCCCGCTGGAGTGCGTCTACTGCGTGCGCCACCTGTTCGACGCCTACGAGCTGAAGGCACCGCGCGCGCTGCTGGCCGACGAGACGGCCGTCGAGCTGCTCGTCGGCCACCGCTACTTCCAGCCACACCGCACCCCGCTGCAAATCTTCAACCGGGCCACCGACCCGATGCTGCCGGCGGTCAAGCCGCACACCTTCAACGTGCTGCGGCTGCTGGACGAGCGGGAGCTGACCAACCACGTGCTGGTCATCACCCGCTGGCGCGTCGATCCCGAGGACTGCGCCGTCTTCAACGGCTTCCGCCACCTAAGGATCACGATCTTGGTGACGCACTCGGGAATCGACCACCCGGGCATTGAACCGGTGGACTCGGCCATCGCCGCGGCCAGCCTGCGCACCCTGTACGCCCACGCCGAGCGGTACCGCACCGTGCTGTACTGGCGGCCGATCGTGCCGGGCCTCAACGACAGCGACGACCACATCGGCCGGGCGCTGGAGCTGTCGCAGCACGCGCACGCCACGGTGTTCACCGGGCTGTTCTTCCGCGCCGAGATCGCCGCCTACTACCGCGAGCACGGCCTGCCCGAGCCGTACGCCGACACCGCCCGCCGCAAGATCATGCCGGAGGAGTCCGAGCAGCGGATCCTCAAGGCGTTCCACCGGCCCGGCAACCGGACCGCTCCGTGGGGACCGCTGTTCCGCAAGACGAGCTGCGGTGTCGCCTACGCCCACGGCGAGGCCGACTACAACGGCCACTACGGCATCCGCGAGCTGTGCGACATCTGCCCCATCGCCCAGCTGGAGCTCTGCCGCAACGCCTGGAAGGCCCCCGACCTCGACGTCGTCACCGCCCAGGCACGCGCGCTCGGCGCGACCGGCAGCGTGGAGGTCACCGAACGCGCCATCATGGTGGAAGGACTGGACGAGCCGCCGCGCTACTACCTGCAGCACACCCACGGCTACCAGGTCCACGCCCGCGAGCACCCCCACCACTACCGCCGGCACGGCCGCGCTGACATCGGCTGGCCCGCCGCGACCGCATAGGAGGCACCCCGTGGACTTCGGCACCTGGCCGCCCCTGCTCGTCGTCGATGTCGAGGGCAACGGCGCCACCCCGCCGGACCTGGTGGAGGTCGCCGCGATCCGGATCGAGGGCGGGCGGCCGGTGCCGCAGCCGGCCCTGTGCACCCTGATCCAGCCGCCGCGCCCGATCTCCCGCTTCGCCACCCGCGTCCACCACCTCACCAACCAGGACGTGGCCGACGCCCCAGTCTGGACCGACGTCGCCCCGGCCGTCCGCGCCGCCCTTCGGGATGTGTGGATCGCCGCTCACAACGCTCACGTCGATTACCGGGTGCTGGAGCGGCACCTGCCGGGCTGGGAGCCCGCCGGCGTCCTGGACACGCTGCGCCTGGCCCGTACCGCCCTGCCGGAAGCGCCTGGCCACGGCCTGGACGCCCTGCTGGCTCACACCGGCATCACCACCGGCGACATCCCCGGCCGCCGTCACCGCGCCGCCTTCGACGCCCACGCCACCGCGCGGCTCCTGCTCACCCTCGCCGGCCGCTACCCGACCTGGGACGCTCTGACCGCGGTGGCCGTCCCCCCGGGCCTGCCCGGGGCAGTGACCGTCCCCGACCACGAGGAACAGACCCTATGGTGACCACCCCCGTTCGCCTCGGTATCGCCGGAACACACGGCACCGGCACCACCACCCTGGCTCGCCGCATCGAGATGGAACTACGCGCAGGCGGCCTGATCGTGGCCCGCGTCAGCGGCCTGGCCACCCGGGCGGCCGCACTCGGGTTTGCGAAGATGACCCGGCACACCCCCGCCTCCACCGAATGGATCATCACCAGCGAAGCCGCGGCCGCCCTGGAAGCCGAACGCGGCGCCGACGTCGTGATCTGCGGCCGCACCGCCTACACGGCCCTGGCCTACTACCTGGCCGCTGCCGAGCACCGCGGCCAGCAGCCCGACCCCGATGTCCTCGACCGGCTGACGGCCCTGGCCGACCTGCACACCAGCCGCCAGGCGCTCATCATGGCGACCGTCCTGGATCCGGCCGTCCCGCACGCCGTGCCTGCGGGCAAGGACCCCGACTACGCCGACCCGGAGTTCCGGGCGGCCGTGGACCGGCACCTGCACCAGCTCCTGGCCGACCGGCGGCCCGACTACCTGCCCGTCACCCACGCTGAGCACGCCGCCGCGGTGCAGACCGCCGTGGCCGCCGCGACGGACAGGCCGGCCTCATGAGCAGCCTCCTGCCCGGCGGCGCCATCACCATCGCGGGCAAGCGCGTCTCCCGCCTCGGCCTGGGCACCATGCGCCTGACCGGCCCCGGTACCTGGGGCGCCCCCGCCGACCCGGCCGCCGCCACGGCGGTGTTGCGCTCCGCGATCGAGCTGGGCATCACCCACATCGACACCGCCGACGCCTACGGCCCCCACACCGTCGAGGACCTCCTCCGGCGCGCTCTGCGCCCCTACCCCGACGAGCTGCTGCTGGCCACGAAGGTCGGGCTGATCCGCCCGGGACCGAACCTCTGGAGGCCGCTGGGCCGGCCGGACTACCTGCGGGCCGCCGTCGAGGCCTGCCTGCGCCGTCTGGCTGTCGAGCGTCTCGACCTGTGCTACCTGCACCGCATCGACCCGGCGGTGCCGTTGGCCGACCAGGTCGGCGTCCTGGCTGACCTGGTCGCGGAGGGGAAGGTAGCTGCCATCGGCCTGTCGAAGGTCACGCCCGAGCAGATCGGCCAGGCCCGCGTGATCACTCCGATCGCCGCGGTGCAGAACTGCCTCAACCTGGACGAGCCCGACGACCCGGCGGTGGACTACTGCGCCGACAACGGCATTGCCTACGTGCCGTATCGGCCGTTGAACGCGGGTCGGCTCGCGGCCACCGCCGGGGTTGAAAAGTCCCTGGGATGGTTGCTCGCCCTCGGCGTTCACGTTGCCCCGATCCCCGCTACCAGCAACCCGCGTCACCTGGCCACCTTCGTGCGGGCCGCCCAGACTGCGGCCGGCGGCATGCGGTGATCAGCTCGCACGGGTAGAGCTCTCCGCCCTCGGCCGTAGCCCACACCCAACCGGCTACGCCGGGAAGGCCGGGAGAACGGCGGGTGGGACAGCCCCCGGGAGGCTGTCCCACCCGCCGCCGGATCTCCCTGCGGACGATCACCGCGGACGCCACGATGGTCCTCGTGACGACCCCCACACCCGACCCGGAAGACCCGCCACCTCCGTGGCTGCACGAGCAGATCATGGAAGCTCTCGCTCCACACCTGGAGCGGCTCCGCGAGATCACCGAGCTGGAGAAGATGTTCGCCGACGACGAGGCCGAGCCTCCCCACGGCTGATGTCGGCTCCCGCCCTGGCGGTCACGCGGTCAGGATGAGGCTTTCCCAGCCTTCGCGGCCAGTTTCGTCTTGGCGGCCTTGTACAGCGCCATCCGCGCGAAGTACCGGTTATCGACCTCGCTCCACCACGGGTGGGTGTCGTCGTAGAGGATGTTGACCAGATCCATTCGCCTGGCGCGGGCCTTATCCAGTTCGTCGCGCTGCTCGTCGCTGATGGAGGCCCCGCCGGCGGTGGACGGCGGGAGCGCAGCGGCCAGCCGCTCACACTCGGCATCTGCCATGTAGAACGCGACCTGCGCATTGAGCAGGTCGGGCGGAATCTGGTAGTCGGCCATGATCCTGGTGGTGCTGGCGCACCTGTGGCCGCCCGCACCGACCCTGATCGTCGGCGCACTCCTGGTGGCGGTGATCGGCTGGGCCCGCATCCGCATCAGCCATCACGACCTGGCGCAGACCCTCGCCGGAGCGCTCCTCGCCGCCGCCATCACCTGGGGCGTGCTGAGCCTGGTCGGCCTGTAGCCGACGACCGCGCCGCCTACCACGGGTCAGAGACTGTACCGTCCGGCTCCAGCCCGTACCGCAGATTCTGTTCCTTACCCGAACCGTCCCCCCGGCGCTCGATAAAACGGACCAGCTCACTACTGACTCCGGCATCGGCCGCGGCCTGATACAGGCGCTCGGCCTCTGCCCAATCCTCTGCCTCCTCCCGTATCCAGGCCAACTGCAGCCAGCCGGAGGCATCTCCGGCCTTGGCGGCGAGCTGGGCCAGGCGCTCGGCCTCTGCCTGGTTTCCTGCCTGCTCCCGCGTCAGGGCCAGCTGCACCCAGCCGTAAGGACTCCCGGCTTCGGCCGCGGCCTGATACAGGCGCTCGGCCTCTGCCCAATCCTCTGCCTCCTCCCGTATCCAGGCCAACTGCAGCCAGCCGGAGGCATCTCCGGCCTCGGCGGCGAGCTGGGCCAGGCGCTCGGCCTCTGCCTGGTTTCCTGCCTGCTCCCGCGTCAGAGCCAGCTGCACCCAGCCGTAAGGACTCCCGGCTTCGGTGGCGAGTTGGGCCAGGCGCTCGGCCTCTGCCTGGTTTCCTGCCTCCTCCCGTATCAGGGCCAGCTGCACCCAGCCGGAGGCATCTCCGGCCTCGGCGGCGAGCTGGGCCAGGCGCTCGGCCTCTGCCTGGTTCCCTGCCTCCTCCCGTATCAGCGCCAGCTGCACCCAGCCGGAGGCATCTCCGGCCTCGGCGGCGAGCTGGGCCAGGCGCCCGGCCTCTGCCTGGTTCCCTGCCTCCTCCCGTATCAGGGCCAGCTGCACCCAGCCGTAAGGGCTCCCGGCTTCGGCCGCAGCCTGATACAGGCGCTCGGCCTCTGCCTGGTTTCCTGCCTGATCCCGCGTCAGGGCCAGCTGCACCCAGCCGGAAGCGTCTCCGGCCTCGGCGGCGAGCTGGGCCAGACGCTCGGCCTCTGCCTGGTTTCCTTCCTTCTCCCGTATCAGGGCCAGCTGCACCCAGCCGTAAGGGCTCCCGGCTTCGGCCGCAGCCTGATACAGGCGCTCGGCCTCAGCCTCCTCCCGCACCAGGGCTAATGCCACCCAGCCGGAGGCATCTCCGGCTTCGGCGGCGAGCTGGGCCAGACGCTCGGCTTCAGTCCGATCCCCTACCAGCTCCCGCGCCAGCGCCAACATCGCCCAGCCGGAAGGATCTCCAGCTTCAGCCGCACCTTGGCAGAGCAGGGCGGCGTGACGGCGGCGCAGGCGTGCAGCGGCGGCCTCACTTAAGGCCAGCAGAGCCTTGGGATCGGAGAGGTGCTCGACAGCGGCCTGCCAGAAGGTCGCTGGCGGGCACTGGTCACTGCGGGTGATGCGGGCATACTGCTGCAGGTAATCGGCTAAGGTCACCACACCTGGCAGTGCGCCCATCCCGGTAGGGCGAGCCACTGGCTGCAGCGCCGAGACGACGTCTTTGACTCGGATGCGGGCGTAGGCCATGGCTGAGGAAAACCAGGAATCGTCGTCGGCTGCGGCTCGTTCGTCGTCCCTCAGGTAGCCGGGGGCGGCATTTTCCAGGAAGCGCAGTGGCAGAGGGCCGGTGGCATCCAGGCGGTGAGCGTCCATCGCGGCTTCAATCACCGCACGCCCGTAGATCCCTTCATGAGTGGTGGGGTTTTCGTAGTGGTCGACCAGGGCCGGGCCGGCCGTCAGAGTCTGGGTAATGTCAGTTGTTCCTGATCGCGCGGCAGCCCGCAGCGACGGGTCAGCATGGGTGGCCAGCGCAGCGGCTTGATCGCGGGGGAAGGCCTTTGGTACGTCGACCAGGTGGGCTTGGGCCAGCAGCGCGCGGGCGAGTGGGTGCGGGTCGGGGTGTCCTGCCTCTGGGGTAGCGGTGAGCTTCTTATGGAGAGGCGACAGCGTGGCGATGATGAGGGTGGGCTCGTCACCTTCCAATCGGGTGAGCAACCCGGCCGCGGCCGTTTCCCCAGCCGGACCTTGCAGGACGTTTTGGACCTCGTTGAGCCACAGCACCATGTTCGGCTCGGCCCCGGCGACCGCCAGGAACGCCAGCAGACTGTCGGCGGTCTTGGGAGAGACCAACGACCAGCCGGGCACGACCGCGCGCACGGCCTCGAACGCGGTGCGGGTTTTCCCCGAGCAGGAGGTACCGCGCACCAGCACCAGCGTGGTTTCCCTCCGACCCACCGCGGCGGACAGGTGGTTGCGCAAGCGCTGATCGTGCTCACGGGGGATGTAGGTGGGCACGATGAAGTCGCCGCGGCGGGAGCTGGTTCCCGCGATCGCCCCATGCACGCCGAGCTGCTTGGCGCTCCAGGCGCTGACGGGCCGGGGCCGGTCGGACAGTGTCTGCCAGCGAGCGCGGTGTTCTAGCTCCTGCTGGATGGTGCTGGCAATGGCGCTGTTAGCAGTGTCGCGGTTACGGCCGGCGCGGCGATCGCACTCAGCGTCATAGGTCTTCTTCCACCGGGCTGGGTCTAGCAGTGCGGCAACCGGGTCGGTGATCTTGCCTTGCGCGTGCGCTTCGGTCCGGATGATTTCGATCATCTTCAGCAGCTGGTCGCGGTCACGCGGAAAGATCTGGCGCTTCAGCCAGTTCTCGATCGTGCTTTTCTGCATGTCGGTCTGCTCGGCCAGCTGTCGATAGGACGGCTGGCCACCGAGTTCGGTGCTGCGCAGTACGGCCACCTGGTGCAGGTCATCAAACAGCGTCGGTGGGTCCTGTCCGGCGGGCTCGCTCACCTGCCATGCCTCCCATCCGCTGGCCGCGGCCTGTCCAACAACGTGTTGGACACTTGGGGCTCTTCACGGAGCGTAGAAGAGGCGCCTGGGCAGATACAGCGAAATCGTCCAATAGTTTGCACGATGCGCCTGGACAGCGGCCTGGGCAGCAACCCTCGATTTCACCGGCCTCCTGCAGATGCAGGGGGCTCACATCGACAGATGAGTCGAGGGAGAGGTCTCATGACGTCAATCGACGTGCTGACGCTGGTACTGGCGGTCTCAGTCGCGGTCAACATCGGCTGCGCGGCCGGTTTCATCACGTTGCGCACCGGGTCGGGCTGGGCCCGCGCGGTCCTGGCCGCCGGTGGTGCTGTCGGCGCCGCGCTGGTGATCTTCTTTGCCGCTGTGGGCGCCTACAGCGACGGGGACCGGCAGCGTCCCTCCAGCGGCCTGCAGCAGGACTGCCTGCTCGCATGAGGCCGTCTTGGTCACGAAGCTCGCATCCAGCGGCGGGTGGGTGCGCGGTCCGGGCCCCGGGGAAGCCGACGCGACAGCTTCCCGGGGGCCGGGCGGTCGCGCAAGGAGCAGACCCCCCGATGGTCACCGCCTCGGCGGGAGCCCGGCCCGCCGGGCCGGGCTGGAAGCCGGTCAGCGCCGGTCGCGGCGCCGCGGCCGGTCCTGGTAGGGGTTGTCCCGGTAGACCGTGATATCGCCATGGGGAGCGTCCGGGCCGGGCTCGCAAGACAGCACCCTCGGCAAGGCCGCAGGCAGGGTCGACGCGCGCCTGCCGGCGCCGGCCCGGCTGCGGGTGCCCGCGCCCTCGCGGGTCAGCAGTTCCGGCGGCACCCAGCCACGTTGCGCCCGCCAGTTGCGTTCATAGATCGGCATGGTCCGGGACGGGTGGATCTCCGGCAGCTCCTGGCCGTCTTGAACGCACGTCACATTCGCCAGCGCCCCGCATACCGGGCACATCAGTTCATGGGTCCGCATCCGCGGCGCTCCCGTATCGGTCCGGGCCTTCCTGGGGCGGCGCGTTGGCCCGCCTCCGTTGCGGCTCATGCGAATCCGTACCGGCGCAGCCGCTGGGCCTGGACGCTGGTGGTATCCCGATACGGCAGCCAGCTCAGCTGGCCGGTCGCCCACAGATCTCCGGCCGCCGCGCGCTGGCGCAGGCCCGCCTCATCACCACGCCCGGCCAGCAGCGTGGCCAGGTGCTCGGCGGCCACCGGATCGCCGTCGACGGCCAGGGCGTCCAGCAGATCCAGCTCGGTAGCGGTGACGCGCTCGGCATAGCGCGGCGGGCGCGTGTGGTGGGGAGCGCGCGGGTCGGTGGTGCACTCCACCAGTGGCCCGTCGGGGGCGCGTAGCGCGGCCAAGGTGGGGTCGAGATGGTGGATGTGCCACGTCGATGGGCCGCTCCAGCCGCCGGCCTCGGGATCGGTCTCCTGCTGCCAGGCCAGCCACAGGGCGTGCAGGCGGGCCAGCACGCCCGGGTGTTCCCACCAGATCGGGCACCAGGGGGCGCTGGGCGTCGGCTCGCTGATGTAGACCGGCACCAGCACCTGGTGCACCCAGGTGGCCAAGGCCTGCACCTCCTCCAGCAGCTGGGCATCCTCCAGTCGCACGATGAAGATCGGTCCGGCGGGCTGGTGCTGCGCTGGTGCCTCAGCGGCCGAGTCGCCCTCGGTCGCAGCGGCGCCGGGCTGGGTGGCGAGCCGATCGCCGGCGCGCAGCATGGCGAGCTCTTCGGCCTGGGTGGCGACCAGCTCTGCCAGCCGGTCCAGTCGGGTGGACAGATCGTCGGCGTCGTGCGGCGGGCGGGGGGTAGCAGCGTCGGTCATGGTCTGTCAGGTCCTTATCGGGGCGAGGAGGGCAACGGACGGGTCACCGGGTACGGCCTTGGCGGATCTTCGGTGACGCCGCCGCGGGGCCTTTCGATCGGGGCTGAGGCGAAAAGGGCGCAGAAGCCTGCGGGGCGCTAGGAGAGCGTTGGTGTGCCGCTGACACCCGCCCGCTTGGGCGCGCCGCCCCGCCAGCGGCAGCTGCTGCGGAAAGGCCGCGCAGATGGTCATTGGTCCGGGCGGCACTGGCCTGCAGCTGCGCCAGCTGGTTGAGCGCCTGGTGGTCGTCAGGGGTGGTCGCGGTGGCGGCCAGGCGGGTGTGCAAGACGGCGGCGCTGTCGGCGACGGCCCGAGAGACCTGGGATCCCACCGTCACCATGAACTGCTGCATGCCGGCACTGGCCACGAAGCGCGCGTAGTTTTGGCCGGCTGCGGCACTGATCGCGCGGCCCAGCTCGGCGTTGCCCTGCAGGAGCGCTTGGATGCGCTGGCCGTGCGGGCTGGATTCCACCTGCGGGTGCCGGGCGGCCTCGGGCCAGGCCGAAGCGGCCGGGCCGGAGCGCGGCACGGGGGCGGCAGGTCCGTCGGGCGTAACGGCGGATCCTTCGGAGAGCGGGTTGGCCAGCAGGTTCTTCAGCTGCTCGAAGGCCGCCTCGATGCGATCGGAGCCTGCGGCGGGCGATCCGCCGTACTCCCTCAGGGCTTTCATCATGCCGATGAAGGTCCGGTCGAGGCTTTCGGAGTCGAGAGGGTCGGTCATGGTCGGCACACCTTCTGTCGGGTCGGAAAAGCGCGGGCCGGTTACCGGCACGGCCCGGGGCGGCGGCTCTGCGGCGGGATGGCCGGTGCCGCCGGGCGGCGGGGGGAGGTGCGGGGCGGGACAGCGCCCACAACGCCAGCGGTGGGTGAGACGCGCTGCGCGGCCGCCGCCCGCCCGGGGGGCCGCGCGGGCGTCGCCGATGGCGTGGTCGCGGCGGGCTGCGGCGTCGGCGCGGCCGCCGGGGCGGGCGCAGGATGCGCTTTGGCCGGGAGGTCGGTGTTCTGGCCGGCGCCGTGGTCGCTGCCCTCGCGTACCTGGCGCAGATTCTGCAGCGTTGTGAGGGCATCTCGGCGCTGGTAGGTGGCGGCGATGTTGCTCATGTGCCCGTCCAGCCGCTGCAGGGTGTCGTGGGCCGCGGCGGCGGCCGTCGCGATGCTGTGGGTGATGCGGGCACCGGCAACCGCCAGGAAGGTCTGCATCCGGCCGTCGGCCAGCAGCCGGCTGTAGGCGCGGCCGGCGACGGCGCGCACTTTCGCATCCAGCTCGGTGAGCGTGGCGTAGATGGCGCCCATACGCTGGCCGTGCGGGCTGGCGGCCACTTCGGGAAAGGCCAGCGCCTTTCGCACCTCTGCGGCTGGGGGGGTGACGTTTCGCCATTCGGAGGCCAGGTCGAAACGCGCCCGGGCAAGGTCGGCCTGGCTGGGCGGCGCCAGGCCGACCTGTTCGCGAAAGTGCTGCAAACCGGCGCTGGCCAGAGCGTTCTCGCTGGTCGGCAGGCTGGTCAGGTGCTTTAGCCGGTGCAGGTGCGCGCTGATGGCGGCAAAGGCGGCGGTCACATCGGCCTCGGTGAGAGCGGCATCCGGCCCGGTCTCGGCTGAGGAGGGGCCGGAGACGGGGGCGGGTGAGGCCAGCTCGCTCAGGGCCGCCAGCATGCCGGCGCCGGCGCTCTGAAGATGTTCGTCGGTGACGGTCATCAGCGCTCTCCATGCTCATCGGGTGCGGATCGGGAGCTTGTGGCGGCGAGGGCGTGCTGGGCGCGGCGGGTCAGGGCGTGCTGTTCCCGCTGGGCGGCCGCGGCGAGCTTGGCGGCGTAGGGCTCGGTCATCCACGGCCGCAGTTTGATCAGCGCGGGGCGGATGCCGGTGGCCAGCAGCAGCGCGGTGCCCTTGGGCAGGGCCCGCACGTCGGCGGCTTGGTAGATGCGTTCGGTGCGCGGGGAGGCGCTGGTGGAGCGGCCGCTGCTGCTGTAGGAGACGCTGGTCTCGATGACCTTGTGATCACCGATCAGCGTGGAGATCTTCGAGGCGAAGTCGGCGTCGTCCAGGCCCGCGCCGAGCACCTTGACGGTGGCCGCCGACCACAGCGCGTCCATGCGGGCCTCGCCCCACACATCGGCGCCCTGCTTGTAGGACTGCAAGATCGTCACCACCGGGATGCCCATCGAGCCCAGGTAGGAGTAGTAGTCCGGCAACTTCTCGATCGGGCAGATGTTGGCGGCCTCATCCAAGATCGGCAGGACGGGGGGGTCGCAGCGGCCGCCGGCGCGCTCGGCCCGGCGGATGGCGGCCTGGAAGACCGCATCGGTCAGAGCGGCCACCAGCGGCGCGGCCGATCCGGCGCCCTTGTCCGACAGCAGATACAGCGTGTCGGTAGAGGCCACGAAGGCGTGCGGGTCGAAAGCGGGCCGGTGGGCATCGGGCAGCACCCAGGCCACGATGCGCGGATCCAGCAGGCAGGCCACGCACTGGCCGGCGGTCTCATAGATGCCGTCGCGGGTCTCGGGGGCGCCACGGACGGTGCGCTGCAGGTGATCGGCCAGGCCGGTGGCACCGGCCTCCTGCAGCAAGGTGATCGGGAGGCGATCGGCGGGGTTGCCCAGCCAGCGCAGCACCTCGGTGATGGGCCGGCCGGCGCCGGCGGCGGCGTGAAACAGCGCGGTCAGCACGTTGCCGGCCGCCAGCGCCCAGAAGTTGCCGCGCTCGCTGGCCGACAGCGAGGCGGCGATGAAGTGCCCGGCCAGGCGGCGGGCACCTTCGACGGTGCGGGCCTCGGCGAGGATGTCCCACCAGAACTGCCGCTCCAAGTAGGCGATCTGCTGGGGATCGAAACCCCACAGCCGGCCGCGGGCGCGCCGGGGGGCGGCGGTGACCAGATACACATCCGCCTTGCGGGAGGTCAGCAGCACCGGCCCGGGCGCGCGCAGCGCCCGCGGCACGGCGATCGCGGTGGTCTTGCCCGAGCGCGGCGCCATCAGGTGCAGCTCCACATCCTCAAAGCTGCTGCGCAGCTCCAGCCCGGCGTGCTCGCCCAGCAGCATGCCGGTCTCATCGGGCGCGGGATGCGTGACGGCCTTCAGCGAAGGGCGCAGGGTGCGGGCGCGCTCGGCGGCGCCGCGCGGGCTGAAGGGCCGCAGGTCACGTCGGCCGGCCAGGCCGGGCTGGGTGTGAAAGCGCCGGTGGGCGGCCAAGCCGAGCGGCACCAGGGTGCCGAGCCCTGTGGCGGCGACCCCGACGATCCCGATGCCGACCGCCAGCGGCGAGGCACCGGGCCACAGATGCTCGGCATCTCCGCTCACAAACGACAGCAAGGTGGCCAGGGAGAACGGCGGCGGCCGCCAGGCACCGCTGACGGCAAGCGCGCCCAGGCTGCCGCCCAGCCAGATGATGCCGGTCAGGCCGAAGGCGGTGGCCAGCAGCCCGGCGAGGATCCACGGGGCGGGCTCGGAGAAGGGGCTGGTCGGGCTGGGGGAGGTCATGAGCTTGCGCTTTCTCGCCGGGTGCGCATGGCGGCGTCGGTGTCGTAAAGGCTCTGCTCGGTGGCGGTCAGCTGCAGCCGGACCGGGACTCCGGACCGCTGCCCGATCTTGATCAAGTACTTGCCGCGGCCCGGGTGCAGCTGGGAGGTGCCGTCCAGGCCGGTCGCGGTCGGCGCCGCCCAGGAGGCCACCAGCTCGATCTCGCCGTCGGTGAGGGGTTTTTGCTGGCTGATGCGGTGCAGTTCCCCGACCGACAGCGCGGCCAGCACGACGGTGTCGCAGCGCTCCATCAGCCCGCGGGCCTTGGCCCGGTCCTCTTCGGTGGGCAGCGCCTCGAGGTCCTGGAGGCTGTGAGTGATCATGATGCTGACCTCGCCCTTGGATCGGTTGAGTCGGGTGATGCCGTCCATGGCGGCCACCATGCCCGGCCCGGCCCGCAGCGCCCGCCACAGCTCGTCCAGCGGCAGCACGACCGGGCGTGGCATCCGCCCCAGCGCGCGGGCGGTGTCCACCGCGGCATAGGAGTACGACCAGGTGGCCAGCAGCCCGGCGGCCACGACGTCGTCGCCGGCCGACAGCAGGTGCGATAGGTCGATCGTCAAGGCGGGCTTGTCCAGGTCCAAGGGCCTGCTGGTGGGCCGGTCGAACAGACCGCTCAGCGGGCCGTCGCACAGGTTCTCCAAGGCGGCGACCACGCCGCGGACCGCGCGCAGGTATTCGGCCTCCTCAGAGACGATGAGCCGCTCGCAGATCGCGGCGGGGCGGGTGCGCAGCACCTTGATGACGTCCGGGATGGTCGGATCGGCGCGGGAGGCCTCGGCGGCGATGCGCACCGCGGCGTTGACGGCCGCGCTCTCCTCGGCGCTGGGGCGCCGGCCCAGGCCGTGGGGGGTGGCCAGCAACGCGTGCAGCAGCTCGGCGCGGCGGCCGTTGAGCTCGGCGCGGATCCGCTCGGCCTCGCCTCGTGGCAGCTGGTCGAGGCCGCGGCCCAGCGGGCCGGAATCCAGCGGGTTGATGGCGTCCAGGCCTCGGCCGACGCGCACCACCTGCCCGCCGAGCTTGGTGACCAGGCCGGCGTATTCGCCCTTGACATCACCGGGGCACAGCAGGGTGTAGCCGTAGGCGACCAGGCCCAGGCTCAACCGCTTGGCCAAGGCGCTTTTCCCTGTTCCGGGGGAGCCCTGCAGCCAGACCGACGGGTTGGTGGTCAGGGTGCCGACCCAGCCGGGTGGATCCAGGCATACCAGCTCGCCGGTGAGCAGGTCGGCGCCGATCGGCACGCCCTCGGTGGGCAGGCCGCCGGCCAGCGGGAAGGGGAACAGTCCGGCGACCTGCACGCTGGTGCCCAGGTAGACGGTGCCGGAGGCGATGTGGGCGGCGCGGCCGCGGCTCCAGCCGCGGCGAGGCGCCACCTGGGAGGCGTCGATTGTCAGGTGCGCGGGCTGCGGCCGGGTCGCGCGGGTGCGCCTTTGCTTAGCCATCGGCCGGGTACACCCCGCAGCCCAGGCCGACCGCGAACCCGGCGGCCTGGCCGCCGTAGGCGCGGCGCAGCCGCAGCCGGGAATGCCCGGCGGCCTGCTCGACCTCGCGGCAGGCCTCGGCCAGCTGCGCGCGCTCGGCCACGGTGACGGTGACATACAGCGAGACCTGCACCAGTCCGGCGCCGGCGGCCTCTTCAGCGGCGGCGCGGGCCGCGCGGGTGGCATCGGCGCGGTCGCGGGCGGTGGAGGAGCGCCGGGCGCGGCGCGAGAGCTCCTCGCGGGTGGCGGCGGCGTTGACCTCCCGCTCCAGCAGCTGGGCGGCCATATCCCGGGGCAGGGTCCGATACAGCAGTGTGATGCGGCGGCGATGGCGGCCGGGGCTGAGCAGGCGCAGCAGCACGTCGTGGGTGACCTGCTGGCGCGGCAGCTCGGCCAGCACCCAACTGGCCGAGTAGGCGCCGTCGTGGCGGTAGAGGTCATAGCCCTCGCGGGCGTGAATCGGGCTGGCCTCGTGCCAGCGCAAGTCGTTCCAGCCGTCGGTGACGGCCTCGCTGGCGGGGTCGTAGGCGGTGCGCACGATGCGGATCATGTCGCTGGCCGAGGCGCGGGCGACGACTTCGGCGCCGGCCGCGGAGATGGCCAGTCCGCCCAGGGTGCGCAGCAGCTCGGCCACCGCGTCGGGCACCTGCCGGGGGGTGGCGGCGCCGATCGAGGGATCGCAGGTGATGGTCAGCCGGGTGCGGACCTGAGCTGAGGTGCGCGGCGCGGTGGCCACCAGCTCGCCCATGACCGAGCGGGCCAGGGCCGGGCTGGCCGGATCGAGGCGGTCGTGCACGTGGTCGGTGAGCTGGGTGCCGGGTTCGGGCACCAGTTCGACGGTGAGCGCGGCGTGGCGGATCGTGGCGTCGTCGGCCAGCCCGGCCAGCAGAGCCCCCCAGCCGGCCACGCGCCGGTTGACGTCACCGGTGTCGGCCAGCAGCGCTCCGGCCGGGCTGAGCATCAGCGTGGCCGACATGGCGCCGGTGCGCTGGTTCCACACGATGCCGATGCGGCCGCGGCCCGGGTCGGCCACATCCAGCAGCCGGGTGGGGGCCAGTACGCCGGGCAGGTGCCAAGGGCGTCCGACGGGCGTGAAGACCGAGCCGAGGTAGGTGGTGTGGGTACGCCATTCGGCCCAGCGCCAGCGCGCCCAGGCGCGCAGGTGCGCCACGACCAGGACGCCGTCGCGGCGGGCGATCGCGCCCGCCGCCACCAGGACCGTGACGGGCAGCAGGTACACCGTCACGGTGATGCCGGCCACGAACCCGATGAAGATCGGAATGAGGATGGCGGCCAGCACGACTGCGGTCTGACGCGCATCCAGCGGACCGAGGCCCGCGCTGCGCGCCTCCCGCCAGCCTCCATACGTGCGGGGGTGGGAGGTGCTCGTCATGGGCGGCATCCGTTAGCTGCGGTCATGGATGGTCAATCCTGTGGTGGCAGGCGGGGTGCGGGGGAGGCCGTCGCCGGGGGCCGGTGAGGGCGGTGCCGGGGCTGTTTCGGCCGCCAGGGGCCCGGCAGAGGGCAGGGCGGTCTCGCCGACCTGCTGCTGGAGGCCGGCGGCCGCGCCGAGGGCAACCGAGCCGGCCGGGACCGGTGAGGTGCCGGAATCGGCGGACGCGCCGACGGCGCCGCTGGGTGCCGCGACGGTGGTACCGGTCTCCGTCGGCGCCGAGGGCGCCGGTGCGCCCGGGGCGGGCGCCGAATCCGGCGGGACCGCGGGCATGGGCACGGTGTCGGAGGGGGAAGCTGTCGCCGAGGCGGCAGCTCGTGCCTCGGCCTGGTCGGCCGGGGCACCGGCCGGAGTGTCGGAGGGGTTGGAGGCTGGTGGCGGGCCCGTAGGTGTCGGCTGCGCCGGGGGCGCGGCAGGCGGGGAGGCAGCCGCCGGTTCGGTGCGTGGCGGCGTGGCCGGTGCAGGTGTCGCCCCGCCGCCCGCGCCGCTGGCGCCGTCGGTGAGTTCCCGGGTTCGGGCGTGATCGGCCGCGGTGGTCGCGCCCGCGGCGGAGCTGGCTCCCCCGCTGGAGATGCTGCCGGCCACGAGCGCCACATCGGCGGCCGTGCGCAGCAGTCCTCCGCCCCCGCCGCCGGTGGCCATCAGCCCGAACGGGGCAAAAGCCCGCATCAGCGCGGGCATCGCGATCAGTGACATCCCGAACATCAACAGCCCGTACAGCATGCCGCTGGCGCTGGTGCTGGCGCGCTCCTGGCGGACCGCGGCCACGATGATCAGCGCGACCATCGGCTTGTAGGTGATCGCAGCTGCGACCGCGGTGATGAGCTTCGGGAGCCACTGGCGGGTGGCGCCCCCGCCGACCTGCCCGGCCGCGGCGATCGGCAGCAAGATAGCCAGGATTGGGATGGTGGCGTTGCGCAGCAGCAGTACCACCAGCTGCACGATCAACACCAGGATCAAGATGATGGCGAGCAGGAAGGTGTATAGCGTCAGCACCACGCCCCCTGCTTGGTGGGTGGGATCGTTTTGCAAGACCAGCGAGACGATCTCCTGCTGCATCAGGCAGTCGCCCATGCCTTTGTCTGGCTGCCATTTGCAGTTCTTGACGAGATCCCCCATGATCATTGCGGCGAGGGCGTCGGAGAACTCCAGCAGGAACCCGGTCACCCCCACCCCGACAAGGGCGATCACGCTCATGGTGATCAGGCCGCGAAAGGCCTGCAGCAGCGGAGCGGGGCGTCCGGCCGCCATGGTCTGCATCGCCTGAACCATTAGCAGCACCGCGGCGATCAGCCAGCCGATCGACAACGTGGTGCTGTACAAGGTGATCGCGCCCTGACTGTCGAGATCAAGGCTGGACAGGCTCATCCACAGCTCCACGAACGAGCCGATGACGGCGTTGACGGCTTTGATCCCCAGGGTGTTGAGCGGCTGCAGCACGGTCTTGTCCACCGCCGCGGCGGCGGCTTCATCGGCCCGGTCGGCCACGACCGTGCCGCCGGCGCAGGCCACCAGGATCACCGGATTGGGCGGACACCACGGCGGGGCGGCCGCGGCTGCGGGCGCCGCACCGGCCATCGCCAGTGCGGCGGCGATGACCAGCGCGACCATCGGGATGCGCATCCTGCTGATCTGCCGCTCACGCATCGCGCTCACCCGCCCGGCCGGATGCCCAGCCAGCCGGCCGCGTTGAAGGCCGCCGTGCCCAGCTCGGCGTGCTCGGGCCGCGGCATCTGCTGGCTGGAGTCCTGCACCACCAGCCAGTCGCCGCCGCGCACATTCGGATGCCAGCGCAGGTGCGCGGTGCTGGCCGCTGGCAGGGTGTGCAGCGGCGCGCCGACGCCGGCCAGCAGATCCAGCGTCATGTTCACGCTGACGAGCACGTTGCTGGCATCGACGATGCGCCACTGCACGCCGGTGACCTGGACCGCTACGCTGGCATCCGGGGGGAGCTCGCCCTCGGGGCTCAGGCCGATCTGCTGGCGCATCCAGCGGGTGTTGGTGACGGCGTGGGCGCGGAAACTGTTCTGGTCGGCCGGGGCGAAGTAGACCTGCACCGCACCAGTGGCCCGGGCCGGGTCCAGGTGCCACACACTTTGGAACATCGCGGCCGCGGCCGCGGCCGCCCCTTGGGGGGTGCGCGGAAAGCCCACCCGGTAGGTGCGCTTCAGCAGGAGGGTGCCATTGGGCAGCGCCGTCCAGCGCTGCGGCGGCACGTAGCCGTCGCTCGCCGGCGGGCTCGCCGAGGCGGGCGGCGGCGGGGGCGCCAAGGCGGGCGGTGCGGTGCCGGCACCGACCGGGGGCGGCGGGGAGGGCGCCGGTGCGGGGCCGGAACCGCTCAGCAGCAGCGCGACGATCGCCACCAGGATGACGATGATCACCCCTGCGCCGATCAGGGCCCGGCGCGTGCGCTGCTGGGCCAGGGTGTCGAGGTCGGAGACCGAAGGCATCGATGTGTCCCTTTAGCCGTTGGCGAAGAAGCCGATGATGGAGACCGTGCTGAGCAGGACGCCCAGTCCCACGATCACCCACATCACGTTGCTCATGCCTTGGGCGGCCAGGTTGTGGTTGCGCGTCTTGCCCGCCATGATCATGATCCCGGCGCTGCTGAAGCAGATCACCGCTATGGCCATGCCGCCGAACTTCATCGCGCCGAAGACCTTCTCGCCCAGCTGCCGGACTTCCTGTGGGGCGTCGGGTGGCACGTCCCGGAAGTTGAAGCCCCCGTTGCCGGGACCCGTGGTGCCACTCCCCGTGCCGGGCGGGGGCGTGGTGGCGGCCACCGCGGGGGCGGCGGCCTCGTCGCCGGGCAGCGCGAGGCCGCCGCTGGCGGCAGGCACGGCGGTCCAGTCGATCTCTTGCAGGTGCAGGGCCGAGCTCACCGAGGAGGCCGCGGCCTCCAGCAGGTGCAGGGTCGTCATGACGAGGTGTCCTCCGAAAGGGCCAGACGCGCCAGGGCGCGCTGCAGGCCCCGGGCGGCATGAGTCGTTTTGCGGTCGTGGCGGACGGCGGCGGCCACGCTGCCGAGGTTGCGCAGCGCGAACAGGTAGGGCAGGCCGATGACCGCGCTCAGTCGGGGGCTGATCACCTTGATGCGGTGACGGGTCAGCCGGGAGGCCGGAAAGGGCACATCGGCCACCAGGCACAGCACCGGCCGCGTCGGCAGCGGCCAGTCGGTCACCATGGCCGCGGCCGCCTCGGCCCCGTCCGGAGTGGAGCGCGCCACGATCACCACCCGCTTGGCGGGCAGCGTGCCCGCTGCGAACTCGACGGCGAAGCCGCTTTGACGGTGGTTGAGCAAGGCGGCCAGCGTGCTGGTGCCCGCCTGGTGGTGCGCTCCGATCAGTGTCCACTCCCCTGTTGCCTGATGCACATTCTTTCCCGTGCGCGTCTTTTCGACCCTTACGCCAGATAAGCGCATGACTTACCCTCTTACCACTTTGACAACAATTGGTCGAGGGGACATTAACGATGAAACCGGTCACATGATGCGAAAAGCTGTCATTGTGGTGGTGGGACTCCTCATGCTGGGCGTGGTGAGCCTGCCGGTCCTGGCCGCCGTGCTGACCCAAGCGGCCCGTCCGGCCACGCTCACCCCCGACACTGAAGCGATCGCCCAGGTGGCCAGCGTCGACGGCGTCCCGCTGGCGATGCTGCGGCTGTATGTCGCGGCCGCGCCCACCTGCCCGGGCCTGTCATGGAGCGTGCTGGCCGCCATCGGAAAGATCGAGACCGACCACGGCCGCTCGACGCTGCCCGGGGTCAAAAGCGGCACCAACCACGCCGGCGCCGCCGGCCCCATGCAGTTTTTGATCAGCACCTGGGGCGGAAAGGCCAAGCTCAAAGCCGGGTCGATCGGCAGCGGGTACGCCACCGACGGCGACGGCGACGGGTGGGCCGACGTCTACAACCCCGCCGATGCGATCTTCGCCGCGGCCAAGTACCTGTGCGCCCACGGCGCACCCGCTGACCTGAAAAAGGCGATCTTCGCCTACAACCACTCCGACGCCTACGTCGCCTCCGTCCTGGCGACGGCCGAGAACTACCGGGCCAAGGCGGCACCGAAGCTGCCGCCGGCCTCGGCCGGACCGCTGGCCCCCGAGCGCCCCAGCGGACCCGACAACATCACCCCTCGCATGCGCACCGTGCGCGACCTGATCAAAACGCAGTTCAACCCGCGCTACGCCATCGGCTGCTACCGCCCCGACGGCGGCATCCCCGGCGGCGGCGAGCACCCGCTGGGGCGGGCGTGCGACTTCATGCTCTCGACGGGCGGGCGCCTCCCGGCCCCGGGTGAACAGGCCCGCGGCGATGCCATCGCGGCCTGGGCCCAGGCCCACGCCGCCCGCCTGGGGATCCGCTACATCATCTGGAAGCAGCGCATCTGGCAGACCCGCTTGCCCGGCCAGGGATGGAAGCCCATGACCGACCGCGGCGGCCAC
The DNA here is from genome assembly GCF_014648175.1 of Planobispora rosea. Lineage (GTDB taxonomy): Bacteria > Actinomycetota > Actinomycetes > Streptosporangiales > Streptosporangiaceae > Planobispora > Planobispora rosea. The sequence goes on from NZ_BMQP01000047.1 coordinate 49,414, forward strand.
ACCGCCAACCATTTCGACCACGTGCATATCTCCGTCGACTGATACCGGCCCGGTGACAAGGCGACGATCCGCAGGAGTTTTCTGTTCCATTTTCTATCAGTCATCCCTCTTGTTGCCTGGTATGAACCTTGTTTAGGATCTGCCACCATGCGCGAAGATCAGGACCTTCCGGACGGGCCGCAGTTGACGGGCCCGGCCGCGCTGCGCCACCTGGCGGACGCCGCCAGCGCAGCGGATCCGACCCGCGCCCAGCCCAGCGCCCCGGGCGCCGACAGCGCCGAGGAGGAGGTCCGCCTCGGCCTCCTGGGTGACGTCGACCCCGATCGCAAGTTCTGGCCTGAGGATGATGAGCCCGGCCGCCGGTCGTGGTGGCTGCGCAGGCGGCGACAGAAGCAGGAGCCGGAGCCTGCGGCCCGCCCGGCCGCCACCGCAGCCGAAGACGACCAGGACCCCGAAGACGACCAGGACGCCGACGAGGAGTGGGACCTTTCCGGTGAGCGCCGCCGCGGCGTGCCGCCGATGGCGCTGCGGGCCGCCATTCTCGGCGCCACCGCAGCCGCGCTGATCGCGGTGTGGGCGCTGTGGCCGAGCGGCGCCGATGAGGCACGCCAGCCGCCTGCCGCTGAGCTGCCCGCGGCCAGCCCGTCGATCAGCGAGCAGCCGGTGACGCTCGAGACGCTCCCCCCGCTGCCGCAGGCGTCTTCTCCCGGCTCCCTCAGCGCCTCGGCGAAGCCCGCGCCGACCCGGCCGGCGGCTCGCTCCACCCGCACGCCGGCGGCGCAGCCGACCCGGCCGCGCCGCTCGGCCACCCCCACCCCGACGCGCACCCGTAGCGCCCGCCCCACGCCTGCGCCGATCCCGAGCCAGACACCGCTGCCCGAGTCCGGGCCCAGCGAGGCGCCACCGGTGCCCACCGGGCCCGCGCCCACCGCGAGCGAGCCGCCCTACACCGGGCCCAGCGAGCCCCCGCCGGTGCCGTGATGACCCGCTCATCTACCGCCGTCGCGTGAGGAGATGCCATGACGATGATCCAAGAACCGGCGATGCGGCCACGTGGCCGCCATGCCCGGCCGCAGACGCCCTCCATGCCGCCGACGCCGGTGCCGCAGCAGCGCTCAGCGGCAACGGACGCGAGAGTCTGGCCGCAGCACGAGCCGCCCGTCAGCCGGTATCGCCCCCCCGATGAGGTGGAGACCGCGGTGCTGCCCCGTCTGGCGCCGGTGGATACGGCACCGGCGGGTGCGGCCGGTCCGTCTGCCGAAGTCCCCGCGGAGGCCCATCGGCGGCTGATCGCGGCGGTCGAGCGGGCGGTCGCCGACATCGATGCGATGCTGCACCGCCTGCCATGAGCGCTTCACACCAGGCGCCGGGCCCGGCCGATCTTCGCCTCCAGGTGCAGGGCTTCGGGCAGCTCGTCGCGGCTGGTGGCCATGCCGCGCAGCAGGCAGCAGATCAGCCGGTGCAGCTGGCTGCCGATGGCCCGCCGGGTGGGAGTGAAGGTCGCCAGGTACCGGCGGTAGGCCACCGCGACCAGGTAGGGCCGGCGGATAAGGTCCTCCAGCGCAGTCGGGCGGCCTTCGGCGGCAAAGTCGTCGTGGTAGTAGTCCCGGGCGAAGTCCACCAGGTCGCTGCCGCGCTCGGCGTCCAGGTGCTCCAGGCTCTCGTGGCGCCCGGGGTGATCGCAGCCGCGCAGGCCCGGCCAGGTGGTGGCGGCGGCTTCGCCGGCGTCCCAGAACGGCGCTCGCACCGGGATCACCGGCAGGGCGTCCCAGGCGTGCGGCAGCGTCATCGTCACCGGATGGCCCAGCGTCAGGCCCTGGATCACCAGCGGCGCATGCGCCAGCGGCAGCTCGACGCTGGCGTAGACCGACAGCGGGATGTCGTGGTGCTCGCGCAAGGCGGCCAGCTGGGAGGCGGCCGCCAGCGCCGGCAGGCCCGCCGCGGCGTAGGCCGCGGCGATGGCGCCCACATCGAACAGCTGCCCGTAGGTCTGCGGCAGGGCGGCGATGATGCGCTGATAGCCGCGCATCGCATCGGGTTCGCGATCGTAGGGCAGCCGGGCCCGCTCGGCCGCGGCGCACCAGGAGACCGCCTGATCGGTGGGCAGCCGGAAGTCGGCATACGGCAGGTAGCCGGACAGCACGGCCCGGCTCTTCCAGGCGTTGGTGAAGCGGTCGACCTCCGAGCCGTAGGGAGTGAGCTCACCAGGCCGCGACAGTCCCTCGGCCAAAATCAGGTTCCAGGCGCTCAGCAGGTTGTTGTCCGGCAGGGTCTGGGGCACTTTGGCCTCCTGCCAGTGCCACAGCAGGTGCCCCTGCCAGTAGGCCACCACCTCGTCGGCTCCCGGGGCCATTGGACGCCGGTACAGCCCGTGCATGGCGGCGCCGTTCATCCGGGCAGGCCCGGCCTCCACCAGGTGCGAGCGGCCCGGGGTGCGCATGTCGTCGATGCGCTCCCATCGGGGCAGGGCGTACTCGCCCGCCAGCCAGACATCAGCCGGCGAGGCGCTCTCGTGCCCGTCTCGGGTGGCGCTGTGGAGCTCGGTGAACAGATCGGCGACCGCTACCTGTGGGCGGGCCGGACCAGGGGGCACCGAAGGCTCGAACCACTGAAGGACGAAGGGGTTGGCGGGGGGAGTCGGTGGCACGGGGCTACTCCTGCCTGGCAGCTACCGATCAGAATGTAAACTGCCGGTCGGCTATCAATGCTGGTAGACGTGTTGCTGTTTACAGCAGTGGTCATACTTGCCTGGTGTACACTGATCTGTCAACTGTGGGTGTGCGAGCGGCCCGCCGCAGCAGGTATCGATGGCGTGAAGGGGACCCGAGGGCAGTGGATTTCCACGAGAGGTTGCGGAAGTTGTGGGATGAAACCTCCGCCCTCCAGGGTCGGCGCATCTCCTACCGCGATCTGCGTGACCGGATCATGCACAAGACCGGGGTGGAGGTCTCCCATACCTGGCTGGGGCGGCTCTACAACGCCGTTGACCTGCCGCCGGACAGGCGGCCGAAGGTCGATCCCAAACTCCAGGCCGCCATCGCCCGCGGGCTGGGATATGAGCCCGAGGTGTTTACCACGTCGGAGCGGGCCGACCGGACGCTACGCGAGCTGGAGGAGTTTCGCCGCGACCGTGACATGCTCAAGGCGGCGGGATTGCTGGATGCCATCCGTGATCCGGAGATGTCGGTCATGACGCGTGAGCTGAGCACACTGGCCGATCTGCCCGAGGAGGAGCGACGGCGAGTGCTGCGCAGCGGCCTGAAGGCGATGCTGGATGCCTTCCGGCAGGCGCGCGGGCCTGCCGCCTCGGCCCGTGACGCCGACGAGTTCCCCTGACCCGCCGCGTCGACCCTCGGCGATCTCGATCCACTATCATCACCCCCACATTGATCTGCTCGCGTGACAGCGGCTCTACCTGCGGGAGAAAGCGGCGAGGTGACAGCCTTATCCGGAGATGACCCCAGGATCACCCTGGAGGTCGACCCCAACAAGTCCACTCCGCACGGCGTGGTCGACCGCGTCACCGGCGGTTCACATCACACCGCCGCCGACGAAGCGGTCGCCGATCCCATCCTGGCCGCCTACCCCGAGGTGGCGAAAACCGCCCTCGACGACCGGCAGTTCGTCACCCGGGTGGTGACGCACCTGGCGCAGCTGGGCATCGACCGGTTTGTGAGCCTGGGTTACCGGCTGCCGGCCGATACCGAAGTCCACCATGTGGCCCAGCCCATCAACCCCCGTGCCCGGGTGGTGTACGTCTCCAACGACGCGGCGGTCAACCGGCAGGCGGCGGGGCTGATCAACGCCGGGCAGCGCATCGCCTACATCAACGGCGACCTGCGCACGCCCCAGACGATCCTCACCCACCGTGACCTCCGGCGGCTGATCGGTTTCACCCAGCCGGTCGGAGTGCTGTTTTACGGCAGCCTGAACTACATCCCCGATGAGGACAACCCCTGGGGGCTGGTGCACAGCCTGCTGCACGATCTGCCCGCGGGCAGCTACGCCGCCTTCTCCCACGTCACCGCCGACGACATCGATCCCGGCTTGCACGCCAAGATCACAGAGGTCTACGCGGAGCTCGACAGCCGCTTCTACAGCCGCTCCCGCGATGAGTTCGCCCACTTCATCCCCGGCGGCTGGACGCTTCAGCCGCCGGGCATCACCTACACCCGGGACTGGAGCGTGGCCGGTGACGAGCCTCCAGCCGATCTTTCGCGGGTGATGTACGCCTGGTGCGCGCTGGCGCTCAAGACGTGAGCTGGTCCGGCGGGATGTGCTGACGGGCCCGCCGCAGCTTGTCGACGTAGCGGGCGCGCAGCGGATCGGCGTCCTCGGTGCCGCACAACTCCACCGCCCGTTCATACGAGGCCAGCGCCGCCGCGTAGCGGTGCAGGCCCAGCTGGGCATCCCCGGTGCGTTCGGCCAGCGCCGCGGCGGCGGCGACGTTGCCGGTGCGCTGGATGAGCCCGTGGTGGTCTTGGCATAGCCCCAGCGCGGCCTCGTGGTGGCCGGCCGCCAGCAACGCCTTGCTCAGGGCCAAGACAGCCGCGGCCTGGTAGGCGTCGTCACCGTGCTCACTCAGCTGCTGGGCCCGCTGCAGGGCAAGGCGGCCCGAGGCGATGGCCTCCTCATGGTGGCCTTGGGCCGAGGCCACCAGGCTCAGCACACGCTGGCACATCGTCTCCAGCCACGGCTCTTCGATCAGCTCGGCCAGCTCCAGGGCCTGCTTGAGGTCCGCGCGGGCCTGCTCCAGCAAGACGGCGGCCTTCGGCTGCGCCTGAGCCGCAGGCTCAGCCGTGTCCGGCGCGCCCTGCAGGCGCCGGGCCATGCGGTAGCGGCACAGCGCCCGCCACGCCAGCGCCCGGGACCAGGGCTGCCAGTCCTTCAGCTGTTCACAGGTGCTCACGCACGCATCGAGCATCGGCAGCGCCTGGTGCGCGATGTCCAGCCGGTCAGCGATCAGCGCCGCCACCCGGATGCGCACGTCGGTGGCCAGCCGGATATCGCCGGCGCCGTCGGCGACCAGCAGGATGGTACGCCACATCGTGTCGGCGTCGCGCCAGCGCCCCCGCCGGTACAGATGCGCAGCCAGGCGAACCGCCAGGCCGTAGGCCAGCTGATACAGCTTGTTGCTGCAGGCCAGGCGGATAACCGACAGAATCTGTGAACTCTCGCCGGCCAGCCAGGCCTCGGCGTCGACGTCGATGAGTTCGCGGGCCGCGCTCGGCACGGTGAGATCGCGGGCGGAGATGCGCGCCGGCGGAGTGAAACCGGGATCGCCGGCGGTGCGGGCGCTGGCATGGTCGGCCAGCACCATCCAGCCGCCCAGCAACTGGTTCATCGCCATGTCGCGCTCGGTGCGGTGCAAGGTCAGCTGCTTGTCGGAAAAGTCACGCACCAGGTCGTGCATCTGGTAGCGGGGATGGCCCAGCTCGTCGACGCCAGCGGGCGTCAGCAGGCTGTGCATGGTCAAGGCGCCCAGGGCGGTGTCGGCGTCCTCGGTGCCCAGCAGCATCTCCGCCAGCCACATCGGCCAATCGTTCGGACCGGCCAGCGCCAGCACCCGCATACCGTGCTGGGCGATCGGGCTGAGGGTGTCATAGCTTTCCGCGATGATCGCGGTCATGGTCTTGTTGTCGGTGGCCAGACGATCCAGCCCCTCCAGGCGATCCCGCAGCCGCGCGGCCATCAGGCCCATCTGCCAGTGCGGCTGGGCGGCCAGGCGCGAGCCGACGATGCGCACCGCCAGCGGCAGACCGCCGCAGGCCTCCATCACCGCGTGCGTTGCCTCGGGATCGGCCGTGATGCGGTCGGCCATGATGATCTTTTCCAGCATGCGCAGCATGTCGGCGGGGGGCAACGGCTCCAGACGCAGGTTCTTGAAACCCGGGCCGGTGATGAAGGACCGGCTGGTGATGATGACGGCGCACCGCGCCTCCCCGGGAAGGAACGGCTCAATCTGGTCGGCGTCGAGCGCATCGTCGATGACGATCAGCATGCGTCGGCCGGCCAGCAGCGAGCGCAGCATCGCCGCGCGCTCCGGGGTGGCAGTGGGTACCTCGTGGGCCGGGACCTTCAGCGACGACAGCAGCCCGGCCAAAATCTCGCTGATGTTGGCCGTGCTGTGCGAGCGGCTGGCCAGACGGACGAACAGCTGTCCGTCGGGGTAGTGCTCACGCAGCCGGTGGGCCACATGCCGGGCCAGGGTGGACTTGCCCACTCCGCCCAGCCCGCTGATGGTCACGATCGGGGGCGCGCTGGCCAGCCCGGTCGGCCGGAGCAGCTGCAGCAGGGAGGTGATCTCCTGGTCGCGGCCGGTGAAGTCGGCGACGTCGGGCGGCAGTTGCGCGGGCACCGGCAGCGACGGCCGGACCGGGACGGCGGCCGCGGCGACCTGGGCGTCAGCCGCAGGAGCCGGGACGGCGGGCGAGAGGGCCGCCGCCGGGGCGGCGGTGATCTCGTCATGCAGCTGCCGCAGCACCGGACTGGGTTCACGGCCGGTGGCCTGGCCGATGGCGGCTTCGGCGTAACTGTAGTGCCGCAGCGCCTCGGCGCGCTGGCCCAGCCTGAGCAGCGCGCGGATCAGCAACACGTGCAGATCCTCATCGGCCGGGTGCATGGCCAGTTCGGTGTGCAGGTCCTCAATCAGATCGTGATGCAGGCCCAGCTCCATCTGCGCGTCGAAGAGCGCATTTTGGGCGCTGCGCCGGCGAAACAGCAAACGATCACGTGCCCGGTGCAAGGACTCATCGATCCTGCTCAGGTCCGGCAGGTCCGGCAGCGGCGGATGCCCCCACATGCCCAGCGCCGCGCGCAGCGCCCGCACCGCCGCCACAGGCTCACCCCCGGTGTTCAGGGCCGCGGTGGTCTCAGCCACCTGAGTGCGAAAATCCACGACGTCGAAGCTGTCTCCGGGCAGCAACACCAGGCGGTAACCGGCCCCTTCCCGATCGGGAATGCGCCCAGGTATCTGCGGCCGCAGCTTGGCCACCGCCGATTTCAGCGCACCGTCGTTGTGGGAGGCATTCCATACCGCCTGGATCAGTACCTTGGCCGAGACCGGCTCACCCTCGGCAAACAGCAACAACGTCAAGAGACGCCGGGGAATATGCGCGATCGCCAGGGCATTGCCGTCATCATCGCGCACCTGGGTCGGACCCAGAATGGAAAAGTGCACCGGTTCCTCCTCCTTTTGGCGCGGCCGATGATCAGCGTGACCGTATCAAGCCGGTGAATCCCGACAACAGCCCTGCTGCGGTCGCCGTGCGCGCCGAGCCGCTGCCGCCACAAGGTGCCCGGGCATGCCCCGGTCCCCTCTTTTGTGCGCCTGGCCACCCAATGGCAACCGCTTCGCCACCACTTTGCCACCACCTGCCACCCATTGGTGACCACCAGCGCCTACTGCGGGTGATCAGCGCTGGTTAATGTGGTCAGCGCCATCCCACATCTCCGCTTCATGACCAGCCCTTGTCGGCGGGTCACGAAATGCCTGGCGCGGTTCTGCTCGCTGCCTGCGGGCAGAACCGCCGACGGCGCCAGCGCGGTCTCCCCGACTGCCCTCACCGTCGTTTGGAACCCCATGCCTGCCTTACGTCTGTGTGACCCGCAGCAAGCGGTGCACGAGCTTGACCTGCCGGGCCGCCTGACCGCCGACCTGTTGGTGGCGCACCTGGCTGAGCGGCTGGGACGTACCATCCGCCTGCAGGTCCTGCCCGGCCTGAGCGAGCTGGGCCTGTGCGGTATGTGGATTCCCGCCGACGCCAGCGGAATCGATCACCTGTTCATCGACGCGGCCGCCGCGTCCTCGCCCGCGCAAAGGCTGCACACCACCGCCCACGAGCTGTGGCACATCGTCGGCGGGCACACCCCCACCCTGACCCCCGAGGGAATCTTGCTGGAGCTGCTGGCCGAAAGCTACCCGAGTCTGCCGCGCTCGGTACTGCTCAGTGGCCTGCTGGGCCGCAGCGGCCTGAACAGCCCGCAAGAACGCGACGCCGAGGCCTTCGCCACCGCGGTCATGGCCCACACCGCCCGCGCCGCCGACCGGCCCGCCTCCCGTACCGGCCGCGCGGCCCTGGACGCCTTCGGAGATCCCGTCCAGCGGACGCCGTATGTCTGAGGGCCTGCACCTGATCACCATGACGCTGATGTGGATGGCCGTGATCTGGCGCGCCCCGGCGGTGCGCAGCCCCGGCGCGGCACGGGCCTTGTGGGTGACGCTGCTGGCCATCGCCATCGCCTGGTCGATGTCGGATCCGACCGTGCTGGGCCCGCTGCTGGAGCGCATCGACCGCCTCGCCGGATGGCCGGCGGTCTCCCTGGCCAAGCGATGCATCGCGGTGGCCGCCGCCGCCGGATTGGCCGCCTTCACCTTGCGCCTGACCGGCCGCCCCAGCTGGCCGCTCTATGCCGCGGCGGCCGCGGCCACCGCGGTGATGCTCAGCGCCCACGCCGCCGCCGGGCACGACATCGGCAAGATCGCCGAGTGGGACGGCTCGGCCGCCGAACTGACCTACTTCACCGTCTACGAGGGCTTTGTGGTGCTGAGCGCGGCCATCGCCGGGCTCAGCGCCCTGCGCCACGCCTGCAGCGCCCACGCCGACCCCTGGTACATCCGCATCGGCCTGGGCCTGTTCGGTGCCAGCATCGCCGCCTGGGTCCCGACCGGTGCCAGCGTGCTGATCACGCTTTGGCTCGAGGGGCCCGGCGCTTACGTCGACGGCAGCACCCGGCTGCCGATGGCACTGACCTTGCTCGGCATGACGGCCGGATCGGTGATCCCGGCGATTGGCGTGCTCGTCCGCCGGCGTCACCGACGGCAGCTGCTGGCCAGCCTGACCCCGCTGCACGCCGCCATCACCGCGGCCTTCCCCGGCCAGGCGATGGCCCTGGAGCCCGGCGCCGACCTGGATACCAGACTCATGCGCACGCTGATCGAGATCCGCGACGGGCTGCTGATGCTGGCCCGGTACATGGACCAGCCGCTGTCGGGCGATGTGGCCGCGGCCGCCACCTGGGTGCACACCGCCCTCGATCGGCACCGCGACGGCCACCTGGCCGCCACCGGCCGGGGCGGCACCGCCACGCTCACCGTGGCCCACCACGCCGACCTGGCCGCAGAGCTGACCTGGCTGGCCGCCGTCTCCAGCGTGTACGCCGCCCCCGCAGCGGCGCCTTCACCGCCGCTGCGCCTGGCCCGTGCCCTGTCCACACTCACCAACCCCAAGATCCTCGGAGGGGGCCTGCCGATCCTGGCCGGCGCCATCTTGGGAGCGGGCCCCGGCCTGGAATGGGGAGCGGCAGCCGCACTGCTGTGCGCGGGCCTGCCGATCGCGGCCTTCCACGCCGGCGGCGGCACCTACAAACGCGGCCGCGCCCGCCTGGCCCCCCTGCTGCTGGCCACCGCCACCCTGATCATGGGCCTGGCTGTGCTGCTAGTCGTGCACGCCCCCGCCTACGTGATCGAAGTGATGATCACCTTGCTGGTCATGCTCGTCGTCCTGGCGCCGATCATGACGCGCTGGGACATCTCCTGGCACAGCGCCACCGCCGCGGTCTGCGTCACCTGGGCCGTGCTGCGCATCGGTCCGGCCGCTGGCACCGCGGCCATCCTCATCGTCGCCTGCGCCTGGGCCCGGGTCCGACTGGGTGAGCACACCCCGGCTCAGACCATCGCCGGCACCGCCCTGGGCACCGCAGTGGCCGCGGCGATATTGACCTTGCCGCTGTGACATGTTGATCTTTATGGTGCCGCCCGATCTCCCTGGGCCCGCTTCCCCCGTGCCCAGGGACCTTCGTGCCAGGCCCGCCCTCCCACCGGGTCTGGTCGAACTGTCTGCCGATCATAGAAAAGGATGCCCGCCCCGATGACCGTCACCAACGATCCGGCCGCCGCCGCCTGCCCGATCCGTCACCCCCTGGATCAGGGGCCTGACGGGGTCAACCGGCCCGGCCTGTATCTCAACGAGCGCTACCACGAGATCCGGGAGACCGACACCGGAGTGGTCGAGGTCGCTCGCGCCAACGGCACCGCCAAACTCGTCACCCGCTACGACGACGTCACGGCCGTGCTGCGCGACCCGCGCCTGTCACGGGAACAAGCCCTGCCCTTCGACGACGTCGTCGGCCTGGAAGGCACCCTGCTCGGCCTGGACGGCGCCGCGCACGCGGCCGTGCGCAGCCTGGTCAAAGATCTCTTCACACCCCGCGCCGTCGCAGCCCGCCAAGGCGACATCGAACGCTGCGCACAAGCCCAGCTGCAGAAAATGATCAGCAAAGGGGCGCCCGCCGACCTGCTGGCGGATTTCGCGCTGCCGTTCGCGCTGGAGCTGATCTGTGACCTGCTGGGCCTGCCGGAAGCCGACCGCGCCGACTTCCACCGCTGGAGCGAGGCGTTTTTGTCCCACACCAGCCTCTCCCCTGAGGAGGCGGTGGCCTCCGGCCTGGCCATGTTCGACTACCTGACCAAGCTGCTGGCCCAGCGCCGCAACCAGCCCGCCGGTGACCTGCTGTCCAGGATCGCCGCCGACGGCGCGCACCTGCCCGAACAGCAGCTGGTCATGCTGCCGATCGTGCTCATCGTCGGCGGCTGGGAGACCACCGCCTCCAGCATCGGCACCTTCACCCAGGTGCTGCTCACCCACGGCTACCGCGGCGACGACAGCGCCTACCACTACCTGCTCAAGCACCCCGACGAGATCACCGGCGCGATCACCGAGCTGGAGCGGATGTTCTCCACCGCGGCCGCCGACGCGATGCCCCGCTATGCCACCGCCGACATCACCTTGCCCAGCGGCGCGCAGCTGAAGAAGGGAGAGCTCGTCATCCCCTCCACCGACGCCGCCAACTACGACCCCCGCGCATTCACCGACCCCCACACCATGAACTTCGCCCGCTTCGACCGCGCCGACGTCGATGCCACCATCGAGCGCCACCTGTCATTCGGCTACGGCATCCACCACTGCATCGGCCGTCACCTGGGCCACGCCGAGACCATCACCGCCATCACCCTGCTACTACGCGAACTGCCCACGTTGCGCCTGGCAGTGCCCGCCGAGGAGGTTCCCCGCAAAGTCGGCCACGCCGTCGGCGGCCCCACCCATCTGCCGGTGACCTGGAGCTGACCCCCGGACACCCCTGACCTCCCGGACACCACGGCCGGGCAGGCCGATCCGTCTGCCCGGCCCCGTGCCGCGCACGCCCACCGCCCTCCGAGGAAGCGGTCATCCCCGCGGGCAGTGTCCGCTCCCCACGCGAAGGTCCGCCTCGATCCCCGCGCCCCGGTACGCGGACCCGCCCGCACAAGCCAGGCGGCAGCGATGCGCGCTACTGCCGGTGAAGGACCTCACGCACAACGCCAGAGGCCACCGCCGGGCCAGGCAGATCCCCCCGCCCGGACCCACGCACGGCACCGGCCGGATCGAGCGGGCCGGGCGCCGCACCGATCTGATGCAGCTGGGCCTGGGCCGCCGCGGCGACCTCCACCAGCGCCGCACGCAACGCCAGCAGCTGCTCACGCGGGATCATCACCATCTCGGTGGGATCGCCGTTGGCCGGGCCGGTGGCACGCATCGCCCCCTCGGCGCTCAGCCGCACCCGAAGCAGCGCCACCGCCGCCATCAGCGCCGCCAGCCCCACCATGACAACCAGCACCGAGGCGTAACCCGCCATCCCCCCCGGCAGGAAAGGCCGCCCGACCATGACCGCGGCCCCGGCCACCCCGAGCGCACCGCCGGCCTGGCGCGCGGTCAAGCTCGCACCGACCGCGCCGGCGTAGGAGGCCTGATCGCTGGCCAGCGTCGCCACTGTGGAGGCCGCCGTCGACATCAACCCGAATCCGACACCGCAGATGACCAGCCCCGCCATGCTCGGCCATCCGGGGGAGGCATCACCAAACAACCGCACCAGAGCTGGCCAGGCGGAAAAACGCTGACCGTCGGCCAGCAGGAGCACGCCTCCGACGATGACCGTCATCGCCGCCAGATAAAGGATGATGTTGAAACCGAACCGCTGGCCCAGCCTCCCGGCCAGGCGCCCGGCCACCGTCACCGCCGCCGACATTGGCGCCAGCAGCAGTCCCGTCTGCCACCCGGCATATCCCCACTCTTGCAACGCCAGCGGCGCCCACACCAGCAGCGGAAGCGTCATCAGGCCGAACACCAAGGAGACGGTCCACCCCCAGGCGAACGCCGGACGCCGCCACAGCGCCACCTCCACCGCCGGTACCGGATGAGAATGGGACCGGATCACCACCACAACCAGAACCACAACGCCGCCGAGCGCACACACCAGAGTCTGCACGCTGCTCCACCCCCAGGCCTGACCCCGCGACAGGGCCAGCACCAGGCACCCGATCGCACCCGCCAGCAGGACCGCGCCCAGCAGATCCGGACGCACACCGCGCCGACGCCGTCCCGGCGGCAGCATCAGGGCCGTGGCCATCAACAACCCCAGCCCCACGATCATGCTGGGCACGAACACCGCCCGCCACCCGGCCGCCTGAGCCAAGGCGCCCCCACCGGCGTGCATCACCACCCCGCCCAGCCCGGCCGCCGCCGACCAGCTCGCGATCGCCGGGCCCCGCCGGTCACTGGGCAGCGCACTGAGCAACAACCCCAGCGAAGCCGGCACCATCGCCGCCGCGCCCAGCCCGGCGGCCGCCCGCGCCCCCAGCAGCACCTGCCAGCTCGGCGTGACGACCGCGGCGCAGGCCGCCAGGCAAAACACCGCCGCGCCCACCGCCAGCAGCGTCCGCTGGCCCAACAGGTCCGCCAGCCGCCCGGCCACCGTCAACATGGCCGCAAAGACCACCAGATAGGCGGTGGAGACCCACTGCAGAGCCGAGGGCTCCTGTCCCTGCGCCACATCGGCCCCCACCAGCGGGATGGCCAGCGTGGCCGCGATGACATCGGCCATCACCACGGCGTTGGCACCAGCACATACCAGCAGCATCACCCCTATGCGCGCAGGAGGAGGCTGCGGCGCCGCGCGGCGCCGCAGCGAGTGGCCAACAGGGCGGCTGGACAGTGCGGTCATCGACGTTCTCCACGAAGAGGGAAGTGCCCAGTGGTGGCGTGCGCCTCGACACCGGCCGATGGCGGCCGGGCCGCGCCCCGCAGCAGCAGCCATCGGGGCGCGGCCCTTATCTCCGGTGCGGGCGACGGCCACCCGGAAGGCCTCGCCGATGGAGGTCATGGCGGCCCATGCAAAGCCGCCCATCGGCGCGCACCGGAAGCTGACGGCGGCGCCAGGCGCACGCCAGGGTCTTGTCGGCTCAGCTGGCCCGGCCGATCGGCTGCATCGGGCTGCGCGGCGCCGGCACCCCCATCGCGGTGTACCGAAGATCCGGTGCGGGGGCGTCTTCGACATGATCGGCCCACACCGCCCGGATCGAGGTCTCGGCCGCCTCCAGATGCTTGCGGCACAAGGCCAGCACCTGGTCCTCAAGCTCGCGGCTGCGCTCCAGCAGCGCCGCCAGCAGCGGCTTGGCAGAGGTGCGCTCCAGCCCGGCCAGCTCCCGCGCCCGGACCGGCCAGCGCAGATGCTCGGTCTCCAACTGCGTACGGACCGCAGTCACCAGCTCGTCCTGGGCCGCGTGTGGCAGCGCGGCCAGGTAGCTTTCGGCCGCCGCCTGGGCCGCGGCCACGGTGCGCACGCAGTCGCTCAGGCCGCCGACGGCTACCCGCAGGGTGTTGAGGCGATAGGTGAGGTTGGCCGCGCTCCAGCCCAACACCAGCAAGTCACCGCCGTCAGGGACGACGTCCCAGCCCACCAGGCGCAGCTCGCGCAGCAGCCGGTGCGACACCACCCAGGCGGACTGGTCGTGCACGGAGATCTGCACGCGTACTCCCCCTAGATCCAGCGGATGCACCTGCAGCACCGCCGTGGGCGTCACCCGGCCACCGATCTTCGTGACCACCTGCGTTGTCAGGGTCATGGAACTGCCTCCACCGAGCTGGGAACGGAAAGGGCCGCCGCCTCCCGCCTGATGACAGGCCCACTTACAGTTCGTTTGATTGGTTGTCAGGCGAGTGATCGAGAGTGTAGACAGAGACCAATGACAACGTCAGTAAGCGAATGTGACGATCTATGTGTCGTGATGAATTCGTAACACACGAGACCGGCGAGGCATCCCGCTCCCGCCCTGCCCGCATCACCGCAGCTAGCAGGCCATCACGATCACGCCTACCCCTGCGGCCGACTGCCGCTCAAGCCGCCGAAGAGCCCGTGAACCATGATTCCGACACGCCCATTTTGTACGTGGTATCACTCAGAACCGCGATCATGCGGCATGATCTCTCGGTATGGCAGAGACGTTGGAAGCCCCGCGCGCAAAGCACGGGCACAAGGGGCCAGCACGCGCAACGCGTCAGCGTGGCAAGACGCCGCGCGTCGACGTGTCATCCCTGCCCGAAGAAGAGCGCAACAAGCCAGTACAGACCACCGTGCGGCTGTTGCCGGCTGAATACGACCTCGCTCACGCTGAAGCCGAACGCCTCAACATGAGCTTCAACGGATTCATCGCCCTCCTCATCGCCCGTCACGCGGCCACCCAGGCCACCGACGCCCCACAGGATCAGCAGCAGCCAACTGCTGGACCGCTGGGAACCGACGGGCAGCTTTCCGGGGCAACGCACCCGCAGCTGCCCGAGCTGAGGGAGGCCAGCTAATGCGTACTTTCCACCGCATGATCGAGGAGGCCCTCACGACAAGGCCATAAATGCGAAACGCCCCGGAGGGAACCGGGGCGGCCGCATAACCACATCTCAATGAGACCTTCGCCCAAGGCTGCCATCCCAACAGCGAAGCTCTCATCACCAACCCGCTGGCGCGGGGTGCTCATCTGCCGGTCTGGCGGACCGGCCCTGAGCCCTTGGCATGCCAGCAGGTCGCTGTGTCATGCCTGGAGCAGAGCATAACCGATCGCCCCGGGCTGAGCCACGTATTGTCCGTTTCGGGCGCGTCGTGCCCGCCGGACGACCCGTGGCCCACCCCGTCCTTATTAACCGAGCCTTCGGCGGCACCCGGTGCCAACGCCGCAGGTCAGCCCCGGCATGCCGCCGAATCTGCCCCCACCGGCAGCGCGGCGGCCGCTGACCATGCCCTGGCCGCAGAAACGTGGGCGCGCATCGTGCCCCTGCTGGCCGGGCGCTGGCGCGTGCGCCTGTCCCCCGACGGCGGCCACACCTTCCCCGACGGCCGCCACACCCGCCCCCTCGCCCCCCTGCGTCCGCAGCTTCCCTCCCGCCCGGCCACGATCAGCGTCTACGACGACACTGGCCACGGCCGCCTGATCGTGACCGACCACGACGTCAAGCGCGCCCTGCCCCCCGGCATCACCCCCGACATCGCCTCACCACAGCAGCGCGCCCAAGCCATCGCCCGCATCACCGCCGAAGCCGACGCCGTGGTCGCCCTGATCACCCGCTGCGGCGGCCGCGCCATCGTCGACGTCTCCCCCTCCGGCGGCCGCCACGTCTACATCCGCTGGGCTCGCGCCCTGCCCTGGCGCGAGCTGCGCCGCATCACCCGCGCCCTGGCCCGCCGCTTCCCCACCATCGACACCGCCCCCATGTCCGGGCCCGCCGGGCAGATCCGCCCACCCGGCGCCCCGCACCGCATCATCGACGGCCAGCTGACCGGCTACCTGCGCCTGACCACCCCCGTGGAGGAGGCCGAGCAGATCCTGCGCCGCCCCTGCGGCGGCAAGGTCTGGAACGCCCTGTGCCAGGAGCTGACCGCCGAGCTCGCCAGTCTCGACGGCGCCGGCCTCGGCCATCCCCTGGGCGGGGCAGCCGAACTGGCCGAGGCCGGCCGCACCTGCCCCGCCTGCGGCACGGTGGTCGAGGCTCCCCTCGACCGCCAAGGCCATCCCTGGCTGCCGCGCCCCGGCGGCGCCCGTCCCCTACCCGAGCGCTTGGCCCGCCTGGCCCGAAGCGGCGACTGGAGCGCCGCCGGTTACCCCTCCGCCTCCGAAGCGCGCCTGGCCGTACTCAACTCCGCCGCCGCCGCCGGCCTACGCCTGGCCGAAATCGTCACCGGCATGCGCTCAGGCCCCTACTCCGGCCTCAGCCACCTGCTGGACTCCCGCGCCACCCGCTCCCGCTCAGCGCGTGAGCAGAGCCGCCGCCTGCGCTGGGACTGGCGAAAAGCCGTCACCGGCATCGCTAGCCACCGGCATGCCCGCAGCTGCAACACAAGCAAAAACCCTCACTCCACAGCCCCCCGTTCCCTCCCGGGGCTCTCCTCCTCGCTTCCCGCGGGGCCGACCGGGTCTGTTTCCGGATCGGGTGACATGCAATGTGCTCAGCTATACAAAGTAGATCTCCCGAAGGAGGTGGGGTTCACTCCCGGGCC
The DNA here is from genome assembly GCF_014648175.1 of Planobispora rosea. GTDB lineage: Bacteria > Actinomycetota > Actinomycetes > Streptosporangiales > Streptosporangiaceae > Planobispora > Planobispora rosea. Next base: position 65,773 of record NZ_BMQP01000047.1, read on the forward strand.
GAAGCCGTTGTTGTCGCGGGCCCAGCTCGATGACGCCAACCTGTGGCGGGTGGCGACGGTGGCTCCGGAGATCGCCGATGAGCGCATCGTGAGCTGGCGCCAGGAGATCCTGCGCTGGCGTACCTGCCTGTGGCTGGCCGAGCGCGACGGCGAGCGGGTGGCCGGATGGGGCCGGGCCGCGGCCTCCATCCGGCTGCTGCTGCGCGCTATCGCGGTCGCGGCCCGGATGGACGGCTCCATCCAGCCCGCTTTCGGCTGCCGATCACTGTCGGAGATGACCGGCCTGGACTACACCGTCGTGGCCCGCCACCTCAAGCGTCTGCGCAACGAGCCCGACCCCCTCATCGAGCTGGAGCAGGCCGGGCGCGGCCGCCTGGCCGACTGCTACCGGCTGCGCGTGCCGGCCGCCTATCGCGCCCAGGCGGCCTGGCTGCGTCCGCGCGCCGGCTACATCGACGCCCTGCACCCGGCGCTGCACATGCTCGGGCCCGTTGCGGCGCTGGCCTATGAGGCCCTGAACGCCACGCCGACCGGTTCCAGCGAGCTGGCCCGCACCGCGCTCATCTCCCGCTCGGCCACCAGCGAGGCGCTTCGCGTGCTGGCGGCCTACCAACTGGCCGAGCGCACCGCCGAGGGGTGGATCCGCGGCCGCCGCAGCCTGGCGGCGGCCGCCGCCGAGCTCGGCGGGGATGTGGCCGCCGCCGAGCGGCACGCACTGTATGTGGAGCACCGCCGCATCTGGCACCGCTTGATCGCATCCTGGGAGCAGGACCCGGCCGAGCGCGACCACGCCGACTGGGACCCCGACCTGCTCTGGCCCCAGGAGCCGTCGCCGCAGCTGATCCCGGATGAGGCGTTCGCCGAGGCCGCGACCGCACCCCTGCCAGCTGAGACCGACCTACCCTGGCCCCAGGCACCCCGAGACGATCCAAGCCAAGGTCAGGGCTCACGCCGCCAAGGTCAGGGCTCACGCCGGCGAGTGCGAGCCTGGCCCACATCGATCCCTCGGCGATCGCGCAGCGGCCCGCCTGGCCGGCAGCTGACGTTGTTCACGGTGGCCGCCGATGGCGCGCTGTCGAGCACCGAGCCACTGTAGAGCGCGCCGTCGACGGGCAGGGCCCCCGGCCGATCCGAGGGCGGCCAGCGCCAGCGACCCCGAGGGACGGGGACCGCTCGCTGGCCTTTGGGACATCGGCACTTGTTCGCAGTGCCATAGCCTGGCGCATATGAGCGGTGACATCGCGCTGCAACAGCATGAGCAACGCTGGAACTTCAGCAACGACTGGGTCTGTCCCGAATGCGTCCAGGAGGAGGCGCTCCAGGCGGTTTTGCGCGCGGATGTCGACGATGAGGCGGTGTGCGACTTTTGCGGACGCAGCCCGGCGGCGCCGCTGGACACGCTCATGGAGGCCTTCGTCAACGGCGTGCGAACCGAGTACGGCACCGCCGATGACGAGGGGGTGTACTGGGACGGCCGCGAGGGCGGCTACCAGTGGACGACCGTCGACAGTGACGACCTGGTGGAGATGTTCGCCGCTGATGTGGTGACGAGCGATGCCCTGCTGCAGGCGATGAAGAACGCGATGGCTGACGTGGCCTGGGTGCCGGTGGACTTTATCGCCCCACGCCAGGACGAGGCCCTGACGGCCAGCTGGGAGCAGTTCTGCGCGATGGTCAAACACCACATCCGGTACGTCAACTGGCTTATTCCCGACACTGAAGAACAGCCCTGGCCCGAACCCGGTTTCATCCCGCCATCGAAGATCTTGGAGGCGATCGGGCGGCTCATCAACAGCCTCGATCTGGTGCACATGCTACCGGCGGGCTTGGAGCTGTGGCGGGCCCGCACCCATGCCGCCGGCCAGCAGCTGAGCACGGCCAAGGACCTGGGTACTCCCCCGATCGAGTACGCCCGGCAGGCCAACCGGATGAGCCCGGCCGGCATCGCGATGTTCTACGGGGCCGTCACCCGCGCCACCGCCATCCACGAGGTCGGCATCCGCAGCCAAGATGCCCGGGTGACGTCCGGAGCGTTCCTCACCTCGCGCCCGTGCACGGTGGTCGACTTCACCCGGCTGCAGCCGGTACCCAGCATGTTCGATCCGGAGCTGGGTGGCATGCGTCGTGCGCTGATCTTCCTCAACGCTTTCCGGGACCAGCTCAGCGCCCCGGCCCGGGAGACCTACGAGCAGATCGACTATGTGCCGACCCAGATCGTGACGGAGTACCTGCTGCACGTCCTGCAGGCCGGCGCGCCCATCGAGGGTCTGCTGTATGCCTCGGCCCTGACCGGTGAGACCTGCGCGGTGCTGAATGTCAGGGCGTCGGAGTGCGTGGAGCAGCGGCCCGGCTGGGATGACAGCCCCACGTTGCGCCTGGCCTTGGTAGCGGCCTCAGTGCGCACCCGGGCGTTGAGCGCCGAAGAGGCCGCCGGGTAATCCCGGCAAAGGGCTCACCGCTGTGCATCACTGTGACGGAATCGGGCGGCTCAGCAGCCGCTGAACCTCTGAGCACAGCCCCATGGGAACGATGGGGCAGGTGCCCGGATCTGGGGGATATGCGCCTCATCACCCCAATTGTTACGCAGAGCAATGGCATGGTGATGCTCGGTATCATGGATCTCCCGCGGTCGCTCGATCGGCCGCCCCCCGGAACCAGCGCGGGTGGTTTATGCGCGTTAATTGCTATATCGACGGCTTCAACCTCTACTACGGCTGCCTCAAGGGCACCGCCTACAAGTGGTTGGACATCGCCGCTCTGTGCGGCAAGTTGGTGCGTCGTGATGACGAGATCAACCGGATCCGCTACTTCACCGCCCGCATCACCGCCCGCGGCGACGATCCGGACGGCCCCACCCGCCAAGATGCCTACCTGCGGGCTCTGGAGACGATTCCGCACCTATCGGTCCACCTCGGGCACTTCCAAAAGACGCAGCCGCGCATGGCGCTGGCCTACCCGCCGCCGGCCGGGCCCCGCACCGTCCAGGTGATCAAGACCGAGGAGAAGGGCTCGGACGTCAATTTGGCCTCTCACCTTCTGCTGGACGCCTTTCAGCGGGACTTCGAGCTCGCAATCGTGATCACCAACGACTCCGATCTGAAAGAGCCCATCCGGATGGTGATCGAGGAACTCGGCATCCCGGTGGGTTTGGTCAACCCGCAAAAGCCGCAGTTCCGCAGCCGCGACCTGGGCAGGTTAAGCCTGCACTTCACCAAACAGATCAAGGAAAACGCCCTGAAGGCCTGCCAGTTCCCGCCGATGCTGCGAGATGATCTAGTGCTGTGACCGGAAACGATCACCGGGTTGGCGTGTAGGTCGTCCTGGCCGGTTGGA
>NZ_BMQP01000048.1 GCF_014648175.1 Planobispora rosea
GGCTGGAGAACCCGCCCGCACAGCACGACCATGTCCCCACCGAAGCCCCACCGAAGCCCCCACCGGAGAAGCACCCGCCCAGCCCGAGCCGGGCACCGCACGGCGGCGCCGTGCGGTGGTGCTGTGGGGGGTGGGTGTGCCGGGAGTTATCGGGGTGCTGGTGCGCTTTCCTTGGCGGAGTCGGGGGTGTCCTTGTTGTCGGGGGGAGTGGAGGGGCGGCGGTAGAGCCAGACCAGGCGGGGCTCCAGCAGCCACTTGAAGGCCTTGCGGGTCTCCGGCAGGCACAGGACGATGGCCAGGGCCACCGAACTGGACATGATGGCCAGCACGCCCAGCGGGCCGTGCAGCCAGGAGAAGTTCAGCCAGCCCTGGTCCTTGGCGATGAGCACCACGACGCCGTGGAGCAGGTAGGCGTAGAGCGTGCGGGTGCCGAGGTCGGAGAACCAGGTCTCACGCCGGGGGACCAGCGCCAGCAGCGCGAACGCCAAGATCAGCGCGGCGGCCAGCAGGGCGCCGCGGACGCCCAGGCCGATCCACCAGTCCATGTCCATCTTCTTGAAGCTGTAGCGGAAGTAGACCGGCTTGAGGTTGACGTGCGGGGCGATGAAGATCGCAACGGCGGCGGCGCCCGCCATCACGACGCCCGCGGTGATCCTGACCCAGAGCGGCCTGAGCAGGTCGAAGTGCTCCGGCTTGAGCATCATGCCGAGCACGTAGAACGGGAGCAGCCCGAAGAAGCGGTCGAGGCTGAAGTCACCGGCGATCTCCGAGAACCCGGCCATCATGTAGATGATCACGGCGACCAGCAGGGGCTGCCGCATGCGGGTCCAGATGGGGGAGGAGATCCGCCAGAGCACCAGGGCCAGGAGATACCAGTTCAGCCAGGCCGGGTCGATGATCGTCAGGGTCCACTTCTGGCCCAGCCCGTAGCGGAGCAGCGCATAGCCGATCTCCACGATCACGTACGGCACCAGCATGGTGTCGACGAGCTTGTTGATCTTCGCGTTGGAGTTCCAGAAGTTCCGTCCCAGGTAGCCGCTGATCAGCACGAACGCCGGCATGTGGAACGTGTAGATGAACAGATAGGCGGACTTGGCCGAATGGGCGTCGAGGGTGGGCACCAGCGAGTGACCGGCCACGACCAGGGCGATCAGGACGAACTTGACGTTGTCGAGGTACGGCTCGCGCTTCTTCTTGACCGGAGGCGGCTCCGGCGCCTCCTCGGGGCGCTGGTCCTCCTCGGGGAACCGCCCCCAGGCGCTGCCCCACGAGGAGCGCTCCGGCTCCCGTGCCTGGCCCCAGAACGAGGGCTCGGCCTCCCGTGCGGCGCTCCGGTGCGTGGGAGCCGGCGCGGGCGCGGGTACGGGCGCAGCGGGCGCGGGTACGGGCGCAGGTGCGGGCTCCGAGGCCGGGGAGCTCTCCCAGTAGGAGAAAGGCCGTTCCTGCTGCCGGCCGGGGAGGTCTCCGACGTCCAGCGGGCCGGACGGCCGGGGCTCCTGGTAGACCGGGTAGCCCCAGGCGGTGACCTCGCCGGGCGCTTCCTCGTCGAGATCCCGGTGACGCTCCCGGCCGGAGACGGCCGGTCCGGCGTCCGGCAGCTCCGGCCAGGAGGGCTGGGGCGGCCGGGGAGCCGGGGGCTGCGCGTGCTCGGGCATCGGCCACGGGGCGGGTGTCCGGCCCGGCCCGTCGGCGGGCCCGCCCCGGGGGGCGCCGGATGAACCGTCGTCCCAGGGGGCCGGAACCGGGAAGGGGGATCGGGGGTCGCTCACGAGGGAAACGCTCAGCTATCTGTCGGAGATTGAAAAGGTCGTCGGACACACAGGCGAGGACGGCCCGGGACGGCCATGCGGAGTTCGCGGCACCGACCTGACCACCTTAAACCGACGGCGCCGCGGCTGTCGCACGCGTCCGGAGGTTTGAGCCGGTTATCGGGAAATTGTGATTCTCCGATTGCCGGATCCCGCCACCGCCGGGTGGCGTCACTGGCAGGGGTTGGTCTTGGTGTCGACCACGGAGTCCTTGATGGAGTCGGGGATCTTGGTGGGAACCCGGACGCCCTTCCAGTCGTCGCCGATGACCAGCTGGATCACGGGACCGGTGGGGGTCTCGGTGATCGGGGTGGCCGGGGTGTACGCCGTGGTGTTGAGCGGCTTGATCTTGCCCGAGGTCGGGGGGAGCTTGTCGCCGGAGAGCCGCGCGGCCAGCGCGTCGGCGTAGGCCGGGCCCTCGGTGTCCTTCTTGGCGTGGCGCACCGTGGTGTTCGGCAGGTTGCCGGTGGCGGGGCGCGCGTCACCGACGTGGGTCACCACGAATCCCTGGGCGGCGAGCTTGCCGGCGACCTCCGTGGCCAGCCCCGCCTTGTCGGTGCCGTTGAGGACCTGGACCCGGACCTGCTCGTGCTTGACGGCCGGCTTGGCGGGGGCGCTGGCGCTCGGGCTGGGGGTGACCTCGACGTCGTTCTTGATCGCCTCGAAGAGCTCGCCCGCCTGCGGCTGCTTCCAGACGACGCGGTTCTTGTCCGCGGGGTCGGCGCCCCAGGGAACGGTGATGAACTTGACGCCGTTCGCGGTCAGCTCCTTGGCGCTGGAGGCGATCTCGATCAGGGTCTCGGTGTTCTTGGCCAGCTCCGAGTCCATGCGGACCGACTTGGCGGTCGCGGTGATGAAGGACCGGAGCTTGCCGAGGTCGGTGAGCAGCTCGCTGCTGGTGGCCTTCTGCACCACCTTGGTGAGGAAGACCTGCTGGCGCTTGATGCGCTGGATGTCGCTGTTGTCGCCGTAGTCGCGCAGACGTACGTAACCCAGGGCCTCCTCACCCTTGAGGGTGTGCCAGCCCGCGGGGAGGGTGAGCTTGGCCTTCTTGCTGTTCACCGGGTTCTTCAGGCAGATCTTGACGCCGCCGAGGGCGTCCACGATGTTCTTGAAGCCGGTGAAGTCGACCTCGACGAAGTGGTCGATGCGGATGTCGGTGAGGTGCTCGATCGTGGCGATCGTGCAGGTGATGCCGCCGTCGTTGTAAGCACTGTTGATCATGGCGTACCGCGCGGGGATCGCGGCGCCGGCCTCGCTCTTGCACGCGGGCATGTTCACCATGGAGTCACGGGGGAAGCTGACCAGCATCGCCTTGTCGCGGTTCGGCGAGATGTGCATGAGGATGATCGTGTCGGTGCGCTTCCCCCAGTCGGCCATCTTCTGTCCGTACTTGAGGTTGTCGCCCTCCCGGGTGTCGGAGCCGACGAGCAGCACGTTGAGCGCTCCGGTCTGGTTGACCGGGCGGCTCGCGCCGATCGTGTCGTCCGAGATCTTGACATCCCTGATGTCGCCGAAGGCGTCCCGGTAGACCTTGTAGCCGCCCAGGATGACGGCCACCATGACGATGGTCATCGCGATGCTGATCCAGCCGCCCACGCTGACCCGCGCGGCCGGGCCCCCCTTGCCGCGGGGCGAGCGGCCGGGGGCGTGGTCCGCCGGGGACGTCCCGCCGTCGCCGCCCACGCGTCGGGAAGCCCTGCGGCCCGGACTCGTCGTCTCGGTCCGGCGGTCCTCCACGGCGACATGCCGGTGGTCGCTCATGCGATCTCCTCGCTCGGCGGCGACGTGCTGCGTCGCCCAAGCCGGCTCATCGCCCCAGGAGAGGACGTGCCGCGCCGCTTGGGCTCGCTCATTGCGCCCAAAGAGTAGGTCACGTGGCGAGTTCGGGGTGCCAAGATGGGCTGAATTTGGCCATGGCGTCCCCCGCTGCCGTCGTGATGATCTGGCCGCCCAGCATACTCAAATTCGGACATTTCATGGAATCTTCTTGGGGGAAGCGTTGCCCGTGAGCAGAGCGAGAGCCAGGCAGGCAGCCGGTACGGCGGGCAGGACGTACCGGTAGTCGAACTCCGCCACCGCCGGCGGGACGGCCAGCAGCACCACCGCCGTGATCCAGGGCAGCGCCCACGCCGTGGAGCCCGTCTCCGCCGTGGAACTCGCCTCCGCCGTGCTCCTCCCGGCTCTCCACCGCCGCGGGCCCGTCTCCCCGCCGCCCTTCCCGGCCCGCCGTCGCCGCAGGCCCGCCATGACCGGCGCGGCCGCCAGGATCACCAGCAGCACCGTGCCCGGGAGCCGTACCGCGTCCTGGTAGGCCCGCATCCATCCGGCGTACGGCTCGACGATCGTGGTGGTGATCGGCCCCCGCTCGTAGCGCTGCGCGAACTCCGCCCCGACCGTGGCCGGATAGCGACCCGGAGGCGGGGGCGCAGTCGCGGGGAACCGGTAGTAGGCGTAGACCTCCGGGTCCGGGTAGACGGGGCGGCCCCAGGTGAAGGACCGGCCCAGCTCCGAGATCACCGAGCCCAGGTAGTCGAGGGGCTGACTCCGGATGGCCAGCGAGGCGAACCGTCCGGCGAGGGTGTCGGCCTCCTCGGTGAAGGTGATACCGGGCAGTTTCACCAGGGGGGAGTCCGGGCTCCAGATGTACTCCTGCGCCACCGGCCGCCGCTCCGGGGGCCGGGGATCGCAGAGCACGGCCAGGTCCGCAGGCGGGTCCATCACCGCGCAGTCGGCGAACGTCATCGTCTTGGAGTACAGGAACACCCCGTTCGCGCCCACCAGGCCGACCCGCTCGTAGGTGGCGTGGAACCAGGCCCCGTACCCCAGGATCGGGACCACGGCCGCCGCGAGCATCACCCCGGCCGTCAGGACCCGGCCGCGCTCCCGGTAGAGCAGCCAGGCCGCGAAGACCGCCACCATCGGCAGGCCGACGGTCCTGGTGAGCGTCGCCGCCGCGAGCAGCAGGCCGATCGCGCACGCCGTACGCCATCCCGGGCGGGGGGAGACGGCGAGACAGACCGCGGCCGTGACCAGCACGGTGAACAGGGTGTCGGAGACCAGCAGGTGTTCCAGCTCGATCTGGTAGGCGTCCAGCAGCGCGGGGACGGACGCGAGCGCCGCGGCCCAGCCGGGGGCGCGCAACCGCCGGGCGGTGAGGTAGACCAGCACGCCTGCCAGGAGCCCCAGCAGATGCTGCGCCAGGACGACGGCGGCGAAGCTGTGCAGCGGCTCCAGCAGCCGCAGGAACACCGAGTATCCGGCCGGGCGGACCAGGTCGGGACGGAGCTTCAGCGCGGTGACCACGTAGGTGTAGGAGTCGGGGAACCAGAGCGCGGGCCGGTAGCCCAGCATCGTGACGGCCCGCAGCGCGGCCGCGAGCGCCAGCACCCCGAGGAACCACCGGTGCTCGCGGATGCGCGCCGCCGCCCCCGCAACCGCCCGGAGCCCGCGTGCCTGCCCGCCCACCCGCCGCTCCCTTCGCACGTCCCGCGTACGTTATCGGCTTTCCGGCGGGCGGGGCGTCCGGCCGGGCGGATCGCGGTGAACCGCACCGGGGACTGCCGCTACCCTCGTGGCAATCATGGGAACCGGCCTGCTGGATCGCGCGCGGAGGCCCTCGGCGGGGCGGGTGCTCGCCGTGGCGTCGGCCGCGCCCGCGCTCATCCTGGCGGGCTGGCTGGCGGCGGGGCTCCCGCTGCTCCTGCTCGGCTGGTTCCGCCCGCTCGCCGCGGTCCCGCTGGGCCTGGCCGCCGCCGGACTGCTGTGCCGGTACGGCCTGCGCCGCCTGCCCGAGGTCCCCGCCGCGAGCAGGTGGCAGGCGGCCGCGGTGGTCGCGGCGGCCCTCGGCTCGGCGATCTTCAACCTGGTCTTCCACGGTGAGCAGCTCATCGTCCGGCGCGACCCCGCCACCTACACGCAGTACGCCGTCTGGCTGGCCACTCGCGGCTCGCTCCCGATCCCGTACGGCGAGGCCGCCTTCGGCGGTCCCGACCCGGCGCTCCGCTTCGACAGCGTGGGCTTCTACGACCACGACGGCGCGGTCGTGCCGCAGTTCATGCCGGGGCCGCCGATGGTCCACGCGATCGGCCACTGGCTGGGAGGCCTGCCGGGGCTCCTGCCGGTCCCGCCGGTGCTGGGCGCCCTGGCGGTGCTCGTGTTCGCCGGGACCGTCGCCCGGCTGGCCGGGGGCCGCTGGGCGGCGCTCGCGGCGCCGGCGTTCGCGGTGAGCCTGCCGATCCTCTACACCTCGCGGACCGCCTTCAGCGAGATCCCGTCCCTGATCCTGCTCTTCGGCGGGATGTCCCTGCTGCTCGACGCCCGCGCCCGGCTGCGCGCGGCCCGGGAGGCGGCGCCCGGAACGGCGGCCGGGGACGCCGGGGCCGGGGCGGCGGTGGCCGGGCTGGTCTTCGGCCTCGCCGTCCTGGTCAGGATCGACGGCCTGCGGGACGTGCTGCCCGTGCTGGTCTACGCGGGCGCGCTGGTCGCCCTGCGCCGGGTCGAGGGCCGGGCGGGGACGGCACCCGGTGTCCGGGAGGCGGAGGAATCCGGCGTCCGGGGGGCGGGGGCGCCCGACGCTTCCCCTCCGGAGGCGTCCGGTGTCCGGGGGGACGGGAGACTCGGCGCGCCGCTGCTGGCCGGGCTGCTGGCGGGCGCGGGTCTCAGCCTGCTCGCCGCCGTCCTGCTCGCCGCGCCGTACCTGGACTACCTCTCCGGATCCCTGGTCCCCCTGCTCGCCGTCTGCGCGGCCGTCCTGCTCCTCACCGCGATCGCCGCCGCGCTCGCCCCCCGGCTCGCGGACCCGCTGCGGCGGCTCGCCCGGATCCGGTGGCTGCCCGGCCTCGCGGGCGGCGCGGTCGTGCTCGTCATGGGCCTGTTCGCGGCCCGGCCGCTGCTGCAGACCGTGACCCGCCACGCGACCACCCCCGAGGACCTGCTGACCTCGGATTTCATCGAGAAGACCCAGGCGGCCAACGGGCTGCCGGTGGACGGCTCCCGGCTCTACTACGAGGACGCGCTGCACTGGGTGGCCTGGTACATCGGGCCCGCGGCCGTGGTGCTCGCCACGGTCGCCGGGGCCGTACTGGTGCGCGGGCTGATCCGGGGGACCGCGTCCGAGTGGCTGCTCCCGCTGATGATCATCGGCTGGACGACGGTCACCACGCTCTACCGCCCGGCGATCACCCCCGACCATCCCTTCGCCGCCCGGCGGCTGGTCCCGGTGATCATTCCGGGTCTGGTGCTGCTCGCCGTCCGGGGGCTGCGCTGGATCGGGGAGAAGGCCGAGAACCGGGCCCCCGCCCGCCTGCGCCGCGTCGCGACCCCCGCCCGGCTCACCGCCCTCGGCGCGGCGCTCCTGCTCGTCCCACCGGCCGTGACCTCCATCGGGACCGCCTTCACCCCGGTCGGCCGGGGGGAGCGGGCGGCGGTCGAGGCCATGTGCGCCGCCCTCCCGCAGAACGCCTCGGTCCTGCTCGCGGAGCGGGTCACCGCCGACCGGCTCACCCAGCTCGTCCGGGGCGTGTGCGGCGTGCCCGCCGCCCGGGTCGCGGTCGTCCCCGGCACCAGTCTCCCGGCACCGGCCGACGTCACCCGCCTGACCGGCCGCGTCCGGGCGGCGGGCCGGGTCCCGGTCCTGCTCGCCGCCGAGCCGGGCCAGCTGGCGCCGTACGGCACGCCGGTCCAGGTGATGACCCTGCGCACCCGCCAGGACGAGCGCTCCCTGGTCAAGGCCCCCGACGGCACCTGGTCCCTCTCGGTCAACGTCTGGATGGCCGTTCCGGGAGGGGATTTGGCATAGTCGCCTCATGTCCTTCCGCGATCGCCAGGAACCCGCTTCCGGGTACGAGGAGCTCTCCTTCGGCGGCGGTGACCCGGACCGGGAGCCACGGCTCCAGGTGTGGCTGAGGGCGCACGTCCGGTTGCTGACCGCCTGCGCCGTGGTGCTGGCGCTGCTCGGGGCCGCCGGGATCGGGGGCCGGTACCTGTACGAGCGCTCCCGCGAGCCGCTGCCCCCGCCCGACGTCCCGGCCTCCGCGCGGATGCGCATCGTGGTCCACCTCTGCGGCCAGTACGTGGAGGCGTGGAGCTGCATCGGCAGGGATGAGGCGACCGACGCCGACGGCAGGGCGATCGCCGCGCGGATGCGGGCCATGCCCGAGCTGACGGACGTCACCTTCGTGAGCAAGGAGGAGGACGGCCGCAGGGCGCTGGCCTACTACACCGCCATCGGTGAGCCGGAACGGGCGGACGAGCTGTTCTTCCATGCCAGCGTCGAGGCCACGCTCCGCCGTGGCGGGGACTTCGCGGCGGTGTCGGCCCGGTTGCGGGAGATCCCCGGTGTCGTGACGGTGCTCCGGGAGCTTCCGGACGTCTGGGCGGGGAAAGCCGATCTCGCCGTCGCCCTGTGCGCGGAGGAGGAACGGCAGCCGCGGGGATGCGGCCGGGAGGACCGGAGGGCGCTGGCCGGGGCCCCGGCCAGCGAGGCGGAGAAGAAGGCGGTCCTCGACCGGCTCTGGGATCTGCCCGGCGTCGAGAGGGTCTACCTGCGGGACCGGGAGGACCTCACCTGGCTGAAGCGCCAGTACGAGCCGCAGGACCCGGCCGAGCACGTGACCCCGAGGACGGAGCGCACACGCCAGACCTTCTACGTGAAACTCTCCGACCCCGCCGGTCTCGCCGCGGTCGCCGGGGCGGTCAAGCACCTGCCCGGTGTCGGGGGCGTGTTCCCCATCGGGCTCTCGGGATGACGCCCGCCCCGCCGGGGAGCTGAAATCCCTGCCCGATGTCGGGAGGGGCGCTTCCCGTACGGCACGCCGGTCCAGGCGATGGCCCTGCGCACCCGCCAGGACGAGCGCTCTCTGGTCAGGGCCCCGGACGGCACCCGGTCCCTCTCGCTCGCCGTCTGGATGGCGGTGCCCTGAGCAGAGAGGACCCACTTCTCGGGGAGGCGGGGAGTGATTTCCCGGAGTTCCCCCTCTCGTGATTCCTACCATGGTGGCATGATGGGAGTATGGCTGTAAGAAAAGTGTCGGTCTCCCTGCCGGAAGAAGTCCTGGAAGCGATCGGAGCCGCCGCTGAGCGGGAAGGGCTCAGCGTGTCCGCGTGGCTGGCCCGTTCTGCCGCTCACTCCATAAGGATCGAGGCGGGCCTGGCGGCGATCGCCGAGTGGGAGAGGGAGCACGGCGCCTTCACCGCCGCGGAGCTCACGGAGGCCGCCGCGGAGCTGGCGGAACTCGACGCCCGGATGCTCGGAGGTATCCGTCAGGACCGGCTCGCCGGATGAGAGCGACCGCGACGCGGCTGCCGTTGCTCTACGACGCGGGTGCTTTGATCGCAGCCGAAGCTGACGACCGCCTTTTCCTGCGGCTTCATCGCCAGGCGCTCGACGAGGGACGAAAGATCGTCGTTCCTGTTCCCGTGCTCGCGCAGGTGTGGCGCGGATCGGCGAAGCAGACGTCGCTGGCACGGATGCTCCACGGGTGTGAAGTCGTGGACATGACCGAGGCGATCGGTCGTGCGGCAGGTGCGCTCTGCGGGAGGAACGGCACGTGCGATGTCGTGGACGCGACCGTGGTGGTGATGGCGATCGATGCGGTGGCGGCTGTCGTGACCTCGGACCCCGAAGACATAACCGCTCTGATCGACTCCGCGAACCCCCCGATCCGGCCCGCGGTCAAGGTGGTATGAAGCGGCATCCGGATGGTCATCCCTGAGGGGATTTGACATAGTCCTCCCATGCCGTTTCCTGACCGTGCGGAGCCGTCTTCCGGGGACGAGGAGATCCCGCCGGAGCAGCTGTACGAGACCTTCTACGTGAAGCTCTCCCGCTCCGCCGGGCCCATGGAGACGGAGAGGACGGTCAGGTCGTTGGCGTCCCTGCCCGGCGTCGGAGAGGCGTTTCCCGTCACGCCCGCCGGATAGGCCCGGACGGGGTTGCCGGGCGAGGAGGAAGATCGGCATAGTCTGGCACGTGGAATCTGAGGAACGGCCCCAGAGAACAGCGGTGCGCAAGCGGGCCGGTGCGCTGCGGGCCGTTCTCGCCGTCGTCGCGGTGCTGGCCGTGGTCACGGGCGGGGTCGCGGGGATCGCCGGAGGCGGGCGCCTCCACACCCGCTCGCTCCAGCCGTCGCCGCCTCCGGCACTCCAGAGGGGCTCCCGGCCGTCGCGACCGCGTACTCGTTCGGAAACAGCTTCTGGCAGGGCAAGGCGGATGTGTCGATCGTGCTCTGCCAGGACGTGGACGGATCCGAAGCCTGCGAGGGGAGAGGCGCCGCGACCCGGGCGGAGAAGGACGCGGTGATGGCCGCGCTCCGGGCCGTGGACGGCATCGAGAAGATCTACTTCGAGGACGTGGCCCACGCCCGGCAGGTGATGTCCCACGCGTGGGGACACGGCAGGGACGAGGAGTTCCGTACCGCCCCGAGATCGGAGTCCTTCCACGTCAAGCTGGTGGATCCGGCACGGAAGCAGGCGGTCGCCGACGCGGTCGAAGGACTGCCGGGCGTGGGGGCCGTCCAGTAGGCGATCCGGCATGGTCGCCCCGCGCCGCTTTCCGATCATGAAGAACCGTCCTCCCGCCGCGAGGAACCGTCCTTCGTGGTTGAGACGTCCGCGGACGGCCGAACCCGGTGATGTGGGTACGGCTCCCGCCTGGGCAGAGTATCCTCGCCCGTCGTGAGCACGCCCGAGACCCCCGAGAGTGGATCAGCTGTGGACGCAACGCCGTACGTCACGATCGTCCTGCCCTGTTACAACGAGCAGGACCACGTCATCGACGAGGTCGAGCGCATCTGCCGGGCCATGGACGACAGCGGCTACACCTATGAGCTCGTGGCCGTGGACGACTGCTCCACCGACGAGACCCTCGCCCGGCTGAAGGAGGCCGCGCCGCGGTTCCCGAACATGCGGATCAGGGCGTTCCACCGCAACGGCGGCTCGGGCACCGTGCGCAGGATCGGCACGCAGGAGGCGCGCGGCGAGATCGTCGTGTGGACCGACGCGGACATGACCTACCCGAACGAGCGCATCCCCGAGCTGATCCGGATCCTGGAGAAGGACACCGCGGTCGACCAGGTCGTGGGCGCGCGGACCAGCGAGGAGGGCTCGCACAAGTTCCTGCGGGTCCCGGCCAAGTGGTTCATCCGCAAGGTCGCCGAGCGGCTGGCCGGGCAGAAGATCCCCGACCTCAACTCGGGCCTGCGGGCCTTCCGCAAGTCGGTCGCCCGGCCGTACCTCCGGCTGCTCCCGCCCGGTTTCTCGTGCGTCACGACGATCACGCTGTCGTTCCTGTCGAACCAGCACGACGTCTACTACCTGCCGATCGAGTACAGCAAGCGGGCGGGGAAGTCGAAGTTCAGCTTCGTCTCCGACGCCTACCGCTACATCCTGCAGGTGCTGCGGATGGTGATGTACTTCAACCCGCTCAAGGTCCTCATGCCGCCGGCGATCTGGCTGGTCGGCATCGGCCTGGCGAAGGGGGTCTACGACAACATCAAGACGCCCTTCTACCTGGCCAACAACACGATCATCATCTTCGTGACCGGGCTGCTGATCGGGTCGCTGGCGCTGCTGGCCGACCTCATCGTGCGCTCCAGGGGCGAGTAGCCCGTGCGGATCGCGATCGTCGGGCCGACCTACCCCTACAAGGGCGGCGGTGCCGCGCACACCACCGAGCTGGCCCACCGCCTGGCGGCCGCCGGGCACGACGTCGTCATCGAGTCGTGGAGGGCGCAGTATCCGTCGTTCCTCTACCCCGGCCGCCAGACCGCAGACAGCCCCGACGGCGAGCCGTACCCGAGGTCCTTCCGGCGGCTCGACTGGCGCCGTCCGGACGGCTGGGTCGAGTGCGGGCGCCGGCTGCGCACCGCCGACCTGGTGATCCTCGCGGTGCTCAGCCCGGTGCAGGTCCCGCCCTACCTCGGCATCCTGTACGGCCTGCGCCGCCGGACCCGGGTGGTGGCGCTCTGCCACAACGTGCTGCCGCACGAGCGCAAGCCGTACGACGCGCCGCTGATGAGGGCGCTGCTGCGCCGGGTGGACGGGGTGCTCGCGCACTCCGAGGCGCAGGCCGCGCTGGCCCGGGAGCTGGCGCCCGCGCCGGTGACCGTGGCCCGGATGGCCCCGCACCTGCCGGCCAGGGCCGTGAAGCGCCCGGAGCCGATCGGGGCGCGGGGGCGGCTGCTGTTCTTCGGGCTGGTCCGCCCGTACAAGGGGCTCGACCTGCTGATCCGCGCGCTGCCGGAGGGCATCTCGCTCCGGGTGGCGGGGGAGTTCTGGGGCGGCCTGGAGGAGACCGAGGCGCTCGTCGCCGAGTTGGGGCTCACCGACCGGGTGGAGCTGCGGCCCGGGTACGTCGCGGCCGAGGACGTGCCCGCGCTGTTCGAGGACGTGGACGCGCTCGTGCTGCCCTACCGGAGCGGTACGGCCAGCCAGCAGGTCTGGCTCGGCCACGAGCAGGGCGTGCCGGTGATCGCCACCCGCGTCGGGACGCTGGGCGAGCACGTCACCGACGGGGTGGACGGGCTGCTGGTCGAGCCGGGGTCGGTGGAGGCGCTGCGCGAGGCGCTGGCGCGCTTCTACCAGCCGGGCGAGCCCGAACGGCTGCGCGCCGGGGTGAAGGCCGTGGACCCCGAGCCCTACTGGGCGGCGTACGTCGAGGCGTTGGTCTCCGGGGGTCCCGGGGGTCCCGGGGGTCCCGGGGGTCCCGGCGGCTCCGCGGGCCCGGCCGCCGGGCGCTGAACCCCGCGGCCCAGCAGGAACCCGAGCCCGGCCCAGGCCACGTCGGCGAAGGTGAAGGCCAGCCGGGAGATCACGGCGGCGACGATGGCGTTGTCCATGCCGATCGACGGCGCGAGCACCAGGACCATCGCGCCCTCGCGCACCCCCACCCCGGCGGGGATGAACGCGAACAGCAGGCCGCCGGCCCACGCGAAGGCGTAGGCGCCGGCGCCGAGCAGGTAGAGCGAGAAGTCGCCGGTCAGGTCGCCGATGACCAGCCACAGGTGCAGGCCGTACACCAGCCAGCCGGCGATCTTCCACGCCGTGGTCTCCAGCAGGGTGCGGCCGGAGAGCAGCTCGTCGAAGGGCTCCCGGCGGGCGATCCGCAGCGCCAGGTTCAGGCCCCAGGTGAGGATCCTCGGGTGCAGGCAGACGATGATCACCGGAATGATCAGCGCGAGGTACCAGGTCTGCTCGGCCACCGCCCGGGCGGTGAACGGGAGGGTGGCGGCGGCGAGGGCGACCGCGCAGCCGAGCGAGATCACCAGGTCGATCGAGGTGCCGCCGAAGGTGCGCCTGGGCGGGCAGCCGTGGTCGCGTCCCAGCTCCATCATCGCGGCGTAGGCCCAGACCGACCCGGGGACGTACTTGCCGAGCTGGCCCACGAACAGTACGCGGGCGGCCGTGCGGAGCGGGAACGCTGAGCCGAGCCCGGCCAGGACCCGCTGCCAGGCGACCATCATGAACCAGATGCCGGTCATCACCGCGGCGACGGCCCCGGCCACCGACCACCACGACAGCCGGGCGAGCGCGGAGACCGTGCCGTCCCAGTTGCGGGCCAGGCCGTACCCGACGAAGGCGAGGGCGACCAGCGCCAGCAGGACGCGGAGCAGGCGGCTCGATCGCAGACGGCTGAGCATCCGCCAAGGGTACGACGTGACGGTTACCCGGCGGTAGGGTCATGCCGCGCCGGTACCCTAGGGCCCCGTGAGCACGAAACGAGTGGCGCAGCTTGAATACTCCGAGTTCCAGGCGGCGATGCTGGACGAGGAGAAGCGCCGCAGGAAGGCCGCGAAGATCGTGGCGGTGCTCGGCCACTTCCTCGGCCGGGACAAGGACGTCCTGGCGGGCCTGACCGTGGCCGACATCGGCTGCTCGGCCGGGTTCATCGCCGACGAGCTGGCGAACGCAGGCGCGGCCCGCACCTTCGGCGTGGACATCGACGTGCCGGGTCTGCGCAAGGCGTCCGCGCGCTTCGGCGAGCGGGTGGAGTTCCTGTGCGCCGACGGCACCGCGCTGCCCTTCCCCGACGGCTCGATCGACGTGCTGGTCTTCAACCACATCTACGAGCACGTGGTCGACCCCGACGCGATCATGGCCGAGATGCGCCGGGTGCTCGCCGACGACGGCGTGCTCTACCTGGGGCTGGGCAACCGGCTGGGGGTCATGGAGCCGCACTACAGGCTCCCGTTCCTGTCCTACCTGCCGCCCGCGCTGGCCGACCGCTACGTACGGCTCTCCGGCCGCGCCGACAGCTACTACGAGCGCTACCGGACCCGGCGCGGCCTGCGGAAGATGGCCCGGGGGTTCCGGGTGTGGGACTACACCTTCCCGGTGCTCGCCACCCCGGCGGCCTTCGCCGGGTCGGAGCTGTTCCCGGGCGTGGTCGGCCGCCTGGCCGGGGGCGTGCTGTCCCGGCTGCCCCGCGCCGTGCTGCGCGCGCTGCTGCCGGTGGTGCCGACCTACCTGTGGGTGGCGACCAAGGGCGCCCGCCGCCCGGCCGGTCCCGTCCTGCCCCAGCCTCCCGACCCCGTCCAGACCCTGTGAGCCCCGTCCCCCCGGATCCCGGGCCTCCCGCGTCCCCGGAGCCCACGCGTCCGTCCCGGGCCAGGCGGCTGGTCCGGGTCGCGTTCCTGCTGATCGCCCTGGGGTTCGGGACGTGGGCGGTGGCGGGCCAGTGGGACGCCGTGCGCGCCGGGTTCGCCCGGCTGTCCTGGCCGTCGCTGGCGCTCTCGCTGCTCGCCGTGGTGGCGGCGCTGGGCGGCGGCATGCTGACCTGGCGGGCGCTCCTTGCGGACCTCGGCTCGCCGCTCCCGCTCCGCCCGGCGGCCCGGGTCTTCTTCGTCGGCCAGCTCGGCAAGTACATCCCCGGATCGCTCTGGCCGGTCCTCGCCCAGATGGAGATGGGACGCGAGCTGGGCGTCCCCCGTTCACGCAGCGCGGCGGCGTTCTTCCTGACGATGCCGGTCCAGCTCGGCAGCGGGTTGCTGGTCTCGGCGGTGACGCTGCTGGCCGCCTCGGGCCCCGCGGCGGCGGCGCCGTACGCCTGGGTGTTCCTGCTCATCCCGGTCCTCGCTGTGGTGTTCGAGCCCAGGGTGATCAACGCGGTGATCGGGTTCGGACTGCGCAGGCTCGGGCGTGAGCCGCTGGAACGCCCGCTGACCCGGCGCGGCATGCTCACCGCGCTGGGCTGGGCGCTGCTCGGCTGGACCGCGTACGGCCTGCACCTGGCGGCGATCGTCCACGAGCTCGATCCCTCCGGCGTCTCCGGCGTCTCGACGGCGGTGTTCTCCGTCGGGGCGTTCGCGCTGTCGTGGTGCCTGGGGATCATGACCTTCGTGGTCCCCGCCGGGGCGGGGGTGCGCGAGGTGGCCATGGTGGCCGTGCTGGCGCCCGTGCTGGACAGCGGATCCGCCATCGTGGCGGCGCTCTGCTCCCGGGTGGTGATCATCCTGGGAGACCTGGCGTGCGCGGCCGCGGGAGGCGCGGCGGCCCGCCGCCCGGCCGGTCCCGGGCGCGGCCCCGCCGGGTCGCCGGCCGGGGACCCAGCGGGGGACTCTGTCGAGGACGCCGCCGGCGACCCGGACGCCGCCCGGGAACGGGATCCCGCCGATCGAGAAGGGGTGTGATTCGGCCCACGTTCCGGACCGTTCTGGCAATAGGGTGAAGTGGAGAGGGGACCGTCGGTCCCGCGTGGTCCTTGAGGGGAGCGATCCTTCGTGACGCCTCGTGTGCTCGTTGACGCGGCCGCGGTCCCGGCCGATCGCGGCGCGCTGATCAGGTATGTCGACGGACTCGTCGCCGCGCTCGGACGGGCGGGCGCGGACGTGGCGGTGGTCTGCCAGCGCGCCGACGCCGAGCGGTACGGACGGCTGGTGCCCTCGGCCCGGATCCTGTCCGGGCCGCCCGCCATCACCAACCGGGCCGCCCGGCTGGCCTGGGAGCAGACCGGGCTCCCGGTCGTCGCCCAGAAGGCCGGCGTCCAGGTGATCCACGCCCCCTACTACTCGATCCCGCTCGACACCCGCCTTCCGGTCGTGGTGACCGTGCACGACGTCACCTGGTTCACCGAGCCCTCGCAGCACAGCACGGACAAGGCGTCCTTCTTCAGGAACGCCACCCGCACCGCCGTCCGGCGCGCCACCCGGATGATCGTCCCGTCCAAGGCGACCAGGGACGAGCTGATCCGGGTGCTCGACGCCGACCCCACCAGGATCGACGTGGCCTACCACGGGGCGGATCCGAAGCTGTTCCACCGGCCGTCCGAGCAGGAGGTCAAGCGCGTCGCCGACCGGCTCGGCCTGCACGGCACGCCGTACGTCGCCTTCCTCGGGGCGCTGGAGCCCCGCAAGAACGTGCCGAACCTGATCCGGGGGTTCGCCAGGGCCGTCGCCGACATCGCCCGGCCGCCCGCGCTGGTGCTGGCCGGAGGGGTGCACGACACCGAGGTGGACGCCGCGGTCGCCGAGGTGTCCTCGCACGTGCGGGTGGTCCGCCCCGGCTACATCCCGTTCGGCGACCTGTCGGGTTTCCTCGGCGGGGCCCTCGTGGTGGCCTACCCCTCCCGGGGCGAGGGCTTCGGGCTGCCGGTCCTGGAGGCCATGGCCTGCGGCGCCCCGGTGCTCACCACGCCCTACGCCTCCCTGCCGGAGGTGGGCGGTGACGCCGTCGCCTACACCGAGCCCGACATCGAGGGAATCGCCGCCGGGCTGCGGGCGCTGCTGGAGTCCCCGGAGCGCCGCGAGGCGCTCTCCTCTGCGGGAATGGCCCGGGCCAGGGAGTTCACCTGGGAAAGTTCGGCCGAGGCACATATGCTGGCCTACCAGCGAGCCGCCGAATAGTGGGTTAACCTCACCAGGTGACAGAGACCTCTGTGCGGGAACTCGAGGCGATCCTCCTTGTCGGCGGGCAGGGGACGCGCCTGCGCCCGCTGACGATCGGCACGCCCAAGCCGCTGCTTCCCACGGCAGGGGTGCCCTTCCTCGCCCACCAGCTGGCGCGGGCCCGCTCGTTCGGGGTGCGCCGCGTCGTCTTCGCCACCTCCTACCGCGCGGAGATGTTCTCCGACGCGTTCGGGGACGGTTCGGCGTTCGGGCTCTCCCTCGAATACATGACCGAGGACACCCCGCTCGGCACCGGCGGCGCGATCCGCAACGCCGCCGAGGCGCTGACCTGCGGTCCGGACGCGCCCGTGCTGGTGCTCAACGGCGACATCCTGTCCGGGCACGACATCGGCGACCAGGTCGCCCGGCACGTCGCCCGGGAGGCCGCCCTCACCCTGCACCTGACCGAGGTGGAGGACCCCTCGCGCTTCGGCTGCGTGCCGACCGACGAGACGGACCGGGTGACCGCCTTCCTGGAGAAGACCCCCAACCCGGTCACCAACCGGATCAACGCGGGCTGCTACGTCTTCACCCGCTCGGTCATCGACACGATCCCGCAGGGCGAGGTCGTCTCGGTCGAGCGGGAGACCTTCCCCGGGCTGATCGAGGCCGGGGCCCTGGTGCTCGGCTACCCCGACGCCTCCTACTGGCTCGACGTGGGCACCCCGGCCGCCTTCGTCAAGGGCTCCTGCGACCTGGTCCTCGGCCGCCTGCCCTCACCCGCCCTGCCCGGCCCGACCGGCGACCTCCTCGCGCTGCCCGGCGCCGTGGTCTCGCCGGAGGCGAAGGTGTCCGGCGGGTCGGCGATCGGGGCCCGCGCGGTGGTGGAGGCCGGAGCCAAGGTCACCGGGAGCGTGCTGGGTGACGACTGCGTGATCGAGTCCGGCGCGACGGTGGCCGACTCGGTCGTCGGGGCCGGGGCGCGCGTGGCCTCGGGGGCGGTCCTGCGTGACGCGGTGATCGGTGACGGCGCGGTGGTCGGCCCCCGCAACGAGCTTGTCGAGGGCGCCCGCGTCTGGCCGGGCGTCACGCTGCCCGAGTGCGCGATCCGCTTCTCCGGCGACGTCTGAGACGCCGGTGAGCCTGGCGTACGGCCCGCCGCTCGCGGCCGGGGAGCGGCGCTGGCGGCCGGACGGGCCACTGGACGTTCTGCTCGTCCTGCGGCCGCACCGCCGCGGGAGCGGGGACCCCACCTGGCAGCGGACGCCCGACGGGGCGATCTGGCGGACCTGCCGGACGCCCGACGGACCGGGCACCCTCCGGATCGGGGTGCGGGACGGGCAGGTGCTGGCCTCCGCCTGGGGGCCGGGCGCGCGGTGGTTGCTGGAGACGGTGCCCTCGCTGCTGGGCGCCGGTGACGACGTCTCGGGGTTCACGCCCGGGCACGAGGCGGTGCGCCAGGCGGTCCGGCGCCATCCGGGCCTGCGGATCGGGCGGAGCTCACGGGTGCTGGAGGCCCTGGTCCCCGCCGTCCTGGAGCAGAAGGTCGTGCTCGCCGAGGCCCGGCGGGCGTGGCGGTGGCTGCTGATCCGGTACGGCGAGCCCGCGCCGGGCCCGGCTCCCGAGGGCATGCGGGTCTTCCCCGGGCCCGAGGTGTGGCGGTCGATCCCGCCGTGGGACTGGCACCGGGCCGGGGCGGAGGCCGTACGGGCTGAGACGATCATGAATGCCGCGTGGCACGCCGAGAAGCTGGAGGCGGCCGCCGGCAGCGCGGAGCTGGACCGGCTGCTGCGGGCCCTGCCCGGCATCGGGGTCTGGACGTCGGCGGAGGTGCGCCAGCGCTCGCACGGCGACCCCGACGCGGTCTCGGTGGGCGACTACCATCTGCCGTCGCTGGTCGGCTGGTCCCTGACCGGGCAGCGCACCGATGACGCGGGGATGTTACGGCTGCTCACCCCCTACCGCGGGCACCGCCACCGGGTCAGCCGGCTGCTCGCCCTGACCGGCCGCAGGCCTCCCGCCCGGGGTCCGAGGATGGCCCCGCGCGACTACCGTTCGTTCTGAGGGCCCGGGTGCGGGACCGCCGCCCGTTCCGGGGGACCGGGTCCCCGTAGGATCTGGCCATGGCTCTCGACGCACGGCGCACCGCCGTCCTGGCCCTGCACTGGCAGGTCAACGTGATCAAGCCGGAGGGATTCTTCGGCGGGATGCTGGCCGGGCCCGTGGCCCGCAGCGGCGTGGTGGAACGCGCCGTGCGCTTCCACGACGCGGTGGCCGCGCTGGACGTGCCGGTCGTGTTCACCCGGTTCACCGTGCCGGAGGGCGAGGGCGGCCTGGTGCGCAACACCCGGTTCATGCAGGCTGTGGGAGAGGCCCAGGAGGCCTTCCGGCCGGACGCCCCGGGCGCGCAGGTGATCCCCGAGATGCTGGGGCAGGCGGAGGCCGGGCACGTCGCCGACAACCAGCGGCTGTCCGGGCTGGCCGGCGGCGACCTGCCCGTATGGCTGGCCGAGCGCGGGATCGACACCCTGCTCGTCACCGGCGTCGCCACCAACCTCACGGTCGAGCAGACCGCCAGGCACGGCACCGACCTGGGCTTCCACGTGCACCCGGTCTCGGACTGCGTCGCGGCGGCGGCCGAGGACGTCCACGCCGCGTCGCTGGCGAACCTGGAACTGGCCACGGCGGGCTGCCTGACCGCCGATCAGGCACTCGCCGGTCTCGCCTGACCGCCGATCAGGCACTCGCCGGTCTCGCCTGACCGCCGATCAGGCACTCGCCGGTCTCGCCTGACCGCCGACGGGCGCCCGCCGGTCTCGCCTGACCGCCGACGGGCGCCCGTCGACCTTTCCTGACCGCCGGGCCGCCGTCACGTCAGCGTATATTGACGCCATGTCCGACGAAGCGCTTCACGACCTGCTGCGACGCAGCTCCGGGACCGACCCCCTGGACAGCCTGCGTGCCGTGGCGGAGCTGCGTCGCCATCTCGAACGCACGGAGGCGACGCTCGTCCGGCGGGCCAGGGTGGCGGGGGCGTCATGGACGCAGATCGCCGACTCTCTCGGGGTGACCAAGCAGTCGGCCCACCGCAAGTTCGGCGGCGGAGGGCTGTTCCGCAGCGAACCCTGACCGTCCGGTCACCCGGTGACGGTCACCGCGAGCGGGCCTGGACGGCCACGCGGGTGACGAGTTCGGCGACCTGTCCGGGACGGCGCACGGGGATGGCGTGGTCGCTGTCCAGCCACGTCACCGGGACGTGGGGCAGCGCGGCGGCGAGCCGGTCGCCTCCCGCGCGCCATCTGGCGTGGGCCGCCTGCGGGTCGGGCGCCGGTCCCGGACGCTCCCCGAGGGCGACCGCCACCGGGCAGGAGAGGGCGGCGTAGGCGTCGAGGACGTGCTCGCGCCGCCGGTCGACCTCCCTGCCCAGGTGCAGGAGCTGCTCGACGGGAACGCGGACGTCCATCTTCATTTTCCGGCTGATCCACTCCCCGATCCGTGCCACGACGCCGTTCATCCTGCGCCCGGCCCAGGCGTCGTCATCGTCGTCGGGGTCCACCGGCTCCGTCGGGATCGCGCCGTCGAGGGCGACGATTCCGGCGCACGTCTCCGGGGCGCGGGCGGCGTGCCAGACCGCCAGGTCGGCGCCGAGCGACCAGCCGCACAGGATCGGGCGTCCGCCCGCCGTCGCCCGCAGCACCGCCGACACGTCACCGAGGAAATCGTCGAAGGTGTGGGAGTCGGCGGGACCGGACCGCGCGTGGCCCCGGTAGTCGAAGGTGACGACACGGTAGTCGCCGACGAGGCGGGAGGCCACCCTGTCCCAGACCTGCTGGGGGGCTCCCAGCCCGGTCAGCAGCACGACCGTCCGCCTGCCGTCGTCGGGGCCGCTGCTGCGGACCGACAGGGTGACTCCGTCGTGGTCGACCGCCGTCCAGGTCCAGCGCTTTCGGCGCATGCCGGTGTGTCCTTCCGCGAGGCGTGCGTCAGCGCATGCTGACGACCGATGGCCGTCAGCATATGCTGACGGCCCGAGGTCTCGTCAACTCGTGCTGACGGAGATGCGGAGGAGTCCGGGTCACCCGGCTATCGGCCTGGGGTGGTGGGCGGCGACCCGTCCACGGGCGATGGGCGCGGATACGGGTGCGAGGCCGCGGTCCGCTCTGAGGTCGCCGAACGGGTCGGGCTCGCTGGGTTGCCAGTCACGACCGTCGCGCGTGTCGGCCCCGATCAGCGGGACGAGGACGGCGAGGGCGACGAGGGCGAGGAGGAACCAGATCATTTTCGTCTCCAGGGATGGGCTCCGGTGGGATGTCTCCAATCTATGTAGATGCAAGCATTTACGTCTATCGAGACTTTCTTCAGGGTTTCCTTTAGTAGATCTGAAACGTCGCGCTGTCCAGCGGGACCCGGATGCCCGGCCAGTGGACGAAGCACCGTAATGTGCGCACATGAGCGCACACCCCACCGACGCCGCGATGCGCCGAGCCCTCGCCCGGGCCCGCGACGGCAAAGCCCTCGACCAGGCCGAAGCCACCGTCCTGCTGCACGCCCGGGACGCGGATCTCGACGCTCTCATCGGCCACGCGGGGCGGGTCAGGGACGCGGGACTGGAGGCCGCCGGGCGTCCGGGGACCATCACCTACAGCCGCAAGGTCTTCATCCCGCTGACCCGGCTCTGCCGCGACCGCTGCGGTTACTGCACCTTCGCCACCGCCCCGCACAAGCTCGACAGCGCGTTCCTCAGCCCGGACGAGGTCCTGGAGATCGCCCGGCAGGGCGCCGCGATGGGGTGCAAGGAGGCGCTGTTCACGCTGGGCGACCGGCCGGAGGACCGCTGGCACCAGGCCCGCGAGTGGCTGGACGCGCACGGCTACGACGACACGCTCTCCTACGTGCGGGCGATGGCGATCCGGGTGCTGGAGGAGACCGGCCTGCTGCCGCACCTCAACCCGGGGGTCATGACCTGGCGCGACCTGCAGCGTCTCAAGCCGGTCGCGCCCTCGATGGGAATGATGCTGGAGACGACCTCACGGCGATTGTTCGAGGAGAAGGGCCTACCGCACTACGGCTCCCCGGACAAGGACCCCGCCGTACGGCTGCGCGTGCTGGAGGACGCGGGGCGGTCCAACGTGCCGTTCACCAGCGGCATCCTGATCGGCATCGGCGAGACCGTCGAGGAGCGTGCCGAGTCGCTGTTCGCGCTGCGGAAGGTCTCCCGGGAGTACGGCGGGCTCCAGGAGGTCATCATCCAGAACTTCCGCGCCAAGCCGGACACCGCGATGCGCGGCATGCCGGACGCCGACCTGCAGGAGCTGGCCGCCACGATCGCGGTGGCCCGCCTGGTGCTGGGACCGAAGGCACGCCTCCAGGCGCCGCCGAACCTGGTGGGGACCGAGTATGACCTGATGATCCGGGCCGGGATCGACGACTGGGGCGGGGTGTCCCCGCTCACCCCCGACCACGTCAACCCCGAGCGCCCCTGGCCGCAGATCGACGAGCTCGCCGAGCGCACCGCCGCCTCCGGGTTCACGCTGCGGGAGCGCCTGACGATCTACCCCGAGTACGTGCTCGCCGGCGAGCCCTGGCTCGACCCCCGGCTGAACGCCCACGTCGCCGCCCTCGCCGACCCGGAGACCGGGCTCGCCCGCCAGGACGCCGAGATCGTCGGCCGCCCCTGGCAGGAACCCGACGGCGGTTTCGCCTCCGAGGGCCGTACCGACCTGCACACGGCGGTCGACGCCGAGGGCCGCACCGCTGACCGCCGCGACGACTTCGACCACGTCTACGGCGACTGGGACGCCCTGAAGGACCGCCTGCCGGAGACCGGGGGGACGGTCGCGCTGCGGCTGGGAGAGGCCGGCGAGGCGCTGCGGCGGGCGGAGAGCGACCCCGCCGGTCTGACCGAGGCGCAGGCGCTGGCCCTGCTCGGGCTGGCCGGGGACCACAACGGCGCCGGAGCCGACGACGCGGCCCTGGACGAGCTGTGCCGGATCGCTGACGACCTGCGCGCGCAGGCCGTGGGGGACGACGTCACCTACGTCGTCAACCGGAACATCAACTTCACCAACGTCTGCTACACCGGCTGCCGGTTCTGCGCCTTCGCGCAGCGCCGTACCGACGCCGACGCCTACACCCTCTCGCTGGAGGAGGTGGCGGACCGGGCGCAGGAGGGCTGGGAGGCCGGGGCGACCGAGGTGTGCATGCAGGGCGGCATCCATCCGGACCTGCCCGGCACCGCCTACTTCGACATCGCCAGGGCGGTCAAGGCGCGGGTCCCGGAGATGCACGTCCACGCGTTCTCCCCGATGGAGGTCGTCAACGGCGCGAGCCGGACGAACCTCTCCATCGAGGACTGGCTGATCGCCGCCAGGGAGGCCGGGGTGGACTCGCTGCCCGGCACCGCGGCGGAGATCCTCGACGACGACGTGCGCTGGGTGCTCACCAAGGGCAAGCTGCCCGCCGCGGAGTGGGTGGAGATCATCTCGACCGCCCACCGGCTGGGCATCCCGACGACCTCCACGATGATGTACGGCCACGTGGACACCCACGCCCACTGGGTCCGGCACATCCGGCTCATCCGCCGTATCCAGGAGGAGACCGGCGGGTTCACCGAGTTCGTGCTGCTGCCGTTCGTGCACCACAGCGCGCCCATCTACCTGGCCGGGATCGCCCGTCCGGGCCCGACCGCGCGGGAGAACCGGGCCGTGCACGCGCTGGCCCGCATCCTGCTGCACGGCGCGATCTCCAACATCCAGTGCTCCTGGGTGAAGCTCCGCGACGACCTGTGCCGCCAGGTGCTCCGGGGCGGGGTCAACGACCTGGGCGGCACGCTGATGGAGGAGACGATCAGCCGGATGGCCGGGTCGGAGAACGGGTCGTTCAAGACGATCACCGAGATCGCGGCGATGGTCGCCCCGACCGGGCGGCCGCTCCGGCAGCGGACCACCTCCTACGGCGTGCCGAGTGAGGAGCGGCTGGCCGCGGCTGCGGCGAGTGATGGAGTTTGTCAAAGCGTGCGTAACTTTGTGCCGCTAGAACGTCTATAACATGTTCTATACATACTTGCGCTCCGCAAGGGGTTCGCTGGGAGAATCGTCACCCCCCTGACGAGAGGTCCAAGCGTTGTCCACCACCCCCGGTCGGCACCGCGTGGCCGCCGGCGCCGAGAGGCGTCGCCGGCAGGCGCGTCAACGTCTCACGCTCATCGTGGTCGCGGTGATAGTCGCCCTGTCGGGGACCGTGGTACTCACCCTGGAGCAGGTGGACGGCCCCTGCTCCGGTGACCCCGTCCTGGTCGACGTCGCCGCCGCGGTGGACATCGCGCCGACCGTGATGGAGGTGGCCGGGCGGTTCAACGCCGCCCGGGTCGAAGCCGACGGCCGCTGCGTCCTGGTGCAGGTCACCGAGCAGCCGCCGGCCACCGTGCTGCGGACGTTGATCGGGGGCACCGCGGGCGTGCTCGCGGCGCGCCCCGACGGGTGGATCTCCGACTCCTCGGCCTGGATCCGGCTCGCGCGCAAGCAGGGCGCCGAGGACATGGCGGGCACCGAGACGGTGGTGGCCACCTCACCGCTGGTCTTCGCCACCCGCAAGTCCCTCGCCGATCGTTTCGCGGTCGGCAGGACCGAGATGAACTGGAGGATGGTCTTCCCGGCGACCACCCGGGGCCGGATCGCGCCCAACGAGAACGAGCCCGACGTGGTCCGCGTCCCGGACCCGTCGCTCGCCGGGGCCGGCATCGCCACCGTGGCCGCCGCCCGGGACGTGGTGGGCTCCGGGCCCGAGGCCGACCAGGCGCTCACCGCCTTCGTCCGGTGGGCCCAGGCCGGTGCGGCGCCCGACTACCGGAGCATGGTCGAGGCGATCGACGAGCGCTCGTTCTGGCAGCGGCCGGTGGTGATCGTCCCCGAGCAGTCGGTGTGGTCCCACAACCGGCAGCCGTCCGCCGACCCGCTCGTCGCGCTCCACCCCCGCGAGGGGACCATCAACCTCGACTACCCGTACGTGGTCACCTCCGGCGACCCGGCCAAGGCGAGCGGGTCGCGGGCCTTCGCCAACTGGCTCCGCTCCCCGGAGACCCAGGACGCGGTACGGCGGGCGGGCTTCCGCTCGGCCGACGGGACCAAGGCCCCCTACTCGCCCGGCGTGGAGATCCCGACCGAGGCCCCCCGTACCCGGCCCACCATCGTGCCCGCCCGGGTCGACGAGGCGCTGGAGGCGTGGAGCAGACTGGCCCCGCCGACCAACATCCTGGTGCTGGCCGACACCTCCCGGCACATGGCCGAGCCGATCGAGGGGGAGAAGGGCAAGACCAAGCTGACCGTCGCGCTCGACGCCGCCCGCATGGGCCTGCAGCTGTTCCCCGCCTCGACCCACATGGGCATGTGGGAGTTCGCCGACGCCAAGGGTTCCGGCGGTGACCAGCGGGAGCGGGTGAAGATCGGCCCGATCAACGAGCCGGACGGCGGACAGGTCGTCCGGCGCAGCCGGCTGGAGGGGTTCACCCGGACCCTGCGCGCCGACCGCGACCGGTCCAGCTCCCTGAACGACTCGATCCTGGCCGGGTTCCGCGAGGTGACCAACGCCTACGACGAGAAGATGAACAACACCCTTCTGGTCATCACCGCGGGCAAGGACGACGGCAGGGGGATCTCCAGCACCGAGCTGCTGCAGACGCTCCGCGACGAGTGGGACCCGCAGTACCCCGTCCAGATCGTCGTCCTCGCCTTCGGCGACGACCTCGACCGGTCCACGCTCTCCCAGGTGGTCACGGCCACCAACGGCTCGCTGCACGTCGCCACCCAGCCCGGCGAGATCATCGACGTCTTCCTGTCCGCCCTGGCCCGCCGCCTGTGCCACCCCACCTGCCGCAAGGCCTCCTGACCCCGCGGACTGACCCCGCGGACGACGTCCGGGTCCGCCTCCCGGCGACCACGCCGGGGCCGGCGCACGAGGTCCGGGAGGGGCCGGGCGGTCAGCGGGTGACGATGAAGTCGGCGGCCTTCCGGGGGGCGCGGTCACGGGGCGGGGCGGCGGGGCGGCCGATGGCGACGGCGCCCATGGGGTCCCAGGCCGCCGGGAGGTCGAGGACCTCGCGGACCACGTCGCGGCAGAACATCGTGGACGACACCCAGGCGGATCCGAGACCCTCGACCGCGAGCTGGACCAGGAAGTTCTGCACGCCCGCGCCGGCGGCGACCACGAACATCTCCCGCTCGGCGGCGTTGCGGCGCTCGTCGCGGTAGGTGTGCGAGCCCTCCATGACCAGGCAGGGGATCGCCAGGTAGGGCGCGTTGCGCAGGACGTCGCCGCGCCGGACCCGCTTGGCGATCGACTCCTCGGTGAAGCCGTCCCCGCGCAGGTCGGCGATCCACGCCTCGCGCATGGCGTCGAGCAGCTTCTCGCGGACCTCCGCCGACTCCAGCAGCACGAACCGCCACGGCGTCGTGTGGTGCGGGGCGGGTGCGGCGATCGCGGCGTCCACCGCGCGGCGGACCTTGGCGCCGTCGACCGGCTCGGGGGAGAACTCGCGGATGGTACGGCGGGCGAAGACCACGTCGCGGGAGCCGTACCGGAACATGTCCTCCTCGGACTGGCGGACGACCTCGCGGATGCCCGGCCCGTCCTCCCGGGTGGTGTACTCGGCCATGCCCCGCACCACCGCCACCGGGGTCTGCGCGAGCTTGCCCTTGACCAGGTCGCCGGCGGCGGCGAACTCGTCGGCGATGGCGGTCAGGGTGACCTCCAGCGCGTTGCCGTGGTCGTCGGACAGGCCCCGGTAGTCGAGCATGGGAGGCACCCCGGCGACGCCGATGGCCATGTCGGTCTGGCCGTTGCGCCAGGGGCGGCCGAAGGTGTCGGAGACGACCACGCCCACCCAGACGCCCAGGCGCTCGGTGATGCCCGCGCGCAGGGTCCGGGCGGAGGCGTCGGCGTCGGCGGGCAGCAGCACGACGGTGCCCGGCTCGGTGTTGGAGGCGTCCACCCCGGCGGCGGCCATGACGAAGCCGTGGGAGGTCTGGGCGATCACGGTCTCGCCGCGCCGGGCGACGACCCGCTCGGTCTCGGCCGCGATCGCCTCGGCGCGGCCGGTGCCCCGGCGGATCCGGCCCTCGGCCTTGCTCATCACCTTGGAGGTGACCACGAGGACGTCGCCATCGCGCAGATCGGGCTGGGCGGCGGCGATCAGCGCGGCGAGGTCGTCGCCCTCCTGCACCTCGGGGATGCCGTTGACCGCGAAGACCTCGATGCGGACCTCGGCGGGGTCGTCCTTCCGGAAGCGGCGGATCCTGCTCATCGCGACTCCTCCGCGGCTCGCGGGGCCGCGGCCGGAGTCCCGTCCGTGGTTCCGGTGGTTCCGGCTGCGGTCCCGGTGGCCGCGGCGATCTCGGTGGCCAGGTCGAGCGCGGCGCGGGCGATGGCGGCGGCGGACTCGGCGTCGTGCATGATCAGCGGGCGGGCCTGGACCCGGACGCCGTCCAGGGCGACCCCGGCGTCCTCCTCGGCGACCAGCCATCCGTTCACCAGCGGCGAGCCGTACAGCTCCAGGACGGCCTGGGCGGTGGTGTCCACTCCGATCGCGGTCAGGCAGGCGTCGGCCATGCCGCGGACCGGGGCGCCGCCGATGATCGGGGAGACGCCGACGACGGTTTTGCCGTCGAGGGCCTCACGGATGCCCTTGATCTGCAGGATCGTGCCGATGCTGACCACCGGGTTGGACGGCGGCAGGATCACGGCGTCGGCGTCGGCGATCGCCTGGAGCACACCGGGGGCGGGCCGGGCCTCGTCGGCGCCGACGAGGATGATCTGCTCGGCCGGGACCGAGGCGCGCAGGCGGACCCACCACTCCTGGAAGTGCACGGCCCGGCGGCCCCGCTCATCGGTGATCACGACGTGGGTCTCGGTCCGGTCGTCGCTCATCGGGATCAGCCGCACGCCCGGCTCCCACCGCGCGCACAGCGCCTCGGTGACCTGGGAGAGGGGATATCCGGCGTCGAGCATCTGGGTGCGCACGATGTGGGTGGCGAAGTCGCGGTCGCCCAGGCCGAACCACTGCGGTTCGACGCCGTAGGCGGCCAGCTCCTCCTTGACGACGTGCGACTCCTTGTCGCGCCCCCAGCCCTGCTCCTCGTTGATGCCGCCGCCGAGGGTGTACATCACGGTGTCGAGGTCGGGGCAGACCCGCAGGCCGAACAGGGTGATGTCGTCACCGGTGTTGCCGATGACGGTGATGTCGGCGTCGGGGGCCGCGGCGCGGAGGCCGCGCAGGAAACGGGCGCCGCCGATGCCGCCGGCGAGGGACACGATGCGCATGGCGACCAGTCTCCCACTGCCGGGGGGCGGGACTGCTCGAAGGGGCTTGCGGGGTTCGCCCGAAAGGGCGGAGACGACGGTGACGGCGACGGTGGTGGCAACGGCTGGAGAACCATCTTTTCGTGATCGTTATATGGGGTGTCTCCGCTGGCAGGGTTGGTTCACCTTGTGCCCAAATTGTTCCCTGATGTGGTTGATGGGATACTTGCGCGACTAATGAGCTTGTGGGTCCCCCCGACACCAAAGTCGGCCATGTGCAAAACTTGGCCCGGGTTTACCCGAGGACCCTATGGGGGTAGTTGTGATCAATGTCGAGGCTGGACGGCTCCGTGAACCGGCGGCGTGGCTCATGGTCGCCGCGTCGTCCATCGGCGTCCTCATAGACATCAAGCAGCTGCTCTTCGGGGAGTCGACGTTCGGTGAGGCCTCCTTCGCCCTCCGCGCGGCCGTGTACCTGCCCCAGCTGGTCTCGCCGGTGACCATCGCCCTGCTCGTGGGGGCGGTCCTGCTGGCGAGCCACCTCGGCCCGGTGATCGCACGGCTGAGGATCATGGTCTACGTGGCGGCGGGCACGCTCGCGCTCGCGGTGCTCTTCGGCACGATCGGATTGCTGGGCGGGCTGTTCGGCGGTTCGACCGATTTCCTGGAGAAGATCGAATTTCTCCTCAGAAGCCTCCCCCTCCTCGGGCTGGGCGCGATCGCACTGCTCTACCTGCTTCCCAAGGCGGTTCCGGCCGCGCCCCGGTCCGGCGAATTCTCCTTCTCGGGGCCGGTGGGCTTCCGCCCCGACGGCGGTCTCGGTGGTCTCGACGGCCCGAACGGGCCCGGCGGGCACCCGCAGCAGCCCCCGCAGCCCCAGCACCAGCAGCCCTACGTCCCGGAGGCCGGGGGGCCGGTCCCCGGTCAGCCGCAGCCCTTCCACGGACCGCGGGGTCAGGCCCCGCAGGGTGCTCCCGTCTTTCCCCAGGAGCCCGCGGCCTACTCGCAGGAGCCCGCCACGACGGCCTTCCGGCAGCAGGAGCCGGCCGCTCCGGCTCCCGCCCAGCCCTACAGCCCTCCCGCGCTCCCGCCCGCGCCGTCTCACGCCACCGCCGATCCGTACGGCGCGCAGCAGCCCGGTTACGGCCAGGCCCCGGCGGAGTCCCCGGAGCGGGTGGAGCCGCAGACCTACACCCCGAGCCCGTACGTCCCGGCGGATGTCCAGCCCCCGGCCCCGGCCAAGCCGTACGAGCCCCCGATGAGCGCGTACGGCGCGCCGGTCGAGCAGGCGCAGCCGGCCGTCCAGCCGCAGGGGTACGCCGAGCCGCAGAGTTACGTCCCGCAGGCCGAGCCGCATCCGGGCTACGCTCCGCAGGCCGAGCCGCAGGTCTCCCCCTACCAGCCGTCCTCGACGGAGCCGCAGCTTTCCGGCTACGCGGCGCCGCAGGCCGACTCCTCGTTCTCGTCTCCCTACACGCCGTCGCCGACGGACCCGCGGGCTCCGCAGCCGTCGTCCTACGGGTCGCACGAGTCCTACGGATCGCACGAGTCGTACGGGTCCTCGAACGAGCAGCAGGCCCCGTTCCGCCCGTCGCAGCCCGAAGCGGCCCCGGCGCAGCCGTACACGCCCGCCGACAGCCAGCCCCGCCTGTCCTTCGACAGCCAGGCGCAGGCGTCCTTCCCGCAGCCGCCGGAGAACTACGGCCAGCCGCTGACCGGGTACTCCGGCGCGGAGTTCGCACGGCAGGCGGCGGACGCGGCCCCGCAGTATCCGGACGCGGCCCCGCACTACTCCGTGCCCGACCCGATGGACGCCCGCTCCCAGCAGATCGCCCACGCCTACCAGCAGGCGGAGAGCTACCAGCAGCAGGCGTACGGCACCGCCGAGCCCGCCTACGGGTCCGAGCCCCAGTACGGCGGCACCGAGCCGCAGCTGCGCCTGCCGGACTACACCGCCTCCCAGCAGGGGACGGGGTACGACCAGCAGGCGGCCGGCTACGAGCAGCGGCAGCCCGGCGGCTACGAGCAGCAGTCCGGAGGGTACGAGCAGCAGCACTCCGGAGGGTACGAGCAGCAGCACTCCGGGAACTACGACCCGCCCGCCTTCGGGCACGCGCAGCCGCAGACCGCCCCGCAGTGGGAGCCGCCCGCCGACACGACGCTCCGGTTCGACCCCGGCGCCTACCAGTCGGATCCGCTCAACGGCCCGGCCCCGGCCGGTCACGCCGCGCCGGCCGCGCCGGCCGCGCCGGCCTGGGACTCGCCGCAGCCCATCGACCCCACGGCGATCTACGCGCCGGAGCGTTCGGGTCAGGCAATGGGTGAGGAAACCGCTGACAGAGAAAGGGTGGGCCCCGGTCAGGAGCAGAGCACGTCCTGGTACGGTTCCGACCGCAGGGAGCACTGAACATTCCAGGTGGTCGTCACGATCACCTGGAAGGGCCGCCGCAGTCGCGGGCACGCGATTCAGTACCGGGGAGAGCGGGTCTTTCCCCGGATACCGGCATGCCGCTTGACGTCACGCCCGGTGCACGCGTGTAATTAGGCGCACGCGTGAAATTACAAGCGTGTTGTTACGTCTCCCTCCGGGTGGGTAAGGGGGAGGCGTTCATAAGGGGGGCTCCATTGCGGGCGGGCGGCAGGGAGGTGTGCAGTGGCCGACCTGGTCATCGCACAGGACAGCATCGCTGAAGAGCAGCTTGGCTGGCAGGAACGTGCGCTGTGCGCACAGACCGATCCAGAGGCGTTCTTCCCGGAAAAGGGAGGATCCACTCGGGAAGCCAAGAAAGTATGCCGTTCGTGCGAGGTTCGTGCTGAGTGTCTGGAATACGCACTTGAGCATGATGAGCGGTTCGGCATCTGGGGTGGGCTTTCCGAGCGGGAACGCCGCCGGATCAAGCGTCAGGCCGTCTGAGGGCGGTGTCTGAGGGCTGAAGGCATCCGGGAGGACGCCCCGTGAGGGTGCCCGGAGATATCTCGATGAGGTCACGCGGCCGGTGCCGCGTGGCCTTTTCCGTTTTGTCCGCCTCGGGGCTCCGTCTGGTCCTGGGACTCCGTCCGGGGTCCCCGCCTGGGATGCCGTGCGGCTTCATCCTTCATCGGGGATGGGGAGACTTCATCTGGTTCATCCAAGATGGGAGCTTCGTGGGTGATGGACGGATGGCGGGGATTTCGGGAGATGGTGCCGGCTGGGGAGATAGTGAGGATAGCTGGGATAGAAGGAGATGGTGGGGATTTCGCCTACGAGATTTCATCCGGGAGATATAGCCGGATATAAGGTGACGTATGGTAGTCGTCCTGATCACCCCCTTCGCGAACCTCGGGACGCATGTCCAGCACCGACTCCTTCCCCCTCCACCACACCGTCACCGCGATCGTCGTCTCCCATGACGGGACCCGCTGGCTGAGGGAGACGCTCGACGCGCTGTTCGGGCAGACCCGGCCGGTGGACCGGATCGTCGGAGCGGACAACGGCAGCCGTGACGGCAGCGCCGCGCTGCTGAAGGAGGTCCTCGGCCCGCAGGCGGTGCTCACCCTCCCGCGCTCCACCGGGTTCGGCGAGGCCGTCGCGGAGGTGCTCGACCGGCTGGACCCGGCGGGAGGGCGCGAGTGGATCTGGCTGCTCCACGACGACTGCGCCCCGGACGAGCGGGCCCTGGAGACCCTCCTCCACGCCGCCGACGCCGACCCCGAGGCCGCGGTGCTCGGGCCCAAGCTCCGCGACTGGCTGGACCGGCGGGTCCTGCTGGAGGTCGGCGTCACCGTCGACCGCACGGGACGCCGTGACACCGGGCTGGAGCCCCGCGAATACGACCAGGGGCAGTATGACGGCGTCCGGGACGTGCTCTCCGTCTCCACCGCCGGGATGCTGATCCGTCGCGACGTCTGGGAGGAGGTGGGCGGGCTCGACCCGTTCCTGGCCATCTTCCGGGACGACCTGGACCTGTGCTGGCGGGTCAGGTCCGCCGGGTACCGGGTGCGCAACGTCACCCGCGCGATCGCCTGGCACGCCGAGGCCGCCCATCGGCGGCGCCGCCGCATCACCGTCAGCGGCGACCATCCCCGCCGCCTGGACCGCCGCAACGGCATCTTCGTGGTCCTGGCGAACCTGCCGTTCTGGCCGATGGCGCGGGCGCTGCTGCGCAACGCCGCGGGCTCGTCCTTCCGCGCGCTCCTGTTCCTGCTGGCCAAGCAGCCCGCCAACGCGCTGGACGAGATCGTCGCGCTCGGCTCGGTGCTCGCCCACCCGGTACGGATGATCAGAGCCCGCAGGGCCAGGGCCCGGGGCAGGAAGGAGAACCACCTCGCGGTCAGGCGGCTGCTCACGCCGCCGGGCACGGGTTACCGGCGGCTGGCGGACCGGGTCCAGAGTTACCTGGCCGGGTCGGGGTTCGTGGAGTCCACCGGACGGCACCACGCCGTGGGCCCCGCGGACGAGGGCGACGAACTGCTGGCCGACGGCACCGGGAACGCCGGGGTCCTGTGGCGCGTCCTGCACAACCCGGGCACGGTGCTCTTCCTGGTCCTCCTCGTGATCACGCTGGTGGCCGAGCGCGGCCTGGTCGGCGGGTCCCGGCTGGGCGGCGGGGCGCTCGTCCCGGTGATCGGCGGGGCGGGGGACCTGTGGACCCTCTACACGGAGGGGAACCCCCGGACGGGCCTGGGCGGAGACGGCTGGGCCCCGCCGTACGTGGCGGTGCTGGCCGTGCTGTCCACGGTCCTGTTCGGCAAGACCTGGCTGGCGGTCTCCGTTCTGCTGCTCGGCTGCGTCCCGCTGGCCGGGGCCACGGCCTACGCGGCGACCCGGTCGCTGGTCCGCGGCCGGTGGACCCGCGTCTGGTTC
Source organism: Planobispora rosea (assembly GCF_014648175.1). Lineage (GTDB taxonomy): Bacteria > Actinomycetota > Actinomycetes > Streptosporangiales > Streptosporangiaceae > Planobispora > Planobispora rosea. Next base: position 32,766 of record NZ_BMQP01000048.1, read on the forward strand.
GCCTCGTCCTACGCGCTGCTCCCGGTCGCCACCGGGGCGGTCGCCGCCGGGCGGCTCGGCACCGCGGTGGTGTTCGTCCTGCTTCCCGTCTACGCGGCCCTGGCCGTCACGGTGTTCACCGGCGAGGGCCGCGGGGCCCGCCGCGCCGCCTGGGCCCTCGGTCTCCTCCTCGCGGTCGGCACGGCCTTCGTCCCCCTCGTCTACCCGCTCCTGCTGCTTCCCGGCGTCCTGGCCGTGCCGATCCTCCGGCGCAGGGGGACCGGGCTCTCGACGGCGATCGTGTTCGGCGTGCCGGTGGCGCTGCTGCTGCCCTGGCTGGCCGGGGTGGTCACGGAGCCCGGACGGCTCCTGCTGGAGGCGGGTCTCCACCTGCCCGGCCTGGCGGACCCGGCGTTGCCCGCGGCCTCCCTGCTCCTGCTGAACCCCGGCGGCCCCGGGACGCCGCCGCTCTGGGCGACCGGCGGCCTCGTCGCCGTCTGCCTGGCGGCCCTGTTCGTCCGGGGGAGCCGGACGGTCATCGCGATCGGCTGGGGTGTGGCCCTGTCCGGTGTGCTGGCGGCCGTCCTGGTCAGCCGGATCCCGGTCGCCCCCGTCGGCGGCGACGCCGCGGAGGACACGGCTCCGGCCTGGCCCGGCGTCCCGCTGGCGCTGGCCGCCCTGGGGATGTCGCTGGCGGCCGCCTTCGCCGCGGACCGCATCCGCGGCTTCCGCGAGCTCCGTGAGCTCCCCGGGTTCCGCGCGCCCCGCCGGGCGCGCGCAACCCGGGGCCCCGGCGGGGCGCGTCGGGCCGCCGCGCTGCTGGTCGCGGCCGTCGCGGCCGCCACGCCGCTGCTCGCGGCGGGTCTGTGGGCCGCCACCGGCGTCACCGGGCCGATCAGCGGGAACGTACGCGATGTGCTGCCCCCCGCTGCCGTCTCCGTCTCCGTCTCCCGGACCGGGGAGCGGATCCTGCTCCTGCGCTCGGGAGCACCCGGCGGCGGCCTGGCCTTCACCGTCCTGCGCGGCCGTACCCCGATCATCGGGGAGACCGACATCCCCTCGCCCGCCGGTCCCCGCGATCTGGTCAGCGTGGCCGCGGCGGGGCTGGTCTCGGGCCGGGGCGGCGACGACGCCCGGGTCCTGGCCGCCCACGGCGTGCGGCTCGTGGTGGTGGCCGCGCCGGTGGACCCGGCGGTCAGCGGCGCCCTGGACTCCCAGCCCGCGCTGGCGAGGGTGAGCCTGTCCGAGCGGGGCGGGGTGTGGCGGCTCACCCAGCCGATCGCGGCCCCGGCCGCCCCGCAGGAGGACCCCTGGCGGGCCCGCTGGCTCTGGGCCCAGGCGCTGATGGTGTCGCTGGTCGCGGTCCTGGCCGCACCCGGCTCGCGAGCCGCCGACCGCGAGGTCGTCCCGCAGGAACCGCCCGAGACCACGAGGAGACTGGCACCCCGGTGAAGTCCCTGATCGAGAACCGGTTCGGCCTGCCGGTCCTGGTGCTGGCAGCCCTGCTCGCCCTGTACGGCGTGGCCGCGGCCACCCGGCCCGCCCCGGCCGCCGAGCCGCCGCCGGGCCCGCGGAAGGTCCCCGTGGCCGCCGTGACGACCGTCTGCCCCGACTCCGCCGGCGCGCAGATCGGCGTCGTCACCCCGCCCGGGGGCGAGGCCGTCACCCCGGGCGAGACGAGGGTCGCGGCCGGGGACAAGGTTCTGGACACCCTGAGGGAGCCGGGGCGGCTCTGGCACGAGACGGCGCCCGACGGGACCGGCCCGGTCACGGTGACCGCCACCGGGAGCGGCGCGGCGGGACTGGAGTCGGCCCAGACGCGCAGGGAGACCTCCGGACGACACCGGGGCCTGGCCGGGACGCGGTGCGTGGAACCGGCCGCGAGCACCTGGCTGGTCGGTCCGGGACCGGCGGCCGCCGACGTCACGCTGCACCTGACCAACGCCGATCTCGCCGGGGCCGTCGTGGAGATCCTGATCTACTCGGGTGAGGGCCAGGTGGTGAACGAGACCGGCGGCATCCTCACTCTGGACCCCGGCGAGAGCCGTACCGTCGACCTCGCGGACCTGGCTCCGTCCCCGCTGGTGATGGCCGTTCAGGTACGGACCGGTCCAGGCCGCGTCACCGCCGGGGCCCGCGCGGTCATGGACGACGGCAGGGGCGTCGACTGGCTGCCCGTCTCCGCGCCCCCGGCCACCCGCGTCGTGGTGCCGGCCGTACCCGGCGGCGGGGGCAGGCGCGAACTGCTGGTCGCCACCCCGGCCGATACCGACACCCTGGTGGAGGTCAAGGCCCTCACCCCGGACGGGACCTACGCCCTCAAGGGCCGCGAGCTGGTCGAGGTGCCCGCCGGGTCCGTCGCGACCGTCGATTTGTCCACCGGCATCGGCGGCCAGCCCGCCGCGCTCGTCCTCACCTCCGAGACGCCGATCGTGGCCGGCCTGGTCGCCACCGGGACGGGCAAGAAGCCCGACGTGGCCTTCACCGCCGGGGCGGCCCCGATCGACCTGGGCAGCGTCGTGGCGGACAACCGCACGGGCGGGGGGAGGAGCTCCCGGTTGCTGCTGGCCGCTCCGGACACGCCCGGCAAGGTGAGCGTGCAGGTGCTGCCGCGCTCGGGTGAGACGCCCGAGCCGTTCGAGCTGGCCGTCGCCGCCGCCCGGGTCAAGGAGGTCAAGCTGCCCGAGGCGGACGGCGCGTTCGCGGTGGTGGTGCTGCCGCTGCCGGGCTCGGGGCCGGTGTACGGCGGGCGGGTGATGGACGAGAAGCTCGACGACGGGCTCGCGCTGACCGTCCAGCCGCTGGCGGCCGCCCGCATGTGGGCGATGGTCCCGCCGGTCACCGAGTCCGCGGCGGTCGTCCTGCCCTGAGCCGGGAGCCGGGAGCCGGGAGCCGGGGGTCGGGCGGTCGGCCGCGATCATCCTGCCCCGGGCCGGGGCGGGGCGGGCGGGTCAGTCGTGGTCGCCGCCGTACCCGGGGTCCACGGAGTCGGGAGAGAGGCCGAGCAGGCCGGCGACCTGCTCCACCACGGTGTCGTGCACCATCGCGCCGAGCTGGTCGCGGTCGCCGGCCCGGGCCTCCAGCGGGCGGCGGTAGACGATGACGACGGCGGGGTGCCGGCCGTCGGCGGGCTCGGTCCGGCCGAACGGGATGGGATCGCCGCTCAGCAGACCGGGGCCGTCGCCCAGGTCGGCCGCCGGCGGCACCTCCTCGACTGCGAACTCCACGGAGGCCAGCTGCCGGCCCCAGCGGGGCTTGAGCCGGTCCACGGCGTCCAGGACGAGGTCGTCGAAGCGCTCGCTGCGGGACTTGGCGATCGGCACGTGGGAGGGCGCCAGGGGGCCGCGCATGCCCCGCCCGTGGCGGTCGCGCCTGCGGGGGGAGCGGGGTCTTCCGGGTGCCGGGCTCACGAGCCCAGCTTAGGGTGTGCCCCCTGGATCTTCAGCCTCCCCGGTGGCGCGGGGGACGGTTCGGAAGCGGGAGCCGTACGGGAGGAAAGGGGGAGGAGAGCCCCGATGGGTGTCCGAATTGTGGCGACACGCTCGTTAAGAGCGCTCAGATAGTGGCGCCCTGGACGCTTACCGGATACGGTCACCACCGTGAGCCCCGTCCGCCGCTGTTCCCGCACCGCGTGCAGTCAGCCTGCCGTTTTCACGCTCACGTACGTCTACGCCGATTCGACCGCTGTTCTCGGGCCCTTGGCAACGTACGCCGAGCCGCACTGCTACGACCTGTGTGCCGAACACGCCGAGCGGCTGACCGCACCGCGCGGCTGGGAGGTGGTCCGCCTGCCCACCGAGGGCGTGCCGCCGAGCACGGACGACCTGGAGGCCCTCGCCAACGCGGTGCGCGAGGCCGCCAGGCCCGCTCCGGCGGGGAAGGCCGAGCCGGTCGGCCAGGCGGTCGAGATCGGACGGCGCGGACATCTGCGGGTGCTCCGCTCGGCGCAGCCCCAGCGCGACCGCTGAACCCTCTAGGCTGGGTTCGACCTAGGCAGGGTTCGGCAGAGACGACACCGAGGGGCGGAGCTGGAGTGGGCGACCTCGCCAAGATCTTCAAAGCGTATGACGTGCGCGGCGTCGTGCCGGACGAGTTCGACGAGGCGACCGCGGAGGCGGTCGGAGCCGCTTTCGTCGAGGTGATCGAGGCGGGCAAGCTCGTTCTGGCCCACGACATGCGCTCCTCGTCGGGGCCGCTGGCCGCCGCGTTCGCCCGGGGGGCGACCTCGCGGGGCGCCGACGTGATCCACGCCGGTCTGGGCTCCACCGACCTGCTGTACTACGCGAGCGGCAGCCTGGGGCTGCCCGGCGTGATGTTCACCGCCAGCCACAACCCGGCCCGCTACAACGGGATGAAGATGTGCCGCGCCGGCGCCGTCCCGATCGGCGGTGACACCGGGCTCACCGAGATCCGCGACCGGGCCGCCGAGATCCTGGCCTCCGGCGCGGCGGGCGAGGGCGCCGGAGGCTCCGGTACGGCCTCCGGGGGCTCCGTCGAGCACCGCGACCTGCTGCGGGGCTACGCCGAGCACCTGCGCGGCCTGGTCGACCTGTCCGGCATCCGGCCGCTGAAGGTCGTGGTGGACGCAGGCAACGGCATGGGCGGGCACACCGTCTCGGCGGTCTTCGCGGGCCTGCCCGTCGAGCTGGTCCCGCTCTACTTCGAGCTGGACGGCACCTTCCCCAACCACGAGGCCAACCCGATCGAGCCGGAGAACCTGCGCGACCTGCAGAAGACCGTCACCGAGACCGGCGCGGACATCGGCCTGGCCTTCGACGGCGACGCCGACCGCTGCTGGGTCGTGGACGAGCACGGCGCGTCGGTCTCCCCGTCCACCGTCACCGCGCTGGTCGCCGCGCGCGAGCTGGTCAAGCATCCGGGCTCCGTGATCATCCACAATCTGATCACCTCGCGGGGCGTCCCCGAGATCGTCGCCGAGCGCGGCGGCACGCCCGTCAGGACCCGGGTGGGGCACTCCTTCATCAAGGCCGAGATGGCCAGGACCGGCGCGGTCTTCGGCGGTGAGCACTCCGCCCACTACTACTTCCGTGACTTCTGGTTCGCCGACTCCGGCATGCTGGCCGCGCTGCACGTGCTGGCCGCGCTGGGCGAGCAGGACCGGCCGCTGTCGGAGGTGCTGGCCGGCTACGCCCGCTACGCCGCCTCCGGCGAGATCAACAGCACCGTCGCCGACCAGGCGGCCGCGACGGCCCGGGTCCGGGAGGTCTTCGCCGTCCGTGACGGCGTCACCTTCGACGAACTGGACGGCCTGACCGTGTCCGGCCCCGGATGGTGGTTCAATCTTCGTCCGTCCAACACCGAGCCGCTGCTCCGGCTGAACGCCGAGGCGGCCGACGAGATTCAGATGGCGGCCATCAGGGACGAGGTCCTGGCCGTCGTGAGGAGCTGACCGAGTGAAGATCGACGACTGGCTGCTGGAGATCCTGGCCTGCCCCGGTTGCAAGTCCCCGTTGCGTGCCGAGCCGGAGTCGGACGAGCTGGCCTGCACCTCCGCCTCCTGTGGGCTGGTCTATCCGGTCCGCGACGACATCCCGGTGCTGCTGGTGGACGAGGCGCGAAAGCCGTGACCTGGGACGCCGACCGGCTCGACGACTTCGCGGGGCTGGACGACGGCGATCCCGGAGGGATGCTGCGCGCGGTCGCCGGCTCGGCGGCGCAGATCCGCACCTCCTACCGGGCCGCCCGGGAGGCGGGCGTGCCGTCGCTGGCCGAGGGCGGCCGTCCCCGGGCGATCGTGATCGCGGGGATGGGCGGTTCGGGCATCGCCGGAGAGGTCCTGGACGCGGTGTGCGGCAACGGCACGCCGCTGCCGATCGTGACGGTGCGCTCCTACCGGCTCCCGGGCTGGGTCGGGGTGGCCGACCTGGTCGTCGCCGTCTCCTGCTCGGGGACCACCGAGGAGACCCTCGCGATGGCGGTCGACGCCGCGCGCCGCGGGTGCCGCCTGCTGGCGGTGGGTGCCGCCGGCTCGCCGCTGGAGGAGGTCGCCCGGCAGTCGGGCGCGTCCTTCGTGCCCATCGCGAGCAACGGCCAGCCGCGCGCCGGGATGTGGGCGCTGTCGGTCCCGCTGATCGTGGCGGCCGCGGGGATGGGCCTGGTCCAGGCCGACGAGGCCGTGTTCGAGTCGACGGCCGCGCGGCTGGAGGAGATCGCCCACCGTTGCCGTCCGGCGAGCGAGTCGTTCATCAACCCGGGTAAGACGCTGGCCGCGGAGATGGCCGAGTCGGTGCCGATGATCTGGGGGTCCTCCCGGCTGGCCGCGGTCGCGGCCTACCGCTGGGCCTGCCAGCTCAACGAGAACGCCAAGTACCCGGCGGTCTGGGGCGAGATCCCGGAGGCCAATCACAACCAGGTGGTGACCTTCGACGGCCCGCTGGCCCAGCGGGACGTCTTCGCCGACGACCCGGGGCGGACGCTCCGGCTGTTCGTGCTGCGCGACCTGGAGGAGCACCCGCAGGCCACCCGGCGGCGCGAGGTGTCGGTACGGCTGGCGCAGGACCGTGGCGTGCCGGTCACCGAGATCGTGGCGGAGGGGTTGCACCCGCTGGAGCGGGTGGCGACCCTCATCGGCCTGGGCGACTACGCGAGTACCTACCTCGCGCTGGGGTACGGCATTGATCCGACCCCGGTGTCGGCGATCAATGAGCTCAAGGCGAGAATTTCCCAATAGGATCCTGTCTTGATTTTTCCTGAATTGACGGAGTGGAGGCTGCCGTGAGCGCGAGCGGCGGTACAAAGGCGATCATCGCGGCACTCGCCGCCAATCTCTCGATCGCCGTGGCCAAGTTCGTGGCGTTCGCTTTCACCGGCTCGTCGGCCATGCTCGCGGAGGGCATCCACTCGGTGGCCGACTCGGGCAACCAGGCGCTGCTGCTGCTCGGCGGCAAGCGGGCGGCCCGGGAGCGCACCCCCGAGCACCCCTTCGGCTACGGCCGCGAGCGCTACTTCTACGCGTTCGTGGTGGCGGTGGTGCTGTTCACCATCGGCGCCCTGTTCTCCCTCTACGAGGGCGTCCACAAGCTCAGCAGCAAGGAGCCGATCGAGTCCCCGCAGTGGGCGTTCGGCGTGCTGATCTTCGCGATCATCGCCGAGATCTTCTCCTTCCGCACCGCGATCAAGGAGTCGAACGCGGTCCGCGGCGACCAGTCCTGGGTCGCCTTCATCCGCCGCTCGAAGTCTCCCGAGCTCCCGGTCATCGTCCTTGAGGACCTCGGTGCGCTGCTCGGCCTGATCTTCGCGCTCTTCGGTGTGACCATGGCCGTCGTCACCGGCAACCCCGTGTGGGACGCCATCGGCACCCTGATGATCGGCGCCCTGCTCGGGATCATCGCGGTCATCCTGGCGATCGAGACCAAGTCGCTGCTCATCGGCGAGGGCGCCGGCCCCGAGGTCGAGAAGAAGATCTGCGACGCCCTGCAGGGCGCTCCCGAGGTCACCCGGATCATCCACATGCGCACGCTCCACCTGGGGCCGGAGGAGATCCTGGTCGCCGCGAAGATCGCGGTGGAGCACGACGACACGGCCGCCGACATCGCCCGCGGCATCGACGAGGCCGAGCGCCGCGTCCGCGAGGCCGTACCGGAGGCCCGCGTCATCTACCTGGAGCCCGACCTCTACCGGTCCAGCGCCGCTCCCGCCGGCTCCGCCTGACGCGCGCCGGGCGGCGGCTCGGGGCGCGGCGGCTCAGGGCGTGCGGCGGCTCGGGGCGCTCAGGGACGCGGCACGATGAGGCCGGTCTCGTAGGCGTGGATCACCGCCTGGGTGCGGTCGCGCAGGCCGAGCTTGGCCAGCAGCCGGGCGACGTGGGTCTTCACCGTGTGCTCGGTGACCACCAGCGCGGCGGCGATCTCGGCATTGGACAGGCCCTGGGCGATCAGCCGGAGCACCTCGACCTCACGCGGGGTCAGCGAACCGCTGTCCGCCCGGGGCCGCCGCTGCCGGGCGAACTCCGCGATCAGCCGCCGGGTGATCTTCGGGGCGAGCAGCGCGTCGCCCCGGGCCACCGTACGGACCGCCTCGGCCAGGTCGTTCGCCCGGACGTCCTTGAGCAGGAACCCGCTCGCCCCCGCGGTGAGCGCGTCATACACGTAGTCGTCCAGGTCGAACGTGGTGATCATGATGATCCTGGTCGCCTCGGTCTCCAGGATCCTGCGGGCCGCCTCGATCCCGCCCATCTCCGGCATCCGGATGTCCAGCAGGGCGACGTCCGGACGGGTGTCCCGGGCCAGCAGCACGGCCTGCGCGCCGTCCGGGGCGGTGCCCACCACGGTGATGTCGGGCTGGGCGTCGAGCACCGCCGCGAACCCGCGCAGCACGATCGGCTGATCGTCGGCGACGAGCACGCGGATCGGACCGCCCGCAGTCGCGGGCCTGACGTCCGCGCTCGCCCCGGGGGCCGTCCCGGGAGTTCTGGGGCGGTCGGCGGCGGATCCGGCCGGAGAACGGTCTGCGGCGGTCATTCGAGAGGGAGCCCCGTCTGGATCAGGAAGCCGCCGTTCGGGCCCGCTCCGGCGGTGAACCAGCCGCCGAGGGCGAGCGCCCGCTCGCGCATGCCGACCAGCCCGTGCCCGCCGTCGGGCTCCCCGGCCTTCTCGGCGGGGCCGGGGCCGTTGTCGGCGATGCGCAGGACCAGCAGGCCCGGGCGGTAGGCCAGCTCGATGGAGACGCGGGCCCCCGGCGCGTGCACGCGGGCGTTGGTCAGCGCCTCCTGAATGATCCGGTAGGCCGAGACGTCCACGGCCTGCGGCACCTCGACCGGCTCGCCGACCACGTCCAGGTCGACCTCGCCGTCGTGCTGCGCGATCAGCTCGGGAAGCCGGGCCAGCCCCGGTTGCGGCGCGGTCTCCGGGGCGGAGGGGATGTCGGCGCGGAGCACGCCGAGCAGGCGGCGCATCTCGGTGAGGGTGCCGCGGGCGCTGGCCGCGATCTCGGCGAACTCCTGTTTCGCCCGCTCGTCGAGGCCGGGGAGGGTGTAGGGCGCGGTCTCGGCCTGGACGGCGACCATCGAGATCGAGTGGGCCACGATGTCGTGCATCTCCCTGGCGATCCTCGCCCGCTCGGCCATCGCCGCCTGCTCGCGCAGGGCCTCCAGGTTGTCCGCCCGCACCTCCTTGATCTCCGTACGGCTCCGCCGCACGTCCGCCACGAGCGCCGTCGCCAGGAGCGCGCCCGGCAGGACGACCAGGATGAGGCCATGGTCCCGCAGGTACCAGGACGAGGACGAGAACGGGTCCGAGGCGAAGAGCAGGAAAGCTGCGACGGCGGCGACGAGGAGCGCGCCGATGCCCGCGGTCAGGACCCAGGCGACCCCGCGGCTGAGCCGGCGCAGGATCGTGTAGAAGGAGATGACACCTGAGATCGTGACGGCGACGGGCGGGATGTTCACGCCCGCCAGCACCAGCCCGACGGCCCCGATGAAGGTCAGCGTGACGGCCAGCCACGGCTGGGACCGGCGGATCGCCAGCGGGGCCGTGGCCAGCACGGCGGGCAGGGTGGCCGGGGCCGAGTGGTCCGCTGCGACCTCCAGAAACGCGGCCACCGTGAGGACGGCCGCCACGACGAGGTTGGTGAGCGGCGAGGCGATGACACGCCCGAGGTCGAAGGCGGCCAGCTCCTCTTCGGCCCGGCTCAGCTTGGTGGTGACGTTCATGGATGAATCCTCCCGATCCCGGTGGAAGCTGTCGTCACTCCCAAGAGCGATCCGGCGGGCGGCGGTCCGCGTGGCCGGCGGGTTCGGCGCCGTGACCGGGCCGGGCCGGGCCGGTGCGGCCCTGGAGCAGGCGCAGGGCCTTCTCCTTCTCGAAGTCCAGGGCGCGGCGCGGGGCCTGCAGGCGGCCGATCCGCAGCCCCAGGTCCCGTACGGCCTGCGCGACGGCGGGCTCGCTCAGCACGCGCAGGGCGAAGGCCAGTTCGCCGGGGGAGATGTCGAAGCGCCGTTCCAGCTCCACGCCCTGGGCCACGGCCGACAGCTCCTCGGGGCCGAAGCGGCGGTGCGCCCCCTGCTCGCGCACCGGGGGGAGCAGGCCCAGCGACTCGCGGTACCGCAGCATCCGGGGGGACATGCCCAGCCGCTTCGCGGCCTCGGTGATTCGCATTCTGACAATTCTATGTCAGTTTAGGCCCCGGAATTGTGCGCCGGGTGGTCCGGCGAGTCTAGACTCGCATGCGTCGACTTCCGGGTAGAGGGGTAACCACACATGGACTTCAAGGTCGCCGACCTTTCGCTTGCGGCCTTCGGGCGCAGGGAGATCCAGCTCGCCGAGCACGAGATGCCCGGTCTGATGGCCATCCGCAAGGAGTACGCCGCCGCGCAGCCGCTGGCCGGGGCGAAGATCATGGGCTCGCTGCACATGACCATCCAGACCGCCGTGCTCATCGAGACGCTGGTCGCGCTCGGCGCCGAGGTCCGCTGGGTGAGCTGCAACATCTTCTCCACCCAGGACCACGCGGCCGCGGCCGTCGTCGTCGGCCCCGAGGGCACCGTCGACGACCCCAAGGGCGTCCCGGTCTTCGCCTGGAAGGGCGAGACCCTGGAGGAGTACTGGTGGTGCACCGAGCAGGCCCTCACCTGGCCGGGCGGCGACGGCCCCAACATGATCCTCGACGACGGCGGCGACGCCACCCTCCTCGTCCACAAGGGCGCCGAGTACGAGAAGGCCGGCGCCGTCCCGAGCGCCGCCGAGGACGACCCGGAGGAGTGGAAGATCATCCTCGATCTGCTCCGCCGTACGGTCTCCGAAGAGAAGAAGTGGACCGAGATCGCCTCGCGTATCAAGGGCGTCACCGAGGAGACCACCACCGGTGTCCACCGCCTGTACGAGATGTTCAAGGCCGGCACGCTGCTCTTCCCGGCGATCAACGTCAACGACTCGGTGACCAAGTCGAAGTTCGACAACAAGTACGGCTGCCGCCACTCGGTCATCGACGGCCTCAACCGCGCCACCGACGTGCTGATCGGCGGCAAGGTCGCGGTCGTGTGCGGCTACGGCGACGTCGGCAAGGGCTGCGCCGACGCGCTGCGGGGTCAGGGCGCCCGCGTGATCGTCACCGAGATCGACCCGATCTGCGCGCTCCAGGCCGCGATGGACGGCTTCCAGGTCACCACCCTGGAGGACGTCGTCGAGATCGCCGACATCTTCGTCACCACGACCGGCAACTTCAACATCATCACGGCCGAGCACATGGGCCGGATGAAGCACAACGCCATCGTGTCCAACATCGGCCACTTCGACAACGAGATCGACATGGCCGGTCTGGCGAAGATCCCCGGCATCGTCAAGCAGGAGGTCAAGCCGCAGGTCCACACCTGGACCTTCCCCGACGGCCACGCCATCATCGTGCTCGCCGAGGGCCGCCTGATGAACCTGGGCTGCGCCACCGGCCACCCGTCGTTCGTCATGTCCAACTCGTTCACCAACCAGGTGATCGCTCAGATCGAGCTGTTCACCAAGACCGAGGACTACCCGATCGGCGTCTACGTGCTGCCCAAGCACCTGGACGAGAAGGTGGCCCGCCTCCACCTCGACGCGCTGGGCGTGAAGCTCACCGAGCTCACCAAGGCCCAGGCCGACTACATCGGCGTCCCGGTCGAGGGCCCCTACAAGCCCGACCACTACCGCTACTGAGCCGTAGCCGGCATCGGACCGCAATCACGCCGGGGCCCTCGCAGACCTGCGAGGGCCTTCGGCCTATCAGAGGGCTGCAGGGCCGTAGGGAGACGACGTGGACGACGCGCTGCGGGAGGCCGGGGAACGCCGGATCGACTGGGCGACGCGGGCGATGCCGGTGCTCACCGCGATCGGGGCGCGGTTCGCGGCCGACCGGCCGCTGGAGGGTCTGCGGATCGCCGCCTGCCTGCACGTGACCGCGGAGACCGCGGTGCTGATGGGCGCCCTGCGGGCCGGGGGCGCGCAGATCGCGCTGGCCGCCTCGAACCCCCTGTCCACCCAGGACGACGTCGCCGAGGCGCTGGGCGACTACGGGATCGCCGTCCACGCGCGGGCGGGGGTCGACCGGGAGACTTACTACCGGCACATCCACCGGGCGCTCGACATCGCCCCGCAGATCGTCCTGGACGACGGCTGCGATCTGGTGAACATCCTGCACACCGAGCGGACCGAGCTGCTCGACGGGGTCGCCGGGGGGTGCGAGGAGACCACGACCGGCATCATCCGGCTCCGGCAGATGGCCGCGGAGAAGGCGCTGCGGTTCCCGATGGTCGCGGTCAACGACACCCGCACCAAGCGGATGTTCGACAACCGGTACGGCACCGGCCAGTCCACCCTGGACGGCATCATGCGCGCCACCAACACCCTGCTGGCGGGCAAGACCGTGGTGGTCGCCGGGTTCGGCTACTGCGGCCGGGGCGTGGCCGAGCGGGCCAGGGGGCTGGGCGCCCGGGTGGTGATCACCGAGATCGACCCGGTCAAGGCCCTGGACGCCTCGCTCCAGGGCTACGAGGTGCGGCCGATGGCCGGGGCCGCGTCCCTGGGGGACGTGTTCGTCACGGTCACCGGGAACCGGGACGTGATCAGGGGTGAGCACCTGGCCGCGATGAAGGACGGTGCGATCCTGGCCAACGCGGGCCACTTCGACGTCGAGATCGACGTGCGCGCCCTGGACGAACTGGCGCAGGCCGTCCACCGCGGGGTGCGCCCGAACACCGACGAGTACGTCCTCGCCGACGGCCGCCGGCTCCTGCTGCTGGCCGAGGGACGCCTGGTCAACCTGACGGCCGCGGAGGGGCACCCGGCCGCGGTCATGGACATGTCCTTCTCCGCGCAGGCGCTGGCGGTGGCGTGGCTGGCCCGGGAGCACCCGCGGCCGGAGCCCGGCGTCTACGACGTCCCGGAGGAGGTGGACGTGGAGGTGGCGCGCCTGAAACTGGCGGCGACCGGGATCGAGGTGGACGAGCTGACCGGCGAGCAGGAGCGGTATCTCCACTCCTGGCGGGCGGGGTCGTAGCCGCTCGCCGGGCCGTTCCCCGGGGCGGCTCAGAGCGCCGCCTGCATCCTGAGCATGCGGCGGATCTCGGCGGCCTGGGTGGAGGCGACGTCGTTGGCGAGTTCCCAGATCTTGATGTCCGACCCGCCGGTGAGGACCTGCTGGGACATCGTGATCGCACCCTGGTGGTGGGCGATCATCAGCTGGAGGAAGAGCCGGTCGAAGCCCTCGCCCGAGGCGGCCTTCAGCGCCTCCAACTGCTCGGGGGTGGCCATTCCGGGCATGCTCCCGTGCCCGGCGTGGTGGTCCGGCACCCGCTGTTCCCGCTGCTGCAGCCAGGAGGTCATGTACTGGATCTCCGGGGCCTGGGCGTCCTTGATGCGGGAGGCGAGCCCCTTCAGCTCCGCCGTCCGGGCCCGGGAGGGGGCCAGCAGGGCCATGTCCAGGGCCTGCCGATGATGGACGATCATGTCCTGGACGTACTTCACGTCCGCGGCGTTGACGGCCGGGGTGGGCACGAGCGTGGCGGCCTCCTCGGGGGCGGCCGTCCGCGCGGGTTCGCCGGGCCTGCCGGGGACGATGATCGGCGCGGTGGACCCGGTGGCGGAGCGGCGCCCGGGCTCGGCGCTGCAGGCGGACAGGGACAGGGCGAGGGCCGCGGTGAGAGTCAGGGCGGTGATGGACACGGGGATGAGCGCCGCGCGCACCCGGCCTCCTTCGGGGGTGGGGTCCGTGCCCAGCAACCTAACCCCGGAGGATCCGGCGGGTAAAGACGGGGGACGCACAAGCTTTCGCGGCGGGAGACGCCTGGCCGCGAGCATGATCTCCACCAGGGCGTCCGCCCGCCCGAAGGAAGATCATCTTCTGGTTTGCCGTCAACCCTATAGCTCTCAGTTGTCAGGGTAAAGACGTCAAAGTAGATGTTTCCCCTTACAGGGTGATGTCTGGCCGATTTGACCGATGGGACTGACAATTTGGGTCGTTTCTGCGTGCCTTCTTCTCGCTCTCTCAGGAGGCTCCGAGTGCTCACCCCTCGAAGAATCGGCCGTACGCTCATCATGGCGGTGGCCGCAGTCGCGCTACTCGCGCCCGCCGTACAGGCGTTGACGGCGGAGATCCCGCCGCCGGACCAGATCGTCACCAGCCCCAACGTCACCCACGTGAAGACGGTGCCCAAGCCCGACGGGCTGACGACCACCATCAACACCGACATCGCCTTCCAGGACGGCTACGCCTACGTCGGCAACTACGGCGGCTTCGCCATCTACGACATCCGCAACCCGAAGCAGGCCCAGGTCGTCAGCACCGTGGTCTGCCCCGGCTCGCAGATGGACGTGTCGGTCTACGGCGACCTCCTCTTCGGCGCCGTCGACTCCTCCCGCAACAACGACTCCTGCAGCAGCACCGGGCAGGACGCCTCGATCAAGGAGTCGTGGGAGGGCGTCCGGATCTTCGACATCAGCGACAAGGCCAACCCGAAGTACATCAAGTCCGTCGAGACCAACTGCGGCTCGCACACCCTGACCCTGGTCCCGGGCAAGGGCTCGGACCGGCGGCGCAACGTCTACCTGTACGTCTCCTCCTACCGGCCGGCCGCCAACTTCCCGGACTGCCAGCCACCGCATGACAAGATCTCCGTCATCAAGGTGCCGCTCAGGAACCCGGAGGCCGCGGCCGTCGTGGCCACCCCGGTGGTCTTCCCCGACGGGGGCAACGAGACCCAGCCGGGCCTGCTGCTGCCCACCAGCGGCTGCCACGACATCACCGTCTACGCCGAGAAGAACATCGCCGCCGGTGCCTGCATGGGCGACGGCGTGCTCTTCGACATCTCCGACCGGCTGAACCCGGTGGTGACCGCCCGCGTCACCGACCCGAACTTCGCGTTCTGGCACTCGGCGACGTTCAACAACTCCGCCACCAAGGTCGTCTTCACCGACGAGCTCGGCGGCGGCTCCGGCGCCACCTGCAACGAGGCCACCGGCCCGAACCGCGGCGCCGACGCCATCTACGACATCGTCGAGGGCCAGCTCGTCTTCAAGAGCTACTTCAAGATCTCCCGTCACCAGGCCGACAACGAGAACTGCGTCGCCCACAACGGCTCGCTCATCCCGGTCAAGGGCAAGGACATCATGGCCCAGGCCTGGTACCAGGGCGGCGTGTCGATCTGGGACTTCACCGACTCGGCCAACCCGAGGGAGATCGGGTTCTTCGAGCGCGGACCGGAGACCACCCCCGGCGGGGGCGGCATCTGGTCGGCCTACTACTACAACGGTCACATCTACGGCAGCGACTTCCACAAGGGACTCGACGTCATAAAGATCAATGACAGACTCACCGATCCGGCCCGCTGGGTCCGGATGGACCGGCTGAACGTGCAGACCCAGGAATCCTTCCACGGCCGCCACTGGTAACCGGTCACGCGGAATGTGAGGGATGACGAGGGGGCGGCGGGATTCCCGCCGCCCCCTCGGCGTGCCCGCCGCCGGGGAGACGGGCGGGAGGAACGGAATGGCTCAGGCCGGAAACGAGAGGCTCAGGCCGGAGGGGTGAAACCTCCGCCCGCGGGGCCGTGCGGCCGAGGCGCGGGGCCGTTCGGCTGGGACGCGGCGGCGTAGGGCTGGGCGGCGGCGTAGCCCTGATGGGGCCGGGGCGCGGCGGTGTGGGGCTGGGCGGGGAGGTACGGCGCCGCGGCCGGGGTGGTGGCGCGGGCCGCGGCGCGGCGCAGCAGCCGCTGCAGATGGCGCTCGCGGCGCTCGGCCAGGACGGCTGAGAGGTAGGCGTGCGGCGGCACGCCCGGCGGCGGGGGCGGGGCGACGAACGCGGTCATCCGGGCCGCGATGCGCGTCCCCATCTCGTGCTGGACGGCGGGGGACAGGTCGCGCCAGCGCGCGAGGTACTGCCGGGCGGTGTGGATCAGCTCCTCCGGCAGCTGGGACAGCTCCAGCGTCGCCGCCCACCCGGCCAGCTGCGGCGGCATCTGCGGGGGCGGGCCGGCGTTCCGCGGACCGCGCTCGGAGATCACCATCGTCCCGGCGAAGACGTCGCCGAGCCGCTTGCCCTTGGGGGAGATGAGCGAGCAGATGACGGCCGGGCCGCCGCTGAGCGTGTAGATCTCCACGAATCCCGACAGCGCCCGGAACAGCGCCTGCCGGAACAACTCGGGGCTGCCGTCGTCTCCGACCACCCGCAGCCCGCAGGCGATCTTGCCCAGCGTGCGCCCGCGGGTCAGCGTCTCCGTCAGCACCGGATACCCGACGAACACCAGCACGGTGAACAGGATCAGGAGCGCTGTCAGCAGCGCGGGGTCCACGACGGTGATGGTGTTGGACAGGAGGAGGTAGATGGCGATCATCGACCCCGTCTGGACGAGGAAGTCGAGCAGGAAGGCGGCCGCCCGGATCGGCAACTGCGCGATCTGCACATCGACGACGACCGCGTCACCGGTTACCAGATCGGACACACCACCGACCCTACCGCCTGCCGCCGACCGGTAGGGATGCCGCGTGGCGGTTTCCGGAGCGCGGACAATAGGCTCGGGACGTGGACATCGACGCATTCGTGACCGCCCATCAGCCGACGTGGGACCGCCTGGAGCAGCTGGTGAAGCGGCGCCGGTCACTCGACGGGGCCGAGATCGACGAGCTGGTCGAGCTCTACCAGCGGGTCGCGACGCATCTGTCCATCGTGCGCTCGTCGTCACGTGACCCGCTGCTGGTCGGACGGCTCTCGTCCCTGGTGGCCAGGGCACGCTCGGCCGTCACCGGGGCGCACGCCCCCGCCTGGCGGGAGTTCGTCCGATTCTGGACGGTCTCCTTCCCCGTCGTCGCCTACCGGGCCTGGCGCTGGTGGCTGGGGGCGACGCTCGCCTCGACGGCGGTCGCCGTGGCCATGGGGGCGTGGCTGGTGAGCAGCCCCGAGGCGCAGGCGGCCGTCGGCACCCCCGAGGAGATCCGCCAGCTCGTCGAGCACGACTTCGCCGACTACTACAGCGAGAACCCCGCGGGCTCCTTCGCCGCCCAGGTGTGGGTGAACAACGCCTGGGTGGCGGCGCAGGCCATCGCGTCCGCGATCCTGCTGGGCCTTCCCATCCTGTACATCCTGCTGCTGAACGCGGTCAACGTCGGGGTCACCGGGGGCGTGATGGTCGCGGCGGGCAAGGGTGACGTCTTCTTCGGGCTGATCACCCCGCACGGGCTGCTGGAGCTCACCGCCGTGTTCCTCGCGGCCGGGGCGGGCCTGCGGCTGGGCTGGGCCGCGATCGACCCGGGGCCGCGACCGCGCGGGCAGGTCCTGGCCGAGCAGGGACGCGCGATCGTGAGCGTCGCCCTCGGCCTGGTCGCCGTGCTGCTCGTCTCGGGCCTGATCGAGGCGCTGGTCACCCCCTCCCCGCTGCCGACCTGGGCGCGCATCGGCATCGGGGTCGTCGCCGAGGCCGTCTTCATCGCCTACGTCGTGTACTTCGGCCGCCGGGCCGCCCGGGAGGGCGAGAGCGGCGACGTGGAGCGGGCCCCCGACGTCGTCCCCGCCGCCTGACGCCGTCCCACTCCCGCCCCTTCGCCTGGTGGCGGGCTGAGGGGAGCGGATCGATCCTGCGGGTGCCGTAGAGCCCATGGACCGTACCTGGCTCTGTGTCCTCGACACCTCGCTATATCGATTTTTGTATAGTCGGCATGCTCGCCTCCCAGGCGACCACCCTCGGTGAGCCGTACTCCCGCCACCTCGGCGGCAGAGTCCGCGAACTGCGCTTCAACCTGGACGGCAGCGCCGTCCGCATCACCTACTGGCTCGCCCCCGGACAACGGATCGTGCTCCTCACGGTGTTCCGCAAGACCCGGCAGCACGAGGAAGCGGAGATCGAGCGGGCACGACAGACGCAGAAGGCGTGCGAAGCCGAACACGGCCCCGCCGCGCACGCCTACGACCGGGCAGAGGAGTCGAAATCATGAACCACTCCCAGTGGAAGACCCGACGGACCAGGAGGCTCCTGGGGGAGACGGTCGAGGAATCTCCCGCCTACGTGGAGGCCGGATACGCTCTGGCACTCGGGCAGGCCGTCTACGACCGCCGGACCGCTCTCGGTCTCTCCCAGACCGAGCTGGCCCGCCGGGCGGGCATGACCCAGCCGCAGATCTCCACCATCGAAGGCGGTGACTCCGTCCCCACCCTGGCCCTGCTGACCCGCCTCGCCGGGGCTCTGGACGCCTCCCTGAGCATCCGGCTGGACGACGGCGACGCGGCTTTCGTCTTCACCCCGCACCACCGTCCCCAGCCGGATGAGACATCCACCGGCGGCCACTCTTCGGCGGCCTGAGCCGTACGGCACCCTCCGCGCCGCCCGAGCTGTCCGCTCTGCGGAGTGGCCGCCGTACGGTCAGAGCCGGCCGGCGGCCTTCAGGGCCAGGTAGGCGTCGGCGAGGGCCGGGGCGAGCTGTTCCGGGAGGGCGTCGACGACCTCGACGCCGTGCTGCCGCAGCCGCGCCGTCATCCGCCGCCGCCCGCTCCGCAGGTACTCGGCGGCGGCCGCGTCGTAGACCTTCTCCGGCGTGTCCCTGCCCTCGGCCATGGCGGTGATCCGCGGGTCGGAGACCGCGGCGAGCAGCACCAGATGCCGGGAGGCGAGCTGCGGGAGCACCGGGAGCAGGCCCTCCTCCAGCGCCGCCGGGTTCAGGTCGGTGAGCACCACCACCAGGCAGCGGTGCGCCGCCCTGGCCAGGATCGCCGCGACCATGCCCTCGGCGTCGGCCTCGACCAGCTCCGCCTCGATCGGAGCCATGGCGTTCACCAGGACCGAGAGCAGCTCGGTCCGGGACGCGCCGGACACCCAGGCGCGGACGGTCCGGTCGTGGGCGAGGAAGTCCACCCGGTCCCCGGCCCGGGCCGCCAGCGCGGCCAGCAGCAGGGCCGCGTCCATCGACCAGTCGAGCCGCGGCCAGCCGGACGGGTCGCCGGAGGCCGGGTCCACCCCGACGCGCCCCGCCGAGGTGCGGCTGGTGTCGAGCACGATCAGCACGCGCCGGTCCCGCTCCGGACGCCAGGTCCGCACCACGACGTCGTGGCGCCTGGCCGTCGCCCGCCAGTCGATGGAGCGCACGTCGTCACCGGCCACGTACTCCCGCAGGGAGTCGAACTCGGTGCCCTGCCCCCGGATCAGGACGGGGTTGCGGCCCTCCAGCTCGCGCAGCCGGGAGAGCTTGGCGGGCAGGTGGGTCCGGCTCAGGAACGGCGGCAGCACCCGCACCGTCCACGGCACGGTGTGCGAGCCCTGCCGCGCGGCCAGGCCCAGCGGGCCCACCGAGCGGACGGTGACCGCGGCGGACTCCCGGTCGCCCCGCCGTGACGGGACCAGCGTGGTGACCACCCGGCGGCGCTCGCCGGCGGGAACGTCCAGGGCCTGGTGCCGGGGCTGCGCGCGGGCGCTGGGGGGCCAGGCGTCCCTGATGAGCCCGCGCACCCGCCGGCGTCCGGGGTTCGCCACGGTCAGCGTCACCCGCACCGTGTCGCCGAGCCGTACCCTGTGCTCTCCCGAGCGCTCCAGCCGCAGCTCGCGGACGCTGCCGGCGAGCAGCAGGTCCACCACGACCAGCGCCGCCAGGACCAGCAGCAGCCCGGCCACGGCGAGGCCCGGCCTGGGGGCGAACAGCACCACGATCGCGCTCAGGGCCGCCACCAGCCCCGTGCGTCCGGTGAGTGCCATCAGCGCGGGACGGGGACGGCGGTGAGGATGCCGTCGAGGACGCCGTCGGGGGTGGCTCCTTCCAGCTCGGCCTCCGGGCGGAGCTGGATCCGGTGCCGGAGCGCGGGCAGCACCAGCGCCTTGATGTCGTCCGGGGTGACGTAGCCGCGGCCGGAGAGCCACGCCCAGGCACGGGCGGCGCCCAGGAGCGCGGTGGCGCCTCGCGGGGAGACGCCCATGCGCAGCGACGGCGACTGGCGGGTGGCCCGGGCGATGTCCACGACGTACCCGAGGACCTCCGGGCCCACGTGGACCCGGGCGACCGCGGCGCGGCCCACGGCCAGATCCTCGGCCGAGGTCACGGCCTTGACGTGGGACAGGTCCCTGGGGTCGAACCCGAGGGCGTGCCGCTCCAGCACCGCGATCTCCTGCTCGCGCGAGGGCAGGGGCACGCTGAGCTTCAGCAGGAACCGGTCGAGCTGGGCCTCGGGGAGCTGGTAGGTGCCCTCGTACTCGATCGGGTTCTGGGTGGCGGCCACGATGAACGGGTCGGGCAGCTTGCGGGCGGCGCCCTCGACGCTGACCTGCCGCTCCTCCATGGCCTCCAGCAGGGCGGCCTGCGTCTTGGGCGGGGTGCGGTTGATCTCGTCGGCGAGCAGCAGGTTGGTGAAGACCGGTCCCTCGTGGAACTCGAACTCCGCGGTCTTCGCGTCGTAGACCAGCGAGCCCGTCACGTCGCCCGGCATCAGGTCCGGCGTGAACTGCACACGTTTGAAATCCATGGACAGCGCGGCGGCCATCGTGCGCACCAGCAGGGTCTTGGCCACGCCGGGGACGCCTTCGAGCAGCACGTGGCCCCGGCAGAGCAGGGCGATCACCAGACCGGTGACCACGGCGTCCTGGCCGACGACGGCCTTGGCGACCTCGGCGCGCAACGCCCCCAGCGAGGCGCGGGCCCCGTCGCCCGCCGGGTCCGGCTCCGCGCCGGGCGCGCGGCCGGGGTAGGCGATGGTCTGCTGGAGGGCGGGATCGGACCCCGGACCGGGCATGTTCACGGGGCCCCCACCCCGGCGGAACCGTACCCGACGATGGTGTGCTCGATCACGAGTCTCGTACCTGCCTTTCGAGGATGTCGAGGTCTCCGGCCAGCGCCACGAGCCCCGCGTCGTCCAGGGGCGCCGCACCGTACAGTACGGCCCCCGCCTGCTGAGCATCTTGCCCCGTCCGCGTGGCGACGGCCGCCACGACCCCCGCGGGCGTGATCTCCCCCGCCAGCCCGAGGCGCGGCACGATCCGCTCCAGCGCCGCGGACCGCAGGGCCGCCGCCGCGCGGTCGCGGGCCTTGCGGGACCGGTAGAGGCGTCCCCGCCCCTCCGCGGTCTCGGACGCGCGCACGACGACCGGCAGCCGCTCGGCCACGACCGGGCCGAGCCTGCGGCCCCGCCAGAGCGCCACCAGGAGGGCGGCGACCAGCAGGTGCAGGGCGGCCCAGCCGATCCCGGCGGGGAGCAGGTCCTGCAGGGACGCCCGCTCGCCGCTCCCCTGGATCTGCGGCACCGAGGGCACCAGCCAGACCACCACCGGGCGGCTCCCGGCCAGGTTCATGGCGAGGGCGGCGTCACCGTCCCCGGCCAGCCGCCGGTTGGTCATGAACTCGCCGGAACCGAGGACGGTGACCGTCCTGCCGTCGGCGGTGCCGGAGATCAGGCTGCCGTTGTAGCAGCCGGTCCAGCCCTGGGGCGGGTTGTAGGAGATTCCGCCGATCATGGCGGTGCCCGCCTTCACGGCGGCCGGGATCCGGCATTCGGGGGCCCGCGACTTCACGTCCGTCAGCGCCCCGGCCGAGACGCCGGGGGCGAGCTCCTGCAGGGCCTGGGTCACGGGCTCGACGAGCAGCCGGTCGCCGGGCAGCGAGGCGATCTCCCGCAGCAGGCTCTCCTCGGCGAGGAACTCGGTCCGGCCCACCAGCAGCAGCGAGCCGGGGACGGCCTGGGCGCGGGCTTCCCCGGCGGTGCGCGCGGGCCGTACGTCGACTCCCTGGTCACGCAGGAGCTGGACCAGGGCGTGCGCGCCGCCGGGGGTGGTGGCCTCGGGGTCGAGATAGCCGCCGGGGCGGGGCTGGGAGAGCAGGACGGTCGCCGTGGCGATCAGGATCATGGCTGCCAGGACGCCCAGCACCCCTCGCCAGCGCCGCCAGATGTCCGCCGTCCGCGGGGACGCGGGCCTGCTCGCCGCGGCGTCGCCGGCCGGCGGGACGGGGACGCCCGCCGCGGCGGGAGAGCCCGCGGCGCCGGTCGAGGAGGAGGGCGCGGCGCCGGTCGACGGGGACGGCGCGGGCGCGTCAGGGATCACGCGGGTCCTCCCGCCGGCACGGGCCTGGCCTGGCGGAGGCGTTCGTCGAGGCCGGCCAGGTGCCGGTAGCCCTCGGCGGTGCCCGGCAGATCGCCGTAGGTGACGTCGTCGAAGAGCCGGGCTCCCCGCAGCAGCTCACCGGCGAACACGGGCAGCGCCCGGCCGGCCTCGGCCGCCAGCTCGTCCGCGGTACGGCCGGGCGCCTGCTCGACGACGGCACGGTCCTCCAGGTCGCGGGCGATCGCCCGCAGGCGCTCCCTGATCGCCTCCGCCCACTCCTGCCGCGCGGCGTGGGCCTCGGCGGCGGCGCGGTGCTCGGCCGCCGTGCGGACCCGCGCGCCGAACAGCTCGCCGGCCCGTCCGCCCGCGCGTGTGCGGGTGGCCCTGCGCGCCATCACCAGGACGGGTACGGCCACGCCGATGATGAGCAGCACCAGCAGGAGGACCGAGAACCACCCGCCGGGCAGCCCGGAGGCGGCGTCGATCAGGTCGTTCAGCCAGTCACGGGCACTCTGGAGGAGCCGGTCCCACCACGACTCCTTCGGGTAGATCGGCTTGGCCAGCTCGCGGACCGCCGCCTCCCGGGCGGCGTCCCGGGCGATGTCGACCGGAACGTCGGAGATCACTGGGGCCAGGCTCCGGGGCCGTGGGGCGGGTGGCCGTAGCCGTGGGGGTGACCGCCCGCGGCGTGGGAGGGGTGCCACAGGTCTTCGGGGGCCGCGCCGTGGACGCCGCGCTGGCGGTCCGTGGCGGCCGTCTGGAGCGCGAGGTCGAACGCCTCGGCGCGCATCCGGCGGTCGGTGTAGAGCAGCGCGTTGACGGCGGCGGAGAAGGGATTGGTGATCGTCCCGGCGATGATGCTGCCCAGCGCGCCCACGATGAGGGAGACCGTGAGCCCCGCCTGGAGCTCCGCGAGGTCGGTGGGCTCGGTCAGGCCGCCCAGGAGGGTGAACGGGACGGCCACGGCGGTGCCGACCAGCCAGACGATGATCGCGGTGAGGAGCAGGATGCCGAAGACCCGCCAGAAGTCGCCCTTGACCAGCCGGAACGACCTGCCGATGGCGGTGAACACGCCGGCCCGCTCCAGCACGATCACCGGCCCGGCGAGGCTGAGCTTGGTGTAGAGGAACACCGCGCCGGCGATGCCGCCGATGACGAGGACGAAGCCCGCCACGGCGACGAGTCCGCCGGGCGCGCCGGCCACGCCGAGGAGCACGACCAGGAGGATCGCGACGATCATGAAGCCGAAGACCATGACCGCCTGGAGCAGCGCCAGGCCCAGCAGCGGGAGGACGCGGCTCGCGGTGCGCCGCCACGCCTCCCCGATGGAGATGGACTCGCCGAACACGGCCCGGCCCAGCACGCTGGTCAGCATGCCGCTCAGCACCACGATCGAGATCATCTGGAAGACGGCGGCGACCATGGTTCCCGCGAGGAAGCCGCCGAGGGCCCCGAAGAGCTCCGAGGGGTCGTCCACGGCGGTCGGCGACACGGCGACGTCCACGAACGCGCCGAGGGCCGGGATCTGGACGAGCAGCGTGACGACCTGGGTCACCAGGGTCACCAGCGCCGCCAGGCCGAGGGTGGCCGCGGGGTTGCTCCGGATGAACTGGACCGCGCCGTTGTAGATGTCACCCAGGTTGAGCGGCCGCAGGGGGATGATGCCGGGCTTGAGCACGGGCGGGCCGCCGTAGGCCGGGGCCCCGTAGCCGTACGGGCCGGGCTGCCCGTAGGGACCGGGCTGGCCGCCGTAGGGACCGGGCTGGCCGTAGGGACCGGGCTGGCCGCCGTAGGGCTGCTGGCCGTAGGGACCGGGCTGCTGGCCGTAGGGATCGGACGGCGCGCCGTACGGACCGGGCTGGCCGCCGTAGCCCGGCTGGCCGCCGTAGGGCTGCTGGCCGTACGGCTGCTGGGGAGATCCGGGAGGGGGCGCTCCTGCGGAGCCGGGCGTGGCCCATGAAGCCGGTCCGCCGTGCGACGGAGGCTGATCGGACGCCCAGCCGGGTGTGTCGGGGCTGGAACCGTGGCCGTCTGACATATCCCAATCCTGGCATGAGAGCGCGCGGATCGGGCTGTTCGGGGAGGCATGTCAGGGTTCCAAGCGCGGGGACGGATGGAAAGCCCCGGTGGGGATGGCCGGGATACCGCTGTTTACCGCAGACTGTGACGGTGGCCACCTTCGGCCCGGCGCCCGGTCCGCCGCGGCCGGAAGCGGCCATTCGGGGGCGTCGCCGCATGTTTCACGGCGCGCGGGCCTAAAATTCGGCACCCGAGCGCCGATCACAGGAGTGTGTCATCCGGTGGTCGAGCAAGGGTAACCTTCAGTAATCATGCGGTTTGCCGTGAAAATCCCTAGCTGCGTAAAACGAATGAGGGGCCATGAAAGGACGCGTGCTGGTCGTCGATGACGACGCCGCTCTCGCCGAGATGCTCGGCATCGTGCTGCGCGGAGAGGGCTTCGAACCTTCCTTCGTGTCCGACGGGGACAAGGCGCTCGACGCGTTCCGCGACACCCGGCCGGACCTGGTCCTGCTCGATCTGATGCTGCCCGGCGCCGACGGCATCGACGTGTGCCGCAGGATCCGCGCCGAGTCCGGCGTCCCCATCGTGATGCTGACCGCCAAGAGCGACACCATCGACGTGGTGCTCGGCCTGGAGTCCGGGGCCGACGACTACATCGTCAAGCCGTTCAAGCCGAAGGAGCTCGTGGCCCGGGTCCGCGCGCGGCTGCGCCGTACCGACGAGCCGACGCCCGAGATCCTGCAGATCGGCGACATCACCATCGACGTCGCCGGGCACTCGGTCAAGCGCGGCGAGGAGACCATCAACCTCACCCCGCTGGAGTTCGACCTGCTGGTGGCGCTCGCGCGCAAGCCCCGCCAGGTCTTCACCCGCGAGGTCCTGCTGGAGCAGGTCTGGGGCTACCGGCACGCGGCCGACACGCGCCTGGTCAACGTGCACGTCCAGCGGCTCCGCGCCAAGATCGAGAAGGACCCGGAGCACCCGGAGATCGTGGTGACGGTCCGCGGTGTGGGCTACAAGGCCGGACCGGCCTGAGCCGTCCGTCTCCCCCCGGAAACCCCCCGGAAACCGACATGCCTCCTGCGAAGCAGCGCCGTCGTACCCCGCGCCAGCTGGTGCGGGGAGTACGGCGACGGACCCGGCGCGCGGCCGGTCGGTTGCGCCGGGCCTTCTGGCGTTCCCTCCAGCTCCGCGTGGTCACCAGCACGATGGTCGTCTCCATGGCGGTGGTCGCGGTGCTGGGCGTCTTCCTCGACCAGCAGATCAACACGTCCGTGCTCAACGCCCGGCTGCGCGCCGCGATGAGCGAGGCGCAGGCCGACCGCATCGCGGTGCTCGGCTTCCTGAGCCAGCCGGCCGGCGAGCCCGCCAAGCAGTCCGGTGACGCCGGCAAGTCCCTGCAGAGCGGCGGGGACAGCCCGCTCAGCCAGGCGACCACGGCCCTGGCGAACCGGGCGGGTTCCGCCAGCCGCTACTCGGTGATCATCTGTAACCGGAAGCTGCCGGGCGCCTGCTTCGGCACCACGAACATCGACGAGCGCGCCGTGACGGACAAGATGCGCGCCGACGTGGTGAAGCAGGAACCGGGAAAGAACAGCCTCTGGTACGGCGACCTCCACTACAAGGGCGGCTCCGAGCCGATCCCGGGGCTGGTGCTCGGCGCGCGCCTGGACACCACCGGCGCCCCCCAGGTCCACAACGAGTACGAGATCTACCACCTGATCCCGCTGAACGAGGAGGAGAAGACCCTCAACGCCGTCCGGCAGATGCTCGTGGTCGTCGGCGTCGCCCTGGTGCTGCTGCTCGCCGCGATCGCCTCGCTGGTCACCCGCCAGGTGGTCACCCCGGTACGGCTGACGCGGCAGGCCGCCGAGCGGCTGGCCGCCGGGCGGCTGGACGAGCGGCTCAAGGTGCGCGGCGAGGACGACCTCGCCCGCCTGGCCGCCTCCTTCAACGAGATGGCCGCCAACCTGGCACTGAAGATCCACCAACTGGAGGAGCTCTCCCAGGTCCAGCGGCAGTTCGTCTCCGACGTCTCGCACGAGCTGCGCACCCCCCTGACCACCGTCCGGATGGCCGCCGACCTGCTCTACGACGCCCGCGAGGACTTCGACCCGATGGCCGCGCGTTCGGCGGAGCTGATGCAGAACCAGTTGGAGAGGTTCGAGTCGATGCTCGCCGACCTGCTGGAGATCAGCCGCTACGACGCGGGCGCCGCGACGCTCGACATCGACTCGGTCGACATCAGGGACGTGGTGCTGCGCGCCGTCGCCGACTCGGAGGCGCTGGCCGAGCGCCACTCCACCCGCTTCGACCTGCGCCTGCCGGGCGAGCCCTGCATGGCGGAGGTAGACAGCCGCCGGGTCGAGCGCATCCTGCGCAACCTGCTGTTCAACGCGATCGAGCACGGTGAGGGGCGGGACATCGTGGTCTCGGTCGGCGCGGACCGGGACGCCGTGGCGGTGGCCGTACGGGATCACGGGGTGGGCCTGAAGCCGGGTGAGGAGAACATGGTCTTCGACCGGTTCTGGCGGGCCGACCCGTCCCGGGCGCGGACCATCGGCGGGACCGGCCTCGGCCTGGCCATCTCCCGCGAGGACGCGATGCTGCACGGCGGCTGGCTCCAGGCGTGGGGGATGCCCGGCGAGGGGTCGCAGTTCCGGCTCTCGCTGCCCCGGGTGGCCGGGGCGGAGCTGCGCGGCTCGCCGCTGCCGCTGGTCCCGCCGGAGGTGGAGATGCGGCGGACGTGGAGGGGGCAGATGACGCCGGTGCTGACACCGGCGGCGGTCGACGGGGGACACGATGCGGACTAGGACGGTGCGGAGCGTGCGGGCCGCGGGCCTGGCCCTCGCGCTGGTCTGCGGGGGTACGGCCTGCTCGGTCATCCCGACCGGGGCCAGCCGGGCGGTGACGGTGGACGACGTGGGCAGGGAGGACCCGCTCGACCCGCCGTACGCCCGCGTGATCGCCATGCCGCCGAACCCCGACTGGCGTCCCGAGCAGGTCGTCATGGGCTTCCAGGCCGCGATGGCGAGCGTCGACGACCCCTCGTACGCGGTCGCGCGCCAGTACCTCACCGGCGCCTACGCCAAGGAGTGGAACCCCGACAGCGGCGTGACGGTCTACCAGCCGAGCACGACCGGCGACGACGGGGGCGACGACGTGGACGACGGCGACACGGAGGCCCGGATCACGCTCAAGGGCACCGTGGTCGCGACGATCAAGGACCGGGGTCTGTACCGGCCGAGCGACGGCCCGCTGGACGAGCCCTTCACCCTCGTCAAGGAGGAGGGGAAGGGATGGCGGATCAGCGCGGGCCCGGACGGGCTCCTGCTGTCGGAGCCCGACGTCAAGCGCGCCTACCGCCTGGTGGACCTGTACTTCCTGGACTCCAGGCGTGAGGGCCTGGTGATCGAGCAGGTCCAGGTCCCCCTCAACCCGGCCTCCACCTTCGCCAAGGCGGTCGTCGAGCGGCTGCTCGAAGGCCCGAGCGCCTCGCTGCAGGGCGCCGTCCGCACCGCCTTCGCGGACGGCACCCGCCTCATCGACGTGACCACCGTGGACAACCGCGTCGTCGTCAACCTGACCAAGGGCGTCTCCTCCGACAACGTGGCCGCGATGTCCGCCCAGCTCGCGGGGACGCTCTCCGGGATCGCCGGCGGGTCGAGCTTCGAGGTGCGGATCCACGGCGAGCCGTACTACTCCTCCGACCGTCCGCTGGGGATCGACGCCCAGCAGCAGCTGAAGTTCGACCCGTGGATGGCCCCGGGCAACATCCGCCCGTTCTATCTCCAGGACGGCCTCCTGCGGCAGCTGGGCAAGGACAACGTCGGCGTGGCGGTGCCCGGCGAGGCGGGCGGGAAGAACGGCTCGTTCACCCACCCGGCCGTCAGCGGGCACAACCTCCGGCAGGTGGCGGCGCTGTCCGAGAACCGCGACGGCATCTCCGTCGCCCCGCTGCTCCCCGACGGCAAGTGGACGCAGTGGGTCACGGGCAAGGACCTCACCCCGCCCTCCTGGGACCGCTACCACTCGATGTGGACCGTGAGCCGGCCCTCCCCCCAGACCTCGGTGGTGCTGCGGCACTACTACGACGAGGCCAAGCACGAGGTCAAGCAGTTCCGGGTGGCCGCCGCCGAACTGAACACGGTCGACGTCACCGCGCTCAAGGTCGCCCGGGACGGCGTGCACGTCGCGGTGGCGACCCGGAACGCGCAGGGCGACGAGGAAGTCAAGATCGGCACCGTCATCGGCGCGGGGGCCGACAGCCGCATCGACAACCTGCAGACGGTGGTCCACCCCGAGGACAAGCGGACGATCACGGACATCGCCTGGAAGGACGGGAAGACCCTCTACGTCCTCACCGGCAAGTCCGAGCTCCTGGAGGCCTCGCTGACCGCCGCGCCGGCGTCCCAGGTCGCCTACCCCCGGTTGCAGAGCATCACCGCCCTGGACGACTACCTGCTCGCCGGGGCCAAGGACGACGAGGACAACCAGCAGGTCCTCTACTGGAACGCGACCGCCGCCAAGTGGGAGCCCTGGATCAGGGACGAGAGCGGCGCCGTCGCCTTCACCGCCGGCGGTCCGTCCTTCCCCGTCTTCCCCCTGGGCTGAGGGGAACCGGATCCCGCCCGGCGGGATCCGGCGGCCGGCCCTCGGGTTCCCGGGATTGTCGGTGGTACCTGGCATTTTGGATTTGTGACGACCGCTCTGCTCGATCTGGTCCTGCCGCCTCGCTGCGCCGGATGTGACACGCCCGGCGCGCTCGTCTGCCCCCTGTGCGCGGCGGAGCTCCGCGGGGAGCCCGCGTGCCGGACGCCGTCCCCGGTCCCGCCCGGCCTGCCCGAGTGCTGGTCGGCCGCGGACTACGACGGCGCCGTGCGCCGGGCGATCATCGCCTACAAGGAACGCGGCCGTACGGCCCTCGCGCACTCGCTGGCCGGGGCTCTCGCCCTGACGGCCGGCGTCGCGGTGGGCGGCCATCCCGTCGTGCTCGTCCCCGTGCCCGGCATGCGTCAGGCCCTGCGGCGGCGCGGGCACGACCCGGTGGCCCGGCTGGCGGGGCTGGCGGCGGGTTACCTCCGGGCCGCCGGATGGCCGGCGACCGTGGTCCGGGCGATCGCCCCGCGTCGCCGTACGGCTGATCAGGCGGGCCTGAGCTCGTCGCAGAGGGCCGTCAACCTCTCTTCGGCATTCAGGGCCGTGCCGGGGGAATGCGCCGCCGTACGGGGCCTCTGGAGCGGCGAGGGAGTGGTCCTGCTCGTCGACGACGTGGTGACCACCGGTGCCACCCTCGCCGAGGCCGCGCGGGCTCTCCGGACGGCGGGGGTGGAGGCCCCTCTCGCGGTGACGATCGCCGCGACACGCCGGAGGTATCACCCTTCCGGAGATTACGGAGAGTAAAATAACGGCAAGATATCGGTCTCACTCCGGAGGCACACCTTGATGTCCCAATCGCGGGCTGAGATGGGTTCCGGGGACGCGAGAACCGTTCACATAAGGGATGGGGCATCTCCAAAGTGGTCATCTTGGACTCTGGGGATCCGGGAAGAAATCACGCAAAGTGATCCTGGGGCCGATCGCCAGGCTGACATTCGGCCGCGATGCGGATAGCGTCAGAGCATGGCACCCGCTCGGGTCCGTGGTTGCGCCGGACTGACCCCCTCCAGGGGGCCGGTCTGGCTAGCCGATGCCAGCCGCAGGCGAAACGGTCCACGTAAGACGACTCTTTGTCGGTCGATCACGGTGCGGCTTAGAGGTAAGACCTGCCTTCCCGAGGAGCCAGATGTTCCTCGCCAGAAGAGAAGGGCATTAGTGGCAGAGAGCTGCGAACCCCTCAGCAGGCGGATGTGGGGACGAAGACCAGGTCGGCCGGGCGGGTGCCGCAGCATCACAGTCGAGAGCCGAAGGGGGGCTGTGCATGGACATCATCGTCAAGGGTCGGCACACCGGAGTGAGTGACCGATTCCGCGACCATGTGACGACCAAGCTGGCCAGGATCGAGCGTCTGGACCACAAGCTCATCCGCGTTGACGTGGAGGTGTCCAAAGAGCGTAACCCGCGCATCCCCGACCAGCGCGAGCGGGTCGAGCTCACGATTCATTCCCGTGGTCCGGCGGTCCGGGCGGAGGCCTCCGCCGAAGACCGCTTCGCGGCGCTCGATATGGCACTCGGCAAGCTCGAAGGAAGACTCCGGCGCATCGCCGACCGGCGCAAGGTCCACCACGGCAACCACTGCCCCCCGTCGGTCGCCGAGCTGACCGCCTCCGCGCTGGCCCAGTCCCTCGAGGCCGAGCCCGCCCAGGTCCCTCTCGAGCCGGACGAGCCGGACGAGCCGGAGCCCGAGGAGGAGGTCGGCGTCGACCTCCCCGAGGACCAGACCATCATCCAGATCGAGATGGAGGGCGACGGGCCTCTGGTGGTCCGCGAGAAGTTCCACAAGGCCGAGCCGATGACCATCGACCAGGCGCTCCTGGAGATGGAACTCGTCGGCCACGACTTCTACCTGTTCCGTGACAAGGAAAGCGGGCAGCCAAGCGTCGTTTACCTGCGGCGAGGTTACGATTACGGTGTGTTGCGGCTCGTCGAGCCCTGACATCCACAGGGAAAGACCCTCTCCGGCCAGCCCGAGAACCCTGGAAGCCGTGTAATCATGGCGGTTCAACGGCTCTGGCCCCCCCGAGGAGGAGGCGTGACGGAACCCGACGAGGCGACCCGCACCGCCGGGCGCGGCGACCCGATCCGCGTGCTGATCGTTGACGATCACGCGCTGATCCGCCGCAGCCTGGACATGGTGCTGGCCGCGGAGGCGGACATCGAGGTGGTCGGCGAGGCGAGCGACGGTCAGGAAGCGGTTGAGCTCGCCGACCGCCTGACACCGGACGTCGTGCTCATGGACGTCCGCATGCCCCGGCAGAGCGGCATCGAGGCCACACGGGAGATCAAGGCCGCGGCACCGAGCGTCCGGATCATCATGCTGACGGTGAGCGACGAGGAGGAGGACCTCTTCGAGGCGATCAAGGCGGGCGCCACCGGCTACCTGCTGAAGAACGTGCAGCTCGACGAGGTCCCCGAGGTCGTCCGAGGTGTCTACGAAGGGCAGTCGCTGATCAACCCGGCGATGGCCGCCAAACTCATCAACGAGTTCGCGTCCATGAGCCGGAAGGAGGCCGAGCGCCCTCCCCAGGTTCCGGTCCCCCGGCTCACGGACCGCGAGATGGAGGTGCTCCGCCTGGTGGCCAAGGGGATGAACAACCGCGAGATCGCCAAGCAGTTGTTCATCTCCGAGAACACCGTGAAGAACCACGTCCGCAACATCCTGGACAAGCTTCAGCTCCACTCCCGGATGGAGGCCGTGGTCTACGCGGTCCGCGAGCGGATGCTCGAAATCACCTGACCCGGCATCAGCGCGGCGCGCCACCCCGGTACGGCGCCACCCCCCTCGCGGCGCCGTACCGACGCCGGGCCGGGTGTCATCGCATGGCGGAGGTGAGGGCCTCGTGGAGGGCGGGGTCGGCGCGTTCGATGCGGACGGTGTCGCAGCCGACCCAGCTCGCCGCCTCGGCCAGGGCCTCGGCCAGGGGCTCGGCGGCCTTGTGCGGGCTGACTCCCGGTTCGAGGCCGATCTGGCGGGCGACCAGGGTGGAGCCCTCCCGGGCGGGGTCGACGCGGCCGATCAGGCGGCCGCCGGTGAGGACGGGCATCGTGAAGTAGCCGTGGACGCGCTTGGCCTTGGGGACGTAGGCCTCCAGGCGGTGGTTGAAGCCGAACACGCGGGCGGTGCGGGCCCGATCCCAGATGAGGGAGTCGAACGGGGACAGCAGGGTGGTGCGGTGGCGGCCGCGGGGGACGGTCTCCAGGGCGGCGGGGTCGGCCCAGGCGGTCGCCGAGCGGTCGGGCCAGCCGGAGACGCGGACCGGGACGAGGCCCGTGGCGCCGTCGAGCAGGGCGGCGTCCATGAGCGCGGCGTGGGAGGCGTTGAGGCGGAGGAAGTCGACGAGGTCGGCGCGGGTGGCGACGCCGAGGGCGCGGCCGGCGATGCCGGCCAGGCGGGTGACGCACTCGGCGTCGGTGAGGTCTTCGCCCAGAAGGTGGCCGGGGACGGCGCGTTCGGCCAGGTCGTAGACGCGGCGCCAGCCGACGCGGCGGGTGCAGACGACCGCGCCGGTGTCCAGCAGCCACTCGATGGCGATCTTGGAGTCGGACCAGTCCCACCAGGGGCCGCCGTTCTTGGCCCCGCCGATGTCGGCGGTCGTGACGGGGCCGCTCTCCCGGACCCGTTCCAGGATCGTGTCCACCGTGGGCGGGACCTCGTGCCAGCGGTATCTCCGCTCGCGGAACGCGCGGCGCCGGAAGGCGTAGAGCGGCCAGTCCTCGATGGGCAGGACGCAGGCGGCGTGGCACCAGTATTCGAAGGCGCGGGCCGGGTCGTCCCAGTAGGCCAGCTCGACCTTCCGCCTGCCGACGGCGCCCAGGCGCGCGTAGGCGACGAGTTCGTGGGAGCGGGCCAGCACGGAGATCGTGTCGAGCTGTACGGCGCCCAGGCGGCGCAGCGTGGCGGGCGCACCGCCGCGGCGGGCGTCGGCGCCGAGGAAGCCCTGGGCCCGCAGGATGATCCGGCGGGCTTCGTCGGCTGAGAGGGTGAGGGGGGTGGTCATCGCCCCTCCAGGGGGGACGTCGGGGAGGACGCCGAGGGGAAACGGCTCGTCGTCACGCGGCACGTCAGCATGGTCCGAGGCTAGCGGCTCACACCGACGAAAGCGCTACGCCGGTGTTTCAATCGAGGATGCCCTCACCGCGCTCGAAGGGGACGCGGGGGGCGTCGAGGATGACGTCCTTGAAGGCGCCGAAGACCACAAGCAGGATCATGCCCAGTGCGCAGACGGTCGCGCCCATCCAGAACAGCGGCCAGTTGGGACCGGCGGTCAGTCCCGCCCCGCCGATGGCGAAGCCCAGCACGCTGACGGTGACGGCCAGCCAGGACGACGCCCTGCCTCCGTGACCGTTTTCGGGTGCGGTATCCGTCATGTCTTCGGGTGCGGTCTCCGTCATGGTGGTGTCTCCTTGCGGGACGGTGACGCGCCTGCCGCGGTTTCTCCATTAGGTGTGATAGTGGGCGATATACCCCTATAGCCTGCCGTGTACTCGTGGAGAGGGGGCCGCGGGGAACCTTCGGAACGCCAAGACCGTCGTCCATGGTGGCTGTGTCTGGTGGTGGAACCGCCTACGATGGCAGCGGAGAACCATGTCTCGTCCTCATCCGGGCCCCTGAAGGCCGCGGAAGACCTGCGAGGAGCTTTACCTAAAGTGCCAGCCTTTCTCGACAAGATTCTTCGCGCAGGCGAAGGCAAGCTTCTGCGTAAGCTCAAGCGGATCGCCGACCAGGTCAACTCCATCGAGGACGACTTCACGAGCCTGACCGACGCCGAATTGCGCGCGCTCACCGACGAGTACAAGCAGCGCTACGCAGACGGCGAATCCCTCGACGATCTGCTTCCCGAAGCCTTCGCCACCGTCCGTGAGGCCGCCCGGCGCGTCCTGGGCATGCGCCACTTCGACGTGCAGATCATGGGCGGCGCCAACCTGCACATGGGCAACATCTCGGAGATGCGCACCGGTGAGGGCAAGACCCTGACCTGTACGCTCCCGTCCTACCTCAACGCCATCGCGGGCAAGGGCGTCCACGTCATCACGACGAACGACTACCTGGCCAAGCGCGACGCCGAGGAGATGGGCCGCGTCCACCGCTTCCTGGGCCTCAAGGTCGGCGTGATCCTGGCCAACATGGCGCCGGACGACCGCCGCAGGCAGTACAACGCGGACATCACCTACGGCACGAACAACGAGTTCGGCTTCGACTACCTGCGTGACAACATGGCGCAGTCGCTGGACGAGTGCGTCCAGCGCGGCCACAACTACGCCATCGTCGACGAGGTCGACTCGATCCTCATCGACGAGGCCAGGACGCCGCTGATCATCTCCGGTCCCGGCGAGCAGTCCGGCAAGTGGTACGGCGAGTTCGCCAAGATCGTCCCCCGGCTCCGCAGGGGCACCGAGGGCAAGGACGGCGAGGAGAGCACCGGCGACTACGTCGTCGACGAGAAGAAGCGCACGATCGGCATCCTGGAGTCGGGCGTCGAGAAGGTCGAGGACTGGCTCGGCATCGACAACCTCTACAAGCCCGAGCACACCCACCTGGTCGGCTTCCTGAACAACGCGCTGAAGGCCAAGGAGCTCTACAAGAAGGACAAGGACTACATCGTCGTCGACGGCGAGGTCCTGATCGTCGACGAGTTCACCGGTCGCGTCCTGCACGGCCGCCGCTACAACGAGGGCATGCACCAGGCCATCGAGGCGAAGGAAGGCGTCAAGATCAAGGACGAGAACCAGACTCTCGCCACGATCACGCTGCAGAACTACTTCCGCCTCTACGACAAGCTCGCCGGCATGACCGGAACCGCGGCCACCGAGGCCAACGAGTTCCACCAGACCTACAAGCTCGGCGTCGTCCCGATCCCGACCAACAAGCCGATGATCCGCAAGGACCAGCCGGACGTGGTCTACAAGAGCGAGGACGCCAAGTTCATGGCGGTCGTCGACGACATCAGCGAGCGCTACGAGAAGGGCCAGCCGGTCCTGGTCGGCACCACCAGCGTGGAGAAGTCCGAGCGCCTGTCCAAGGAGCTCAAGCGCAGGGGCGTCAAGCACGAGGTGCTCAACGCCAAGAACCACGCCCGTGAGGCCGCGATCATCGCGGAGGCGGGCCGGAAGCACGCCGTCACCGTCGCCACCAACATGGCCGGCCGCGGCACCGACATCAAGCTCGGCGGCAGCGTCGAGTTCCGCGCCGACGTGGAGCTGCGCAACCGCGGCCTCGACCCGGTCGAGACCCCGGAGGAGTACGAGAAGGCCTGGCCCGAGGCGCTGGAGAAGGCCAGGGACGCCGTCAAGAGCGAGCACGAGGAGGTCGTCGAGCTCGGAGGTCTCTACGTGCTGGGCACCGAGCGGCACGAGTCGCGGCGCATCGACAACCAGCTCCGCGGCCGTTCCGGCCGTCAGGGCGACCCGGGCGAGTCGCGCTTCTACCTCTCGCTCGAGGACGACCTCATGCGCCTGTTCAACTCGGCCCGGGTCGAGATGATCATGACGCGGCTGAACATCCCGGACGACGTCCCGATCGAGTCGGGCATGGTCTCCAAGGCGATCGCCTCCGCCCAGCACCAGGTCGAGCAGCAGCACTTCGAGACCCGTAAGAACGTCCTGAAGTACGACGAGGTCATGAACCGCCAGCGCAAGGTGATCTACGCCGAGCGTCAGCGGGTGCTGGAGGGCGCCGACCTGCACGAGCAGGTCCGCGGGTTCGTCGGCGACGTCATCGACGACTACATCAACGGGGCCACGGCCGAGGGCTTCTCCGAGGAGTGGGACCTCGACAAGCTCTGGAAGGCGCTGGGCCAGCTCTACCCGATCAGCCTCCACATCGAGGACGTCGTGGCGAAGGCCGGCGGCCGGGAGGAGCTCTCCGCCGACTTCCTCAAGGAGACGGTGAAGGCCGACGCCCTGGCCGCCTACGACCGCCGCGAGGAGGAGCTCGGTCCGGAGGCCATGCGAGAGCTGGAGCGCCGGGTCATCCTCGCGGTCCTGGACCGCAAGTGGCGTGAGCACCTCTACGAGATGGACTATCTCCAGGAGGGCATCGGCATGCGCGCCTACGCCCAGAAGGACCCGCTGATCGAGTACCAGCGCGAGGGCTTCGACATGTTCTCCCAGATGCTCGAGGGCATCAAGGAGGAGTCGGTCGGCTACCTGTTCAACCTCGAGGTCGAGGTGCAGACCAGCCCGATCGTCGAGGAGACGGAGGAGGGCGAGGACGCCGCGGTCGCGGAGGCCCGCTCCATCATCGCCCGAGGCCTGCAGGCTCCCAAGCGCCCCTCCGAGCTGGAGTACACCGCGCCCGGGGAGACCGGCGAGATCGAGCACACCCGGGTCAGCACGCGCGCGCAGCGTGACGCCTACGGCAACGTCGAGCGCAACGCCCCGTGCCCCTGCGGCTCGGGCAAGAAGTACAAGCGCTGCCACGGCGACCCGAAGAACACCGCGGCCTGACCGGGTCGGCGCCGGGGGCCCGCACCGCAGGGACGCTGTTGGTAAATAGGGTGCGGGCGTGACGATGGCCTGTACGACCCCGTTGGGGGT